>CAXULL010000020.1:0-94576 GCA_964251895.1 uncultured Friedmanniella sp.
GCTAGCGAGCCGCAGCCGGTCCGGCGGCGCGCCGGCACCACCTCGAGGCCCTACTTCGTTGGGCCACCCTTCGCCGTCTGGTCGCTCCGTGTCCACCTTGCGCTCCTAGGTTCCCTATGGAGTTCGGGGAGAGGGGCCAGATGGACCCATCGCGGGCAGTTCGCGCGCGGGGCGTCACCAAGTCGTTCGGTGACGTGATCGCGCTGGACCATGTCGACCTCGACGTCGAGGCGGGTCAGGTGCACGGCCTGGTCGGCCCGAACGGGGCCGGGAAGTCGACCCTGCTGGGTCTGCTGCTCGGGCTGGCCACGGTCGACGGCGGCCGCCTCGAGATCCTCGGCACCCCGGTGGGTCGCAGTCTCGTGGTCCCGGCGGGGGTCGCGGGCTTCGTCGACGAACCCGGGCTCTACCCGTCCCTCACGGCCCGGCAGAACCTGGCGGCATTCGCCTCGCTGCGGGGCGGCGAGACCGTCGGCCTCGACGAGGCGCTCGAGCAGGTGGGCCTGACCGACGTCGCCGACGACCGCGTACGCGGCTTCTCGCTCGGCATGCGGCAGCGGCTCGGGCTCGCGTCGGCGATGCTCAGCCGGCCGCGGCTGCTCGTCCTCGACGAACCGGCCAACGGCCTGGACCCGGCGGGCCGGCGCCACGTCAACCGGGTGATCGCCCGGCTGGCGGTCTCCGGCACCGCCGTCGTGCTGTCCAGCCACCGGATGGACGACCTGGCCGAGCTCTGCTCCGACGTCACCATCCTCACCACCGGACGGGTCGTGTTCACCGGCCCGGTCGAGAAGCTCGCGGCCGAGACCGGAGAGCTGGACTACCGCCTCCGTACCACCGACGCCCCGAGGGCCCGCGAGGTCGCGGCCACCATCCCGGGCCTGCGCCTCGTCGCCCCGGAGGCGCGTCCGCAGCGGGGCGACACCGACCTGCTCGTCGTCCACGGCTCGGGACCGGCCCTCGACGAGCTGGTCGTCCGGCTGGTACGCACCGGTGTCGGCATCCGGGAGCTCGGACCGGTCGTGGCGCCGCTCGAGGCGGCGTTCCTGGCCCTGACCGGTGCCGACGACCAGCCCGCGACGCAGCGTGCCGGGGGGCCACGATGACCGCCGACGCCGCCGACGTGGTCGCCGGGGCCGCCGCCGGGGTCTCCGTCGGACCCGCGCCCCTGGGCCGCAGCTACCGCTTCGAGCTGCTCAAGCTGCTGTCCCAGTGGCGGGTCCGGCTGCTGCTGCTCGCGTGCTGGGTGGCGCCGGGGGCGTTCGTCGGCGTGGTCAGCCGGCAGAGCGCCCTGCCCTCCGACACCGTGTTCGGGCGGCTGATGGGCTCGACCGGCTGGGCCGGCGCCCTGGTGGTGCTCGCGTTCGCCTGCCTCTGGGCGTTGCCGCTGATCACGGCGCTGGTGGCCGGCGACGTCTTCGCCGTCGAGGACCGGCTGGGGACGTGGCGGCACCTGCTGGTCGCGGTCCGCTCGAAGCGCCGCATCTTCGTCAGCAAGGCGCTGGCCAGCGCGACCGTGATCCTGCTGCTCGTCACCGGCCTCGCGGTGTCCGGGCTGGTCGGCGGACTCGTGTCCGCCGGTGACCGGCCGCTGTCCGGGCTCGACGGGTACGCCTTCAGCGGCTCCGAGGTCGCCGGCCGGTTCGTCCTGGCCTGGCTGTGCGTCCTCGCCCCGACCGCCGCGTTCGCCGCCGTGGGGCTGCTCGGCTCGGTGGTGCTGGGCCGCTCTCCGATGGGGCTTGTGACCCCGGCCGTGCTCGCCGTCGGGCTCGCGCTCGTGGGGATGCTGCCGCTGCCGCTCGCCCTCCGGCTGGCGCTGCCCAGCCAGGCCTTCGTCGCGTGGCGGGGCCTGTTCACCGAGCGGGTGCAGACCGCTCCGCTCGTGGTCGGGGTGGTGGTCGCCCTCGCCTGGGCGGTCGTGGCGACGGCGCTGGCGTACCGGCTCTTCCTGGGTCGCGACTTCACCGACCTGGCCAACGACGGCTCGGGCCGCCGGTTCGTCCTGGGCGGGCTGCTGCCGCTGGCCGCGCTCACCGCCGTCTCCGTGCTCGTGGTGACGCTGGCCCTGCCGACCGGCACCGGGATCGAGCAGGCGACCCTCGAACGCTCGCTCGCGACGACGTACGGCCACCTCTACCGGCTCCAGACCGAGGAGCTGCACCGACCGGCCGTCACGGAGGCGGAGCTGCAGAGCACCGCGGCCTGCGACAAGGGCGGCTCCCTCGTGGTCGACGAGGGACCAGGCACCGACTGGCGCTGCGTCGTCACGTGGCACCTCCCCGGCACGACCGCGGTCGGGTCGGCCATCTACCAGCTCGACGTCACCGCAGAAGGGCGCTACGTGGCCGACGGCGACGGACCCACCGAAGTCAACGGCTTCTTCCAGGTCCGAGCCCCGTACGGGGACGCGCCCAACCCCCTCTGGCAGTTCGACGGCTTCGTCGACCTGCTCAACCCTCGGAAGGACTGATCCATGCAGGTCACCCGCCAACGCCGCTCCACGAGCACGAGGCCCACCTCGTTCCTGAGGCGCCGCGGTCCCGGCCACGTGGCGCTCGTCGGTCTCGCGACCCTCGCCGTCGCCGGCACCGGCGCCGCGGACGCGAGCACCGTCGTGTTCCACGACAACGAGGTCGGGAGCACGTACGGCCTCGGCCTCCAGATCTCCTCCGACCAGGCCGTCAACCCGGTGGGTCAGCGCCTGGTCACCAAGTACGGCAAGTTCATGGGCTCGGCGATCAGCCCGGACGGCCGGTTCCTCGCCGCGTCCACCGCCGACAGCGGCGTCGTGCTGCAGGTCTTCGACCTCGACACCCAGCGGCCGATCTGGCTGGTCGGCAGCGCTCCCGGGGTGAACACGAAGCTCGCGGACGCCAGCGTCGGCCAGGAGGGTCCGGTCTACTCCCCGGACGGCAAGTTCCTCTGGCTGCCCCAGGCGAACGGCTTCACCCGGTTCGCGGTGAACACCGACGGCACGCTCGCCGCGCCGACGACCATCGCGCTGCCCGCCAAGCGCATCACCCCGAACCCCGACACGGGCCTCGCCGCGCTGCAGGCCCTGCCCGGCAAGGCGACCTTCTCCCCCGACGGCGCCACGGTGTACGTCCCGGTCAACGGCCAGAACACGGTGGTCGCGCTCGACGCGGCGACCGGTGCCGTCAAGCGGAGCTGGTACGTCGGCATCGCACCCCGGGCCGTCGTGCTCGTGGGCAGCAAGCTCTACGTGAGCAACGAGGGCGGCCGCAAGGCCCGCTCGGGAGACACGACGATCGAGTCGTACGGCACCCAGGTGCCGGCGTACGGGAGCAAGGGCACCTCGACCCAGGGCAGCGTCAGCATCATCGACACCGCCGCCGCCACCGCGTCGGTGCACTCGGTGACCGTCGGCCTGCACCCGACCGCGATGTACGCGTCGGGGAACGCGCTGTTCGTCACCAACACGTTCGGCGACTCCGTCTCGGTGATCGACACCGGCCTCGACAAGGTCGTGCAGACCATCAGCACGAAGCCGTGGGCCTCCTCCAGCGTCGGCTACCAGCCGAACAGCGTCACGATGACCCCGGACGGCCGCCTGCTGGTGACCCTCGGCCGGGCGAACGCGGTCGCCGTCTACCGCTACAACGGCAGGCCGCAGGAGCCCGTGAGCTACGTGGGCCTGCTGCCGACCGACTACTACCCGGCCGACATCGGCATCTCCAAGAACCAGGTCGTCGTCACGAACACCCGCGGCATCGACGCCCGCGGGCCCGAGCAGACCATCGAGGAAGGCCCGGGCACCGTCCTGGCCACGGGCCACAACACCCACAGCACCACCGGGTCGCTGACCCGCTTCCCGCTTCCGGACGACCAGGACGTCGCGACGTACACGGCAACCGTGTTCAAGCAGAACGGGTGGACGACGAACGACGTCAAGCAGGCGTCCGGCACCAAGGCCGCGGCGGTGGCGGTGCCGAAGCGGGTCGGTGACCCGTCGAAGATCAAGCACGTCTTCCTGCTCGTCAAGGAGAACCGCACCTACGACCAGGTCTACGGCGACGACACCCGCGGCAACGGCGACCCGACCCTCGCCCAGTTCGGGGAGAAGGTCACGCCCAACCAGCACGCGCTGGCGAAGCAGTTCGGTCTCTACGACAACTTCTACGACGTGGGCACCAACTCGGCCGAGGGCCACAACTGGGTGATGCAGGGCGACAACCCCGAGTACACCGAGTCCAGCGCCGGGGAGTACCTGCGCAGCTACGACACCGAGAACGACGTGCTCGGTCACCAGCGCTCCGGCTTCCTGTGGAGCGCCGTGCAGGCGGCGGGCGGCACCGCCCGCAACTTCGGTGAGTTCATGGCGTTCGAGAACAAGCCGGACGACGCGACCTGGCAGCAGTACTACTGCGCCAGCACGAGCGTCGAGGCCGGGGGCGACCCGGGCCGGCTGACCGACCCCGCGATCAAGGTGAACGACCAGTCGCCGATCCCGTCGCTGAACAAGATCTCCAACCACGCGTCGCCGCAGTTCGACACCTCGATCCCCGACCTCTACCGCTACCAGGTCTGGAAGCAGGAGTTCGAGCGCAAGGGTCCGGCCAACCTCAACATGATGTGGCTCTCGAGCGACCACACGGGCGGCCCGGCCACGCCGGAGGCCCAGGTGGCCGACGGCGACCTCGCGGTGGGCAAGATCGTCGACGAGATCTCGCACAGCCGCTACTGGAAGGACTCGGCGATCTTCGTCGTCGAGGACGACAGCCAGGCCGGGGTGGACCACGTCGACGGGCACCGCGCCCCGGTCCAGGTGATCAGCCCGTACGCGAACCACGCGAAGGTGGACTCCACCTACTACTCGCAGATCACCATGGTCCGCACCATCGAGCAGATCCTGGGCGCGCAGCCGCTCAACCAGAAGGTCGCGGCGGCGACGCCGATGTTCAGCGCGTTCACCGACCACGCGGACACGACGCCCTTCTCGGCGGTCCGGAACCAGGTCCCGCTCACCGAGGGCGTCGTCACCCCGCCCGCGTGCGGGGTCGACACGCTCGGCCGCAAGGGCACTGCAGCCAAGAAGCTCAAGGTCGCCCAGCAGAAGGCCACGGCGGTGCCGTCGGAGCAGCAGGCGGTCGTCAAGGCGTGGCAGGACTGGGGGAACCTCCAGCACTTCACCGGCAACGGCGCCATCCCGGACTTCGCGCACCCGGCGCAGCTGAACCGCTACACCTGGTACCAGACGCACGACTGGAAGAAGCCCTACCCGGGCGACACCAAGATCTACGCCCCCGACGACGTGCCGGGCGCAGCGATCCCCGGGGTGGACGGCGACCACTGAGCTGGACCCGCTGATCTGAACGGCTGAAGTCCGGTGCCGGTCACTGCGGGCTCGTCCGACCTCCACGAGGTCGGGCAGAGCCCGGGGTGGCCGGCACCGGCACGTCCTGAGCTCGCAGTGGTTTGCTGGTTTTCCGACCCTCGTTGCCCCAGATGCGGCCTCAGCCGTGGAGGTCGGGCCACGAGGGGCGGGAAACCGGCGGCCCCCGGGCAGAAGGCCCGGGCGTACGTTCCCTGAGCTCGTCGGACGAGGCTCAGCTCTCGCGCGCCGCCGGGAGCGAGGACCGCTACGCAGGGGCCATGTCGACGGAGACCTTCATCGAGGAGTTCTTGGCCTCGGTGAAGATGACCCCGCGCACGGGCGGGACGTCGCCGTAGTCGCGCCCCCACGCCACGGTGGCGTGGGAGGCGTCGGTGAGGCGGTTGTTCGTCGGGTCGAGGTGCAGCCAGCCGGCGCCGGGCACCCAGACCCCGACCCACGCGTGGCTCGCGTCCGCCCCGATCGAGCGGGGCCGCCCGGGCGGCGGGCGCGTGGCCAGGTAGCCGCTGACGTAGCGCCCGGCCAGGCCGAGCGAGCGCAGGCCCGCGACCATCACGTGCGAGAAGTCCTGGCAGACGCCGTGCCGCTTGACCAGCAGGTCCTCGACCTTCTCCCCGATGATCGTGGAACGTGGCCGGTAGGCGAAGTCGTCGTGCACCCGGTGCATCAGGTCGGTCGCGGCCTCCCCGAGCGGGCGGCCCGGGGTGAAGGACACCCGCGCGTACGCCTCGACCTCGGGCGGGACGTCGACGTACGGCGACGCGAACGTGAAGTCGGCCGCCTCCCACGCGTCCGGCTCGTCGGTGCGGACGGCGGGCCGCGCGTCCTCCCAGGCCACCGCGAGCGCCTCGGGCGGCAGCACGGGCGGCACGACGTCCAGGACGCTGACCGCCCGCACCACGAGCTCGGTGTGCGGGTCGGTCACGTGGAACGAGGACTTCGTGTTGCCGTAGAGGTCGGTGTGGGAGAGCAGGGTCGCAGGACCGGGCTCGATGGTCAGCTCGTGCGTGTGCACCTCCTGCCAGGGGAGCTGGCGCGGCGTCAGGTGGAACTGACCGAAGCTGCCCGTCACGTCGGCGTCGTAGTCGTAGCGGGTGACGTGCTCGATGCGGTATCTCATGGCTGCTCGTGCCCGACCCCGAGCGCCTGCTGGCGCAGCAGGGACTGCTGGGTGGGCGGCGGCTGGTGGTAATGGTCGCGCACGGCGGTGGAGAGCTCCCGCAGCGCCCCGTGCAGGTCGGCGCAGAACTCCTCCAGCGCGTCGCGGCGGGCCGGCTCGTCCGCCGGTGCTCCGGGCGAGGGCGGCAGCACCGTGCCGAGCGCCACCGGGTCGGCCAGCCGGACCTTCTCCACCAGGCGGTCCAGCAGCCGGAGCGGCCGGGCGGTGGGCGAGGTGTTCGGGATCGCCTGCAGGTCGGTCTGCATCCGCTGCAGCTGGTACGCCACCGAGCGCGGGTTGGAGGCGTCCACCACGAGCAGCTCGACCACGGCCGGCACCCCGGAACGTCCCCGGTAGCGCCTCCGGAACGTGACGATCGACTCGCTCGAGGTCAGCGCGGCCTCGAGCACGGCGCGGTCGACGTCGGGACCGTACGACTCGACGAGCGTCGCGCGCAGCAGGCTCAGCACCTGCAGCGCGCGCTCGAGCCCGCGGCCGGTGTCCAGCAGCAGCCAGCCGGGGTCGCGCACCATGTTCTCCCCGACGATGCCCGACAGCGCGAGCAGCCCGGAGAGCACGCGCTCGCCGGCCTCGGTGAGGTGCAGCCCCTGGTCCCTGGGCTGTCGTCCCAGCGCCGCCAACGCCCGCTCGACGTCGGCCAGCACCATCCAGACGTCCTCCGAGAGCTGGTCGCGCACGGCCTGCGCCGACGTGATGAGCGCCTGCAGCGACTGGGCCACGGAACCCGGACGGCGCCGGTCGAGCATCAGCGACCGGAGCTCGGGCATGACCGCGGTCCGCCGGGCCGCGGGTTCGGTGGGCAGCGCGCCGAAGCCCGGGTAGGTCGTGCTGACGTGGGTGAGGGCCTGCAGCAGCACGTCCAGCGCGTGCCCGGGCCGGACGTCGACGTCGGTCTCGATGCTGACGGTCCGGGTGGCCAGGACGAGCCGCAGCAGGTCCTCGGCGCGCTCGGCGTAGCGGCCGAACCAGTAGAGGTCGCTGAGCACGCGCGGCACCATCGCCGCCGACGCCGCCCCGGGCAGGACCACGCTGCCCTCCTCGGCGCGGCTGCGGCTGGCGGGCACCCGTGAGGTCGGGGCGGCCTCGCTGCTGACGACCCACACGTCCTTGGCCACGCCGCCGTCGGGCGCAGTGACGAACGGTCCGGGCGCGGTCTCGTCGTTGGTACGCGCGAGGCCGCCCAGCATCACGGTGTAGGAGCTGCCGCTGCGCACGGCGAACGACCGCAGCACGACCCGCCGTCGGACCAGGGCCGTGGACCCCTCAGCTCGCCCGTCACCGGTCGGAACATCACCGGTCGGACCCTCGCCGGCCGGACCCTCAGCGACAGGGACCGTCGACGCCGTCGGCGCCGACGAGAGCGGCAGCACCTCCTGGCCGACGAACCGGTGCGGCGCCGCCTCGATGCGGGCGACCAGCCGGGCGCGCTGCTCGGACGTCAGCGCGCGGCCGACCACGCTGCGGCCGTGCCCGTGGCTCACCGCGCGCACGACCAGCTCGTCGAGGTGGGCCAGGACGTACGCCCGCCCCGCCGGGTCGCCGCACCACCAGGTGTCGACCGACGGCAGCCGCAGGGGCTCGCCGAGCAGCCGCTCGCACAGCTCGGGCAGGAACGGCAGCAGCGCCGGGTTCTCCAGGACGCCGGAGCCGATCGTGTTGACCACGCTCACGGTCCCCTGCCGCACGCACTCCAGCAGACCGGTGACGCCGAGGCGGGAGCCGCCGCGCAGCTCGAGGGCGTCCATCCAGGTCGAGTCGACCCGGCGCAGGATGACGTCGACCTGCTCGAGCCGGCCGAGCACGCGCATCCACACCCGGCCGTCGCGGACCAGCAGGTCGCTGCCCTCGAGCAGCGGGTAGCCCAGCAGCGAGGCGACGAACGCCTGGTCGAACGCGGTCTCCGAGGCGGTGCCCGGGCTCAGCACGACGACCCGGGGGTCTTCGACCGTGCTCGGCGCCGCCTCCACCAGCGCCACCCGCATCGCCTGGAAGAACGGCGTGAGCCGGTGCAGGTGCGCGGCGTGGTAGACGTCGGGCAGCACCCGGGACACGACCCGGCGGTTCTGCATCGCGTAGCCCGCGCCGGAGGGGGCCTGCGTCCGGTCGGAGATGACCTTCCACGCCCCCGAGGCGTCCCGGCCGAGGTCGGCCGCGGTCATGAAGAGGCGCTGGTCGACCACGCTCGCGGCGCCGACGACGGGCCGCAGGTACTCCTCGTGGTCGAGCACGACCGCGGCCGGCAGCAGGCCGCGGGCGAGCAGCCGGCGCGCCCCGTAGAGGTCGGCGAGGACCGCGTCGAGCAGCTCGGCGCGCTGGACGACGCCGGCCTCGAGCGTCGCCCACTCGCGGTCGTGCAGCACCAGCGGCAGCGGGTCGAGCCGCCAGGGCCGGGCCTGCTCGAGCCCCGCCGGAGCCGCGGGGCCGGCGGCCGGCGGGTCGACGATCGAGCGGGACGACGCCGGGCTCGGGGTGTACGTGACGTTGTCGTCCTCGAGCAGGCGCGCGACCTCGCGCCGCGCGGAGCCCAGGTCGTCGGTGGCCTCGGCGAGGCCGTCGACCAGGGTGGCCCACGCCGCCCGGGGGGTGCCGTCGGGGGCGGCGAGCTCGTCGAAGGCCGCCGGACCGGTACCGCCGTCGACCTGCTCGGCGTCGGGTTGCCGGGCGGCCTCGAGGTAGCGGGCGAGGACCGTCATCGCGAGCCCATTCAGCGGCCCCAGGTGGAGGGCACCCGGCGACGCAGGTCGAGGGTGACCGGGTAGTCCGTGCCGTCGTTGGTGCGCCGCAGCAGCTCGGCCTCGAGCGCCTGCACGTCGATCTCGCCGGCGGTGTGGCCCATGGCCTCGAAGCGCCGGGCCCGACGGGCCTCCGCCTCGTGCGCGTTGACCGGCGGCGTGTCGTACGACCGTCCGCCCGGGTGCACGACGTGGTAGGTCGCACCGCCCAGGGACACCCGGTTGGCCCGGTCGACGACCTCGACGTGCAGCGGGGCGTCGATCTCCAGCGTCGGGTGCAGCGAGGACCAGGGCTTCCAGGCGCGGTAGCGGATGCCGGCGACGTACTCCCCCGGCGTGCCCGTCGGGGTCATCGGCACGGCCACGCCGTTGCAGGAGACCAGGTGCAGCTCGGGGGCGAAGCCCGTGACGAGGACCTGGATCCGCTCGGTCGACGAGTCGACGAAGCGGGCGGTCCCGCCGGACGTGGCCTCCTCGCCGAGGACGTTCCAGGGCTCGATCGCCTGGCGCAGCTCGATCTCGACCGAGCCCGCGCGGGCGACCCCGATCCGGGGGAACCGGAACTCGAGGTACGGCGCGAACCACGACTCCTCGATCTCGAAGCCGTGGGCGCGCAGGTCGGCGACGACCTCGCCGAGGTCGGCCATCGCGAAGTGCGGCAGCAGGAACCGTTCGTGCAGCGTCGTGCCCCAGCGCACCAGCGGCGCCGAGAACGACTCCTCGGCGAACCGGGCGACGAGCGCGCGCACCAGCAGCGCCTGGACCAGCGCCATGTCCGGGTGCGGCGGCATCTCGAAGCCGCGCAGCTCCAGCAGGCCGAGCCGGCCGCGGGCGGAGTCGGGGCTGTAGAGCTTGTCGATGCAGAACTCGGCCCGGTGGGTGTTGCCCGTGAGGTCGGTGAGCAGGTGCCGCAGCGCCCGGTCGGTCACCCAGGGCAGCCCGCGGCGCCGGGACTCGGGACGTCCGTCGACGCCGTCGTCCTCGTCCTCGGGCGGCGGCGTGTACGTCTCGATCTCGGCGAAGGCGATCTCCATCTCGTACAGGTTCTCCATCCGGCCCTCGTCGAAACGCGGGGCCTGGCTGGTCGGACCGACGAAGCGGCCGGAGAACACGTACGACAGCGACGGGTGGCGCTGCCACCAGGTCAGCATGCTGACGAGCAGGTCGGGGCGCAGCAGCATCGGCGAGGCGGCCGGGGTCGCGCCGCCGAGGGTGATGTGGTTGCCGCCGCCGGTGCCGGAGTGGCGCCCGTCGATCGCGAACGTCTCGGTGCCGAGGCGCTGCTCGGCGGCGAGCGCGTACAGGGTGTGGGTGAGCTCGGAGAGCTCCTCCCAGCTGCTGGTCGGGTGCAGGTTGACCTCGATCACGCCCGGGTCCGGGGTGACGAGCAGGGACGTGATCCGCGGGTCCGGCGGCGGGGCGTAGCCCTCGAGCACGACTCGCGCCCCGGTCTTCGCCGCGGCCCGCTCGACCAGCGCGACGACCTCGAGCCAGCGTTCCAGCTGCTCGGCCGGCGGCAGGAACACGTGCACGTAGCCGTCGCGGGCCTGCGTGACGACCGCCGTGCGGGTCGGCACCTCGACCGCGTCGACGACGACCGCCTGGGGCCGGCCCACCGACGCCGAGAGGTCCGGGTCCGGGGCCACGTACGAGGGTTCGCCGGCGTAGTCGGGCTCGCGCCACGCCACGGAGCTCAGCGGCAGCCGCGCGCCGGCCGGGGAGTCGCCGGGCACCAGCACCAGCCGGCCCCGGCGGGTGCGCCAGGCCGGGCTCGCCCACACGTCGCCGAACCACGCCGGCACGATCGGTAGGGCCCAGGCGACGGGCTCGGTGCCCTCGTCCAGCCGGGCCACGACGTCGGGGTCGGCCCGCGTCGGGTCGAGCTCGGGCGGCGGGCCCTCCGGCCGGCGCACCTCGACGGCGAGCGCGGCCAGCGGGTCCTCGTAGCAGCCGAGCGGCTGGTCGGCCGGCAGGCCGAGGTCCACCGCGATCGCCGACGCGAGCGCCCGGGCCTGGGCGGCCGCGTCCGGGCTGGCGTGCGCCTCGTCGTACGGGTCCGCGAGCCGGGCGGGGTCGTCCCACACCGGGGTGCCGTCGGGTCGCCAGACCAGCCCGATCTGCCAGCGCGGCAGCGGCTCGCCTGGGTACCACTTGCCCTGGCTGCGCTGCACCAGGCCGCCCGTCGCGTACCGCTCGGCGAGCGCACCGGCGAGGCGGTTGGCCGCGAGGCGCTTCTCCGGGCCGTCCGCCGCCACCGTCCACTGCGGGCTCACCATGTCGTCGCGCGAGACGAACGTGGGCTCACCACCCATGGTCAGCGCGAGCCCGGCCGCCTTCAGCCGCGCGTCGACCGCCGCCCCGGAACGCTGCAGCGCCTCGACCTGACCGGGCGCGTACGGCTTGGTGACGCGCGGGTCCTCGTGGATCCGCCTGACGGTGTTGGAGAACGAGAACTCGACGTCGGCGGGGCCGGTGGCCCCGGCGATCGGCGCCGAGGACGCCGGGGTCGGTGTGGCCGAGAGCGGGATGTGGCCCTCCCCCGCGAAGAGCGCGGACGTGGCGTCCAGC
This sequence comes from uncultured Friedmanniella sp., assembly GCA_964251895.1. Taxonomy (GTDB): domain Bacteria; phylum Actinomycetota; class Actinomycetes; order Propionibacteriales; family Propionibacteriaceae; genus Microlunatus. Next base: position 11,834 of record CAXULL010000020.1, read on the forward strand.
CCGATCCACCCGGCGCCGGGCACGTACACCTCGGCCCAGGCGTGCAGGTCGGTGAAGTCCTCCTTCGGCCCGCCCTGCGCCGGGTCGTCGGAGGTGAGCTGGACGAGGTAGCCGGACACGAACCGGGCGGCGAGGCCGAAGTGCCGCAGCGCCTCCACCAGCAGCCAGGCGGAGTCGCGGCAGGAGCCGATGCCGCGCTCGAGCGTCTGGTCCGGCGTCAGGACGCCGACCTCCATGCGCACCGAGTAGCCGATGCGCGCGGTGACGGCCGAGTTCAGCGCCCCGAGGAAGTTGACCGTGCGCTGCGGGGTCGACAGGTCGAGCGGCAGGCCGGCGAGCCACTCGCCGAACAGCGGTCCGGGTGCGTCCTCGGGCTTCGCCAGGTAGGGACCGAGGTCGGCGGCGAGCTCGGCGTCGTAGGTGAAGGGGAACGTCTCGGCGTACTCCTCGACGAAGAAGTCGAACGGGTTGATCACCCCGAGGTCGACGACCAGGCCGACGGTGATCTCGAGCTCGCGCGCCGGGGACGGGAAGACCAGGCGCCCCACCCAGTTGCCGAACGGGTCCTGCTGCCAGTTGAGGAAGTGCTCGGACGGGGTCACCGTCAGCGAGTAGGCCTCGATCGGGGTCCGGGTGTGCGGGGCGGGCCGCAGCCGGACCGTGTGGGGGTAGAGCTGGGTCGGCGCACCGAAGCGGTACGTCGTGCGGTGCTCGAGGGCGACCTTGATGCTCACCGGCACTCCTGTTCTGACGGACTTCTCGGCTCGTGCCGGACGGAGCGCGCAGCCGTGCGGGACACCGGTCCACGACACTATCCGGGCCGTCGCCGGGGACCCCCATCCGTGGGCGCAGGTGAACGGCACCCGAACATCCGTACGACGGACCGTTACACGCAGGTCCTTGCCAAGCCCGGGACGAACCGACAGGGTTCTGGTCGAGGCACGGCTTTCTTCCCCCACACCGACCGCACGGTCACGAAACTCCCGAGGACGACCCGTATGAGCCAGACCACCAAGGCGTCCGACGCCACCGAGCCCTCCGACGGCGAGCACGGCGGCCTGGACGCCGAGCAGGCGGGCTACCAGCAGACGCTCAGCAGCCGCCACGTGCAGATGATCGCCATCGGCGGCGCGATCGGCACCGGCCTGTTCCTCGGGTCGGCCTCGCGGCTGCACAGCACCGGGCCCGCGCTCGTCATCAGCTACGCCGTCGTCGGCGTCATCGCCTACTTCCTGATGCGCGCCCTCGGCGAGCTGGTGCTGCACCGCGCGACGTCGGGGGCGTTCGTCTCCTACATGCGCGAGTTCTTCGGCGAGAAGTGGGCCTTCGTCACCGGCTGGGTCTACTGGCTCAACTGGGCCCTCACCGGCATCGCCGAGCTGTCGGCCGTCGGCCTCTACATGCAGTACTGGTTCCCGACCCTGCCGACCTGGATCACCGTGCTGGTGGCCCTCGTGGTCGTGCTGTCGATCAACCTCCTCTCCGCCCGCGCGTTCGGCGAGTTCGAGTTCTGGGCGGCGATCCTCAAGGTCGGCGCCATCGTGATCTTCCTGGTCGTCGGCCTGGTCGTGGTGATCGGCGGCTTCGACATCGGCGGGCACAAGGCCGGCCTCTCCAACCTGTGGAAGAACCCCGGGGGCTTCTGGCCCCACACCGGTGACTTCGCCTGGTACGGCCCGATCCTCGTCATGTCCGGTGTGGTGTTCGCCTACGCCGCGATCGAGATGGTCGGTGTGGCCGCGGGTGAGATGCAGAACGCGCAGAAGGAGGTGCCGAAGGCCGTCAACGCGGTCATCTTCCGCATCGCCGTCTTCTACATCGGCTCGATCCTGCTGCTCGTCTGCATGCTGCCGACCGACGAGTACAAGGCCGGCACCAGCCCGTTCGTCACCGTCTTCGAGCGCCTCGGCTTCGGCTGGATGAGCGCCGTCATCCAGGCCATCCTGATCGTGGCGGCCCTGTCCAGCCTCAACTCGGGCCTCTACACGACGGGGCGCGTGCTGCGCAGCCTCGGCATGAGCGACCAGGCCCCGAAGTTCACCCTCAAGATGAGCAAGTCGGGCGTCCCGTGGGCGGGCATCCTGATGACCTCGGTCGTCTTCGTCCTCGGCTCGGTGCTGAACGCGCTCACGCCGGACGCGTTCGAGATCGCGGTCGGCGCGACGTCGGTCATGATCCTGTGGACCTGGGGGACGATCTTCGTCTGCCAGATCCGGCTCCGGCAGCTCAGCGACCGCGGCGTGGTCCCGGCGAGCCCGTTCAAGGCGCCCGGCTCGCCGTACACGAGCTACATCGGCCTGGTCTTCCTCGTCCTCGTGCTCGTCGGGCTGGCGATCGAGGGCTGGCAGGCCTCCCCGGAGCTCCTGCACAAGACCGACTTCCTGGTCGTCGTGTTCGGGCTCCCGGTCCTGGCGATCGTGCTCGCCATCGGCTGGCGCGTCGTCAAGCCGAAGGTCGCGGAGAACACCAACGGTCGGCTCAAGGCCGTCTGGTCGCTCGACGGGCCGACGTACGGCGCCGACGTCAAGCCCGAGGACCTGGACACCTCGGAGCACGACGACGCCAAGCTCCCCGGCTGAGTCCGGCACCGGCGCAGGCCACGCAACCCCCGAGCAGCACCACCTTGAGCAAAGGAGCATCACGGTGAACCCACAGCGCACCGGTCGGGCCGGACGGATCGCCCTGGCGACCGTCGGCTCGGCCCTCCTCGTCACGACCCTGGCCGCCTGCGGCGGGAGCGCGGAGCCCAACGCCTCCCCGTCGCTCGTCCCCGGGGCCTCGAGCGGCGGCAAGCTGACCATCGGCATCCCGGTCGACGAACCCGGCATCGGGGTCAAGGACGGCGACAGCTACTCCGGCTTCGACGTCGAGACCGCGACCTACGTGGCGAAGGCCCTCGGGGTTCCGGCGGAGAACATCACCTTCGTCGAGGCCGAGGGCGACACCCGCCAGCAGCTGCTGACGTCGGGCGGCGCCGACCTCATCGTGTCGACGTTCTCGATCACCGACGAGCGCAAGCAGGTGGTCGACTTCGCCGGTCCGTACTTCGAGGCGTCCCAGGACCTGCTGGTCCGGCGCAACGAGGAGACGATCAACGGGCCGGGCAGGCTGAACGGCCGGACCCTGTGCACGGTGGCCGGCACGACCTCCGCCGACACGATCCTCAAGGACCACCGCGGCAAGATCACGCTGCTGGAGAAGCCGCGCTACTCCGAGTGCGTCGCGGCGCTCGCCTCGAGCGAGGTCGACGCCGTCACCACCGACGACGTGATCCTCGCGGGCTTCGCGGCCGAGCCCGAGTACAAGGGCAAGCTCCGCCTCGTCGGCCGGGGGTTCTCCACGGAGACCTACGGCATCGGGGTGAAGAAGGGCGACACCGAGATGGTCACCAAGGTGAACGCGGCGCTGAAGGAGTACGTCGCCGACGGGTCCTGGAAGGCCGCGCTCCAGAGCACGGTCGGCCCGTCCGGCTACCACCTGCCCAGCCCGCCCAAGATCGCCTAGCGGGCGAGCGGGCCACTCCGCCAGCCGAGCACCCCGCGCGGGCGCGTCCTCCGACAACTCGACGGAGGACGCGCCCGCGTGGTCGTTCACACCGATACGTATCTGGGTTGTACTAACCCATGCTCCGACGCCTCTCGATCGCGGTCCCGGCCCTGTGCCTCGTGGCGGCCTCCCTGCTCGGCGCCGCCCCCGCCGACGCCGCCCCCAGGCTCCCTGCGGGCTTCTCGCTCGTCAGCTACGACAGCGGCCAGGACGACTACGACCTCACCAACTTCGCCTGGCTCGCCGACGGCAGCCTCCTCACCTCGGGCAAGGACGGGACGATGACCTTCGTCCCCGACGGCGGCAAGGCGCGCAAGATCGGCAAGGTGCCCGGCGTGCGCGCCGTGGACGACCACGGCCTGCTGGGTCTGGCGCTGGCCCGTGACTACGCCACGACCGGCCACGTCTACCTCAGCTACGACAAGGGCAGGGTCGGAGGCACCGGGCACGCGATGCTCGAGGAGTGGCAGGCCAGGCCCGCCGCCGCACCGACGAGCTTCACCCGGACGCGCACGATCGTCGACGGGGACGCCACCTCGCCCAAGATCACCGAGACGGGCACGACCCACGGCCCCGACTCGGTCGTGGTGGCGCCGGACGGCTCGCTGTTCTGGAGCATCGGGGACAACGCCGGCAACAACGGCGACCCCAAGGCGCTGCGGGCCCAGGACCTCGACGACGCGCACGGCAAGATCCTGCACGTCACGCCGGCGGGGAAGGGCGTCGCCGGCAACCCGTTCTACGACGCCCGCAGGGCCGGCTCGATCCGCAGCATGGTCTACGCGTACGGGTTCCGCAACCCGTTCCGCTTCAGCATCGACCCCCGCTCGGGCCTGCTCGACGTCGGCGACGTGGGCTGGCGCAACGTCGAGGAGGTCAGCATGATCGGCTCCGGCGCGAACGCCGGCTGGCCCTGCATGGAGGGGGCGCGCCGGACGAGCTTCGGCTCGTACGGCACGTGCAAGGCGCTGTACCGCAAGGGCGCCGACGTCCGTCCGATCTGGACCTACACCCACTCCGGGCGGGGCGCCTCCGTGACGGGCGGCGCGCTCTACACCGGCTCGGCCTACCCCGCCAGGTACAAGAACTCCTACTTCCTCGGCGACTACACCCGCAGCCAGGTCTGGACGATGGGCGTCGACGCGAGCGGCAGGATGACGCGCAGGCCCGAGGGCGGCGGCGGCTTCATCCGCGGCGCGGGCGGACCGGTCGCGTTCCACACGGGTCCGAACGGCGACATCACCTACGCCGACATCCTCTCCGGCAAGATCCGCCGGATCGTCTACGGCAGCGGCAACCGCAAGCCCACCGCCGACATCACGTTCCGCACCGACGCCGACCGCCGCACGGTCTCGTTCTCGGCCGCGGGCTCGTACGACCCCGACGGCGACAAGCTGAGCTACCGCTGGACGTTCGGCGACGGCGCGACCGGGAGCGGCGAGGCGCCGAAGCACACCTACCAGGGGACCGGTGCGCAGCGCGTGGGCGTCGTCGTGACCGACTCGATCGGCGCGAAGGCGACGGCGGCCGTGACCGTCTACCCCGCCAACCACTCCCCCGTCCTGAGCGTGACCACGCCGCCCGCCGGCAAGCTCTTCAAGGTCGGCGAGCCGGTACGGCTGTCGGCCACGGCGACGGACACCGAGGACGGACGGCTCAAGGTCCGCTACGAGACGATCCTGCTGCACTGCCCGTTCCCCAACAGCTGCCACCTGCACCCGGACGGCACGACGACCGGCGCCACGTACAGCAAGGGCTTCACCGACCACGGGTCCGACACCTCGATGCAGATCACGGTGTCGGCGACCGACGCCCGCGGCGCGAAGGTCTCGAAGGTCTACGACGCCAGGCCCGACCTGCACACGGTGACGGTGCGCAGCAAGGTGCCCGTCAGCATCGACGGGGCGACGACCTTCTCCTCGCAGGAGGTGGAGGCCCAGGAGGTGCTCGTCGACGCGCCCCCGACCTCCGGGCACTGGCGCTTCACGGGCTGGAGCGACCGGGGCAAGGCGCGCCACACCTTCGTGATGCCCGACCGCGACGTCGTGCTCACGGCCGGCTACCAGACGTTCATCGACCAGAAGTACGCCGCGATGGGCGGGGCGAAGTCGTTCCTGGGCAAGGCCAGGGGCCCGGAGTACAGCACCACCGGCGGCCGCAGCCGGACCTACCAGCACGGCCGCATCGTCTGGAGCGCCAAGACCGGCGCCCACGAGGTGCACGGCCTGATCCTCAAGAAGTTCCTGGCCGGGGGCGGCATCAAGGCCTACGGGTTCCCGACCGGCGACGAGACCGTCGTGACGGGCGGGCAGTCCTCGGTGTTCACCGAGGCGCGGATCTACCACGTCGCGGGTGGTCCGACCCACGCCAGCCGGGGCGTGATCCTGACCAGGTACCTCGCGGCGGGCGGGCCGAAGGCGTACGGGCTGCCGCGGACCGACGTCAAGAAGATCAAGGGCGGCCAGTACGAGGGCTTCACCGACGGCCGGTCGATCTACTGGTCGAAGGCGCACGGCGCGCACCTGGTCTACGGCGAGATCCGCAAGCAGTACGGACGGGTCGGCTACGAGAAGTCCTGCCTCGGGCTGCCGACCAAGGACGAGCACAGCGTCGACGGCGGGCGGCGAGCCGACTTCGTCGGGGGCTACATCCGCTACGACTCCGCGACCGGCGCGACGAGCGTGCGCTGCTGAGGACGGCGCCCGGTCACCCCACCACGAAGGTCTTCGAGGTCGCCCTCGAGGACCGGGTGAGGTCGTCGCCGGGGTAGGCGACGACGAACCGGTGGTCCTTGCGCTTCTTGACGCTGTAGAGCTGGAGGGTGAGCGTCCCGTCCTCGAGCTGCTCCGTGCTCGCGGCCACGGTCTTCCAGTGCTTCCCGGACCTGCGCTGCAGCGCGACCTCGACCTCGGTGGCCGTGGACGGGTCGACCACGACGTCGAGGAAGACCCTCGAGGCCTTCGTGAAGCGGAGCTTGTGGTGCTTGACCGTGTGGGTCCCGCCCAGCGTCGCCCGCGTCCTGGACGCGACGGTCCACCTGGCCCGCTTCGTCACCGACGGCTGGTGGGTCTCGTCGCCGCCGTAGGCCGCGCTGAGCCGACCACCCGCGGTCACGTGCTCGGACAGGCGAGCCACGCCCTTCGCGTCGGTCGGCACCGTGACGCTGCCCGTGGGCTCGCCCGGCTGGTCGAGGGTGAACGTGACCTGGGCACCGGCGCGGGGCGCCGCGAGGGTGGCGGTGGCGGTCAGGGTCCCGCTCCGGCCGGACGGCGACGTGACCTTGCCGAGGGTCAACCGGGTGAAGTCCAGGACGGTCACCGTGTCGGACTGGGCGGCCTGGTGGGCGTCGTCCCCGGCGTACGCCGCGAACACCGTCGTCCCGGCGGCCAGGACCTGCTCCAGCACCGCCTTGCCGGCGGCGTCGGTGACCACCCGGGCGGCGGAGCTCGTCCCGTCCGCCGTCCTGGTCCGGAGCTCGACCGTGACGCCCGCGCGCCCGGCCAGGGTGGCGGTCAGCCGAGCGGGGGCGCCCGGCGCGTCGGGCTGGTCGACCGTCAGGCGCAGGTCGGACGGCGCCTGCCCGGTACGCGTCGGGCTGGAGGTCAGGTACGTGTGCTCGGAGGTCCCGACCAGGGCGAACACCCGGCTCCCGTCGGCGGAGAACGTGACCGTCCGGGGCAGGGCCTGGGGCTGGTTGTACTCCTCCCGCGGATGGGCCGACCCGGCGACGACCGGCTCGGTCGAGCCCTTCGCGAAGACCACCAGGTTGGCCTGGTTCGTCGTGCCCGCCGCGATCATCGAACCGTCCGCGTCGACCGCCACCCCGCTCGGCCAGGCTCCGGTGGCGTACTCCGTCCCGGCGACGAGGGTGGTGGCGGACAGGTTCGTCAGGTCCTGCGGGTAACCGCCCGAGGTGTAGACGCGAGTGCCGTCGGGGCTCACCGCGAGGTCGCTGAGGTAGCTGCCGTCGGCGTTCGTCGCCAGCCGGGTCAGGTCCGGCCCCGACGAACGGTACGAGAACAGGGCCGCCGGGCTCTCCCCGACCGACCCCGCGACCAGCACGTCACCACCGCCGCCGAGCTGTGGTGCGTTGGAGAAGTAGTCGTCCACGCCGCTCGGGACGACCGCGCCTCCCCTGCTGAGGTCGACCGACGCGATGCCGCCCTCGCCCGCGTCGCACCCGTACGAGAAGAACAGCCGCTGACCGACCGCCGCGAGGTCGGCGGGGCACGGCGAGACCGGCCAGCGCCGCACCGCCAGCGTCGTCGTGTCGACGACCGCGACGGCGTCCGCGCCGCGCACGGCCACGTACACCTGCGCCCCGGTGGACGAGGCGATCACGTCGGACGCACCCGGGAGGTCACCGATCCGGGAGCGCACCGTTCCGTCGGTGCCCAGGACGGACACGGTGTCGCCCGCGCTCACGAACAGCTGGTCGTGCGCGTAGACCATGCCCCGCGGCGAGGTCAGGCCGACGTCGGTGGTCGGGAGCGTCGTCGGCGTCGGCGTCGGCGCCGCGGCGGCGTGTGTCGTCGTGGCGAGCAGGCCGCCGACGACGAGGGCGAGCGCGGTCGCGGTACGGACGACGACGCGGGACGAGGTGGGCAACGAAAGCTCCAGAGGATCGTGCGGTCGCGCCGCCCCCCGGCGCGACGGTGCACGTCGCCGTGCCCGTCGCGAAGCATAGATGACCCAAGGATCTCCTGGGAAACGTTCAGGAAGACCCGGGCGCGGACCGTGACACGATAGGCGCGTGGCAGGCACCCGTCCCGATGCGGAGGAGTTCGCGCGGTTCCTGGCGGAGCACCCGCCGTTCGACTCGCTCGACCGCTACGGGCTGGCCACCCTGGCCGAGGCGGCGCAGCTGCAGGACTTCAGCGCCGGCGAGGTGGTCGTCGACGCGTTCGCCGAACCCACCGTCGAGGTCTTCGTCGTGGTCGAGGGCCGCGTCGGGCTCTGGAACGAGGCCGACCGGCTCGCCGGGCCTGCGCAGGAACGGCTCGGCCCCGGGAGCCTCTTCGGGTTCTCGGCCATGCTGACCGGTCAACCCGTCGGTCCCCGGACGGTCGCCCTGCGCCGCACGACGGTGGCCCGGCTGCCGGAGGCGGCCGTGCTGCCCGCGTTCACCTCCCGCGGCGGGATCCGCTTCCTGGCCAGCGAGGTGTCCACGGCGCTGCGCGGACGTGCGGGGGCACCGACGTACGCGACCGTCTCCGACCTCCTGCGCACCGCTCCCCTCGTCGTGGCCGGCACCGAGCCGGTGCGCTCGGTCGTGCGCGCCATGTCCGACCGGGACGTCGGCTACTGCGTCGTGACGCTCGCCGACGGACGGCCCGGCCTGCTGACCGACCGGCTGCTGCGCGAGGCCGTCCTCGTGCCCGGGCGCTCCCTGGACACCCCCGTCGGGGAGGTGGCCGACCACGACCCGGTGCTCGTCGCCCCGGACGACTCGGTCACCGAGGCGGTGGTCGCCCTGCTGGACCGCGAGGCCGAGTACCTGCTGGTCGCCGACCGGAGCGGGACGGTGCGCGGTGCGGTGTGCCCGCTCGACGTCGTGGTCGCGACGGGCACCGCCGGGACGGGGCTGCAGGAGCAGCTCCGCCGCGCGCCCGACGCCGACACCCTGGCCACCACCGGCCGTCGGCTCCCCGCCCTGCTGGCCGAGCTGCTCAAGGGTGGGCTCGCGACGGCGCGGGTCCTGGCCGTCTACTCGGCCCTGGTCGACGCCTGCCTGCGACGCGCCATCGAGCTGGTGCTCGCCGAGCACCCCGAGCTGCCGTCGGGCGGGTTCACCTGGCTGTCCATCGGCAGCAACGGCCGGCGCGAGGCCGTCCCCAGCTCCGACGTCGACTCGGCCGTCTCGTTCGACGACGACCTGCCGCCGGAGACGGTCGCCGCGTTCCGCGGGGCGTTCGCCGAGGTGCACGAGCTCCTGGCCCGGGCCGGGCTGGGCCACGACCGCCACGGCGCGGCGGCGTACCGACCGGACTTCTCCCGGACCCGGAGCGAGTGGCGATCCGCGGCGCAGGGCTGGCTGGGCAACCCCATCGTCAACCAGGGGGCCATGATGACGTCGCTGCTCGTCGACGCGCGACCCGTCTGGGGCGACACGGGCCTGCCCGCCGTGGCCCAGGTCTTCAACGACCTGCGCGCCCACCCGCTGACGATGCAGCTGCTGCTGAAGGAGTCGCTCGCCTACCGCGCCCGGATGCGTTCGGTCCGCGACCTGCTGGCCCGGCGGCCGGAGACGTTCGACATCAAGGCGCACGCCCTGCTGCCGATCACGAACATCGCCCGCTGGGGCGCCCTCAGCGCGGGCACGGCCGCGCTGCCCACCCCGGAGCGGCTGCGCGAGTCCGGTACCAGCGAGATGCTGCCGGCGGCCCAGGCCCGGACCCTCGCCGACGTGTTCGAGGTCCTGCAGGGCGTCCGGCTCGAGGCCCAGCTCGACCAGATCGGGCGGGGCGAACGCGTCTCCGACGTCCTGCGCCTCGAGCACCTGTCGCCCCTCGACCGCAGCGTCATCGCCTCGGCCGTCCGCGAGATCGCCGCCGTGCAGCGCCGGATGGACAACCTCGCCGCCTGGCTCCCCGCCGAGGAGTGGGCCGTCTCCTGAGCCCGGCCTCGCCTGGGACGGTGCGCGCCGGGGTGGTCGGTTCACCACGTTGGCGTGGTGAACCCACCGTGACCACGGCAGATCTGCCGTGGTCACGGTGGGTTTCCCGAGGTCACTGAGGGCGGCGCCGGGTCAGTCGCCGCGCTCGAACGGACGAGTTGCGGCGGCGTCGATCAGTAGCGGTACTCGTCCGTCTTGTACGGGCCCTCGACCTGGACGCCGAGGTAGCCGGCCTGGTTCTCGGTCAGCTCGGTGAGCTCGACGCCGAGCGCCGGCAGGTGCAGGCGGGCGACCAGCTCGTCGAGGTGCTTCGGCAGCGTGTAGACGCCGAGCGGGTACTCGTCGGGCTTGGTGAACAGCTCGATCTGCGCGAGCACCTGGTTGGTGAAGGAGTTGCTCATCACGAAGCTCGGGTGCCCGGTGGCGTTGCCGAGGTTCATCAGCCGGCCCTCGCTGAGCAGGATGATCGAACGCTCGTCGTCGGTCCCGGCGTCGAAGATCCACTGGTCGACCTGCGGCTTGATGTTGTTCCGCGTGACGTCGTCGCGGCGGGTGAGGCCGGCGACGTCGATCTCGTTGTCGAAGTGGCCGATGTTGGAGACGACCGCCTGCGGCTTCATGCGGCTCATCTGGTCGGCGGTGATGACGTCCTTGCACCCGGTCGCGGTGACGTAGATGTCGCCCTCGGCCAGCGCGGCCTCCAGCGTCGTGACCTGGAAGCCGTCCATCGCGGCCTGCAGAGCGCAGATCGGGTCGACCTCGGTGACGATGACGCGCGCGCCCTGGCCGCGCAGCGCCTCGGCGCAGCCCTTGCCCACGTCGCCGTAGCCGCAGACCACGGCGACCTTGCCGCCGATGAGGACGTCGGTCGCTCGGTTGAGCCCGTCGATCAGCGAGTGCCGGGTGCCGTACTTGTTGTCGAACTTGCTCTTGGTCACCGAGTCGTTGACGTTGATCGCCGGGAACAGCAGCTTGGCGTCCCGGAGCATCTCGTACAGGCGGTGGACCCCCGTCGTGGTCTCCTCGGTGACGCCCTTGATCGCGTTCGCGATGGCGATCCAGTCGACGCCCTGCTCGATCGTCTTGGCGACCAGCGCGTAGAGGACGTGGACCTCCTCGGAGTCCTCGTCGGTCGCCTGCGGCAGCTCGCCGGTCTTCTGCGCCTCGACGCCCAGGTGCACCAGCATCGTGGCGTCGCCGCCGTCGTCGAGGATCATGTTCGGCAGCTCGCCGCCGGGCCAGTCGAGCACCTCGCGGGTGCAGTCCCAGTACTCCTCGAGGGTCTCGCCCTTCCAGGCGAACACGGGCACGCCGGCCGGGGCGTCGGGGGTGCCGTCGCCGACGACGAGGGCCGCCGCGGCCTCGTCCTGGGTGGAGAAGATGTTGCAGCTGGCCCAGCGCACGTCGGCGCCGAGGGCGACCAGCGTCTCGACCAGCACCGCGGTCTGCACGGTCATGTGGATCGACCCGGCGATCCTGGCGCCCGCGAGGGGCTGCTCGGCACCGAAGCGGGTGCGCATCTCCATCAGGCCGGGCATCTCGTGCTCGGCGAGGGTGATCTCCTTGCGGCCCAGCTCGGCGAGCGAGAGGTCGGCGACGCGGTAGTCCATGCCCCAGAGCCTAGGCGACGGCGCACACCGTACGCGCCCCCTCGAGCCACCTGATAGCAGGTGGTTCGACCGTGCGGCCGGACCAGGCGGTCGCGCCGGGCGGCGGGCGTACGTCCCGACCGGTGACGAGGGTGCTAGTGGCCGGCCGGCCCGGGACGTTCCGGACGGGCCGCGGGCTCGTAGTCGCTGCGGAAGACGTCCGGCTCGAGGTAGAGCGAGGTGACCATCGGCTCGACCGCGCGGATCGCCACCTCGGCCCGGTCGATGGTCTCGGCGACCTCGACGGCGCGCTCGGTCGGGCTGACCGCGATCTTGGCGGCGACCAGGATCTCCTCGGGGCCCATGTGCATCGTCTTCATGTGGATCACGCGCTCGACGCCCTCGGTCTGCGCCAGCGCCTGCTCGATCTTGCGGACGACCTCCGGTCCGGCGGCCTCGCCCAGCAGCAGGCTCTTGGTCTCGATCGCCAGCGTGACGGCCACGGCCACCAGCAGGAGGCCGATGAGCGCGGTGCCCAGGACGTCGAACACGGCGTTGCGGGTCAGCAGGGTGAGCCCGATCCCGGCGAACGCGAACACCAGCCCGATCAGGGCCGCGAAGTCCTCGAGCAGGATGACCGGCAGCTCGGGCGCCTTGGCCGAGCGGATGAACTTGGGCCATGTCTGCTGGCCCCGGGTGCGGTTCGACTCCCGCACCGCGGTCCGGAAGGACAGGCCCTCCGCCACGATCGCCGCGCCGAGCACGACGAGCGGCACCCACCACCAGCGACCGTCCAGCAGCGCGTCCTCGTGACCCAGCCGGATCTCGTGCCACTTGTGGTACGCCTCGTACAGCGCGAACAGCCCGCCGACGCTGAACAGCACGACAGCGACGATGAAGCCGAAGATGTAGCGCTCACGGCCGTAGCCGAACGGGTGCTCCGGCGTCACGCCCTTCTTGGCGCGCTTGCCGCCGACCAGCAGCAGCACCTGGTTGCCGGAGTCGGCGACGGAGTGGATCGCCTCGGCGAGCATCGAGGAGGCCCCGGTGAGCCCGAAGGCCCCGAACTTGACCACCGCGATCGCCAGGTTGGCGGTCAGCGCCGCGACGACGGCCTTGGTCCCACCCTCTGCGCTCACGGGGGTGATCCTCTCAGACGACGGGGGTGGCGCCCACCTCCAGCACGGCGCGCAGGCGCGTGAAGCACCGCGCGACGACCTCCCCCAGCGACCCCTCGCCCGATTCCTCGCCCGGTTCCTCGCCCGGCTCGTCGAGCCAGGCCTCCAGCGCCACGTGCAGCACCACCACGGTGAGCTGGGCCAGCAGCGCGGCCTCCAGCGGGTCGACGCCGCGCGCCTCCAGCCCGGGTCGGATGACCGCGACGAGGTCGTCCCGCTTCTGCGCGTCGCGCTCGCGCAGCGCGGGGTCGGCGAGCACGAGCCCCCGGCGCAGCCGCACCTCGTCGCGGCGGCCGTCGAACCGCTCCACCGCCACCTGCCGCAGGCCCTGCTCGAGCAGGACGACGGGGTCGAGGTCGGGCGGCGCGGACGCCAGCACCCGACGGGCCAGCTCCGGGATCTCGTCGCCGGCGAAGAACACCTCGCGCTTGTCGGCGAAGTGGCGGAAGAACGTCCGGGTCGTCAGGCCGGCCCGCGCGGTGATCTCGGGCACCGTCGTCGCCGCGAACCCCTGCTCCGCGAACAGCTCGAACGCCGCACGCTCGAGCCGGCCACGCGCGTCCGGGGTCCACCTCGCCATCGGGTGATCGTAGGCGATGACATGGCGTGCCATACTTCACTGCGGATGCCACACCGTGTCATCATCAATGAGGAGGCAAGCATGCGGGACGTCTGGATCGTGGGCGGCACCGGGCGCGTGGGACGCAGCGTCGCCGCCGACCTGGCGGCGAGCGGCGTCCGTCCGGTCGTGGTGGGCCGCGACGCGGACCGGCTGCGGGCCGCGGTGGCCGACCAGGGCCACGGCACGTACGTGGCCCCGACGCCCGACGACGTGACCGCCGGGATCCGGCAGGAGCGGCCGGCCGTCGTGGTGAACACCGTCGGGCCGTTCACCCGGACCGGGCCGGCGGTGGTCGACGCCTGCCTCGCGGCCGGCAGCGACTACGTCGACCTGGCGAACGACATGGTCGCGGTGCCGGCCCTCCTCGCCCGGCAGGCGGACGCCGAGCGCGCGGGGCGGACGTTGGTGACCGGGGCCGGGTTCGGCGTGGCGGCGACCGAGAGCGTCGTCGCCTGGCTGTGCTCGGTCGACGGCGGCGCGCCCCGACGTGCGGCACGGGTCCGCACGGACATGCTGCCCTCGTTGGCCGTGCAGGCGGGACCGCTGGGCGAGGCCCTGGCGGGCACCCTCGTCGAGGGGCTGCCGGGGGTGCCCGGCGGGCGCCGGTTCCAGGGACGGCGCTACGCCCACGGCCGGCTGGCGCCCGCCCCGCTCGGCGGCGACGTGCACGCCCTCGTCACGCCCGACGGGGACCGCGTCTCGGCGGCCCTGATGCCGCTGGGCGAGCTCGCCGCGGCGCAGCGGGCGAGCGGTGCGCCGTACGTCGACTCGGCCTCCAGCGAGGTCCCGACCGGGCGGGTCCTCGGTGCCGTGCTCCCGCTCGCCGCGCACCTGCTGTCCGTCGCGGCGCTGCGCCGCCTCGCCGCCCGGCGCCTCGCTGCCGTCCAGCTCGGGGAACGACCGGCCCCCCGCGCGCACTCCTGGGGCCACGCCCTCGTGACCTGGGAGGACGGCACGACGTCGGAGGGCTGGCTGCGCCTCGGCGAGGCTCAGGCGGCGACCGACGCGATCACCGCGGAGGTCACCCGCCGCCTCGTCCGTGGCGAGGGTCGGCCCGGGGCCTTCACCCCGGCGGCCCTGTTCGGCTACGCGCTGGCGGCCTCGGTCGGCGGGAAGTACAGCCGCGGAGACACCCTCCGCGCGTGAGCCCGGGCCGCGACCCGGGCCCGGAGGCGACCGGGCCCTGGCTCAGCCGACGGCGCCGCGGCCGAGGCCGAGGGAGAGGTAGACCGCCGCGAACATGCCCGTCTGCAGCAGGGCCGCGTAGCGGTCGACGTCGTTGCCCCGGCGGTGCTGGACGACCGACACCCGTACGTCGGCCCGCTCGGCCGCGGCGACGAGACGGCCGTGGTCGGCCCGCACCAGCGGGTCGAGGTTCTCGTCGTCGAGCAGCACCAGGCAGGGTCGCCGGTCGGCGGAACCCGCGTCGGCGAAGGGGTCGGCGAACGGGTCGCGCGACGCGGTCGCCTCGATGATCGGCAGCAGCTCGTCGGCGTCGGCGGCCAGCGCGGTCCGGCCGGTGGCCGCACGCAGCGCCTCCGCGATGCGTCGGCTGGCCCGCGCCGCGAGCACCGAACCACCCCAGACCAGCGGCTGCGCGTCGGCCAGGCAGAGCGCGAGGTCCTTGGCCGGGTTCTCGGACACGTCGGCGTACGGCGAGCAGTCGCGGGCGACCTCGTCCATGGTGTCGGCGACGCTGTCGGGCAGCACCGCCGGGCCCAGGTCCATCCGGTGCAGCGCCGACAGCGCGACGACGGCGGCGGCCAGGGGGTCGCCGGTGGCGGTGGGCAGCAGGATCGTGGACGAGCCGCCCGCGTGCTCGGCGACGACGGACGCCGCCGGGCAGGCGATGAGCAGCAGCGCGCCGCGGCGTACGGCCTCGTGCACGGTCGCGACCACCGCGGGCGGCGCGACGTCGCTGGCCATCACGACCACGAGGTCGAGCGCACCGACCCAGCCGGGCAGGCCGTGGCGGGGCCAGGCCACGAAGGGCACGGGGCAGACGGGTTCGAGGATCGCCCGGATGAAGCGCGCCTCGCTGCCGGCGGCGATGACGGCGCGGGGCCTGGGCAGGCCGCGGAGCCGGTCGAGCGGAGCGTCCGCGTCCGCCGTCTCGCGACGGATGCGAGACCCGGCCTCGGCGAGCCGACGCAGGATCGGGTCGGCCCCGGCCAGCGCCGTGGCGTCGTCGAGCGCGCTGTCGTCGAACACCGTCATCGTGCCGCTCCCGACCGCGTCACGGCGTCGAGTCGCCCACGTCGGCCCCGGGCCGGCGCGCCTCGTCGATCAGCAGCACCGGGATGCCGTCGCGGACGGGGTAGGCGAGGCCGCAGTCGGGGGTCTGGCACACCAGCTCGTCGCGCTCGTGGTCGACGGCCAGCGGACCGTGGCAGTTGGGACAGGCCAGGATCTCCAGCAGCTCGGGGGCGAGCTCGACCGCCATGACGCCTCCTCGGCAGACGGGGGCCGACGGCCCCGGTGAGAGGCCGATCCTAGTGTCGCGGCGCCGAGGCCCCGCGGACGCGGCTCGCCTCAGCGGCGGATGACCGCGAGCGCCTCGTCGCGGAGCGCGACCATCTGGTCCTCGGTCCGCGCCTCGACGTTGAGCCGGAGCAGCGGCTCGGTGTTGGACCGGCGGACGTTGACCCACCAGTCGGGCCCGTTGATCGTGAGCCCGTCCACCCGGTCGGGCTCGCCCCGGCCCTCGAACGCCGCGGCCACGGCGTCGATGGCTTGGCCCGGGTCGGTCACCGTCGAGTTGATCTCCCCCGAGGCGGCGTACCGGGCGAAGTCGCTGACCAGCGCGGACAGCGGTCCGGTGCTGCGGCCGGCCACGGCCATCACGTGCAGCGCGGCCAGCATGCCGGTGTCGGCACCCCAGAACTCGCGGAAGTAGTAGTGCGCCGAGTGCTCGCCCCCGAAGACGGCGTCGTGCTCGGCCATGGCGGCCTTGACGAACGTGTGGCCCACCTTCGTCACCACCGTCGTGCCGCCCTCCTCCTCGACGACCTCGGCCACCGAGCGGGACGTGATGTTGTTGACCACCACCGTCGAGCCCGGGTGGCGGGCCAGCTCCTGGCTGGCGATCAGCGCGGTCACGGCGGACGGGCTGACCACCTCGCCCCGCTCGTCGATGATGAAGCAGCGGTCGGCGTCCCCGTCGAAGACGAGCGCGAGGTCGGCGCCGTGCTCGCGCACGGCCGCCTGGGCGTCGACGAGGTTCTCCGGCTCCAACGGGTTGGCCGGGTGGTTCGGAAAGCTGCCGTCCGGGTCGGTGTAGAGCCCGATGATCTCGACGGGCGGGCCGTCCGCCCCGCCCGGGAACACGGCCGGCAGCGTGTGGCCGGCCATCCCGTTCCCGGCGTCGGCGACGACCTTGAGGGCCCGGACCCCGCTCAGGTCGACGAGCGCGTGCAGGTGCTCGGCGTACGCCCCCAGCACGTCGTGCTCCGACCGCGTGCCCCGCACCTCGGCCTTCGGCGCTCCCCCGCCGGCCCGGGCGAGCTCGGCGATGGTGACCAGCTCTTCCGGCGCGATCGGGCGCGCGCCCTCGTGGCAGAACTTGATGCCGTTGTACTTGCCCGGGTTGTGGCTCGCGGTGAACATGACGCCCGGCAGACCCAGCCGGCCCGACGCGAACCACAGCTCGTCGGTGCTCGCCAGCCCGACGTCGACGACGTCGACGCCCGCGTCCAGCACGGCCTCCACGAACGCCGCCGACATCCGCGGCCCGGAGAGCCGCATGTCACGGCCCAGGACGACCGACCGCCCGGCGAGACCGAACACCTCGACGAACGCGCTGCCGAGGGCGTACGCCCCCGCCTCGTCCCACTCGGGCTCGTCGCCCTCGGTGACCCCGCGGATGTCGTTGGCCTTGAAGATGAAGGGCTTCAGCACGCGGCTGATCCTAGGGGGCGGGGGCGGTTCAGGCGTCCGGGTCGGCCAGGACGGTCAGGTGGCCGCGGCGTCGCAGCTCGACGATGTTGAGTCGGGATGCGGGCGCCTCCACCGGGGTCGGGGCGTCGTAGGAGAGCCCGACCTCGCGGACGGCGTCGGCCAGGGCGAGCAGGTCGTCCTCGGGCATCGGGACCGGGTCGCCGTTCGACAGCCGGATGACCTCCCAGCCGCGCGGCACCGACAGCGAGCGGGCGTGCGGCTCGCACAGGTCGTAGCCGTGCGGCTCCGCGCGCATCGCCAGCGGTCCGAGCACGGCCGTGGAGTCGGAGTACACGTACGTGAGGGTCGCGACCGCCCGTGCGGGGCACCCCGCCCGCGAGCACCGACGCATCCCCATTGACGCGACGCTACCGCCCGCCACCGACAGCGCGGGGAGGGCGCGCCACGTGGCGTGCCGGGGCGGCCGGTGCGGTGGCGGTGTGACCGGTGAGGTGGCGGCGTGGCCGGTCGCGTGGCCGGTGGCGTGGCGGAGCGCCGCTAGGGTCGAGGTGTGTCCAGCCGCCGCGACCGTCACGACCGCGGGCTGCGGGGTCCGCTCGTGCTGCCGAACCGGCTGGGTGTCCGCCGGGCGGTCCCCCCGCGCGCCGCGACCCGCGTCGCCTTCTTCGACGCGGCCGTCGACGCGGCCGTCGAGCGCGTCTCGCGGCAGTGCCCGGAGGCCCTCGTCGGGATCACCGTCGGCGTGGAGGACGTGCCCAACTTCGACCCGTCGTGGGCCCGGGGCCGGGTCCCGCTGGCGTCGGCGGTCGAGGCGAGCGCGGCCCGACCGGCCCAGGTCGTGCTCTACCGCCGGCCGCTGGAGCACCGCGCCGCCAGCCGCCAGGGCCTGCGGATCCTCGTCTACCGCACCGTCGTCGAGCAGCTGAGCGCGCTCACCGGCCGCAGCGTCGAGGAGATCGACCCCGACGGCGCCGGCTTCGACGACGACTGAGGGTCGTGCCGCTGCGGCGCTCACGGTTCGTCGTCTTCAGACCAGTACGGGCGGGTCGCGTACGGACGCGGGTTCTGCTCGCCGTGACCCGGCCACTGTCTGAAGACGTCGGCCGCTGGCCCGCCAGGGACGCGCGTCTTCAGACCGGTACGGGCAGACCGCAGCCAGGCCCGGGCCTCAGGTCGCCGTACGTCGCCCCGTGTCTGAAGACGTCACCGGACGCGCTCGTCTCCGCCCTGCCGCACGAGGTCCCGCGGCCCCGGGTCCGCCCGAGGTCCACAGGTCCCCAGTCCCGAGGTCAGCGCCCGGCGCCCGGGTCCTGCTCGACGACGGGCGGGGGGCCTGAGGTGTCGGGCGAGACGAGCGGGACCGAGGCCAGCCCGGCCACCCCGCCATCCGGCTCGACCAGGTCCACGCCTCCGGTGACCGAGGAGCCGTCGGGCACCTGCACCACCACGTACGACGCGGTGGGCGAGGCGAGCCGCCGCGTCGCGCTGCCGCCGGCGGCGAGCAGGATGTCCCCGCCGCGGAGCTCGACGCCCTGCAGGCTGCGGACCGAGAAGTGCACGCTGACGTCGTTCGTCGCCGCGTTGGACACGACCAGCTCGGAGTCGGCGTCACGCGTGGTGGCGACCGCGCTGACCCCGGTGCGGACGAGCGGCGGGCTCGCCGGCTGGACGGCGATGTCGGACTGGGCCCCGCTGCGGGCGCTGGTCGACACCACCGCGGCGGTGACGGGCTGCTCGCTGGTGAGCGCGACTCCCGAACCCGTCCCCGCGAGCCCTTCGGCCAGCGACAGCGTCCCCGAGCTCTGGGGCCCGAGCTCGAGCGTCTCGGCGCCGACCGGGGCGAACGGGCCCTGCAGACCGAGCACCGAGACGCTCACGGTCGTCCGCAGCTCGCCGGGGTTGGTGACGACGAGCTCACGAGCACCCTCGTCGCCGGGCACGGCCGGCACGACCACCGAGGTGGCGGGCGCGGCCGCGGGCACCACCCAGTCGACGCCGGCCGCCTGGTCCCCCGCCGTACGGATCCGGCGCGCGGCGGCGGTGACCCGCCCGGTCGTCGCCTGCACGGACACGGTCAGCGGTCCCTCGGCGTCGACCAGGCCGGACAGCGACACCGAACGGCTCGAGCGGGCCGGGACCTCGACGCCGGGACTGCCCGGCACGGCGACCCGGCCGTTGCGGCCGTAGAAGGCGAGGTCGACGGTCGCCTCGGCGTCGTCGGAGTTGCCCAGCACGAGCTCGGTCCGGTCCGACGCGCCGGAGGCGATCCCCGGCAGCCAGGCCGACGTGCTCGGGACGAGGCACGGCGCCGCCTGCAGACCCGCCTCCGCGCCGTCGGTGGCGCGGGTCAGGACCGCACCGACCGCCGTGGGGGCGATGGTGCCGTTCGCCCGCAGGAGCACGGGCGACGTCGCCTGGTCCAGGGTCGCGCCCCGGCCCTGCCGGTCGACGCTCACCCCGACCTGGTCCTGCCCGAGCAGCCCGAGCGTGACGCGCCCGGTGGGATCGTCCGTGCCGGTGTCGGTCGGTCCCGAGGCGACCACGACGACGCTCCCCGAGGCTGCGCTCGCCGTCGCGCTCGGCAGCGGGGCGACGGTCGGCGCCGTGCTCGGCAGCGTGATCGGTGGCCCGCTCGGCGTCGCGCCGGGGACGGAGGCGCTGGCCCTGGGGCTGGCGGCTCCCGGGGTGAGCGTGGGCACGTCCGTCGCGCCCGGCGTCGCCACGGGAGAGGCGCTGGGGCTGGGGGTCCCGCCGGGAGCGGCAGGAGCGGGGAGGGTGCCCGTGGCGGCGGGCGAGGTCGTCGAGGCGCCCGGGGTCAGGGTGGGCACGGCTGAGGGCGGCGGGGCGGACGTGGGCACCGGGAACGGTGCGGTCGCCGACGGGTCGGGGGCGACGGGGGTCGTCGGGGCCGACGGAAGGGTCGACGCCGTGGGGGTCGCGCCGGGCGAGGGCGAGGCGCTGCTCGGTGCGGCTCCCGGCCCGGCCGTGCCGACGGCGCAGACGGCGTCGGCCTGGCCCGACACGACGGTCACGACCTGACCGGCGTCGGGGACCTGCGGCCGCAGCAGGGTGCCCGCGGCGACGACCAGCCCGAGCACGACCAGCACGGCCACGATCGTGAGCGTGCGGCGTACGGGTCCGGGGTCCAGGGGTGCGCGGGCCATCAGCCGACCTCGGAGAGGGTGGCCGCGCGACGGGCGGAGAGCGCGGGGTCGCGCACGTCAGGGCGCCGGATGCCCGGCGCGGCGAAGACGAGGGCCACGAGCAGCACGAGCCCCTGGAAGGGCAGGAACCAGGAGGCGGCGCTGCTCAGCCGCCACACCACGGTCCCGCCGGCCGCGGGCACGACGAACCCCTGCTGCCAGCCGTCGACGACCCGGACGAGCCGCGTCCCGCCCAGCTCGGCCCGCCAGCGGGAGTCGGCGGCCTCGCCGATCAGCAGGTGCCGGTCACCGCCACCGGGCGGCACGGCGGCCGGCGCCCGGGTGACGGGCACGTCGGGATCGGTCGAGGCCGGGTCGGCCGGGACGACGTTCGCACGGGCGACGGCGGGGTCGAGCTGCCAGACCACGGCCGCGCCGGTCCCGCTGGCCGGGCCGAGGCCGGGTGCGTTGCCGATCCGGGCCCGTTCCTCGTCGTCGGCGCCGCGGACGACGAGGTAGCCGACGCCGAGCCGGCGCAGCCGCTGCGCCACGTCGGCGTCGGCGGAGCCGGCCGCCAGCCGGGACACCGCGTCGGCGACGTCGCTGCGGGCCGAGGTGGACCCGCCGAAGGCGTAGCCCCGGTCGGCGTCACCCTGGCGCGCCGCCGCCTCGGACCCGGTCAGCACGCTGTAGCGGACGCCGTCGCCGGACAGCTCGAGCGCCAGCACCCGCGGCTGGGCGTCGGAACGCATCGCCACGGTGACGTACGGGGGCAGCACGTCGATCCGGTTCCGCTCGACCGGGCCGTGCGCCCCCGCCCAGATCCACCACGCGGCGCCGCCGACCGTCACCACGGTGACGACCACGCCGGCGAGCACGGCGGCCGGCTGCACCCAGGTGAAGCTGCGCCCGGTCACCTCGCCCGACACCCCGTCGGCGCCGACGGCGCCCGCGACCAGCAGCGCGGCGAAGGTCACCAGCAGCAGGGCGCCGACCCACGGGCGCACCTGGGTCCCGACCGGCGGCACCTCGACGACCAGGCGGGAGGCGACGAGGGCGAGCAGCAGGCTGAGGACGGCGGTGGTCCAGGCGGACAGCACGACCCGGTGGGACGGCCGGCGCGCCAGCCCGAGCAGGGCCGCGAGCCACACGACGCTGAAGACCGTCGCGCCGAGCCAGAGCGGCGGCAGGCCGGCGCCGAGCCCGCGTCCGAAGAGGAGCCCGAGCACGCCGGGCGCCGACCCGGCGGCCTCGAGCGCCGCGTCCGGGCCGACGAGCAGCCGGCCGGGCGAGCGGACGAGCGTCGGCCACCAGGGCGCCCAGACCAGCAGCGGCAGCCCGAGCGCGATCCCGATACGCCCGATCTTGCGTGGCGTGCGGCGCAGGGCCACCGCCCCGACCGCCCCCAGCACGATCGCGAGGAGCAGCACCGCGGGCTGGAAGGCCGACAGCACGACGAGCACGACCCCCGCGCCCCAGCCGCCCCGCCAGGCCTCGAACGAGCGGACCCGGCGCAGCACGAGGCCGCGGACCCCGATCACGAGGAGCGGGAGGCCGAGGGCGAGCACGCTGACGGCGAGCCGGCCCTGGTTGGTGCCGCCGAGCAGCACCGGGAGGAGGGCGTACGTGCCGGAGAACCACAGCCGGACCCGGCGGTCGACCACCAGGCGGGACGCGACGGGGTAGACGGCGAGCAGGGCGAGGGGCACGACGCCGCAGAGCAGCAGCGTGGTGAACCACTCCGGCTGGCCGAGGGTGAGGGTCGACCCCACCGCGGTGACCGCCAGCCACGGCGGCGGGACCTCGCCGGCGGCGCCCGCGATCGGGTGCCAGACCGCCGACCACAGGTCGCCGAGCGAGTCGTACGCGGGGAGCAGGGCCGGGGCGCTGAGCGAGCCCGTGCGCAGGAGGTCACGGGCGGCGACGAACGAGCCGAGCACGGCCACGCCGAGCAGCAGCACCCCGGGTCGCAGCCACGGGTGGCGCAGACCCTCGTCGGCCACGGAGCTGAACTCGTCGGTCGTCAGCTCGTCGATCGACGCGGAGTCGACCTCGCCGGCGACCGAGACGTAGCGCTCGGACAGGGCCCCGGTGAGCGTCTCGCCGGCGATCCGCAGGCTGGACCACCACGGCGGCCGCAGGGACCGGACCACCTCCGCGGTCCCGGGGACGGGGTCGATCGAGGCCGTGCGGCTGCGCAGCTCGCGAAGGCGGCCGGGGTGCACGACGAACGACCAGAGCGCGGACAGCTCGTCGCGCGACCGTCCGGGCGCCTTGCCGAGCAGGTAGCCCAGCGCCAGCGCCAGGCAGCTCAGCACGAGCCGCAGCCAGACCAGGGGCAGGGCGCGGGCCGGAGCGTGGCCGGCGACCACGGTCATGCCGAGCAGCCGGTCGAGCGCACCCGGACGACGACCGGTCAGGCCCCGCGGGCGCAGACCCGCCCGACCGACCTGGCGGTGGGTCATCTCCGCGTCCGGGGTGGTGACGACCCGGTAGCCGTTGAGGTGCGCGCGCCAGCCGAACTCGACCCCGTCGCGGAACACGGGCACGGCCGGGTCGAGCCCGTCGAGGTCACGCCACACGGCGGTGCGGACGAGCATCCCGCAGGTCGACACGCCCAGCCGCTCGGCCGGCTGGTCGCGCTGGCCCTGGTCGATCTCGCCGCGGTCGAGCAGCAGGTCGCGCCGACCCGTGCCCGAGATCGTGACGCCGACCTCACTGAGCTGGTGGCTGGTCTGGCGTCGACGCGGCAGCAGCAGCTTGGGCCCGGTCACGTCGATGTCGTGCTCGACCGCGACGTGGGCCAGCAGCCGGTACAAGGTGTCGGGCGCGGGCACGGCGTCGTCGTGCAGCAGCCACAGCCAGCGCCGGTCGCGGGTCCAGCCCGGGTGCTCGGCCAGGGCCGCGGTGTCCAGCAGACCGGTGGCGCCCGTCTCCGTGGAGCCCGTCCGGGCCGCGCGGTCCTGGCGCAGGGCGGAGGCGACCGCCTGGCCGAAGCCCAGGCTCTTCCTGCCGGTGTAGACGGCGTCCAGCAGCCCCTCGGCCCGCGCCTTCTCGAGGAGGGCGTGGGTGCCATCGGTGCTGCCGTTGTCGATCGCGACGAGCCGGGCCGGTCGGACGTCCAGCGCGGCCAGCCCGGCGAGGGTGGCCGCCAGCCACCGGGCGGCGTCGAAGCAGACCAGGACGGCGGTGACGTGGAGGTGGGAGACGTCGAGCCGCTCGCCGACGACCGGCTCGTGCGCGGCCCAGGCCCAGGGGTTCTCGTCGAGCTCCTCGGCGTGGGCCGGCGGCAGCTCCTGCCAGTCGACGTCGGACACCCTGGCCCGGCTCCGTGAGCCCGAGGGCACCCGGCGCGCGCGCTCGGCCATCAACGTCGTCTCCTGCGGTTCTCGAGGCCCGCGCGGCGGCCGCAGGCGGGCGGCGCACCGAGCCTGCGGGGGGCAGGTTCACGCGAGAGTCACCCGGTCGGGCGACACGTCACTCTACGTGGCGCGCGCCGCCGGGCCGACGTCGAGCGAGGAGAGGATCAGACCGCGCGCTTCTTGAGCTTGCGCCGTTCGCGCTCGCTCAGCCCGCCCCAGATGCCGAACCGCTCGTCGTTGGAGAGCGCGTACTCCAGGCAGTCGCCACGGACGTCGCACGAGAGGCAGACCTTCTTCGCCTCACGCGTCGACCCGCCCTTCTCGGGGAAGAACGCCTCCGGGTCGGTCTGGGCGCACAACGCCCGCTCCTGCCACCCGAGCAGCCCCTCGTCGGTCTCTTCGTCCTCGACCAGCGCTAACAACTCGTTCACGACCCCGCCTCTCGACCCCGAGCATGTGGACCGGCACCGGACGACTTCGCGGGTCGAGCCGGCCACCGGGAACGTCGTCGGCCCGCGGGCTCTTCCTGCTGCCTGGGCACCGAGAAGATCCTCCGGAACCGGCGATCGCTTGCGGAACAACATACGTGAAATTACATGCCTGTCAATACCTGTGAGAGCGGCAAGAATGACTCAGCACGGCGTGGCGACCACGTGTGACTGGTGTGACGAAAGATACTGATGGGTCGTTTCGCCCGTGACCCTGGGACCAGGTATTGCGCCGCTCGTGGCCCAGACCGGGCGCAGGTCGAGCTCAGGACGGATCGCGGTGCTCGCCGTGGTCGTGAGCGTCGGAATCGTCGGAATCGTCGGAACCGCCCGGCAGCGCCGGCCGGGCGCCGAGACCCGTGGGTGACGTGGCGGAGGGGCTCGGCCTCGCCCAGCCCGCGTCGTCGGCCGAGCCCCAGCTCTGCGCCGGTGCCCCGCGGGCCGCCTCCCCCGCCGTCCGCCAGACCGCACCGGCGGCGGTGTCCTCGGACCACGACGGCTGGAGCTCGGGGTCGGGCGGCGGCACGACCGGCTCCCCCGGGCCCCCCGGCTCGAGGGCCGGCACGTCCGCGGCGGCACGCGCGGAGCCGGGGCGTGCGAGGTCGGAGCGTGCGGGGTCAGGCCGTGCAAGGTCGGAGCGGGCGAGCGCGAGCAGACCGGCTCCGACCAGGGCGGGGACGGCCAGGCCGGGCACGCCCCAGACGAGGTTCCAGCCCGCGATCACCAGGTCGGTCAGCGCGAGCGCCACCACGGTCGCGACGAGGGAGACCGCCGTCAGCACGACGCCCCACACCGCGAGGCGTCGGCGAACCGCCACCACCGGGGTCAGGAAGCAGGAGGCGACCAGGACCCCGACCAGCACCGTGAGGGCCGCGTCGTCGGAGTTCGGCGCCAGCCGGGCCGCGGCCACGGCCTGCGAACCACCCACGCCGACGAGCTCGGACAGCCCCAGCAGCACCCGCGCCGCGGCGACCAGCGTCAGCGCGGCCAGGGCGACGGCGGCGAGCGGTGCCCGCAGGGGGCTCAGGCGGTCCACGGCCACAGGGTAGGGCCGCGGGCTCGTCGTCGGGTGGAAGGATCTGCGGGTGCAGATCGTGGTGCTGGCCGGGGGCGTGGGCGGATCCCGGTTCACGGCGGGGGTCCGGCGGGCCTATCCGGACGCGACGATCACGATCGTCGGGAACACCGCCGACGACGTCACGATGCACGGGCTGCGGATCTGCCCGGACCTGGACACGCTGATGTACACCCTCGGCGGGGGCGGTGACGCCGTCCGCGGCTGGGGCCGGCTCGACGAGAGCTGGCGCGCGGTCGAGGAGCTGCGGGCGTACGGCGTGGGGCCCACGTGGTTCGGCCTCGGTGACCGCGACCTCGGCACCCATCTCGCCCGGTCCCAGCTGCTCGCGGCCGGCGTCCCGCTGTCGGAGGTGACCGCGCGGCTCTGCGCCCGCTGGTGGGCCCACGACCCGGGCCTGCGGCTGCTGCCGATGACCGACGACCCCGTCGAGACGTACGTCGACATCGCCGACCCCGAGGCACCCACGAGACGTCGGTCGGTGCACTTCCAGGAGTACTGGGTGCGGCTGCACGCCGAGCCGGAGGCGCTGGCGATCGCCCAGGTGGGCATCGAGGCGGCCCGTCCCGCACCGGGCGTCACGGAGGCCGTCGCCGCGGCCGACCTCGTGCTCGTCGGGCCCAGCAACCCGGTGGTGTCCATCGGGCCGATCCTCGCCGTGCCGGGCGTCCGCGCCGCGCTGCGGGCCGCACCGGCGCCGGTCCTCGGCTTCAGCGGCATCCTGCACGGCGCTCCGGTGCTCGGGATGGCCCACCGGCTGCTCCCGACGATCGGCGTCGCCGTCGACGCGGCCGCCGTCGGCCGGCACTACGGCGCGCGGGCCCGCGACGGGGTGCTCGACGCCTGGGTGCTCGACACCGGCGACGCCGCGTCGGCCGCGGGGCTCGAGGCCGACGGGCTGGTGCCGCTGGTGGGCGACCTGGTGATGAGCAGCCCGGACGCGACGGCCGCGTTCGTCCGCGCGGCCGTGGACCGGGTGTGACCGGCGAGGTCTCGGCCCGCGCGTCGGTGGACGTGGTCGGCCTCGCCGGCATCGGTGAGGTCGTGGCCGGGGACGACCTCGCGACGCTGGTCCTGGCGGCGGTCGCGGCGGGTGACGACGGCCCGCTGCGCGACGGCGACATCCTGGTCGTGACGTCGAAGATCGTGAGCAAGAGCGAGGGTCGGGCCGTCCCCGCCGGCGAGCGCGAGGCGGCCATCCGCGAGGCCGCGGTGCACACCCTGGCCCGACGCGGGCCGACCCGGATCGTCCGGACGCGCAACGGGCTGGTGCTGGCCGCGGCGGGCGTCGACAACTCCAACGTCGAGCCCGGCGAGGTGCTCCTGCTGCCCGTCGACCCCGACGCCAGCGCCGCCCGGCTGCGGAGCGCGATCCAGGAGCGGACCGGGGCCGTGGTCGGCGTCGTCGTCTCGGACACCCTCGGCCGCGCCTGGCGGATGGGCCAGACCGACGTGGCCATCGGGGCCGCGGGCGTCCGGGTCGTCGAGGACTACGCCGGCCGGCGCGACCCGTACGGCAACGACCTGCACGTGACCGCCGTGGCGGTGGCCGACGAGCTGGCCTCGGCGGCTGACCTCGTCAAGACCAAGCTGGCCGGGCGGCCGGTCGCCCTGGTCCGGGGGCTCGCCCACCTGGTGGGCGAGGAGGAGGGCACCGCGCGCGACCTGGCCCGCCCGGCCGCGCAGGACATGTTCTCCCACGGCGCCCAGGAGGCGGTCCTGGCCGCGGTGCTGGGCGCGGTGGGCCGGCCGGACCGGTACGAGGAGCTGCTCGACCTCCCCCGCACCGAGCGTGCCGCCGCCCTGCTGAGCGAGCCCGGTGCGACGCCGCTCGACCCGGGTGCGGCCGCGCTCGTCGAACGCCTGCTCGGCCAGACGCTGACCGGCGACGAGCGGTGACCGGCTCGCGCTGAGGCCGGACCACAGCGCGGCCGTCTAGCATGAGGCGGGTCGCGACCTCACCCGCGGCACCCGTCCCGGGCCTCGGCCCGACCCCCGCGAGCCCGCTCGCCCGCCGCTCGAGGAGCACCCGCCGTGACCCACGCCCCGATGCCGAAGCCGTCGGCAGGACGTTCGGACGGCCAGGGCGCCGGACCCAGGGGCGCTGGCGCCGGCGGGGGCAGGGGCGGTCCCGGCGACGGGAAAGGCGGCAACCGGCGCGACCGCCTCGCGTCGTTCGAGAAGGCCCGCAAGGCCGAGCAGCGTCGCCGCACGATCCTCCTCCTGAGCGTCTGCATCGTCGTCGCGGCCGCCCTGCTCGCCTACCCCGTCTACCTCGTCGCGAAGGACTCCAAGACGACCGCGCTGGGGCTGGCGGCCATCGGCGCCCCGCTCGCGGACGCGGGCTGCAACCCGGTCGCGGAGAACCAGGCGACCGGCAACCAGGAGCACGTCGCCGAGGGCACCAAGGTCGAGTACGCGCAGTCGCCGCCCGACTCGGGCAAGCACTACCCGTCCCCGGCCACGTTCACCCGGCACTTCTACACCGACGCCGACCGCCCCGAGATCGAGACGCTCGTGCACAACCTCGAGCACGGCTACACCCTCGCCTGGTACCGCGCCGACGCGCCGGCCGACGAGATCGCCGCCCTGCGCTCGGCTGCCGGCACCTTCGGCAGCGACACCTACGACCCCTCGCAGAAGTTCATCGCGGCCCCGTACTCGTCGACGGACGGGACGTTTCCGGACGGCAAGGACGTCGTCCTCGCCCGCTGGACGGCCAACCCCACCAACCCGAGCGACCAGGCGCAGCAGAAGGGCGTGCAGCAGAGCTGCGCCAAGGTCAGCGGTCAGGCGATCTCCGACTTCATGGCCAAGTACCCGGTCGACAGCTCCCCGGAGCCGAACGGGGCGTGAGCCCCGGGACGCGGTGACCGCGCCCCCAGGAGGTCCGCCCACGGCCAGACCGGCCGAACTCCGCGGTTTCGTGGGGTGCGCCACCGGCGGCGGCAGGGCAACGTGGGCGGCACCGACGGCCCACCGCGTGCGACGACGTACGACGGGTGCCGCGGTCCCACCGGACCACCGAGAGGACCACCCCCGTGTCGCAGCAGCGAGCAGGCACCACCCGTGACGGCCGCGCCTTCTCGCGCCGGGCGTTCCTCGGCGCGACCGGCGGGCTGTCGCTGGCCGCCGGGAACGGGCTGCTCGGCGGGGTCGGTCGGGCGGCGGCCGCGCCGGGCCGCGCCGCGGCCCTCCCGTCCGTCGGGTCCTGGAACCTGACGGCCGGCTCCCTGCCGTTCCTCGAGAACAAGCTCACCGCCGACACCCACCACACGATGCAGTCGTTCTGCTTCGACCCGAACAACCAGCACCTGTTCACCGTCTCCGAGCCCAACGGCGGCACGACGGGCGAGCTCGCGGTGACGCGGCTGAGCTACGTCGGCGCTGTCACGGGTCACATGCGCCTGGGCAGGCTGGGCCACGGGGTGTCGATGGGCGCCGAGCGGTCCGGCACGACGACGTTCCTGTGGACCGAGTACGACTACGACGCCGCGACCGACCGTGGCCGGGGCGTCCAGCGGTTCGCCTTCGTCGACGGCGCCACGTCGCCGCGACCGACGTACGCGGGCAACCCGACCGCCGACGACGGCGGGGTCAACGTCACCCCGTCGGTGGACCACTGGAACCGCCTGCTGGGGCTCAAGTACATGGTGGGCACCTCCTCCCGCTTCCGCGTCTACGACCTCGACCGGGCCAGCGCCGGCGACTTCTCGCAGGTGCTCCTGCAGGTCACGCAGCCGGCACTGCCGGGGACGTTCCAGGGCTGGACGCTCTTCGGCAGCTACGCCTACCTGCTCTGCGGCACGGCGTACGGCGACAAGAACCCGAAGCCCGGCAACACCACCTTGAGCAAGCTCAACCTGACGACGGGCGTGTTCGAGCAGTCCGCGGGCAGCAACGCCTTCGGCTCGATGACGTCGCGCGAGCCCGAGGGCATGGCGGGCTACGTCAAGGCCGACGGCGAGCACCGGCTGTACTTCGGCTTCGTCGGCCACAGCGGCGCCGTCAGCGCGAGCCAGCCCGACGGGATCGACCGGCCCATCAGCATCGCCTACAAGAACGTCTTCTCCTGAGGGCAGAACGCCCCGGCGCCGCACTCCGCCTGAGAGACTCTGCGCGTGACCGAGCTTCTGCCCATGACCGAGCAGGCGGTGCGACGCAGGCGCCACCCCGAGGTGGTGGTGGGCCGTGCGGTCCTCGTGGGCCTGGTGTCGGCGGTCCCGCTCGCTCTCCTGGTCCTGCTGCTGCCGCTGTTCGCCCGGGCGCTGGCGGGTGGTGCCGGCCTCGCCCAGGCGTGGGCCGCGACCGTGCCGACCGACGACGAGGACCTGGAGATGCTCCCGCTGTACCTGGTGGGGGCGCTGGTGGTCGGTGCGCTGGTCGCGCTCGTCGCCGCCGGCGTCTGGTGCGTCGTCGCGTCCCGCGTCCCCGACCGGGCCTGGGTCGCCCGGGCGTCCGCCACCGTCGCCGCGGCGGCGGTCCCGGTCCTGCTCTTCGCGTGGGAGAACTGGTCGCTCGCGGCGCCGACCGCGCTCGCCGCCGGCCTCATCGCGCTCGTCGCCGCCCCGCACGTGGGCTACGACCGTCCACGGGGCGGACCTGTCGCCGTCGAGTGACGCGCTCTGCGTGCGGATCTCAGCGAGGCGGGTCGTCGTGTCGCGCGAGGGCGTCGGGCAGCTCGGCGAGGGTGGTGATGCGCCCCGCGGGTGGCTCGGTCCCGCGGTGGTCGCGGTCGAGGTGGAGCGCCCGCAGGCCCGCGGCTCGCGCGGCGAGGACGTCGACGTCGTGGCGGTCGCCGACGTGGACCACCGCCGACGGGTGCACGCCCAGCACCCGGCAGGCGGCCAGGTACGCCTCCGGCGCCGGCTTCGCGACGCCGAGCTCCTCGGCGGTGAGCACCGCGGCCAGCGCGTCGCGGACCCCGATCGCGTCGACCTTCGCGTGCTGCTGGGTGGTGGAGCCGTTCGTGAGGACGGCGGCCGGGACACCCAGCTCGGCCAGCTGGTCCAGGGTCGGACGGACGTCGTCGAACGCCCGCCAGGACGCCGCGTACCGGTCGAGGTAGCCCGCGAAGACCGCGTCCAGCTCGTCGTCGGCTCCCACCGGCCGGTCGATCAGCGGCAGGAAGTCGCGCAGCCGCCGGCGGCGCTGCTCGTCGAAGCTGATCAGGCCGGCCCGCCAGCTGTCGAAGTGCTGGGTCTCGAGCGCGAACCACGTCTGCACGAGGTGGGCGCCGGCGACCGCACCGACGCTCGGCAGCCAGCCGGCCAGCGCCTGCCGCACCGAGCCGCGGTGGTCCAGCAGGGTGTCGTCGAGGTCGAGGACCACGGCTTCGACGAGGGGTCGACCGGTGGGCCTCACGGTCCTCACTCTCTCCTGGCCTTCGCTAGGCCCGCGTCCCCGAAGTCCCCCTACCATCGAGCACATGGCGAAGGTCGGGGCTGTCGTACGGCGGGGCGAGGACTACGGGGTGGTGACGACCGTGAACGACACCAAGTTCGACGTGGTCGAGGTCGAGTGGGACGACGGCAGCACCGAGTGGATCAAGGTCAGCGAGCTGGAGTGGATCGTCTCGCGGGAGTGACGGCCCCCCGCGCGGTCGCGCGGGGGCTCCTGGTCAGGCGTACGACGTGCCCAGCTGCTCCGTGACGTGGGCGAGGAGCTCCTTGATGCGCTCGGCCTCGCTCGTCGGGCAGACGAGCGTGATCTGGGCGGTCTGGACGATCACCATGCCGGAGAGGCCCACGACGGCGACGAGCCGGCCCTCCTCGGACTGGTTGATCACCACGTTGTCGCGGGCGTCGACCAGCACGCTGACGCCCTGGGTCGCGTTCCCGCTCGCGTCGCGCGGCAGGTGCTCGCCGAGCGCCGCGAACCCGCCGACGTCGTGCCAGCTGATCGGCAGGCGGACCGCCACCACCCGTGCGCTCCCCTCGCCGCGGGACACGGGCTCCATCACGGCGTAGTCGACGCTGATCTTGAGCAGCCCCGGATAGATCTCGACGAGCTGCTCCGGTGCACCGGCGAGCTTCATGATCGCCGCGTACGTGTCGGGCTGCAGGATCTCGACCTGGCGCAGCAGGGTCGCCGCGCGCCAGACGAACATCCCGGAGTTCCACCAGTAGTCGCCGGAGGCCAGGTAGTGCTCGGCCGTGCCCCGGTCGGGCTTCTCCTTGAAGGCGTCGACCGAGCAGACGTCCGGGTGGTTCGGCAGGGCCGCGCCGCGCTGGAGGTAGCCGTAGCCGGTGTGCGGCGAGGTCGGCACCACGCCGAAGGTCACCAGCACGTCCGGTGACTCCTCGGCGACCGTGAAGGCCTCGTCGAGCGCGGCCTGGAACGCCTCGACCGGGTTCATGATCTGATCGGCGGTGACGACGGCGATGACCGCCTCGGGGTCCCGGGCGGCGAGCACGGCGGCGGGCCAGGCGACGGCGTTGAGGGAGTCGCGACCCTCGGGCTCGCCGAGGATGTTCGCCGCCGGCAGCTCGGGCAGGTCGGCCGCCACGGTCGAGGCGTAGTCGCGTCCGGTGCAGACGAGGATGTTCTCGTCGGGCACCAGCCCCTCGACCCGCTCGTACGCGAGGCGCAGCAGGCTCTTGCCCCCCACCACCTTGAGGAGCTGCTTGGGCATGTCCTGGCGCGACAGCGGCCAGAGCCGCTTGCCGGACCCGCCAGCCACGATCAACACGTAGCGCATGGCGCAAGGCTAGGGGAAACGAGTTACGGACAGAGCCACATCGTGCTCACGGACCACGGGTCGCCACTGGGTACGCTCCGCTCGTGCCGCTGATCGCCGAGCTCCTCGCCCGCCGGGTCCGCTCTGCCGGGTCGGCCCCGCTGGTCACCTACTACGACACCGACGCCGGGGTGCGGACCGAGCTGTCGGGCACCACGTTCGCCAACTGGGTGGCCAAGACCAGCAACCTGCTGACCGACGAGCTGATGCTCGACGCCGGCGCCTCGGTCGAGCTCCTGGTCGCCGCTCGGCACCCCGGGCACTGGATGACCCTCGTGTGGACGCTCGCCTGCTGGCAGACCGGCCTGGTCGTCACCCTCGGACGTCCCGACGAGGCCACGCTCGTGGTGTGCGGGCCCGACTACGCCGGCGTCGACCCCCGCAGCGCCGAGCTGGTCGCCTGCTCGCTGCACCCCCTCGGGCTCGGCCTCGAGCCGCCCGTGCCGCCCGGCGTCGTGGACTACGCGGCGGAGGTCCGCGTGCAGCCCGACGTGTGGAACGTGGTGCCCGTGGCCTCGGACGCCCCGGCCTGGCACGACGCCGAGCGCGTGCTGGACCAGTCGGACCTGCTCGTGGGCGGCCCGGTGCCCGCCCAGCGGCTCCTGGTCCGCGCCGGCGACCCGTGGGCGACCGTGCGGGACGCGATCGTCGTGCCGCTGCGCGACGGTGGCTCGTCGGTGGTGCTCGCGGGCGCGACCGACGACGGACGCGCCCAGCAGATCGGCCTCACCGAACGGGTGGACGCGCTCGTCCAGGACTAGGGGACCTGGAAGCCCGGACGGTCTCCCGGTCAGGCGGTGGTGTCCCCCGCGAGACCCTGCTGGGCCCGGGTGACGGCCTCCGAGGTCCCCTCCGGCGGAGCGTCGGTCGCGGGCGGAACGTCGTCCTCGGCGAAGTCCGACACCCCCGCGGCCACGCGGTCCTCCTCCACGAGACGCTCGAGGGCGTCGTCGTCCTCGCGCAACGGCATCCCGCCGTGCACCCGGCGGTCGTGGTGCAGACCGCCGTCCTCCTCGGGCTCCAGCACGTCGTCGAACGGCTCCGGCACGGCTCCTCCTCGGTCACGAAGATGATGAGGCGTCGAACGTAACCGACCCACGGCCCGCGCCTGCGGGCACCCCGGGCGAGACTGGGCGCATGCCGTACGACCCCGTCCTCGCCGACCGGATCCGCATGGTGCTGGCCGAAGAGCTGCTCGGGGGCGAGCTGGACGACGACCTCGGCGACCTGGGTCTGGTCGAGGAGAAGCGCATGTTCGGCGGGCTCGGCTTCATGGTCGCCGGTCACCTCGCCGTCTGCGCCGGCTCGAGAGCCGACCTCATGGTCCGGGTCGACCCCGCGGACCTCCCCGCCCTGTGCCTGGCCGACGGCGTCGAGCCCATGGCGATGGCCGGCCGCACGTCGAGGAGCTGGATCCACGTCGCCCCGGAGGCGCTCGACGACGACGCCCTCACCGCCTGGGTCGCCCGCGGCGTCACCGCCGCCCGCTCCGCCCCCAGGAAGTAGCGAGCGGTACGCGACCTCCGCGAGCGGTACCCCCTCCCGGTCCTCAGCGCTCCAGGACCGGGATCAGGTACCGCTCGGGACGGGGTCGGGCTTGTCCTACTGGTTCTGGGGGAAGCCCAGGTTGATCCCGCCGTGGCTCGGGTCGAGCCAGCGCGAGGTGACGACCTTGCCGCGGGTGAAGAAGTGCACGCCCTCGACACCGTGGGCGTGCGTGTCGCCGAACAGCGAGTTCTTCCAGCCGCCGAACGAGTAGTACGCCATCGGCACGGGGACCGGCACGTTGATGCCGATCATGCCGACCTGGACCTCGTTCTGGAACTGCCGGGCCGCGCCGCCGTCGTTGGTGAAGATCGCGGTGCCGTTGCCGTACGGGTTGTCGTTGATCAGCTGCACGCCCTCGGCGTAGGTGTCGACGCGCACCACGCTGAGCACGGGGCCGAAGATCTCGTCGGTGTAGATGCTCATGTCCGTCGTGACGTGGTCGAACAGCGTCGGGCCGACGAAGAAGCCGCTGCCGTCGGCGTCGACCTCCGGATCGCGGCCGTCCACCACGACCGTCGCGCCGGCGGCCTCGCCGGCGTCGATGTAGCCCGAGACCCGCTCCTGCGAGGCGGACGTCACGAGCGGGCCCATGTCGCAGCCCCGGGTGCCGTCGCCGGTCCGCAGCCCGACGGTGCGCTCGCGGATCTTGTCGACGAGGGTGTCGCCGACGTCGCCGACCGCGAGCACGGCGGAGATCGCCATGCAGCGCTCCCCCGCCGAACCGAAGCCGGCGTTGACGGCGGCGTCCGCGGCCAGGTCGAGGTCGGCGTCGGGCAGCACGATCATGTGGTTCTTGGCCCCGCCGAGCGCCTGGACGCGCTTGCCGTGGGTGGTGCCGGTCTCGTAGACGTAGCGCGCGATCGGCGTGGAGCCGACGAAGCTGATCGACTGCACGTCCGGGTGGGTCAGCAGACCGTCGACGGCGACCTTGTCGCCGTTGAGGACGTTGAACACGCCGTCCGGCAGGCCGGCCTCCTTCCACAGCTGCGCCATGAAGAGCGCGGCGGTCGGCACCTTCTCGCTCGGCTTGAGCACCACGGTGTTGCCGGCGGCGATCGCGAGCGGGAAGAACCACATCGGCACCATGGCCGGGAAGTTGAACGGCGAGATGATGCCGACCACGCCGAGCGGCTGGCGGACCGAGTGGACGTCGACCCGGGTCGAGGCGTTCTCGGTGAACATGCCCTTGATCAGGTGCGGGATCCCGCAGGCGAACTCGACGACCTCCTGGCCGCGCGCCACCTCGCCCCGCGCGTCGGAGAGCACCTTGCCGTGCTCGGAGGTGATGATCGCGGCCAGCTCGTCGGCCCGGGCGTTGAGCAGCTCGCGGAAGGCGAACAGGATCTGGACCCGACGCGCCAGCGAGGTGTCGCGCCAGCCCGGGAACGCGGCCGCGGCACCGGCCACGACCGCCTTGACGTCGTCCTCGGAGGCGAGGGCGAGCTGCGCGCTGACCTCGCCCGTCGCCGGGTTGGTGACGTCGCTGAAGCGACCGCCCGAGCCCTCGAACGTCGTGCCGTTCAGCCAGTGGTGCAGTGTGGTGGCCATGTGCGGTTCCTTGCCTGTGTCGGGTTGCTGATCGGTTCTAGGAGCGGGTGAGGGTGGCGGCCGTGTCGGCGCCGAAGTGCTGGGTGACGAGCGCGACCGCGGCGTCGCGCTGGCGCTCGGAGATCGCGCGGGCGTCCTCCTCGAAGCCGAACACGCAGCTGCTGACGACGCCGTCGAAGCCGACGGACGCGAGAGCCGCGAAGACCTCGTCGTAGGGGACCTCGCCGCGGCCGACCTCCATGTGCTGGTGCACCCGGACAGGGTTGCCGGGCGGGTTCGTGATGTAGCGCAGGCCGTGCGACGCCGTGTGGTCGAACGCGTCGGCGAGGTGCACGTACGCCACGCGGTCGCCGGCCGCCTCGATGATCTCGGTGGCGCTGTGGCCCTGGTGGAACGCGTGCGGCGTGCAGTAGAGGAAGCCGATCGCCTCGCGGTTCAGGCCCTTGATCATCCCGACCGCGTCCAGGCCGTCCTCGATGAAGTCGTCGGGGTGCGGCTCGAGGACCAGCTGCACGCCCTCACGCTCGAGGACCGGCAGGAGCTCGTCCATCGACCGCAGGAACATCGCCTCCGCGGTCTCCGGGTCCTCGGGCCGTCCGTTGAACTCGGAGTTGAGGACCTGGACCTCGAGGTCGACCGCGATCTGGATCGCGCGCCTCCACGACCGGACCGCGGCCTGGCGCTGGTCCTCGCTCGGGCCGGACCAGCGGTTCAGCGGGATGATCGAGGCGATCCCCACACCGGCGTCGGCCGCGACCTTCTTGAGCCGGCGCACCCCCGCGTCGTCGATGCGCGGGTGGCGGAAGAACGGGATGAAGTCGTCCTTGGGCGACAGCTCGATCCAGGAGTACCCGAGCCCCGCCGCGATGTCGGGCAGCTCGAAGACGCTGGCCTCCGCGAAGAACATCTGCGGGTCGAGGGCGAGCCTCACGGCCGGGCTCCGGGCTGCGGCTGCAGCACGACGGGCACCTTCTCGCCGGTCCGGACGGCCTGCACGCCGGCCTCGCACACGGCGACCGCGGCGTAGCCGTCCCAGACGCCCGGTCCGTCGATGGTCCCCCGGCCGGCGGCCGCGACCCAGCGCTGGAGCTCGGTGTCGTACGCCTGCCCGAAGCGCTCGACGAAGCCGGGCGTGATCGCCCCGCCGCGGCGGCCGTCGGTGCTGGTCCGGACGAGGTTCGTGTCCAGCCCGATCATGGCGCTGCCGGTCTCGCCGACGACCTCGGTGCGGACCTCGTACGCGACCCCGGTCCGGACGTAGATCTCGTCGGTGACGAGCCGGCCCGAGGTGGTCTCGAAGACGACGATCATCGGGTCGCTCGTGCCCTCGGGTGCGCTCGAGGTCGCGACGCCGCGGAGCACCTGCACCGAGGTGATCTCCTCGTCGAGCAGGAAGCGGGCGACGTCGACCTCGTGCACGACGGAGTCGCGGATCATGAACTCCGAGTTGAAGTGCTCCGGGACCGACGGGTTGCGGTGGGTGCAGTGCACGAGCAGCGGGTTGCCCAGGCCGCCGGAGGTGATGAGGTCGTGCAGCGCCACGTACTCGGGGTCGAAGCGCCGCATGAAGCCGAGCTGGACCAGCGGCCGCTCGAGCTCGGCCTCCGCCTGGACCAGCGCGTACGAGGACGCCTCGTCGGTGGTCAGCGGCTTCTCGCAGAGCACCGGCTTGCCGGCGTCCAGGCAGGCCTGGACCTGACCGGCGTGGGCCGCGCCGGGCGTGGCGATCAGGACGGCGTCGACCTCGGGGTCCGCGATCGCCTCGAACGGGTCGGCGACCACGCGGGCCCCGACGCGGGCCGCGACCTGGGCCGCCTTGTCGGGCGCGAAGTCGTTGACCACGACGACCCGTGCGCCCTTGACGCGGGTCGCGAGCGCGTCCGCGTGGAACGCGCCCATCATCCCGACGCCGAGGACGGCGATCCTCAGGTCCCCGCTCACGAGCGGTTCCCCAGGTCGATCGGGGCGGAGCTGCACGACTGCAGGTAGGTGCGCGTCCGCTTCGCGATCGGCAGCGGGACCTCCGGCGTCGTCGGGTAGAGGTCGTGCTCGATGATCCCGGAGATCGGGCGACCGAGCGCGGCCAGCGCCTCGAGCACCGGCGGCATGTCCGGCACGCCGAGCGGGGGCTCGATCATCGAGCCCATCCGGACGGCCTCGGGGAACGACAGGTCCTGGTCGAGCACCTCGGCGACGATCTCCGGGTTGACCTGCTTGAGGTGCACGTAGCCGATGCGCTCGGGGTACTTGGTGATCAGCTCGACCGAGTCGCCGCCGTAGTAGGCGACGTGGCCGGTGTCGAGGCAGAGGTTGACGAACTCAGGGTTCGTCGACTCGAGGAACCGCTCGATGTCGGGCTGGTAGCCCACGTGGCTGTCGGCGTGGCTGTGGAACTGGACCTTGAGGCCGTACTCCTCGAGGATCCGCCGGCCCAGCTCGTCGTGGCCCTCGGTCAGCGCGCGCCACTGATCGTCGGTGAGGTCCCGGCTCTCCAGGTTGGCGCCGGTCTTGTGGTCGCGCCACACGTCCGGGATGACGACGATGTGCTCTCCGCCCACGGCCTTGGTCAGCGCCGCGACGTCGGTCACCTGCTTCCAGACCGAGTCCCACGCGTCGGGCCGGTGCAGGTGCGAGAACACGGTCCCTGCCAGCACGGTCAGCCCGTGCGCCTCCAGGGTGTCGGCCAGCTCGCGCGGGTCCGAGGGGAGGTAGCCGTACGGGCCGAGCTCGATGGCCTCGTAGCCGGCCTCCACCACCTCGCGGAGGAAGACGTCGGCCGAGACCTGCTCGGGGTCGCTGGGGAACCAGACGCCCCAGGAGTCGGGGGCGGTTCCGATGGTCAGCTTGCCAGGCACTGCGGTGGTGCTCCTTCTGCGGTGGAGGTGCTTCGGGTTGACGTTCCCTGAGCTCGTCGAAGAGGTCAGGACTGGGGGTGGGGCGGGGTGAGGAACAGCCGCTGCCGGGCCTTGTGCTCCTCGTAGGTGACGCGGGCCTGCTGGGTGGACCCGAGCGTCGACGTGGCGCTCACCGGCACGTCCCACCAGGACTCGGACGAGGGGGCGTCGACCAGCGGGTCGGTCTCGACGTAGATCACGACGGGCTCGGTGCCGGCCTTGGCGATCTTGATGGCGTCGGTCAGCTCGGCCTTGGTCGTCGCCCGGAGGACCTCGAGCCCGAAGCTCGCGGCGTTGGCGGCGAGGTCGACCGGCAGGTTGGCACCGTCGAGGCGACCGCTCTCGGCGTTGCGGTAGCGGTAGCGGGTGCCGAAGCGCTGCGAGCCGAGCGACTCCGACAGCGCGCCGATCGAGGCGTAGCCGTGGTTCTGCACGAGCACCGTGATGATCTTGACGTGCTCCTGCACGGCCGTGGCCAGCTCGGTCGCCATCATCAGGTACGACCCGTCGCCGACCATGACGAACACGTCGCGGTCCGGGCAGGCCATCGCCACGCCCAGGCCGCCGGCGATCTCGTAGCCCATGCAGGAGTAGCCGTACTCGACGTGGTAGCCCTTCGGGTCCCGCGTGCGCCACAGCTTGTGCAGGTCGCCGGGCATCGAGCCGGCGGCGCAGACCACGACGTCGCGCGGGTCGGAGGCCTCGTTCACGGCGCCGATCAGCGCGTTCTGGGTGAGCAGGCCCGGGGCCGGCTCCTCCTCGGCGTAGACGCGCTCGACCGTGGCCTCCCACTCCGCGTCGAGAGCGGTGTAGCGGTCGACGTACGCCTGCTCGACGCGGTGACCGGCCAGCAGCTCGGTGAGTGCGGTGAGGGTCTCGCGGGCGTCGGCGACGACGGAGAGCCCGGACTGCTTGACCGCGTCGATGCCGGCCACGTTGACGTTGACGAACGCGACACCCGGGTCGGCGAACGCCGTCCGGCTCGCGGTCGTGAAGTCGGAGTAGCGGGTCCCGATGCCGATCACCAGGTCGGCCTCCGCGGCGATCGCGTTGGAGGCCGTCGTGCCGGTCGAGCCGATGGCGCCCAGGCACTGCGGGTGGTCGTAGACGAGCGTGCCCTTGCCCGCCTGGGTCTGCCCGACCGGGATGCCGGTCGCCGCGCAGAAGGCGGCCAGGGCCTCGGTGGCCCCGGAGTAGTGGACGCCACCGCCGGCGACGACCAGCGGCCGCTTCGCCGCCCGGATCGCGGCCGCCGCCTGCTCGAGCACGCGGGTCTCGGGCAGCGGCCGGGCGATGTGCCAGACCCGACGCTCGAAGAGCTCGACGGGCCAGTCGTACGCCTGCACCTGCACGTCCTGCGGGAAGCAGACCGTGACCGCACCGGTGGTCGCCGGGTCGGTGAGCACGCGCATCGCCGACATCAGGGCCGGGGCGAGCTGCTCGGGACGCCAGACGCGGTCGAAGTAGGTCGAGACGGGCCGGAACGCGTCGTTGACCGTGAGGTCGCCGGCGTACGGCTGCTCCAGCTCCTGCAGCAGCGGCGAGGCCGAGCGGTCGGCGAACGTGTCCGCCGGCAGCAGCAGCACGGGCAGCCGGTTGATCGTCGCGAGCGCGGCACCGGTGAGCATGTTCGTCGCGCCCGGGCCGACGCTGGTCGAGACGACCCAGGTCTGGCGGCGTTCCTTCATCCGGGCGTACGCGACCGCCGAGTGCACCATGGCCTGCTCGTTGCGTCCGAGCACGTACGGCAGCAGGTCCGGCTGCTCGAGCTCGGCCTGCAGCAGCGCCTGGCCGAGACCGGCCACGTTCCCGTGGCCGAAGATGCCGAAGCAGCCGGCGAAGAGCTTCTGCTCGACCCCGTCGGACTCGCTGTGCTGGGCCCCGAGGAAGTTGATGGTCGCCTGGGCGACGGTCATCCTGACGGTGTCTCCCACTAGGAGCCCTCCTTGGTCGTGAGTCGGGGGTCGACCTCCTGGTCCGCCCACGTGCTGCGGATCCAGGTCTGGTCGGGGTGGTCGGTGATGAGCCAGGCGCGCTCGCCACCGTCCGCGGGAGGCGGGCCGGCCATGACGTTCAGGTAGTACATCGCGTGCCCGGGAGCGGCGACCGCCGGGCCGTGCCACCCGTGCGGGACGAGCACGACGTCGCGGTCGTGCACCTCCTCGGTCACCTCGATGGGGTGGCCGGGCGAGGACGAGGTCCGCATGAGACCGAGGCCCGGCTGACCCTGCGGGCCGGCGGCGATCTCGAAGTAGTAGATCTCCTCCAGCGCGCTCTCGGTCGCGCTCGCCTCGTCGTGCTTGTGCGCCGGGTAGGACGACCAGTTGCCACCCGGGGTGATGACCTCGCAGGCGATGATGGCCCCGGCGTCGAGGGCCGCGGGGGTGCCGAAGTTGCGCACCTGGCGGCTGGACCGCCCGGCCCCGCGCAGCTCGACCGGGACGTCGGCCGCCGCGCCGTGCCGGACGGGCAGGCGGCGGTCCGTGCGGGCGGAGCAGAGGGCGAACCGGCCGCCGCGCTCGCTGACCAGCGTCGCCGTGGTGCCCGGCGGCAGGTAGGCGAAGTCGGTCGGGCCGGCGAACACGTCGGCGCGTCCGGCCAGGTCGAGGTGGCTGCCGTCGGCCTCGACGGAGACGGCGCCGCTGAGCGGCACGACGAGGACCTCGTCGCCTCCCGTGGCGAACCCGTGCTCCTCGGCGGCCGCCAGGGTGATCACGTGGAGGCCCGAGTAGCCCCAGCCGGCCGACTCGGGGGTGACGGCGACGTCGTAGCCGTCGGCGCCCGCGGTCCCCGCCGGGAGGTAGTACTTCTCGTCCTCGACCTGGCGGAGCGCCTGCTGCTCGATCTTCACCGGACCAGCCCCACGGCGGTGTCGACGGCCTTGGCCACGTCGTCGTCGGCCGGGTAGAGCATCGTCCGGCCGAGGACC
This sequence comes from uncultured Friedmanniella sp., assembly GCA_964251895.1. Taxonomy (GTDB): domain Bacteria; phylum Actinomycetota; class Actinomycetes; order Propionibacteriales; family Propionibacteriaceae; genus Microlunatus. Next base: position 53,008 of record CAXULL010000020.1, read on the forward strand.
AGCCCCCGCACCGACGGCAGCGCGAGCGCGGCCGACCAGGAGGCGTACGTCTCGTCGGGCGCGCTCTCGGGGTCGCCCCCGAGCAGCAGGGTCGGCAGCGTGGTCGACGCCATCACGCGCTCCATCTCCGGCACGACCGGCAGCTTCATCCACGTGTACGCGCTCGAGGCACCCAGCCCCGAGGCGATCGCCACGGACTTGATCACCGCGTCGGCCGTCAGGTCGTTGACGACCTTGGTGCCGTGCTTGCTGGGCACCCGGCGCGACATGAACGGCTCGACCATGGCGATCAGGCGGGCCCGGTTGCACTCCGTCACGACCTGGCCCTGGCGCTCGAGCGTGGCGACGGTGCCCGGGTCGTCGAGGTCGATCCGGGTGAGCATCTTCAGCCCGTCGAACCGCGCCTCGACGGTCCCCCGCACGTCGTAGCCGGTGTTGCGGTCGTCCATCTCGAACGACGACCCCTGGAGGCCGCCGCGGTTCAGCGACGCGAAGACGAGCTTGCCCTCGAGCGCGCCCAGCAGGAGCAGGTCCTCGGCGATGTCCGCGGTGGCGAGCAGCCCGTCGACCCCGGGCCGTGACAGCGCGGTGGCGAGCCGGTCGAGCAGCTCGAGGCGGTCGGCCATCGCGTTCTTCTTGCCCGACGCGCCCAGCGCCCCGCGGGCGGGGTGGTCGCAGGCGACGATCATCAGCTTGCCGTCGGCCCCGAAGAGCTCGCGGCGCTCGCGGTTGGCCAGCAGCTCGCCGATCCGCTGCGGCTCGCGGGCCCGGACCTCGTTGATCTCGGCCACCGAGGACACGAAGCGCCCGTCGGAGACGAGCCCGACCGCGGACGGGCGGTGCACGGTCGTCGAGGTGGCGGTCATCGGCCGGACCCGGCGAAGTGCGAGGCCAACGAGTCGGCGAGACGCTCGTTCGGGTCTCCCCCCGCGAGCAGCGTCTCGATCTCCTCGTGCGTCGGCATCGCCGTCGAGCACTCGAGCCGGGAGGCCACGATGGCTCCGGCCGCGTTCGCGTGGCGCAGCACCTTCTCCAGCGGCCAGCCCTCGAGCAGCCCGTGGATCAGCGAGCCCCCGAAGGAGTCGCCGGCCCCGAGGCCGTTCAGCGGCCGGACGGGGATCGGCGGGGCCTCGACCCGTTCGCCGGACCGCGTCTTGGCCAGCACGCCCTTGGGGCCCTGCTTGACCACGGCGAGCTCCACGCCCGCCGCGAGCAGGGCGTCGGCCGCACGCTCCGGCTCGGTCTCCCCGACCGCGACCTCGCACTCCTCGCGGTTGCCGACCGCCACCGTCACCTGCGGCAGCGCGCGCTGCACCTGCTCGGTCGCGTGCGCCGGCGTGTCCCAGAACATCGGGCGGTAGTCCAGGTCGAGCACGGTGAACGAAGCCCGCGCCCGCGCCTCGAGCACCTCGAAGTGGCTCTGACGGCTCGGCTCCTCGCTGAGACCCGTGACCGACAGCCACAGCAGGTCGGTGCCGCGGACCGCGTCGAAGTCGATGTCGGCGGGCGTGATCTGCAGGTCCGGCGCGGTCGGCTTGCGGTAGAACCAGAGCGGGAAGTCGTCCGGCGGGAAGATCTCGCAGAAGGTGACCGGGGTCGCGTACGTGTGGTTGGTGACCACGTGCTCGTCGCTCACGCCGAGGTCGCGCAGCGCCCTGCGCACGAAGCGGCCGAACGGGTCGTCACCGACCCCGGTGATGATCGCCGTACGGTGCCCGAACCGCGCGGCGGCGACGGCCACGTTCGCGGTGGTGCCGCCGAGGTACTTGCCGAACGTCTCGACGTCCTCCAGCCCCACGCCCACCTGGAGGGGGTAGACGTCGACACCGGCGCGCCCGAAGGTCAGCACCTCGAGCCCGTCGGGACCCGCCACTCCCCGGTCGCCGGGCACGGCTGGCTGGCTGGTCATCGCTCTCCTTCGAGTACCCGACGCACGGGGCAGACACCTTGGACGAACTTACGAGCAGGGACTGACACTGTCAATGCTTTGTCCTGACAAAGACCCGATACTTCAGCGACATCACAGGTCGCCCTCGAGGAACTGCGCCCGGCCCAGCCCGAAGGACCAGTCGGCGCGGCCGTTCGCCGCGACCGAGACCACGAGGTCGGTCGTCGCGACCCCGCAGTCGGACTCCAGCCGTTCGGCGAGGCGAGCGTAGAGCGCCTTCTTCTGCTCGTCGCTGCGGCCCTGCTGGAAGACCTGCACCAGCACCCGGTCGTCGGTCCGCTCGAAGCCGAGACCGGTGTCGGAGAGGATCAGGTGGCTGGACGGGTGCTCGTCGACGACCTGGTAGCGGTCCCGCGGCGGGGCGGCGAAGACCTCCTCGACGACCTCCTGCACCACGTCGGCGAGCCGACGGAGCTCGGCGGGCCGGCGCCCCTCGACGACATCGATCCGGACCAGTGGCATGGGTGCTCCTGACGAAGTTTGTCAGGACAAAGTAGCAGAGCAAACGAGGCGCCGCAAAGGCCTCGACCCGAGGCGCTCGCCCACTGCGCACGTGCGCACCCTGCGACGTGGCGTGTCGCGTGCGGAGCTGCGCACTCGCCGGCCGGCGCCACCGGCCGACTGCGAGTGCGCGCGAGTCTTCGCGCACTCGTCAGCGAGGACGGCGAGGAAGCAGCCGGAGCACCACCACGGCCGCGTGATCCTGCGGAAAAAGACTCATCTGGACACGCACGACTCCCGGCACCACGTTGACGAGTCGGGCGCTCTCGGCGTCGCCGATCTCCAGGTGCCCCGACGGACACGTCAGCTCCCGGTCCAGATCGACCTGAGAGCCAGGGGGAGCCTCCGAGGTGGCGATGACGACGTCGACCTGTGCCAGGGGAAGCGGGAGGTCGTCAGGCCAACCCTCGAAGACCTCGACGTCGCTGGCGTGCAGGACGGACGCGGTCACGCAGGTCGCGGTCGCGTGGGCGCCTCCTGGAGCCTCGAGGTCGGGAAGCTCCCACGCTGAGCCTGGGTCGAGAACCGTGAGCAGACCCCACCTGAACGGCTGGGTCCACCCGACCGGTGGCTGGAGGAGCTCAGCGGCCACCACTCACCTGCGCGGCCGGCGCAGCCCCACCAGGAAGCCGGCGCCCCAGGACAGGTGGGTGACGGCCAGCACGACCGGCAGGCGCAGGCGGGCCGCGTCCGACATCGAGCGCGAGGTGACGGCCGAGCCGCCGACGATGACGGCCGCGTACCCCCCGGGCGCCAGCCAGGCCGTGCGGAGCAGCCGGGACCCCGTCAGCGAGCCGACCGCACCGAGGACCGAACCGACCACGAGGACGGCCGTCGCGACCGGCGGCGCCAGGTAGCGGACGTTGGCGGTGTCGGGGTAGCGCCGGATGACCTCGCGCCGCCACTTGCCGGTGTCGTACATCTGCTTGGCCAGCGCCCGGACGGACGAGCGCGGGCGGTAGGTGACCCGCAGCTCCGGGGAGAACCAGATGGTGCGACCGCTGGCGATGAGGCGGTGGTTGAGCTCCCAGTCCTGCGCGCGGTGCATCGTCTCGTCGAAGCCGCCGACCGCCTGCAGCGCCTCCCGGCGGAAGACCCCGAGGAACACCGTCTCGGCGGGTCCCGCCTGCGACTCCGCGAGGTGGAACGAGCTGCCGCCGAGCCCGAGCTTGGTCGTGTACGCGGCCGCGACCGCCTCCTCGAACGGCGTGGACCCCTGGGCGTCCATGACCCCGCCGACGTTCGCGGCGCCGGTCTCGGCCAGCAGCTCCACCGCGCGGCGGATGTAGCCGTCGGTCAGCATCCCGTGGCCGTCGACCCGCACGATCACGTCGTGGCGGGCGGCCGCGACGCCGAGGTTGAGCGCGTGCGGCGTCCTCGACGCGGGGTTGTCGACGACCCGGACCCGGGGGTCCGAGGCGGCGAGCGCATCCGCGATCGACCGGGTCGCGTCGCGGCTCCGGCCGACCGCGAGGACGACCTCCAGCTCACCGGGGTAGTCCTGGGTGAGCACCCCGGACACGGCCGCCTCGAGGTCGCGCTCCTCGTTGAGCACCGGCATCACCACGGTGACGCCGGGCCAGCCGGAGCTCACGCGTTCGTCCCCTCGTCCGGGTGCGTCGGGGTCAGGCAGAGCAGACCTTGGACAGGTTGGAGGTGTCCACGCCCTTCTTGCCCGGGTCCGACGTGCTGGAGCTGCTGGACGACTTCTTCGGCTTGGCGCTGGCCGAGGCGTTGCCCGCCGGCGCGGCCGGGGTCGAGGCCTTCGGCTGGTCCATCGCCTCGGACTTCGTGATCTGCTCGGCGATCGCCGCCCGGATCTTGCCGAAGTCGGGGTCGGCCGGGCTCTTCAGCAGGGGCGGGACGATGGCCAGGCTGCCGACCGGCTTGGTCTTCGCCTTCTGCGCGAGGTCGAGCATCGTCGAGACCTGCGAGCTGGGGACGTCCGTCGCGACGATCTCCTTGCTCGCGCTGGCGATCCCGTTGAACTTGGTCAGCACGGTCACCGGGTCGAGCTGGTTGAGCATCGCGTTCATCACGCACTTCTGGCGGACGATCCGGTCCCAGTCGCTGGAGTCCGAGCGCGACCGGGCGAACCAGAGCGCCTCGTACCCGTTCAGGTGCCGGTTCTTGCCCGCCTCGACGTAGCCGTAGATCGGGTGGGTGGGGCCGCCGCCGATCGGCACCTTGCGGTAGACGTCCATGGTGATGCCGCCCACCGCGTCGACGAGGTCCTGGAAGCCCTTGAGGTCGATCAGCGTCCAGTAGTTGATCGTCAGCCCGGTGACGCCCTCGATGGCCTCCTTGGTGGCCTGGGCCCCCGGGTTCTTGACGTGGGGGTAGAGCTCCTTGTGGCCCATCGCGTACGTGTAGACGGCGTTGAGCATGCAGACGTCGTGGGGGCAGTCGAAGCCCTTGGGGAACTTCTTGTGCATCGGGGAGGACGCCGGGAACGGCGCCTTCTCCAGGTTGCGCGGCAGGCTGATCAGCACGGTCCGACCGGTCGCCTCGTCGACGCTCGCCACGGTCATGCTGTCCGGCCGGAGCCCCGTCCGGTCGGGGCCGGCGTCGCCGCCCATCAGCAGGACGTTGATGCGACCCGCCTTGGCGGCCTTGTCGCCGCCGCCGGCGAACACCGTGCTGACCAGCTCGCGCTGGGCGGACACGACGTTCGCCGAGGCCACCAGCCCGATCAGCACGGCGAAGGCGAGGCCCGCGCTGAGCATCGCGAAGCCGAGCCGGTGCCGACGCGCCATCTCCGGCGGGCTGCTGATCCGCCAGGCGTCGAGGAAGAGCAGCGCCCAGCCGACGCCGAGCACGACGAGCAGCCCCTGCACCACCCGCAGCGTGACCGGCCTCGCCATCACGTCGATCACGGCGCTGTGCCACACGAGCACGAGGAGCCCGGCCAGGATGGCGAGCACCCACAGCGCCGCCCACACCCGCAGCGCGACCCGACCCAGCCGCCGGTTGCCCGCCGCCACCTGGGCGGAGCCGGGCAGGACCAGCGTCATGAGCAGGAACGTGAGCCCGCGGCGGAGCTTGACGCCCTCGCTGCGGCGCTGCGCGGTCTGCAACGACTCGACGATCAGCCGGTCGCGCTCGGCGGAGCCGCCGTCGTCGGACGCGGCCTCGCGCTCGGGCGTCAAGGTGCTGGACACCGGGTGGAGCCTCTCTGCCGACAGCGTGGAACGGCCCGCCGGAGCAGGCCGTCCGTCAGTATGGACAGGGACGCGGGTCACCCCGGGTGTGCCACGCCGGGTGGGTCCGGGACCGATCGGGCGGGTCCACGGCCTGACGACAGCCGGATCCTCCGCCGGTAGCCTCGAGGTCATGGCGAACCGCCACGAGGCCGACCTCGACTGGCTCTACGGGCGTGAGCAGCGCCGCCCGGAGCCGGAGCCGACCCGCGTGCTGGCGCCCGAGGCCGCACCGGCGCAAGCCGCCCCGGCGCAGCCCGCCCCGGCGACCAGGCCAGCACCGAGCCCAGCACCCGGACCGGCACCGGCGGGCTACCCACGGACGCCGGGCTACGGCGAGGGCCTGGACCCCCGACCGCCGGGGGCCGCGCCGCGCGGGCCGAACGGTCCGGCAGACCCCGGCGCTCCCGGTGACGGCTCCCGGGGCGGGGGCCGGCCGCCACGTCGCCGACGCCCGGTGCGTACGGCTCTCCGGGCGGTCCTCGTCCTCGTGCTGCTCGCGCTGGTCTGGCTCGTCGGCGTGCCCGCGTACGCGTGGAGCCAGGTCGGGCGCGTGGACGACACCCCGAGCGGGCGGCGGCCCGGCGACCAGCCGGGCGAGACGTTCCTGCTGGTCGGCTCCGACTCGCGCGAAGGGCTGTCCAAGGCGGAGCAGAAGAAGCTGGGCACCGGTTCCGTCGGCGGCCAGCGGACCGACACGATCATGCTGGTCTACCGCCCCGTGACCGGGAAGCCCGTGCTGGTCTCGCTCCCCCGCGACTCCTACGTCGCCATCCCGGGCAACGGCCGGAACAAGATCAACGCCGCGTACGCCATCGGCGGTCCCGACCTGCTCGTGCAGACGGTCGAGCAGGACACGGGCCTGCGCGTCGACGGCTACGCCGAGGTCGGGTTCGGCGGGTTCGTGTCCGTGATCGACGCCCTGGACGGGATCCGGATGTGCGTCCCGGCGGCGATCAAGGACCGCGACTCCCACCTCGACCTCAAGAAGGGGTGCCAGACCCTCGACGGGACCACCGCGCTGGGGTACGTGCGGATGCGCAAGGCGGACCCGCGCGGCGACCTCGGCCGCGTCGAGCGGCAACGCCAGATGCTGGCGGCCGTCGCCGCGAAGTCCGCGTCCCCGGCGACCGTGCTGAACCCCGTCCGCTACTGGCGGCTCTGCACGTCGACCGCCTCGGCGGTCAAGATCGGCCAGGACACGACGATCGTGGACACGGCCCGCGCCGCGCTGGCCCTGCGAGCGGTCTCGGCCGGCGACGGGCTCACGCTCACGGTGCCGGTGTCGGACCCCGGCTACAGCTCGCCCGTCGGGTCGGCGGTCCTGTGGGACGAGTCGGAGGCCCAGGACATGTTCGCCGCGATCGCGCGGGGTGACACCTCCAAGCTCGGCAGGTACGCCAGGTAGGTCCGGCCCGCCGGCCCCGGCGGTCGGCTACAGGTACTGACCGGTCGACAGCCCCTCCGACGGCGGCTCGACCGGGTCGGGGATCGTGCCGAGCGGGCTGCGCAGCAGGATCTTGCCGTTCTCGGGGCCGAGCGTGAGCACCAGCCAGGCCGCGCCCGTGGTCGCGCAGCTGACCACCGACGGAGGCAGCGGGCCGTACCGGTCGAGGACCGGACCGAGCTCCGGCGGCGTCTGGACCGGGGTCAGGTGGACGTTGCCGTAGGCCAGCGCGAACGGGCCGGACACGTAGGCCCAGCGGCGGCACTGGCACGCGGCCTGCGCGGCGGACAGCTGCGGGACGGCGTAGCCGAGGCGCCGACCCGGGATGAGGCTGGCCGCCCAGGCGACGAGGACGGGGAACAGCAGGATCCAGACCAGGAAGCAGGACAGGCCGGGCGAGGTGGCCCAGCCCGCGGCCGGGCCGTGCGACGCGGCCGCGTCCCTCGCCCCGGGGAAGATCACGATGCCGAGCACCAGCGCGACGATCCCGAGCACCAGCGGCAGGACCTTGCGCCTCCCTCCCGCGGGGGTCTCGTCGGCCACGGAGGTCGGGACGGCGAAGAAGGCGCGGATGCCGGCCTTCTCGGCGTACTCGCCCAGGACGCCCGTGTCGAAGCGGTTCAGTCCCGGCTCGCGGGCGAACAGCTCGACGGCACCGATGCCGAGCGCCCAGAACATCGCGAGCAGCGGGTAGCCCGCGACCCCGCTGACCAGGAACGCGATCGCCCCGAGCCCGAGGAGCAGCCCACGGCGCAGGCGGCGCCGGCCCTTCGCACCGCGCGGCACGTACGCGGCCAGCGCGGCCTCGATCCGGGCGACGTGCGGGTTGGTGCGGTTGACCGCGTGCAGCAGCAGCGCCGCGCTCGACTCGTCGCCGCGCATCCGGAGCAGCTCCGCGGTGTCGAGCACCAGGGCCGGGTCGGACACGAACGACTCCGAGGCACCGTGCAGCAGGTCGGTGCCCGCCCGGAGCACGGCCGCCGACTCGCGCACCGCGTTCGCACCCGGGTTGTCGCCGGGCGCTCCCCACAGCCGACCCCGACCCGCCTTGCCCGGTGGCCGGCCCCGTGGCCGCCGGGCGACCAGGTCGGAGACGATGCGCGGGAGGACCCTGCGGCCCTTGTCACCCAGCCGCTGCAGCTGGCCGAGCGAGGCCTCCGACAGCCCGAGGTCGCCGCGGGCGTCACCGACCCGGAGCAGGCAGTGGGCCAGGTAGCCGGCCCAGTCCGTCGCCGACACCAGGGGCGCGACCTGGCGCAGCCAGCCCAGCGCGTCGTCGTCACCGAGCGCGGCCCGGCAGGTGGCCAGCACGAGGTGGTCGCGGTTGAGGTCGTCGTCCCCGGGTGGCGGGAGCGTGACCCCCGGCGGCAGGGCGGCCAGCGCCTCGGGGAACCGGCGGGCCAGCATCAGGGCCGAGGCGCGGCGCCCGGCCGCGTTCTCGGCCGGCGCACCCGGACGCCGCTGCGCGACCTCGAGCAGCTCGACGGAGAGCTCGTCGAGGTCCAGGCTGGCGGCGCCGGCCGCCCACTGCTCGGCAGCGGCTGCGACCCCCGTCCGCGTGGCGAGGATCGAGCCGCCGGCGAAGAGCCCGCCGTCGCCCGGCGGTGGTGGCCCGAAGAGCTGCGTCGGGTCCTGCGAGGTCGTCATGGGCAGCATTCTGACGGTTCCGCAGGACGCCGACCGGGGTTTTCCCCAGACCTTGGCAGCCTCACAGGCTGGGCCGCACGGCTGCCGCCCGGACGCGGGAGCGTCCGGGCGGCAGGTCGTACGGGCAGGCTCAGCGGAACAGGTCGTCCCCCTCGTCGCCCTCGTCGATCTCGACGGGGGGCTCGACGATGACGCCGACCTTGGCCACCTGCACGGTCCGCTTGTCCTTGGACCCGCCGATCACCACCAGGCGCCGCGACACGTTGTTCTTGGTGCTGCGCTCGTGGAGCACCGTGTCGGGGTTGGCCGCCACCTCGATGTAGTAGCTGCCGTTCTTCACGCCGGTCAGGTCGAACGCCTGGCCCTCGCGGAACTGCTCGTAGGTGTCGCCCGACCCGGTGTCCAGCACCTCGCGGACCCCGAGGGCCTGGCGGTCGCCGCAGGCGGTGGACAGGTCGGTGTTGCCGGGCTTCCAGTTCGCACCCTTGACGGTGTAGTCGACCGCGTCGGTGTTGGCGAGGCAGAAGGCCTCCTTGCCGCTCACGACCCGGGTCTTGGAGTCCGCGCTGACCAGGCTGTAGCGGGCGAAGTCCTTGAAGTGCCAGTGCTGGTGGTGCTCCCGCGCGTCCCACTCCATGCCGCCGACCCGCGCGTAGCCCTTCTGCTTGCCCTTGGCGGTGAAGAAGTACTGGTAGGCGTTCATGAGGTCGGGGTTCTTCTTGTCCCGGAACCCGTCGACGACCAGGCGACCCGGACCGGCGTTCCAGACGGTGGCGCTGAAGTTCAGGTAGTGGCCGTCGGCCACGATCCCCCAGGCCGGCAGCGACCGCAGGTCGGGCAGCGGACCGCTGGGCTTGGCCTTCTTGCCGGTCAGCCGCGTCGGCGCCTTCTCGACCCGCGCGGTGGCCTGGGCGCTCGAGCGCGCCCGGTCGGTCGTCCGGCAGCCGCGGGACGTGCGGCAGTCGTCGTCCTCGCCCTCGACGACCGTGACCCGCACGTTCGTGGAGCCCTTGCTCTCCGAGATGCCCAGCGCCTTGCGGTAGGCGGGCGTGATGGACGTGGTCGCCAGGTACGAGCCGGGGACGAGGTCGGGCAGGGAGCCCGACCCGTCGTAGCCGTCGTAGTCGGTGAGGCTGGCGGCGTAGCCGGCCTGCAGGCCCCAGACGGCGCCGAGCGAGTAGGGGTTGGCGTCGCAGCCCTGCGGGAAGGGCGAGGTGGCCGGGGCCTTCGGCGTCCGGCGGACCGGGTCGTAGACGTTCGGGCAGAAGGTGGCGGTCGACGTCGAGACGACCTTGCCCTTGGCGTCGCGGAACGTGGTGCGCGAGAAGTCCTTGAGCCCCGTGAAGTCGGCCGGGACGGGCAGGGTCTTGTCGTGGCCCTTGCGCACCAGCCTGGCCTTGATCGCGCTGTCGTAGTTCTTGCGCTGGGCGCGGACCTCGAACGCCTGCTTGACGTCCGCGATCGCGTAGACGCCGAGGTCGCCCTCCATGAACGTGTCGTCGCCGTCGGAGTAGCGGGTCAGCGTGACCGTCGAGCGCGACGCCTCCAGGGTGAGCGCGGGGCGGCTGGCGGCGCCGGCCGGGACCGCTCCGGCGAGGGCGGTGGCGGCGACCGCGGCGGCCACCAGCAGCGAGCGGGCGGCGCGTGTCACGGCGCGTGGTCGATGGTTCACCTGGGGGACCCCCTGAGCTGTGGGCCGGTTTCTCCGACCCGAGAGCTGCATGCAAGCACAGGCTGCTGACAGGTGGCTCTCAGACAAGCCGTCTTCTCGGGCGGTCCACGAGATGAAGACCAGGGTCGTACGAGAGCCCCCTCGAAGATGGTCCCCGGGGAGGTTCCTGATCGCCTTCTCGTCGGACCCTTCGGGTCGGCGACGTCGCCGGGCCGGTCAGCGCTTGAGCAGCTGACGGGCCATGACGACCCGCTGCACCTGGTTGGTGCCCTCGTAGATCTGGGTGATCTTGGCGTCGCGCATCATCCGCTCGACCGGGTAGTCGCGGGTGTAGCCGTAGCCGCCGAACAGCTGCACGGCGTCCGTGGTCACGGCCATGGCGACGTCGGAGGCGAAGCACTTCGCGCTGGCGCCGAACCACGTCAGGTCCGGGTCGTCGCGCTCGGAACGCCCGGCGGCGGCGTACGTGAGCTGACGCGCGGCCTCGACCCGCATGCCCATGTCGGCGAGCATGAACTGCACGCCCTGGAAGTCGGCGACGGCGTGACCGAACTGCTGGCGCCCCGCGACGTAGGCCAGCGTGGCGTCGAGGGCGCCCTGCGCGATGCCGACCGCCTGCGCGGCGATCGTCACCCGGGTGTGGTCGAGGGTGCGCATCGCCAGGGCGAACCCGCCGCCCGGCTCGCCGACGAGCCGGTCCGCGGGGACCCGCACGTGGTCGAGGTAGACCTCGCAGGTCGGCGAACCCTTGATGCCGAGCTTCTTCTCCGGGGCACCGAACGACACCCCCGGGTCGTCGCGTTCGACCACGAACGCGCTGATGCCGTGCCCGCGGGGAGCGGTCGGGTCGGTCACCGCGAAGACGGTGTAGAGGCTCGAGACGCCGGCGTTGCTGATCCAGCGCTTGGCGCCGTCCAGCACCCAGCCGTCGCCGTCGCGCACGGCCCGGGTCCGCATCGCCGCGACGTCGGAGCCGGCCTCGGACTCGGAGAGGCAGTAGCTGGCCATCGCCGCGCCGCTCGCCACCTGCGGCAGGTAGCGCCGGCGCAGCTCCTCGCTCCCGGCCAGCACCCAGGGCAGGGTGGCCAGCTTGTTCACGGCGGGGACGAGCGAGGTGGACGCGCAGGCGCGGGCGACCTCCTCGATGACGATCACGGTGGCGAGCGCGTCGGCCCCCACCCCGCCGTACGCCTCCGGGACGTGCGGCGCGTGGAAGTCGCCGGCCCGCAGCGCCTCGTAGGAGGCCCAGCCGAACTCGGCCCGTTCGTCGACGTCCGCGGCCAGCGGCGCGACCTTGTCGTCGCAGAGCTCACGCACGGCGGCGCGGAAGGCCTCGTGCTCCTCGGTGGGCCGGAACATCACGGCGGCGTCCTCGACGGTGGGGACCATGCGGGCAGCGTACGCCCGAAGTTACCGACCGGTAACTTGTCGGGGCCGACGGTCCGGGAGGTCGGTCGACTCGTCCAGGAGCTGCCGCGCCAGCAACGTCCCGGCGGCCGTCGCGACCGGGAAGACCACCACGGCGACGAACGGGACCGAGAGCAGCAGGAAGCACGGCACGCCCAGCCCGAGGCTGCGCCAGCGCCGACGCGCGAGGGTCTGGTGGCGGCCGCGGAGGGTGAGCACGCCGCGACGTTCGAGCGGGCTGCCGACCAGCTCGACCACCAGCATCCAGCCGCCGAACAGCGCCCCTCCCACGGCCGCGACGACCTGGCCGAGCACCGGCACGAAGCCGACCCCGAAGAAGACCAGCGCGCCGGCCGCGGCGACCCCGACGAGCCCGACGGACTGGCGGACCGCCCGCAGCACCCCGGTCCGGACGGGCTCCTCGAGGGCCTTCGGCGCGCCCGGGAACGTCCGGTCCACCGCCTCGCTGATCGCGTCGTAGACCGGCGAGCCGATGGCCAGGGTCAGCGTGCTGAAGACCAGGACCATGACCAGCACGGTGCCCGCGACCACGAGCGTGCCGACGACGACGCGGGCCGCGAGGGCCAGCCCCGCCGACCAGCCCGCGGCGAACGGGGTGAGCGTCGTCGTCACCACGCTCAGCTGGTCCACCAGCAGCACCAGCACCACGACGAAGACCACGGACGTGATCAGAGGTGGCACGGCACCGAGCCAGAAGAGCCGCGGGCGCCGCAGCAGGAACGTCGCGGACCGCGCGAGCAGGCTCAGGCCGCCGACCACCTCACCCGGGGTGGACGGCACGTCGCACCGCCTCGCCCTTCGCCTCCGCGCTGCGCCGCAGGTCGTCCTGGAACGCGAGCATCGCGACCGTCAGGACCGGGTCGCCGGCCGCCAGGATGCGGACGGCCAGCAGGCCGGCGTTGCGGGCGTTGCCGATCGAGACCGTCGCCACCGGCACGCCGGCCGGCATCTGCACGATCGACAGCAGCGAGTCCATCCCGTCGAGGTGCTTGAGCGCGACCGGCACCCCGATCACCGGCAGCGGCGTCACCGCGGCCAGCATCCCCGGCAGGTGCGCCGCTCCCCCGGCCCCGGCGATGATCACCTCGAGCCCGCGCTCGTGGGCCGAGCGTCCGTACGTCAGCATCGCGTCCGGCATCCGGTGCGCCGAGACGACGTCGGCCTCGTACGCGACCCCGAACTCCGCGAGCGCCAGACCCGCGGCCTCCATCGTCGGCCAGTCCGAGTCCGACCCCATGACGATGCCGACCCGGGGCGTGGTGTCATCAGGCATCCGGGTCTCCCATCAGGTAGCCGGCCGCGTGCCGGGCCCGCTTGCGTACCTCGACGAGGTCGTCGCCGTACGCGGTCACGTGCCCGACCTTGCGGCCCGGCCTGACCTCTTTGCCGTACAGCTGCACACGCAGCCGACGGTCGCGGGCGAAGTTGTGCAGCAGCGTCGAGGGCAGGTCGAGCTCGGTGCCGCCGAGGACGTTCCCCATCACGGTCCACGGGTCGCGCGTGCCGGGATCGCCGAGCGGCAGGTCGAGCACCGCGCGCAGGTGGTTCTCGAACTGCGAGGTGTGCGCGCCGTCGATGCTCCAGTGGCCGGTGTTGTGCGGGCGCATGGCCAGCTCGTTGACGACCACGGTGCCGTCGCGACGTTCCATGAGCTCGACGGCCAGCACCCCGACCACGCCCAGCTCGCCCGCGACCTGCAGCGCGAGCGCCTCGGCGGCGACCGCCTGCTCCTCGCTCAGCCCGGGCGCGGGGGTGGTGGTCTCGACGCAGATCCCGTTCCGCTGGACCGACTCCGAGACCGGGTACGCGACCGCCTGCCCGGAGGGCGAGCGCACGACCAGCGCGCTCAGCTCACGGGCGAAGTCGACGTACTCCTCGGCCAGGATCTCGGCGCCCGCGGACAGCCCGCCGAGCGCGGCGAACGGCTCCTCGGCCGACTCCGGACCGTCGATCTTCCAGACGCCCTTGCCGTCGTAGCCGCCGCGCGAGGTCTTGGCGATGACCGGCCAGCCCGTCTCGTCCCCGAACGCGCGCAGGGCGTCGGCGTCGGCGACCACGCGGTAGGCCGGGCACGGGATGCCCGCGGCGCTGAGCCGGTCGCGCATCACGACCTTGTCCTGCGCGTGGATCAACGCGTCCGGGCCGGGCCGGACGGCGACCCCGGTCGCCTCGAGGTCGCGCAGCAGACCGGTCGGCACGTGCTCGTGGTCGAAGGTGATCACGTCGCAGCGGGAGGCGAACGCCCGCAGGGTGTCGTGGTCGGTGTAGTCGCCCACCGTCACGTCACGCACGACCTGCGCCGCGGACACGTCCGGGCCCTCGGCCAGCAGCGCGACGCGGATCCCGAGCCCGATCGAGGCCTCGTACATCATCCGGGCCAGCTGGCCACCGCCGACGATCCCGACCACGAACGGCCGGACGGGTGGGGGCGAGGTCGTCACGCCGCGGCAGCCTAGCCGGACCCGGCGACGACGGCTGCGCAGCCGCCCACCCGTGAGGACGAGAACACCATGATCGACACGCCCTGCCCCCGGACGCGACGCCGCACCGTCAGCTGAAGTCGAGCACCAGCCGGCCGCGCACGCCTCCCGCCTCGAGGCGGCGGTGGGCCTCGGCCGCCTCCGCCGCCGGGAGCACGTCGGCCACCCGCAGCGTGACCTGGCCCGCCTCGGCCTGCTGGCGCAGCCGGTCGAGCTCCGCGGTCTCCAGCCCGTAGTCGCGCACCATCACCGGCAGCACGCGGATCCCGCGGGCGAGCTCGGTGTCGGCGTCCTCGCCGCGGTAGCCGCGCACCGTCGTCACCACCCCGCCGTCGCGCACGGCGGGCAGGACCTGAGCGCCCTGCACCGACCCGTCCGCGAGCCCGGCGACCCCGTCGGGGAAGCGTTCGCGCACCGCAGCGGCGAAGCCCTCCCCGCGCGGCAGCACGACGTCCGCGCCCAGCGAGCGCACCAGCTCGGCGTCGGACTCGCTCGCGTCGGCCACCACGGTCAGGCCGTCGACCTTGGCCAGCTGCACGACGTAGCCGCCGAAGGACCCGGCCGCGCCCGTCACGGCGAGCACGTCGCCCGGGGACAGGGCCATCCGGTCCAGCGCCAGCCGCGCGGTGAGGCCGTTCATCGGCAGGGAGGCGGCGGCCGCGTGGTCCGCACCCGCGGGCACCCGGACGACGGAGGCGGCCGGCAGGGCGATCTGCTCGCGGTAGCCGCCGTGGCTCCCCGAGGGGAGCACGATCGCCATCACGGCGTCGCCGACCGACAGCCGCCCGTCGGTGTCCGGCCCGACCTCGTCGACGACGCCGGCGACGTCCATCCCGGGCACCCACGGCATCTCGGCCGGAGCGCCGGGGCGGGACGCGTACGCACCGTTGCGCGCGTAGGTGTCGGTCGGGTTGACTGCGGCCGCCCGCACCGCGATCCGGACCTCGCCGGGTCCTGCGTGCACCTCCGGGACGTCCACCAGGTGCAGGGCCTCCGGCCCGCCGAACTCAGTCACTCCAGCTGCTCTCATGCCCGGTGCAAGACATGCGCAGGAGGGCTTTGTTCCGCAGGCTGGTGCTGCCCTGGTCACACGGGCGGACGCGTCCTCAGCCCGAGGGGGCGGCTCCACGTCCCGGCGAGTCCGTGAGCAGGCCGGTGACCTCCGTCGCGACGTCGGCGGGCAACGGCCCGTACGCCAGCGCGCCGGCGTTCTCGGCCGCCTGGGCGGGCGTCCGGATCCCGGGCAGCGGGATGACCGCGTCGTCGAGCGACCACAGGTAGCACAGCGACCCCTGGACC
The DNA here is from genome assembly GCA_964251895.1 of uncultured Friedmanniella sp. Taxonomy (GTDB): domain Bacteria; phylum Actinomycetota; class Actinomycetes; order Propionibacteriales; family Propionibacteriaceae; genus Microlunatus. The sequence continues at coordinate 68,630 of CAXULL010000020.1, forward strand.
AGGCTCCGGCCGCCGACGGTGAGGAGGTCACGCACCCGGTCGAGCCGGGCGAGCCAGGTGGCCATCGCGCCCTCGTCGAAGTAGTCCCACCAGGGCGTGTCCAGCCGCACGTCGCCCGGAGCCGGCCTCCGCTCCGCCGTGTACTTCCCGCTCAGCAGACCCATGGCGAGCGGCGACCGCGCCAGCACCGCCAGACCGTGCGCGTGGGCCGCGTCGAGGACCGGCTGCTGCCAGCCGAAGACGTTCAGCTGGCTCTGGACCGCCCGGCAGTGCGGCGACGCGGCGAAGACCTCGATCACCTCGGGCTCGTCCTGCGCGGTGCCGAACGCGCGCACCCGGCCGGCGTCGACGAGCCCGGTGAGGGTGGCGACCACGTCCTCGGCCTGGGCGCGCGAACGGACCCCGCCGTGCAGCTGGTAGAGCCCGACCGCCTCGACCCCAAGCCGCCGGAGGCTGCCCTCGCACTCGGCGCGGACCGACGCGGGCGACACGTCCTGCCCGGTGCCGGTCCGGGTCACCTCGTCCATCGTGCTGCCGAACTTCGTCGCCACGACGACCCGGTCACGCCGGTCGCCGGGAAGGGCGGCGAGGGCACGGCCGACCACCCGCTCGGCGTGCCCGCACCCGTAGAGCGCGGCGCTGTCGACCAGCGTGACCCCGGCGTCGAGGGCCGCGTGCAGCGCGGCGACGCTCACGTCGTCGTCGACCTCGCCCCAACCGGCGTCGCGACCGTTCACGGTGAAGGGCCCGCCGAGGGCCCAGGTGCCGACGCCGAGCGCCGACACCTCGGGCCCGGCCGCCCCGAGGCTGCGGGTGGGCGCCCCTCCGGTCACGCTCGTCACGACCGACCCTGCTCGTCGAGGCGTGCCCCGAGCTCGGCCCGGCGGTCCGGCCAGCCCGGCGGCGGCTCGGGCTCGGCCCGCCCGGCCTCCGCCGCCTCGTACGCCGCGACCTTCCACTCGACGACCGCCAGGTCGGAGCGCAGCGCGTCGATGTGGGCCTGCAGGCGGTCGCGGTGCTCCCTCAGGAGCGCGAGCCGTCCCTGCCGCCGGGCGTCGCCCTCGCGCAGCAGCTCGGCGAAGCGCCGCACGTCCTCGACGGGCATCCCGCTGCGCCGCAGGCGCAGGACGACGTCGAGCACACCCAGGGCCCCGGGGTCGAAGACGCGCCGCCCCCCGGCGTCACGACGGATCGCTCCGAGCAGGCCGGCCCGGTCGTAGTAGCGCAGGGTCTCGACGCTCAGGCCGGCGAGGTTCGCCGCCTCGCCGATCAGCAGGCCGGGCGAGGTCGTCGTGGTCATGCCCTCAGCGTCGTGCCTGGAGCGCACTCCAGGTCAAGCCCCGGGTCGACGCCGGGTCAGGACAGCTTGAAGATCAGGCCGCGCTGCACGACGAAGTTGACCGTCGTCGCCACACCCTGGGCGACGACGAAGCCCACGAGCTGCACGACCCGCAGCGACAGGTCCTGGGCCGACAGGGCGGTGAAGAGCAACGAGAAGAGACCGACCTGCAGCCCGAACGTGACCGCGTAGAGCACGACGACGGCCGCGAAGCGTCGCCGCGACGGTTCCGCGCGGAACGTCCAGCGCCGGTTGATCAGGTACGCCGTGGTCGTGCCCGCGACGAAGGACAGCGACTTGGCGGCGGTGTGGCCGAGCCCCGCGAACCCGAAGAACCCGTGCATCAGCAGGACCAGCAGCCCGAAGTCGACGACCGCGGAGAGGCCGCCGGTCAGGACGAAGCGGACGAGCTGCGTACGCAGCGGCAGCGCCGAGGAACGTTCCGCGAGCGGAAGCTCGACCGGCTGCGGGAGGTGGCTCACCGGTCGCCCCCCTGACTCGGCACGGCGTCGAGCTCGCCGAACAGCTGCTCGGCGACCGCGCGCTGCACGTGCCGCACGTCGGGAACGTCGCGCAGCGCCACCGAACCCTCCCCCGCGGTCTGCGCGACCAACGTCCCGCAGCCGAGCACCCGGTCGCCGAGGCTGCGCCGGGTGGACACGTCGTTGATCCGCCACAGCGGCAGGTCGACGCTGGTCCTGCTCAGGACGCCGGTCCGCATGACGAGGCGTCGGTTGGTCAGCGAGTACGTCGTGGCCCGCCAGCGGAGGAACGGCCGGACGCAGGCCCAGCCGACGAGCGCCGCCCCGAGCACGAGCACGACGACCTGGCCGAGCGGGCGGTAGTCGGTGGGGACGACCGCGGTGCCGGCACCGACCAGCGCGCCGGTCCCGATCAGCGCGAGCGCAGGTCCGACGAGGGCCTTGGCGTGGGTCCGGGTGTGCAGGACCTCGTACTCGTCGGCGCCCAGCATCCGCATCGGCAGCCCCACGCCAGCCATGGTGGCACAGCAGGCCGCGCCGGACGTCCGACTCGAGTCCTTCCCGGGGTGGTCCCCGGGTCAGGTGCGCACGAGACCGCCCCACGACCAGCGCGGGATGCTCAGCCCGTCCGGGACGTCGTCGGGGGAGTCCGGGAAGGCGGCCATGGTCGTGCGGGTCGCCCAGGCGAAGTAGTCGTGCAGCACGGAGTGCAGGCGGTTCTCGGGACCGATCCCGACGTCGTCCAGCGCCAGGTCGAAGCACGCCACCGCCCGGTCGTCCATCTCGTCGTGCTGACCGTTGCCGCTGTGCATCCGGACCACCGCCGACTCGTCGCCGTATGCATCCGAGAAGGCGCGCGGACCACCGAGCGCCTCGCCCCAGTACGCCGCCAGCCGTTCGGTGTGGTGGGGGTCGAAGCCGTGGCTGAACGCATGGCTCACGACCTCATCGGCCAGCACCCGCTCGTGCCAGGCGTGCGCCAGGGCGCGGACGCCCGGCCCGCCGCCGGCGGCCTCGTAGACGGTGGACGTCTCCAGAGCGGAGTCGGTCATGCCCTCAATGTGGCACCGGCACGGGTGCTACGTCGAGGGGCGCGGGAGACGCCTTCTCCTGACGGGCCGACGGCGGGGTCCTGCCGACGTTGGTCCGTCGTCCGCGGTGCCTCTTGAGCCGCACCCGGGACTCGATGTGATCCTCGATCCGCTTGAGGAGCGCCTTGGCAATCGCGTCCGCGGTGGTCACGGGATGCGACGCAAGCTCTGCATCGAACGCAGGCACGAGCAGCTTGGCACGAGGCTCCGCCGTCTGCTCGTCGACCACCAGCAGGCGCGCGAAGCGTCGAACCACGTGCTGGAGGTCGTGAGCGACGCCCGTGTCCATCACGCTGCCGTGCTGCACCTCCTGATCCAGGTGCACCAGGACCAGCCGCACGTTCGCGAACGCGACCAGGTCCCGCTCACCGGCGCGCGACCTCATCAGGATGGGACCCCAGTCACGAACACCGTCGGCCACGCGCCGCACGGTCTCGTCGAGGAGCGGCAGCCGCCAGTCCCGGGCGTTCTCGTGCTCCGCGCTGACCCGCACCCGGGGGTCTGCGTCGGCCCACGAGACGTCGACGAGGATCCCCGCCTCGTCGCGATGCTGCTTCAACCACTCGAGACCGTGCGGCACCCTTTCGTGGACGTCCTCACAGAGGGCGGGCTGGGCCGGGGCGCAGAGCAGAGACAACGCGATATCAACTTCGACCAGGCGGTCGACGAGCTCCGTGCGCCCCGCGTCCACGATGCTCTCGTCGAGCAGCTCTTGCTGCTGCTGGTCGCGGTAGCGGTAGATGAGAAAGACCGTGGCGGCCAGCAGCAGCGTCCCCGCTGTAGCGCCGACGATGGCGTGGTCGAGCCAGAACTGGTTGAGGAAGCCCCCGGGCCAGTCCGAGACGTTGATCATGACGAAGAGGACGAGGAAGACTGCTCCGCCGAGGTTGGCAAGGCGCCGGGCGAGATGGCTCTGGCCGGTGGCCCTGACCACGACGAGCACAGCCGCGGCCAGAGCAAGACCCACGAGTGTGGCCACGAAGGCGGTCACGGTGTCGGCTGACAGGAAAGGGGGAACACGGGCTTGAGCCCTCCCGATGGCAGAGGTCCCCGTGCGCGGTCAGGCTAACAGCGCCAGAGAACCGCCGTGCTGGTTCAGCGCAGGTGCACCACGTCGCCGGCGCCGAAGGTGCGCGGCCCGTCAGGGGTCTCGAGCACGAGCCGACCGGCCTCGTCGACGTCGCGGGCCACGCCGTCGACGGAGGTGCCGTCGGAGAGGCTGATCCGGACCTCGCGCCCGATCGTCGCGCACCGTTCGCGGTAGACGAGCGCGAGCGCGTCCGGGCCGAGGTCCGGCACGTCGGCCACCTCCTCCCAGCGGGCGAGGATCCGGTCCAGCGACCGCAGGGTCGTCGAGACGATGCTCGTCCGGTGGAGCGGGAAAGCACCCAGGCCGAGCTCGGCCAGCACCAGCGCCAGCGACGTCGCGGTGGGGACCGGGAGCTGCTCGGCGGTCAGGTGCACGTTGACCCCCATCCCGATCACGACGGCCGGGCCCTCCGGCGTCTCGACCCGTTCGGCGAGGACCCCCGAGACCTTGCGTCCGAGCACCAGGACGTCGTTGGGCCACTTGAGGTCGGCCGGCAGGTCGGCCTCCTGCCGGATCCCGTCGGACACCGCGAGCCCGGCGAGCAGCGGCAGCCACGTCCACCGGTCCACCGGGACGCTCGGGCGGACCAGCACCGACATCGCGATGCTCGTGCCGGGCGGTGCGGTCCACGTGCGGCCCATGCGTCCGCGCCCCGCCGACTGGTGGTCGGCGACGAGCACGCTCCCGGCCGGTGCGCCCGCGCGCGCGGCCGCCGCGAGGTCGGCGTTGGTGGACCCGGTGTCGTCGACGACGTCGATCGAGGTCCACAGGCTCTCGGTGTCGACCAGCTCGGCAAGGAGCGTCGAGCGCTCGATCGGGTCGGCAGCAGGGTCGGGCACGTCCGAACCCTAGACGGACTTCGGGGCTAGGGTTCCCTGCTGTGAGTCTCGACGTCGATCCCACCCCAGCCAGCGCGACCCCGGACAAGCACACGACGGCGGGCAAGCTGGCCGACCTCGACGCCCGGATGGACGAGGCCGTCCACGCGGGTTCCGCGGCGGCGGTGGAGAAGCAGCACGCCCGCGGCAAGCTGACGGCTCGAGAGCGGGTCGCGCTGCTGCTCGACCCCGACTCGTTCACCGAGCTCGACGAGTTCGCCCGGCACCGCTCGACCTCGTTCGGGATGGAGAAGCGGCGTCCGTACGGCGACGGCGTCGTCACCGGCTTCGGCACGGTCGACGGTCGGCCGGTCTGCGTGTTCAGCCAGGACGTCACCGTGTTCGGGGGCAGCCTCGGCCAGGTGTACGGCGAGAAGATCGTCAAGATCATGGACTTCGCGCTCAAGACCGGATGCCCCCTGATCGGGCTCAACGAGGGCGGCGGCGCACGGATCCAGGAGGGTGTGGTCAGCCTCGGCCTGTACGGCGAGATCTTCCGCCGCAACACCCACGCCTCCGGCGTGATCCCGCAGATCTCGCTGATCATGGGCGCCGCGGCCGGCGGGCACGTCTACTCCCCCGCGCTCACCGACTTCGTGGTCATGGTCGACCAGACCTCGCAGATGTTCATCACCGGCCCCGACGTGATCAAGACCGTCACCGGCGAGGACGTCACCATGGAGGAGCTGGGCGGCGGCCGCACGCACAACACCAAGTCGGGCAACGCGCACTACCTCGCCACCGACGAGGAGGACGCCATCTCCTACGTCAAGGCGCTGCTGTCGTTCCTGCCGCAGAACAACCTCGAGGACCCGCCCGCGTACGACGTGGAGAACGGCCTCAAGGTCCATGACGAGGACCGCGAGCTGGACACCCTCGTGCCGGACTCGCCCAACCAGCCGTACGACATGCACGAGGTGATCGGCCACGTCCTCGACGACGGCGACTTCCTCGAGGTGCAGCAGCTGTTCGCGCCGAACATCCTCGTCGGCTTCGGTCGCATCGACGGCCGCTCGGTGGGGGTGGTCGCCAACCAGCCCATGCACTTCGCGGGCTGCCTTGACATCGACGCCTCGGAGAAGGCCGCCCGGTTCGTCCGGACGTGCGACGCCTTCAACATCCCGGTCGTGACGTTCGTCGACGTCCCGGGCTTCCTGCCCGGCACCGACCAGGAGTGGAACGGCATCATCCGGCGCGGCGCCAAGCTGATCTACGCGTACGCCGAGGCCACCGTGCCGCTGGTCACGGTGATCACCCGCAAGGCGTACGGCGGCGCGTACGACGTGATGGGGTCCAAGCACCTGGGCGCGGACTTCAACCTGGCCTGGCCGACCGCCCAGATCGCGGTGATGGGCGCGCAGGGCGCGGTGAACATCCTCTACCGGCGCGAGCTGAAGGACCACCCCGAGGCCGACGCCCGGCGGGCCGAGCTGATCAGCGCGTACGACGACGAGCTGGCCAACCCCTACATCGCCGCCGAGCGCGGCTACGTCGACGCGGTCATCGCGCCGCACGAGACGCGGGCCGAGATCACCCGGGTGCTGCGGCTGCTGCGGAACAAGCGCGAGACGCTGCCGCCGAAGAAGCACGGGAACATCCCCCTGTGAGCGGGGCGGACGAGGCGGGCGCGGTGGGCGAGCCGCTCGCCGAGCCCCTTTTCCGGGTCGTGCGCGGCGCGCCGAGCGACGTCGAGCTCGCCGCGCTGAGCGTGGTGCTCGCCGCTCGGATGCGCCCGGTGGACGAGCCGACAGCCCCGCCGCAGGGCCCGACCGCGTGGGCCGCCTCCGCCCGGGGTGGACGCACGGTCGGTCGACCCGGTCCGGACGCCTGGCGGATGTCCGCACGAGGCTGAGCGCACCACGCCCCGAGCGCGCACGGCTAGCGTGGCGGACCTCAACCGATCGAGGAGGACCCCATGAGCGCCGTCGACGACATCGTGGCCCAGCTGCCGATGGCCAGCCTGGCCGGACAGGTCGGGAGCGACGAGCAGTCGACCGAGGCGGCCGTCCGCCAGGTCCTGCCCGCGCTGCTCGGTGGGCTGCACGCGAACGCGCAGGACCCGGCCGGCGCCAGCTCGCTGGCCGGAGCGCTCGGGCAGCACTCCCCGGACCTCGTGACGGGCGGGGTGGACCTCGACCAGGTCGACCCGGGCGAGGGCAGCAAGATCGTCAGCAACATCTTCGGCGGGCAGACCGATCAGGTCGCCCAGACCCTCGGGGGCTCGCTCGGCGGTCAGACCGGGCTGGTCCAGAAGCTCCTGCCGCTGCTGGCCCCGATCGTCCTCTCCTACCTGACCCAGCGCCTCGGCGGCCAGAACCAGGCGGCGCAGGGTGGCGGCGGTCTCGCCGACGTGCTCGGCGGGCTGCTCGGCGGTCAGTCCGCAAGCGCGGGTGCCGGTGCGGGCGGCCTGGGCGGCGTCCTCGGCGGTCTGCTCGGCGGCGGTCAGGGTGGAGGTCAGGGCGGTGCCTCGGGCGGCCTGGCCGACGTCCTCGGCGGGCTCCTGGGCGGCGGACGCCGCTGACCACGCACGCGGACCCGACGACGAGGGCCGTACGCCTGGTGCTCGCGTCGGCCTCGCCGGCCCGGCTGGCGACGTTGCGGGGCGCCGGGCTCGACCCGGAGGTGGTCGTGTCCGGGGTGGACGAGTCCGGGGTCGAGGCCGAGACGCCGGCCGCGCTGACGGCCGAGCTCGCGCGGCTCAAGGCCGAGGCCGTCGACGCGACGCTCACCCTCGACGGACGCACCACCGTCCTCGTCGGCTGCGACTCGATGCTCGAGCTGGACGGCCAGGCGTACGGCAAGCCCGGCACGGCCGCTCTGGCCGCGGACCGCTGGCGCCTGATGCGCGGGCGCTCAGGGGTCCTGAACACGGGCCACCACGTCGTGGTGCACCGCGCCGGCGCCCGGACCGTCCGCAACGCGGTGGGGTCGACGCGGGTGACGTTCGCCGACCTGAGCGACGCCGAGGTGGCGGCCTACGTCGCGACGGGCGAGCCGCTCGAGGTCGCTGGCGCGTTCACGGTCGACGGACTGGGCGGGCCGTTCGTCGAGCGGATCGAGGGCGACCACCACAACGTCGTGGGCATCAGCCTGCCGCTGCTGCGGACGGTCCTCGTCGAGCTCGGGGTCGCCTGGCCCTCGCTCTGGTCGCCCGCGGGCTGAGCCGGCGCACCCGGGGGTCAGCGCAGGGTCAGAGCAGGATCAGCACGACCAGCATCGCGTTGAGCGCCACCACGATCGCGACGACGAGCCAGGCCAGGCGGATCACGTTCCGCCCCGTCGGCGCGAGCCGCATCAGGTGCCGGTCGGCCGCGATCCGCACCAGCGGGACGAGCGCGAACGGGATGCCGAACGAGAGCACGACCTGCGAGCCGATGAGCAGCCCGGACGGGTCGAGCCCGAGCGCCAGGAGCACGAGCGCCGGGCCGGCGGTCATCAGCCGTCGGACCAGCAGCGGGATCCTGCGGTGCAGCAGACCCTCGGTGATGACCGCCCCGGCGTAACCGCCGACCGAGGTCGAGGCGAGGCCGGACGCCAGCAGGCCCAGCGCGAACAGCGTCGCGACGCCCTGCCCGAGCTGGTCGCCGATGCCCTCCACGGCGTCGGGCAGCCCCTCGATCCGGAGGCCGCCCAGGGTGCTGGCCGCCACCAGGAGCATGCCGATGTTCACGGCGCCGGCGAAGACCATCGCCAGCGTCACGTCGAGCCGGACGCTGCGCAGGACCTCGCGGGCGTCGTCGCTGCGGGCGCGGCCGTGCCGGTCGCCGACGAGCGCCGAGTGCAGGTAGACCGCGTGCGGCATCACCGTCGCGCCGAGCATGCCGACCGCGAGCAGGGCGCTGTCGGCGCCGGCGAGCCGCGGCACGAGGCCGCCCAGGACCCCGACGGGATCGGGCGGGTCGAGGAACAGGCCGGCGAGGAACCCGACCGCGACCACCGCGAGCATCCCCGTCACCACGCGCTCGAACGTCTTCTGCCGGCGTCGGCTCTGCAGGAGCAGCAGGGCGGTGCTCACCGCGGTGGTGATAACGGCGCCGACGACCACCGGGATGTCGAAGAGCAGGTTGAGCGCCAGCGAACCGCCCACGATCTCGGCGAGGTCGGTGGCGACGGCGACGACCTCGGCCTGCACCCAGAAGGCACGCCGCAGCCACGTCGAGTTGCGGTCACCCACCAGGGCCGGCAGCGAACGGCCGGTGAGCCAGCCGACCTTGGCCGACAGGTACTGGACCAGCCCCGCCATCAGCGTCGCGCCGACCAGCACCCACAGCAGCAGATACCCGTACGCGGCGCCGGCGGCCGTGTTGGTGGCGACGTTGCCCGGGTCGACGTAGGCGACGGCGGCGACGAAGGCGGGACCGAGCAGGCGTGAGCCCGCACGGAACCGTGCGATCCGCTCCCGCTGCACCAGCACGCGTCACCCCTGGACGTCCGACCTCACCCTGCGGACGGCAGGGTAACCAGCACCCATCCTTCGGTGCAGGGCCGCGGAGAGGCGGGTCGGCGCCCAGCCCCTGGACGCGGTTACGGTGGCGCGTGCCTCCGGACCCCCACAGCCCCGCCGCACGACGCCGCTCGGAGGTCCGGCTCGTCGTCGTGCTGGGGATGCTGTCGATGTTCGGGCCGATCTCGCTCGACCTCTACCTGCCCGCCCTGCCGGCGCTGGCGACCGACCTCGCGGCGTCCACCTCCGCCGCCCAGCTGTCCATCACCGCCTGCCTGCTCGGCCTCGCCACGGGTCAGCTCGTCGCCGGACCGCTGTCGGACCAGTTCGGACGTCGCCGCCCGCTGATCGTCGGGCTCGTGGTATACCTCATCGCCTCCGCGGCCTGCGCGCTCGCCCCGACCATCGGGCTGCTCGTCGTGCTCCGGCTGGTGCAGGGCCTGGCCGGCGCGGCCGGCATCGTCATCGCCCGGGCGGTCGCGCGCGACCTCTACTCCGGCCGCCGGCTGGTGATCATCTTCTCGCGGCTGATCCTCGTCAACGGGCTGGCGCCGATCCTCGCGCCGGTCATCGGCGGCCAGCTCGCGCTGGTCGTCAGCTGGCGCGGGATCTTCCTCGTGCTGGCGGCGTTCGGGCTGGTGCTGCTGGCCGCGGGGGTCTTCGGGGTGCCCGAGTCGCTGCCGCCGGAGCGGCGCCGGGCCGGTGGCGTGCGCGACACGCTCCGGAGCTTTCGCACGCTGCTGGGCGATCGGCTCTTCGTGGCCGTGGTGCTGGCCGCCGGCTTCGCCGGGGCGTCGATGTTCGCCTACATCGCGGGGGCGACGTTCGTGCTGCAGCGGCTGTTCGGGCTGTCGGCCCAGCAGTTCTCCTTCGCCTTCGGCAGCAACGCCCTCGGCATCATGGTCCTGGGCCAGGTCGGCGCGCAGCTGGCCCACCGCTGGTCGCCGCACCGGGTGATGGCGCTCGGCCTGCTGATGAACCTGCTCGGCGCTGCCGGCCTGGCCGTGACCGTGCTCCTCGGGCTGGGGCTGCCGTACCTCCTTTGCTCGCTGTTCGTCATGGTCAGCGCGCTGGGCCTGGTCTTTCCCACTTCGACCGCCCTGGCCCTGGCCGACCACCCCGAGCGGGCCGGAGCCGCCTCGTCGCTGCTCGGCCTCGGGCAGTACCTGATGGGGGCGATCGTCGCGCCCCTGGTCGGCCTCGCCGGCGAGAACACCGCCGTCCCGCTGGGGGTGGTCGCGGTGACCTGCAGCGTCGCCGCGTCGGTGATCTTCTTCGGCGTCGCGGTCCCCGCTCTGCGCCGGAGCCGGCTCGTCGAGCCCGACGAGGTCGAGGCGCCGCAGAACCCGGCCTGACGGGGCTGAAGGCTTGCTGAAGCATCCGCCGCTGTCGTCGTGGTCGAAGGACGGACCCGTCGAGACTGGCGGAGCAGCGGGACCGGCGTCGGTCCCCTCGAGCCCGAAGGACCGACCATGAAGAAGCCCGCCGTCCTCCTCGCCGCCGCCCTGTCGACCGTCGCCCTGGCCGGCGTCGTCGGCATCGGCGTCGCCTCCGCGGACCCCACCCCCACGCCGACCCCGAGCGCCACCGCGTCCCCCACCCCGGGCGCCAGCCCGACGGCCAAGTCCACCAAGCCCGCCAAGCCGGGCAAGGCGAACAAGGCGGGCAAGGCGAAGCGCGATTTCACCCAGCGCGCCCTGCACGGCGAGGTCACGCTCGGGGCGAAGAAGCAGCGGGTCGTCGACTTCCAGCGCGGGACCGTGGCGGACGTGAGCGCCTCCTCGATCACGGTCAAGAGCGTCGACGGCTTCTCCGCCTCGTACGCGGTCGACGCCAAGACCAAGGTCCGTCACGCCAAGGAGAAGGCCGCGATCGGCGACGTGAAGACCGGCGACAAGGTCCGCGTCGTCGCGCTGAAGAACGGCTCGACGCTGACCGCGACCAAGATCGCCGACCGGACGAAGTAGACCGGAGCAACCGGACCGCGCAGGGGCACGGACGCGGGCCATGAGCCCGCTCACAACCCGGTCGTCGGAGGCATAAAGCCCCCGGCGGCCGGGTTGTTGCTCTTCGTGCCGGCGCCGCGAGGCGCCGCACCCGCTACGAGAGGAAATCCTCATGCCCACCCCCAAGGTCTGGTTCATCACCGGTGCGTCCCGCGGCTTCGGCCGTGAGTGGACGATCGCTGCTCTGGACCGCGGTGACCGCGTCGCCGCCACCGCCCGCGACACCGCGACGCTCGACGACCTCGTCGAGAAGTACGGCGACGCCCTGCTGCCGCTGCAGCTCGACGTCACGGACCGTGCCGCCGACATCGCCGCCGTCGGCCAGGCCCACGACCACTTCGGCCGGCTCGACGTCGTCATCAACAACGCCGGCTACGGCCACTTCGGCATGGTCGAGGAGCTCACCGAGGACGAGCTGCGCGCGCAGCTCGAGACCAACCTCTTCGGTGCCGTCTGGGTCACCCAGGCCGCGCTGCCGTACCTGCGCGAGCAGGGCTCCGGCCACATCATCCAGGTGTCCTCCATCGGCGGGATCAGTGCGTTCCCCGGCATCGGCGCGTACCACGCGTCGAAGTGGGCCCTCGAGGGCATCAGCCAGGCGCTCTCCCAGGAGGTCGCCAGCTTCGGCATCCACGTGACGCTGATCGAGCCGGGCGGGTTCTCCACCGACTGGTCTGGCCCGTCGGCGCAGCACAGCGGCGACATCAGCGCGTACGAGCCGGTACGCGAGGGCCAGCGCGCCCGCCGCGGCGGTACGCAGCCCGGTGACCCGGGAGCCTCTGCCGCCGCCGTGCTCAAGGTCGTCGACGCCGAGAACCCCCCGCTGCGCGTCTTCTTCGGCGCAGCTCCCCTCGGCATCGCGACGAAGGACTACGAGTCCCGCCTCGCGCTGTGGAACGAGTGGCAGCCTGTCGCGCTCGAGGCCCAGGGCTGATCCGCTGGTCCCGGACCGCCCGCAACCCGGCCGTCACCGCACGCCCTCCAGCTCGAGGAGGGCGTGCTTGGCCTCCTCTCCCCCGCGGTAGCGACCCATCGACCCGTCCGACCGCACGACCCGGTGGCACGGCACCACCACCGGGATCGGGTTGGTGGCGCACGCGGTACCGACCGCACGCACCGCCCGTGGGCGCCCGGCCAACGTGGCGAGCCCGGCGTACGAGGTGGTGTGGCCGTAGTCCACGTCCACCGCGAGGTGGGTGAGGACGTCGCGTCGGAACCCGCTCGACAGCTGCCAGTCCAGCGGCACGTCGAAGTGGCGCCGCGTCCCGGCGAAGTACTCGTCCAGCTCCCGGGCCGTCGTCTCGAGGCGACCCGGGAGCCGCAGCACCCGAGGGCTCACGCGGTCGGCCAGCTCCTGCAGCACCGCGTCCTCGCCCTCGCTCTCGAACGCCACCCGGACCAGCCCCTTCGGCGTGGCGGCGAGCAGCAGCGGCCCGACCGGCCCGTCCACGGTCCGGTAGCCGACGTCGACCTCGCCCCGCTCGTCCGCCGTGGCCGTGAACCGGCCCAGCAACCGTTCGAGGTCGCTGTCGGACGCCGCGTACGCCTCGCCGAGCCCCGTCATCCGCTGGCCTCCGGAGCCGCCGATGCCGCTGACGCCATCGGTGCCGGAGCGGGAACGGGGGCAGCAGCCAGCGCACCCTCCAGCTCCAGCAGCTGCCGCTTGCGGTCGATCCCGCCGGCGTAGCCCGTCAGCCGACCGTCGGAGGCGACGACCCGGTGGCACGGCACGACCAGGCAGAGCGGGTTGCGGGCGACGAACTGACCCGCAGCCCGGGGTCCCACGCCCACCGCCCGACCGAGGGCGGCGTAGCTGGTCGTCTCGCCGCGTGGAACGGCACCGATGAGGTCCCAGACCTGGCGGGCCCGCTCGCTCCCGGTGGGTCGGGTCGGGAGCTCGAAGGTCGTCCGTCGGCCGGCGAGGTAGTCGACGATCTGCCCGGCCGCCTCCTCGAGCACCGGGTCACCGACCGGGTCGACACCCTCGCCGAAACCGCTGGTCGCCGGGACGGGCCGGTGGTCGGGGAAGTAGACGCCCACGAGTGCTCCTCCCTCCGCCACCAGGGTCAGGTCGCCCATCCCGGTGAGGACGACCGCGTTCCGTCGACGCGCCTCGTCGGCCGTCTCGGTCCCCTCATCCGAGTCGCTCGAGCCTGCTGCCGTCTCCAGCGTCGCTGCTGCCGTCATCACGACCTCCTTCGCCCGGCTCCGGGCTGCCCCCGAAGCGCTGTCGTGAGGTAGTCGTGCGGTGTCACCGCAACGTGAGGTCGAAGAGGAGTGACCGTCGTCACAGTGGGTCAGTCGCCCCGGGCCTGTGCCGTCTTCCGGTCGTTCGACCTCTGCAGGGCGTCGACCAGCTCGTCCTTCGTCATGGTCGAGCGACCCGGGATCTCGGCCCGCTGCGCCAGCTCGTAGAGGTGCGCCTTGGAGGCGTTCGCGTCGACCCCGCCCTTCGTCTCCCGGTCGGTGTCCGCGCCGCCGGCGGCCTGGTCGTCGGAAGGCCCGTTCGACTCCTTCGGCTCCCAGTGGTCGCCGACCTTCTCGTGGGTGTGCTTCACGGCGGCCCAGGCGGTCTGGTGGGCGCGCCGACCGTCCCCGTAGGAATCCTCGGCCGAGGCCAGCGTCTCGGCGTAGGTGTCCTTGGCCTTCTGGTCAGCCCGTTCCAGCGTGCTGGGGAGGCGGTCCTCCTCGATGCGCTCGGCCTCGCTGCCGTGCTCCGGCATGTGTCCTCCTCGCAGACCTGAACCCGATCTGCCCATCGTCCCACCGCCGCCCCGCGAGACGGGCCCGCGACGCCGGCCGACCCAGCCGGGGGACGGTGTCCGGGCTCAGGTGCCGAAGGCGAGATCCGACACCTCGATCAGCGGGACCTCGTCGCGCTGAGCATGGACGACGTCCCTGCGGGTGATGGAGATGTCGATCCTCGTCGTCGAACCCTCAGACCGCGACCTCGAGCCGCACCCGGACGACGTCGTCGACGTCCAACCCCTCGTCGGCGCGGTACCGGGCACGGAGCGGCACGACGTAGCCGCCGTCCCGGGGCCACAGGGACGTCTCCCAGGTGCTCGACCCGACGGTCACGCGAACCGGGACCATGCCCCAGCCGTAGGACACCCGGGGCGCCACCGCCCGCAGGTCGGCTCCGACGTCCTCGGGCACGGCGACGAAGAAGAACGGTGCCGGGCCGCGCCAGGTGAAGACGACGCCCTCGAACTCCCGGTCCACGGGCCCAGCATCGTCGAAGGTTCAGGCGTCGGTGAAGCCCTGCAGCCGGTTCACGTCGGTGATGTGCACGACCGCCTCCCCGGCCTCGTCGCTCGCGGCGAGGTCGACGACGGCGCTGATCCCCCAGTCGTGGTCGCCGGCCGGGTCGTCGATGATCTGGCGGACCCGCCACCGCCCGGGTTCTTCCTGGACCCCGAACAACGCCGGTCCGCGGGCGTTCGCCCCGGTCAGGATCGACGCGTGCTCGGCGAAGTACGGCTCGAGCGCGGCCACCCAGGCGTCCGCGTCCCAGCCGTCGGCACCGTCGAGCTCGCCGAGCGGCCAGTACTGCCGCCGCGCCGCGAGCTCGACCCGTCGGAACAGCGCGTTGCGGACCAGGACCCGGAACGCCCGGACGTTGGCCGTGACGGGCGGGGGCGGCGCGTCCAGCACGTCGACGCCGGCGGCACCTGCGGCGAGGGTCTCGGGGTGGGACAGCCGCTCCCACTCCTCCAGCAGGCTCGAGTCGACCTGGCGGACGAGCTCGCCGAGCCAGACGATCAGGTCGGTCAGCGCCTCCGTGCGCGCGTCCTCCGGCACCGTCTGCCGCAGCGCCTTGTAGGCGTCCGACAGGTAGCGCAGCACCAGCCCCTCGGAACGCGCCAGCTCGTAGCGGGCCACGAACTCGGAGAAGGTCATGGCCTCGGAGAACAGCTCGCGCACCACGGCCTTGGGCGACACGCGCTCGTCGAGGACCCACGGGTGGCTGGACGCGTACGCGGTGAAGGCCACCTCGAGCACCTCGCCGAGGGGCTTGGGCCAGGTCACGTCCTCGATCAGGACGACGCGCTCCTCGTACTCGATGCCCTCGGCCTTCATCTGGTCCACGGCCTCGCGGCGGGCCCGGTTGCG
The DNA here is from genome assembly GCA_964251895.1 of uncultured Friedmanniella sp. Classification (GTDB taxonomy): domain Bacteria; phylum Actinomycetota; class Actinomycetes; order Propionibacteriales; family Propionibacteriaceae; genus Microlunatus. The sequence continues at coordinate 84,076 of CAXULL010000020.1, forward strand.
CTGGGCCATCAGGATCGGGCGCGGGTCCTCCAGGGTCGCCTCGATGACCGACACGACGTCGAGCGCGTACGTCTCGGACTGCACGTCGAGCAGGTCCAGCGCCGCGAGGGCGAACGGCGACAGCGGCTGGTTGAGGGCGAAGTCGCGCTGCAGGTCGACCGTGAGCCGGGCCCGGCGACCCTCCTCGTCCGGCTCGGGCAGCTGTTCCACGACGCCGGACTCGAGCAGACCGCGGTAGATCGACAGGCTGCGGGCGACGTGCCCGCGGCGCGCCGACGGCGGGTCGTCGTTGTCGGTCAGCAGGTGCCGCATGCCGGCCCAGCAGTCACCGGGCCGCGCGATGACGTCGAGCAACATCGCGTGGGTGACCTTGAAGTGCGAGGACAACGGTTCCGGCGGGGCGGTGACGAGCCGCTCGAAGGTCGGCAGGCCGTAGCCGACGGTGCCCTGGGGTGGCTGCTTGCGGACCACCTTGCGGCGCTTCTTCGGGTCGTCGCCGGCCTTGGCCAGGGCCTTCTCGTTGGCGACGACGTGGTCGGGTGCCTGGACGACGACCTGCCCGCTGGTGTCGAACCCGGCCCGGCCGGCGCGCCCCGAGACCTGGTGGAACTCCCGCGCGGTCAGCAGCCGCGCCCGGCTCCCGTCGTACTTGCTCAGCGAGGCGATCAGGACCGTCCGGATCGGCACGTTGATGCCCACGCCGAGGGTGTCGGTGCCACAGATGATCTTGAGCAGACCGGCCTGCGCGAGCTTTTCCACGAGCCTGCGGTACTTGGGAAGCATCCCCGCGTGGTGGACCCCGATCCCCTGCCGGACCAGGCGCGACACCACCTTGCCGAAGCCGGCGCTGAAGCGGAAGTCGCCGATGAGCGCCCCGATCGCGTCCTTCTCCTCGCGGCTGCTGATCTTGAGGCTGGTGAGCGACTGGGCCTGCTCGACCGCCGCCGCGCGACTGGCGTGGACGACGTAGATCGGCGCCTCGTGGGTCTCCAGCAGCTCCTCGACCGTCTCGAGCAGCGTCGTCGTGACGTAGCGGTGCAGCAGCGGGACAGGACGTTCGACCGACGAGATCGTCGCCGTGGGGCGCCCCGTACGCCGGGTCAGCTCGGCGTCGAACCGCGTGACGTCGCCGAGCGTGGCCGACATGAGCACGAACTGCGCGTGCGGCAGCTCGATCAGCGGGATCTGCCAGGCCCAGCCCCGGTCGACGTCCCCGTAGTAGTGGAACTCGTCCATCACCACGCACGCGACGTCGGCGTCGGCCCCCTGGCGCAAGGCGAGGTTCGCGAGGATCTCGGCGGTGCAGCAGATGATCGGCGCGCCCGGGTTGACGCTGGCGTCGCCGGTCATCATGCCGACCCGCTCGTGCCCGAAGGTCGCGACGGCGTCGAAGAACTTCTCGCTCACCAGCGCCTTGATCGGTGCGGTGTAGAAGGTGCGTCCGCCGCGGGCCAGGGTGGCGAACTCCGCACCCGTGGCGACGAGCGACTTCCCCGAGCCGGTCGGGGTGGACAGGATGACGTTCGCCCCGGAGACGATCTCGATGAGCGCGTCGGTCTGGTGCGCGTACGGCGTCAGCCCACGCCCCTCGAGCCAGCCGCTGAACGCCTCGTAGACCGCGTCGGGGTCGGGTTCGGCAGGGATCAGGTCGGCGAGCGAGCCGCCGGTGGTGGTGCCCCCCACCGTCGAGCTGCTCAGGGGGTGCGGGAGGGGTCGCGGGGCCGGAGCGGCTCCTCGCCGGTCCGGTCGGACACGTAGGTCTGCAGGAACGACCGGAACAGCCCGATCCCGGCCTGCGTGGTGATCGACTCGGGATGGAACTGCACCGACTCGACGGCCAGCTCGCGGTGCCGCATGGCCATGATGTAGCCGTCGTCGCGCGAGCGGGCGCTGACCTCGAGCTGGTCGGGCAGCGAGGCGTCCTCGACGACCAGCGAGTGGTAGCGCGTCACGACCTGGTCGGGCGACGCCTCGCGGAACATCCCGCGCCCGTCGTGGTCGATCGTGCTGGTCTTGCCGTGCATGATGTGCGCGGCCGGCGAGACGGTCGCGCCGTACGCGCAGCCGATCGCCTGGTGGCCGAGGCAGACCCCGAGGATCGGCACCTGCCCGGCGAACTCCTGCACGAGCTCCACGTGCCCGGAGTCCAGCGGGTGACCCGGCCCAGGACCCAGCACCAGCACGTCCGGCGCGAGGTCGCGCACGCGGTCGGTGTTGCCTGGGTCCGAACGGATCACGACCGGCTCGGCCCCGAGCTCGGCGAGGTACTGCTCGATGATGTAGACGAAGCTGTCGAACGCGTCGATGAGGACGACCTTCATGAGACAAGCTCCTCTCCGGTGACCGCCCAGTAGGCGGCGCTCATCTTGGTCAGGGTCTCGGCCCACTCGCCGTCCGGCGTCGAGTCGGCCACCACACCCGCCGAGGCCCGCAGGACGTACGCCTGGTCGGCTCCCGTGCCGGTGCGGACGGTCATCCGGATCGCCAGCCCCAGGATGGTCCAGCCGCCGAAGCCGATCAAGCCGAACGACCCGGCGTACAGACCGCGCCGACTCGTCTCGAGCTCCTCGATGATCTCCATCGCCCGCACCTTGGGCGCCCCGGTCATCGTGCCGGCGGGGAAGCCCGCGCGGATCAGGTCGTAGACGTCGTGCTCGTCGCGGACCGTCGAGCTGACGGACGAGACGATGTGGAAGAGGTGGCTGTAGGCCTCGATGACCATGAAGTCGTCGACCGAGACCGACCCGGCCACCGACACCCGGCCCATGTCGTTGCGGCACAGGTCGACGAGCATCACGTGCTCGGCGCGCTCCTTGGGGTCGGAGAGCAGACGTTCCACGGCGAGCTCGTCGCGAGCCGCGTCACCGCTGCGCCGGGCCGTGCCGGCGATGGGGCGCATGGTCGCGGTACGCCCCTCGAGGCGCAGGAACAGCTCGGGGCTCGCGCCCACGACCACCCGCCCGGCGATGGGCAGCAGGCTCATGTACGGGCTCGGGTTGCGCTCCCGCATCCGCCGGTAGACGGTCAGCTCGTCGACCGGCGTGCGCACCGTGATCGCGTGGCCGACCTGCACCTGGTAGATGTCGCCGACCCGGATGTGCTCCAGGGCCTGCTCGGCGTGCTCGACGAACTCGTCGTGGGTCGTGTCGTCCTCGACGGCGACCGGCCGCGGGGCGACGGGCTCCGGCAGCGGCGTCGGCAAGGTCTCCAGGGCCGCGACGACCGCGTCCAGGTCCAGCTCCGGCCAGCCCGGGCCCGACGCGACCGTCAGGCGCCCGGTCAGCTCGGTGAGGTCGATCTCGACCAGGGCCCGCACCAGCGCGAAGACCGCGTCCGGCGCCGGCTCGGGCGGGTCGTCGATGAGCCGCGGCAGCCGCTCGATGTAACGGACGGCGTCGTAGCCGTGGAAGACCAGCAGCCCGAAGCCGAACCGGGTCGGGTCGCGCTCGACGTCGAACATCGCGTCCAGCACGCGCGGGAGGTCGAAGAGACCCTCGTCGCTGGTCAGCCGGTACCCGTGCGCGTCGGCCTCGGTCACCCCGGCGTGCTCCAGCGCGCGGCCGGCGGCCTCGACCAGGGCCTGCACCCCGGTGAAGGTGACGCGCGAGCGGTGGACCTGCACCTCCAGCAGCCCGGTCACCCCGGCGAGCGAGGCCCGCGTGTCCGCGACCGGGCCGGCCAGGGACTCGAGCAGGAACACCTGCTGGTCGCCGACGAGGTCGCGCAGCGCGACGTACGCCGCGAGCGGGTCCGACAGGTCGACGGGCACCGTCCGCAGGTCGACCGCGATCCGGGTGCCGGCAGGCGTGGCAGAGGTGGTCGGCACGACGCCCGACCCTACCCGAGCGGGAGCCGCTGCCTCCGGTCCAGCCAGAGCACGACGACCATGTGGGGCACGGTCAGGGCGAGCAGCACCAGGAGCGTCCCGCCGACCGCGGCCACCGGGTCCGCCGCGGTCAGCGTCAGGACCAGGAGGCCGACGAGCACGGCGACCGCGGCCCCGGAGGGCCACAGCGCGGCCCGGGCCAGCGCGACCACGGCCTCGCGCGGCCGACCCGCCGCCAGCAGGCCCGCTGCGGGCTCGTGGACGGTGAGCAGCCGGGCGACGTGCCGCAGCGCGTGCCAGCCCCCGAACCACACGGCGAAGGCGACGAGCGGCGGCGCCAGCGCACCCAGGGCGCCGACGAGCACGAGGTCCACGACCACGCCGGGGTGACGCGCCCGGACCGCCGCCACCCCGGCGACCGTCGCGGCCACGACCCACAGCCCCACCAGTCCCCACCGCGACACGGGAGCGGCGAGGAGGGCGCCGAGAGCCGGGGAGATCGACGCCGCGACCCCGGCCAGCTGCACGCCGGAGCGCGCCAGCGGAAGCATCAGGGCGCCCGTCCCCGCCGCACCGAGGGCGGTGGCGGCCCAGCGCGACGGCCGCCAGCCCGTGGTCTCCTTCACGACCTCCAGCTCGCCGAGGGCGAAGTGGACGAGGCTGAGCGCGAGCACGGGGAGCAGCACGACGACCCCGCCCTCCACGAGCAGCACCCAGGTGAGCGCGGCGACGCCCGCGTACGCCGCGCCGACCACCATCGTCGGCAGGCCCGTGAGGCGGGCGGCCAGCCGGTGGTCGATCGCCCCGTGCGGCAGCCCGGCCAGCAGCCCCGCCGCCACCAGCACGAGGACGAAGACGTCGTGCGCACGCGCCGGCAGCGGCGACGCCAGCAGCGTCAGGGCGAGGGTCGCCACCACGACACCCCGGGACCAGCGCACACCTCTGGCGACCACGTCCACCGGTCGCGCAACGGCTCGGACATTCTCGGTCACGATTCGAGTGTGCAACCCTCGTCAATATCGACGTGGAAATCCTTGACGGTCCTGTGCATCTCCTGAGGGGGTTGCTGGTAGAACAACCAACAGCACCGGCAACAAAGGTCCAAGTTTCAGATCGGGACTTCCTCCTTGACGCCGACCCACCCTTGGTGTCGTTTCTCGACGCCCACGTCTAGACGGAGGCACTGTGTTACCCGACAGCCTGACGCAAGGTCAGTTCGACACGGTCTACAACCTGTTGTCGCTGGTGATCGCCGCACAGCTGTTCACCACGCTCTACCTGCTGGTCGTCCAGCCTCGCGTGCTCGCGCGTTACCGGCAGGCCCTCGTGGTCTCGGCGATCGTCTGCGGGATCGCCGCGTACCACTACTTCCGGATCTTCAACTCCTTCACGGAGGCGTACGTCAGCGACGCCGTCGGCGGCAAGGGCGTCTACACCCAGGCGGTCGGTCACTCCTTCAACGAGGGCTACCGCTACGTCGACTGGCTGCTCACCGTGCCGCTGCTCCTCGTCGAGCTGGTCGTCGTCCTGACGCTCGCCAAGGTCCTGCGGGCGTCGCTGCTGCGTCGGCTCATCCCTGCTGCCATCCTCATGATCGCCCTCGGCTACCCGGGCGAGCTCAGCACAGGCATCACGCGGCACGTGTTCGGCCTGCTGTCGACGATCCCGTTCGCGTACATCCTGTACGTCCTGTTCGTGCAGCTCACCAAGTCGCTCGACAACCAGCCGGCCGCGGTGCGCAGGACCGTGTCGAGGATGCGGATCCTGCTGCTCGCCACCTGGGGCGTCTACCCGATCGCCTACCTCATCCCGCTCCTCGGCTTCGACAGCGCGGGCGCGTGGGTGGGCAAGCAGGCCGGCTACTCCATCGCCGACATCGCGGCCAAGGCGCTGTACGGCCTCCTGATCTTCAAGATCGCACGGCTGAAGTCGTTCGCCGACGACCCGATGTTCGCCGCGGTGGAGGGCAGTCACGAGGAGGCTCGTGACGCCACGCTGGACACCGGACCGTCGCGGAACGAGCCGCGCGTCCGGGTCTGACCCGACCGGCACGCCAGAGCCCCTTCGTCGGCCCCACCCCGGGCCGGCGGAGGGGCTTTGTCCGTTTTAGGGGAAACTGTCCGTTTTACCGGGCAGTGCCATTCATCCCCGATTGTCCTGCATCCGTGAAGCCCAGATCTGGAGAACAGCACCTGATACGTGACAAAGACGCACGGACGTCGACAATCGTCACGCGAGGTTCGACCACGCCGTCGAGCTTGCGCACCTGTGAGCAGCCTGAGCGACCATTAGTGCTATTCGCCTGCCAGAATGCGCGGGTCGACCCAGGAGAAATGCTCCGCTCCTTTCACCGGCACAGCTCGGAGAATGGTCTGAACGCTTGCGTACACAAATAGCGCGTCGCTGGGTGTCGAACACCGAGCGAGCCGTCCGGATGCGTCAGGCGAGCGCCGAGAGGATGCCGCCGGCGACGAGGCCCGCGACCACGGTGGCGCCGGCAGTGGCGGCAGTGGCCTTCCAGCCAAGAGCGCGCCCGACCATCACGGCGGACGGGAGACTGATCGCGGGCAGCGCGATGAGCAGGGCGCCCAGCACGCCACCGCTCGCGCCCGCTGCGGCGAGGCCGAGCAGGATCGGGATCTCGCCCGCCGTCGGGAGCACCAGGACGGTGGCGATCAGCGCGGCCAGCAGGACGGCCAGCGCGCCGCCGTGGCCGAGCAGGGCGCCGAGCGGGGCGCCGACGAGCCCGACCACGAACACGACGACCAGGTACTCGGGCACCAGCACGACGGCCAGCCGCGCGAACCGGACCACCAGCCGCTTCGGCACCTCACCCCAGGCGAGCGGTTCGTCGGCGGTCTCCACCGCGTCGCACGCCGCCGGCAGGTCGGCGGTGTCCGTGCCGCGACGGCGGACGACCACACCCACCAGGGCCGAGAAGCCGAGCACGAGCAGGATCCCGACCCCGATCCGCACCGCCACCCAGGACGGAGGTGCGAGCAGGGCGAGGAAGACGAGGACGGCCGGGTTCAGCACCGGGTTGCCCAACCAGAAGGCGAGTGCCGCGGGCAGCGGCACCCCGGCCTTGCGCATGGTCACCGCGAGCGGGGCCGAGCAGCAGGTGCACATCATCCCGGGAAGCGACGCGAGCCCACCGGCGACCGAGCCGCCCAGCGGCGTACGCCGGCCGAGCGCACGGACGAGCCACCGCTTCGGCACGAGCACGTCGAGCACCGTGGCGACGACGAGGGCGACGAGCAGCGCCTTCCAGACCGCGCTCCCGTACGCGAGCGTGAAGTCCCAGGCCCGCGCGAACGCACCTTCCCCGGTGGCCGCGGTCAGCAGGGATGAACCCTTCCAGGAGCCCGAGGCCGCGACGGCGCCGGCCCGCTGCGCGTAGGGCAGCCACTTGGCCCAGCTCAGGCCGACGGCGGCGACGACGACGGTGATCGCCAGACCCACTAGAGCCGTGCGCCGGGAGACCGTCGGTGAGGAGGGGGTGGAGGTCGACACCTCGGGATTGTGCCCCAGGGCCGAGAACCGGGTCGGCGGCAGGAGGATGGTCCTCGCCACCCGCTCCAGGAGGGGATCACGATGACGCAGGAGCCGCAGCGCGAGGTCGAGGTCCAGGGCCGCGCCGGACAGCCGGTCGCCCTCCCCGTGGGCAACGACGGCGCTACGCCGTACACCTGGACCCTCGACCTCCCGCCCGGCGTCGAGGCGGCCGGGACGACGGCGTCGCAGCCACCTCCGCCCGGCGCCGCGGCCGGCGGGCAGACCGGCAGCCGCCTCCTCGTGCGCGCCGACGAGCCCGGGAGCTACGTGCTGACCGCCACCCTGGCCGACCGGTGGTCGCCGACCCCGATGACCGTGCTGCCCATCCGCCTGACGGTGGCCTGAGACCTCACACCGGGACGGGCGCGGGGTCGGGCAGCCGCAGCACCGGTCGGTCGACCCGGAAGATGTCGCGCAGCCGGAGGTCGACCAGCTGCGGGGGGATGACCCCGCGGCAGCCGTAGAAGGGCTCGTCGTCGACGTTGCACTCGCCGTAGGAGAGGTAGAAGTAGCCGGCCCCGGAGCCGTCCGGGTCCTGCGGGCCCGCCCACCAGTCGCCCCAGGAGTTGCGGCAGATCCAGACGCCGAGGTCGTCGTCGTAGCCCGTGACGAGGACCGCGTGACCGCCGCGGAGCTGTCCCGTGACGTGCTTGTACGGGCCCCCGCCGTAGACGTCGAAGTCCTCGAAGACCCGGAACGCGCAGATCATCGGACCGACCGTGGAGAGGTAGGTCTTCCGGTCGTCGGCGCTGTGGGCGGTGAAGTTGGTGATCTTGTACGTGTGCGTGGACCGGGCCACCTCGGTGCGTGCGTGCGCCGCCCACAGGCTGTTCGGGTCGGCCGGGTTCGCCGGCTGGGGCGGCGAGTCGAAGGCGCTCATGTAGGGGAAGCGGCTCTCGTCGCTGATCCCGCGCAGGCGGACCTGGTCGAGCGAGTCGTGGTTGTTCCAGCCGCCGCAGTGCGCGCCGTGGCTGGAGTTGAAGTGCTGGTCGGCCTCGGACAGGTCGAGACCGGTGCTGCCGAGCTCGATCGCCGCCTGCGTCGCCACCAGACCTGCCGTCGCGAACGAGACGCAGGACCCGCAGTGCCCCTGGTTCGTCACGGGGCCGACGACCCCGCGGTCGCGCCAGTCGAAGCGGGACGGACGGAAGCGGATGCGGTGCAGGAGGTCGTCGAGGCGCAGGTCACGGAGGGCGAGCACGTTCGGGTTGCCGAGGCGCACCTCGCTCAGCAGCGAGCGACCGAGCAGCTCGGCGGCGGCCACGCCTTCTGCGGGCAGCGGCTCGTCGGCACCGAGGCCGTGGACCTCGCCCTCCGGGACCTCGCGGACCCGCCAGCTCAGGTCGGCCGCCGAGATGGCGTCCCGCAGGATGTTCAGGTCGGAGATGGGCATGGGTGGAGCTCCTTGCGTCGAGCCGGAGGCTCCGGCTGCACAGCCCTGCGCCGTGCGTTCATAAGGACGAGCGAGCAGGCGCGGTGATACCTCCTGGACCGGGTCGGGCCTTCGTCCGCACGTCCCCCCGCCCCGTGTCAGCACGCCGGGCTAAGGTCTCGACCAGGAGGCGACATGGACATCAAGAAGACGTTCCTGGACTGGCCGGTGCTGCGGCAGCTCACCGGGGGTGACCCGCTGGGCCGCGGCTCGGCGGTGCAGTCCCCCAAGACCCGCGCCATCACCCCGCGCACCGCCACCGCCGACAAGGTCGTGCAGAGCGTGTGCCCGTACTGCGCCGTCGGCTGCGGTCAGCGGGTGTTCGTGCGTGACGGTCATGTCACCCAGATCGAGGGCGACCCCGACTCCCCCGTCTCCCGCGGTCGCCTCTGCCCGAAGGGCTCGGCGAGCGAGCAGCTGGTCAACTCCCCCGGTCGCGCGACGACGATGCTCTACCGCCGCCCGAAGAGCGACCGCTGGGAGCGCATCGGCGTCGAGCAGGCCACTGACATGATCGCCGACCGCATGGTCGCGTCGCGTCGCGAGCGCTGGCAGGACGACGACGACCAGGGCCGTCCGGTCCGCCGCACGATGGGCATCGCGGCCCTCGGCGGCGCCACGCTGGACAACGAAGAGAACTACCTGATCAAGAAGCTCTTCACCGCCCTCGGCGCCATCCAGATCGAGAACCAAGCACGTATTTGACACAGCGCCACGGTTCCCAGTCTGGGAGCCTCGTTCGGCCGTGGTGGCGCTACCAACTTCCTGCAGGACCTCCAGCAGGCTGACTGCATCGTCATCGAGGGCTCCAACATGGCCGAGTGCCATCCGGTGGGGTTCCAGTGGGTGATGGAGGCCAAGGCGCGCGGCGCCAAGGTCATCCACATCGACCCGCGGTTCACCCGGACCTCGGCGGTGGCGGACACGCACGTCCCGATCCGGGCCGGCAGCGACATCGTGTTCCTGGGTGCGGTGATCAACTACATCCTGAGCAACGACAAGTACTTCCACGACTACGTCGTCGCCTACACGAACGCGGCCACGCTGGTCAGCGAGGACTTCCGCGACGTCGACGACCTCGACGGCGTGTTCTCCGGCTACGACCCCGAGACGGGCACGTACGACACGGCGAGCTGGTCGTACGAGGGCATGGGCGAGCACTCGGCCGGCGGCGGCCCCGCCTCCGCTCCGGGTGAGAAGAAGTCCCCTTCGACAGGCTCGGGGAACGGCGAGGGCGCGACGGGCGGCGACGAGGAGTCGGAGGAGTCCGAGAGCGACCGCGGCGCGGGCCACGAGCTCGGCGGCCACGGTGCAGCGCTCGAGCACTCCGAGGTCAAGCGGGACGAGACCCTGCAGCACCCGCGAACCGTGTTCCAGGTGCTCAAGCGGCACTTCGCCCGCTACACCCCGGAGATGGTGCAGGAGACCTGCGGCATCTCCGCCGAGCAGCTCCTCGAGGTCTGCGAGGCGGTGACCGAGAACAGCGGTCGCGACAAGACGACCTGCTGGGTCTACTCGGTCGGCTGGACGCACCACACCGTGGGCGTGCAGATGATCCGGACCTCGGCGATCGTCCAGCTCCTGCTGGGCAACATCGGCCGGCCGGGCGGCGGCATCCTCGCGCTGCGCGGGCACGCCAGCATCCAGGGCTCGACCGACATCCCGACGCTGTTCAACCTGCTGCCGGG
>CAXULL010000021.1:0-92030 GCA_964251895.1 uncultured Friedmanniella sp.
GGCCATATGCCGGTCGGGCTGACAGGATTTGAACCTGCGACCCCCTGACCCCCAGTCAGGTGCGCTACCAAGCTGCGCCACAGCCCGCAAAGCCCCGCCGAGGCGGAGCCGCAGTGGAGGACTGTACTACCTGGCGACACCGGAACCCGAAACCGTCCGCGTGCGAGACCAGCGGCTCGTGTGCTGGGCACCCCTCGAGAGGCTCAGGGGTCGTGGACGTATCACCGGACCGTCGCGGGTGCTCCTGTCAGGCACAGGGAGACGGCGTGCCGGACCTGGACGCGGAGGCTTCTGAGCCGACGCGGACCTCCGGCTCGCCGTACCCCGGACGCCGGGGACGGGCCAGCAGCTACGACGCCGCGGGCTGCAGGCCGAACGCCTGCGTGTCGAAGTAGGTGGCGAACCGGGTCACCTTCCCGGCGTCGTCGAAGTCCAGCAGGCTGACGCCGGCGTACGTGATCGGGTCGCCGCCGGCGCGCTGGCCGGTGCTGGTCCACTCCAGCACGCCGACCTCGCCGTCGACGACGCGGCTGAACTCAGAGCTGATCGAGTCGAAGGTCGCGAGGTACTGCTCCCAGAAGGAGCGCGCTCCGGCGATCCCGTCGAGGTGCTGCGAGGTCTCGGGGCGGTGGAGCTCGACGTCGTCGGCGAACACGGCGACGAAGGTGTCGAGGTCACCGCCGCCCTCGAGGGTGTGCAGGGCGGCGGCGAACTCTTCGGTGCGGTTGGTGGCCATGGCTCATCTTCGGGTGCCGGCCGGTGGTGCGAGGCACCCAAGACCTCAGAAGTCGATGAAGCTGTAGAGCGCCTTGTGGTTCGACCGGGTGCCCGCGACGGTGTACCCAACGGGCGAGGGGTGCACGCTCCCGCGGACGAAGAGGTAGTCGATCTTGCTCGACCCGCTCGTCACGCCCGACCCGTAGCCCTGAGGCCGTACCCGCTCAGGGTCGAGGCCGGGATGCCCGTCCGGTTCGCGTCCATGCCGACGACGCGGATCGTCGAGCTGTTCAGCAGGTCGGTCGCGCTCGCGCCGAGGTGGATGCCGGTGCCGCCGATCCCCGCGTCGCCGTTCCCGGCGCACCCGTTGGCCCGGTTCTCCTCGGGCAGGTGCATCGTCGCCGCGAACACCGTCGTCCCCGTGGCCTTCACGCTGAACTTCGCCGCGATCGCGCTCGTCCGCTTCCACTTGTCCTGGTCGGCCCCTGCGCCGTCGGCGTCCGTGCCCTTGTAGAGGACGCACCCCGCTCCACCGTTGTACGCGGCGCCCGGCTTGAGCCAGCCGGCGCTCCAGTAGTCGGCCTTCGCCGTCAGGCTCAGCCGCGCGCTGTTGTAGACGATCCCGTTGGTCTGCTTCTTCTTCAGGTCGCCGAGCGCGGAGGTGGCGCAGTGGTGCGAACCGCCCCACGGCTCCGGGTCCTGCCACACCACGATCGCCTTGTACGTCCCCGCCGCGTACCCGAACTTGGCGGAGAGCTGGTCGGCGTAGGCATCGGCCTGTCCCTGGCCGCGCACCTGCTGCAGGATCAGGACGTCCGGCGCGACGACCCCGCTCGTCCCGGTGCGCCCGCTGTCGTCCACCAGCATCGACGTCAGGTGCTCCGGGCCGGAGATCCGGTCGCAGAGGTTGTCGCCGTCGCTGGAGTCGGTGCTCGAGTTCAGCACCAGGTTCTCCATGTTGTTGTCGTAGACGCGCAGCGTGCGGTCGGAGACGATCGCCGCCGCTGACGCCGTGACGGGCGCGGCGGTGAGCGACGCCGCGGCCACGAGACCGGCGAGCATGGTCATGATCACCACGGCGTGGGCAGGTCTTCTTGGCATGATCATCCTTCTCTGGAGTGGTTGGGGGAGAGCCCGCCGGGGGCAGGTCTCCGGAGCTGCGTCGGTCCTGTGAACCAGGGGGGCGACGACCGATCAGGGGAGCGACGACCTCGGCACCGCGAACAGGGCGCGCCCGCAGACCTGCCCGTAGGCCGAGCACAGGGGCGTGCTCCACTCGGTGACGGACCACACGAGGTCCGTGGAGACGTCGAGCGTGAGCGACTCCGGGTGCCGCGACCAGCACGCGGTCGCGCTGTCGGTGCAGCGCGAGGCCACCGACCCCCCGGTCGTCTGCCCCCACAGCTGGCCGCGGCTGGTCATCGAGGAGTGCGCGACCCACCAGCGCCCGCCGTAGGAGAGGACGCCCTGCATGTTCGCGACGCCGCTACGGAACGCCTGCGTCGACGTCGCCCGGCCGCTGGTCGTGCCGAGCAGGTAGTCCGAACCGAGGTCGAAGCGGTAGAGCCGGCCGTGCTTGGTCTGGTCGGAGAAGTACTCGGTCGTCACCAGGCTGTCGGGCGAGGTGCTGCGGTCGAGCGACAGCGAGCTGAAGCACGGCACACCGGTGTCGGAGGACATGGTGCAGGTCCCGCCGGCGTAGGAGTAGGTGCCGATCTGCACCAGCGCGTAGCGGTAGCCGTACGCCGCGTACGCACCGGTCGTCGTCCTGCCGATCGTGCTCGCGCTCGCGCTCGTCATCTGCAGCAGGTGCTTGGTGCTGAACACGCGGATCGCGGTGCCGGTGCTCCCCACCGCGGTGACGAAGATCTTGTCGCCGTACCAGGCCATGCCGCCCATGTGCGCCTTGGTGGCCTTGAAACCGTGCGTCGCGTCGGGCTCCACGAGGTAGGCGAGGCTGAACGACGCGCTCGAGAGGTTGTTGGCGTTGATCAGGGCGATCCGGGCCTCGTTCTTGCGGGTCCCGTCGCCGAGGCTGTCCTCCGCGTGCCAGCCGGTGAGCAGGATCTTGTCGGCGCCCCACATGCCGTCGCCGTCCGCGTCCCCGGAGGTCGTGACGCTCTGCGGCGTCCACACGCTGCTGGTCGCGCGGTCGGAGTCCCAGCAGAGCGACCTCGTGGCCGTGGGAGCCGCGGGCAGCGCCTCCAGCTCAGCCGGGTCGCAGGAGGCCATCGAGGCGGTGGGGTCGTGGACGACGGTGTTCGCGCTGACGTTGGGCAGCGCGTCGTCGAGCGCGGCCAGCGTGGCTGCGGGCGTCGGGTGCCAGACCAGCCCGGTCGAGCCGGTGCTGGTCAGCGGGTCGGCGTAGGCCGCCTGCGCGGGAGCGGGCGCCACGACGGCGCCCATCCCCACGAGCGCGGCGACGGCGAGCAACGGCCGGAGCCTGGTGATCATGCTCATGATCAGTCCCACGCGTCCTGGTTGAGGAACGTCGCGATGGCGCGGTAGCTGTTCGGACCCAGCTCGCCGTCGATCGGGCCGGTGTAGCCGTAGTGCGACGCCTGGCGCTGCCACGCCTTGTACGTGTTGGTGCCAGGTACGCCGTCGATCGGACCGGTGTAGCCGTAGTGCGCGGTGAGGTCGCGCTGCAGCGCCTGGTAGGTGTTCGTCCCCGGTACGCCGTCGATCGGTCCGGTGTAGCCGTCCTTGATCGAGAGCCAGTGCTGCAGTCGCTGGTAGAACACCGTGCCCGGCACCCCGTCGCTCTGCGTCGTGGTCTTCGGCAGCTTCGTCGCGGTCGGGGTGGGCGTCGGGGACGGCGCGGTTCCGCCGCTCGACGCGAAGGCGCTGGAGAGGGCGCGGTCGCGGTCGACGGTCACGCCGCCGACCGTGCCCCTGGACGTGTACTGGTGGACGGCCCACGAGGGGTAGGCGGTGCCGATGCTCGGCGCCCCGGGATAGGTGCCGTCGTTGGCCCCGTACGAGGCGACCCACAGCTTGGCCCCGGTGGCGATCGTCGCGCTCCAGGTGCCCGAGCGCAGCGGGGACGCACTGATGTAGAACCACGGGACCGCGGTGGGCACCCGCCGCTTGACCTCGATGATGAAGGCGGCCACCTTGGCGTCGTTCCACAGCGTGGTGGAGTCGTCGAGGATCTCGTCGTCGAGGGCGAGCACGTCCCCTGCCTGGTAGCCGTGCAGGTGGTCCACGAAGTAGTCGGCCGCGGCGGTGGGGGTCTGGAAGTCGCCGCTCAGCCAGTAGTGGCCGACCTTCATCCCGCTGGCCCTGGCGGCGTCGACCTGGCGCACGTAGTAGGGGCTGACGTAGGCGCCGCTGCGCAACTGCGAGCCACCGGCCTTGACGATGGCGAACTTGACCCCGGCGCTGGCGGCCGAGGCGAAGTCGAGGTTCGCCTGCGGGGTGCCGACGTCGATGCCCTCGAGCGTCGTGTCGGCGGCGTCCGCCAGCCCGGTCGCGAGGACCCCGGCCGTCAGGAACCCGGCGGTCAGGACCATCGCGAGCAGCGCGACCAGGGGACGGGTGAGCCGGGTCGTCCGGTGCGCCCAGGGGTGGGAGCGCTCCACGGCGGCAGCGTTCCGGAGCGTCGGGGGCAGCGTCGACAAGGTCGACCTCCTGGGATCGACGGCCGGAGTCGGCCGCTCGGGTGGTGGGACCACCGTCCCCCGGGGAGGTCCGGCTGCGCACCCCACGAAATCGCGGACTTCGCACATCGGCCGCGGACCCCGGCTGGGAGGCGTCGTCGAGGACCGACCTACATTGACGCCGTGACCGGGCTCGGAGTGCCGTCGCTCGACCTGGACGACGGCGTCGCTGTCCCGCAGCCGCCGCGGGGTCGGGTCGCCGCCGGGCGGCGCCAGGCGCGTCGGACGGCACCCGCGTCGACCGCCGTCCTGGTCGAGCAGGCCGCGGCCGTCGGCGTCGCCGCCCTGCGTCTCAGCCTGGTGGTGCAGATGGTGCCGGCCCTGGGCGCGGGTGTGCAGGTGTCGGCACGGCCGCGCGAGTACGTGGCCCTCTGGACGGTCGGCGTGGTCGTCGCCGTGCTGGGCGCGGCGGGCGTCGCCGTACGCCGCCGGCCGCTCGCGCCCGGGATCGTCTACGCCGACGTCGCCGTGGCCGCCGTGCTGCTCGTGGTGACGAGTGCCGTCGTGCCCGTCGAGCACCGGATCGGCTCGTGGGTCGGCTGGACGGCCGGGTACGCCCTGACCGTCGCCTGCACGGCCGGGACGCTCCGGTCGACCCGCGGCTGGCTGCTCAGCCTCGGCGTCGTCGTCGCCGGCTACCTGGTCTACGTCGGACCGCTCGCGGCCGGCCCGGCCCTGCCGACCGTGATCGCCAACGCGCTCGGCTACGTCGTGCTGGCCGGCACCGTGCGCCTGATCGTCTGGTACCTGCGGCGCATCTCGCTCGTCGCCGACCACGCGCAGGCCGAGGTGGCCCGGCTGGCACGGCTCGAGGAGGAGCACCGGGCACAGCTGGCGATGCACGACGCGACGACGGTGATGCAGCTGCTGTCCGACCCGACGCTGCCCGCCGAGCTGCGCACGCAGCTGCAGACCCAGGCCGTCGCCGAGGTACGCCGGATGCGGAGCTATCTGCGTCGCGAGACCGGTCCGGTCTCGGCGTCGTCGGTCTCGGGCGGAGCGACGACGGGCCTGCGCGACGCGGTCGCCGAGGCGTGCGACGGCTTCTCCGACCTCGGCCCGCAGGTGCGCACCGACCTGCTCGCCGACGTCGAGGTCGAGGCGACCTGCGCGACCGCCCTGATCGGGGCGCTGCGTACGGTCCTGCACAACGTCCGCCAGCACGCCGACGCGACGACCGTCGTGGTGCACGGTGACGTCGAGCCGCTCGAGGGACGGCGGTGGACGGTGACGGTGAGCGACGACGGCTGCGGCTTCGACGTGGGCGAGACCTCGCTGGGGGTCGGGCTGCGGACGCAGGTGGTCGACGAGCTGGCGCTGCACGACGTCGACGTGCGTATCGTCTCCGAGCCGGGGCGGGGCACGCGGGTCGAGCTCAGCGGGACGGCCACCGCGTGAGCACCACCTCGGCCGGGACTGTGGCGCGACCGCGGGTCGTCCTCGTCGACGACATCGCCGCGCTCCGCGCCGCGTTGCCGGTGCTGCTGCCCGACCTCGACTTCGTCGGTGTCTACGCCGACGCGGAGGCGCTGCTCGCCGAGCGCCCCGCCGCCGACCTGGTGCTGCTCGACCTGAAGCTGGCCAACAGCAGCCAGCCCGCCGCGGCCCAGGGCCTCGAGGTCGTGCGGCTCGTGGTCGGGGCCGGCTACCGCGTCTGCCTCTACAGCCAGGAGGAGCGCCGGTTCGTGCTCGCGGCCTGCGTCGCCGCGGGCGCGTCGGGCCTCGTGGCCAAGTCCGACCCGGTCGCCGTGACCGCCCGGACGATCGACCGTGTCCTGGCCGGCGAGGTCGTGCTGCCGCCGGCCCTGGTCGGACTGGCCGAGGTGCTGGTCCGGCGCGGCAACCTGCGGCTGCTCTCACCCCGGCAGCGTCAGCTCCTCGCCGGTCGGGCGCGCGGTAAGACGTACGCCGAGATCGGCGCCGAGCTGCACCTGTCGGAGTCGACCCTGCGCGGCTACTGGACCGACGTCTGCGCGATCGTCGCCGTGCACCTGCAGACGAGCTCGGCGGCCGACATCGAGCAGGCCCTGGGCCTCGCCCCGGGCGACCTGCTGTGGCCGGGAGCCGGTGCCTGAGCAGGGGGAACCGGTATCACCCGGGCGGCGCGGGCCCTCCTGACTGCAACGCCTCCCACCAGCGGGAGGTCTGAGCCCGGAGGCCCGACATGCCGCTCGACGAGAACATCGCCCTCTCCCTCTACGACCGCCTGCTTCAGGTGGTGACCGGGGCCGACCCCGGAGCGGGTCTGCCCAGCGCGTTCGACAACGACACCACCCAGCTGATCATGGCCCAGCGCGGCATGGTGCTGAGCGCCGGCGACTACCGCAACCCCTGGAGCCCGGGGAACACGGCCGGCAGCCAGGAGGCGACCGCCCTGGTCGCCTCGCTGGTCGACGACATCCCCGGCAACGAGGCGACGTGGTCGCCGACCCAGCGCAAGGTGTCGCAGGTCTACAGCGACCTGGTGAACTTCGTGCACGTCACCGAGCCGCCGCCGAGCCCCGAGATCCAGGCCGCGCGCGACCGGGCGAACGCCGTGCTCAAGGAGGAGGGCAAGGACGACGAGGGGCGTACGACCCTGCGCAACACGGCCCTCGCCGACGCCGAGGCCAAGGCGTTCGCGGCGTACCAGGACGCCTACACCGCCTACGTGGCCACCTGGGCGGCCTCGATGGCCGACGAGAACCTGCGGCGCGTCTGGCCCATGACGGGCCCGACGGCGGTGGCCAAGGTCCGACGGGCGTGGTCGGACTGGGGCGCCGCCGGGCGCGACCAGGTCCAGGCGGCCAAGGCCGAGCTCGCGACGCTCAACGAGGGTCAGGTCTCCCGGGTCTTCGAGGAGGCGCAGTGGCTCATCAACGCCTACCGGTTCACCGTCGAGACCGAGCTGCAGCCGATCCTGCGCAGCCGGATCCAACCGTCCGACTGGGCGAGCGCGGACTCGTCGTCGTGGCCGACCTACAGCTTCTCGTCCAGCGACGTCAAGACCGAGCACACCACCGAGGCCACGTCGTGGGGCGCCAAGGCGGGGGTCGGCCTCGGGCTGTGGAGCTTCGGCGGCGGGGTGGACCACTCCAGCTCCTCGGAGCACCTCGGCGCAGAGACGACGAACATCGGCATCAGCTTCAAGTGGCGCATCTGCCCGATCCAGCGGCCCTGGATGGACGCGACCGTCTTCGACCTCCCTAGCTGGGACCTCGGCACGATGACCGGCAAGGGCGGCGTCTCGGCCAACGGGGACGGGCTCATGCCCCTCATCCCGTCGGCCCTGCTGATCGTGCGTGACGTCAACATCACCGGGTCGTGGTCCCAGCAGGACAGCGACCACGTCGCGAGCGCGACCTCCGGGTCGGTCTCGGCCGGCTGGGGCCCGTTCTCGGTGTCCGGCTCCTACTCCCACAGCAGCACCGAGGACACCTTCCACGCGCAGAAGACCGACCAGGGGTTCTTCATCCCCGACATCCAGGTCCTCGGCTACGTGTGCACCAAGGTGCCCTTCTGCCCGCCGATGCCCTGAGGCCGGCGCGACCACGCGACCGCCCGAGACCACCACTCGACCGTCAGGAGGACCGAGATGACCGACGCGAACCTGCTGGGTGCGCAGCTCTACGCCAGGCTCGCCGAGCTGCTGGCCCCGCCGGGCTCCCTCGACGGCACGGCGAGCGTGCTGCTCGTCGAGCCGTGCGGGCGAGACCTGGACCCGGCCGACTTCGGCACCGACCCGGACGGGGCCGGGGCGGAGGCGTTCGCCGACCTGGTCAACGCCGTCCCGGTGCCGGGGGCGACGTTCGTGGACTCGGGGCGGCGGCTGGACGACGTCGCCGGGCTGGTGCTGCTGAACGCGGCGACCGACCCGACGGCGTCGCTCGCCGCGGCGACGCTGGTCGAGCAGGCGCGGGCCGACCTCGCGCTGATGGCGCGGGGGAGCGCAACCTTCGGCGACGTCTACCACCCGGCCAAGCCGACGCCTGGACAGTTCTGGGACACCTCGGCCCCGTGGGCGCCGGTGTCCTTCACCCTCGGCAGCACGGCGGCCGCGCCGACGCCACCGCCGCCGGAGATCCTGCCGATGCAGCCGCCGCCGCTGGTGTGGACGACCTGCCCGACGGTCGAGGTGCTGCCCGACCCGACGGTCAGGCTGGCCGCGACGGGCCGGCTGTCGCTTTCGCGCCTCGCGAAGGACGTCGTGCTCACCGACCAGGTGCGCGAACGGTTGGTCGCCCGGCCCGCGCCGGAGCCCGACCCGCGGCCCGACCACCCCGCACGGCGGCTGGACCACGTCCTGCTCGACCGCCGGGTGCTCCTCGCCCCGACCGCGCTCCGCGCGCGGGTAGACGAGCTGGGCGAGGTGCGGGTGCGCGGGCGTGTCGACGACCCGGGGGCCGATCCCGACCTGCGCCGGCCGGTGCGCTTCCGCGACCTCCAGGTCGCGCACCAGCTGCTGGTGGAGCAGGCGCCGACCGCGCCCGTCGCCCCGCCTGCGAGCGGTTTCGACCTGTCGTTCTCCTATCGCGTCGTCACCATCGAGCGGCCCTGGTGGCACCCGGAGCTGTTCCTGCAGCCGGGCTGGACGATGCCCGGGTTCGCCGCCGGCGCCGTCTCGACCGGCACGAGCACGGGCAACCCCGGGCTCCTCGGCGCCGTCACCACCCGGATGCTGCTCGTGCGCGACCTCGTCGTCCGGGGCTCGTGGAGCACCGCCGACGCCGCCACCGCGGCCGCGGCCCAGCAGGAGTTCGGGACGCTCGGCCTGGGCCCGTTCTCGCTGACCGGGGACGTCGGCTGGGACGGCGTCTCGCTGACGCGGCCCGGTCTGCAGGTCGTCGCCTGGCTCGGGGTCGTGACGCCGCCCTTCCCGCCCGCCGCCTGACCCGCCACGGCCAACACCGCCACCGCCAACAGCACCGCCAACAGCACCGCCACCGCCACCATCACCGTCTCCCACCACGACCCGCAAGGAGCAGTCATGACCGATATCGACCAGGCGTACGCCGCGCTCGGGGGTGAGGCCGTCTACGGCCCGCCGACGGGCGAGGAGACGCCGACCCCCGACGGCCGGGGGACCAGCCGCAGCTTTGCCGGCGCCGTCTTCTGGAGCACGCCGGCCACGGGCCCGCACGAGGTGAACGGCTTGATCCTCTCCCGCTACCTCGAGCTCGGAGGTCCAGCGTTCCTCGGCTACCCGGTCACCGACGAGACGCTCGGTCGCGACGGCGTCGGACGGACGAGCGGCTTCGAGGGCGGTACCATCGCGTGGTCGCCCGGGACCGGGGCGTTCGAGGTGTACGGCGCGATCGGTGCGCTGTGGCAGAGCCAGGGCGGCGAGGGCGGGGCCCTGGGCTACCCGACGAGCGGCGAGCAGGCCCACGCGGACGGGGTGGGGCGTACGCAGTGGTTCACCGGCGGGCAGCTCTACTGGTCGCAGACCATGGGCGCGATCGTCCTGGGCGCGCCCGGCCTCGGCGGCTCGTTGGCGGACCTCCTCGCCGCGTTCGGGGCGAGCCTCCAGCCCTCGCCCTGGCCCGGACTGGACCGGCGGGAGGTGGCGACCCGGGTGGGTGCCCTGCTCGCCGACCCGGACCTGGTCAGCCAGAGCAACCTCAACCTGTGCGGTCCGGCCGCGTTCCTGCGGAGCTGGATCCGGCGCGACCCGGTGGGCGTCGTGAACTTCGCCGTCGAGCTCTACGACACGGGCCGGTCGCGGATCGGGGCCTACGAGGTCGCGCCGGACGACGACGCCTGCCTGGCGACGGACTACAAGGACCTGCAGCGCCGCTACGGGAGCGCGATCACGCCACCGGCCGAGTGGATGATCATGTCCGCGCTGCGCGACGTGGAGAACGCCGTCTTCGACTACGAGGGGACGCCCGACGAGGACGTGTCCGCGGCGACGACGTCCGGCGAGGTCGTGGAGTGGCTCGAGGCCACGGGGCGCTTCAGCGACGTCCGCGACGAGGCCAACCTCTTCTTCACCAAGGGCCTCGACCACGCACGCGGGCTGGCGCCCTCGCAGGACCAGGTCGTCCTGGTGCTGCTCAACACGACGATGCTGCCCAACGAGGACGGATCGGTGGAGAACGTCGTGATGCGCCAGTTCCCCGACCACTGGGTGGCTCTGGAGTCCCCGGTCGTCGACGTGCCGGGTGGGGTGCAGCTGACCTACTGGTGCTACGGCCGCACCGCGCCCTACCGCACGGTGGTCGTGGCGACGGACGCGTTCGAGTCGAACTACTACGGTGCGGTGCTGGCCCGCTGACCGCAGGTGCTCGAAACTTCGGTGAGGAGGCTCGCCGGCGAGCTCTCGTGGAGGCCCGTCCGAGCCGACCAGCTACTACGACACCCACAGCCGCCGCAGGACGAGGACGGGGCCCTGGCGCTCGCCTACTCCTACCGAGCAGGTCCCGGCGGTCGGGTCGACCGGTGCTCTTCTGGCGGACACCCCGAATCGAGCGCTCAGGCTCCAGGACCGGCTCGGGACCGAAGGCCGGGTGTCGAAGTACGTCGCGAATCTCGAGACCTTCCCCCTTCATATCGAAGTCGAGACGCGGGTGTGAGTCACGGGGTGAGCCGTCGGCGAGCCGGCCGATGCCCGTCCAATCCACGACCCCGACCTCTCCGTCAACGACCCGGGTTGAAGTCCGAGCTGATCTGGTCGAAGGTCGCGAGGTACGGCTTTCAGAACGCGCGGGCCCTTGCGGTCCCGTCGAGCTGCTGCTGGGTTTCGGGCCGGTGGAGCTCGACGTCGGCGGCGAACACCGTCAGGAACGTGTCGAGGTCGCCCCCGCCTCCAGGTCGTGCAGGGCGGCGAAGTCTTCGCTGCGGTTGGTGGCCATGCCCCTCTTCGGGCGGGGCCCCCAGCGACGCGGCTCGCGGCGGGAGGGTCGGTGAGGGTCGCTGCGCCTGCGACCACCGCCGGGTGCAGGATGACGCTCGAGATTTACCACTCCGGGGGGGAGCAGCAGTGCGCACGGGTGTCTCGTTGTCTGCCACCTTCAACGAACTCCCCGGGCTGCGCGACCTCCTGCTTGGGCAGCTGGGGCATGGCGTTGTCATCGACGAGTGGCGGCCTCGCTCCGACGCCGTCGTGTTCGCCCAGGGCGCCGGGGACGAGCTCCGATCGAACGCACTCGTGCAGCGCGAGCTCGACAGCACCGAGCTGCTGGGCACGCCGGTGTTCTTGTTGAGCAGCCCCGACGGGAACGGTTCGACGGCGCCGCGGCCGCCCTGGGGTCGACTCCGAGGTCGGTGCGTGCAGATCGAGCGCAGCCCCCGAGACCGGGTCACCTGTCTCCGCCTGGTGGACGCGATCGAGGATCATCTGCTGCACCTCGATCCCGGACCCGAGCCGGTCCCCGCCTCGCCAGCGCTCGGCACCTGGCTGCGCCCGGACCTGGCGCTGGCCGGGATCTCCGGCGCCCGGGGGGAAGCCTCTAGTCCGGGGCCCGACCACCCGGCCGAGCCAAATTGGCCCTACGTGCGCTTCCTCGAGCTCGTGAGGCGAGGGGACCTCGCGAACGCCCTGCATCTGCTGACGCTGCCTGACGGTGCCACACCGCTGGAACCTTGGCCCGCGGGTTACCTGCTCGGGCGGGTCCGTGGTGCACGAGGGTGGTTCGACGACCTGGTGTCGTCGCGGGAGGAGGATCGGAGGTCGGCCGCTGGGCTGCTCGAGCTGGCCTACTGGGACCTGGTGGGACGTAGCTCTCCCTTCCAGCACCAGGAGGCTGCGGAGCGCGCGTGCCTCATTGCCCTCGTCAGGGTGAGCCGGCGGTCGGCGCGGAGCGAGGCCCCGCAGTGGCTCCGCCGGCTCGAGCAGCATCTGCGGGACCGCCCCGGGGTAGACCTCACGCCGGTCGTCACCGAGCAGATCAGGCTGGACGGGAGGTACGGCGTCGAACGGTCGGACCGAACGGTAGAGCTTCTGAGCGACGAGTTGTGGCGCTCTCCTGCGCGGGCCGAACGCCTGCTCGCGTCCCAGGACCTCGTGCCCGTTCACGAGCTCGCGGACCGAGCGCTGGTCCAGGTGGTAGCGCAGACCGTCGACGTCGCCGCTCGGTCGGTGGTGCAGCCGGCTCCCGCCATGCCGCAGGAGGACCTGCACGAGGCCGTGGGCGCGGCCCGAGCGTTCGCGTGGTCGTGCGCCGAGGCCCTGCGTCGCGACGTCCGACGCCTGGACGGGCTCGTCGAGCAGGACTCTCCCGTCGGACGTTGGACGGTCGACCAGCGTGAACGGGACCTGCAGCGACGTCGCGACGAGCGGGACCGCACGAGGCACGCACATGACCAGGCGGCGGTCGAGCTCGCGCGGGCCGCACGGGCTGCGGGCATCGCGTCGGAGCTCGCGGACCCGCTGAACCTGCCGCTCCCGCAGCGGGATCCGGACACCCGCCAGTCTCCCGACGCTAGGGCGGCTGCCGACGGAAGCTCGGCGCAGCTCGTCGAGGCGATCGACGTCCGCGTCGCCGAGGTGGTCTCGGTCAAGGAGGCCGCCCACGCGCGACGCGATGGCCTGCTCGCCCGGGACGTCGGACCGCCGGTGCCGCCGACCGGTGCGAGGCTCGGGGTCGGCCTGCTCGGAGCGGTGGCGCTGGTCGTCGACCTGGCCTGGCGGCCGGGCGCCGTCGTGCTCCACGGCGTGGCCGGCGTCCTCAGCCTGCTCGTGGTGGCCGTCTGCTTCCTGCCGTGGGTTCTTGCTCTCGCTCACCGGCGCGGGGTCGCTCGCGCGCAGGACGCCGTGGCTAAGGCCGATGCCGACCACCGCGCGGCTGTGGCGGCCCGCGCCGCGGCAGCGTCCGTCGGGCGTGCGGACGTCGAGCGGGCTGCCGCCGAGCTCGGGGAGCGACGGGCCTCCGACCGGCTGGCTGAGGCGGTGATCCAGCGAGACCAGGTCGCTCAGCAGCTGGGGCTCGGACCAGGACGTTCTGCGGCCGAGTTCGCCCAGGCCTTCCGGGACCGGCTGATCAGCTTCGACCGCGCGTTCGCTGAACCGACACCGTTCTGGTGGCAGCAGGCCGTTTTCGATCGATCGGCGGCCGACGGAGACCTGACGGCCATCTCCGAGACGGAGCCGGTCGGGGGTGGGCTGCTGTCAGGGGTGCCGGGAACCCGGCTCGTGAGGGCGGTCGACGATGGCGGTCACCGGTTCGTGAGTGACCTGTGGGCGGTCTTCCCCGTGGAGGAGCGGACGTACGCGCTCGCAGTCGAACGTCGGCTTCGCACCTGGTTGACACCCCGTGGTTGACGGCCCAGGGCCACACATGCAGGGCTGAGCCGGTGCGACTTAGACGAACGTCTGGGTGCCGAGCACGATCGCGAGGGCGAGGCGTTCGGCGTCCTCGGTGCCCGGCTCGGCGGTGTAGACCATCAGGCGCAGGTCGTCCACGGCCACGACCAGGGTGTCGCAGTCGAGCGTGATCCGACCGACCGACGGGTGCCCGATGATCTTGTGCCGCGCCATCTCGTGGCCGGGTTCCGGGTCGCTGGCGGCCCACAGCTCGACGAATCGCGGGCTCAGGGCGGACAGGTCGCGCACGAGGCGTCGCAGCCTGACGTCCTCCGGGTAGCGCGACGCCGTGAGCCGGAGATCGGCGACGAGCAGCGCCTCGAAGCGCGACTGCTCCTCGGGGGTGGTCACCGCACGGCTGCCGGGACCGACGAGGTGGCGCCACACGGCGTTGCGCTCGAGGCCGTGCCAGGTCGTCGTCTCGCCCATCAGCGCGTCGTACGGCGCGTTGGCCACGACCAGGGTCCAGCTCGCGTCGTACACGCAGACCGGGGTGCCCGCGAGACGGTCGAGCACGCGCTGCACGCTCGGGGTGAGCCGGGAGCAGACGACGCCGGTCCCCGGTGCGACGTGACCGGCCAGCTCGAAGAGGAGGTCGCGTTCCGCGTCGGCCAGCCGGAGCGCGCGGGCGAGGGACTCCACGACCTGCACCGACGGGGAGGTGGCGCGGCCCTGCTCGAGGCGGGTCAGGTAGTCCGCCGAGATGGCGGCGAGGCCGGCGAGCTCCTCGCGGCGCAGGCCGGGTGCGCGCCGGCGGCGTCCGACCGGCAGGCCGACGTCCTCGGGCGCGACGCGCTCGCGCCAGCGTCGAACTCGACGGCCGAACTCGGACGACTCCACCCCACCAGCGTGCACCCGCCGGGGATCGCTGTCCTGGCCCTGACGGTCCTACGACAACGGGACTCCTGGTTGACGCCGGACGAGCGCCGCAGCCTGGAGCCATGACCACCACACTGATCACCGGCGCCACCCGCGGACTCGGGCTCGAGACCGCCCGCCAGCTCGTCGCCGCCGGCCACATCGTCTACCTCGGCGCCCGGGACGAGGCGCGCGGCCGTACGGTCGCCGCCGGGCTCGGGGCCCGCTGCGTCCAGCTCGACGTCACCGACGACGCCTCGGTGGCGGCGGCGCTCGCCCGGCTCGAGGCCGAGGGCGGCCTCGACGTCCTCGTCAACAACGCGGGGATCGCGTTGTACGCGTTGAACGGCCCCGACGCGCTCGCCGTCTTTGACACCAACGCGGTCGGGATCATCCGGGTCACCGAGGCGGCCCTGCCGCTGCTGCGACGTTCCGCGAACCCGGTCGTCGTCAACGTCTCGAGCGCCCTCGGCTCGTTCACCGCCAACCACGACCCCGCCCGGCCCGCCTCCCAGTTCGCCGCGATCGTCTACGGCGCGAGCAAGGCCGCCGTCTCGATGCTCACGGTCCAGTACGCGCGGGCGGTCCCCGAGGTGAAGTTCAACGCGGTCGAGCCCGGCTACACCGCCACCGAGCTCGGCGACGTCGACCACAGCACCGGTCAGCCGGTCGAGGTCGGCGCCGCCGTGATCGCCCGTTGGGCGAGCATCGCCGCCGACGGTCCGACGGGGACGTTCCAGGAGCGGGACGGCGTCCTCGGCTGGTGAGGTTCGCGGGTGGGTCCGGGGGTCCGCGGAGTTTCATGTGAACGTGAAAGACCCCTGCTCACCACGGCAGATCTGCCGTGATGAGCACCAGGGTTCCGTGGTCGGTGCGGCGCCGTGCGGGTCGGCGCTCCCGCTCGCCCGCGGCCCCCGTCAGCCGGCGACGCGGTCGAGGCGGGCGGTGATGCGGTCGCGTGCGACCACCCGCTGCGAGCCGGAGACGATCACGGCGGCCTCGACCGGCTCGCCGCGCTCGGCGTCGACGAACGTCAGGTCGGAGCGGCGTTCGCTGGGGTGGTGGCGGTCGGCCCAGTCGCCGAGGGCCAGCAGCACGAGCGCGAGGTCCTGGCCGGCCTCGGTGAGCCGGTACTCCTCCCGCGCGCGCCCGCCCTCGGGCTTGTACGCGGAACGTTCCAGGACGCCGCCCTCGACGAGGGACGCGAGGCGTGCGGTGAGGACCTCGCGCGGGATCCCGAGCGAGGACTGGAGCTGGCTGAAGCGGGTGGACCCCAGGAGCGCGTCGCGGACGATCATCAGCGTCCACTTCTCGCCGAGCACGTCGAGCCCGCGGGCGATGGGGCAGCGTTCGTCGCCGCCGAGGATGCCGAGCATGCAGTCAGGGTACCTGAGTCTGGGAACTAGACCGAGCGTGCTAGGTTCGGTTCCTGAACTCAACCACTCCGGGTCGCGCACGCGGTCCGGGCGACGACACAGGAGCACGACATGACCGACCTCCAGGGCGCCACCGTCCTCGTCACCGGCGCGAACGGCGGCCTCGGGGCCGAGTTCGTCCACCAGGCCCTCGTCCGCGGCGCGGCGAAGGTCTACGCCACCGCTCGTACGCCGCGCACGTGGGACGACGCCCGGATCGTCCCGCTGGCGCTCGACGTGACCGACCCGGGGAGCGTGGCCGATGCGGCCGCGGCGGCGGCGGACACCACGGTCGTGGTCAACAACGCGGGCGTCAGCGGGACGAGCAGCCTGCTCGACTCCGACGTCACCGACGTCGAGCACGTGTTCGCGACGAACGTGTTCGGCGCGCTGCGGGTGGCGAAGGCGTTCGCCCCGGTGCTCGCCGGCAACGGCGGCGGCGCGCTCGTGGACGTCCACTCCGTCCTCAGCTGGGTCGGGCTGGCCGGCGGCTACTCCGCGTCGAAGGCGGCGTTCTGGTCGATCACCAACTCGCTGCGCCTCGAGCTCGCACCTCAGGGGACCCAGGTCGTCGGCGCGCACCTCGGCTACACCGACACCCCGATGATCGCCACCCTCGACGTCGCCAAGTCCGACCCGGCCGACATCGTCGCCGCGATCTGGGACGCCGTCGAGGCCGGTCAGCACGAGGTGCTCGCCGACCAGATCAGCCGCGACGTCCGCGCCGCCCTCAGCAGCCCGGTCGAGGCCCTCTACCCGTCGCTCGCCTGACGCGTACGGGCTCGGGGCTGGCGCCGGTGACCTCGGAGAACCACCCGCGACCACGGCAGATCTGCCGTGGTCACGGCCGGTTCACCACGTCAGCGTGGTAAACCGACCCCCCGGGCCGGCGGCCGCAGGGTCGCGGTGGGACGCGCGGGCCGGCCTACTCCGGCAGGGGCTGGTCCTGCCAGCTGGGGCCGGAGGTCGTGGGGCCGGCGGCGGTCCAGCGGAGCGGGTCGATGCAGAGCTGACGGGCGCTGAGGGTCGCGTCCCAGGCGTGGTAGACGATCATGTCCGTCCCGCCGAACGTGGTCACGACGCTGTTGTGCCCCGGCCCACGGACGTGGTCGGGGACGGCGCCGAGCAGGCGGCCGAAGCCGTCGGCCGGCTCGGTCCAGGGTCCGAGCGGGCTGGGGGCGCTCGCCCAGGCGACGGCGTAGCCCGCCGTCTGCCAGGAGCCTCCGGAGTAGAAGCAGTAGTACGTGCCCCCGTGCTCGCGCACCGTCGGGCCCTCGAGGGTGTGCCAGTCGTAGCGCGACCCGTAGATCGGGCGGTCGCGCTCGTAGATCTGCCAGTCGGCGCTCGGTTCGAGGACCGTCGTCGCCGTGCCCAGCGTCGTCATGTGCGAGAGCACGGCGACCGCGAGCTGGGTCCCCACGCGGGGACCGTCGAGCACGTCGCGGGCGAAGAAGAGGTACCAGGTGCCGTCGACGTCGCGGAAGGGGTGCGGGTCGATCGCGAACCGCTCGCCCGGCGTCAGGTCGATCCCGAGGTCGGTGAACGGTCCCTCGGCCCGGTCGGCGACGGCCACCCGCAGGTGGTGGCCGACGTCGCCGTGCCCGACCGAGTAGTACATCCAGAAGCGCCCGTCGGCCTGCGCGACCTCCGGTGCCCAGTAGTCACCGCCGAGCGCCGGGTCCACGGGTTCCAGCGCCCCGCCCACCGAGGTCCAGGTGGCCAGGTCGGTCGACTCGAGCACCTCGAACATCCGCCCGCCCACGGCCGCGCCCGTCCCGTACGCGACGTAGCGGTCGTCGAGCCGGAGCGCGAAGGGGTCCGCGAAGTAGCGGTCGTGGACCGGGTTGCGATAGGTGCGCCGCGCGGTGCGGAGCGTGGTCACGGGCCCTCCTGGGGCGGTCGAGGTGCGGCGGCCGGTCGGTCGCCGTGCGGGTCAGCGGCGTTCAGCGGTAGAGGCGGAAGTAGGAGAACTTGGCCGTGGCCCCGGCTCCGCCGTGCGAGATCAGCCCCACCCGGACGTTCGAGCCCGCGGGCAGCGTCCAGACCCCGCCCTTGACCCACGTCTTGCCGTTCCGGCTCGTCCAGGCGCGCAGCTCGTGCTCGCCGTTCGCGGGGTCCACCCGGTGGGTGATGCGGAGCCAGGTGGTCGCCGCCGGCGGACCGACGATCGTGCCGCCGTGGACCAGCCGTCCGGCGTACGGGGTCTCGTGGCCGAACTCGGTCTGCCGGGTGTCCCAGATCGCGACGTGGCTGAGCCGGACGAACTGGTCGTCGTCCACGTAGGCGACCAGCCCGGCCTGCTGGAAGTTGCGGACGTCGTCGACGCCGAGGTCGATGCTGAGCTTGGTCTCGACCGTCCACGCGCCCGAGCCGGGGGAGCGCAGCAGCACGCCGGCCTGGTTCTCGGGCCCGTTCAGGTCTGCGGCCTCGGTCGGCCAGCGCAGCACACCGTCGGTGACGGTGGCCGCCGCGTCCTTGCGGACCCACGTCCAGCCGGCGCCGAGCGTGGACCCGGAGAAGCTGTCGCTCGCCTTCTGGTCGAGGCGGTCGGGGACCGTCGTCCTGGCCAGCTTCGTGACCGGCTTCGCGACCGGCAGCGCGCTGAGGTTGTCGACGTCCACCCCGGCGGCCTGCGCCACGGCGCCGGCGCGGTCGACCTTCTCGGTGCTCCCCTTCAGGTCCAGCTCCACGCTCGCGATCGGGTCGCCCAGCCGGGCGTTCGAGACGCCGGCCGTGGCGACACCGTCGCGGACCTGCAGCACCACCGCGTGCCAGGCCTTCGCGCCGAACCCGTCAGGCAGGTCGACCTTCGTCGAGGGGTCCCGGTGGCCGGGTCGCTGCTGCACCAGCCGGAGCCGCCCGTCGGCCGGGTCGAGGGTCACGCGGACCGTCGACGAACCGGCCCGCAGGCTCAGCCCGTACGCGGCACCGGTCGAGCGCAGGTCGGCCTCGACCCGCCCGGAGGACCCGAGCTCCTTGCTCTGGAGCGTCCCTGCCGTGGTCGAGGTGACGAACCCGCCGGTCGACGCGCTGGTCTTCTCGGCCCACGTACCGTCGGTCCGCCAGCGGGCCGGGACGCCGGACGCGAAGTCCGTCGACCAGCGCCCGCCGGTCGCCGGGCCCTGCTGCTCGCCGTCGCTCGGGCCGCGGCCCGCCCGTACGGTCGGCCAGCCGTGCACCCAGTCCAGCCGGTCCATGAGCATGGGCCGCTGGTTGATGCCGTCGGTCCCGTTCAGGTAGGGGTCGCCGCGGTCGATGGCGTGGTAGACGATCCAGTCCCGGCCGGCCAGGTCGGTGGCGACGGCGTTGTGCCCGGCGCCGACCCAGCGGTTGCCGTTCTGGTTGAGCACGGGCGTGCCGCCGGTCCGCGACGCCATCAGGGACACGCCCTGCGCGTCGACGTACGGGCCGGTGATCTTCTTCGCACGTCCGACCTGGACGGAGTAGCCGGTGGTCGGCCCGGCGCAGCAGTCGGCCGTGGAGGCGAAGAGGTACCAGTAGCCGCCGCGGTGGACGGCGTACGCGCCCTCGAACTTGTTGTCGATGGCCACCTGGGTGGGCTCGCCGACCTTCGTACGCCCGTTCGTGCCGAGTCGCTGGACGAAGAGCCCGCCGTAGTAGGAGCCGTAGAACAGGTACTGCCGCCCGCCGTCGGTGACCGCGCTGGGGTCGTAGGTCCACCTGAAGTCGTTCGCGTTGGCGGCGTCGTCCCCGTGCCGCGGGCCGACCACCGGGGCGCCGGAGTCGGTCCAGGGGCCGGCCGGCGTCGGCGCGGTGGCCATCCCGATCGCGTTGTCGTTCGCGCCGGCGGTCACGGTGGTCTGCGTGACGACGTAGTAGAGCCGGTACTGCCCGTCGACGTAGCGGATGTCGGGGCCCCAGAGCCCGGCGTCCGAGGTCGCCCAGGCCGGCCGGTTGGCGTCGCTGAAGGCGTCGCCCACGTAGGTCCAGCTCGCCAGGTCGCGCGAGCGGGCGATCGGGATCTGGGCGGGGGTGGTGTCGGTGCCGGCGCGCAGCGGGTCGGAGGTGCCGTACGCGTACCACCAGCCGTCGAGCCCTCGGATCAGCGACGGGTCGGCGAACGTGTCGGCGAAGCTCTTGGACACGGGGTTCGCGTACGTCGCCCGTTCGACGTGCGGCGGTGCCGCCAGCGCCGGTGTCGTGCTGCCGGCCAGCAGGGGGGCGAGGGCGACGGCCAGGAGGGCCGTGGTCCGGTGCAGGCGCTTCATCGCGGTCTCCGTCCACAGGGACCGCCGTCACGGCGGGAGTGCCCCTGCGCGGTCCTGCAGCACCGTAGCCGTTCGTTCAGCGTTGTAAACACGGGGTCCGCGCGGCGTCCCCTGAGTCAGCGCGCGGTGACCGCCGTCGACTCGCGGACCTGGAGCGTGTAGCCAACCGCGATCTCCTCCGGCGGTGAGGTCAGGTGCTCGAGGCGGCGCGCGAGCCGTTCCACCGCGTGCCGGGCGATCGCCTCCTTGTCCGGGGCGACCGTCGTCAGGGAGGGCGTGGCGTAGCGGCTCTCCTCGATGTCGTCGAAGCCGACCATCGCCATGTCCTCGGGCACGCGTACGCCGGCGTCGGCGAGGCCACGGACCGCGCCGAGGGCGAGCAGGTCGTTGAAGCAGAAGATGGCGTCCGGCGGGTCCGGCAGCGCCAGCAGCTGCGCCACGGCGGCCACGCCCGGCTGCCGACGCCAGGCGAGCGCCTCCACCACCAGC
Organism: uncultured Friedmanniella sp.; assembly: GCA_964251895.1. Taxonomy (GTDB): domain Bacteria; phylum Actinomycetota; class Actinomycetes; order Propionibacteriales; family Propionibacteriaceae; genus Microlunatus. The sequence goes on from CAXULL010000021.1 coordinate 20,654, forward strand.
GTCGGGTCGTAACGGATCCCGGCCTCGGCGAGGGCGTCGCGGTAGCCCCGCAGGCGCAGCCGGGCGCTGTGGCCGAACGGTGGCGGCTGCGCACCGATCACGGCGATCCGGCGCCGGCCCGTGCTGAGCAGGTGCCGGGTCGCCTCGGCGGCCGCAGCCTCGTTGTCGATGGCCACGTGGTCGGCGAGGTGGGAGCCGAGCCGTTCCCCGAGGAGCACGAGCGGGACCGACCCGTAGCGCTCCACGTCGGTCTCGTCGAGGGCCAACGGGTTGAGGATCACCCCGTCGATCAGGTGCTCGCGGATGCCCGCCACGGCGCTGCGCTCGCGGGCCCGCACGGCCTGGTCCTGGATCTGGCCGGTCTCGTCGACGAGCACCGTCCAGCCGCGCTCCATCGCCGCCCGCACGACGTGGTGGGCCAGCTCGGCAAAGTAGGGCGCGTCCAGCTCGGGCAGCGCCAGCGCGATCACGCCCGACCGGCCGCTCTTCAGGTTGCGGGCGATCACGTTGGGCCGGTAGCCCAGCAGCTCGATCGCGTCCTGGACCTTCGCCCGCGTCGCCGGGCGCACGTGGACGTAGTCGTTCACCACGTTGGAGACCGTCTTGGCCGAGACCCCCGCCAGCTTGGCCACGTCCTGCAGCCGGGCGGCAGGACGGGCACTCGGCACGCCGACACGCTAGCAGCGCCCGCGGCACCGGTCTGGACTTCCGCCCCTCGGGTGGGGCTATGGTCTGAGCAGCGTTTACAGCGCTGCAATGCTGGATACTCCCCAGGCACACCTCCTCGAAAGCCAGGTTCTCGATGACGACGACCGCACCGCTCAGCCCCAACCTCTCGGCGATCGCCGCCGGCTTCAGCCGCCGCCGGTTCCTCGTGCTCGGCGGCGCCGGGCTCGCCCTGGCCGCCTGCGGCGGAGGCGGCAACGCCCCGGGCCAGCCGGCGGCGCCCGACACGGGGTCCGGCGGGGCCAGCTACGCCGGTCCGGCGGTGACGCTCTCGTTCTGGAACGGGTTCACCGGCGGCGACGGTGACGTGATCAAGAAGATCGTGAGCGAGTTCAACGCGCAGGCGGCCAACGTCAAGGTCGAGATGAACATCTACCAGTGGGCCGACTTCTTCACGAAGCTGCCCGCGGCCGTGAGCACCGGCAAGGGGCCGGACGTCGCGTGCATGCACATCGACGACATCCCGACGAACGCGGCGCGCAACATCATCACGCCCATCGACCAGGTCGCCGCGGCGCTCAACCTGCAGGAGTCGGACTTCTCCAGCGCGGTGTGGCAGGGCGGGACCTACAAGGGCCAGCGCTTCGGCATCCCCCTCGACATCCACCCGCTGGCGCTCTACTGGAACAAGGACGTGCTCACCAAGGCCGGGCTGGACGCGGAGAAGCCGCCGACCAACAAGGCCGACTACGAGTCGGTGCTCGCCGAGCTCAAGGGCAAGGGCACGGCCGGCTTCTGGGTCTCGCCGTTCCAGTTCACGGGTGCCTTCACCTACATGTCGCTGATGTGGCAGTACGGGGGCGACGCCTTCGACGCGGGCGTCACCAAGGCGACGTTCGACTCGCCCGAGGCCGTCGACGCCCTGACCTGGCTGGTCAGCATGGTCGACCAGGGCTACAGCCCCAAGAACGTCGGGCAGGACGCCGACTACATCGCGTTCAAGAACAGCAAGAACGCGTTCAACTGGAACGGCATCTGGCAGATCAACGACCTCAAGGCGCAGACCAAGATCAACTGGGGCGTCGGGCCGGTCCCGCAGATCGGCAGCAAGCCCGGCGTGTGGGGCAACTCCCACCAGTTCGTGCAGCTGCGCCAGACCAAGCCCGACCAGAACAAGGTCGACGCGACCCGCTACTTCATCAACTGGGTCAGCCAGAAGTCGGCCGAGTGGGCGACCAGCGGCAAGATCCCGGCCAAGCTCAGCGTCGCCGAGAGCCCTGAGTTCAAGGCGCTCAAGGAGGAGTACTCGCTGGCCCCGGAGGCCGAGTACGTGCACTTCCCGCCGGCCACCGCCGGCATCGGGGACGCGCTCACCGAGCTCTACACCGCGGTGAACAACGCGATCCTGGGCAAGGCCACGCCGCAGCAGGCCATGACCGACGGCGCCAAGAAGGCGACGTCGATCCTGCAGGACAACCTCAAGAAGTACGGCGCCTGACTCGTGGCCGTCACAGCCGAGACCCAGGTCGGGCCGGCGGCGGTTCCTCCCGTCGCCGCCCGGCCCCGGTCGCGCTCGACCGGGGCGGGCGGGCGGCGGTCCCGGCCCCTGACCGCGTACCTGTTCCTCGCGCCGTACCTGGTGCTGTTCGGGGCGTTCATCATCGCGCCGGCGGTGTACGGGATCTGGATCAGCCTGCACGACTACGACTTCGTGCTGCCGTACAAGCCGTGGGTGGGGCTGGCGAACTACGTCTCCCTGTTCACCCCGGGCTCGCGCGACTTCGGCGACTTCTGGCAGAGCATGGGCGCGACGGGCATCTTCACCGTGCTCAGCGTCCCGTGCCTGGTGATCATCCCGCTCGGCGTGGCGGTCCTGCTCAACCGGAAGTTCCCGGGCCGGACGTTCTTCCGCGCCGTCTTCTTCCTGCCGTACGTGCTCGGCGTGGCCGTGATCGGCCTGCTGTTCCGCTACATCCTCGACCCGAACGTCGGCGTCGTGAACTACTTCCTCGGCCGCAACGTCCCCTGGACGACGGACCTGCCGTGGGTGTGGGTCAGCCTGGTCGGGATGACGGTCTGGTGGACGCTCGGCTTCAACGCGACGATCTACCTCGCCGGTCTCACCGACATCCCGCGCGAGCTCTACGAGGCCGCCGAGATGGACGGTGCCAGCCGGAGCCAGCAGTTCTTCAACGTCACGCTGCCCGGGCTGCGGCCGGTGCTGGTCTTCGTGGTCACCACGACGATCCTCGCCTCGGCGAACATGTTCGGCCAGCAGCTCCTGCTGACCAAGGGCGCGCCCGGCACCTCGACGCGCACCGCGATCGGCTACATCGCCACCGAGGGCCTGAGCAGCTTCCGCATGGGAGCCGCGTCGGCCATGAGCTACGTGCTCGCCGTCTTCCTGCTGCTCATCAGCCTGATCAGCTTCCGCGTCTTCCGTGACCGACAGGACGAATCGTGAGCACCGCCCTCTCCCCGTCAACGACCGTCCAGCCGGCGGGGGACAGCCTCGAGCCGCGGCACCACGGGCACGGTCCCCGCAGCTCGCCGCTGAGCCGCGTCGCCTTCGTGGTCCTGCTCGTCGTGCTGACCGCGGTGTTCGTCGGCCCGCTGCTGTGGATGTTCCTGACCTCGTTCAAGACGCCGGACGGCGCCACGTCGATCCCGCCGTCGCTGTTCCCGAACCCGGCCACGGCCGACGGCTACCGCCCGCTGGTGGACACGAGCAGCCAGACTCCGGTGATCCGCTGGTTCCTCAACAGCCTGCTCGCCGGGGTGGCGAACTCCGTGATCGTCACGGCAACGGCGGCGCTGGCGGCGTACGCGCTGGCCCGGCTCGACTTCCCGGGCAAGAAGGTCGTCTTCGGGATGATCATCGCGACGCTCTTCGTCCCGGGCTTCGTGTTCTTGATCCCGAACTACCTGATCGTCAACTCGCTCGGCTGGCTGGACACGCTCTGGGCGGTCATCCTGCCCAGCGCGGGTGGCGCGTTCGGGGTGTTCTTCCTGCGGCAGTTCTTCTCGAGCCTGCCGATGGAGCTCGAGGAGGCGGCCGAGATCGACGGGGCGAACCGGTGGCAGACGTTCATCCGGATCGTGCTGCCGCTGTCCAAGCCGGGGATCTCGACGCTGCTCGTGCTGTCGTTCCTCACGAACTACAACGACTTCCTCTGGCCGGTGTTCGTGCTGTTCAGCCCGTCCAACCTGACCCTGCCGGCCGGGCTGTCGATCTTGCAGGGCGCGTTCACGATCAACTACCCGGTGGTGATGGCCGGCGCCGTGATCGCCAGCGTGCCGGCGATCGTGCTCTTCATCCTGGCGCAGCGCAACATCGTCGAGGGTGTCGCGCGCAGCGGGCTCAAGGGATGAGTCGGCGGACCTGGCCGGCCACGCTGCTCACGCTCCTGCTGGTGCTGGCCGGCTGCTCGGGCGGTGCGTCGTCCGGGTCCGGGGCCGCTGGACCCCCTCCGGCCGAGGCGTCAGGAGACGCGATGCTGACCAACCCGGTGCTCGGCCAGGGTGCCGACCCGTTCGTGACCTTCACCGACGGGCAGTACCACCAGATCCTGTCGGCCGGCGACGGCAACGGCGTGGTGATGCGCAGCGCGAGCTCGCTGGCCACCCTGTCGACGGCGCCCGAGCAGCAGCTCTTCACCGGCGGGACGGACGGCTCGCCCTGCTGCGAGTGGTGGGCGCCGGAGGTCCACCAGATCGGCGGTCGCTGGTACGTCTACGTCGCCGCCGACGACGGTGACAACGAGAACCACCGGACGTACGTGCTCTCCGCCGACGCGATCACCGGCCCGTACGCGTTCGAGGGGCAGCTGAAGCTCCCCGGGAACCGCTGGGCGATCGACGCGACGGTCTTCACGGCTGCCGACGTCTCGTACGTCGTCTGGTCGGGCTGGCCGGGCGCCGAGAACGGCGAGCAGGACCTCTACCTCTCCCGGCTCGACACCCCGACGACGGTGACGGGGCGCGCCGTCCGGATCTCGCGGCCGCAGCTGGACTGGGAGACCCACGCCGGCTCGGTCGGCGTGCTGGTCAACGAGGGACCGGCCGCGCTGGTCTCGGGCGGTCGGGTGTTCCTGACCTACTCGGCCTCGGGCTGCTGGACGCCGCAGTACGCGCTGGGCATGCTGACCGCCGACGCCACCGGTGACCTGCTGGACCCGGCGTCCTGGCAGAAGTCGCCCTCGCCGGTGTTCGCGCCGGCGGAGGGGAGCGGTCTGTACGGGACCGGGCACAACAACTTCTTCACCTCCCCCGACGGCCAGCAGACGTGGATCGTCTACCACGCCGTCACCGACCCCGCGGGCAGCTGCGGCGACGACCGTGAGGTGTACGCGCAGCCGATCACCTTCGCGGCCGACGGCACGCCGCAGCTCGGCACGCCCTCGGCCGGCAACGTCCCGCTGCCGTCGGGCGACCCGGGTCGGTGACACCCACCCTCGCGTGAGTGCGCCGACCCGTGCACCGACGTCGGTGGACAGGTCTCCACGTTCTTGGCCGGGAGAGGTTCCCCGGCGGTCTGCCGGGGTATCAGCAGCCGTGACCTCCTCGAGCAGCGACTGATCGCGATGCTGCCCGTCGAGATCTGGGTGATCGCGCTGGTCGTGGTCGTCGTCGCGCTGAGCGCCCTGGCCCAGCGGCTGTCGGTGCCGTACCCGATCGTGCTCGTCCTCGGTGGGGCGGTGCTGGGGTTCGTCCCCGGGCTGCCGGCCGTGCACCTCGAGCCCGAGCTGGTCCTCGTGGTGTTCCTGCCGCCCCTGCTCTACAACGCGTCGGTCTTCGCCAACGTGGGGGACCTCGCGGAGAACAAGAAGTGGCTCGTGCTCAACACCGTGCCGCTGGTCCTGCTGACCATGGTGCTGGTGGCCGTCGTCGCCCACGCCCTGATCCCCGACCTCACCTGGGGCGCGGCCTTCGTGCTCGGGGCGATCGTGTCGCCGACCGACTCGGTCGCGCCCGGCGTGGTCATGCGCCAGCTCGGCGCCCCACGGAACCTGGTCAGCATCGTGGAGGGCGAGGGGCTCTTCAACGACGCGACCGCGCTGACCGCCTACCGCGCCGCCGTCGCGGCCGCCGTCTCCGGCACCTTCTCGCTGGGTTCCTCGAGCCTGCGCTTCGTGCTCGGCGCGGTCGGGGGCGTGCTCATCGGCCTGGCCGTGGGCTGGGTGGCCGCACGCGTCCGCCGGCGGGTGGAGGACGCCCAGCTGAGCGTGATCCTGTCGTTGCTCACCGCGTACGTCGCCTACATCCCCGCGGACGTGCTGGGCGCGTCGGGCGTCCTGGCCACGGTCAGCGCCGGTCTCTACGTGGGCGTGCGCGCGCCCACGACCCTGCCCCCGCAGAGCCGGCTGCAGGGCACCGTCGTGTGGAACCTGCTCGACCTGGTGCTCAACGCGATCCTGTTCACCCTCGTCGGGCTGGAGCTGCACAACGCGATCGAGGCCCTGGCCGGTGACCGAGCCCCCACGCTCGTCGGGTGGGCGCTGGCCGTCGCCGGCGTGGCGGTGCTGGTCAGGCTCGTCTGGTTCTTCACCGTGCCGTACGCCGTCCGCGCGGTCGACCGGGACTCGGTCCCGGCGGACCGGCGGGCCAACGCCAAGGGTCGGCTGGTGGTCGCCTGGAGCGGCATGCGCGGCGCGGTGTCGCTGGCCGTCGCGCTCGCCGTCCCGACCACCTCGAGCAGCGGTGCCCCGTTCCCGGGTCGGGACCTGATCGTCTTCCTCACCTTCGCGGTCATCCTCATCACCCTCGTCGTGCAGGGGCTGACCCTGCCCGTCCTGATCAGGTGGCTCGGCGTCAAGGACCCGGAGGCCGACGAGCACGAGGAGCTCGTGGCGCGGCTGGCCGCGAGCCGGGCCGCGCTCGACCAGGTGGAGCGGCTGGCGGCGGAGGACTGGACCGGCGAGGACACGGTCGAACGACTGCGTGGGCAGTACCAGTTCCGCGAGGCACGGCTGGCCGCCCGGGCCGGCGAGAAGGCGGACGACGGTTACGAGGACCGTTCGCAGTCCTACCAGCGGGCCGTGCTGGAGGTCCTCGGCGCCCAGCGCGACGCGCTGCTCGAGCTGAGGCAGGCCGGCTCGCTGTCCAACACCACGCTCAACCGGCTCGTCCACGAGCTCGACCTCGAGGAGTCGCGTCTGGAGAGCGGGAACGCTGACTGAGGAACTACGGCGGAGCCCGTGCGCGCGGAGCGCCGAGCCGAGGTCCTGCGGGCTCTCAGCCGGCCGGGTCGGGGTCCGCGACCTTCGCCGTCGGCTCCTCGACCGGACCCCAGGCGGGCACCAGCGCGTACAGCACGAGCGGCCGGTCCGGCCGGTCGCCGTCCTCCACCACCTGCGCGGCCGCGGCCTCGTCGTCCCAGACCCGTCCGCCCTCGTGCAGGTGGGGCTCGAGCTCGCCGTCGGAGGTGAACTCAGCGATCACCCAGCCGGCGGCGTGCGGCCGTTCGGGACGCTCGACCAGATCCATGACGGCAGGCTAGCGAGGCCGCCTCAACGCAGCACACCGGCGTCCAGGTGCACCACGCGGTCGCAGCGCGCGGCGACGACCGGGTCGTGCGTGGCGAGGACGACCGCGGTCCCGGTCGACGCGGCCGCCAGGATGGCGTCGAGCGTCGCGGTCCGGTGGTCGACGTCCTGCTCGGCGGTCGGTTCGTCGGCGAGCAGCACGTCGGGGCGCACGACCAGGGCGCGGGCCACGGCGGCGCGCTGCTGCTGACCGCCCGAGAGCTCCTCGACCAGGTGCTCGGACCGGTCGCCCAGGCCGACCAGCTCGAGCGCCGCGCGCGCCCGCACCCTCGCCTCGGCCGCGGGGACGCGGGCGGCGAGCAGGGGGAGCTCGACGTTCTCCGCTGCCGTCAGCAGCGCCACGAGGCCGTAGCCCTGGAACACGACGCCCAGCCGTCGCCGCAGCGCCGGGTCCTCGGCCAGCGGCCGCCCGTCGAGCGTGACGGTCCCGTCGTCGGGGCGGGCGAGCCCGGCCAGGACGCTGAGCAGGACGGTCTTGCCCGAGCCGCTCGGACCGGTGAGGGCGAGCCGTTCGCCGCCCCGCAGGGTCACATCGACCCCCCGCAGGACCTCGACGCCGCCGCGGGACACCCGGACGCCCTGGGCGACCAGCTCGACCCGCGCCCCCGGGTCATGCCCCTCAGCCATCCTGCGCTCCCGTCGGTGCCGCGCCGGCACGCGCGGTGCTGAGCCGTCCGTCGAGGATCGTGTGCTCGACGTCCAGGCGCCGGCTGACCTCGCGGTCGTGGGTCACGACGACCAGGGCGGTGCCGCGCTGCTCGCGCGCCCGGAGCATCAGCGCGAGCACCGTGTCCCCGGTGGTCCGGTCCAGCTGGCTGGTCGGTTCGTCGGCCAGCAGCAGCGGCGGGTCACCGGCGAGCGCGACCGCCAGCGCGAGGCGCTGCTGCTGACCGCCCGAGAGGTGCCGCGCCTGCGTCCGGGCCTGGGGCAGCAGCTCGACGGCCTCGAGCAGGGCGTCGATCTCCGACGCCCGCCCCGCCGGGGTGCCGTCCGCGGAACGCTGCGCGAAGGCGACGTTCGCCCGCGCGGTCGCGTACGGGAGCAGGTTGCGGCCCGGGGTCTGCAGGACCACCCCGAGGGACTCGGCGCGCACGCGCAGCAGCCCGCGCTCCGAGAGGGTCCCGAGGTCGTGGCCGGCCACCACCACCCGGCCGGCGGAGGGGCGGACCAGCCCGGCGAGCAGCGTCAGCAGGGTCGACTTGCCCGCTCCGGACGGCCCGACGAGGGCGACCGCCTCGCCGGGCTGCACCTGCAGGTCGACGCCGGCGAGCGCGGTGACCTCGTGACCGGCGTCGTCGCGGTAGACGTGCGTGACCTGCTCGCAGCGGACCACGGGCTGCGCCGGGGTCACGCCGGTGCCTCGCGCAGCTGGTCGACGTGCGCGCCGCGCACCAGGCTCACCGAGCTGAGCACGACCGCGAGCACCAGCACGAGCAGCGCGCCGGCCAGGGCGACCGAGACCGCGCCGACGTGCACGTCGTAGCGCAGCGGCGGTGCGGTCGACACGTCGGAGAACTCGGGGATCACGGGGAGCGCGAGCGTGGCCGCGGTCAGCCCGGCCGCCGTGCCCACCAGGACCCCGAAGCCGACGAGGACCCCCTGCTCGAGGAACAGGGCGGCGAGCAGGGTGCGCCGACGCAGGCCGAGCGCGAGCATGGCCGCGAGCTCGTACGTCCGGCGCCGCCCGCTGAGGTGCAGGGTGAGGGCGGCGCCGCCCCCGGCGAGCAGGGCCGCGAGGCTCGCGCCGGCCACGAAGAGCAGCAGCGCCAGCGACGGGCCCTGCCGGCCGTAGACCTGCGCGAGCGCGTCGGCGGAGCTCGTGTCGAGGACGGTCACCCCGGCGGCGTCGAGCTGCTGCGGCGCCCGGTCGACGGCGGCGGGCGTCAGCCAGACGGTCTCGATCGTCCGCTCGACCGAGCCCTCGGCGGCGCGCTGGGCGTCCGTGCGGTCGACGACGATGCCGCGGCTCCCACCGGCCGGCAGCGCGCTCGTCACGGACACGGGGTCGAGCGCGAGCTCGCGGTTGCCGAGCCCTGCGCTCGCGGTCCGGCTCTCGTCCGGCACGCCCGCGCTGACCAGGGCGGGCAGGGCTGTGGGGTGGTCGGCGACCTGCCAGGTCGGGGAGTCCGCGAGCGCGGCGTCGACCTCCAGCACGGTGCCCTGCGGGTCGGACGCGGACGAGCGTGCCCCGATCAGGACGGGTCGCCAGCCGTCGGGGGTGGTGACGGCGCCGGGCAGGTCCTGCCAGCCGTCGGGCCCGTGCACCTGCAGACCGCTGAGCACGACGCGTCCGCGGTAGCCGAACAGCGTCGACCCCGGTCGCTGCAGCTCGACCCCGGCGAGGCGGCAGGTCTTCGCCGGGCAGGGCAGCTCGGCCTCCAACGTGTGCCGACCGACCCCGACCGGGCCCAGGACCACGGGGGTGGTGCCGCCCAGCGCGCTCGGCTGCACCACGTCGGCGACCAGCAGGGGAGCGGCCTGCGCGTCCATCACCGGGACGTCGACGTCGACCCGCAGCCGGTCCCCGGACAGCAGCACGGGGGGCGCGCCGGGCCGGGCGAGCCGACCGGTGAGCTCGGCCAGCGGTGGACCCAGGTCGGCACGCCAGAAGGCCACGCGCGCGAAGCGGTCCGGCTGGACGGCCATCAGCAGCAGCGACGGCATCCGGGTGAAGTCCGTCGCCGTGCTGACCGCGGCGACCTGCTCACCGGAGGGGTCGATCCGGTCGACCACATCGCCGAGGTCGACACCGGGCGGCACGCTCACCGTCAGCACCTGGGCCGCGCCGACCTCGGTCCAGCCCCGGTCGTGGGCGTTGCTCCGGGCCACGGACCAGGCGTCGACGCCGAACACGACCAGCCCGAAGGCCACCGTGAGCAGCAGCGCCAGGCGCAGCGTGCTCGGACGGCGGCCGAGCTGGCGCACGGCCAGCAGCGCGGCGACCCAGCCTCGCCGGCGGGTGGGCCCGTACGCGGCCCGGCACAGCCCCGGCAGGACGCGCGACCCCACCAGCGCGGCCAGCAGGATGACGAGCCCGGGTGCGACCAGGGCCAGCGGGCCGCGCCCGGTGCCGCCGGACGGACGGCCCAGCAGGGCGACGAGGCCGACGACCGCCACGGCCGCGACCGCGGCGTCGACCAGCCACGAGCGGGCCGCCACCCGGCGCGTCGCGCGCCGCCACTGCTCCACCACGGGTCGCCGCAGGGTGCGTGCGGTGGCGAGGACGGCGGCGACGGCCGCGCCCGCCCCGGCACCGGCCGCGGCCCAGGAGGTGCCGGGGGTCAGGACGACCGGGACCCCGGGCGCGAGCTGCCAGCGGGCGAGCGCGGTGGTCCAGGCCCAGGCGAGCAGGAACCCCACCGGCACGGCCAGCAGCACCAGCAGCAGGGTGTCGAGGAGCCCGAAGGCCACCGTCGCCCCGACCCCGACGCCGCGCAGCTTGGCCAGCGCCACCTCGGGCCCGCGGGACTCGGCGGCGTTCGCGACGACCAGGAACAGGACCAGCCAGCACAGCACCAGCAGCTGCGTCTCGACCACGAGCACCGGGAGCCGCAGGGCGTCGACGACGGTCTGCGCCTGCTGCAGCACCACGGTCGCCGCGGTCACCCCCTGCACGCCGCTGCCGTCCAGGCTCGCCCAGTCGGCGAGCTCCGGCCCGAGCGCGGGGAGGTCGGTGACCCGGATCCGGTCGAGGTCGAGCTGCCGGTCGACGAACGCCTCGGTCGAGGCGTCGGGACCCTGGGCCTCGACGGTCGCCTGGGTGCCGAGGACGGCGTCGAGGCCCGACGCCTCCGGACCGGCGTACGCGGTGCCCGTCCCGCCCGCGTACGCCGTGAAGTAGGGGTGCCCGCCCCAGAAGTCGCCGGAGGGGTCGAGCGGCACGTAGGTGCCGACGACGTCGGCCTGCTGCGAGCCGAGGTGCAGGGCCTGACCGGTCCGCCAGCTCTCGAGCGCAGCGGTCGACGCGCTCACCATGACGGTCCCGGGCTGGTCGGGGCACGTCCCGCTGACCATCCGGACGTGGGCGCACATCCCCTCGCGCCAGGCGAGCGGCACGCTCTCGCCGGCCGCGCCCGGCGTCACCCCGGGCAGCGTCGTCTGCAGGGCGAGGACCGGCGGCCCGAGCAGCCGGGCGAGGGTCGGTCGGTCCGCGACCTTGGCGTCGTCCTGGGCCCGGACGCGCTCGACCGGGCCGTCGGAGACGGGCCCGCCGTACTGGTCGGAGACCCCTCGTCCCGAGGGCACCCCCTGGGTCAGCGTGTCGCGGAGCACCGACTCCCCGGCCGCCCGCAGGAACAGGGGACCGGTCACGGCGGCGCCCACCACGAGCGCGGCGACCGCCAGCACGGCGAGCGACACCCAGCGGCGGAACCAGAGGCCCTGGAGCACCAGACCCAGGTCGCGCCGCATCACCGGGCGATCCTAGGAGGCGTGCGTCGCGGGCGGTGCGGCGCGCGGGTCGGGCCGTCAGGCCGTGCCGGGCCAGTGCGCGAGGTCGTGGGCCACCGCGTAGGTCTCGCGCAGGAACCCCAGCAGCAGCGCCTCCGGGTCCGCCGCCTCGCGCACCGTCCGGTAGGGCAGGACGAACTCGCCGAGGTCGGGGTCGAACGCGGCCCCCGGCGTCTGCAGCGCATGCTCGGCGAACCCGGCCGGGGCGGGGTACGCGTACGAGTAGTAGAGGCCCTCCTCGCGCCCACCCGGCCAGTAGCCGCAGCTGGAGAGCTCGGCGTCGTACGCCTCGCGCATGACCCAGTCCGGGCAGTTCGGGATGCCGCCGGGGTGCTCGGGCGCCGTCCGGCCGGAGAACCGGGTCACCGCGAGGTCGAAGGCGCCCCAGAAGAAGTGGACGTTGCTGGCCTTGCCGCGGAACTCCCCGCGGAACCTCCCCAGCACACCTGCGGTCGAGACGACCGAGCGCCAGAACGCGTGCACCGCCTCGGCGTCGTACGCGGCGTGCACGGTGTCGTCGGCGAACGGGACGACCTCGGGCAGCTCGACGGGGACCGGGTCGATGGTCACCGCGACGCCGAGGTCGGCCAGGTGCGTGCGGTACTCCGCGTAGAAGTCGGCGACGCTGCGCGGCTCGAGCCGCAGCTCGCGCCGCCGGCCGTCGCTCGTGGTCAGCCGCAGCCGGTGCGCGCAGAAGTCGAAGGCGACCTCCAGGCCGCCCTCCTCGGTGGGCATCAGGCCCGTGGTGAGCCCGGTCGCGCCGAGGTGGAAGGTGATGCCCCACCAGTGGTTCAGCGGGGGAGCGAGGGCCAGCTTGGTCTTGCCCACGACCTGGCTCCACAGCTGCAGGGTGTCGCGGGTGTCCTGCCAGTCGGCGACCGGCAGCGCCGGCCACCTCGTCCCACGGTCGACGGCCATGGGAGCAGCCTGCCCGAACGTCTCTCACACCGCGATGCTGCCGCGCATCTCGATCGCGATCTGGGACGCGTCCAGGTTGGCCAGCGCCCGCTCGAGGAGCTCGGCGTCGAAGGTGCCGTGGTCGCGCGCGTCGAGCAGGGCCGAGCGCTGGGCCCCGAGCACGGCGAGGCGGTGGTCCTTGGCCACGACGAACGACTCCTGCGTCGGCTCGAGCGGCGTCGCCGGCTCACCGACCGTGGCCGTGCTGGTCCTGAGCAGCTCGACGATCCTGGCCTGCTCGGCCTCGGCCTGCGCGGCCGCCGCGACCGGGTCGACCTTCGGGGCGATGCGCCGCAGCAGCGGGCCGATGGTCCCGCCCTGCACGACCAGGGAGAGGGTGGCCACGGCGAAGGCGACGAGCACCAGGACCGGCCGCTGCGGCGTGTTCTCGGGCAGCGTCTGCGCCGCGGCGACCGTGACGGCGCCGCGCATGCCCGCCCACACGACGGCGGTCCCCTCCCGCCAGCCGAGCGGGGCCCGCCGGAAGTACTCCAGGTCGCCCACCGCCTGGGTGACCCGGAACGCGAACCGGTCCAGGGTGCGTTCCGACGCCTCGCGTCGCGACCGCGGGTTCACCTCGCGGAACGTCTCCTGCCGACCCTCGGGCGTGCCCAGCCGCTCCTGCATGTCCTGCATGCGGACCTGCATCGCCCCGATCCGCCGGCTCCGGACGGACAGGCCGGCGAGCAGCGGGGCGACGTACGCGGCCCGGACCAGGACGGTCAGCACCAGCGCCCCGACGGCGACGAGGACCGCGGTCCCCACGCCGGCGTGCTCGTTCTCGACGCTCGTCACGATGGCCTTGATCTGCACGCCCATCGTGAGGAACACCGCGCCCTCGAGCACGAGCTCGACCGTGCGCCAGTTCTGGGCGTCCGACAGCCGGTTCTGCGGCGACAGCCGACGTGGCGCGGCGATGCCCGTCAGCAGACCGGCCACGACGGCCGCGACGAGGCCCGAGGCGCCGAGCAGCTCGGCCGGCACCGAGGCGGCGAACGGCACCGTGAAGGAGACGACGGTGCTGACGGTCGGGTCGGTGATCCGCCGCCGGACCGCCAGGTTGAGCGAGCCGACGGCCACGCCGAGCACGACCGCGACGGCGACCGCGTACGCGAAGCTGCCGACCGCACCCCAGAAGGAGAAGGACAGCCCGATCGCGGCGACGGCGGTGCGCAGCAGCACCAGCGCGGTCGCGTCGTTGAGCAGGCTCTCGCCGTCGAGCATCGCCACCACCCGGCGCGACACCGACGTCTGCTTGACGATCGACGTGGCCACCGCGTCGGTGGGGCTGACGACCGCTCCCAGCGCGACGCCCCAGGCGAAGCCGAGCCCGGGCACGACGAGAGAGAAGAACAGGCCGAGCAGGAGCGCGCTGCCGATGACCAGGACCACCGAGAGGCCGCTGATCGCCCCGAACTCGCGGCGGAAGTTCATCCCCGGCATCGACACGGCGGAGGAGTAGAGCAGCGGGGGCAGGACACCCTCGAGGATCCACTCCGGCTCGATGTGCACCGCGGCGAAGACCGGCAGGAAGCTCGCCCCGACGCCGATGGCGACGAGCACGAGCGGGGTCGCGATGCCGAGCCTCGGGCCGGCGACCGTCGCGGCGGCGATCACCACGAGCGCAGCGACGATCACGACGAGCAGCTCGGTCATGGGGCCAGCGTGACACCCGCCGCCCGGCTCGTCCGCGACGCGGGCGACGAAGGCCGCCCCGGATTGTGAGCGGACGCCTACGATTCAGCGTGGTCTTCTCGCTGGTCTACTCGAGCACGACCGACCACGACTGGAGCACCGACGAGCTCGTCGCGGTGCTCGAGTGGAGCCGTGGCTGGAACGTCGAGCACGGGGTGACCGGCCTGCTGCTCTACCGCGACTGCGCGTTCATGCAGTTCCTCGAGGGCGACGAGGCGACCGTCCGCGAGCTCTTCACCCACATCAGCGCCGACCGGCGCCACCAGGACGTCGACCTGATGTGGGCCCACGAGTCCGAGCGCCGCCGCTTCGCCGAGTGGTCGATGGCCTTCCGCGAGATGGGCGACCACCCCGTGGCCGAGCTGGGCTACAACGACGCCCTGAACGACCCGTCCGACCGGCGCGGTGACGTGCTGGTCGACTTCCTGTCGATGTTCCGTCCGGCCTGACCCCACGGTGCGGGAGGAGGTGATCACGTGACCGTCCTCTCGACCCTCGTCGACGCCGTCGGGACCCGGCAGTCGGCGCGGCTGCAGGCCGCGCTGGCCACGCCGGCGCGGACGACCCGGGTGACCGTGGTGCTGGGCCGGGTCCTCGGGGTCGGGTTCGCGGTCTGCTTCCTCACCGGGCTCTACAGCCACTTCCTGCAGGACCCGCTGCCGTGGATGGTCTTCCCCACCTGGCCGACGAGCCTCTACCGCGTCACCCAGGGCCTGCACGTGGCGACCGGCACCGCCTGCATCCCGCTGCTCCTCGCCAAGCTGTGGACGGTCTACCCCAAGCTCTTCGCGTTCCCGCCGTTCACGACCCTCCTCGAGCTCCTCGAGCGGCTCTCGGTCGCCGTGCTGGTCTCGAGCGCGCTCCTGCAGCTCGCGATGGGCCTGCTGAACACCTACCAGTGGTACCCCTGGGGCCCGTACTTCGCGTTCCGCGACGTGCACTACGCCCTGGCCTGGGTCATCGTCGGCTCCGTCGCCCTGCACGTCGCCGTCCAGCTGCCCAAGATCATCCGCTACTGGCGCCGGGGGAGCGACCTCGTCGACCCACCGCCCGGGGTCGACGGCACCGCTGCGCACCGCGGCGAGCTCCAGACGTCCTCCGACGAGACCTCGTGACCGGCGCCGAGCGCGACGACCGCGCGACCTCGGGCGAGCCGAACCGGCGTACGGTCGCCAGCCGGCGTGGCTTCCTCGCCACCGTCGGCGTCGCCACCGTCGGCCTGACCGGGCTGACCGCCGGCCAGAGCGTGGGGCTGCTGCACACCACCAACCTGTTCGCACCACGAGCCCAGCGCGGCAACCCCCAGCGGCTGCCCGTCAACCGGACCGCCGCGGGCGCCGCGGTGGAGGCTGCGGCGACGGACCCGGCCTGGCGCCTGCACCTCGCCGGGCCCACGTCGGTGGCGTTGAGCCGTGACGAGCTGAGCAGCCTGCCGCAGACCGCGGTGACCCTGCCCGTCGCGTGCGTCGAGGGATGGAGCGTCGGCGCGCACTGGGTGGGAGTACGGGTGCGCGACCTGATGGCCACCGTCGGTGCGCCGGCCGGGGCGCACCTGCGCTTCACCAGCCTGGAGCCGCAAGGGGTGTACCGCGTCACGGAGATGGGACCCGAGTTCTCCCGGCACGCGACGACGCTGGTCGCGCTGCAGCTGAACGGGCAGACCCTGGACCTCGACCACGGCTACCCGGCCCGGCTCATCGCCCCCGACCGGCCCGGCGTGCTCCAGACGAAGTGGCTGAGCCGCATCGAGGTCGTCGCGTGAAGGTCCTGCGGGCCCTCGGCCTCGCCTGGGGACTCACGGCCGCGGTGGGGGTCCTCGTGTCCCGGGTCGCACTGACCCGGTACGCCGCCGGGCTCCGGGCCGAGACTCTGTCCCCGTCCACGAACCCGTCCCTGTCCCCGTCCACGGGCCCGCCGACGGCCGAGCCAGCACCCAGCCCCGCCGTACGCCGCTCGCGGCTGGCGGTCGGGGCGGTCGGGCTGCTGGTCCTGCTGACCGGGGTGTGGAAGGTGCTGCACGCGGTGCAACCCGCCAGCTACCTCTGGCTCCTGGTCTGGCTCGGCGGCGCCGTCGTCCTCCACGACGCCGTCCTCGTGCCGGTGCTCAGCCTGCTCCGGGCCGGGACCCACCGAGGGCTGCCGACCCTGCCCGAGCCCGCGGTCGCCCTCGTCAAGGCGGGCTTCCTGACGGGCGGGCTCCTCGTGCTGGTCGTGGTCCCGGAGATCTGGGCCCAGCACCTCGGGACCCAGAACCCCACCGTCCTGCCCGGCAGCTACGCGCACCGGCTGCTCGTGACCCTCGCGGTGATCGCCGTGCTCACGCTGACCGGCGCCGTGGTCACCGCACGCCGGTCCCGGACGAGGGGAACGCTCCCGCGCTCGAGCACGTGACCCGGTCGGAGCAGCCTGGCGGCCGGATCAGCGGTGGCGGAGCGTGCCGGAGCACGTCATCCTGTGAGGGCAACGGCTCAGTGTTATAGTTGAGCCCTCAACTACTTCTAGGAGTCCCCGTGCCGACCACCAAGGTCACCATCGTCTACTACTCGCAGACCGGGACCGTCGCGTCCATGGCCGCCCGCCTGGCCCAGACCGCCGAGGCGCAGGGCGCCGAGGTCCGTCTGCGCTCCGTGGGCCGCGACGGCGGCGAGCTCACCGAGGGCGAGCCCGAGCGCCCCACGCCCGACGACATCGTCTGGGCCGACGTGGTCCTCTTCGGCTCGCCGACCCGCTACGGCAACATCGCCGGCCGGCTCAAGGTCTTCCTCGACAGCCTCGGTGCCCAGTGGGCCACCGGCCAGCTGGCCGACAAGGTGTACGCCGGCTTCACCTCCAGCCAGACCCTGCACGGCGGCCAGGAGACGACCCTGCTCGCGCTCTACAACACGGTCATCCACTTCGGCGGCATCCTCGTGACCCCGGGCTACACCGACGGCTCGAAGTTCGTCGACGGCAACCCGTACGGCGTCAGCCACGTCACCGGTGGCGGCAACGACATCCCGGTCGGCGACGTCACCAACACCGCGCTCGACCACCTCGTCACCCGCACGATCAGCATCAGCCGTCGCCTGAACGCCTGACCGCTGGCGCCCTGGTCCGCCGTCGGCACGCCGATCGCGGACCGGGGTGGTTGCGTCGTCGTCCATCTCGTACGCTTCCGCCACCCAGATCTCTTGCAGGGCAGAGATGTGGGGTCTCACGGGGCGAAGGAGGCGGGCGTGGAGTGGGGGATCTACCTGCTCGTGGTGGCGGTGCTGGCGACCGGTCTCGGCTACGTCGGCGGACAGGTGGCGCTGCGGACCGAGCGTCGTCGTCGGATGGTCGTCCCTGACCGGCCGGCGCGGGCGTCGTTCCGGCTGGAGCACGTCGACGGGCTGACCTGGGCCCTCGTCAACGTCGGGGACGCACCGGGCGGGCTCGTCCGGCTGCTCCCGTTCGTGGACGGGCTCGAGCAGTGGCCGCCGCAGCCCCTGGCCGGTCAGCTCGAGACCGCGACCTCGGAGCTGCTGCCCACGATCCGACCGAACGAGTCGATGAGCGTCTGGTTCAGCCGCTACGACCCCGGCCAGCAGGCGATCGTCAGCTGGACCGCGGAGAACGACGTCCGGATGGGACCGGTCAGGCTGGACGTCCCGCCGCCGGGCTGACGTCGAGCAGGACCCGGCGCCGGTTGTCGGCGTCCACCTGGTCGTGCGCGCGCGCCACGTGCGCGAGCGGGAAGGGTTCCGCGACCGGGATCTCCAGGTCGCCGGCGGCCGCCGCCGCGGTCAGGTCGGTCGCGGCCTGCTGCTTCGCGGCGACCGGGAAGTCGTCGCTGCCCAGCAGTCGGATGGTCACGTTGTCGAACAGCATCGGCCAGAAGTCGAAGGAGGGGCGGTCCGCGCGCGTCGCGTAGGCGGCGATCACGGCACCGTTGCGCACCACCGAGGCGTCGAGGTCGACGTTGTCGGAGAACGCGACCTCCACGACGCGGTCGACCCCCTCCGGGGCGTGGGCGCGGACCGCCGCCGCCGGGTCCGGCTGGTCGAGGGCCACGGCGCGCTCGCGGAGCCGGTCGGGCAGGACCGCGAGGTCGCTCGTGCGCCGCACCGTCGACACGACCGTGGCACCGTCGCGCACCGCGAGCTGGGCGGCCAGCGAGCTGACCGCACCGAGGACCCCGTGCACGAGCACGGTCCGCCCCCGCACCGGACCGTCGGCGAAGACCGCCCGGTGCGCCGTCACCCCGGGGATCCCGAGGCAGGCCCCGACCTCGTCGGACACCGCGGCGGGCAGGGCGACGGCCAGCACCTCGGGCACGACCGTGAGCTCGGCGGCGGTGCCGGCGGCGCGGTAGGACTGCGCCCCGTAGACCCAGACGCGTTCGCCCACCCGGCCGGCGTCCACGCCGCTGCCGACCGCGTCCACCACCCCGGACCCGTCGCTGTGCGGGACGACCCGGGGGTACGGCATGCTCGAGCCGAGCCAGCCGCGACGCTTCTTGGTGTCGCCCGGGCTGATGCCCGAGAACCTCAGGCGCACCCGGACCTCGCCCGGGCCGGGCTCGGGGTCGGGCAGCTCGCCGACCTGCAGGACCTCTCCGGCCGGTCCCTGCCGGTCGTACCAGACGGCGCGCATGCGGTGTCCTCTCCTCGGGTCCGGTGCCCCAGCCTGCCGGACCCGCAGCAGCGCCGGACGCCGACCCGCTGCGCGCACCGGGTCAGGAGCACCCCACCGTCGCGGGCTGATCATGGACCCGAGATGCTTCCTGTCATGGCGAGCAAGAGCGCGAGCGGCACGCGCAGGCACAGCAGCGAGCAGATGGCCGGCCCGAGCACCTTCGTCCGCTCGACCCCGATCGGCGACTACGGGTTCCTCAGCGACGGCGAGGTGTCGGCGCTGCTCTCCCCGAACGGCGCGATCGAGTGGATGTGCGTCCCGCGCTTCGACTCGGCCAGCGTCTTCGGCCGGGTCCTCGGCCGCGGCGCCGGCGCCTTCCGGGTGGCTCCCGAGGACGTGCTGGTGCCGGCCGAGATGCGCTACCTGCCCGGCACGATGATCATCGAGACGAGCTGGGGCACCCCGACCGGCTGGATCATCGTCCGCGACGTGCTGGCGATCGGGCCGTGGCACCACGAGGACGACCGGTCCCGGACCTACCGCCGCACACCGAGCGACTACGAGGCCGAGCACACGCTGATCCGCACCATCCGGTGCGTCTCCGGCGAGGTGCAGACCACGATGGACTGCGAGCCCGCGTTCGGCTACGGGCGGGAGCACGCGCACTGGGACTACGCAGGCGACGACTACTTCGCCGCGACCGCGACGGCGGAGGGGGAGGAGGTCGCGCTCACCCTGACCAGCGACCTCAAGATCGGCCTGGAGGGCGGCCAGGCCAGCGCCCGGACCCTGCTCAAGCAGGGCGACACGCGCTTCGTCGCGCTGTCGTGGGGTGGCGCCAAGCCGCCCACGACGTACGCGGAGGCGTACGCGAAGCAGGTGTGGACGGCGCACCACTGGCAGCACTGGCTGGCGCGCGGCCGGTTCCCGGACCACCCGTGGCGCCGCTACCTGCAGCGCAGCGCGCTCACGCTGAAGGGGCTGACCTACGCCCCCACCGGCGCGATCGCCGCGGCCGGCACGACCTCGCTGCCGGAGACGCCGGGCGGCAACCGCAACTACGACTACCGCTTCACCTGGATCCGTGACGCGACGTTCGCGCTGTGGGGGCTCTACTCGCTCGGCTTCGACTGGGAGGCGATCGACTTCTTCTCCTTCATCGCCGACCAGGTGACCGACACGCAGGACATCCAGATCATGTACGGCATCGGCGGGGAGAAGACGCTGACCGAGCGCGAGCTCGACTGGCTCCCCGGCTACGCCGGCTCGCGGCCCGTCCGGGTCGGCAACGCCGCGTACGCGCAGCAGCAGCACGACGTCTGGGGTGCGCTGCTCGACTCGGTCTACCTGCACTTCAAGGCCGCCGACCACCTGGACAACCGGATCTGGGGCATCCTCGACGCCCAGGTCGGCGAGGCGCTGAAGCACTGGCGAGAGCCCGACGCCGGCATCTGGGAGGTGCGCGGCGAGCTGCAGCACTTCACCTCGTCCAAGATCATGTGCTGGGTCGCGGTCGACCGCGGCGCCAAGATCGCCCGGATGACGGGGGAGGACGCCAAGGCCGCCGCCTGGGAGGTCGCCGCCCAGGAGATCAAGGACGACATCCTGACCAACGGGGTGGACGAGCGGGGCGTGCTCACGCAGCACTACGGGACGACGGCGCTGGACGCCTCCCTGCTGCTGGCGCCGCTGGTCCGCTTCCTGCCGCCGGACGACCCGATCATCCGCAGCACCGTCAAGGCCATCGCCGAGGAGCTGACCGTCAACGGCCTGGTGCTGCGCTACCGGGTCGAGGAGACCGACGACGGCTTCGACGGCGAGGAGGGCAGCTTCACCATCTGCTCCTTCTGGCTCGTGTCCGCGCTGTGCGAGATCGGGGAGTACGACCGGGCGCGCAAGCTCTGCGCCCGGCTGCTGTCCTTCGCCGGCCCGCTCGACCTCTACGCCGAGGAGATCGACGCGCACTCGGGCCAGCACCTCGGCAACTTCCCGCAGGCCTTCACCCACCTGGCGCAGATCAACGCGGTGCTGCACGTGATCAAGCTCGAGGCCGAGCACCAGACGAGCGAGTCCGGGGCGTGGGCCGGGTCCGTCGACGCGGCGGAGATCTCCTCGGGGGAGGACGAACCGAACCAGTAGGCGCGTGGGCGGGGCGACGCTCAGCCGTTGGCGATCGCGGCGGGCCCGTCCGCGCGGCGGATGTCGACGACGTGCCCGGTCTGGGCCGAGAGCAGCACGTCCAGCGACTGCCGCGCGACGTCCTCGGACGACAGCAGGGTGCCGGCGGGCTCCTCGCCGAACGCCTTGGTCCGCATCGGCGTGCCGGTGCGCTCCGGGTTGACGCAGTTGACCCGGACCGTGCCGGCCCACTCGTCGGCGAGCGCCTGGGTCAGGTTCACCACGGCCGCCTTCGCGGAGGAGTAGAGCGAATAGCCCGACCGGCCGCGGGTGTAGGACGACGAGGTGAAGAGCAGCAGCGAGCCGCCCGACGCGGCCAGGTGCGGGTAGAACTCCTGCGCGACGAAGACCGGTGCGAGGTAGTTCACGTCGGTCGAGGCGTAGATCGTCTCCTCGGTCAGCTCGGTGAGCTCGCCGCGCGGGAGCATGCCGGCGGTGTTGACGACGAAGTCGATGCGCCCGGTCTCGTCCAGCACCGTCCGCGCCGCGTCGACGATGTCCGAGCGCCGCTCCACGTGGGTGCCCGTGGTCGAGCGCGAGAACGTCCGGACGGTCGCGCCGTAGGACTCGGCGAGCATCGCGATGTCGCCGCCGATGCCGTACGAGCCTCCGAACACGACCACCGTCCGCCCGGCGAGCGCCGCGCGGTAGCCGTCCTCGTCCAGGGGCTCGGGGATGTCGGCCGAGGTGAGCTGGAACAGCTTGTCCGCGATGTAGACGTCGATCGGCTCGGTGACCTTCATGTTCCGCTCGTGGCCGGGCACCACCGCGACCGGGACCTCGGGCAGGTAGCGCAGCACGACCGTGCAGTCGTCGGTGGCGCTGAAGTCCGGGTCGAGCGCGGCGTTCGCGTACGCGGCGCGGATGGTGGACAGCCGAAAGCTCTGGGGGGTCTGGCCACGCCGCAGCAGGTGCCGGGGCAGGACGTCGGAGATGTTGCCGTCGACGGCGTCGACCGAGATGACGGTGTCGGCCGAGGGGATCGCCGTGTCGACCGCCAGGTGCGTCTGCAGGGCCTCCACGTTGGCCGCGATGATCGTCTGCGAGACGAGCGGGCGGACGGCGTCGTGCAGCAGGACGTTGCACTCCTCCTCGCCGAGCGCGGCGAGCGCGGCCGCCGTCGTGTCGTTACGGGTGCCCGCGCCCTCGAGGATCTGGGTGACCTTGTCGTAGCCGCCCTGCCGCACGATCGCCCGGATCTCGTCGAGGTAGCCCGGCGCCATCATCACGAGGATCTCGTCGATCGACGGCGACGCCTGCATGGTCGCGATCGTGTGCTCGATGATCGGCTTGCCGGCGATCTTGATGAGCTGCTTGGGGATGTTGAGGCCGACGCGGGTGCCGGTACCGCCGGCGAGCACGACGGCCACGTTGCGCAATCTGTCCACCGGCCGACCTTAGGGCATCTCGACGTGCGGCCCGCCGCGCGACGACGTCAGGGCCGCCCCATCGCGGCCAGGACGCGGGTGGCGCTCGTGCCGAGGCCGAGCCGTTCGGTCAGCGCGGCGAACAGCTCGGGGTCGGCGGGCTCGACCGGCAGCACCAGGTCGTCCAGGGTCACGCCGAGGTCGAGGTCTCGGGCGACGGCGACCACCTCGGGGGCGACGGCGAGGTAGTCGATGGCCGCGTGGAGCTTGGCGCGCACGGACGAGCTGATGCGGGTGTCGGGCGCGCTCGCCGCCGCCAGGATGCCGGGGAGGTCGCCGTACGAGCCGATCAGGCTGGCCGCCGTCTTGTCGCCGATGCCGGCCACCCCGGGCAGGCCGTCGGACGCGTCGCCCCGCAGCGTCGCGAAGTCCACGTACGCCGACGCGGGCACGGCGTACCGGTCGCGGACCCAGGCGTCGTCGACCTGCTCGTGCTTGCCCACGCCGCGCGCGATGTAGAGGACGCGCACCTCCCGTGCGTCGTCGACGACCTGGAAGAGGTCGCGGTCACCGGTCACCACGTCGACCGGGATCGGCAGGGTGGTGGCGAGCGTCCCGATCACGTCGTCGGCCTCGTAGCCGTCCGCACCCACCGTCCGGATGCCTAGCGCCGTCAGCACCTCGCGGATCCAGGGCACCTGCGTGGCGAGGTCGGCCGGGGCCGACTCGCCCTTCGTGTCGGCCGAGGACGACATCTCGCTGATCACGCTGGTGCCGCCCGCCGCAGCCGGGGCCGCACCGGCCACCCGGTGCGCCTTGTAGGAGGGCAGCAGGGCGACGCGCCAGGCCGGGCGCCAGTCGTTGTCCCAGCAGCACGCGACGTGCGTCGGGGAGTAGACGTCGACCAGCCGCGCGATGAAGTCGAGCAGCCCGCGCACCGCGTTCACCGGGAGCCCGTCCGGCGACCGCAACGAGTCCGGCACCCCGTAGAACGCGCGGAAGTACAGCGATGCCGTGTCCAAAAGCAAAATTTTTCGCGTCCGCACGGTCTGATCCTGGCACGATGACGCCATGGAGCAGCTGGACCAGCGCATCCTCGCGCTGCTGACCAGAGACGGCCGGATGTCCTACACCGACATCGGCAAGGAGACCGGCCTCTCCACCTCCGCCGCCCAGCAGCGGGTCCGACGCCTGGAGCAGCGTGGCGTGATCAAGGGCTACCGCGCGGTGCTGGAGCCCGCCGAGCTCGGCCTGCAGGTGACCGCGTTCGTCGCGATCAAGCCGTTCGACCCCAGCGCCGCCGACGACGCCCCGCAGCGCCTCTCGCACATCAACGAGGTCGTCTCCTGCTACTCCGTCGCCGGTGAGCCCAGCTATCTGCTCAAGGTCCAGGTCCAGAGCATGACCGACCTCGAGTCCCTCCTCGCCCGCATCCGCGCCGACGCCGGCGTCTCGACGCACACGACCACGGTGCTGTCGGTGCCGTACGAGGATCGCGCGCCCTTTTGATTGTCTCCGCTTCGCTGCGACGCTGGTCCCGCCGCCTTCCTCCCCGTGACGCCGCCGCTCGTCGCTGCGTCCGTCGCGTCGAGCTGAGGGCGGCGACGTCACGGTCCGGTCGTCCAGGCGGCGGCGCGTCCCTCGGCGGTGGTCGGCCACGTTCCCTGAGCTCCGCCACGTTGCTTGAGCTCCGCCACGTTGCTTGAGCTCCGCCACGTTGCTTGAGCTCGGCCACGTTGCTTGAGCTCACCCACGTTCTCTGAGCTCACCCACGTTCCCTGAGCTCACCCACGTGCCCTGAGCTCGTCGAAGGGCGTTGGCGACACGCGCCCCGACCTCGTCGCAGGGCCTGGCACCCTAGGCGCGTGATCTTGCACGGGGGAGTGGTCGTCGTCCCTGGACGGCCGCCCGTCTCGGCGCTCGCCCTGAGCGGGGGCCGGGTGGTCGCGGCGGGCTCCCTCGAGGAGGTGCGGGCCGCCGGCACCAAGGGCCCGGAGCTCGACCTCGAGGGGCGGCTGGTGACGCCGGCGTTCGTCGACGCGCACATCCATGCGGTGCAGACCGGGCTGGTCATGGCGGGCCTGGACCTGCACGACGTCCGTTCGGTCGACGAGCTGCTCGAGCGCGTACGCCGCTACGCCGACCGAGACCCGGGCCGTGGCGTGATCCTCGGGCAGGGTTGGGACGAACGTTCCTGGCCCGACCCGCGTCCACCGACCCGGGCCGAGCTCGACGAGGCCGGCCGTGGTCGAGCGGTCTACCTCGCCCGCGTCGACGTGCACTCCGCCGTCGTGTCCAGCGGCCTGCTCGGCGCCCTCTCCGACATCGACGGCCGCGTCGGCTACCGGGCCGACGGCCTCCTGACGCAGGACGCCCACCACGCCTGCCGGGGCCGGCTCGACCTCCTCACCACCGACGACGAACGCCGTGACGCCGCCCTCGTGGCTCTGGAGGCTGCGGCCGCGCTCGGCGTCGGAGAGGTGCACGAGCTCGGCGGCCCGCACCTCGGGCCGCTGGCCGACCTGACCCGGGTCGTCGACGCGAGCGCCCGGGCCGGCATCCGCGTGGTGCCCTACTGGGGTGAGCTGGCCGGCGACGCCGCGTTCGCGCGGATGGCCGAGGTCGGAGCCCGAGGCCTGGCCGGCGACCTGTGCGTCGACGGCGCCATCGGTTCGCGGACGGCGGCGCTCGTCGACGACTACACCGACTCACCGGGCCGCGGCGCGCAGTACCTCGACCTCGACCAGGTCACCGAGCACCTCCGCGCGTGCACCGAACGTGGCGTCAGCGGCGGGTTCCACTGCATCGGCGACGCCGGGGTCGCCACGGCGGTCGAGGGGCTGCGACGGGTCGAGCAGCAGCTCGGCGCCGCTCGCGTCCGAGCCGCTCGGCACCGCCTCGAGCACGTGGAGATGGTCGCAGCCGTCGACCTTCCGGTGCTGGCCCGACTCGGGGTGACGGCGAGCGTGCAGCCGGGTTTCGACGCGGCGTGGGGCGGGCCGGACGAGCTGTACGCGCAGCGCCTGGGACCGCGCGCCACGACCATGAACCCGTTCGCCGCCATGGTCCGCGCCGGCGTGCCCGTCGCCTTCGGCACCGACGCTCCCGTGACGCCGGTGGCCGGCTGGGCGATGGTGCGCGACGCGGTCCACCACAGCCGACCGGCCGAACGTCTGGACGTGGCCACGGCCTTCGCCTGCGCGACCGTGGGCGGGCACGTCGCGGCGGGCGACGCCGAGGCAGGGACCCTCCGGCCCGGCTCGCTGGACCACCTCGCCATCTGGGAGGTCGAGCGCGAGCTGCTCGACCTGCGGACCGGGCTGCCCAGGCTGGACCCCGGCGACCCGCTCCCGTACTGCACGGCGTCGATCGTCGACGGCGGGTCCGCCCACGACGGCGACGGCCTGCTCATCGGGTTCTGCTGAACGTTCCTGTCGGTCCGCCCCAGTACCCTCAGCGTGTGCGACGGGGGTTCGGGGCTCTGGTGTCCGTGGTCGCCGGTGCGGCTGCCGGACTGGCGTGGCAGCCGTTCGCGCTGTGGCCGCTGCTGCTGGTCGGGGTGCCGGCGCTGACGCTGCTGGCCCGGGGGAGCCGGCCGCGCCGGGCGTTCGGGCTGGGCTACCTCTTCGGCCTCGCGATGCTCACGGTCACCATCTCCTGGGTGCACGTCCTCGGCTGGTGGGTCGCGGCGCTGCTCATCGTGTTCATGGCCCTCTTCTTCGGCGTGCTGGGACTCGCCCTCTCGCTCGTGACGCGCCTGCGCTGGTGGCCGGTCCCGGCGGCCGCGTGCTGGGTCGGCGTCGAGCTGGCGTACTCCTCGGTGCCGTTCGGCGGCTTCGGCTGGACGCGGCTCGCGTACGCAGCGGTCGACACCCCGCTGAACGGCTGGTTCCCGCTCGTCGGAGTCGCCGGGGTGAGCTTTCTGGTCGCGCTCGTCGGTCAGGTCCTGGCGTGGGTGGTGGTGCTGCTCCGGGAGCGCCGCCCGCGCGTCGGGACGCGGGCCCTGCCGGCCGTGCTCGCCCTGGCCGTGCTCGTGGTCGCCGGTGTCGGGCTGCGCTCGTTCCAGGTCGAGCCCCTCGCGGGCCGGGAGGGCTCGGTGACGGTCGGCGTGGTCCAGGGCAACGTCCCCGGTCGCGGCATCGAGGCCCTCGGGCGGGCCCGCACCGTCACGAACAACCACCTCTCCGAGAGCGTCGACCTCATGGCCCGGGCCCGTCTCGGCCAGACGCCGCAGCCCGACTTCCTCCTCTGGCCGGAGAACTCGACCGACATCGACCCCGTCCTCGACGCGGTGACCCGCTCGACGGTCGCGGGTGCCGCCGCCATCGCCGGGGTGCCGATCCTCGTCGGGGCGGTCACCGAGGGCCCCGGACCCGACGAGCGGCAGACCACCGCGCTCTGGTGGGACCCGCTGCGCGGACCGGTGGCGACCTACCACAAGCGCAACCTCGTGCCGTTCGGCGAGTGGATCCCGTTCCGCGACCAGCTGCTGCCGATCGTGCCGCTCCTCAGCCAGGTCGGCGCGCAGTCGGTGCCCGGTACGCAGCCGGGTGTGCTCAGCGTGCCGCTCGGCGGTCGTACGCTCCGGGTCGGCGACGTCATCTGCTTCGAGCTCGCCTACGACAAGACGGTGCACGAGACGCTCACCCACGGCGCGCAGGTGCTGATGGTGCAGAGCAACAACGCCACGTACGGCGGCACGGGCCAGATCGAGCAGCAGTTCGCCATCACGCGGGCCCGGGCGATGGAGTCGCGCCGCGAGATCGCCGTGGCCACCACCAACAGCGTGTCGGGCTACATCGACCGCGACGGGCACGTGGTCGACCGCACCTCGGAGTTCACCTCGGCGGGGTTCGTGAAGACCATGCCGCTGCGCTCGAGCCTCACCCCGGCCGTCGTGCTCGGCGCCTGGCCGGCGTGGGTGCTGAGCCTGCTCGCGCTGGTGTCGGTCGTGGTGTCGGGTCGGCGCGCCTCCGTACGACAGAATGGGGGTCGCGCCGAGGCCGCGCCCGCGACCTCTGCCGACCTGCCCCCGACGAAAGAGCCGATCCGTTGAGCGAGCCGACCGCACCCGCTGCGGGACCTGACTACGGGCGTGTGCTTGTGATCATCCCGACCTACAACGAGTCGGAGAACATCGACACCATCGTCGGACGCCTCCGGCGCTCGGTGCCCGCGGCCGAGGTCCTGGTCGCCGACGACAACTCCCCGGACGGCACCGGCCTGATGGCCGACGCCCTCGCCTCCCGCGACTCCTCCGTGCACGTGCTGCACCGGCTCGGCAAGGAGGGCCTCGGGGCCGCGTACCTGGCCGGGTTCCAGTGGGGCCTCGAGCGGGGCTACGACGTCATCATCGAGATGGACGCCGACGGGTCGCACCAGCCCGAGCAGCTGCCCAAGCTGCTGGCGGCGCTCGGGCCCAAGAACGCCCGCCTCGCCGACCTCGTCCTCGGGTCGCGCTGGGTGCGCGGCGGGCGGGTCGTCAACTGGCCCCGCTCGCGTGAGGTCCTCTCGCGCGGCGGCAACCTGTGGACGCGCATCGCCCTCGGCGTCCCGCAGAAGGACGCCACCGGCGGGTTCCGGGTGTTCGACCGGGCGACGCTGCTCGGCATCGGACTCGACGACGTCGCGTCGGCGGGCTACTGCTTCCAGGTCGACCTCGTCTGGCGCGCGGTCAAGCAGGGTTTCCGGGTCGTCGAGGTGCCCATCACCTTTGTCGAGCGGCAGTACGGTGACTCCAAGATGAGTCAACGCATCGTGGTGGAGGCGCTCCTGCGCACCACGGCCTGGGGCGCGAAGCACCGGGCCGACCAGGTGCGCGGCCTCGTCCGACGCCGGAAGCAGCCCGAGCTGACATGAGCGCCACGAGCGGGAGCCGACGATGAGGCTGCGGAGCGGGTGGCCGCTGGCGCTGTTCGTCGTGCTGCTGGTGGCCATCCCGATCTTCGAGGTCTACGTCCTCGTCCAGGTCGGGCAGCGCATCGGCGTCCTCTGGACGGTGCTGATCCTCGTGCTCGAGGCCGTCTTCGGCGCCTGGTTGATGCGGCGTGAGGGCGCGCGTGCCTGGCGTGCGCTCGAAGCGGCCTTCCGGGGTGGACGGGTCCCGAGCGGCGAGCTCGCCGACGCGGCGCTGGTCCTGGTCGGCGGCGTCCTGCTGATGCTCCCGGGCTTCGTCACCGACGTGCTCGGCCTGTTCTTCCTGATCCCCTTCACCCGCCCGTTCGCCCGCAAGGTGCTGGCCTTCTTCGTCGCGCGCCGGCTGAGCCGGGCCGGTCTCGTACCCGGGGCCCAGGGCCCGTACGCCGGCGCCTCCGTCGTCGAGGGCGAGGTCGTCCCCGACGAGACCGTCACCGTCCGCCCCGACCAGATCGAGTCGGGCCGGCCTCAGGCCTGATCCCGGCTCGTCGCCGAGCCGCCTCGAACACTCTCAACCGCAGCTCGCTCGCGCGGCGCCGTCCCAGGAGTTTCATGCCAGCATGAAACTCTCGTACTGACCACGGCAGATCTGCCGTGGTCACCGCGGACTTTCATGTTCACATGAAACTCCTGGGGCCTGACCGGGCGGCCCGGGCCGAGCCGACCGGTGCCGAGACGCGCTGGCCCGGAACTCTCCCGAGACGCACGAACCGCCCCCGACGAGGTCCGGGGCGGTTCGGGAGCTTGCGTGGAGCAGAGGGTCAGGCGGTCTTCTTGGACGGACGCGCGGAACGCGTGAACGCCGTCGAACCGAGCTCGCCCGCGCGGAGCAGCGTCAGACGCTCGGCCAGGAGCTCCTCCAGCTCGGGGATGGAGCGGCGCTCGCGGAGCATGTCCCAGTGCGTGCGGACGGGCTTCTCCTCCTTGGCCTCGGGACGCTGGCCGTCTGAGCGGAGCGACTCGGCGCCGCAGCGCGGGCACTCCCACAGCGACGGGATCTCGGCCTCGGCGGAGAACACCATCGTGAAGTGGTGCTGGCGGGCGCAGTCGTACCCGACTTCCTGGCGGGCGGCGAACTCGACGCCGGCCTCGTCCTCGAAGCTCTTCGACCCGAGCCCGGTGCCGCGCAGTGATCGATCGGCCATGAGTGCAACCTTCCTGAAAAGAACTGTGAGGCCACGAACCGGCCTCAGGGGATCTAACTGACGAGGGCGGCGTTATGTTCCGCGCCGCGCGGTGGGGTGACTCGCGTCATGGCCAGGGCCCCCGCCGCCAGCACCAACGCGATCCCCACGATACCGACCCGGTCTGAGAACAGTGCTGAGAAGACCGCGAACAGCGCCGGTGCGAGGAACGAGGCCGCACGGCCGGTCGTCGTGTAGAGCCCGAACATCTCGCCCTCGCGTCCCTTCGGGGCCACACGGGCGAGGAACGAGCGCGAGCTGGCCTGCGCCGGCCCGACGAACAGGCACAGCGCCAGCCCGAAGACCCAGAACAGCGTGGTGCCCCGCACGAAGAGGAGCACCAGGCAGGACGCGACCAGCCCGAGCAGGGACACCATGATGATCCGCTTCGGCCCGACGAGGTCCTCGACCCGGCCGAGCACGAGGGCCCCGAGCGCGGCCACGACGTTCGCCGCGACGCCGAAGACCAGGACGGTCGAC
Organism: uncultured Friedmanniella sp.; assembly: GCA_964251895.1. Lineage (GTDB taxonomy): Bacteria > Actinomycetota > Actinomycetes > Propionibacteriales > Propionibacteriaceae > Microlunatus. The sequence goes on from CAXULL010000021.1 coordinate 50,687, forward strand.
TGGGCCATCCCGTACACGCTGACCGCGAGGATCGCGCCGAAGGTGAAGACCGCGGCGAGCCCGTCGCGGTAGAGCGCGGAGGCGATGAGGAACCGGACGGCGTTGCGGTCGCGGCCCCACAGCGCCCGGACGTCGCGCACCAGCAGCCGGTAGGAGTCGGCCAGCCCGACGCGACGCTGCGCCGGGCCCGGCGGCACCTCGGGGACCGCGAAGAAGACGGCCGAGCCGAAGACCAGGAACCAGACGGCCGAGAAGACCGCCACCGCCCGGATGTCGAGCCCGCCGTCGTTCGTCACGCCGAACCAGCCGACCTCGGGGGCGATGAAGCCGTAGTAGCAGATCAGCAGCAGGAAGATCCCGCCGAAGTAGCCCATCGACCAGCCGAAGCCGGACACGCGGCCGAGCGTGGCCGGGGTCGACACCTGCGGCAGCATCGCGTTGTACGAGACGCCGGCGAACTCGTTGAAGATCCCGCCCGCGGCCAGCAGCACCAGCGCGAGCCACAGGTACGACGGCTCGTTCTTGACGCCGAACATCGCCAGCATCACGACGAAGACGAGCACCGACCAGATCAGCAGGTTGCGCCGCCGGTGCCCGCCGGCGTCCGAGCGCTGCCCGGTGATCGGCGCGACGAGGGCGATGAGCAGGCCCGCGACCGCCGTCGAGAGGCCGATCCACGTGTTCGCGGTGAACCCGCCGGGTCGGGCGTCGCCGACCACGCCCCGGACGACGTACGGGCCGAAGACGAAGGAGACGATGACGGCGTTCCACGACGACGAGCCCCAGTCCCACAGCGACCAGGCCAGCACCCGCCAGCGCGCGACGGGTGCGGCGCCCGGCTCCTGCGTCGCGACGCTCACGACCAGAGCCCCCGCTCGAGGAGCACCTGCTTGAGGGTGTCCGGCCGGTCGGTGAAGATCCCGTCCACCCCGAGGTCGACCAGCCGCTCGATGGTCGGCTGGTCGTCGACGGTCCACACGTGCACCTGCTTGCCGCGCCGGTGCGCCGCACGCACGAGACCCGCCGTCGTGATGCGCACCGTACGGCCGCCGACCCGGGTGGCCAGCGGTATCTGCAGGGCGGGGGCCGGTGAGTCGAGGACGCGGGTCAGCCAGGGCGCGAAGCGGTGCAGCAGCACACCCCGCGCGCTGACGGCGGTCGGGACGCGGCGGCCGAGCCGGCGGCGCAGCCGGTGCAGCCGTGCGGGGGAGAACGAGCTCACGCACACGCGGTCGTACGCGTCGTGCGCGCCGATCGCGTCGGCGAGCAGGTCGACACCTGCGTCGGCCTTGGCGTCGACGTTGAACCGGGCCTCCGGGAACGCCTCGAGCAGCTCGACGAAGGTGGGGATGGGGTCGGTGCCCCCGATCCGGACCGCGGCGAGCTCGGCGCTCGTGTGGTCGGCGACCGCTCCGGAACCGTTGGTCACCCGGTCGAGGAGGGGGTCGTGGAAGGCGAGCAGCCCGCCGTCGGAAGTGGCGTGGACGTCGGTCTCGAGGTAGCGGTAGCCGAGCGCGACGGCCTCGTCGAACGCGTGCCGGGTGTTCTCACGGCCGACGTTCGGGGCGTACGCCGCACCGCCGCGGTGGGCGAAGGCCAGGAACGGCGCGTCGAAGAAGGCGTACTCGTCGGCGCGCACGGCGCCATCATGTCAGCCGCGCCGCCGGGGCGAGCCGGTCGGCGCGCGGGTCAGGCGGGGGATGTCAGGCGGGGATTGCTGGCGGGGATGTCAGGCGGGGATCTCAGGCGGGGATGTCGACGCCGGGCAGGAGCGCGAGGACCCGGTCCACCTCGAGCGGGATCCAGGCCGGCGGGCCCACCGACGCGAGGGCGGCCCAACCGATCAGGCCGCAGGCCGCGAGGAACACCAGCCAGGAGACGATCTTCCTGCGCCGGCTCCAGCCCTGGTAGACGTGCAGCCCGTGCTTGAGCCGCAGCATCAGCCGGTGCGCCCACGAGAACTCGCTCGCCCACACGGCCAGGCCGCCGAGGATGAGCGGGATGCCGCCCGGACCGGGCAGCCAGCCCGTGGCGAGGCCCAGCAGGACCAGCAGCAGACCGATGGCGGCGACGACGCCGCGGTAGACGCGGAGCTGGTGCGGGTTGGACCGGATGCGTCGCCGCCACGCCCAGCGGTCGTCGCGTGCGACGCGGAGGTGGTCGTCGAGCGGGGGGTCGGACGGTGGAGAGGCCGTCTCGGCGCGCGGTCCTGGGCGGGCCTGTTCGTCGACCCAGCCGGACATGGGCCCACCCTACGGTCGTCGAGCAAGACACGCCGAGCGGAGCGGGAAGTTCACGTCGCTCCCCCCGGACGCGTCAGCACCGTCCCGGTGGAGACGCCAGAATGTGACCGGTCATCGGTGCCCGATGACCCGTCCCGCCTACGGAGGTCTCGTGCCCGTCGTCGTCACTGCTGTGTTCCACCCCGCTCCCGGACGCAAGGAGGACCTCGTCGAGGCGCTCCGTTCCACGATCCCTGGCGTGCACGCCGAGGCCGGGTGCCTGCTGTACGCGATCCACGACGCCGACGACGGCACGGTCACGATGATCGAGAAGTGGGAGTCGGTCGCCGACCTCGACGCGCACGGCTCGGGCACGGCCGTGGCGGCGCTTGGAGCGGCGACCAAGGACCTCCTCGCCGGACCGGCGACCGTCGTCCGGATGACGCCCCTGCCGGTCGGCGGCAGCGCCGGCGAGCTCTGAGCCCTCTGGCCGAGGGCTGCGGGAGCGCGGTATGACCACGATCATGTCCATCCAGTCCTCGGTCGCGTACGGGCACGTGGGCAACAGCGCGGCGACGTTCCCGCTGATGCGGATGGGCGTCGAGGTGTGGCCGGTCATCACGGTGCACTTCTCGAACAACACCGGCTACCCCTCCTGGCGCGGCCCCCTGCTCACGGCCGACGACGTGCGCGACGTCGTCCGGGGGATCGACGAGCTCGGGGTGCTGGGGGAGTGCGACGCCGTGCTGTCCGGCTACCAGGGTGCCGCCGACAGCGGGACGGCGATCCTCGAGGCGGTCGCGCTGGTCAAGGAGCGCAACCCGGCCGCGCTGTACTGCTGCGACCCGGTGCTCGGTGACGTGGGTCGTGGCTTCTTCGTCGCGCCCGGCATCCCCGAGCTGATGCGCGACGCCGTGGTCCCGCAGGCCCAGGTGATCACGCCGAACCAGTTCGAGCTGGAGTTCCTGACCGGGCGCACGGTCACGACCATGGCCGACGTGGTCGCGGCGGCGCAGGCCGCCCGTGGGCTGGGGCCCGAGACGGTCCTGGTCACCAGCGTCGACGTGGAGGACGCCGAGCCCGGGACCCTCGACCTCGTGGTCACGACCGGCGTCGGCGCCTGGCGCGTGACGACGCCCCGGCTCGACGGGATCTTCCAGGGCGCAGGCGACCTGACGGCGGCCGTGTTTCTGGCCCGCCTCCTGCAGACGTCCGACCCGGCCGACGCCGCGGCGTGGACGGCCTCGGTCGTGTTCGGGGTCCTCGACGCGACCCGCCGTTCCGGTCGGCGCGAGCTGCAGCTGGTGTCTGCGCAGGACGAGCTCGTGAACCCGACCCACCGCTTCGAGGCCGTCGGGATCGGCTGACCCAGGGGGCGGCAGACGCTACAGGCTGGTGACCGTGACGCGGTCGACGAGCAGCACCGCCGGTGCGGTGGCGGGCTTCTGCTGACCGCCCGCGCCACCGATGGCCAGCGTCAGCAGCATCCAGTTCCCGGCGGGGTTGGCGGGGCCGAAGGCGTACGGCCGACCGTTCGCCACCGGGTCCGTCGACGTCTCGACCGGGCCGCACTGCTTGCCGTCGAAGAAGAACGTGACCCGGCCCGGCTCGACCTTGGCCGAGTAGTCGTGCCAGGTGCCCCGGATGTCACCGCCCCCGCACAACGGGTCGTGGGCCGGCGACCAGGTGCCCTGCGGCGTGTAGTTGTGCATCGTGCGCCGATAGCCGTCGGCGAACGTGGTGTAAGCCTCGACGACGTCGATCTCGCCCACCGTCGCCGAGTTCGGCTGCCCGGTCGGGTTGTTGTTCAGCGCCCAGAACGAGGGCCAGTAGCCGACCTGCGTCGGCACCTTCATCCGCGCGGTGAACGTGCCGTAGGTGAACCGGAACCTGCCCCCGGTCGCGATGCTCGTCCCGGTGGTCGGCGTGGCCGGGATGCTCAGGTGTCCCTGGCCGTCGAGCGTCGCCCGGTCGCCGCACCTGATGTTGGCGTACGCCGCGCTGCCGTTGTAGGTGCAGCTCGACCACTCACCCCACTTGGTGTGGTCGTAGGCGCCCGTACCCGTGAAGTCGTCCGAGAACAGCACCGAACCGCTGGTCGGCGAGGGGCTCGGCGTCGGCGTCGGGGTGCCGGAGGGGCTCGGTGTCGCCGTGGGTGTGGCGGACGGGCTCGAGCCGCCCGGAACGGTGAAGGACCTCGCGGGTCCCACCGGCTGCCAACCACTGCCCAGGTTCACGCACGGGACGATGGTGTAGGAGCCGGCAGGCAGCGGGACGGTCTTGGAGACGGACGTGCCGGTGGTCGTGATGGTGGCGGCAGGGCGTGACGCGAACGCGACGTCCACACCCGCCGAGGTCTTCGGGCACAGACCGTAACCCGTAACGTTCACGTTCGTGCTGGCCTTGATCGTCGCTGCCCCGGTCACGTTGTTGGGGTTCACGGTGACCGTCACGCTCACCTGCGTGAAGGTGACCGCGGCGGACGCCGGGCTGGTCAGGCCCAGGGCGAGCAGCATCGCCGCTGTGATCATGGCCAGCAGGCGAGCACGCATGAAGTCTTCCCTGAGCTGCTCGGGTCATCCGCTCGGACGCTCGCGGAGAGAAGGACGGGCTGTGGGTGGAGCGAGCTGCCCGTCGGGGTCGGACCTCGAGCGACAGCCGTCGTGAGCTGGTCGCCGGGGCCAACGATAACGGCCGGGGTGGAGCCGTCAAGCAGCCCGACCCCGGCCGTCCCGCTCGTCAGTCCCGGAACACCTCGATGTCGGCACCCAGCAGGTTCAGTCGGTTGGCCAGGTCCTCGTAGCCGCGGTTGATCACGTAGACGTCGCGGAGCACGGACTCGCCGCGGGCGGCGAGCATGCCGAGCAGGATGCAGACCGCCGGGCGCAGCGCGGGCGGGCAGACGACCTGCGTGCCGCGCCAGCGCGTCGGACCCTCGACGATCACGCGGTGCGGGTCGAGCAGCTGGACGCGGGCGCCGAGCCGGTTGAGCTCGGTGAGGTAGATGGCCCGGTTCTCGTAGACCCAGTCGTGGATGACCGTCTTGCCCTCCGCGCTGGCGGCGATGACGGCGAAGAACGGCAGGTTGTCGATGTTGAGCCCGGGGAACGGCATCGGGTGGATCTTGTCGATCGGTGCGTGCAGCACCGACGGCTTCACCGTCAGGTCGACGAGGCGGGTGTGGCCGTTCGCGGCGACGTACTCGGTGCCGAGGTCGAACTCGAGCCCCATCTCCTCCAGCACGGCGAGCTCGATCTCGAGGAACTCGATCGGCGCGCGCTGGATGGTGAGCTCGGACTGGGTGACGATCGCGGCGGTGATCAGGCTCATGGCCTCGATCGGGTCCTCCGACGGTGCGAACTCGACGTCGGTGTTGATGCTCTCGACGCCGTGCACCTGCAGCGTGGTGGTGCCGATGCCGTCGATCTCCACCCCGAGCCGGGTCAGGAACACGCAGAGGTCCTGGACCATGTAGTTGGGGCTGGCGTTGCGGATCACCGTGACGCCGGGGGAGAGCGCCGCGGCGAGCAGCGCGTTCTCGGTGACGGTGTCGCCGCGCTCGGTGAGCGTGATCGGGCGGGTCGGCTCGACCGTCGAGTCGACGGTGCAGCGGTAGAAGCCCTCGGTGGGCACGACGTCGAGCCCGAAGCGGCGCAGCACCTGCAGGTGGGGCTCGATGGTGCGGGCGCCGAGGTCGCAGCCGCCGGCGTAGGGGAGGGAGAACTCCGGGTACGAGTGCAGCAGCGGTCCCAGGAACATGATCACCGAACGCGTGCGGCGGGCGGCCTCGACGTCCATGGCTGCCAGGTCGAGCTCCTCGGGCCGGTTGAGCTCGAGGTCGGCGCCGCCGTTCAGCCAGCGGGCCTGGACCCCGATGCTGGTCAGCACCTCGAGGATCCGGTTGACCTCCTCGATCCGCGCGATGCCGCGGATGACCGTGCGGCCGCGGTTGAGCAGGCTCGCGCAGAGCAGGGCGACGGCGGCGTTCTTGGACGAGCGGACCTCGATGGTGCCGTTCAGCTTGACCCCGCCCTGCACGCGCAGGTGCTGCGGCGCGGGCTGGCCGACCGAGATCAGCGGGGCGTCGAGGGCGGCCGCGATGCGGTTCACCATCTCGAGACTGAGGTTCTGGTTGCCGGCCTCGATGCGGTGCACGGCGCTCTGGCTGGTGCCGAGCACGTCCGCGAGCTGGGTCTGGGTCAGGCCGCGGTGCTTGCGCGCGCTCCTGATCAGGCCGCCGATCCGGTCGAGATCAATGGTGGTCACACGTCCGACGATAACTCACATGTGAGATTTTCTGGGAACCGTAGGGCGTGTCGCGCTCAGAACCCGGGGAGTCAGGCTGTCGACCACCTCGGCCGGACCTTCGGTCGCAGCCCTAGGCTAGCGGCATGAGCGATCACTACGACGTCGTCGTGCTGGGTGCCGGGCCGGGTGGCTACGTCGCCGCGGTGCGCGCCGCCCAGCTGGGCCTGTCCGTTGCCGTCATCGAGCTGAAGTACTGGGGCGGGGTCTGCAACAACGTCGGCTGCATCCCGACCAAGTCGCTGCTGCGCAACGCCGAGGTCGCGCACCTGTTCACGCACGAGGCCAAGACGTTCGGCATCCAGGGCGACGTCACCTTCGACTTCGGGGTGGCCTACAAGCGCAGCCGGACCGTGGCCGACCGGATGGCCAAGGGCGTCCACTTCCTGATGAAGAAGAACAAGGTCACCGAGATCGACGGGTGGGCCACGTTCGTCGACGACCACACGTTCGACGTCGCGCTGAACAAGGGCGGCAACCAGACGGTGACGTTCGACAACCTGATCATCGCCGCGGGCGCGACCACGCGGCTGCTGCCGGGCACCTCGCTGAGCGAGCGCGTGGTGACGTACGAGGAGCAGATCCTCACCGAGGAGCTCCCCGGCTCGATCATCATCGCCGGGTCGGGCGCGATCGGGACCGAGTTCGCGTACGTCCTGGCCAACTACGGCGTCGACGTGACGATCGTCGAGTTCCTCGACCGGATGGTCCCGCTGGAGGACCCGGAGATCTCCGCCGAGCTGCAGAAGCAGTACAAGAAGCTCGGTGTGAAGGTGCTGACCAGCACCAAGGTCGAGGGCATCGACGACTCCGGCGACAAGGTCAAGGTCAGCGTCTCCCCGGCCAAGGGCGGCGACACCCAGATCCTCGAGGCCGACAAGGTCATGCAGGCGATCGGGTTCGCGCCGCGCACCGAGGGCTACGGCCTCGACAAGGCCGGCGTCCAGCTCGGGGCGCGCGGCGCGATCGAGATCGACGACTACATGCGCACCAACGTGCCGCACATCTACGCGATCGGCGACGTCACCGGCAAGCTCCTGCTCGCCCACACGGCCGAGGCCCAGGCCGTCGTGGCCGCCGAGACGATCGCCGGCGCCGAGACCATGCCGATCAACTACGACATGATCCCGCGGGCGACGTACTGCCAGCCGCAGATCGGGTCGTTCGGCTACACCGAGGCGCAGGCCCGCGACAAGGGCTACGACGTCAAGGTGGCCAAGTTCCCCTTCACCGCCAACGGGAAGGCGCACGGCCTCGGCGAGGCCATCGGCTTCGTCAAGCTCGTCGCCGACGCCAAGTACGGCGAGATCCTCGGCCTGCACATGATCGGCCCCGACGTCACCGAGCTGCTGCCCGAGTTCACGCTCGCCCAGCTGTGGGACCTCACGGCCGAAGAGGTCGCCCGCAACGTGCACGCCCACCCGACGCTGTCCGAGGCCCTGAAGGAGGTCGCGCACGGTATCGAGGGGCACATGATCAATTTGTAGATGTGTCTTCGCGCAGCCGGGGCTCAGACCTCTGTCCTCCTCCCTCACGCTGACGCCGCCTCGTGCCTGCCCGCGCTCGACCGCGGCGGTCGGGCGACGTCATCGCTCGGTCGTCCAGACAGAGGCGCCCGGCTTGCCGACGCTCGCACACCGGGCTGGCTTTCTACGTGGCGTGGTCGGGTGAGTGAGTCGCTTCAGTGGGGCAGGTGGAGCAAGCGGCGAAGGCTGGTGGTCGGCCGGGCGGCTCGGTGCTCGCGGGACGCCCAGCGGGTCAGGACCGAGGAGGGCTGACCCTCCGCGGCGAGGCGGTCCAGGTGAGCGATGTCCTGCAGGTCGGCGATCCTGGCGCTGTTCTCGTACTCGTTGAGTCCCATGACGTCCTCCGGTGTGGTGGGCGGCCCGCCGGTCGGGCCCCTCATGGAGATGAATCTCGTCGTGAGCCGGGGGTCGCACATCGGGCGTTCGCCCTGACCAGCGGAGCTTTCTCCCCCGTGCGGGAGCCTGAGGTGGCCGGGTCCGACGTCTGAGGTACCTCAGATCTCCGGACCATGCCCCGGACCTGCGTCCGCGGAGCCGTTCTGTCAGGGCCGGCTGCGATGATGACGCCCGTGCCGACCCCTGCCGCGCCTCTCGTCGGGCGTAAGCGTGAGCTCGACGAGCTCGCCGCCCTGGCCGGCGTCGGCGACCCTCCGGCCGCCGGCGCGGTGCTGCTGGGCGGCGACGCGGGCATCGGCAAGTCGCGCCTGCTGGCTGCGCTGGCGGCACGAGCCACCGCGGACGGGTGGGAGGTCGCCGTCGGGCACTGCCTGGACCTCGGCGGCAGCCCCGTCCCGTACCTGCCGTTCACCGAGCTCGCCGGCCGGCTCGCCGCCGTACGCCCGGAGGCGGTGGCCGCGCTCGCGGAGCAGCACCCGTCGCTGCGCCGACTGGTCGCCTCCGGGACGGGCGCGAGCACCGGCGAACCGGCCGACCGCGGGTTGTTCTTCGAGGCGGTGCACGCCACCCTGTCGGCCCTCGCGCAGGAGCAGCCCCTGCTGGCGGTGGTCGAGGACCTGCACTGGGCGGACCAGTCGACGTACGACCTGCTGACGTTCCTGCTGACCCGTGGCTTCACGGCGCCGGTCGGCCTGGTCGCCTCCTACCGCAGCGACGACCTGCACCGGCGTCACCCCCTGCGGCCCCTGCTCGCGGCCTGGAGCCGGCTGCCCGGCGTCCGCCGGCTCGAGCTCGGGCCGCTGCCCGACGACGACGTCCGCACCCTGGTCGGCTCCCTGCGGTCCGGTCCCACGACCGCAACCGAGCTGGCCGACGTGGTCGAGCGCGCGGAGGGGAACGCGTTCTTCGCCGAGGAGCTGGTGGCCGCGATCGGCACGTCGGACACCCCGCGCGACCTGGCCGACCTGCTGCTGCTCCGCGTGGACCAGCTCGAGCCCGACGCCCGCCTCGTCGCCCGCGCCCTCGCCGTCGGCGGGCACCGGCTCTCCGACGCCCTGCTCGCCGGGGTCACCGGTCTCGAGCCCGGCCGGTTCGAGGTCGCCGTGCGGGCCGCCCTCGACCGGAACGTGCTGCTGAGCGACCGCGACGGCTACGGGTTCCGCCACTCGATGCTCGGCGAGGCGGTCGAGGCCGACCTGCTGCCCGGGGAGCGGGCGCGGCTGCACGACGCGTTCACCGAGGCGCTGGCCGGCCGCACGGAACGGGGTGCCTCCGCGGACCTCGCCCGGCACGCGCTGGCGGCGGGCCGGCTGCCCGAGGCCTTCAGCGCGAGCGTGCACGCCGGCGACGAGGCGGCCGCGGTCGGCGGCCCGGACGAGGCCGCCCGCCACCTCGCCCGGGCGCTCGACCTCGTGTCGGCCGGCCGGGTGCGCCTGTCCGACGTGGAGCCCGGAGTCGAGCTGGTCGGGTTGGTCGAGCGCGCCGTCGCAGCGACGGCGGCCGCGGGCATGCCCCGCCGCGCGGAGGCCCTGGCCGCGACCGAGCTGGACCGGCTGCCGGCCGACGCCGCGCCGACCGACCGGGCCCGGCTGCTCGTCGCGCTGGTCGAGGCCGCAGAGGTCTACGAGACGACGTCGGACCTGGTCGGCCTCGCCGGCGAGGCGGAACGGCTGGTGCCGGCCGAGCCGCCGACCCCGCTGCGGGCGCGCACCGTCGCGGCGCTCGCCTCGGTGCTGGTGATGTCTGGAGACCTCGACGCGGCCGTCCGGTGGGCGGAGGAGGGGCTGGCCATGGCGCCGGAGCTGCGGCCCGGCGAGACCACGGTCAAGCTGCGGACGGTGCTGGCCAAGGTCACGGAACGTCGCGGTGACAGCGCGGGGTCCGAACGCATCCTCGCCGAGCTCGCCGCCCTCGCGCACGCCGCCGACGACCCGGCCGAGGTCCGCATCCACCACCAGCTCGGCGGCGTGCTGCTCGAGCAGGGCCGGCTGCCGGAGGCGCTGGCGTCCTACCGGTCGGCCACGGAGCAGAGCGTGCGGCTGGGACGACCGTTCGCGCCGTACGGGGGTGAGGCGCGCACGTTCGCGGGGCTGATCTCCTACCAGCTCGGGCGCTGGGACGAGGCCCTGGAGATCGCCCGCCACGACGTCGACCAGGCTCCGTCGCTGCCCGCCGCGGCGCTGGCCGGGGTCGAGCTGCTGGTGCGGGCCGGGCGTGGCGACCGGACGGGCTGGCTGGCGGTCCTGGAACGGGCCCGCCCGGAGTGGACGGCCGAAGGCATGGTCGCCATGCAGACCGCGGCCGCGGCCATCGACCTCTACGGCGACGCGGGCGACCTCGACGGAGCCCTCGGCGTCCACGACGCCGCGGTGGAGACGATGACCGCGGTCTGGGGCACGCGGGCGTTCCAGGGCCGGATCCGGCTGACGGCGCTGCTCCTCGGGCAGCTGGCCCCGGTGCTGGCCGGGCTGGTGCCCGACCGGCGTACGGCCCTGCTCCGGCTCGCCGAGCGGCTGACCGCCGAGGCGGAGGTGGCGACCGAGACAGGACGCCACCGCGTCCCCGGGGCGGAGGGCCAGGCCTGGCTGCACCGGGTGCGCGCCGAACGGCTCCGGCTCCGATGGCTGGCGGCCCAGCCGACCGATCCCGACGAGCTCCGTTCCGCCTGGGCCGGCAGCGTCGAGAGCTTCGCGGCGTACGGGCACGTCTTCGAGACGGCGCGGTCCCAGGCCCGCCTGGCCGTCGCGCTGCGGGCGACCGGCGCCGAGGCCGAGGCCGGTCGCGCGGCCGCGTCCGCCCTGGCCGTGGCCCGCTCGCTCGGGGCTCAGCCCCTGCTCGACGAGGTCCGCCCGCTCGTGGGACGTTCCGAGGTGTCCGGGGCCGGCGGCGACGTGCTCACCCCGCGCGAGGCGGAGGTCCTCGCCCTGGTCGCCGAGGGGGCGAGCAACCGCGACGTCGGGCAGCGGCTGTTCATCAGCACCAAGACCGCCAGCGTGCACGTCTCGAACATTCTGGCCAAGCTCGGGGCACGCAGCCGGACGGAGGCCGTCTCCATCGCGCGCCGGCGCGGGCTGCTGGGCTGACCCGGCTCCGGAGGATCAGCCCTGCGCGCGCCGCCGGGCCCGGTAGGCGGCCGCCTTCGCCCGGTCCCCGCAGCCCGCCATCTCGCACCAGCGGCGGCGGTGGCCGCGGGACCGGTCCAGGAACGGGTGGGTGCAGGTCGGGTCGGCGCACCACTTGAGCTCGGCGTCGCCGGGGTCGACCAGCGCGAGACCGTCCCGGGCGACGGCTGACAGCCCCGCGCGCCAGGAGCCGCTCCGCGCCAGGGTGCGGTCGGGCTGCAGGGCGACCGCGGGCGGGGGTGCCGCAGCGGCCCGGTTCACGACCTCGAGCGCGGGCCGGGGGAGCGCTGCGCCGGGCTCGTCGAGCAGGTGCTCGACGACGACGAACAACGCCTCGCGCAGCGTGACCGCCTCGTCGAGGGTGTCGCCGTCGGTCGACGGCGGGGCGTCCAGGACGCCGGCCTCGACCAGCCAGGCCGCCACGTCGGCGCTCTCGCGCAGGTGCTCGTTGCGCGCGTCGCGGCGCTCGCCCAACGTGCCCACGAAGTCCAGGGCGAGGTTGCCGGACGAGATCGCGAAGGCCACGTCACCATCTTGACCGGTGATGGACGATGGTGCAAGGGTGACGGTCATGACATCACCCCCTGAACTGGTGACGAACCCTGCGACCGCGCCAGTCAAGGGCGTGCTGCTGCGCTACGTCGTCACCGCTGTCGGCGTGCGGATGCTCGACGCCGGTGCCGGCGTGGGCCTCCTGCTGGTCGCGACGCACCGCCTGGACGACCCGCGCCTGGCTGCGCGCACGGGTGGGCTGCTCGTCGCGCTCTACACGCTCCCGCACCTCGCGGGCCCGCTGCTGGCGCGCCGCCTCGACCTCGCGCGGGACTACCGCCGACTGCTCGGGGTCGCGTACGGGCTCGTGGCCGTGCTGATGGCCGCAGCCGCCTGGGGCTTCGGTCGCGTCCCCACCCCGGTCGTGGCCATGCTCGTGCTCCTCGCCGGCGCGGGTGGTCCGTTCCTCGTCGGAGGTCTGAGCAGCCGGCTCGCCGACCTGGTCCCCGCCGACGAGCTCGCGCAGCGCCGGGCCCAGGGCCTCGACGCGACCGTCTACGGGGTCGCGGCGACCGCAGGACCCGCGCTGGTGGCCGCCCTCAGCGGGTGGTGGTCGCCCGTCCTGGCCGTCGGCGCCCTGTGCTGGCTCGCGTTGGCGTCGGCGGTGGTCGTCCAGCTGCTGCCGCGGCCGTCGGCGCCCCGGCCGTCTGCCGTCCCGCGCGTCCGCGACGTGCTGCCGCTGGTGCTGCGCGACCCGCCGCTGCGCCGGGTCAACTACGCGACCATGATCACCGCGGCGGCGCAGGCCGGGCTCGCCGTGGTCGTCGTGCAGCTGGCCGGACCGTACGGCGTCGCGCCCAGCACGGCCGCGGTGCTGCTCGCCGTCATGGGCGCCGGGAACCTGGCCGCCGCGCTCGTGCTCAGCGCACGTCCGCTGGTGGGGGACCCGGACCGGCTGACCACCCGTCAGGTGGCGGTCGTCGGCGGCTGCTTCGGCCTCTGCGCGCTCGCCCCGACCTTCGGCTGGGGCGTCGCCGCGTTCGTGCTGATGGGGGCCGCGACCGCGCCCTTCGTGACCGCGACCTTCGCCGCCCGCACCACCTACGCACCCCCCGAGGCCCGGGGCCAGGTGTTCGTGACCCTCTCCGCGCTCAAGATCACCGCCGCGTCCGGCGGCACGGCCCTCGCCGGCCTCCTGGTCATGCTCGGGCCGGCGACGATGCTCGTCCTCGGCGGCGCGGTCGTCCTGCTCGGAGCGCTGGCGACGGCCCTCGACCGGAGGCTCCAGCCGTCAGGTGCGGGCGCGCAGCGGCGTCGGTAGCGTGCCGTCATGATCGATCACTTCGGGGTCCAGGTCGCCGACGTCGAGGCGTCCCTGGCCTTCTACACCACCGCGTTCGCGCCGATCGGGCTGCACGAGGCCGTACGGATCCCGGTCCCACCCTCGCTGGTGGTCGGGATGGCCACGGCGACCGGCGGGCAGCCCGACTTCTGGCTCTCGCCCGGCTCGCCCGCCGAGACCCGCGAGCTGCACATCGGGTTCGCCGCGCCGGACCGCGCCAGCGTCGACGCGGTCCACGTCGCGGCCGTCGAGGCCGGCTACGAGGTGCTGCACGCGCCGCGGGAGTGGCCGGAGTACCACCCGGGCTACTACGCCGTCTTCCTGCGCGACCTCGACGGCCACAACGTCGAGGCCGTCACCCACCGCTGACCGCGGCAGGTCCGCAGCCCCGGCTCAGTGCTTGGCGGACTTGACCCCGACGACCGGGCACTCGGCGCCGAGCAGGACCGCCTGGGCCGTGCTGCCCGTGATCAGCTTGCCGACGGGGGAGCGGCGGCGCAGGCCGACGACGATGAGGTCCACGTCGTTCTGCTCGGCCGCGCTGAGCAGGCTGTCGGCCGCGCTGACCCCGTCGGTCGGCCGCAGCATGGTGTGCTCCAGCCCCGAGGCGCCGAGCTGTGCGTCCAGCGCGTCGATGTCCTGGGCCGTGGCGAACTGGGGGTCGGCGTAGTTGCCGTCCTTGCCCGTGTTCAGCACGAAGAGAGAGGCGTGGTGCTCCTGCGCCTCCGCGATGGCCCAGTCGATGGCGGCGACGCCTTCGGGGGTGGGGATGTAGCCCACGAGGATCTTCATGGCCCTCATGGTAGGGATGCGGGTGCTCCTGGAGCTCCCCGGGTGAACCTCCGCTGAGAATTCCCAGCCGTCACGGCGCCGCGACTAAGAACTCGGCGACGACGAGTGGGGCCCCCTCGACGCACCCCTAGGGTCACGACCACGGCAACGGGGCGCGGCCAGCTCGGGGTAGTTCAGATCCCCACCGGAGGTTCTTCTCATGGCTACGTCGCTCCGCCTCGCCCTCGTCGGCTGGCTCGCCCTCACGCTCGGGGCGCTGCTCGTGGTCCTCGGGCCGCGTCTGGCGCCGGCCGACGCCGCGCCCGTAGCGCCCGCCGCTCAGACCTCCAGCAGCCACCCGTACAGCGACCCCACCTGGTTCCCGCTCCGCACGCCGGTGCAGGTCGGGTGCGCCAAGAGCGGCTGCGGCACCCCCGCCGACCACGGCTTCGAGGCCATCGACCTCGTGGGGCACCAGGGGGACCCCGTGTACGCGGCGGGCGCCGGCATCGCGCACGTCGGGGGGAACGTCGGCGGGTGCAGCGGCTCCGGCGAGGTCGAAGGCGGGCGGTGGGTCTGGATCGACCACGGCGCCGGCGTCGTCAGCCGCTACCACCACCTCGACACGGTGGGGGTCGTCGAGGGTCAGCTGGTCACCCCCGCGACGCAGATCGGGTCCATGGGCCACTCCGGGGACGTCGCGCCGTGCAGCGTGAACTACCTGCACTTCGAGGTGCGCCACGACGGCGTCCGCGGCGAACGGGTCGGCTTCGGTTCGCTGCGCGGGTGCGGGTCCACGGGTGCCGTGCAGCTGCCCCAGGTGCTCGGCTTCGACAGCTGGAACGACCCCGGCCTGCACCCGGCCAAGCGGCTGACGACGCCCCGTCTCGGCTCGGGCTGCATCACCCCGGACTGGACGACGACCGCCGCGAGCCCCGCACCCGTCGTCAGCCGGACCGACCGGGCCCTGCGGGTGAGCGTCGACCTGCCGGTCCACGCCGGCCGGTGGGCGGTCGAGGTGCAGATCTGGCGACCCAGCCTGAACGCCTGGGACACCCTGTCGACCGTGGCCGTCCCCGCGGCGACCAGCAGCACGGCCTTCACCGACGGCGTGGAGAACAGCCGGCGCTACCGCGTCCGGGCCGCGGTGCACCAGGGCCAGGGCTGGAGCGCCTGGTCGGGCATCCGCGAGGCCCTCGGCAAGCCGGCCGCGCCCGCCCCGCGCTACCTGGAGTGGAAGAAGCCGAAGAGCACGAAGAAGAGCTACCTGCACTACGGCTGGAACCGGCCCGACAGCCTCGGTAGCCCGGTCACCGGCTACACGGTCGCGCGTCGGTGCGCGTCGAAGCCGACCCGGCTGACGTCGTGGAAGACCGCGAGCGCGAGCGCGGGCTCGGCCTACAAGAACCTGCGCAGCCTCAAGAAGGCCAAGGTCTGCGAGGTGCGGGTCCAGGCGAAGAACGCCCTCGGCACCGGGCCCTGGTCCACGCCCCAGCGGATCACGCGCTGAGCCGACGGACGCGAGGCACCCGCCCGGATCAGCCCAGCCGGGCGGGGACGCCCAGCAGCCGGTCCACGGTCGTGAAGGTGTAGCCGTCGCCGCGGAGCCGGTCGATGAGCGGACCGACGGAGGCCACGGTCTGGCTCCGGTCGCCGCCGCGGGCCTCCCGGCCGTCGTGCATGATCAGGATCGAGCCGGGTCGGACCCGGCTCGCAGCGCCCGCCGCCATCCGTGCGGCGGCCGGCTGGAAGACCTCCAACGGGTGGGCGAAGGTGCCCGAGACGACCTGGAGGCCGGCGCCCCGCACCGTGCGCAGGACCCACGGCCAGTGGCAGAGCCACGGCGGGCGGTAGAGGCTGGGCACGACGCCCGACACCCGGTGCAGCACCTCCTGCGCCCGCGCCACCTCCTCCTGCTGGCGGGGGTCGCGCAGATAGTTCGTGAACGCGTGGTTGAGGCTGTGGTTGCCGAGCACGTGACCCTCCTCGACCACGCGTCGCGTCGTGGAGGGGAAGCGTTCGGCGCAGCGACCCACCTGGAAGAACGTCGCCCGTACGTCTCGAGCCGCCAGCACGTCGAGCAGGCGACCGGTCCAGGGCTCGTTCGGCCCGTCGTCGAAGGTCAGCGCCACCACGCGATCGCTCGCGGCGCCCGAGAGGCCGAGCGCTCGGTCCCCACCGGCCGACGGTGCGTCCGTCGGGCCGGGGGAGGCGGCGCGGTAGGGGAACGCGCCCCACATCTGGGTGCGGGGCCCGAAGCCGGCCCACCACGCCGCGCCGACCGCGGCGCTGGCACCGAGCAACGTCCCGCCCGCCGCCGCCCGCACACCGACACTCTAGGACCGGAACGGAGCAGGTCCGCCCGCGTGCAGCCGGACCGGTGGTCGCGGTCGGCCGGGTCGGCTGGGTCGCGCACCCGGCCACCGCACGCCGTCGGACGCGGCTTGGCACACGGTGATCTCAGGGTCCTGTCAGGGGCCTGAGGACGGGTTGTGCCGGATGCCCCGTGCCGGGAGCCTGAATACAGTGGACGCTGGTCGCGGGCACAGGGAGGTGCAGACCAGCGTTCGACCGCCATCTGAATGGAGCCCCACCCCGTGTCACTCCTGACCCGACTCAGCCTGGTGAACCGGTTGGTGGTGGCCCTGCTGTCGATCGCCGTCGTGATCTTCGGGATCGTCGCCATCACGACGCTCAAGCAGGAGCTCATCCCGTCGACCCAGGCCCCGCAGGCCGTGGTCAACGCGACGTACCCGGGATCCTCGCCGCAGATCGTCGCCGACGAGGTCGCCGACCCCATCGAGCAGGCCGTGAAGAGCGTCACCGGGGTGACCAAGGTCAGCTCGAGCTCGACCACCGGGTCCACGAACATCACCGTCGAGTGGGACTACGGCAACGACGACGACAAGGTCCTCGCCGACATCCAGAACGCCATCAACTCGGTGGAGTCGACCCTGCCGGACGGGGTGACGACCAACGTCCAGGCCGGCAGCAGCGACGACATCCCGGTGCTGCAGCTCGCCGTCGCGTCCGACCTGTCGCTCACCGAGCTCGGGCCGCTGGTCGAGGACCGCGTGGTCAACAAGCTGGAGGCCGTCGACGGCGTCCGTACGGTCCAGGTCACGGGCGAGGACACGACCCGGATCGAGATCACCACCAAGGCCGCCGAGCTCGACCGGTACGACCTCACCGTCGCCGGCGTCACCCAGTCGGTGCAGAACGAGCTGACCGCCCTTCCGGCCGGCACCAGCTACGACGGCGACTCGGCGCTGTCGGTCGAGGTCGGCTCGGCGCCCGACTCGCTGAAGAGCGTCGCGGCCCTCCCGATCGCCACGGAGAAGCACGGGGCCAAGCGGCTCGACCAGCTGGCCTCGGTCAAGATCTCGGCGATCGAGCGGACCTCGATCTCGCGGGCCGACGGGCGCCCCGCGCTCGGCCTGGTGGTGCTGAAGAGCTCCGACGCCGACTCGGTCGCCGTCTCGCACGCGGTCACGGACCTCACCCCGGCCCTGGCCAAGGACCTGGGCAACAACGCCTCGTTCACAACCGTGTTCGACCAGTCGCCGCTGATCGAGGACTCGCTGAACGACCTGGCCACCGAGGGTGGCCTGGGCCTCGGGTTCGCCGTGCTGATCATCCTCGTGTTCCTGCTCTCGGTGCGCTCGACGGTGATCACGGCCATCTCCATCCCCCTGTCGCTGCTGATCGCGATGGTCGGGCTGTGGGCCGCCGACTACTCCCTCAACCTCTTCACCCTGGCCGCCCTCACCGTGGCCGTCGGGCGGGTGGTGGACGACTCGATCGTGGTGATCGAGAACATCAAACGCCGGACCGGGCACACCCGGCGACCGTCGATGGACGACATCGTCGCCGCCGTCAAGGAGGTGGGCGGCGCTGTCACGGCCTCGACCCTGACGACCGTGGCCGTGTTCCTCCCGGTCGCCACCGTCTCGGGCTCCACCGGCGAGCTGTTCCGACCGTTCGCCGTCACCGTGGCCATCGCGCTGGTGGCCTCGCTGTTCGTGGCGCTGACGATCGTCCCGCTGCTCGCGTACTGGTTCATGCGGGGCAAGAAGACCGCGGACGGCAACCCGGCGACCGCGGTCGCCGAGGCGGAGCGCGTCACGAAGCTCCAGCGCGGCTACCTCCCGCTGCTGACGTTCTCCCTCAAGCACCCGATCATCGTGCTCGGGATGGCGCTGGTCGTCCTCGGCGGCACGGTCGGCGCGACCGCCTTCCTGAAGACCGACTTCCTCGGGTCCTTCGGTGACGACCGCGCGCTGCTGGTGACGCAGACGCTGCCCGCCGGGCTCCGGCTCGAGGCCAGCTCCGAGGCGGCCGAGCAGGTCGAGACGACCCTGAAGAACAACGCGGACATCAAGAACTACCAGGCGACCGTCGGCCAGCCCGGCTCGCCGAACGTGGTGCAGTACTACATCACCCTGACCGACGCCGCCGACCCCGATGCTGCGACGAACAGCCTGCGCGGCGAGCTGGCCGAGACCCGCGACGGCGGCGACATCGTCGTGCAGCCCGGCAGCGCGGCGTACTCCTCGAACGACCTGACGGTGACGATCAGCGGCGACGACGCGAAGACGTTGCGCACCGCGTCGGACGAGCTGCTCACGCTGGTCAAGCAGGTGCCGGACCTCACCGACGTCACCTCCAACCTGGCCGACGAGCGGCCGCTGCTGCGGGTGAGCATCAACCGGACCCGCGCGGCCGAGCTCGGCTTCACGCAGTCCGAGGTCGGCGCAGCCGTCTCGACCGCGCTGCAGGGGTCGAAGGCCGGCTCCATCACCCTCGACAACGACACCACCGACGTCTACATCCGTACGCACGCCCCGGACGCGTCGCCCAAGCAGATCGCCGCGCTCAAGCTGCCGGTCACCCAGCTCCAGCAGCAGCTGGCCGTCGACAAGGCCAGCGACGCGCTCGACGCACGTTCCGACGAGCTGACCGACCGCGGTGACGCGCTGACCGACCGGGGGGACGCGCTGTCCGACAAGTCGGACGCGCTGGCTGACCGGCAGACGGACCTCGCCGACCGGCAGAAGGCGACAGGGGAGAAGCAGCAGGACAAGGCGAACGCGAAGGCCCAGGACGGCAAGGACGACCTGCTCGACAGCCGCAGTGACGCGCGTTCCGCGGTGAGCAAGGCGAAGAAGGCGCTGTCGGACGCGAAGAAGATCGACGTCGGCCAGCCGCCCGCGTACGTTCCGCCCGACCCGACGAACCCGGCCGTCGGCGCGGCCTACCTGGTGGCGCTCCAGACGTACCAGGGCAAGGTGGCCGGCAAGCAGAGCGCGATCGCGCAGGCGTCGGCCGGCGTGAAGCAGGCCGAGGCCGGCGTCGACCAGCTGGACGACCAGGTCAAGAGCACGAACGAGCAGCTCGCGGACTCGGCCGACCAGCAGGCGCAGGCCGACAAATACAGCGACGAGGGCGACCAGCTCAGCGACGAGGGCGACGTCCTGAAGGACGAGCAGAAGAAGCTCACCGACGACCAGAAGGACCTCGCCGACGACCAGAAGGCGCTCGGGGACGACCAGAAGGACCTCGCCGACCTGAAGGCCCGCCCGATCGAGGTCGGTGACCTGGCCACGGTCAAGACCGAGGCCGCGCCGTCGACCGTCCGGCGCGAGGACAGCAAGCAGGCCGTCACGATCACCGGCACCCCGGCCGGCACCGACCTCGGCGCCGTGAACACGGCGCTCACGGCCAAGGTCGCCGAGTTCACCCCGCCGCCCGGCGTCACGGTCGTCTCGGGCGGGGCCTCGGCCGACCAGGCCAAGGCGTTCTCGCAGCTCGGGCTGGCCATGGGTCTGGCGATCGTGCTCGTCTTCATCATCATGGTGGCGACGTTCAAGAGCCTCGTGCAGCCGCTGATCCTGCTCGTGGCCATCCCGTTCGCGGCGACGGGCGCGCTCGGTGGGCTCCTCGTCACGGGGACGCCGCTCGGTGTGCCGGCGATGATCGGGCTCCTGATGCTCATCGGCATCGTCGTGACGAACGCGATCGTGCTGATCGACCTGATCAACAGCTACCGCGAGCGCGGGGAGGACCCCCTCACGGCGATCATCGACGGTGCCCGGCTCCGGCTGCGCCCGATCATCATGACCGCGGCGGCGACCGTCTTCGCCCTGTTGCCGATGGGGCTCGGCCTCACCGGTGCGGGTGGCGGCTTCATCGGCAAGCCGCTCGCGGTGGTCGTGATCGGGGGCCTCGTCTCCTCGACGCTGCTGACCCTGCTGCTGGTGCCGGTCCTGTACGGCCTGGTGGCCCGCGTCGCCGGCAAGAAGGCCCGGGCTCAGCTCGCCGTCGCCACGCCGGCTCGCGCCGAGGAGGACACGCCGACCACGATCTCGTGACCGCGCGACGCCCCTGGGGAAAGCCTCCGAACGGTCTCCCCGGGGTCGCAGAATGAGGTCGTGAGCGAACCGGTCCAGCCGCGGGACACCCCTACATGAGCAACGAGGCTCTGGCCTCCGACCCCGGGGGAGTGACGGTCGACCCTCGCCGGCTGCGGCAGCTCTCGCCGTCGTTGTTCGGCGCCGGCGCTCCGCTGCCCACTCGGGCGGTCGTCCGCAAGATCCTCGGCGCGCACCTGTGGAACGGCGACAGCAGCTCCGACTTCGACGCGGTCGTCGTGCTGCGGTTCGACCGACGGCCGACCGACGCCCCGGTGTGTCCGCTGCCGAGCTCGTCGCGCGCCGACAGTCGCTGCCCGACGTGGATCCGGAGCGGTTGAAGAACGACGTCGACCAGCTCGCCGATCAGGCGTTATGACAAATCCGGGTCTGCTGGACACTTCGACGTTCGTTCTGCTCGGCCGCCTCGACGACGCCGCGGCGCTGCCCGACGAGCCGTTGATCTGCACGATCACGCTGGCCAAGCTGTCCGTCGGGCCTCTGGTGGCCGCACGCCCCTGAGGAACGGGCGGCGCGTCAGAGTAATCTCCAGCAGGCGGAGGCCGACTTCGAGCCCATCGGCTTCGACGCGGCCGCGGCGCGTGCATTCGGCCGGGTGGCCTCCTCGCTGCGTCAGCACCGACGCAAGCCCGCGGCCCGTTCCTTGGACGTGCTGATCGCCGCAGTCGCCGTCTCGCGCGACCTTCCCGTGTACACGTGCAACCCGGACGACTTCCGCGGCATCGACGGCCTGGTCGTGCACGAGGTGCCGCATCCTGATCGCCAGCGGTCCTAGAGCGGGGCCTCACCCGCTCAGTTCGTCTGTCCGATAAGGAGCATTATGACATTACCCTCGGAAGTTGGATGCCCCATGGCCGTTGTCTCCCTTGTCCTGTCTCAGTCTTGCGACACTGCTGACGGCTTGCTTCTACCTTGTGCTGTTAGTCGTCTCTCGACGCCACGATCTCCGGCTTCTCCAGCCTGACAGCGCTGCGGAGGACTAGGCGCCGGCGCCAGGAAGCTTCTTTCCTAGGAGCCGACCGTCGCGAGAGACGCACGCAGGCCGACCGTCGTGCGGAGCACGCAAGCCGACCCTCGTGCGGAGCACGCAAGACCACCGTCGTGCGGAGCACGTTGAGCGACCCTCGTGCGGAGCACGCAAGACCACCGTCGTGCGGAGCACGTTGACCGACCGTCGTACGGGGCCTGCGAGACGATCGCCGACGGACACGGGGACGAACTCGACCCTTAGGTCTGGCTGGTGAGCAGCTGGAACGCAAACGACCAGGGCGTCGTCGTTCTGCCGTCGGGTCGGATGGCCCGTGGGCGTAGTTTGCGCGCTGCTGTGCCAGGCGAGTGTCCTGACTGCCGACGTCCACCTGAGCTACGCGGACAATCCGCAGGTCTACGCCGCGCAGGGTCCTTCCTATAGGGCGTGGTCTCTGACAACTCGGGTCTTACCCCGCTCTCGGTGCCTTCGCCGGGGGCCACGCGATCAACCTCGCGGCGATCTCCCCCGCGCTGCCCGCTCGGGGGAAGCCCACCCCAACCCGGCGCGCCGCTGGGTCGCGTCGATGACGTGCGGCGTGCTCTACCTCGCCCTTGGCGGGCTCGCGCCCCTGGTTGCGGTTTTGCTGAGTGGCCGGGCTACGGCTGTCGTCGCCGTCGTCGCGGGGCTCGCCCTCCTCCCCACGCTCGCCAGCACGACCTCGGCTGCTCTGCACGCGCCCTGGACCTCGCTGGAAGGTGTCGTGACGATCGTGATCGGGACCAGCTCGCTGACGCTCTGCGCAGCGATTCGGCGGCCAGCTGCCCGCAGGGCAGCGACCTCGGAGTCCAAGCGTGCGTGCTCGGCCAGCAGCCGTCACGACAGATCGGCACTTACGTGGCTAACGCCGAGTGCCCCGCAAGGTCGTTGCGGTGTCACCGCTGCTGTGCTCGAGGAGTCGCCCGAAGAAGAGGAACCGACGGCCTTCGACGCTGACGGCAGACACTTCGAAGAGCTGCCCGTCATGGGTCACGGAGAAGCGGTTCGAGCCGAGCGGTGTGATGGGCGCAGACGGCGAGTCGGGCTCGCTGGTCGCTGTCTCGGTGATGGTCAGGTTGAGGCCGTTGTCGTCCTGGCGGATGCGCCACCGCATCGCCGAGGAGGTGTAGTCCCCGATGAGGTGGCTGAGGTCGATGGTCTCTGCACCTGGGTCTGCCTGTGGCACCGGTGGCGTGAGACCAAGTTCCGCGGCGAGCAG
This sequence comes from uncultured Friedmanniella sp., assembly GCA_964251895.1. Classification (GTDB taxonomy): domain Bacteria; phylum Actinomycetota; class Actinomycetes; order Propionibacteriales; family Propionibacteriaceae; genus Microlunatus. The sequence continues at coordinate 73,519 of CAXULL010000021.1, forward strand.
GTCGTGCAGGTCTTTGATCAGCGCGGTGCCGCCACGAGAGTTGGTCAGGACCGCGACCGCGAGCTGCTGGTCGGGGAAGGTGTGCAGGTCGGCGATCTGTCCGATGGTGGCGCCGCCGTGGGCGAACGAGGTTTGATCGCCCCACCGCTCGATCGCCCAGCCCAGGCCCCACCCGAGTTGCGTCGAGGAGACCGAGGTCAGGTCGACCTGGGCCGTGCGCATCGCGTCGGCCGACTCAGTGCTGAGGATGCGGCTGCCGTCCAGGTTGAAGCCGTGGGCGAGGTGGGCGGCGGCGAAGGTGAGCAGGGAGTCGACGTTGCCGGTGATGAGCCCGGCGGGTCCGATGGAGCGGGGCAGCATCCAGGTGCTGGTGGGCTTGATCTGGCTGCTGCCGGTGGCGACCTTCACATGGCCGACCGCGGTGCGGTAGAGGGGGGCGTCTTTGGCGCGGGTGATGACGTGGCGGAGTCCGAGGGGTTCGAAGAGTCGTTCGGCCAGCACGTCGTCCCAGTGCTTGCCTGTCAGCACTTCGACGATGCGGCCAGCGACCACGAAGCCGGCGTTGCAGTAGCTGAGGTGCCCGCCGGGTTGGGTGATGCTGATCGCGGTGGCTAGCTCGTCGACGTACTTGGCGAGGCAGTCGTCGCCGTCTCCGGTGTCGGTGAACAGGTCGCCGTCGATCCCGCTGGTGTGGTCGAGGAGCTGGCGGACAGTGACTTGAGAGGCGGCGTGCGGGTCGGCCAGGGTGAACCCGTCGAGAATGTCGACGACGTGAGCGTCGAGATCGAGGCGGCCTTCGTCGGCCAGCTGCATGACGAGCGTGGTCGTCCAGAGCTTGGTGATCGAGCCGTACTGGAACAGTGTTTCGGGGGTGACCTGGACCTGGGTGTCGAGGCTGGTCACGCCAGTGACAAGAACCCGACGCTCGACACTCCCGTCTGCTCCGATGGTCAGCAGCCCGACTTGGGCCCCGGGCACCTTGTGGTCGGCCGCGAGGCTGTCGAGCTTCTCCTGCCACTCAACCGATCTCAGCAGGTCCTCCGCCATTAGCACCATATTTGGGAATGGTACCTGAAGTGGGAAGATTAGGCGCGTGGATGCTGCTGAGCTGCTGCTGCACCCCGTACGGCTGCGGATCATCCATGCCGTCCTGGACGGCCGGTTGTTCACGACCGCCGACCTGTGCCGTGAGCTCGTCGGGGTGTCTCAGAACACGATCTATCGCCACCTGGCACGCCTGGTCGAGGGAGGCCTCGTTCAGGTGGACAGCGAGCAGCGGATCCGTGGTGCGGTGCAGCGGAACTACCGTCTGACCCCGCACCGCCCGCTGGTCGGCCAGGAAGCCTCCAGCGCCCTGTCCCGGCAAGAGCGGCGTCAACTGTTCGCCATCCTCACCTCGACGCTGATGGCCGAGTTCGATCGTCATCTCGACCACCAGGACCCCGATCAGAGCCCCGACGCCGCGTCCTACCGCGAACACGCGCTCTGGCTCACCGACGCCGAACGCGACCAGCTCCACTCACGACTCGCCGCTGTCATCGCCAACGCAGGCGAGAACGAGCCGACACTCGGCCGCCGCCGCCACCTCTTGACCACCGTGCTGTTCCCTACTCAGCCGTGAAGACGTCTAACAGTTCTGCCACTCGAGAACTGACCCACCCGCAACCGTCGCCGCAACCCGTCCGTCTAGCAGCGGCACTAACCTGTCCCCTCCCCCACCGCGCGCCACAGAGCGGCTTGATCTTCGTAGGCCCCGCCGGGGAAGAAGTCTCGATCAAAGGCCGTCAACCGGAGACACCATGGCGAGACGCGGGACCCGCTGCGGCTCCACACAGTGCATGGTTGCCGCGCGCTCCCTCGAGGGCCGACCCAACATCTGGCGCACCATCTGGCAGGACGCCATCCGCGGGAAGCGTTGACCCACGGCCCTACCTCCGCTCCCCCAGGCACCGAAACCATCACCAACGACAGCGCGCCATGTCGGCCCCTCACCGCCCCGAGACGACCGACTGGTCAAGGCAAGAGGACCCGCGTACGGCAGCGGACGGTGCACCTGACGACTGGCCTGCACCAGTCACGCCGGCGGGGCGAGACCGGACGCGTGCTTCGCCGCCGCCGCACTGACCGACCAGGTGTCTGTCCTCCTCCGCACGCTCGAGACCGATGCAGGTGTTCCTTCGGGGTGCAAGCGGGTCAGGCGAGGAGGGCACCGCCGTCGACGGGGATGCTGGCGCCGCTGCTGAAGGTCTGGGTCATGGCGTACAGGAACGCGCGGGCGACGTCGTCGACCTCCCCGACCCGTCCGACGGGGACGACCGCGGCCTGCTGGTCGAACATCTGCTGCTGCTCGTGGGGGCTCATGCCGCTCCACAGCGGGCTCCGGATGATGCCGGGCTCGACGCAGTTCACTCTGAGGGGGGCGAGCTCCACGGCGAGGGCCTTGGTGAGGCTGGTGACGGCCCCGCTGATGCTCGCCCCGAGGGACCAGCCGGCGCCGGGGCGCGTGCGTGCGGAGCCGCTGGTCAACGTGATGGACCCTCCCGGTCGGATCGTCGCGGCTGCGGCGCTGACCACGGTCAGCGCGCCGAAGAACCGGACCTGGAAGAAGTCGCGGGCCTTGTCGATGTCCATGCCGGCGAGCGGCATGAGGGTCAGCGGTTCCCCGGCGGTGTAGGCGAGGTGGTCGCACGTTCCCAGTCCGGCGAAGAACGTGGCGACGGCTTCCCGGTCGAGGACGTCGAGGGTGCGGCCGGTGATGTTGCCGTCGAGCTGCTCGAGGGCTCTGTCGATGCTGCCTTGTCGGCTGGAGACGATGACGACCTCGGCGCCCTGCTCGGCTGCGGCCCTGGCGGTGGCGAGTCCGATGCCGGAGCTTCCGCCGACGATGATCACGCGCGCGTCGTGCAGGCTCATGGAGATCCGTTCTCAACGGGAGGGTCGTGGAGCATCAGAACTCGATGCGGAGCTCGTCGATGGCGCGGTGGTCGTCGGTGAGCACGAACTTGTACTGCAGGACAGCTCGCCCGCCAGGGAAGTTGCCGTCGAGCTGGTTGACGGCGGTGTAGAGGTCGCCACGTCTCTTCGCGCCGACGAGGGTGGACGTGTAGTCGAACTCGGTGCTGGCGTGCTCCAGGAAGTCGGTGATGCCCCGGTCGTCGTCGTACAGCGTCCCGTCGTCGGTGATGGTGGCGGTCGCGGTGAGCAGCTCCTTGGCTGTGCCGGGGGTCTCCCCCTGGGACCGGGCGAGGTACTCGGTCACCACGTACGGCAGCGACGAGACGGGGACATGCTCTTCGGTCGTGGCGCGGCCCGACCCGTCCCGTTCGTCCCAGACGCGGGCGAGGAACTCGATGATCACCGCGGAGGTGTGGTCGAGGTCGGTCTCGAGGAGGAAGTGGCCGCCGGGGCGCAGGTGCAGCTCGGCGTCGGGCAGGTCCCGGCGGAAGGCTTCGGCACCCTCGGTGGCGAAGATCCCGTCGCCCTCGCCCCAGACGATCAACGTGGGTGGGCGCCGGGTGCGGAAGTAGTCCTGGACGGCCGGGTAGAGGGCGACGTTCGAGGGGTAGTCCCGGTAGAGGGCGAGCTGGATCGCCTCGTTGCCTGGACGCGAGACGGCCGCGAGGTCGTGCATCCAAGCATCGGGGCTCACCAGGCTGGTGTCGGCGACGCCGTTCTCGTACTGCCACCGGACGCCCTGCTCGGTGAGACCTGCCCGCAGCGGCGCCGCGTTCTCGGGTGTGGGGTCCTCGGCGTAGCGCCACAGCGGCTGCCAGTGGTCGGCGACGAACCCTTCGTCATAGGCGTTGGCGTTCTGGATGACGAGGCCGGCGATCTGAGTCGGGTTCCGGAGGGCGAGGCGCCAGGCCACGGGCGCTCCGTAGTCCTGGGCGTAGACGGTGAAGTCGTCGAACCCGACCTCGCTGAGGAGGCCGGCGATGCTGTCGGTGAGGTGGTCGAACGTGTAGTCGAGCTGGTCGACCAGCGGGGCGTCGGAGAGCCCGAAGCCGAGGTAGTCCGGCGCGATGACGTGGTGGCTCTCCGCGAGCAGCGGGATGAGCTCGCGGAACATGAAGGAGCTGGCCGGTGCGCCGTGCAGGAGCAGCACCTGACGGAGGTTGTCTCCCCCGGCTTCTCGGTAGGCGACGGTGTGTCCGTCGATCGTGGCGTGGCGGTAGTGCACGGTGACCATCAGCTGACCTTCACGTTGTTGATGGAGCCGAGGTCCGCCGCGGGGGTGCGGTGGCCCGGCCGGGAAAGGGCCAGAGCGGCGATGGTGCGGAGCCTGGGCAGTTGCACGGACCTGACCGCGATGGCACCGACGAGAGCGGTGACGGCGACCAGCACGGCCACGACGAGGATGTGCCACCCGACCGGACGGAGGAGGTTGAGCCAGCCGATGGCGTACCCGGCGACGGCGGCGAAGGGGAAGGTGAACGACCAGAACCCCAGGGTGAACGGCAGCTTCCGGTAGCGCGGCACGAGGGCCACCTGCACCACGAGCATGAGTACCGTCATCCCGGCCAACGCGTAGTCGACCGGGCCCGGGGTGGGTGCGATGAGGAACCAGGCGGTGCCGGCGACTGCGGGTGGGGCGACGAGGATCGCCAACGTCGGAGCCAGAGGTGCTGGCAGGGCGGGTCGGAACATGAGGCGTGCCGTGATGAGGGTGAACATGACGACCCAGAAGAACGTACCGACGGCGAAAGCACCGACGGCGAGGGTTGCGAGACCCACCTCTGCGGCCGCGGTGGCAGCGATGAATCCGCCCGCGACGGTGGGGAGGAGGTATCCGCCGTGCAGCGACTCCAGGTCGAGGCTTCCACCGAGCCAGATGCTGACGAGCCAGCCGGCGAAGAGCGCGGTCACGGCCATGAACACGATGACGAGGATCTGACCGGCGAGGGGGAAGAAGCGGTAGAGGTCGGCGCCGAGCAGCATGCCGACGACGGGAGCGAGCGCCGCGACCGGGCCCTGCAGCGGATGGCGGAGCTGGCTGGCCAGGGTGCCCACCGCTCTGCTGCCGCGACGAGCATGCGCCACGAGGAGCCACAGCCACGCGATCGCGGCGATGCCCCAGAAGACGTCGCCGACGCCGGAGGGCAGATCGAGTGCGAGAGAGCCGGCGTTCCAGGCGTCGGCGAGTCCGGCGAGGCCGAAGGCGATGGCGAGGGTGTTCAGGGGGATCCGTGTGGTCGGTGGTGTCGTGATCATGGTCTTCTCCGATGCTGGCGGTGCTCTGCCGAACCTGGCTATGGCCAGGGTTCGGTGATCGCGGGCGCGGCGATCGAGGCGTGTGCGGTGGCGACGCGACGTCGTCGTGAGCTGGTCCTGGCGTTCGACGGCGGTATCGGGGTCTGCCGCTAGACAGCCGGTTCGCGGACGCGGCGGAACCGGCTGAGGAGCCGGTCGCCCTGGCTGATCCCGATGACGCCGATGAGGACGACGGCGCCGCCGCCCAGCTCGCTCGGGAGTGGGACCTCGTGGAGCCAGAGGAAGGAGATGAGGACAGCCACGGCGGGGACGAGGTAGAGCAGGCTGGTGGAGGTGACGACGGGAAGCCGGGCGACGCTGTAGCCCCACAGGACGAAGCCGGCGGCCGACGGCAGCACACCGAGATAGACGGCCGCGCCCCAGGCCGCCGGGCCGGCGGTGACGATCTGGCGCCAGCCGGCGGCGAGGAACGGCAGGGTCAGGATGGTTCCGGCGGTCATGCCGTAGGTCGCAACCTCCACCGCCGTGTACGTGCGCAGCAGCAGCCGGGACAGCGGGTGGTAGACGCCCTGGACGACCATCGCCGCGACGACGACCCACACGGCGGCGCTGAGGCTCAGGCCCGCGCGGGCGAGACAGACGACGAGGACGCCTCCCACGGCGACGACGCTGCCGGCGACCCGGATGGCGCTGAGCTCCTCCTTGAACGCGAGGGCGGCGATGCCGACCGACACGAGCGGCGCTGCCGCCACGATGATGCTGGCGGTGCCTGCGGGGACGTGGAGCTCGCCGGTGTTGAGCAGCAGCTGGTAGGCCGTCATCCCGAAGAACGCGCAGCCGGCGATCAGCGGGAGATCCCTTCGGGCCGGCACCCGCACCCCGAGGAACGGGGCGAGGGCGAGCAGGGCGACGGCGGCCACGGCCAGCCGGACGACCGACAGGCCGACGGGTCCGAGGTCCGGAGCGGCCACGCGGATCGCGGGAAAGGCGCTGGCCCACAGGACCACTACGCCCAGTCCCGCCAGTACCGCCCGTGTTGATCTCATGTTCGGAGTCTGTGCTTCGTATCGGTTCACGTCTATTTACTTCTTTTTTGGATCAGCGTAAGTTCGGCTTCGTGTTGGACATCCGCAAGCTGAACATGCTCGCCCAGCTCGATCGTCTTGGCACGATCGCCGCCGTCGCCCAGGAGCTGAACCTGACGCCTCCGGGGATCTCGATGCAGCTGGCGACCTTGCAGCGCGAGCTCGGGGTGAAGCTCCTGGAGAAGCAGGGACGCCGGGTCGTGGTCACACCGGCAGGGCATCTGCTCGCCAAGCACGGGAGCAGCATCGTGGACGCGCTCTCCGTCGCCGAGATGGAAGCGGCTGCCCTTCGCGACGGTGCCGCTGGGACCTACCGCGTCGGAGCGTTCCCCACGGCTGCCCGCACCATCATCCCGAGTGCCTGGAAGGCGCTCAACGAGGCCGGCGACCGGAGCGTGGAGCTGAGGCTGGTGGAGATGGAACCGTCTGACTCGATCCCGGCGCTCACGGCGGGCGAGGTCGAGCTGGCTGTGGCGCACTCGTACTCCAACATGCCACCCGTCTCCGGTCCCGGACTGAAGATCCGCGAGATCGGGACGGAAGCGGTTCGCCTGGCCGTCAGCGAGGCGGAGTGGCGGGGACCGACCGATCGCCCCGTCGACCTCGGCGAGTTCTCCGGGCACGACTGGATCGTCCCGTCACGGGAGTGGACCTGTCACGACATGGTTCGGCGGGCCACGGACCTGGCCGGCTTCGAGGCCCGGTCGGTCGCAGAAGCCACGGACTTCCAGGTGCAGCTCGCTCTGGTCCAGGCCGGCATGGGAGTTGCACTCATCCCGGAGCTCGGCGCCCGCTCGGTGCCCGAGGGTGTCGTGATGCTGGACCTGACGGTGCCCGTCCACCGCAGCCTGCTGCTGGTCACGCGTCGGAGCTCCGCGTCCGACGCCGGCCTGGCCCACGTCCAGGAGCTCATCGCGGACGCCGCCAAGGTCCAGCTCCCGGCCGCCGGCCCCCGCCAGCGGTGAGGGGCGACCGGCCACTGAAGATCAGGTGGTGGCTGATCAGGTGGTGGCGAGGGTGACGTCACCGGCGAACATGCCCGTGGGGTCGCTCCAGCGGCGGACTACGTCGACTCGGGATGCTTCGGTCGGTCCGAAGGACCTCTGCGGTGCACCGAAGCGTTCGACGAAGCTCGGCACGGTGAACTCGTTCGTCCACGGCCGCAGGACAGCGCGGAGAGCGTCGAGCTGCTGGGCCACGACGGCCTCGGGGTTGCCGCCCAGAAGGATGCCGACGCCGAAGCAGCCGTACTGGGGGTCCAGGTGGTCGACCACCCCGCCTGCTGCGTCCGGGTCGGCGAACGCGCCGCCCAGCTGACGCAGCTCGACGATGGCGAGGTTGGCGCCGGCCGGCTGGCCGGCGACCGAGAGGAACGCTGCCCGACCCGCTGCGCCGAGCGCGTTCAGCGGGACGTGGTCGCCGAAGAAGGGGCTCGCCGTCGGTGGGTCCATGTGCGTACTGACGACGTCGACCGGTGTGCCACGGTGCCAGGTGTCGAGGAGGGGTTCGTGCGCCTTCCGGAGCGGCGCCAGCAGCACATCGATCAGCTCCGTCCCCGTCCGGTCGTCCCGATCGAGCGCGGCGCCGTCGATGACGACCACGGGCCCGTCGGTCAGCTGTGGGGGGATGCCCGGCTGCGGGGGCAGCCTCATCACCCGGAGGGCCGTCGACACCTCGCGCGGTGCGGTCGGCGCCCACTCCTCCCAGGCCTCGAGGACAGCGGGGGCAGCGGCGACCGGCCAGAAGGCCGCACCGGTGGCCACGCACGGGACCTCGATCAGGTCGATGGTGACGGACGTGACGACGCCGAACCCGCCGCCACCGCCACGCAACGCCCAGAACAGCTCCGGGTCGGTCTCGGCAGTGGCGACAGCGATGCGGCCGTCGGCGAGGACGACGGTGATGGAGCGGATCAGGTTGGACGCCAGCCCGAACCTCCGGCCGTAGAAGCTGGCTCCACCCTGCAGGAGGTAGCCGATGACACCGACCGACCGGGCGGACCCGTGCAGGGCCGCCAGGCCGAAGGGGGCCGCGGCGTCGACGACCTCGCCCCAGAGCGCGCCAGCGGGTATGACCGCGGTTCTCGTGGTGGCGTCCACGACGACAGGAGCGGTGAACAGGGTCCGAAGCACGACCTCCTCACCCAGAGGCGCGCCCGAGTTGAAGCCGTGCCCGGTCGAACGGACGCGGACCCCTAAGCCCCGCCGTCGAGCCGCGTCGAGGACGGCCACGACCTCCTCGACCGTGGTGGCGACGGCCGCGAAGGCGGGTTCCAGGTGGGAGCGGAGGTTGTAGCCGTCGACGGCGAGGGCGTAGCGCTCCTCTCCCGGGGAGGAGAGGACGTCGGTGATCGTGATGGTCATGAGGAGTTCCGCTCATCAGGTGGTGCGGAGGTGGTGTGCACTGCTCGGGGGCGTGGTGTCAGACGGCGGGCACGGTCCCGCCGTCGACGACGATGTCCGCACCCACGATCGATGCGGCTGCATCCGAGACGAGGTAGCCGATGGTCTCAGCGATCTCCTCCGGCGGGGCGAACCGGCCATCGGGGATCCCGCCGAGGGACGCCATCAGAAGCTCGCGACCCTCATCGTCCGAGACGCCACGGGACTGGGCGATGCGCTGCGCCAGCGCCGTGGCACCGGGACTGTCGATGCCGCCCGGGGAGACGGTGTTGACCCGGATGCCGCGGGGTGCGAGCTCGTTCGCCAGACCCTTGCTGTAGGTGCGCAGAGCTGCTTTGGCGGCGGCGTAGCCGAGGGTGCCGTCCCACAGGGGAACCCGGCCCTGGATGGATCCGACGTGGACGACGACGCCAGAAGCGGCGTCCTCGAGCAGCGGGACGAGGGCACGGTCGAGCCGGACGGCTGCGAGAAGGTTGAGCTGCAGCTCGTCCATCCAGTGCTCGTCGGACAGGGCGGCGTACCCACCGCTGGGGGCGTGGGAGCCGCCGGCGACGTGCACGATGATGTCGAGCCCGCCAAGCGCCCTCAGCTCCGCGGCGACACGACCAGCTGCCGCGGGATCGGTGACGTCGGCGGTGATGACCGCGGCCGCGGCGGTGTCGTCCGGGACCGATCGGCCCACCGCGACGACCGTGGCGCCAGCGCGGAAGAGTCGGCTGACCACCGCCTGCCCGAGCCCCTTGGTGCCACCGAGCACGACGGCACGCCGGCCCGTCAGGTCGAGTGCCTGGGGATAGGTCATGTGCAGGTCCTTTCGTAGGATCGCGACGAGCGCACTGGTGGTGTCACCGGGAGCTCGTGGAGGTGGCCTCGCGCGCCAGCCAGTCCTGGAAGGACGTCGCGGGGCGTCCGAGGACCTGGGTGACTCCGGTGCTCACGTAGGCGTCGCGCCCGCTCCGGATGCCTCCGAGCATCGCCATCCGCCAGGTGATGTAGCCCTCCGGGGTACCGGCGGACCGGAGACGCTCGCGGTGGTGCTCCACGGGGTCGTCGACGTACTCGTAGCGTTCTCCGGCTGCCTCGCCGAGCAGGTGCACGGCGTCCTCGAACGTGAGGGCGGCAGGTCCGGAGATGGCGATGACGTCGTGGTCCCACCCCTCTGACGTCAGCACGGCAGCGGCGACCTCTGCCAGGTCCTCGACGTCGACGAACGGTTCTGCCCCATCTCCGGCCGGGACCTGGATTCGTCTCTTCACGGGCACGAACATCGCCTCGGTGAAGTTCTGTGCGAAGTGCGACGGGCGGAGGATCGTCCAGGCCACGTCACCGTCCTTGAGGACTCGTTCGGCACGAGCCACCGCGCCATCGGGAAGGAACTCGACCCCTCGTGCGGAGAGCAGCACGGCCTTGCGGACCCTTTCGTCCGACGCGACCGACAGCAGCTCCGCCAGCTGGGGAGACCAGTCGGTCGCGGAGCCCGGACCCACGATGAAGACAGCGTCGACGCCGTGCAGAGCCGGACGGTAGGTGCTCGCGTCTCGCCAGTCGAAGCGGACGTCGCCGCCGGTGCGGCTGGCGACGCGGGGATTGTGCCCTTGAGCGGAGAGGACACCCGCGAGGCGAGTCCCGACCTTGCCGGTGCCGCCGATGATGAGCTGAACGCTCATGAAGTTGAGCCTTCCAAGGGGTGAGGTGGACCGGGACGACGCCGGGAAGCGGGAGTCGCTCGGTTGTGAGGCGCCAGGCGAACGGCGCGGCGCTCGGCCTCGGCGCTGTCGTAGCAGTGCCAGCACGTGGCCTTGGTCGAAGTCTGCGCTCGTGGAATGGCTTACGTCTATTGACTTCTACTTGGCCAACTGCTCAACCGTGCTGACCTGTGCTGGCGGCCGAGGGAGATCGACGGCTGCGTGCCGACAGGAGCACCAGCCGGGCAGGGATGGCTAGGAGGTGGTCGACCGATGCCGGCGGAGGACGAACCGGGCGGCCAGTGCGAGCAGCGTGGTTGCGATGAGCATGACGACCAGTAGCAAGCCTGCTCCGACTACGTAGAGCCCGTCTGCCTCGGGGTCGGTGGCTCCTGAGTAGGTGAAGCCAGCCGTGAAGCCGCAGCTGACAGCGAGCGCCACGTTGACCACAGCCAGCCAGCGCACGAAGAGGACCACGACGACGAGCAGAGTGACGGCCGCTCCCACGCCCTGCCACACCTCGTAGGGACCACTGGTGTTGCCCGTGGTCGGGTCGACATCACGGAGGGTGTCCCAGGCGAACCAGACCACCCAGGTGGCACACGCCAGCACCAAACAGGTCGCCGTCAGGACGATGCGCCGGACACCGCCCGAGCCAGCAGGGGATGCTCCACCCGCGGTCACCGCCGGCCGGCCGGCCACAGGACAGGACGTCGCCGTGCGAAGCCGGGTCGTCCTGTCGAGGTCTGGTCGGTCATGACGCCCACTCTGCCCGACGACGTGCGCGCGGTGCACGGCCTACGAGGCGTGCCCAGCCCGAGGGTGAAGTGCGACTGTTGTTGCTGGCCGAGGTGCCGCGGTCTGTGACAAGGTCCTGCCGTGTCTGGTGTGATGTGCGAGTGGATGTTGTCCTCGGCTCGAGGCGCTGAGCGACGAGGTCAAAGCCCAGCTCCTCCAGCCGCGCGAAGGTCTTGAGGTCCGGACGGTCCAGGGCAGCGCCAAACCAGGTCAAGATCCCCAACGCGACGACGCGACCCCCTGCTCCATGCGGGTCAAGTACGGAGGACCGCTGCGTTCAAGCAAGAAGACGTCGGCGGTGGAGTAGCGGGGAGCCTTGCTCGGGTTACGCACCGCCTGCCCGGTGATCGCCTCGACCAGGACGGTCTCCAACGCTTGACGGGGATGAAGGCCATGGATCTGCGTCCCGAGCTCGTCGCTGACGGGCTCGGTGCCCCGACCGAAGTCCATCCCCACTCCTGCGCGGGTCAGGTGGCACAGCAGGCCACGCCGCTCAGCGATACCGGGCGAGGTGTGCAGGGCGATGGCTTCCCAGACCGCGTCGACATCTCCGGCGGGCAGACCGTGGTCGGTGAGCAGGCGCGCGGCCAGGTCTGCGCCGTCGACCTCGAAGCGCTGGTTGCCGTCGCCTGCTTCGCTCAGGCCCATGTCGTGCAGGACGCAGGCCGCGAACAGCAGCTGCTGGTCGTAGTCGCGTCCGGGTGTGGCGCCGAGGTGGTCAGCGAGCACGCGCGCAAACAGGTAGCTGCGGATGCTGTGGTCCGCCAACGGTCGGCTCAACGCACTGGTGACCGTGGTGGTCAGCGACCGGGTCAGCGATGTGTCGGGCAGTGAAGGAACAGGGGCCTCTGTCGTCATGCGTCAAGGCTTGCGGTCGAGGACTGCCCGCACGAGTGGCGGGAACGCCACCTACCGCTAGATTTCAGCCATGACCCCTGCAGCCCCGCTCAGCACGTCACACACGGTGGCGATCCTTGCGCTGGACGGTGTCCTTCCCCTCGACCTCGGCATCCCCGCCCAGGTCTTCAGCCCGCGCCCCAGCACCCCTTACCGACCGGTGGTCTGCGGCGTATCGCCCCGGGTGAGCACGACCGCGGGCTTCGACCTGACCGTGTCCGGAACGTTGACCGACATCGCCGCTGCCGACACCGTCGTGGTGCCGGGCTACTCCCCCCACGCTCGAGCGCTGCCCCCACAGGTCCTCGACGTCCTCGCCGCAGCCCACGCCCGCGGTGCACGGATGGTGTCCATCTGCATCGGCGCCTTCGCCCTGGCCGCGGCCGGCGTCTTTGACGGGCGGCGCGTCACCACGCACTGGCAGAACGCTGACGAGCTGGCCAACACCTACCCACGCCTGCACGTCGACCCCGACGTCCTCTACGTCGACGACGGAGACGTCCTCACCTCGGCCGGCGTGACCTCGGGCATGGACCTGTGCCTGCACATCGTGCGCCGAGACCTCGGTGCCAACATCGCCAACGACATCGCTCGCCGCGTCGTCGCCGCTCCCCATCGCGAGGGCGGACAGACCCAGTTCATCGAGACTCCCCTCGGCCGCGGCGAGCACACCTCGCTCGCCCCGACCCGGGCGTGGGCGCTGGAACACCTGGCCCAGCCGCTCACGGTCGCCGACCTGGCCCGCCACGCCCACACATCCGAACGCACCCTGACCCGGCACTTCGCCGCCGACACCGGCCAATCGCCACTGCAGTGGCTGCTCAGGGCCCGCATCGACCAAGCCCGCGTTCTGCTCGAACGCGGAGAACACAGCGTCGAAGAAGTCGCCCGTAGCGTCGGACTGGGTACCGCTGCCAACCTGCGGCTGCACTTCCGCCGACTGGTCGGCACCACCCCCACCGCCTACCGCCACGCCTTCGCCACCCCTTCGCACGCCTAACAGGAGTCGATGCTCGGCAGCAAGCACTCACTCGGCAGAAGAAAGCGCCCCCAACCTCGAGCTCTCAACCCCGCGCAGACTGACCTACTTCGATGTGGCCCCGACACCTGCTACACCCTCAATCGCGAAGAGCCATCGATTGCCGCGCACGCAGTCCGCGCCCTGCCTTGTGCCAATCGCCCGAGTTCTTCGACCAAGATCATCCGGCGAGTGACAACTTGAGTGAGACAGGTTCCGGCCGCTGACACGATCGTTGAGTCAGATCACGCCTTGACCCGCTCACCCAGTTGTCAGCTGAGAGTGAAGCCTTTGACATCTTCACTGAGATCGGACAGGGGGCGAAGCACGGTGAGGCGCCGCCCACGCGTCCCGTAAGACCACCGTCGTGCGGAGCACGTACAAGCCGACCGTCGTCGGAGCACGCACAAGCCGACCGTCGTGCGGAGCACGCTGACCGATCGGGGGTGCTGGCTGCAGGGATCAGCGCTCGCGCGCTCGCCCGCCAGCATCGTGCGGGCGTTCAGCTGACCTCTGGGGATCGGTCATAGGACTGAAGGACACGCCCGCCGCTCGATACGACGTCGACCCTGAGCTCGTACCGGCCGGCGGGGACCGGGAGTGCGAACGCGAAGACGCGGTCGGCCCCCACGGGAACGTTGCCTTGGTAGAGCGTCTCCAGGCTGACGCCGTCGACGACGTACCAGGTGACGTGGTCCGCCTCGGCTCCAGCGGCACCGACGACCCGTAGCGGGCCCGGGGTCGAGACATTAGTCGGCAGTGCCAGGTCCTCCGTCGTCCGGATGCCTACGGCGCGGTAAGAGAAGGCATCGCTGGTGTCGAGCAGGCCGAAGAGACGGAAGGGTCGCCCCCGGAGAGTGACCCGCACCGCGGTGGGTCGACCCTCGTACGCGGAGACTGTGTGGACGAGACTCTGGGCCCAGAACGCGGCGACGGCTGCGTCCGGGTCGCCCGGTCGGACCTTGTCGTCGCCGGAGTAGTCGACGACGACCTCGTCGCCGTCGTCGTGGACCGTTTTGAGCTTGAGCGAGCCGAACGGCCACGATGCGTCGTTACCGGACGGTTCCCCGCTGATGGCGGCGACGGCGTCGGTGAGGCTCGTGCGCGGCCGGGGTTCGGCTAGGAGGTGCTGGTCAGGGCCTGGGTAATAGATGAGCGTCGTCGCGATAACGGACGTCGCAGGATTGGTGACGGGGACCCGGGCGCTCGAGGGAGAGCTTCCGGACACGGTGAAGCGGTGTCGCGGCTCTGACTGGCCTGACTGCAGCACAAGGCTGACTGTGTAGTCGCCCCGCGCCAGATCGGGACTGAGCGTGAGCACGGTCTGACCAAGTCCGCTTGCCTCGGCGACCACGGTCGCCACCACGCCGCCGTTCTTCGCATCGCGCACGACCAGCCGGTCGCCGACCGCGCTGGGCATCGCCGCGATGGCGACCGGGGAGGTGACTGACGAGGAGTCGGCCGGGAAGTAGAGCGCAGCTGGTCGCTTCACGGGGAACATCGGGAACAAGGGCTGCGTGGTGTCCACCACTCCGTACAAAGTGGTGGGGCTTCCGTTCAGCGTGATCAACACCGTGCTGTTGGTGACGAACATGGCACCAGCCGTCCGGACCCAGGCGTCGACCCAGCGACGGGCCTGGGCCGCACCCTCCGCTCCGGCCGGGCGGGTCTGGTCGTCCACCGCTGCCATATCCAGGTGCACCACAGAGTCGGCGTACGTGAGACTGGCGACCCGATTGGTCTCGTTTCTGGGAACGACGTCGGCTCCGGCCACCGTCGGGTCCTGCTGGAACAGCGCGTCCATCGCCTGCACAGGGTCGTAGGGCGCCGTGGCCGGAACAGCGTCGGTGTAGAGCCCGTCGGGCCCGGCTCGGTAGATCGTCCAGGCCACGCGCGGCTGAGTCGGGCGAAACCCATCCCCCGCAGCCACCGTCCGACCTCGATCCGTGGTGGCCGCGCTTGGAGAGCGTGCCGGCTCGGGCGCTGCCGTGCGGTGAAGATCATTGGTGGTGATGAGCACCAGGCCGGCTAGGACGAGCCCGAGCGTGAGCACAGCAGTCATCGGCCCTAGCCAAACCGGCCGCCCGCGGACCGCCCGTCTGCCAGCCCGACCGTGCGCCGGCTTGTGCCGAGGCCCCCTTTCCACCCGGGCCTGCACTGACGCCCAAGCGTCAGGAGAAGCCGTAATCTCGTCGGCCTCCGTGCGGAGCGCCCGCGTCAGCGCTGCGACCAGCTCGCTGTCCGGCTCATCCATTTCGTCCTCCAAGCACTGCTCGCATGGCACGAATCCCACGAGACCCGTGGCTCTTCACCGAACCCCTACTGATGCCCAGCACCTGGGCCGTCTCCGCCTCGCTCAGCTGGGCGTAGTAACGGAGCACCAGGACCTCTCGCTGCCTCCGCGGCAGCCGCGCCAGGCCGTCGAGGACCTGCTCGCGTTCGAGGCCGCGCAGAGCTTCGTCCTCGGCGCTCTCCTCGACGTCGACCCGCTCGGACGGCATCGAGCTCACGACCTTCCGGTGCCTCAGCGCCGAACGCGAGCGGTTGACCACCGAGACGTGGAGGTAGCCCGCCGCACCCGCGCGCGTTTGCAGCCGCGGCCAGCGACGGTGGAGGTCGACGAAGGCGTCCTGCACCAGCTCCTCGGCCCGCCCGGTATCGCGCACCAACAGCCACGCCACCCGCACGAGTCGGAGGTAGTGCGCCGCGAAAAGTCCGTCGAGCGAGAGCTCCTCCGCCACGTCGAGCGCTCCGCTCGCGTCCGTCGAGCTCAATGCCTCCACGCCATGTACACGCTTGACTCCGCTGATCGGTTGTCCTCCCCGGCAGGATTCTTAGAGGGCGACAAGCACGCGACGAGCCAGACGACTCGTGCGAAGGACTCGACCACCGCATGGCGGCCCTGTCACCCTGACCTTGAGAGCACGCAAGTCAACCCTTCCGCGAGAACGCTTGGCTGGACCATCTCGGGTCGCTAACTCCTAGCGCTACTGTGCGGCGCACAGTACCGTCGGTGCATGCCGTTGGATGACGATCTGGAAGCGCGCCGGAGTCTGCTGCTCCGAGGAGTGCTGGACATGTGCGTGTTGTCGATGGTGAACCGACAGCCGGACCACGTTTACGGCCTGGTGAGCCGCATGGCGGACCGGGGACTTGATCGGGTGAGCTTCGGCAGCCTCTATCCGCTCGTGAACCGGCTGCGCCAGCAGGGCCTGTTGCACGACACCAGCGTGCCGAGCTCGGTCGGACCTCCTCGTACGGTTCTCTCGTTGACCAGCGCGGGTGAGGCAGCTCTGACGCGCTGGTCGCAGCAGTGGCGAAACATGAACGCCGCGGTCGGACGTCTGCTCGAGCCTCTCGGAGCCGGCCCGGGCGTGACGCGGATTCAAACCGGGAGTGCGCGATGAGCAAGCCGGAGTCGGAGCCGGAGTGGCTGCTGTCGTCGTGGGTACGCCTGGTTCAGTCGCGGTGGGCGGCAACCGGCGTCTCGCGTGTAGACCGGACGGTTCTGCTTCGCCAGCTGCTGCAGGACTTAGCGTCGGCGCGAGCAGAAGGTGCCACGATCAACGAGCTCGTCGCCACCCCGCCCGCGGAGTTCGCTGACTCTTGCGCCGCTGGGCTGATGTCCCGCTCCGCCGGGATCGACATCCTGCCGCTGCTGGGTGTCTGTCTCGGCACCGGAGTGGTGGCGGTGGGCGCAGCGTGGTTCGCGCTGAAAGCGGGGGTGCAAGCACTAGACGACGCGAGGGCAGGGATTCTCGACGCCCCGTGGTTCGGTCTGTCTGTCGATCTGTTTCTGGCGCTCGCGGTCCTGGCCACGATGGTGTGTGCGGTCCGTTGGACATTCCGCCTGCAGAAGGAGACGGCGAAGCTGGTGCCGCGGCTGGCGGTCGCTCTTGCAGGGGCCTCTTTGTTCGGCTTCGCTGCGGCCTCGGCTTACGGCGCTAGGTGGGGCTACAGCGTCAGGCCTGACGTGGTCGGGGTCGAGGTCCTGATCATGCTCGTGTTCCTTGCCCTTGCTGCAACGCTCGCGCAGCGGTGGGCGCGGCACCGTCCTCGCAGGACCTACGTGCAGAGCGCGCAACCTCGTCCTCGCTGACCGCTCGGATACGGAAGTACCGGAAGACACGGCTCCCTTGCGCGCTTCAAAGCTGTCCGTAAGCCAACCGTCGTGCGGAGCACGCAACCCGACCGTCGTGCGGAGCACGCACAAGCCGACCGTCGTGCGGAGCACGCACGAGGCGACCGTCGTGCGAAGAAGCGATCCACTGCCGAAGCAGCACGCTAGGGCGCCACGCCGTAGAGCCCGAAGCTCTACCTCGCGCCGTACGTTGAAGGGGTGACGCAGTTGGACTTGCGGTGAGCCAGACAACCGGCCCCCCGCGACGGGGAGCGGTCGCTGTTGCCGTGGGGATCTGCTGCGGTGCGGTAGGCGTGTTCGTCGCCTGGCTGCCTTTCCTCACCTTCGCGGGTCTGCTTCTGGGTCCGGCGGCGATTGTGAGCGGGCTTGTTGTGCTGAGCCGAGGTGCAATGAGGCTTCGGCGTTGGGCTTGGGTCAGTGTCGCCCTCGGAGTGCTGACGCTCGTGATCATGGTCGTGTGGCCGACGTTCTGGCTGGCCACGACGAACAACGGGCTCCAGTGATAGTCGGCAGGAGACCGTGCTGAGCGCACGCAAGCCGACCGTCGTGCGGAGCACGCACGCCGAGCGTCGTGCGGGATGCACTCGAGCCGATTGCGATGGGGCGACTGCGGCCCGTCACCAGTCGTTCTGCAGTTCCCCTGCACCTCGGCTGTACGGTCCCTGCTCCACGAAGAGCAGGAGGTCTCCGCCATCCGGGCTACGCCACAGTTCTCCGATCAAGACCGTAGAAACGGAGCTCCTGCTCGCGTAGTCCGCGGCAGACGCCGCGGTGATCATGCGGGCCTTCACGTCCCGCTTGAAGCGCTCGGGTCGCACGGTCACCGGAGGAGCGGAACAGTCTTGGACCGCGAAGCGAGTCCCTTCGCGGACCAAACGTTCTGCGTCAGCCGGCTGGACCCAGACACTGAGGCGACGCCAGGAGTGGCCGGTGTCGTCCACGAGCGACCCGTCAGGTGCGTACTGGAGTCCGCGAAGCACGAGTGCCAGTCAACACGACAGGAATGTCAGCGGCTCAGTGCTCGCCAGACTCGACCCCCAGGCGTCAGAAGCCGACCGTCGTGCGGAGCACGCAAGCCGACCGTCGTGCGGAGCACGCATGGCGACCGTCGTGCGGAGCACGCAAGCCGACCGTGGTACGTGACGCACGCAGCTAGACCTCCCGTGTTCACCCTCTGGTCGCCGCGACGGTTGACTGACGACGTGGCTTCCGCTCAGGGAATCGACCCGGTCCTGACCGACCGCTTGCTGTTGACGCCTGTCAGCGTCGAAGACA
>CAXULL010000022.1:0-78494 GCA_964251895.1 uncultured Friedmanniella sp.
GCGCGCTTCGTTCGGGACGAAGAGGTCGCAGGTTCAAATCCTGTCACCCCGACCACCAAAGAGTTCTGGTCAGCGAGAAGGCGTCGCGGCCAGAACTCTTTTCAGACACCAGCGCTCCTCGGCAGATCGGGCGGTCGCCACGACCCACGCCTGGTTAGCGCTCGCTCCTGGACGTCCCTGGCCCGGCTAAGGCCTGAACTTGACCAGCGAGTCGGCCTTCGGCGTCAGAGTGCTGCAGTCGGTGTCCTCGATCGCCGCGCCGAGGTCAGGAGGTGGTGCCATGGTCACCTGCACGCAGATCCGGAGCGTCGCGGTCGTGCCGCCGGGCCCGTAGTCGTCGATCTTGCCGTTGAGGGCGAAGTCGACCCGGGCCCGCCCGGGCGTGGCGGGTCCGGCAAGTCTCAGCACCTGCCCGGTCGGGGGCACGGGCACGTGCCTCTCGAGCTGCTGCTGGACCGTCTGCACGCTCTGGCCGCTCTCGCCCGAGATCTCCCTGGTCGTGTCGTCGACGACGCGCTGCACCTCGGCTCGCAGCCGACCGGCCTCGTTCTCGTAGCTGCTACGGTCGGCCGCCCCGCACGAGCTCACGACCAGGACGGTCACGGCCAAGAAGCCGAACCACGTGCCGTGCCGCCGCACCGCAGGTCGAACCATCGTCACCGCCCGAGCTGGCGCAGCGCACGGTCGAGGGTGGTGGCGTAGAGCTGCTGACCAGCCGCGTTGGGATGGAAGGACTGGTGTGAGTACGGGGTCAGGACTCCTTCTCCGCGGGTCGTGGCGAGGGTGATGCCGAGGATGCCCGGGCTCGACGAGCAGACGCCGTGCCCGGTGAAGTCGGGGCGTGGATCTGCCCAGTACACCACCGTCGACCCGACACCGGTGTTGAACGAGCTCGCCGTCGACTTCAGGGTGTCATCGAGCAGGTCGGCCATGCTGGCGATCCAGGTGGACTCGGTGCCACTGACCAACGGAGCCCGTAGCGTGCACTCCTTGCCTGCTTCGAGGACCACCGGGTAGCCCATCAGCACGATCTTGGCCTTCGGCGCGCGCTTGTGGATCTCGGTCAGGACGTCCCGGACACCCGAGACCACGTTCCCCTTGATCAGACGAGGCACTTCGACGGACGCCGGATCAGTCGACACCGGGCCGCCGGGGAGCCGAGGTGGCAGCGGCGTGTTCTGGCACGCGTCGGTGAGCTCTTTGACGCAGTGGGCGACGACATCGGCGAACCGCGCATCGTTGCCGCCGATGGACAGGGTGACCAGCGTGGTGTCCTGGTCGACGAAGCCGCGGTCGAGCTGCGGGAGCTCTCCGTACTGCCCGACGTGGGAAGAGTTGGCCGACGTGGGGGCGGGTGTCCAGTAGGGCAGCACGTTGTTGGCCAAGGCACCGGAGCAGGCCAGCAGGTCGTGCTCCACCACCGGGCTCCAGGCGTCGCTCAACGCTCCGATGGAGGCCGAGGTGCCAGCGAGCTGGGCCTTCCGCGACCAGGCCAGCTTCGACCGGTGGCACAGGTTCTGCGTCGAGGTGCCCGCGCCGGCGCTGTCGGTCTCGGGGTAGAAGTCCGTGCCGTCGGTGGCCGAGGACCCTTCCCCGGAGGAGTACGAGTCGCCGAGGGACACCACGATGTCTCTGGGCTTGGCCGACAGGGGCTGCACGGCGATCGCGTCGAAGGCGATGTCCTCGTTACGGATCTCGCTGCGCTGCGGGCCGTCACCCTGGAGGGTGGTGCTGGACAACGACACCTTGGGGGTCCCGGCGAACGGGAAGACACCCAGCGACACCCAGGCGTTGGAGCGGCGACGCTGCAGGATGACCCGAGAGCGCTGGCCGTTCCCGAGGTTGACGATGTAGTTGGCTTCCTGGGTCTGAGCGCCGATGTCGGGCAGGTGCACCATCACCCGGGCCCACTGGTTGAGGCTCTTGTTCAGCGTCCAGGTGCCGGTCACCCGCATCGAGTCGTTCCGCAGCTCCTTGCTCCTGGTGTGGGCGTACCAGAAGTGACCGTTGAACCCGGCGCCGAGCTGATGGAAGTCGATCTTGGATGGGAAGAGCCCGGCGCTGTCCGTGGCGAACTTCAGAGCGAACGTCCCCGCACTGGTGTAGCTCCGCGAGCAGCCCGGGCGGACCGGCGCGTAGCTGTCAGGCTGGTCGTCGATGATCAGTGCGCCGCTGGGCAGCCCGGTGGTGGTGCAGCTGGGCGGGTAGGCGGTGCCGTCGTCCTGGTAGGCGTAGCCGGGAGAGAACCGGAGCAGCTCGCGGCCGCACAGGGACGGACAGTCGGTCTTCCATCTGGTCGACTGGTGGTACCAGCACTTGAGGTCGTACTGACCTGCAGAGTTCTTGTGGGCGCAGGGGCCGGCGTTCGCGCCGGCCACGCCGCTCGCCCCACCGGTGTGGCTGGTTCCCGGAGAGCACTGGTTGCTGGAGTCGCAGAACTGGTTGACCGGCGGTTTGACCAGACTCCGGTTCTTCGCCGCGTCCGCGTTGTCCGTGCCGGGCCACCAGGCGGCGCGGTAGGCGGACACGTAGGTGTCGGGGGACTCGAGAAGATCCACCGGATGCCCGGCGAACCCCAGCACCTTCTCGGGATACGGCCACCGCTCCGGGTGACTTGCGTCGGCGTAGGTCGTGTCGAGGAAGGGGGTCCGGTTGGCCGGATAGGTCGGGTTGGCCGGGTTGTTGGCCCAACCGAGGCCCCAGGCGCCGTCGTTCTCGCTCGCACCGGACTTCGGGTAGAAGCCGGTGTTGTAGGCCCACACGGCGTAGTACCAGTTCTCCAGGTACTGCGGGTCGCCGTTGTTGACGGTGAGACCGGCCGCAGCGACCTGGTTCCACTTGTCCTGGAGGATTTGGAGGCCGGCGGCGACGTTGGCGGCGTAGTCGAGAGCGACGGCCCGCTGGGACTGGTAGGCAAACGGTTTGCCCGCTTTGGCCGTGCCAGCCAGCCGCATGCCGTCAGTCACCTGAGCCACGCCGTATCCGCAGTCGGCCTCGCTCCACTTGACGTTCCAGTCGTGATCGGGTGACTCCGAGTCCGAGGAGATCTCCAGCCCGTAGTAGTTGCCGATGAGCGGGTTTCCGGTGACGCCCGGGGTGACGTTGCCCGGGGCCTGCCAGAGGTTCGACTCCTGGGCCAGGATCCCGAGGAAGAGCTGGGCCGGCACGTTGCCGCCGCCGGTCAGCGCCTTCGACGGGAACAGGCCCTGAGGGGTGTAGGCGGGCATGCCGAGGTTCTTCCAGTTCGATGGCCGCTGGACGGTCAACGTGCCCCGTACGGCTTGGTCGACCGCCCATTCCACCTGCCGCGGTTTCGGCTGCATGGCCTGGTTCTTCGGGTCGTTACGGGCCACCGAGCAGGTGCGCTCGGACTCGTTCGCCGAGGTGGGCGAGCCGGTCGAGGCCGTCGCCAGCTTCTGCAGGACCGGGCTGCGGTCGGTCGAGGCGTTGTGTGTCAGCTCCTGCGGTGCCACAGCAAGATCGACCCGTTCCCCGCTGGCGCCCGCGACTGCGTCCACCTGGACGGGAAGCGACTGGGTGGACGTCTCCGTCCGGGTACCGACGGCACGCGCCCCTTCGACGAGCAGGCCGCGGTCGGTCGAGGGCGCCGCGTCCTTGCTGGCCGTCCGCTCGACCTCCACCGTGGAGGGGAGCACAGCCGTGACGTCGAGCCTGCCCAGCAGCAGCACGCGCCCCTTCGAGGTCCGACCCACCCCGGACTGCGTCAACGGACCGGTCGCCAGCCGCCGAGAGGTCACCCGACGGGCGGAGCCGGCTGCTCTCGGCAGCGCGATCTGGCGGGCCGTGGCCGTGTTCTTGTCGCGGTCGAGGTAGACCAGGCGGGACCGTGAGTCAGCCGCCAGGTCGAAGGCCACGTCGGCCGTGCGCGTGAGCAACCTGGTCCTCCCGCGTCCGTCGACCGTCACCAGGCCGGCGGAGCTGGCCGCGACGAACCCGCTGCCCTCCAGAGGCAGGGCGGACGTCAGCTGTCCGCTCACCCGGACAGGCTCGTCCACCGCACCGGAACGGCCGTGGATCCGGATCAGACGAGTGCCGTGCTGCTCCTCGCCCCCGTCCTGCGTCAGGACCGCGTCGAGCCCCGACCCGCAGGACGGGGTGAAGTAGGACAAGCTGCTGGTGACCGGCAGCTTCTTGACCGCTCCCGTCGTCAGGTCGACCGTGGCGACGAACCCGCCGTGACCGAAGAAGGCCGGCTTGTTGGTGAACATCCGTGGTGCATAGGTGACCACCGCCGTCTTGTCGTCACCGATCAGGCACCCGTGCCCGACCCAGGTGTCGCCCTCGAAACCAGGTTCACCGAGGGTGGCGACCCCGTGCCAGACGTACCCGTCGGAGGCCACGGCGGTCAGCACGTGCAGGCCGTCCACGTCGCCGTAGGTCGTCCAGGCCCGGTCCTCGGGGGCCACTGCGCCGAACACCTCCCGCCGACGATCGGGCGCGACCGACCGCTGCGCGCTCGCGTGCTCGGTCGGCCGCTCGATGGTCCGTGCGGCCGGTGGGGGCGGTTTCGGACCGTGGTCCTGCGGTCCTGCTGCCCAGACGGAGGCATCACCGAGCGTCAGGAGGGCGAGAGCCAGCACGAGGGTGAAGAGCGAGCGCTTCATGGCGTCCTTCGACGGTGAGGGGTCTGCGGCTGGCCTGGGAGCGGCGAGGATCGCCGGCTGGAAGCGGCCCGAGCCGGGACGGCGGTCAGGCTGACGCCCGGGCCGCCGCCACGGTCACGACCGGATCCGGTCGAGCTGTCTCCGCCCGTTCAGCTCGGTCGGCGGTGCATGTTCAGCACCGGCCGGGCGTGACCCCGGTGAGGGACACCACGCTGGAGGTCTTCGAGTTCTTCCAGCGCCAAGAGCTACCTTCGCCGAAGTACCGGAACCGCTCGTAGCTCGTGGCCGAGATCATCGGGGTCCACTCGTAGTTCGGGGTGCTGTTGCTGAACCAGCCCCCGTCGTCGCTCGGGGTCTTCACCGTCTTCTGCACGATCCACGACCCGCACTTGTCGTAGTGACCGGCCTCGAGCTTCACGGTGCTGAAGTGGTCCCCTCGGACCCAGACGGCCTTGCACTTCTTGGAGTAGCGGAGCTCGATGTAGTGGCCGTTCGAAGCGGTCGCGTTCGAGACGGTGTCACCGTCGCCCGCGCAGCCGTAGGTCTGCGGGTTCTTGCCGTTGCAGCCCGAGCCGCTGCACGTGGCGGCCGAGGCCAGGGGTGCGGCCACGGTGAGGCCGCTGACGGCCACGACCGCCGTAGCGACGCCGAGTCCGACGGTCCGAGTCAAGCTGATCATGAAGGCCTCCAAGGGTGGGCGGGCCAGGCGGGTTCTCGACCCGCGGGCGGCCTGGACAGTGGGTTCTGCGGCGATCATGGTGCGGTGCGGCTGGCGCTGCCTAGGTGCCGGACGGAGCTTTCGCCGCGGTGTCACCCGTCCGGGTGACGAACGCGGCGTAGCACGTCATCGTCGGACGACGGGCTCGATCAGGCCGTCCTCGACGGCGCGACGCAGCAGATCGACCTTGGTTCCGGCTGGCCGGTCGAGCAGGTTGTACTTGACCCGGATCCGGCGCAGGTACTCCTTCGCCGAGTTCTCGGTGAGGAACAGCTGCTGGCTGATGCGGGTGAGATCGAATCCGGACACGTACATGACGAGCACCTCGGCCTCCCGGGCACTCAGCCTCGCCTCGACGAAGTCGGCGTCACCGTCGATCGCGGCGAGGATGTCGTCGGAGATCATCAGCTGCCCGTCGGCGACCTCCCGCAGCGTCCGGATCGTCGTGAGGATCGGCTCGGACTTGCGACTGAGCCCGTGCACCCCGGCGGCCAGAGCCCGCCGGACCAGATAGGGGTCGTCACCGACGGAGTAGACCATCACCTTGATGCTTTGATCGGCCAGCCAGGCGATGCTCTCGGCGGGGTCGGAACCGTCGCCGAGCGCCAGGTCGAGGATGACCACGTCGCAGGGAGTGCTGACGACGAGGCTGCGCAGCGCGGCTGCGTCGCGGGCCTCGCCGACGACACGCATGCCAGCGGCCTCGGGGTGGGACAGCGCTCGGCGGATGCCGAAGCGAACGGCGTCGTGGTCGTCGACCAGCACCAGATCCACACCGGGCGACCCGCGACCATCGAGACCCGATCCGCCGCCCGGGGTTAGGTCCGACGTCGTCTGGTCGCTGTTGGTCTGGTCGCTCGTGGTCTGTTCCGTCATGGTCTGATCCCGTCGGGCGGGACACGAGGCGTCGGCGCGCCGGCCGTTCGACCGTCGCTGATCCTCTCCGTCGATGCCCCCGCTGCATCGATGTTGATCAGCCGGGTGTCGCCGCGATCGTCGCTCACCAGGGATGCCGAGAGCGAGCGGCCCGCCGGAGCCAGCCGCACAACCAGGCGGGACACGGTGGTCGAGGTGAGGACCTGGCGCACCTCCGACACCACCGTCCGGCCGACCTCCGTCGGCAGCGGGCTCCGACGACTGTCGACGAGCAGCACCGTGACGCCACGGCGTCGGGCCGCGTCGGTCAGGTCGGCCAGCTCGTCGCTCATCACGTTGCGGGCCAGCACGGCCTCGCGGAGCCTGGCCTCCAGGAGCAGCGCGCGGCGCACCAGCTCGTCGGACGCCGGGGAGGTCGATGCGGCGATCTCGAGCAGGATGCCGCGTGCCGTGGAGCGCAGGTCGGCCAACCACAACGAGCGTTGCATGAGCGTCGCGTACCGGCGGGCCGACTGCTCGATCGCGGAGCGCTCCTGAGCCTGGAGCCGCCCGCGCTCAGCGGCGACGCGATCGAGGATCCCGGACACGGCGAGCGCGATCAGGAAGAAGGCGACCGGCCCGAAGACGGCGTTGAGGAACTCGGCCGTGCCGTCGGGCGCCTGCCTGGCCCACCCGGCCAGCACACCCGCCAGCAGCACCAGCCCGGCCAGCGCGTGGCCCCGACGTCGCCGGAAGACCAGGGTGGTCAGCAGGAGCTGGGTGGGATACACGAACCAGAAGAGGGCGGCGTCGGGCCAGTGATCCGTGGGGAGACCGGCGCACACCAGCAGGGCGACGACGACGACCAGAGCCACGGCGGCCGTCGCCGCGGTCCGTGGGAGTCGCAGGTCCGGGGTGCGGCGGAGCACGACGAAGGCGACGAGGCAGAGCAAGGGCATCGCGGTCAGCGCGGGCCAGGTCGGTGAGACCCGGTGGAGGTTCAGCAGACCCAGTCCCACCCCGATGGCCACCACGCTCCAGCAGATCCTGACCAGCTGGTCGACGGGGAAGCAGACAGGCAGCCGAGGCTCGTCACCCTGGGACCAGCTCCCCCTGACGGGAGCCGGCGAGGCGGGCAACCCGTAGCTGAGCCGGACGGTCGTCCCTGCACCTGGAGTCGAGTCGATCACCGCCGACCCGCCCGCCGCCCTCGTCGTGGCG
Source organism: uncultured Friedmanniella sp. (assembly GCA_964251895.1). Classification (GTDB taxonomy): domain Bacteria; phylum Actinomycetota; class Actinomycetes; order Propionibacteriales; family Propionibacteriaceae; genus Microlunatus. Next base: position 7,420 of record CAXULL010000022.1, read on the forward strand.
CGCACCGACAGCGCAATTCCCAGCCGAGCCGACGGCACCGACCCGGGCTCGAACCCGCACCCGTCGTCGTGCACCGTGACGACGAGGCGCGCGTCGGAGCCGGCGGCCCCGCCGTGCTCCAGCGAGCACCGGACGTCGATCTGGTCGGCAGCGGCGTGCCGGGTCGCATTACGGAGTGCCTCGCGCATCGAGCCGAGAAGTCCTCCGGCCGTCGAGACCGGGACGGCCAGGCGATGATCGCCCGGATCGGTCAGGTCGATGAACCTCACGCTGGGGGAGACCCGACGTGCGGTGTCGGCGGCCAGCCGAAGGAAGACGCCCACCGACAGATCACCGGCTTGGTCGGTACCGGCCTGCAGGTCGTCGATCCGAGCGAGCGTGTCGTGCGCCAGCTCGGCGGTGGCCCGGGTGGTGGCGACGTCGTCGGCGTGGGCCACCGCGGTCAGGGTGGTCATCACGTCGTCATGGATCAGACGGTCCAGCTGGGCGCGCGCCTCACCGACCTCGCGGTCGACCGCCTCGCCCAGCTCGCGCTGGTAGACCCGGTCGGCCAAGGCGTCGGCCGACTCAGCGGCCTTCACCATGCCCAGACCGAGGGCGAGAACGGCGAGGCTGGACACCGGCGCGAAAACCGCGTCCGAGACGGAGGTGACCACGTCGACCCCGCCGAACTCCGGGGTCGTGCGCATCAGGCCGTACAGACCACCGAGCAGGATCGCGTACGCGACAGCGACACGTCCGTCCACGGCCAGCCCGACCAGCACGACGGCCGCCCCCACCCCCCACCACATCCAGGGTTGTGCGTGCGGGACCGACGGGGAGAACGCCAGCGGACCGGTGACGATCCCGCCCAGCATCGCAGTGGCATAGACCACGCTGGCGGCGCGCAGCGACTTCTTCAAGATCGACTGGACGAACATGATCGCGGCGGACACCGCCAGCGCACCGCCGAAGATCACGGTCCACCAGAGAGCCGTCTCCGGCAGCTGCGCGCGGATCTGGGGCAGCGCCGGCAGAAAGGCGAGCAGCGTGTAGGTGGCTGTGCTGCGATCGATCAGTGCCCGGATACCTGGGACGACGAGGTGCGAAGGCCGGTGGCCGACCCGTCCCCCGAGATCCACGAGCCGATCATGACAGCCCTCCGGTGGTCGTGCCCGGGCGCAGAGGGACTGCGTCTCCATCGCAGGCCGACATCGTCGAGCACCTCTCGGGACCGGGCGCTCCAGGCACAACCACACTCCACCTGTGCAGAGCCTCCAGCTCCTGCACCCCGACCGGGATCGACGCGGTGGACCAGCCTCACATGCCAGCGCTCGGGTGCAGCAGGAACGTGGCCGAGGCCCAGCTCATCACGACGCTGACCACCACGAGGGCCGCCACGGCGCCCGCCCGCGGGACGCGCATCCGGACGAACGGGACCAGCAGCACGAACGCCGGGAGCAGCTGGCGTGCGTACACGTGCTGGAAGGTGACGTGGCTGAGCGCGAGGACGAGCAGCACCGCGGCGTACACCGTGCCCCAGACCAGCTCCCGGTCGAACGCGACGAGGAAGAACAGCACCAGGTAGCCCAGACCGACCGCGACGGTCAGCGCGACGAGCGGCCCTGCTTCTGCCCCCGTCCCGGCGCCTGTCCCGGTGCCGAACAGCCCGTCCCGGGTGCCGCTCACGTAGTCGGCCAGGCCGGCGGTCGACTGCCCCCACTGGGCCTGGACGGTGAAGTAGCCGAACGTCTCACCCGTGCGGCGGGCGACGTAGACCATGAACGCGCCGAGGCCCAGGGTGGACAGGGCGGCGCCCACCAGGGCCCGTACGGGGAACGCGCGGTCGCCGCCGGTGCGGAAGCGGGCCAGCCAACGGACGAGCTCGACCACCAGGTACGCCCCGACCATCGCGACCACCGCCACGGCCGACGGACGCAGCAGGCCGGCGGCGACCGCACAGAGGCCGGCCCACACCGGGCGCCGCCGGACCAGGCAGAACAGGGTCGCCGCCGCAGCGGCGGTGAACATCCCCTCGGGGTAGCCCATGGTCAGCGCCAGCGAGGCCGGGGCCGTCCCCCACAGCGCGGCGAGCGCGAGGCCCGGTCCGCGGCCGTAGAGCGCGTCGCCGACGGCGAAGATCGCCCACACCGCCGCCAGCCCACCCAGCCACGACACGACGAGCAGCGCGTGGTCCAGCGACAGCCCGGTGTCGGCGACCTGCCGTGACAGCCAGGGGTACAGCGGGAAGTAGGCGAGGTTGCTGCCCCGCGGGCGGCCGTCCGCGAGCAGGTTGGGGTAGACGTAGCCGCCCTGGGCGAGCCGTCGGTACCACCCGGCGTCCCAGCGCGCGGTGAGCCCGTCCAGCCCGCCGGCGTGCTGGAGGAACGCCACCGTGAGCAGCCGCTGGGCCAGGAACACCGGGAACACCGGCCAGGCCCGGCGGGCGTGCCGACCGATCCGCGCCAGCTGCGCCGCAACCGCGCGCAGCCCGCTCCCCTGCAGCCGACGACCTCTGTCCGGCACGGCGCGGGTCAGCCGGCGAGCTCGCGGTGCAGCAGGCGGCCCATCCGCGTCACGCCGTCCACGAGCCGGTCGTCCGGCACCCCGGAAAAGCTCATCCGCGCGTGGTTCGGCTCCTGGGTCACCGGGAAGAACGTGGCCCCCGGCACGTACGCGACGCGCGCCTCGGGCAGCAGCACCCGGGCGAGGAAGTCGGCCGCGTCGAAGCCCTCGGGGAACGTCACCCAGACGAACAGACCGCCGTCGGGACGCGTCCGCAGCACCGTGTCCGGGAACGTCGCGTCCATGGTGGCGAGCATCAGGTCGCGCTTGCGGCGGTAGACCGGCAGCACGCTCGCCACGTGGGCGTCGATGTCGTACGCCTCGAGGAAGCCGGCCGTCGCGGCCATGTTCAGCGTGCTGTTCTGGGTGTCGGCGGCCAGCTTGAGCAGCCCGAGGCGTTCGATCACGTCGGGGCTGCCGGTCGCCCAGCCGAGCCGCAGCCCCGGCGCGAGGATCTTGGAGAAGCTGCCGAGGTGCAGCACCCGGCCCTCGGTGTCGAGGCTGAGCAGGGTCGGGAGCGAGGTCCCCTCGTAGCGGTGGGCGCGGTAGGGCGTGTCCTCGACGACGAGCAGGTCGTGCTCGCCGGCGAGCTCGAGCAGGCGGTGGCGACGTTCCAGGGCGAGGGTGGCGCCCGTCGGGTTCTGGAAGTCGGGGACGGTGTAGAGCATCCGGGCGCCGGGGTGCCGCTCCAGCACCCGCGCCAGGTCGTCGGTGTCCATCCCGTGCTCGTCGGTGCGCACGGGCGCGTACGTCGGCTCGGTCGGGGCGAACGCGATCAGCGCGCCCAGGAACGTGGGGTTCTCGGTGACGATCACGTCGCCCGGGTCGACGACGAGCTTGGCCGCGAGATCGAGACCCTGCTGGCCACCCTGGATGATCAGGACGTCGTCGGCGGTGCGTGGGGCCCCGTCGCGCGTGAGCCGTTCGGCCACCTGGGCGCGCAGCACCGGCAGGCCGTTGGACGTCGTGTACTGCAGCGCGTCGGCGTGCTCGCGCACCAGGAGACGGGCGTAGACGGCGGCGAGCTCCTCGACCGGGAAGAGCGAGGCGTCGGGGTAGCCGCCGCCGAACGAGGTGACGGCCGGGTCGGCGCCGAGCCGGAGGAGCTCGCGGATGGCGGACGGCCGGACCCCGCTCATCCGGCGGGCGAGGCGGATCGTCACGTGCGGCTCACGAGAACGCCAGCCGACTGTCGCGGCCGTCGGTCAGGGCCGCGACGTGCTCGTCCACGTTGAGGTGGTCGAAGAGCGACTCGCCCTGCTGGATCGCCGCGCGCAGGGCCTCCTCGCGGTGCTGGATCGACTCCGCCCCGTCGAGCGCCGCGGCGATCTCCACCGGGGAGCCCACGACCACGCCGTCGTCGTCGGCGAGGACCAGGTCGCCGGGACGGACCTCGACGTCGCCGAGCGTGAGCGTGACGCCGACCGTGGGCACGGCGCGCGCCGGGCAGGCCCGCGGCGTGACGCCGGTCGCGAAGACGGGCAGGTCCAGCGTGCGCAGCGTCGGGCTGTCGCGGCAGAGCCCGTGGATCACGAGGCCGGCGAGGCCTCGACGCAGCGCCTCGGTCGCGAACAGCTCCCCGGCGATCGCCCGGTCCGGGTCGCCGGCCACGACGAGGACGTCCCCCGTCCCGGCGGCGGCGAGGCCGACGAGCACCGGGACCAGGTCGCTCTGGGAGTCGACCGTCACCGCCCGGCCGGCCAGCCGGGAGCCGGGGCGAACGGGTCGGATCTCGCGCGGCAGCACCCGCAGGTCCGGTGCGGCGTCGACGAGCGAGGTGGTGTCGACGCGCGCCAGGCGCGCGAGCAGGTCGGTGGTGGTGGGGTCCTCGTCGGGCACGACACTCCTTCTGGTGGGACGACCTCGGGCTGGTGCGACGCCTCAGCCTGGCAGGGTCCAGCGGTCGTACGGGTGGCGTCCAGCCCGGAAGCCGTACGACTCCACCATGTCCACCGCCTCGTCGAGGCGTCGGCCCAGCTCGTCGGGTTCGTGGGCGTCGCTGCCGAACGTCACGACCCGGCCACCCTCGTCGCGCCACCAGCGCACGACCTCGGGCAGCATCGGGCCCTTGGTGTTGACCTCGAGCACGCGCCCGCTGGCGGCCAGGTTCCGTAGGGCGTGGCGGAGCTCGTCCTCGAACGCGCCGACCTCGAACGGGCCCGCCGCCGCCGGCCAGTGCCGCAGCGGGTAGTCGAGGTGCGCGAGGACCTCGAAGACCGACGTCTGCTCGATCATGGCGGCGAGCTCGACCAGGTAGCTGCGGACGACGTCCGCCGCGACGTGGCGGCGGAAGAGCTCGGGTGGTTCCGCGGCAGCCGTGCCTTCCGGGAGTGAGTGCAGCGACCCCAGGACCCGCTCGAAGCCGCCGGCGGCGAGCACGCCCGCGACCGCGTCGGGGTGCCAGTGCGGCTCACCGAGCTCGACGCCGCTCACGAGGTGGAGACCGGGGAAGAGGTCGCGGCAGCGGGCCAGGGCCTCCAGGTAGCCCTCGACGTCGAGGGGGCCCGGGGTGAAGGTTCCGGGGGCGTCACGCTCGCCGCGGGCGCGAGGATCGAGAGCTCCCTCGGCCACCATCCAGCGGGTGTGGTCGACGTGCTCGGTGAACGCCACCGCCGGGAGCCCCAGCTCGACCGCCCGGGCGCACGTGGCCTCCATGTCGCCCGCGATCGCGTCCCAGGACCACTCGCTGTGCACGTGCCCGTCGAGCGGGAGCACCACGGCTGATCTCCTTCTTCGTGTCGCTCAGGGCAGCGTAGAGGTCGACCTGCCTCGAACGTGTGTTCGAGAAGTGTCAGTGGGCTTCCGTAGGTTGAGGTCCATGGAGATCGGGGGCGACGCGGTGGCGGCGGTCGCTCACGCACTCGACGGGTTCGTCCGCGCTGTGGACGGTCTGATCGAGGTCGTGGAGGCCGGCGGTCTCGACGGGTTCGACGGCTCTGGGCTGGTGGGGTTCTGGCAGGAGCTCGAGCGGGCGAGGAACCGGACGGCGCTGGTCGACCACCGAGCGGTCCGGGTCGCGGAGTCGGTCGGCGAGCGGGTGACGATGACGGGTGAGGCGCTGGCCCCGTTGCGGCCGGCGCTGGCGGCGGTGCAACGCCAGGGTGACGTGTCGCCGGAGCAGGTCGACGTGTGCGTGCGCGCCCTCGAGGGCGTGGACCGCCGGGGCTTCGACCCGGCGGACCTGGAGACCGGGGATCGGCTGCTCGCGCAGTACGCGCGGACGTTCGCCCCGAAGGAGCTCGGCCGGCTGGCCCGTCAGGTGGTGGACCGGATCGACCCGGACGGCACCGTGCCGCAGGAGCAGGTCAACGCCGACCGGCGCCACTTCGCGTTCCGCAAGTTGCGGGACGGCATGTACGACGTCGAGGGCCGCTTGACCGGCAGCGTCGGGGCGAAGCTGGCCGCGGTCCTGGGCCCGCTGACCAAGCCGCGGGGAGGGACGGTGACGTTGGAGGACGGCCGGGAGGTCGACGAGCCGGATCCGCGCCGGCCGGGTCAGCGGATGCACGACGCCGTGGAGCAGGTGTGCGACCGGCTGCTCCGATCGGGCACGCTGCCCGACTCGGGCGGAACGCCGGCGACGGTGATCGTCACGATCGACGAGCACGATCTCCGAGCTCGGCGCCGGTGGGGCGTGACGAGCGACGCCACGGTGCTGTCGGCCGACGCGGTCGTCGGCCTCGCCGGCGAGGCCGACGTGTACCCGGCGGTGGTCGACGCGTTCGGCGTGGTGCTGCAGCTCGGCCGGACCCGCCGGCTGGCGTCGTGCGGGCAGACGGTGGCCCTGATCGCCAGAGACGGGGGTTGCAGCTTCCCCGGCTGTGACCGGCCGCCGGAGTGGTCGGAGCGCCATCACGTCGTCGCCTGGGCCGACGGGGGCCGGACGGACCTGTCGAACCTGACCTTGCTGTGCAGCTGGCACCACCACAACTTCGCCACGCGGGGCTGGACGTGCGTGATGATCGACGACCTGCCCGCCTGGGTCCCACCCCGCTGGGTCGACCCCGAGCAGAGACCGCTGCGCAACACCCGGGTCCTCGCCCGCCAACAAGGACTCGGACTCAGGTGCTGACGCCGGCGGAGGACCGTGGAACGTCGACCTCGGGCTGCTCCGGAGGTGCCACGATGAAGCCTCCTCGCTCCCGGACGGCCGAAGGGACTCCCATGCGCCGGCGCCCGACCCCCCTGTTCTCGACTGCTGCCCTGCTGTCGACCGCTGCGCTCCTGCTGGGCGCGTCGGCCTGCGCGCCGCAGGACGAGGCGCCCGCCGCCTCCGCGTCCGCGAGCCCGGCGAGCTGCACGAAGGACCAGCTGGGCACCGTCAAGCCCGGCACCTTCACGGTGGCGACCGACAAGCCGGCGTACGGGCCGTGGTTCGCCGACGACCAGCCGTCGAACGGCAAGGGCTTCGAGTCGGCCGTCGCGTACGCGGTCGCCCAGAAGCTCGGCTACGACAAGGCTGGGGTGACCTGGACGGTCGTGCCGTTCACGAGCGCGTACGCCCCGGGCGACAAGAAGTTCGACGTCGACATCAACGAGGTCTCGATCACCGACGCCCGCCGCAACGCGGTCGACTTCTCCACGCCCTACTACTCGGTCACCCAGACCGTCGTGACCACGAAGGGCTCCCCGATCGACGGGGCCACGACGGTGGCCGCCCTGCAGGGCGCCAAGCTCGGCGCCCAGGTGGGCACCACCTCGTACACGGCGATCACGGACCAGATCAAGCCCACGAAGAAGCCCGCGCCGTACGACACCAACGACCTCGCGGTCCAGGCCCTCAAGAACAAGCAGATCGACGGCCTCGTGGTCGACCTGCCGACCGCCTTCTACATGGTGGCGGCCCAGCTCGACGACGGCGCCATCGTCGGCCAGCTGCCGGCGGGGTCGGGCGAGGCCGACCAGTTCGGCCTGGTGCTGGCCAAGGGCAGCTCGCTGACACCGTGCGTGTCCCAGGCCGTCGACGCGCTCCGCGCGGACGGCACGCTGGCCGGGCTGGAGAAGACCTGGCTGGCGGGCACCGACGGCGCGCCGCAGCTCTCCTGAGCCGGACGCCGACGTCGTGGCAGCGCCGGAGGGCGGTCTGAGTCCGGTCGACGACCGGCCTGACGGCGCCTGGCACCCCTCGCCGCTGCAGCAGCAGCGCGAGGCCTACCGGCGGCGACGAGCCCGGCGCTCCAGCCTGGTCGCCCTCGGCAGCACCCTCCTCGTCGGCCTCGTCCTGGTCCTCGGCGTCGGCGCGACCCCCGGCTGGCCGCGGGTGCAGGAGACGTTCTTCAACCCGGCCCGGGCCTGGACGGCGCTGCCCGCCGTCGCCTCCGGGCTCTGGCTGAACATCCGCGTCATGCTCGTCTGCGGCGTCCTGATCGCCGTGCTCGGGCTGCTCGTCGCCGTGCTGCGGACTCTGCGCGGACCGGTCTTCCTCCCGGTGCGGCTGATCGCGACCGCGTACACCGACCTGTTCCGCGGGCTCCCGCTGCTGCTGGTGATCTTCCTGCTCGGGTTCGGCGTGCCCGCCCTGCGGCTGCAGGGCGTCCCGAACGACGGCGTGATCTGGGGCGGCGCGGCGCTCGTCCTGACCTACACCGCGTACGTGGCCGAGGTGTTCCGTGCGGGCATCGAGTCCGTCCACCCGTCGCAGTGGGCCGCCTCGCGCTCGCTGGGCCTGTCCTACCCACAGACCCTCCGGTTCGTGGTGCTGCCGCAGGCGGTCCGCCGGGTCGTGCCGGCGCTGCTCAACGACCTCGTCAGCCTGCAGAAGGACTCCGGGCTGATCGCCGTCCTCGGCGTGATCGACGCCATCCGCGCGGCGCAGATCGAGACGGCGACCGACTTCAACTTCACGCCGTACGTCGTCGCCGGCGTCCTCTTCGTCGCGCTGACCATCCCGCTGGCCCGGCTGACCGACTGGGTCGCCCGGCGCCAGGGCTGGCTCGGCGCGACGGGGGCCGCCCGATGAGCTCTCCGCCGACGTCGGCGGTCCCCCTGCTGCAGGCCCGCGGCCTGAGGAAGTCCTTCGGCACGACGCTCGTCCTCGACGGCCTGGACCTCGAGGTGGACGAGGGCGACTGCGTCGTCCTGATCGGCGGCTCGGGCTCGGGCAAGTCCACGCTGCTGCGCTGCCTGAACCTGCTCGAGACCGTCGACGACGGGCAGATCCTGCTCGAGGGCACCGACATCAGCGACCCGCGGGCCGACGTCGACGCGGTGCGGGCCCGCATCGGGATCGTGTTCCAGGCCTTCAACCTCTTCCCGCACCTCACCGTCCTCGACAACATCACCCTGGCTCCCGAACGGGTCCACCGCGTGACGCGGGCCGAGGCGCAGGCCCGGGCGCGCGAGATGCTCGACCGGGTCGGGCTGGCTGACAAGGCGCGCATGCACCCCGACCAGCTCTCCGGCGGTCAGCAGCAGCGCGTGGCCATCGCGCGCGCCCTGGTCAACCGACCGTCGCTGCTGCTGCTCGACGAGGTCACCTCCGCCCTCGACCCCGAGCTCGTGGGCGAGGTCCTGACGCTGCTGCGCGAGCTGCGCTCGGACGGGATGACCATGGTGATCGCGACCCACGAGATGTCCTTCGCCCGCCAGGTCGCCGACACGGTCTGCTTCCTCTCCGACGGGTGCGTGCTGGAGTCCGGCCCGCCCGAGCAGGTCTTCACCGCACCCCGGGCACCGCGGCTGCGCGACTTCCTGTCCACGCTGGCCTTCCACACCCCGGTCGACCCGGACGAGCCGCCGGGTCAGGTGGACGGCCGGTAACGGGCCGGGCGGGTCGCCCGCCCGTCGCCGGGCCGGGCGGCGAGGACCAGGCACTGCTTCAGCTGCCGCGCGCCGGCGCTCGGCTGCGCGACGACACCCGAGGACAGGGGCACGGCCGCCTCCACCCCGAGCAGCAGGCCCTTGGCGTACGCCTCCTCCGTCGCGATGCTCATCGCCCGGGTCGTGCTGCCGCCGGTCTTCGCGCCGGCCTCGTTGTAGACCCACGGGACCTTGGCGAGGAGCTGCACGATCGCGAGGTTGCCCGGCTCCAGCGGGGCCCGCCCGGTGTAGGTGTTCTCCCGGACGCCGACCGTGCGGCCCTGCGCCTTCGTCCGCTCGCGGGCGATCGTCGCCGCCGCCTGCTCGCTGGTCCGCGCGACCGCGGCGTTCGAGAAGACCGTCCGGCTGCTGCCGGTCCCCCGGTACATCGCGTGGTAGTCGCCGTCGTGCTTCACGCCGCGCTGGGAGTAGGTCGCCTGGAAGTCCGGTCCCTGCGAGTGGTCGTCGTGCACGCTGATCGCCAGGGCCGCCTTGCCCTCGTTCGCGATGCGCGCCCGGGCGGCCAGCCCGACGCTGTCGAGCGCCTGGCGCTTGGTCAGGACGACGCTGTAGCCGTCCGCCCGCAGGCCCTCCCCGACGCACGCGCTGATGTCGAACATCTCGTAGATCTCGGGGTAGTTCGGGTAGTCGATGTCCCGCAGCCCGGAGGCGCGGTCCGTGCTGCGGATCGACTTCCCGCTGTGGCCGGGGTCGATCACGATCAGCGGGGCGACCGCGGTGGCCGAGGGCGCCGGGGTCGGCGTCGTCGTGGCGACCACAGACGTCGCCACCGGCGTGGGGGCAGGAACGGGAGCCGGCGTCAGCCCGGTCGGACCCGGGCTCGGGCTGGGCGACACGGGCACGGAGGAGAACACGGTCTGCGGCGGCACCGGCAGCAGCGGGCGCGCGACCGGTTCGTCGGTGCCGCACCCCGCGAGCCCCACGACGAGCCCGACGACCGGGCCCAGCACGGCCAGGGCCACCGCCCTGCGCCGCGCCGCCATCAGGTCTGCCTCAGCGGCCCGTCCCGGCGTACACGACCGCCTGCTCCGTGGCGTCGAGGCCGAAGGCGGTGTGCGCGGCGGCGACCGCCCGGTCCACGTCGTCCTGGCCGACGACGACCGAGATCCGGATCTCCGAGGTGGAGATCATCTCGATGTTGACGTTCGCGGCAGCGAGCGAGGAGAAGAACTTCGCCGTCACGCCCGGGTGCGAGCGCATGCCGACACCGACGACCGAGACCTTGCCGATCTGGTCGTCGTAGAGCAGGTCGGTGAAGCCGATCGTCTCCTGCAGCGCGTTGAGCGTGGCGATCGCCGTCGGACCGTCCGTCTTGGGCAGGGTGAACGAGATGTCGGTCCGCGACGTCTGCACGGCCGACACGTTCTGCACGATCATGTCGATGTTGATCTCGGTCGCGGCCACGGCCTCGAAGATCCGGGCCGCCTCCCCCACCCGGTCGGGGACCCCGACGATGGTGATCTTGGCCTCGCTGCGGTCGTGCGCGACGCCGGAGATGATGGCCTGCTCCACGGGCTTTCCTTCCTGGTCGGACGAGTCGGTCGGGGCGGGGGTCGCGCGGTCGCGCACCCAGGTGCCGGGCAGGTCGGAGAACGAGGACCGCACGTGCACCGGCACCCGCTCGCGGCGGGCGTACTCGACGCAGCGCAGGTGCAGGATCTTGGCCCCGCAGGCCGCCATCTCGAGCATCTCCTCGTACGAGATCTCGGGGATGCGCTGGGCGCTGGGCACGATCCGCGGGTCAGCGGTGAAAACGCCGTCGACGTCGGTGTAGATCTCGCAGAAGTCGGCGCCCAGCGAGGCGGCGAGCGCGACGGCCGTGGTGTCGGACGCGCCGCGACCGAGCGTGGTGACGTCCTTGGTGTCCTGGGCGACGCCCTGGAACCCGGCCACGATGACGATGTGGTCCTCGTCGAGGGCCTTGGTGATCCGCCCCGGCGTGATGTCGATGATCCGCGCGTTGCCGTGGGTGCCCGTGGTGATGATCCCGGCCTGCGAGCCCGTCAGCGAGCGCGCGTGCATGCCCTGGTCGGCGATGGCCATGGCCAGCAGCGCGGCGCTCATCCGCTCGCCCGCGGTCAGCAGCATGTCGAGCTCGCGCGGCGGTGGCTGCGGCGAGACCTGCAGCGCCAGGTCCATCAGGTCGTCGGTGGTGTCGCCCATCGCGGAGATGACCACGACGACGTCGTGACCCCGCTGCTTGGTGGCGACGACGCGCTTGGCGACCCGCTTGATGGCCTCGGCGTCGGCGACCGACGAGCCGCCGTACTTCTGCACGACCCGCATCCGAGAACCTTCCGCCGCACCGGCGCTCACGCCGCCTCCACACCTTGACCGAGACCGTCGATCGCCGCCTGGGCGGCAACCGCGCGCAACTTTACGTGCGCGGCGTCGGCCCGGCCACGTTCGTCCAGGTCAGCGGCCCCCAGCCCGGTGCCCACGGCCTCGTCGGATGAGAAGGTGGGAACGTGACCGAGCAGGGGCAGCCGAACCCGCAGCGGATCGGGGACGCCGAGCGCGACAGCGCCGCCGAGCTGCTGCGCGAGCACATGGCGCAGGGCCGGCTCACGGCGGAGGAGTTCGACGAACGGATCGACGCGGCCCTGAAGGCCCGCGTCGCGAGCGACCTCGACCCGCTGTTCCGTGACCTGCCCGGACCGCGCCCCGGCCAGGGCGTCGCCACGACGCCGTCCTACCAGGCGCCCCCCTGGGACCGTCAGGCCGCCGCTCCGGCTCCGGCCTCCGCTCAGGTGCCGGTGCCGGTGCGGGACACCGAGAACCGGGTCCTCAAGGGACTGACCGCGGTGATGTGGCCCGTCACCATCCTGGTGATCACCTTCCTCCTCGGCTGGGACCACTTCTGGTGGCTGGTCTTCGTCCCCGTCCTGATCTCCGGGATGCTCGGCAAGAACGAGTCCGACCGCGACCGCGAGCGGAAGCGCATCGCCCACGAGCAGGAGCGCCTGGACAAGCGCCGGCGGGCCCTCGGCGACTGAGGTCGCCCCGGACGGTCCCCTTCACGACCGCCCTACAGTGGCCCCCGTGAGCACAGACCGGGTGATCCGCTGGGGCATCGTCGGACCGGGTCGCATCGCCGACTCCGTCGTGCCCGACTTCGCGCACGTGGAGGGGGCCGAGCTGGTCGCCGTCGCGAGCCGCTCGCAGGAACGTGCGCAGGCCTTCGCCGACCGCCACGGGATCCCGCGGGCGTACGGCGGCTACGGCCAGATCCTGGGCGACGACGAGGTCGACGTCCTCTACGTCGCCACCCCGCACCCGCAGCACGAGGCCGTCGCCCTGGCGGCGGCGGCAGCCGGCAAGGCGGTCCTGGTGGAGAAGGCGTTCACCGCGACGGTGGCCGGCGCCGAGCGGGTCATCGACGCCGTGCGGCGCGAGCAGGTCTTCGCCATGGAGGCGATGTGGACGCGGTTCCAGCCGGCCGTGGTCAAGATCCGTGAGCTGGTGGCGGACGGTGCGATCGGCGAGGTGCGCCAGGTGCAGGCCGACCTCGGGGTCGACCGGCCGTACGACCCGAAGGACCGGCTCTTCGACCCCGCCCTCGGCGGTGGCGCGATGCTCGACCTCGGCGTCTACGTCGTGTCCCTCGCCCAGCACTTCCTCGGCGACCCGACGTCGGTGTCGGTCAGCGGCTCGCTGGCGCCGACCGGCGTGGACGCGGAGGCAGGCCTGCTGCTCGGCTACGAGGACGGGAAGGCCGCCTCCCTGCTGATCTCGCTGCGCAACCCGACCCCCGGCGCCGCACGGCTGCACGGGACGAAGGGCTGGATCGACATCCTGCCGCGCTTCCACCACCCGAAGTCCTTCGTGCTGAACGTGCACGGTCAGGCGCCGGAGACGTTCGAGCTGCCCCCGCTCGGCGTCGGCTACAGCCACGAGCTGATCGAGGTCACGCAGTGTCTGCTCCAGGGGCGCACGGAGAGCTCGGTGATGCCGCTCGCGGACAGCCTCGCCGTGCAACGCGTGCTGAACGACGCCAGCGAGCAGCTCGGGGTGTTCCACCACGAGGACGAGCGGGTGGCGGTGTGAGCGCCGGCGAGCTGACCGCGAGCACGCCGGTCCCGACGGCCGTCCTGCCGGGCATCGTCACCGGCGCGGGAGCCGCGTTGTCGGCCATGGTCGTCTACCAGCTCTTCCGGCTGAGCTTCTGGGCGGCCGACGGGCTGACCATCCACGCCGGTCAGTCCGCACCTCCCGGCCTGCCCGGCGGGGAGCAGTTCTTCGGCAACGAGCTGCTGCCGTCGCTGATCAGCCTGGGCCCGACCCTGCTCGCGGGCGCGGTGCTCGGCGGCGCGGTCGGGCTCGTCATCACCCAGACGTGGGACCGGCAGGGGCCCCTGCGGGCCGCGCTCACGGGGGCGCTGCTGACCTTCGTCGTGGCGTTCGTCGTGAACACGACGGTGCTCACCCGCCACCGGGCCGGTGCGCTGACCTACCGACGCTGGTCGCACCTCATCGGCTACCCGTCGGTGCTGTTCGTCGTGGTCTTCGCGGGGGTCGGCGCCTCGCTCTACCTCACCCGGGCCCGCCAGGCGGCGGCAGCGCCGAGCTTCGACCTGCGCAACCGCTAGCCGTTACCTCGCGCTTGCCCCAAAAGTGGTCAGGCGGACCCGGGCTGAGCGCCTGAGAGTGGCCGGGATCGACCACTTTTTCCGGGAGAGAGCGAGCCGGGTCAGCTCGCCTCGACGAAGCGGCGACCCTCGAACGCACGTCCGAGCGTCACCTCGTCGGCGTACTCGAGGTCGCCGCCCACCGGCAGCCCGCTGGCCAGCCGGCTGACGCGGACGCCCATGGGCAGCAGGAGCCGCGAGAGGTAGGTCGCGGTCGCCTCGCCCTCGAGGTTGGGGTCGGTCGCGAGGATGACCTCCATGACCGTGCCGTCGGCGAGGCGCAGGCACAGCTCGCGGATCTTGAGATCTGCGGGGCCGACGCCGTCGATCGGGCTGATCGCCCCGCCGAGGACGTGGTAGCGACCACGGAACTCGCGCGTCCGCTCCACCGCGACGACGTCCTTGGACTCCTCGACCACGCAGATGGTGGTCTGGTCCCGACGCGGGTCACGACAGATCCGGCAGCGGTCCTCCTCCGAGACGTTGAAGCAGACCTCGCAGAACTTGACCGTCTCCTTGACCAGCTTGAGCGTCGCCGCAAGGTGCAGGACGTCGTCGGAGTCGGCCGCGAGGATGTGGAACGCCAGGCGCTGAGCGCTCTTGGGCCCGATCCCGGGCAGCCGCCCGAGCTGGTCGATGAGGTCCTGGACCGGACCCTCGTACATCCGCCGGCCTAGAAACCGAGCCCGCCGCCGAGCCCACCGGCCAGCGGACCGAGCTTGGCGGCCGCCAGGGCCTGGGCCCGGGTGCTGGCGTCACGGACGGCGGCGAGGACGAGGTCGGCCAGGGTCTCGGTGTCGTCGGGGTCGACGGCCTCCGGCTTGATGACCAGGCCGACGAGCTCGCCGGCACCGGTGACCGTCGCGGTGACGACGTCGCCGCCGGCCGTCCCCTCGACCGTCGCCTCGGCCAGCTCCTGCTGCGCGGACATCAGCTGGGCCTGCATCGCCTGGGCCTGGGCGAGCAGACCGGACATGTCGCCACCGTCGGGGATCATGCCGTCAGCCTAGTGCGGTCGGCGGGCCGGCGACCGTGGCGACGGGCCCGGTCACGCGTCGTCCTCGACGATGATCTCGGCGCCGAGCTGCCGGGCGAGCAGCGCGTGGTGGGACTCCGCCCCGTCGTCGACGTCCGCGTCGTCACGGTCCGCGGCCTCGTCCGGGTCGACGGACACCTGAGGACCCGCGGTCTGCACGCTGGCGACGGCCCGCTCCCGCGCCGAGGGCCCGGACGCCACCGGCGCCTGGCCCAGCGGGGCGTCCGCGGGCACCTGGTCCACGGAGGCCCGCGGAGCCGGCGGCGCCGTACGCCCGCTCGGTGCCGGCGCCGACCCGCCGGCACCCGCGTCCACCATCGTCTCGATGCGGAAGTCGGTGCCGAGCACGACGACGAGGGCCTCGCGCAGGACGTCCTCGCTGCCCCCGCGCCCGAAGCTGTCCCGCGCCCCGGTGTTGGCCATCGCCAGCAGCAGGGTGCCGTCGCGGACCTCGGCGACCTGCGCGTTC
Source organism: uncultured Friedmanniella sp. (assembly GCA_964251895.1). GTDB lineage: Bacteria > Actinomycetota > Actinomycetes > Propionibacteriales > Propionibacteriaceae > Microlunatus. Next base: position 22,916 of record CAXULL010000022.1, read on the forward strand.
TGGCTGAGCAGGATCCAGGTGAAGCGCCGCTTGCTCTTGACCTCCTCGAGGACCTCCGGCCACAGCCGGCGGACGTCCGTCGCGGTCAGCCGGGCGCTCGTGGTGGGTGCGGAGACGGGCACCGACGGCTCGGTCCGGCTGCCGCCAAGCATCGTGTCGTCGGTCTCGCCGCCCGAGGGGCCGCGTTCGTCGGGCTGCTCCGGCCCGTCGGGCTCCGGCGGCTCGTCCTCGTCCCGCGGCGCCAGGGCGGCCAGCTCGGGGCGTACGGGCTTGGGCGTGGTCGGCCTGGCCGGCCCGCGCCGTACGGGTGGTGTCGCGGTGGGTGTCGCACTGGGCGCCGGCGCCGCGGTGGGCGCCGCAGCCGCGTCCGTCCCGGCGCCGCCGGCGCTGCCGGCGTCCCCGTCGGTCCCACTACGTCCTGGGCCGGCCGGAGGGCGTGCCGACGCCGCCTCCCGCTCCGTGCCAGGAGACGGCTCGGGGATGCGCGCCACGGGCTCGGGGAACGTGGGCACGGTCGGCGGCGCCGGGGCCGCGGCGCCCTCGGCAGGCACCCCGCTCACCATGTCCAGGCGGCGCTCGATCCGGTCGAGCCGCGCGTGGAGGCCACGTTCGTCCACGTCGGCGCCGGGGAGCAGCACCCGGGCGCACATCAGCTCGAGGTGCAGGCGGGGGGCGGTCGTGCCCCGCATGTCGGTCAGCCCGGTCGAGATCACCTCGGCGGCGCGGGCGAGCTCGCCCGGCCCCAGCGACGCGGCCTGCGTCGAGAGCCGGTCGGCCTGGTCGGGCGCGACGTCGACGAGACCCGAGGTCAACGCGTCGGGCACCGCAGCGACGATCACCAGGTCGCGCAGCCGGCGCAGCAGGTCCTCGGCGAACCGGCGCGGGTCCTGCCCGACCTCGATGACCTTGTCGACGCACGCGAACACCCCGCCCGCGTCCCCGACCGCGAACGCGTCGACGAACTCGTCGAGCAGCGAGTCGGGCGTGTAGCCCAGCAGCGCCGTCGCCTGCCGGTAGGAGACCCCCTCCTCGTCCGCCCCGCCGAGCAGCTGGTCGAGGACCGACAGCGCGTCGCGGACCGACCCCGCCCCGGCCCGGACGACGAGCGGCAGCACCACCGGCTCGACCGTGATGCCCTCGGCGGCGCAGAGCTTGGCCAGGTAGTCGGTGAGGATCCGCGGCGGCACCAGCCGGAACGGGTAGTGGTGCGTCCGCGACCGGATGGTGCCGATGACCTTCTCGGGCTCGGTCGTGGCGAAGATGAACTTGACGTGCGGCGGCGGCTCCTCGACCAGCTTGAGCAGGGCGTTGAACCCGGCCGTGGTCACCATGTGCGCCTCGTCGACGATGTAGATCTTGTAGCGGCTCGCGACCGGGGCGAAGAACGCGCGCTCGCGCAGGTCACGAGCGTCGTCGACGCCGCCGTGGCTGGCCGCGTCGATCTCGATGACGTCGATGCTGCCCGGCCCGCCGGTCGCCAGGTCCCGGCACGAGCGGCAGTGGCCGCACGGCTCGGCGCGCGGCCCGTACTCGCAGTTGAGCGCCCGGGCCAGGATCCGCGCCGACGTGGTCTTGCCGCACCCGCGCGGCCCGGAGAACAGGTAGGCGTGGTTGACGCGGTTGTTCGCCAGCGCCCGCTGCAGGGGCTGCGTGACGTGGTCCTGGCCGATGACGGCGGAGAACGTGTCCGGCCGGTAGCGCCGGTAGAGCGCGAGCGGCGCCGCCCGCTCGGCCCGCACCCCCTCGGGCTCCCCGAACAGGGCCTCGTCCTGCGTCGTCTGCTCGTACGGGGCCGGCTCCTCACCCGTCTCCCAGGGGTCCTGCTCGTCCGGGTCGACCACTCCTGACCCCGAGCGCAGCACCTCGTCCACGGCACAGACCTTATGCCCGGCCACTGACAGTCCCCGCCGTCGGCGATCGTCGCCCCGGGCGAACCGTCAGAGCACGCCGTGCTGGTACGCCCAGGCGACCGCCTGCGCACGGTCGCGCACCTCGAGCTTGGCCAGCAGGTGGTTGACGTGGGTCTTGACGGTCGCCTCCGAGACCACGAGCGCCCGCGCGATCTCGCGGTTGGCCAGACCGCCGGCGACCAGCCGGAGCACCTCGACCTCGCGGGTCGTGAGGCCCTCCTGGTTCGCCGTCACCGCACCCGCGAGCCCGGTCGGCGGCCGCGCCGGCCCGTGGTCCGTCGCCTCGAGCAGCCGGGCCCGCACGGTCGGGTCGAGCAGCGAGCGGCCCCCCGCCGCGGCGCGGACGGCGTCCGCGATCGCCGCGGCGTCGGCGTCCTTGGTCAGGTAGCCGAGCGCTCCGGCACGGAGCGCCCCGAGCACCCAGGCCTGGTCGTCGAACGTGGTCAGCACCACCACCGCCGGGGGACGTCCGAGCGCGCGGACCCGCCGGGTCGCCTCGACCCCGTCCACCCCGGGCATCTTGAGGTCGAGGAGCAGCACGTCGGGTGCGGTGGCGTCGACCACCTCGACCGCCTCGGCCCCGTCGGCGGCGGTACCGACGACCACGATGCCGTCAGCCAGGCCGAGCATCAGGCAGACACCGTCGCGGACCACCGTCTGGTCGTCGGCGACCACCACCCGGATCGGCTCAGCCACCCCCGCCACCCGTCCGCTCGAGAGGCACGCTGGCCGCGACCCGCCACCCCCGTGCGGACGGTCCGGCCTCGAGCGCACCGCCCAGCTCGACCGCACGGTCGCGCATCCCGCTGAGGCCCATGCCACCCAGTGCACCCGGTGCGGCCGGGCCGCCCTCGTCGACCTCGACCACGACGTCCAGCCTGGACCCTGCCGGGTCCTCGGAACCTCCGTCGGCGAGCACGACGCGGACCGGGCGCCCGGGCGCGTGCCGCACCGCGTTCGTCAACGCTTCGCGGACGATGCCCGACACCGCCCCCACCACAGCCGGCGCCAGGTCGCCGGGCACCGCGACGACGTCCAGGATCGCGTCCGCGCCGGTCGTGATCCTGTGCTCGCGGACCTGCCGCCCGACCACGGCGACGAGGTCGACCGGTGCCCGGGCGTCGTCGACGTCGGCGAGGCTGGCGACCGCCGTACGCGCCTCGGCGAGCCCGTCGACCGCCAGCGCACGGGCCCGGTCGACCTGCTCGCGGGCGACGGACGAGGCGTGTTCGGCCTCCAGCAGCACCGCCGTCGCCTGGAGGGTCACGGTCAGCCCCGACAGGGTGTGGGCCAGCACGTCGTGCAGCTCGCGGGCGATCCGGGTCCGCTCGGCGGCCGCCGCTCCCCGGACGTGCTCCTCACGGAGCGCCTGCTCCTGCGCCAGCAGCAGCTCCGCGTCCTCGAGGTGCTGGCGCCGCGACTGGATGCGCAGCCCCGACTGGAAGACGACGCCGACCGCGACCGGTCCGGCGAGGTAGGCCCACCACGGACCGTGCCCGACGAGGTTGCAGCCGACGAGGGCCAGCGAGCTGACGCCCAGGACGGCGTACCGGCACCAGGTCGGGATCCTCGCCTGGGCGGCGACCCGCGCCGCCACGAGCGGCACCGCGAGGCCGGAGCCGCTCGGCAGCAGCCAGCCGGTGAGCACGCCGGACAGCGCCAGCACCACGAGGGCGGCGCGTGACAGCCCGCGCGGGACGCCGAACCAGGGCCGACGGCGTTCGGTGTCCACGAGCAGCACCGAGCCGCAGACCACCGCGACGAGGATCCCGAGCCCCCACCGCGTGGAGCGGGGACCGGCGACGAACTCGTCGCTCGTGAGCAGCACCAGGGCCAGACCGAGCGTCACGAGCAGCCGGGTCGCGATCACGAGCCGGGTGGACACGTGCTCAGCCTGCCAAGCGGCTGGTGTCCCTCGTCGGCGCGGTGACCTCGGGGCCGGGCAGGGCGCGGACCCGCCGGACGACGACGACGTGCTGCAGCCCCAGGGAGAGGCCGAGGTAGAGCAGCAGGGTGGCGTTGCCCAGGCCCTTGCCGATGCCCTCGGCCGGGTCGAGGTGCCCGACCAGGGCGTCGATGCCGAGGTGGGTCCCGATCGAGCAGAACCAGAGCACCAGGGTGAGGCCGGTCCCCCGCCGCCACCACGCCCCGTCCCTGCGCCACACCCGGACGGAGCGGCCGCGGAGGTAGGACAGGACGGCGGCGACCGCGAGGCTGACGACGAGCCCGACCACCCCGAGGGTGGTGACGCTGTGGTGCAGCAGGTACCGACCGGCCAGGACCACCCCGATCGCGGCGAAGACGAGCGGTCGGCGCGCACCGCCCGCGGCGTCCACCGGCGAGGCGCGGAGCTGGCGGTAGAGGATGAAGACGAAGGCGGCGGCCGCGATCAGCGGGGCCTCGAGCGGGTGCAGGTCCATGGCCTCCACGCTGCCGTCCGGGAGGGGTCGACCACATCGACCGCTAGGTGGAGCCCGGGTGGAGATCCTGCCGCCCGGGTGGACGTCTCGGTGCGGACGAGGAGGTCGGTGTGATCAGGGTGGGCATCTCCGGCTGGACCTACCAGCCGTGGCGCGGCACGTTCTACCCCGACGGCCTGGCCGTCCGGGGTCAGCTCGCGTACGTGGCCGAGCGGATGACCAGCATCGAGGTCAACGGCAGCTTCTACGGCCTGCTGCGGCCCTCGAGCTACGCACGCTGGCTGACCGAGGTCGACCCGGTGACCGGTCGCGACTTCGTCTTCGCCGTCAAGGGCAGCCGGTTCATCACCCACCTGCGCAGGCTGGTCGAACCCACCGCGGCGCTGGCCAACTTCTACGCCTCCGGTGTGCTCGCGCTCGGCGAGCGGACCGGGCCGTTCCTCTGGCAGCTGCCCGCCACCTTCCGCTTCGACGAGCCGAAGCTGGCCGCGTTCCTCGAGACGCTCCCCCGCACCGCCGGCGAGGCGGCGGCGCTGGCGGCCCACCACGACGCCCGCCTGAGCGCGGACCGGGCGCTCACCACCACGACGGTGCCCGGGCTGGCGCTGCGGCACGCGTTCGAGGTGCGCCACGAGAGCTTCCGCGACCCGGCGTTCACCGCGCTGCTCCGCCGGCACGGCGTGGCCCTCGTGCTGTCGGACAACCCGGGGACCTGGCCGGTCTTCGACGAGGTGACCGCGCCGTTCGCGTACGTGCGCCTGCACGGCCACGACGAGCTCTACGCCAGCGGCTACGACGACGCCGCCCTGGACGCCTGGGCGGCGAAGGTGCGGGGCTGGGACGACGCCGGGCTCGACGTCTACGTGTACTGCGACAACGACGCCAAGGTGCGGGCGCCGTTCGACGCGATGGGCCTGCTGGCGCGCGTGAGGTGAACGCGAGGACCCGGTCGGGGCTCACCCCTCTGCCAGACTGGGGCGGGTGAACGCACAGATCCGAGCGGTCCTGTTCGACTGCGACGGCGTCCTGCAACGGCCGGCGAACGACTGGGCCGCCGAGATCGGCGCGGCGACCGGGCTGGACGGGGCGGCGCTGGACGCGTTCCTGGACGAGGTGAGCACGGCCGAGCGGCCTCTCCTGGCCGGCACGGAGCCGTTCGCGGACGCACTGACCCGCGTCATCGCGGCCCACGGTCTCCCGGCCCGCGCCGAGGACCTGCTGCACGTCTGGCAGCACCTGGTCGTCGACGCGGGGATGCTCGACGCGGTCCGCGCGCTGCGGGCGCAGGGCCTCGCGTGCGCGATCGCCACCAACCAGCACCGCGAACGGGCCGCGTACATGCGCCGCGAGCTGGGCTACGAACGTCTCTTCGACCCGCTGGTGATCTCGGCCGAGATCGGCGTCGCCAAGCCGGACCCCGCCTACTTCCGCTACGCCGTCGACCGGATGGGGCTGCCCGCCGGCCAGGTGCTGTTCGTCGACGACGTGCTGGAGAACGTGGAGTCCGCGCGGCGGGTGGGCCTGGTCGCCGAGCACTTCGCCAAGGACGCCGGACGGCCCGAGCTCGACCGCATCCTCGCCCTGCACGACCTCGCGGAGCCCCTCGCCGCCTGAGCGCTGCTTCGTCGGAGACGAAGGAGTCCCCCGCGCACCCGGCAGAGCTCACTGACCCTTGCTGCCGCTAAGCCCTGGGGGAGTTGGGTGAGGTGCCGCCACGCGGGGGACCGGCCACCACTGTACGCGAACCCCTCCGGACCCGTCGTGGCCGAGCAGGCCCCGGACGCGTTCGGCGTGCGGTCGGGCGGCGGGTAAGGTTCCGCGCGGAGGATTCGCCTAGAGGCCTATGGCGCTCGCTTGGAAAGCGGGTTGGGTTCACGCCCTCACGAGTTCGAATCTCGTATCCTCCGCCACGCGCCCACCTGGTCGCAGAAGTCGGTCAGGTCTGTCCACATCGCCAGCCGGAGCGCGAGCGGCATCCCGTTGTTGGCCCCCGACGGCCCGGGCAGCACGAACGCCGGCACCCCGGCCACCTTCCAGCCCAGCTCCCCGTAGCCCTGCGGCAGCCGTTCGCCGGCACCGCGGGCGTACCAGGTGGCGGCGGTCTTGCTCACGAACGCGACCACCAGGGGCGCCGCGGCCCGGATCGCGGTGTCGAACGGTCGCCGGTGGACGAGCACCTCCGGCTCGTGCCCGGCGCGCAGGACGCGTTCGATCACCAGGTCGGTCAGCCCGACCCCGAGGTCCGGCAGCCGGTCGACCCGGTCGGGGTCGAGCCGTTCGTCGACGAGGCCGCTGCCCTGCAGGAGCTCGTAGAAGCGGTTGCCGGCGCCGGCGTAGTACTGGGCCGGCTTGTGACCGCGACCCACGGTCCCGGTGATGACGACACGAAGCCCCGGCCGCAGCAGGCTGCGGTCGGGGCGTGGGCCGTCGTGTTCAGAGGGAGCCATGGTGGCGCCCATCTCAGCAGCACCGGTCGGCAGGCCGAGGAAGGCCCACCACGTCGAGGCCCTTCGACCGGGCTCAGCCGAAGCGCATCGTCTGCGCGGCGGGGCAGTCGAACGGGTCGCGGGCCTTGAGGCCGACGCGGTCGAGGTGCGTCAGGACCGAGTGGTACGCGCGGATCAGGTTGGTCTCGGTGTAGGGCACGTCCAACGTGCGGCAGTGCTCGCGCACCATGTTCCGGGCGGCCCGCAGGTGCGGCCGGGGCATGCTCGGGAAGAGGTGGTGCTCCACCTGGTAGTTCAGGCCGCCCATGAGGACGCTCATCCAGAAGCCGCCGGTGATGTTGCGCGAGGTGCGGACCTGCTTGCTCAGGAAGTCGAGCTTGGCGTCGGCCGGGACGATCGGCATGCCCATGTGGTTCGGCGCGAACGTGGCGCCCATGTAGAAGCCGAAGATCGCCAGCTGAACGCCGATGAACGCCGCGGCCATGCCGAGCGGCAGGAACCAGAACAGCACGCCGGCGTACAGCCCGAAGCGCACGCCGAGCATCGCGAGCTCGACCATGCGGCCCTTGACCGGACCGCGCTGGAGCAGCGACTCGACCGACTTGTAGTGCAGGTTGAGGCCCTCGAGGAGCAGCAGCGGGAAGAACAGCCACGCCTGCCGACGGGTGACCCAGCGCACGAACCCACGCTGCTCCGCGGCGTCCGCCTCGACGAACGAGATGGTGTCGCGGGCGATGTCGGGGTCCTTGCCGACCTGGTTCGGGTTGCCGTGGTGCTTGGTGTGCTTGTGCATCCACCAGCTGTAGCTGAGGCCGGCGAAGCCCACGGCCAGGATCCGGCCGCTGCGGTCGTTGGCCTTGCCCGAGGTGAAGATCTGGCGGTGCGAGGCCTCATGGCCGAGGAACGCGAACTGCGTGAGCACGAGGCCCAGGGCGCCGGCCATCAGCAGCTGCAGCCACGAGTCGCCCAGCAGCACGACGCCGGTGGCGATACCGCCGAGGGCGAGGACCAGGACGCCGAAGACCAGGGCGTAGAACCCGCGGGTCCGGGCGAGGAGCCCGGAGGAACGCACCTGGGCGGTCAGCGCGGTGAAGCTCCGGGTGAGGGGCTGCGACGCGAGGCGGGCGGTGGCAGCACCGGTAGGGACGGACGAAGGCACGAAGGCTCGCTCCTGGGTTCGATCTCTGAGGCTTCCCAGCCGGGATGCAAGCAAAGATCAAAGGGTCAACAAGCCGCCCCGTGTGCCTACCAGATGAATGAAGGATACCCAGAGCGGCCTCGACTCAACTGCGTCCGACCCTGAGGCACCCCTGTAGTTTGCCGCTCGTGTTCGATCTCCTGGACGGCCTGAGCGGCACGGGTCTGCTCGTCGGCCTCGAGATCGCCCTGGTCGCCGTGGCCCTGGTCATCGCGCCCCGCAACCGGGAGCCCAGCTCGGCCCTGGCGTGGGTGCTGCTGATGGCGCTCATCCCGCTGCTGGGCATCGTGCTGTTCCTGCTGATCGGGAGCCCCCGGCTGCCGGTCCGCCGGCGCGAGAAGCAGCAGAACATGGACGCGCTGATCTCCGAGGCCGCCCGCGAGGTCGGCCCGGTCCGTCCGGGCGAGGACGCGCCCCCGTGGTTCCCCTCGGTCTCCTCGCTCGTCGAGGCGGTCGGCTCCATGCCCCTGCTGCAGGACAACGACGCCCGCATGGTGATGGGGTTCGGTGAGCAGCTCCAGGCGCTGGTCGAGGCGGTCGACTCGGCCGAGCGCTACGTGCACGTGGAGTTCTACATCACCATCCGCGACGCGACGACGGAGCCGTTCTTCGCCGCGCTCGGGCGGGCGGTCGAGCGCGGGGTGACCGTACGGCTCCTGCTGGACCACATGGGGACCCGGCCCTACCCCGGCTACCGCAGGACGCTGCGGGTGCTGAGCGAGCTGGGGGTCCTCTGGCACCTGATGCTGCCGGTGCAGCCGCTCAAGGGCCGCTGGCAGCGCCCGGACCTCCGCAACCACCGCAAGCTCATGGTGGTGGACGGTGCCGTCGGCTTCGTCGGGTCGCTGAACATGATCGACCCCAGCTACGACAAGCGGGGCAACCGTCGGCGCGGGCTGCAGTGGGTGGACGAGCTCTGCGAGGTGCACGGCCCGGTCGTGCACGAGATCGACGCGCTGTTCGTGACGGACTGGTACTGCGAGACCGACGAGCTGCTGAGCAGCTCGCGCGAGCAGTCCTCCGCCGCCCAGCGCGAGGGCGGCCTGCTCGCCCAGGTCGCGCCGAGCGGGCCCGCGTACGAGTCGGAGAACAACCTGGCCCTCTTCAACAGCCTGCTCTACCACGCGACGTCGCGGATCAGCATCACGAGCCCGTACTTCGTGCCGGACCAGTCCCTGCTGGGCTCCATCACCACCGCCGCGCGTCGCGGTGTGGCCGTGGAGCTGTTCGTGGGCGCGACGGGCGACCAGTTCGTGGTCTTCCACGCCCAGCACTCCTACTACGCGGAGCTGCTCGCGGCCGGCGTCCGGATCTACCTCTACCCCGGTCCGAACATCCTGCACTCCAAGCACATCTCGATCGACGACCAGGTCGCGGTCGTCGGCTCGTCGAACATGGACATCCGCTCCTTCCAGCTCGACCTGGAGGTGATGCTGATGGTCTGCGGGCGTGAGTTCGTGGACCAGGTCAAGGCCGTCGAGGACCACTACCGGAGCCTGTCGCGCGAGCTCTCCGCGCAGGACTGGGCCAAGCGTGGCTTCGCCCGGAGCGTCATCGACAACCTGATGCGGCTGACCTCGGCCGTCCAGTAGGCGGCGCTCGCCGAGCCGGCGGCCGACCCCACCCGGTCAGGCCCAGCGGCCGCCGTGCTCGTGCGCGCCGGGCACGAACCCGTGGTGCACGCCCCACAGCACCGCCTGCGTACGGCTCGTGACGCCGATCTTGCGGTAGATGGTGCGCACGTACGACTTGATCGTGTTCGGGCTGAGGAACGTGATGCCGGCGACGTCGGCGTTGCTCTTGCCCTGCGTGATCAGCGCGAGGATCTCCGACTCCCGGTCGCTCAGCCCCTCGGCGCGCCCGGGCCAGTCGAGCCCGGTCGCGCTGCGGGCCCGGCCCGGCGGCTCGCTGACCACGACCTCGCCGGCGTGCACCCGCTCCAGGCACGACACCAGGTCGCGCGCCGGCAGGGCCTTGGAGAGGTAGCCGTGCAGCCCCTGCTCCCGCACCTGCTCGACGAGCTCGGGGTGGAAGTTCCAGGTGTAGACCACGGTGCGTCCAGCGAGGGGGTTGTCGAGGAACTGCTTCAGGTCGGCGGTGTCGGTCTCGGCTTGCGCGAAGGCGTCGTAGAGAACGATGTCGACCGGTCGGTCGACGGTCGAGGTGGTGGAGAGCTCTTCCACCCGCACACGGTCTGGGTACTGCTCGAGCATCCGAGCCACCCCCAGGACGACGACGTCGTAGTCGTCGACGACAGCAATGGTGATGGGTGTGGGCATGGTGGTGTGTTACCCCCTTAGGGGTGTACCAAACCCTCTTGATGGATCGGTTGACTGGTCATGGTGTGGAGAAATGTCGTGCAGGCCGCGAGCGTCGTGCCGTCGCCCGGGACGGTCGTAGGTCCGGGGGTCGCGGGGTGCTGACCGAGGGCGAGGACGTGCAGACGGGACCGGAGGCCTACTTCGTCGACGCCGGCGCGACCACCGACAGCGCCCACGCGCTCGGCGAGCCGCCGGTCGTGCACGACTTCGGCCAGCCGTCGCGCCGCGACCCGAACACCCCGCCGCGGGGACGCGAGCGCGAGGCCGACCGGGAACGCACGCAGGACCTGATGAGCCACCTCGAGGACGCCACGCCGGAGGACCGTCGCGCCATCCGGGACGAGGTCGTGACGCTGCACCTGTGGCTGGCGACCAGCGCGGCACGCCGGTACGGCCCCCGCAGCGAGTACGACGACCTCGTGCAGGTGGCCCGGGGCGGCCTCGTGGAGGCGTTCGACCGCTACGACCCCGCGCAGACCACGTACGGCTACTTCGCCTGGGTCACGATGTCGGGGCTGCTGCGGCGCTACCTGCGCGACCACGGCTGGTCGGTGCGCCCGCCGCGGTCGGTCCAGGAGGCCGCCAACGTGCTGCGCGGCGCGACGCCCGACCTCGCCCAGGAGATCGGCCGCGTGCCGAGCAGCGCTGACCTGGCGACGTACCTGGGCTGGACGACCCAGCAGGTCGAGGACGCCCGGACGGCCGAGCTCGGGCTGCACTCGACCAGCATCGACTCCCTCGTGGGCGACGCCTGGGTCCCCGAGCACCCGCCGGAGTGGCACCTCGTCGAGACCCGCGTGCTGCTGCACGAGTCGCTGCAGGGCCTGACCGACGCCGAGCGTGACCTGCTGCGGATGCGGTTCGTCGAGGAGATGACGCAGTCCCAGATCGCGGCGGTCATCGGGGTGACCCAGATGCAGGTCTCGCGGCTGCTCTCGCGCCTGATGGCCAAGCTCCGGCGCCAGATCGGCGAGCTGGACGAGGACCCCGACCAGCTCGCCGACGTGGCGTCCTGACCCACCTGGCCTAGGCGGCCAGCACCTCGCCGAAGAAGTTCTTCATCGCCTGCCAGCTGCGGGCCTCGGCGACGGCGTTGAACTGCGCGCCGTAGTCCGGGGCGTTCGTGCCGGGCTCGGTGAAGGCGTGCATGGAGCCCGAGTACGTGACGACCTGCCAGTCCAGGTCCGGCGCCGTCTTGAGGTCGGCCTCGAAGGCGTCGACGGCCTCGGGCGGCACGACCGGGTCGATGGCGCCGGTGAGCACGAGGACCTTGGCGCGGATGTCGGCCGCCTCTCCCTCCGGGCCCGGCTGCAGCGCGCCGTGGAAGCTCACGACGCCGCGCAGGTCGGCGCCGGTGCGGGCGAGCTGGAGCGCGCCGGAGCCGCCGAAGCAGTAGCCCATCGCCGCGGTCCGGGCCTGGTCGACGCCGGGCTGGGCGAGCAGCTGCTCGTAGCCGCCCGTCAGCCGGGCCCGGAACAGCCGCTCGTCACCGTAGAAGCCGCCGGCCACGCCCGCCGCCTCCTCCGGCGTCGGGCGCACGTCGGCACCGAAGACGTCGACCGCGAACGCGACGTAGCCCAGCCGGGCGAGCATGTCGGCGCGGAACCGGACCGCGTCGGTGACGCCGAGCCAGTTGTGCACGACGAGCACCCCCGGGTGCGGGCCGTCGTCGTCGGGACGGGCGAGGTAGCCGGAGCACGCGGTGCCCTCGACCTCGTAGTCGACCTGGGCCGAGGTGGTGCCGACGGCCGGCAGCGGCTCGCGTTCGAGGATGGCGGTCTGCTCGGGCGTGTAGGTCATGCGTGCTCCTGCGTGGTCTGGGGGGCTCGTCTGCCCCGCTGAATCCGCGAGGGCCGTCGTCCATCTCAGCACTAGAGTTGAAAGTCGTCGTGCGCGCTGCTGCGCCACGACAGCGCACGGCAGGGACGAGCGGGAGGAACGCACGCGTGAGCGACGTCAGCACGGCCGACGGGTCGACGACACTCGAGGCGGTGACGTCGGAGACCACGTCGTTCGACGCGGCCCAGCGACGTTCCCGCCAGATCGAGGCCGACCTGGTGAAGGACGCCAGCGGCTACCGGATGCTCACCGGGGACCGGCCGACCGGTCGGCTGCACATCGGGCACTACTTCGGCTCCCTGGCCAACCGCGTACGGCTGCAGGACCTGGGCGTGGACTCCTGGATCCTCATCGCCGACTACCAGGTCATCACCGACCGCGACGGCGTCGGACCCATCCGCGAACGCGTGCTCTCGCTGCTCGTGGACTACCTCGCCGTCGGGCTCGACCCGACGCGGAGCACGATCTTCGCCCACTCGGCCGTGCCGGCCCTCAACCAGCTCCTGCTGCCCTTCCTCTCCCTGGTCACCGACTCCGAGCTGCGCCGCAACCCGACGGTCAAGTCCGAGCTCGCCGCCAGCCAGCGGCCCATGTCGGGGCTGATGCTCACCTACCCGGTGCACCAGGCCGCCGACATCCTCTTCTGCAAGGCCAACGTCGTCCCGGTCGGCAAGGACCAGCTGCCGCACCTGGAGCAGACCCGCGTGGTCGCCCGGAGGTTCGACGAGGCTTATCCGCGGTTCTCGGGGGGGTCAGGGGGGTCCTCCCCGCTCGGCACGAAGGCTCAGCCCGTGTTCCCGCAGCCCGACGCGCTGCTGTCGGAGGCGCCGAACATCCTCGGCACCGACGGGCAGAAGATGAGCAAGTCCCGGGGCAACTCGATCGAGATCGGCATGACCGCCGACGCCACGGCCAAGCTGATCAAGAAGGCCGTGACCGACTCCGACCGGCACATCACGTACGACCCGCAGCACCGGCCCGAGGTCGCCAACCTGCTGCTGCTGGCGGCCCTGTGCACCGGGCGGACGCCGCAGAGCTGGGCCGACGAGATCGGCGACGGCGGCTCGGGCCGGCTCAAGGCGGTCGTCACGGAGGCCGTGAACTCCACGTTCGCGCCGATCCGCACCCGCCGCGCCGAGCTCGAGGCCGACCCCGGCCACCTGATCGAGGTGCTGGCCGCGGGCAACGCCCGCGCGAACGAGGTGGCCGACGCCACCCTCGCCGAGGTCCGCACCGCCATGGGCATGACCTACGACCTCTGAGCAGCGGGAGCAGTCCGAGCACCCGGAACTCGCGGTCGCGGGGAGTGGACCGACCGCCGGGCAGCACCGGTGTGGCACGATCAGGCGATGCGGGACGTTCACGTCTCGTAGGTACGGCTACTCGACGAAGAGGTGCTGTGTGCGTGTCGACATCCGCAGCGGGGGCGACGGCGTCGCCTGCTGGAACGGCGATGCTGTCCGGGCGTACGCCGCCCGCGTCACCGCCCGCGAGGACCAGCTGGCGGGTGCCAACCCGGACCTCGTGATCACCACCGGCCAGGTGAAGTGCTACGGCTGCGAGGTCATGGACCACGGCTACGGGACACGCTGCACCGCGGTCCTGACCCATGCCCTCTACAGCGTCGAGGGCGAGATCGCACCGCGGGCGCAGGACGCCGCGGGCTCGCTGCTCGAGGTCCCGGGCTTCGTCAGCAAGATCGAGACCCCGGCCGAGATCGACGAACCCGCACCCGCCACGACCCGCGCCCAGGACAACGGCGTCCCGACGCCTCCGGCCCGCAGCGGCCTGCGCCGGCTGATCGGCCGCTGAACCTCGATCCTGCGGCCCTGCTCGAGGAGCGGACCGCCGCGACCCGCGCGCAGGAGCAGGCGCTCCGGGCCGCCATCGAGGAGACCCAGGACGCGCGCAGCCTCACCTTCACCGACGACGAGCACGACCCCGAGGGCTCGACCGCGTCGCTCGACCAGGCCCGCGACACCGCGCTCCTCGTCCAGGTCACCCACACCCTCGCCGAGCTCGACGCCGCCCGCGACCGGCTCGCGGCGGGGACGTACGGGGTGTGCGAGCGCTGCGGTCGCCCGATCGCTCCCGAACGCCTCGCCGCCCGGCCCGAGGCCCGGCTCTGCATCGCCTGCGCGGCTCTGCGGGCCCGTGACCCGGCCGGGTGATCCGGGAGCCGGTCCGCGCGCGAAGGTGGGGGCGTGAGCAACGACGCGGGACCCGCTGACGTCTACCCGGGCATCCAGGCCGAACGGGTCCAGGCCCTCAACGACACCGAGGTCGCGGCGGAGGGCGCGTACGTCCTGTACTGGATGCAGCAGGCGCAGCGCGCCGAGCTCAACCACGCGCTGGAGTACGCGGTCCACCGGGCCGACGAGCTGGGCCAGCCGGTGCTGGTCGCGTTCGGGCTGATGGACGACTACCCCGAGGCCAACCGCCGCCACTACCACTTCATGCTGCAGGGCCTGGCCGACGTCGAGGCCGCGCTGGCGAAGCGGGACATCACGTTCGTCGTCCTGCGCGGCCACCCCGACGACGTCGCGCTGCGGCTGGCGCAGGACGCGAGCCTGGTGGTCTGCGACCGCGGCTACCTGCGCAACCAGCGCGAGTGGCGCGAGCACGTCGCCGACGCCGCCCCCTGCTCGGTGGTCCAGGTCGAGAGCGACGTCGTCGTCCCGGTCGAGCTGGTCTCCGACCACCAGGAGCACGCGGCCCGCACCATCCGGCCCAAGATCACCCGGCACCTCGAGCGGTTCCTCGTCGACCTGCCGAGGACGAGGCCCACGACCACGACGCCGGTGCCGGACGTGTCCGGGGAGGACCTGTCCGACGTCGACGCCCTGCTCGACCGGCTCGGGCTCGACGACGACGTCCCCGTGGTGCCGCTGTTCGTCGGCGGCACCACGGCCGGGAAGACGGTCCTGAAGAACTTCCTCGCCGACCACTTCGACGCGTACGCCGACCACCGCAACCAGCCGCAGACCTCGGACGTCTCGCACATGAGCAAGTACCTGCACTTCGGCCAGCTGTCCGTGGTCTGGATCGCGCTCGAGGCGATGAAGAAGCCCGCGAGCGAGAACCGGGACGACTTCCTGGAGGAGCTGATCGTCCGGCGCGAGCTGCCGATGAACTTCGTCTTCTTCCAGCCCCGCTACGACGCCTACTCCTCCCTGCCCGACTTCGCCCGCAAGACGCTGTCGGAGCACGAGGACGACCTGCGCGAGCACCGCTACTCCCGGGCCGAGCTCGAGGACGCCGAGACCCACGACGACTACTGGAACGCGGCCATGCGCGAGATGCGGGCCACCGGCTACATGCACAACTACATGCGGATGTACTGGGGCAAGAAGATCCTCGAGTGGTCGGACACCCCGGAGCACGCGTACGCGACCGCGCTCTACCTCAACAACAAGTACTTCCTCGACGGGCGCGACGCGAACTCGTTCGCCAACGTCGCCTGGGTCTTCGGCCAGCACGACCGCGGCTGGACCGAGCGGGACGTGTTCGGCAAGGTCCGCTACATGAACGCCGCCGGCCTCGAGCGCAAGGCCAAGCCCAAGGAGTACGTGGCCAAGGTCGACCAGCTCGAGCGCGACGTCGCCGCGGAACGCGGCGAGGGCACCCCTACCTGATCACCACGAGGTCGGCCGGCCAGTCCGCGCGGCCGGTCAGGGTGAGCAGCAGGTCCTGGCCTCTCCCTTGCTCGAGGACGACCTGCGTCGCCAGCCCGGCCGCCTCGCGGAGCGCGGCCGGCGGCACGTCCGGCTCGAGCCCGAGCGCCGTCGCCACGTCGGCGGTGTGCACGACCAGCTCGAAGGTGCGCGTGGGGAGGTAGGCCCCCACCCGCATCCCTCCGTTGACCGTCTCGACGAGCGTCTGCGGGTCGGCCTCGCGGACCCGGGCGACCGCCCGCTCCGCCGCGGCGCCGACCCAGCCGGCCGGGTCGTCGCCGAGGTCCGTGCCCGCCTGGCGGCCCCGGTCCGCGACGAGCCCCGGGTCGACCGTGCCGCTGCCGGCGAGGTAGGCGGCGGCCGAGGTCAGGTCCTCCCGGGCGGCCGGCCGGTCCAGGTAGGTCGTGACGGTGACCAGGGCGCGGGCGGTGTGCCCCACGAGCGAGCGCAGGTCCCAGACGCCCAGCCCCGGGCGGTCCCAGTCGCCGCGGACCTGGGCGACGAGGTCGACGAAGGCCTGCGCCGCCTCCTCGAAGGCGAGCAGCGTCGGGGCGTACGGACCGGTCCAGGCGGTCATGCCGCCACCACCTTCGGTTCGTGTCGAACGGGGAAGCTCACCGAGGACGCGATGAAGCAGGCCTCGTGCGCCGGGCCGTGCAGGGTCTCGGCCTCGCCGACCATCGACGCGTCGGCGACGGTGACGGACGGCCGGAGCACGACCTCGGTGAAGCGCCCACCCATCCCCTCCTGCCGCATCGTGCCCGTCGCGTGGTCGGCGTACGCGGTCACCACGACCCCCGCGCGGGCGCAGAAGCTCAGGTAGGACAGCAGGTGGCACTCCGAGAGCGCCGCGAGCAGCAGCAGCTCCGGGTTCCACCGGGCGGGGTCGCCGCGGAACGGCCTGTCGGCCGAACCGACGAGGACGGGCCGCCCGGGAGCGACGACCTCGTGCTCGCGGGAGTACGTCCGGTAGTCGGCCGTCCCCGCCGGGTCGGCCCAGCGCAGCTGTGTCTCGTAGTGGTGATCACCCACAGGCGAGAGGGTACGGCGCAAGGGGACCGTCGTCTCCGGTGCCCGCCGCGCGCGGGTTCCTACACTGGAGCGGTGGCCACGACGACCGCACCGGAGGTCAGGGTGCAGACGCACGAGCGGGCCGTCCCCGGACGTCTCGTGCTCGTCGCCGCCGGCGCCGTGTCGGTCGTGGTCGCCCTCGTGCTGCTGGCGACCAACGGGTCGCTGGCCGCGCCCAGCGAGGGCCTGCTCGACCCCGGGGTCCTGACCCGCTACGGGCTGCCCGCGGCCCGCGCCGTGCACGACCTCGCCGCCTCCGTCACCGTCGGCCTGCTGGTGCTGGCCGCCTGGGCCGTCGCCCCCGAGGCCGGGAAGTCGGTCGACAGCCTCGCCGGGCCGCGCCGGCTGATGGTGCGCGGAGCGACGGTCAGCGCGCTGGTCTGGGCCGGTTCCGCGCTCGTCGTGCTCGTGCTCACGGCCGCCGACGTGTCGGGCTTCGCGCCCGGCGCCCCCGGCTTCAGCCTCGTCTTCTTCTCCTTCACCTCCCAGCTCGAGCTGGGCCGGGCCCTGCTGGTCAGCCTGCTCCTCGTCCTGCTGGCCACCGTGATCACGGCCCTCGCCACCCGGGTCGTGGCCGTCGCCTGGGCGGGGGTCGTCGCCCTGCTGGCGATTCTGCCGCTCTCCCTGGCCGGGCACGCCGCCGGTGCGGCCAACCACATGAACGCCGTCGACAGCCTCGCGCTGCACCTGCTGAGCGCGGTCCTGTGGGTCGGCGGGCTGGCGGCGCTCGTCCTCGTCGCGGGCCACCTCGGTGCCCAGCGCGACGCCGTCGTCCGTCGCTACTCGACGCTCGCCGGCGTCTGCTTCGTCGTCGTGGCCTTCTCCGGCGTGGTCAACGCGGCCCTGCGCCTGGGGTCGTTCGCGGCCCTGGCGACGCCGTACGGGCTCCTGGTCATCGGCAAGGTCGTCGCCCTCGGGCTGCTCGGGGTGGCGGGTCTGCTCCACCGCCGCCGCGTCATCCCGCGCCTGGCCACCGACCGGTCGGCGTTCGCGCGGCTCGCGGGCGTCGAGCTGCTCGTGATGGGCGCGACCGTCGGGCTCGCCGTCGCCCTCTCCCGCTCCGCCCCGCCGGTGCCCGAGACGGCCGACGCCGCCGACGGGTCCGCCGACCGGATCGCCTCGCTGCTCGGCTACCCGGAGCCGCCGCCGTTCACGCTCGGCCGCTACCTCACGGCCTTCTCCCCCGACCTGCTGTGGCTGTTCGTCGCTGCCGCCATGCTCGGCCTCTACGGCATCGGCGTCGTGCGCATGCACCGCCGCGGCGACCGCTGGCCGCTGCAGCGCACCGCCTTCTGGACGGTGGGGACGCTCGCGCTGGTCTTCGTCACCAGCGGCGGTCCCGGCGTCTACGGCCGGCTCGGCTTCAGCCTGCACATGGTGCAGCACATGGCCCTCATGGTCGCGGTCCCGTTCCTGCTCGTCTTCGGGGCGCCGGTCACGCTCGCGCTGCGCGCGATGCACGCCCGGAAGGACCACAGCTTCGGCCCGCGCGAGACGCTGCTGCGCCTCGTGCACGCGCCGGTGCTCAGCTTCTTCGGCAACCCGGTCGTCGCCGCGGCCCTGTTCACCGGCGGCCTCACCGTCTTCTACTACACCCCGCTGTTCTCCCTAGCGCTGTCGACGCACACCGGCCACGTGCTCATGACCGCCCACTTCCTGCTCACCGGCTACCTCTTCGTCTGGGCGCTGGTCGGGCTCGACCCGGGTCCCGCGCGACCGCCGTACCCGTTCCGCCTGGTGATCCTGCTCATCACGCTGGCGTTCCACGCGTTCTTCGGCATCGCGCTCATGTCCGGCGCCACGCTGCTCGCCCCGCAGTGGTGGGCCTCGCTGGGCCGCACGGACACCGTGGCCCTGGTCGCCGACCAGCAGCGCGGTGGCGCCATAGCCTGGGGTGCCGGCGACCTCCCCTCGCTGCTGCTCGGGGTGGCGCTGCTCGTGGGGTGGATCCGGACCGACCGCCAGACCAGCAAGCGCCTCGACCGGCAGGCCGACCGCGACGACGACGCCGAGCTCAAGGCGTACAACGCCCGGCTCGCCGCCCTGTCGCCGGACCGGTCCCCCGAACGATGAGACGCGAACGATGAGACGCGAACGATGAGGCGCCGGCCGTGATCCGGGCGCTGCGGGTCGTGCTGCTCGGCGGCGGTTCGCTGCTGCTCGCGACCGCGGCGCACCTGTCGGGCGGCGGGACCCTGCCCGGACCTGGCGTGCTCGCGGTGGCCGCGTTCGTGCTGGGGCTCGTCGCGCTGCTGCTGACCCGGCGGCGGGTGCGGCTGCCGGTGCTCGTGGCCGCCCTCGTCCCGCAGCAGGTGCTGCTGCACGTCCTCTTCGACACCGCCGCGGCGGCCGCCGGCGGCTGCACCCCGGTCCAGGCCGCTCACCACGCCATGACGGTGCTGACCTGCATGCCGGCCCACGGCATGGGTCCGATGGGCTACGCCTGGCCGATGCTCGTCGGCCACCTCGTGGCGACGCTGGGCACGGCCTGGCTGCTGGCCCGCGGCGAGGCCTGGTGCTGGGGTCTCGTCGCCCGCGTCGCGCAGGCCGCGTACGCCGCCCCCGCCGCGCGTCCGCGCCGGCGCCGTCCGCGCCCCGTCACCGCCGCGCTCGTCCGTGCCGCACCGCGCCGACCGCGGCGTCCGCGCCTCTCGCGCGGACCACCCCTGTCCTTCGCCTAGCCCGACACCCACGGCCCCGCGCCGCCTCGCCCGGCCCCTGCGCCGGCGACCCTCCGTCTGCTTCGTCGAAGGATCCCCATGAACCGTTCCATCGCACCTCCGCCCCACTGGCGGACCACCGCCGCCGCCCTGGGTGCCGGCCTCGTGCTCGCGCTCGTCGCCGCCCCCGCGTACGCCCACGACGAGCTCAAGTCCAGCAACCCGGTCGACGGCGCCATGGTGGCGACACCGCCCGCGCAGGTCGTCCTGACCTTCGAGGAGGCACCCGTCGCGCTCGGCGCCCAGGTCGTCGTGACCGGTCCGGACGGTCCCGTCTCCTCGGGCACGCCGAGGCTGGCCGGCGACGACGTCGTCGCCGACGTGCAACCCCAGGCGCCCGCCGGTCGTTACACGGTGGAGTGGCGCGTGACGTCCGACGACGGGCACCCGGTCTCGGGGACGTTCGGCTTCACGGCGCAGGCCGCCGCGGCCGGGGCCTCATCCGCGCCGGCGGCGACGCCCGCGGCCACCCCGGCCCCGGCCGAGGCGCCGCGTCGCGAGCCGCTCATCCCCTCGTGGGGCTGGATCGCCGCGGGCGTGATCGCGATCGTCGCGGCCATCCGCCTCAACCGGCAGTCCCGCGCGTCGAACAAGCAGCAGGAGGACTGAGATGGCCAAGCGTCCCGATCCCGGCGCGGAAGACCGCCGGCGCCAGGCCCGTGCGGCCCAGCAGGCGGCCCTCGCCCGCGCCAAGCGTCGCCGCACCCTCACCCAGCTGGCGATCGTGGGCGGCGTCGCCGTCGTGGTGATCGCCATCATCGCGACCGCCGTCGTCCTCGGCACCCGAGGTCGGAGCACGGCCGCCGCGGCCGGCGGTCCGGTGGCCACGGGCACCACCACCGTCGACGGGACCTCCGTCCCGTTCGCCATCGGCGGCGGCGGTGACACCGCCGACGGCGTCCGCGTCGGCGCCGACACGGCCAAGGTCAAGATGGACCTCTGGGTCGACTACTCCTGCCCGCACTGCCAGGAGTTCGAGGCGACGAACAACGCCACGCTCACCGACCTGGTGGCCTCCGGCAAGCTCGCGGTGACCTACCACAACATCCAGATCGTCACCGACTACGGCACCGAGGCCGGCAGCGCCTCCGCCTGCCTGGCCGTGCACGACCCGAACGCCTGGCCGGCCTTCAACGCGGCGCTCTACGCCAACCACTCGGCCACGACGGACAGCTGGACGTCGACCGACCTCACCCGCTTCGCCGCGGCCAACGGGGGTGGGGACGCGACCCAGAAGTGCATCGCCGACGGCACCTACAAGAGCTGGATCGCCGACAACACGGAGGCCTCCGCCAAGGCCGGTGTCACCGGGACGCCGACGATGTTCATCGACGGCAAGAAGACCGACACGCTGTCCGGTCAGGACCTGACCGACCGGGTGGACGCCCTCGCCAGTGCCTGAGGCCGAGGACCGCACGCTGGTCGCCGTCCCGCCCGCCGACGCCGGACCCGACCTCGACCCGGTTCCGGCGGGCACGTCGGACCCGGGTCGGCGTACGGGCCTGCTCATGGTCGTCGCCGGCGCCCTGGGGCTGCTCGCGGCGATGGTGCTGACCATCGACCGCTTCCGGCTGCTCGAGGACCCGTCGACGCAGCTGGCCTGCAACCTCAGCCCGTTCATCGCCTGCGGCCCGGTCATGAGGTCGGCGGCCGGGGCACTGTTCGGCTTCCCCAACCCGCTGCTCGGCATCATCGGCTTCTCGGTCGTGCTCACCACCGGGGTGCTGAGGTCGGCCGGGGTCGCGGTGCCGCGGTGGTACCACCGCGGCCTCCAGGTCGGCGTGCTGCTCGCCGCCGTCTTCATCACCTGGCTCCAGACGCAGAGCCTGTACGTCATCGGTGCGCTCTGCCTGTGGTGCATGCTCGTCTGGTCGGTCACCATCCCGCTGGTCGTGGTGGTCACGCTCGAGAACGCGGCCACCGGCCGGCTCGGCGCCGGCCTGCAGCGCCTCGGCGCCCGGCTCCGGCCGTACGCGGTCACCGCCGTGGCGGTCTGGTACCTCGCCGTCCTGGCGGCGATCGGCCTGCGGTTCTACCGCGAGTTCGCCCTGTTCTGGTTCGGCGTCGCGCTCTAGCCGCGCCCAGGGCTCGTCGCGATGAGGATCCGACACCGTCTTCGGTGCCGGATCCTCGTCGCTGTCCGTACCGCCGGTAAAACCTCTTGCTGGGCCCTCCGGACCTCGTTAGCGTCTGACTCGTTCCCGAGCCCGAGGAGGTGACCCTGGATGCCGATGATCCCGCAGCACGTCGTACGCGCTGATCACCCGTCCCGGTCTTTCCTCGGCGCCTGCCGCCGAGACTGACGGCCCGCCCGCTCGCGGCCCCGCCCGCGAACGCACGCGACCCCTCGAGGTCGCCCACCACCCTCACGACCCGACCTGGCACCGAACACCGCTGCCTGGTCCCGGGCCCGGTCCTGCGCGCCCTCGCGCGCCACCCCAGCAAGGAACCGTCATGCACCAGCACGTCCCGCTCGCGAGCCTCGGCAGCCCCGGCCTGCCCGTCAGCTCGTACGACCAGCTCGGCTCCCGGAGCCGACCGAACCTCCCCTGGCCGCCGGAACCGCCGCCACGGCACGGACCCCGGCCACGCCGCGGTCTCCTGCGTCGGGTCGGCCGGACCGTCCGCCCCGCGGTCGGCACGTCCTGATCCGATGACGCACCCTGGGCGTGCTGATCTCCTCCACGGAAGGCACGTCCCATGCGCAACCCCCTCGGTGTCCTGCTCCGCCACGCACGGGCGGGGCAGGACACCCTCGCCTGGGCCCGACCGGACCTGCAGGCACCCGAGAACCTGACCCTCACCAGCCCCGCGTTCGCCGACGGCGCGCCGCTCCCCGCGCGGTACCGGGCCCACCTCCTCGCGGCGGACGTGTCGCCCGCCCTGACATGGACGCCCCCTCCGCGCGGGACCGACGAGCTCGTCCTGGTCGTGCAGGACCCCGACGCCCCCAGGAAGCGGCCGGCGACCCACGCGCTCGCCGCCGGCCTCGACCCCGTGCTGCCCGGGCTGGCGGAGAACGCGCTCAGCCACCCCAGCCCGGTCCGCGGCCTCCGGCACGGCCGGGGCGCCCTCGGACGTCTCGGCTGGACCGGGCCGGCGCCGGTGCCGTCGCACGGGCCGCACGCGTACGTCTTCCAGCTCTTCGCCCTCGACCAGCGGCTGGACCTGCCCGAGGGCTTCGACCTGGCGGACGCGCTCGACGCCATGGCCGGGCACGTGATCGGACGCGCCCGCCTCGAGGGGACGTACGAGATCCGCTAGGGCGGACGCCCGTCAGCGGCGCCTGCGCGCCGACCCGAAGAGGCCACGGATGATCTCGCGGCCTGCCTGCCCGGCGAACGACTTCACCAGGGGCGAGCTCACGATCTGCTCGAGCGTCCCCTTCGGCTGGCGACTCGAGGCTCGCGGCCGGCTGGCCCGGGGCTGCTGACGCGCGGCGACCGCCTGCTCCTTCGCGGCCTGCTCGTCGGCCTCTTGCTGCTGCTTGGCCCGCTCGGCCTGCTCCCGCTCCTGCTGAGCGGCTGCCGCCCCCTGCTCGAGCTTGCGGGCCAGCATCTCCTGCGCGGAGTCGCGGTCGATCGCCTGGCCGTACTTCCTCATCAGGGCCGACTGCGCGACGCCCGGGCGCAGCACGTCCTCCGGCGTCGGCGCCATCAGCGACTGCGGCGCGATCATGCGCGTCCAGGCGACCGGTGTGGGCACCCCGTCGGGGTCCATCACGGTGACGACGGCCTCGCCGATGCCCAGCTGCTGCAGCACCTCGGCGAGGTCGTAGTCCGACCTCGGGAAGGTCGCCACCGTCTGCTTGAGCGCCTTCGCGTCGTTCGGGGTGTGCGCCCGCAGCTGGTGCTGCACGCGCGACCCGAGCTGGGCGAGCACGTCGTCGGGGACGTCCTTCGGCGTCTGGGTGACGAAGAAGATGCCGACGCCCTTGGAGCGGATCAGCCGTACGGTCTGCGCGATCGCGGTGAGGAACGCCTTGGACGCGTCGGCGAAGAGCAGGTGGGCCTCGTCGAAGAAGAACACGAGCTTGGGCTTCTCGACGTCGCCGACCTCGGGCAGGTCGTGGAACAGGTCGGCCAGCAGCCACATCAGGAACGTGGAGAAGATCGCCGGGCGGTCCTGGAGGTTGGGCAGCTCGAGCAGGGACACCACGCCCCGGCCGTCGCCGGTCACCCGCAGCAGGTCCGCCGTGTCGAACTCCGGCTCGCCGAAGAAGGCGTCGGCCCCCTGGTCGGAGAACGTGATCAGCGAGCGCAGGATCACCCCGACGGTCGCGGCGCTGAGGCCGCCGATCGCCTTGAGCTCGCCCTTGCCCTCGTCGCTGGTGAGGTGCGTGAGCACGGCCCGCAGGTCCGCCACGTCGAGCAGCGGCAGCCCGGCCGTGTCGGCGTAGTGGAACACGAGGCCGAGCGAGGACTCCTGGACGTCGTTCAGCCCGAGCACCTTGGACAGCAGGGTCGGCCCGAACGAGCTCATCGTCGCCCGGAGCGGGACGCCGACGCCCTGCCCGCCGAGGGAGAAGAACTCGACCGGGCAGGCCTGCGGCCGCCAGTCCTGGCCGAGCCTGGCCGTCCGCGCGAGCAGCTTGTCGCTGGACGCCCCCGGGGAGGCCATCCCGGACAGGTCGCCCTTGATGTCGGCGGCGAAGACGGGCACGCCGGCCGCCGAGATCTGCTCGGCCATCAGCTGCAGGGTCTTGGTCTTGCCGGTGCCGGTGGCCCCCGCGACCAGGCCGTGCCGGTTGAGCATGCTCAGCGGGATCCGGATCTGGGCGTCGGGCTTCGCGGTGTCGTCCTCCATCAGGACGCCGAGCTGGATGGACGGCTCCTCGAAGGTGTAGCCCTTGGCGATGACCTGCCCGGCCTCGGACAGCGGGGCCGGCGGGGCGGGCGCTGCCGGCGCCTCGACGCCGGCGCCGGCGGCGGGCGGGGCTGCGGCGGCGGTGGGCGGCAGGTAGCCCGGGTCTGGCGTCATGGTCCGAATCGTAACGATGTCCTCCGGGGGGTCCGGAGGATCGTTGACTACGCTGACCGCGTGATTTTCAAGCGCGTCGGGGACGTACGGCCCTACCCCGACCACAGCTACGTCCAGAAGCAGTGGGCGGCCATCGCGCCGCACCAGGTGCGCCTGGACCAGCTGGTGACCACCAAGCGCACGCTGGACCTCGAGGCGCTCCTCGAGGAGGACTCGACCTTCTACGGAGACCTGTTCGCCCACGTCGTGGCGTGGCGCGGGGAGTACTACCTCGAGGACGGTCTGCACCGGGCCCTGCGCGCCGCGCTGCAGCAGCGCCAGACGATGCACGCCCGCGTGCTGGAGCTCCGATGACCCCGCGGTCGTCGCGGATGGGCCGGGCGACCCGCTCCGCAGGCTAGGCTCGCGCGCATGCATGGGAGGCGTCGGCCGCCCCGACGAGGTGCACCGAGGCACCGTCGTCGAGACACGGCAAGGAGCACGCTGCGTTGATCGGACGGATCTTCCGGGTGGTCCGGACCCCGGTCACCCTGGTCATCCTGCTCGCGGCCCTGGTGTACGCCGCGTACTGGGGCTACACGAACGTGATCGCACCGGTGCCCCCGCCGCCGCCGTCACCGTGCGTGCAGCAGAGCCTGCCCAAGCGCCAGCTGGCGACCAAGCAGGTCTACGTGAAGGTGTTCAACGGCGGGAACAGCCGCGGCCTCGCCGCGAACGTCGGACGGGCGCTGCGCACCGCGGGCTTCAAGGTCACCGCCACCTCGAACACGATCGAGAAGATCGACGACACCGTCATCGTCGGCTCGGGCGAGCGTGACCCCGAGGTGCTGCTGGCGAAGAGCTTCTTCAAGAGCGCCACCGTCCGGGCCGACGGACGGGCCGACCACTCCGTCGACGTGCTCGTCGGCAACAAGTACGCCGGCTTCAACAAGAACGCGAAGAAGACCCTGTCGGTCAAGGCCGACAGCCTCTGCCTGCCGTCGGTCGAGACGGCGTCGGCCACGCCGGCCTGACCTCTCGGCTCAGGTCGAGGGCTCAGGTGGAAGCTGACGGCGCCACCGCGCCAGCCGGCCCGCGCGCGCGAGCTCGTGCAACCGGTCCTCCGCGACCTGCCGGGTGCTCGTCGGGGTCACGATGAGCAGCTCGTCGCCGACCTTGATCCGCTCCCCGGGCGCGGGGTTGAAGGGCGAGGCGCTGCGGATGATCAGCGACACCACCGTGTTCGGCGGCAGCCGCAGCTCGCTCACCTCGATGCCAGCCAGCCGGGAGCCGACCGGGACCCGGACCTGCAGCAGGTCCGCGGCGATCTGGTCCAGGGGTGCTGCCTCGACCTCGACGTCGCGGGCCACCTGCTCGTCGGTGATCCCGAGCCGACGGGCGAGGAACGGCAGCGTCGGCGCCTGCAGGCAGGTGAACACGACGACGAAGACCAGGACCACGTCGAAGAAGAAGAGGCCGTTCTCGATGCCGTCGGCCAGCGGGACGGTCGCGAGCACGATCGGCACCGCCCCCCGCAGGCCGGCCCACGACAGGAAGACCTGCTCCCGGAGGCGGATCTTGAACCACCTCAGGCAGAGCCACACCGACAGCGGCCGGGCGACGAAGGTCAGGAACAGCCCGGCGGCCCCGCCCACCAGCGCCGCCTGGAGGGTCACCCGGCTCGGTGTCGCGAGCAGGCCGAGCATGACGAACAGCCCGATCTGCGCGATCCAGCCGATGCCCTCGACGAACGACCGGGTCGCGGCCCGGTGCGGCAGCTGCGCGTTGCCGAGCAGCACGGCGCACACGTAGACGGCGGCGAACCCGCTGGCGTGCACGCCCGCCGTGATCCCGTACGCGAGCACCGCCCAGCCCAGCGTGGTGAGCGGGTAGAGGCCGGAGGACGGCAGGGCCACGCGGCGCAGGAACTGCACCCCGAGCCAGCCCATGCCGGCACCGATCAGGAGCCCGCCGACGAGCTCGAGCACCGCCAGCACCGCGATGGTCGCCGGCCCGCCCTCGGCGCCGTGCCCGGCGGCGAGCCCGCTGGCGAGGGTGACCAGGAGGACGGTCGGGGCGTCGTTCAGCCCGGACTCGGCCTCGAGCATCCCGCGGAGCCGGTGCGGCACGGGGACGTGGCGCAGCACCGAGAACACGGCCGCGGCGTCCGTCGGCGAGGTCACGGCCCCGAGCAGCACGGCGACCCACAGGTCGAGTCCGAGGACGTAGTAGCCGAAGGCGGTCATCAGGGCGACGCTGATGACGATCCCGAGGGTGGCGAGCACGATCGCCGGCCCGACCACGGGCCTGATCTCGGCCCACTTCGTGGTGAGACCGCCCTCGGCCAGGATCAGGACCAGGGCGGCGAAGCCGATCGCGTGCGCCAGGTCCGCGTCGTCGAAGGCGATCCCGCCGATCCCGTCCTGGCCCAGCAGCATGCCCAGACCGAGGAACAGCAGCAGCGACGGGAGCCCGAAGCCGGAGCCCAGCCGCGCCGCCAGGATGGCGATGATCAGCACGACGGCACCCACCAGGAGGATGACGTCGAGATCGATCATGGCCCCATCCTCCCGGACCCGGGCTACGGGCAGGAAACAGACGACACCGCAGCCGGTCCACCACGCCGTCGTGCGACGTGTCCGACACGGCAGCGCGACAGGCGCCGCCAATACCGCGATGAGGCCCTCGTCGGCTCTACCGTGCGGTCATGTCCGTGCGGACGGTGCCACGCCCGTACCCCTCGCTCGCCTTCCGGCGCCTGCGCGCCCTGACGATCCTGCTGGTCCTCGTCGCGCTCGTGAACATGGTCGTGCACCTGCTCGACCACCCCGACGCCGCGCCCAGCACCGCCCCCGCACGCGCGGCCGCCGCAGCCCCGGCCCCGGCCCCGGCCCCGGCCCCGGTCGTACCGCCCGCGACGGTGGTCGCCGACGCGGTCAGCAGCTGGCACACGCGCGAGGACGGGCACCTGGCCGTCGTCGTGGCCGACCTGCAGACCGGCCGGACGACCGCGTACGGCGACACCGACCACGCGTTCGCGACCGCGAGCGTCGTCAAGGTCGACATCCTCGCCACGCTGCTGCTGCAGCGCCAGGGCACCCTCAGCAGCGCGCAGCGCGAGGTGGCCGGCCGGATGATCCGCCAGAGCAGCAACGGGGCCGCCACCACGCTGTGGAAGGCGATCGGGCGGGAGAAGGGCCTGGCGGCGGCGAACGCGACGTTCGGGCTGACCGGCACGAAGGGCGGCACGCAGGGACGCTGGGGCGCCACGACCACGACCACGGCCGACCAGCTGCGGCTGCTGCAGGTGGTGTTCACCGACGACTCCCCGCTCAGCGCCGACGCCCGGGCGTACATGCGGTCGCTGATGGGCGGCGTGGCGACCGACCAGGACTGGGGCGTGACCGCCGCCGACTCCCGCGGCGACACCCACGCGTACGTCAAGGACGGCTGGCTCCCCCGGACCGGCGGCTGGGTCGTGACCAGCGTCGGCAAGGTCGAGCACGAGGGGCACCCGCTGCTGGTCGCCGCGCTCTCCGACGGCGGCGGGACCGAGAAGAAGGGCATCTCGGCCGTCGAGCTGGTGGCCAAGAACGCCGCGAAGGACGTCACCGGCGGGTGAGGCCGGCGGTGCTGGGCCTGGTGGCCGACGACCTCACCGGCGCCGGCGACGCGGCGGTGGGGTTCGCGGAGGCGGGGTGGACGGCCGTGCTCGCCCTCCGGCCCGACCGGTCGTCCTCGCGTGCGGGGGGCCCGACGGTGCTCGCCGTCAGCACCGGGTGCCGCGCGGCGCCCGACGACGAGGCCGGGGAGCGTACGGCTGCCGCGGTCGACGCGGTCCTGGCCGCCGGGGCCGAGCGCCTCTACCTGAAGATCGACTCGACCGTGCGGGGCTCGGTGGCGGGCCAGGTCGACGGTGCGCTCGCCGCCTGGTCGCGCGTCCACCCCGGCGCCCGGGCGGTGATCTGCCCGGCGTTCCCCGGGCAGCTGCGGACGGTGGTCGACGGGCACGTCCTCGTCGCCGGTGCCCCGCTCGCCGCGTCGGCCGCCGCCTCGGACCCGGTGACGCCCCGCGCGTCCGGCGACCTCACGCAGGTGTTCCCGGGTGCGGTGCGGCGGCGCGGCCACGACCTGACCGGCCCGTCCGGGTCCCGGCTCCTGGTCGACGCGCACGGCGACCCTGACCTCGATCGACTCGCCCACGGTCTCGACGGCGCGGGTCCCGGGCTCGTCGTGGTGGGTTCCGGCGGCCTCGCCGCCGCCCTCGGACGCGTCTGGCCGCACCCACGACCGCCCTGGACGCGGCCGCCGGTCCGCGGCGGGGTCCTCGTCGCCGTCAGCTCGCTGCACCCCGTCACGGCCGGCCAGCTCGAGCAGCTCAGGGGCGGACCGCACGCGTCGGGCGTCGACGTGGTCACCACCACCACGGGGTCGACCACCCCGGCCGCGGCCGCCGACGAGCTCGCCCTCCGGGTGGGCACCGCCCTGGCGGGGCGTCCCTACGCGGCGCTGGTCCTCGTGGGCGGCGACGGCGCGGCCGCGATCCTCACGGCCCTCGCCGCCGACAGCGTCGCGATCGACGGGGCGGTCGTCCTCGGCTGCCCGACCGGGCTCGTCTCCGGCGGCCGCGCCGACGGTCTCCGGGTGGTCACCAAGTCCGGCGGCTTCGGTGGCCCCACCGCCGTCCAGCAGATCATCCGTGCGCTCCGTGACAACCCGGGGCAGGCTCGTACGGACCACCACGCGACACCACCGCTCAACCCGGGAGAAGCCCCATGACCGAGCCCACGTCCCTGCCCGTCCTCGCCCTCACCCTCGGCGACGTCGCCGGCATCGGTCCCGAGATCACGGCCAAGACCCTCCTGCTGCACCCGGAGCTGCGCGAGGTCTGCGTCCCGGTGGTGGTCGGGGACGCGGACGCCATGCGGATCGGGGCGACCCGCGCCGGCCTCGACCCCGACACCGTGCGGGTGATCGACGACCCGCGGACCGCGGCCAACGACCCCGGCGTGATCGAGCTCTGGCAGACCGGTCCCTCGCTGGCCGAGGTCGAGGTCGGCCGGCTCAGCCCGGTCGCCGGCGACGGCTCGTACCGGTTCGTGGTGGAGGCCTGCCGGCTCGCCAGGGAGGGCGTGGTGGACGGGATCGTCACCGCGCCGCTCAACAAGGCCGCGATGCAGGCCGGCGGGCACAAGTGGCCCGGGCACACCGAGCTGCTCGCCCACGAGTTCGGCGTCGAGAACTTCAGCCTCGTGCTGTCCGCCGGCGACCTGTACTTCTTCCACCTCACCGCGCACGTCTCGCTGGCCCAGGCCGTCGCGGACACCACGCCCCAGCGCACCGACGACATCCTGACCCTGGCGGCGGCGTTCACGCGGGCCCTCGGCAAGCCCGACCAGGCCATCGGCCTCTGCGGGCTCAACCCGCACGCCGGGGAGAACCGGATCTTCGGCGACGAGGACGCCGACATCCTGGCGCCCGCGATCGAGCGGGCCCGCGCGCGCGGCATCAACGCGCACGGACCGATCCCCGCCGACGCGCTGATCCCGGCGGCGGTGCGCGGGAAGTGGAACATCGTCGTCGCCTGCTACCACGACCAGGGCCACGCCCCGTTCAAGGCCGTGTACGGCGACGACGGGGTGAACATCACCATCGGCCTGCCGGTCGTCCGGGTGTCGGTCGACCACGGCACCGCGTTCGACATCGCCGGCCAGGGCATCGCCCGGGAGGCGAGCCTGGTGCTGTCCTGCCGCCGGGCCGCCGAGCTCGCCCTGGGGTGGGACGAGGTCTGGGCGGCCGCGCAGCAGAACGCCGACCCCGCCCGGTAGGGGCGAGGCCGGCGTCAGGTGCGATCACGCTGGCGGTGGCGGAGAGATTTGAACTCTCGGAAGTTTGCACTTCACGCGCTTTCGAGGCGCGCTCTTTAGGCCGCTCAGACACGCCACCGCCGAAGAGATTACCGGGCGCGCGCGGGCGACGCTAATCCTGCCCAGCGCCGCGGTGGCACGCGAAGAAGTCGAGGAGCACCGCGGAGCACTCCGCCTCCAGGACACCGCCGCGGACGTCGACGCGGTGGTTCAACCGGGGGTCGCGCAGCACGTCGAACAGCGAGGCGACCGCACCGGCCTTGGGGTCGTACGCCCCGAACACGCACCGTTCGACGCGGGCCAGGACCAGGGCCCCGGCGCACATGGTGCAGGGCTCCAGCGTCACGACCAGGGTGTGGCCGTCGAGGCGCCACGTCCCGGCGGCCTCGGCGGCACGACGCAGGACGAGGACCTCGGCGTGCGCGGTCGGGTCCTGCGTCGCCTCGCGCTCGTTGCCGGCCGCGGCGACGACCTGGCCTCTCCGGTCGAGGAGCACGGCGCCGACCGGGACGTCGCCAGCGTCCCGGACGCGCTCCGCCTCGGCCAGCGCGACGCGCATGGCCGCGTCCCACCGGCCCATCGTCAGTCCTGGAACGCGGCCTCGGTGGCCTGGGCGAAGTCCGGGTTGATGTTGATCCGGTCGGCGATGGCGCCGAGCATCTGGTCGCTGCTCAGGTCGAGGTTGTCCACGATCGTGCCGAGCTCGAACTCGCTCAGCCCGAGGTCGGCCAGCATGTCGAGGTCGCCGACCAGCTCGCCGTCCTCGTCGTCCTCCGGCTCGTCGACGTCCTCGCCGAGGAAGTCCAGGACGTCGTGCGCGATCGGCCAGTCGCTCGCCGCGGCCGAGTCGGACAGGAGCGCCTGCACGTGCTGCCCGCGGACGCGGACGACGACGAACACCTCTTCCACCAGGCTCACGAAGCCGAGCGAGCCGGCGTCGCCGGGCAGCCGGCGCAGCTGCTCGATGAGGGCGTCCAGGTCGTTGGCCAGGTCGAGCTCGAGCGCCTGGACGTGCAGCTGGCCGTCCTCGCGGTAGGCGGCCAGGACGTAGTCGATCTCGTCCTCGGCCGCGTCCTCGAGGTCGTCGTCGGGGTCGGAGTCGTCCGGGTCGTCGTCGTCCACCGGCGCGACGACCACCTCCGGCTTGTCCGCCTCTTCGAACGACACGTACTCCTCGCCGTCGAACGCTGGCATGACCCGCCCTTTCCGCACCGAGGACCGGGTGCCGGTCCGGTGCCACATGGTGTCAGACGGAACCCAATCGCGCGCCCCGGCCCACGGCCCCGCCGCCCCACCCCGCCCGCTACGGTGGCGGCCGTGGAGATCACGGTCATCGACCACCCGCTCGTCGCGCACAAGCTCACGGTGCTGCGCGACGTGCAGACCGACTCGCCGACGTTCCGTCGGCTGACCGAGGAGCTCGTGACGCTGCTGGCGTACGAGGCGACGCGCGAGGTACGGGTCGAGCCGACCCGGGTGACGACGCCGGTCGCGCCGGCCGACGGGGTCCGGCTCACCCACCCGAGACCGCTGGTCGTCCCGATCCTGCGGGCCGGGCTCGGCATGCTCGAGGGCATGACGCGGCTGATCCCCACGGCCGAGGTCGGCTTCGTGGGGATGGTGCGCAACGAGGAGACCCTGCAGCCGTCGACCTACGCCGAGCGTCTGCCCGAGGACCTGCACGGGCGCCAGTGCTACGTGCTCGACCCGATGCTTGCGACCGGCGGGACCCTCGCCGCCGCCGTCCGGTTCCTGGTCGACCGCGGCGCGGACCACATCACCTGCATCTGCCTGCTCGCCGCCCCCGAGGGCATCGAGCGGCTCAGCGCGTTCCTGGACGACCTGCACGTCCCCTGCACCCTGGTCCTGGCCGGCCTCGACGAGCGCCTGAACGAGAAGGGCTACATCGTCCCCGGCCTGGGCGACGCGGGCGACCGCCTCTACGGCGTGGTCTGAGCCTCCCCGGCTCCCCCGCCTCGCGCGTCCCGCTCGCTTCTCTACGGGTGAGCCTCAGAGGGTGACGTCGGAGACGCGGGCGAGCCGCACCCAGCGGGTCTCGAGCGCGGCCGAGCCCGGCGCAAGATCCTCGGGCAGTGCGGTGGTGGGCGCCGGCATCCGGTCCGCCTCGACGAGCGGTGCGAGGTCGAGCCCGGTGAGCGTGGCGATGTCGACGACCGGGACCTGGTAGGTCAGGTAGGCCCCCAGCGGCGGCGCGGTCGCGCTGGGCGGGTCCGACAGGTCGAGGCGGTCGAGCTGCGCCGACTGGTCGAGGACGTAGCCCGTGGCCGCCAGCGCGGGCGAGGTCGCGTCGCCGTCGTTCCACGCGGCGATCTTCCAGAACCGGCGCGGCAGCCGCGTCCCGCGGTAAAGCGGGTCGTCGTCGCCGAAGACCGGCGCGGTCAGTACCGTCAGGCGTTGCGCGTACGTCCGGGCGTGCTCGAGCACGTAGTCCTCGAGCCCGGCCCACAGCAGCTCGCCCTGGTTGAACAGCGCAGCCTGCGGCGCGGCGTTGACGTAGGTGAACGTGTCGAGGTTCGCCTGCTCTGCCACGGCCCGCTCGCCCCAGACCGGGTCGCGCCGACGCGTGAGGTGGCCGCGGTCGAGGTCGTTGCGGGCGTAGACCTCGGGCCCGGTCTGCGCGTCGGCCGGCACCCGGGGGTCGAGGTGCCAGTCGTCCCCGCGGTCGATCTCGAGCAGCGCGGCGCCGTCGAGGTTCGCGGCGGTGATCAGCGCCAGCCGCCGGTCGGGCTGGAGGACGACCGTGAAGTGCGTGAACGGGAGCGTCACCGTCGTGACACCGGCCGGCACGCCCGGCAGCGGCAGCGGCGTGGACAGGAACCACGGGTCGTAAGCGTCGGGGACGGCGGCTGGCTCGCTCATCGGCACTCTCAGTAGTAGTACGGGAACGGGGACCAGTCGGGCGCCCGCTTCTCGAGGAACGCGTCGCGGCCCTCGACGGCCTCGTCGGTCATGTACGCCAGCCGTGTCGCCTCCCCCGCGAACAGCTGCTGGCCGACCAGGCCGTCGTCGATCGCGTTGAACGCGTACTTGAGCATCCGCTGCGCGGTCGGGCTCTTGCGGCAGACCTTCTCCGCCCACTCCAGCCCGACGCGCTCGAGGTCGGCGTGCGGCACGACGGCGTTCACCATGCCCATGCGGTGCGCGGCGTCGGCGTCGTACGTGTCGCCGAGGAAGAAGATCTCGCGCGCGAACTTCTGCCCGACCTGCCGGGCGAGGTAGGCCGAGCCGAAGCCGCCGTCGAACGAGCCCACGTCGGCGTCCGTCTGCTTGAACCGCGCGTGCTCGGCGCTGGCCAGCGTGAGGTCGCAGACCACGTGCAGGCTGTGCCCGCCGCCGGCCGCCCAGCCGCCGACCAGGGCGATGACGACCTTGGGCATGAACCGCACCAGCCGCTGCACCTCGAGGATGTGCAGCCGACCCTGCTTCGCCGGGTCGACCGTCTCGGGGGCCTCGTCGTCGGCGTACGTGTAGCCGGAACGTCCGCGGATCCGCTGGTCCCCGCCGCTGCAGAACGCCCAGCCGCCGTCCTTGGGCGAGGGCCCGTTCCCCGTGAGCAGGACGCAGCCGACGTCGGAGGACGTCCGGGCGTGGTCGAGCACGGCCATCAGCTCGTCGACGGTGTGCGGGCGGAAGGCGTTGCGCACCTCGGGCCGGTCGAACGCGACCCGGACCACGGGCGACCGCCGCGCCCGGTGGTAGGTGACGTCGGTGAGCGTGAAGCCGGGCACCGGCTCCCACAGCTCCGGGTCGAAGGGCTGGTCCACCCGGTCACCGTAGTGCGGAGGGGTGACAAACCTTCCCGAGCGCCCTCCCCGGGCGTCATGCTGCTGACATGACGACGATGGTGCGTGATCCCTGGTCGGACGCGCGACTGGTGGCGACGCAGAAGGTGCTCGACGACGACGTCTCCGCGGTCCGCCGCAAGGCCTGGCAGCGACAGGCCCTGGTCCTGCTGCTGGCCGGCGTCGCGCTCGTCGCCGCCGTCCTCGTCGTGGGCGCGCTCGTGGCCTCGTCGCTCGACGACCTCTCGCGGCCGAACCTCCGCACCACCCACGCCGGGCTCGCCCTCGAGGCAGCAGGGCTCGTCCTGATCATGGTGGGCTCGATCACCTCGACGCGCGCCGGCGCCGGCAAGTTCCTGCGGCCCGAGAGCCTCCTCGACCGGAGCAACCGCACCTGGCTCCGGCACCGAATCGCCGAGGGCGCACCGGTCCCTCCCGAACGCCAGGAGGTCGCGGTCGCGGTCGCGCGCCGGATGGCGGCCGACGCGGCGTCCCTGCCGCAGCAGGTGGGGTTCCTGGTGCTCTGCTCCGGGCTGATCATCTCTGGCCCCCTCGGGGGCATCGTCGCGCTGACCGTGGTTCTCGGCTCGTGGACGGTCGTCGACGCCGTTCGGACCCAGGTCCGGGCGTACCGCGCGCGTCGCTGGCTGGCCCGGAACTCCTGACCCGGCATCAGGACCTCAGCGCGGCCTGCCGAAGTCGGTCGTCAGCCAGACCCGTCCGTGGGTGCTGTCGTCGATCACGTCCACGCCGACGTCGACGAAGCTCGTGGTGAGGATGTTGCGGCGGTGCCCGTCGTTCGGCGGGGTCTCGTTGAACATCGAGGTCTCCAGCGCCAGCACCCCCGCCTGGGAGCGCCGGCTGTTCCAGGCGATGTTCTCCCCGCAGCCCGACCACGCGTACCAGACGGTGACCCGGTCGCCGAGGGACGCCTCGCCGGGCAGCTGGTGGCTCAGCGTGTCGGCCTGCCCCATGACCAGGTTGTGCCGGTGGGCGGAGTAGCGGAGCCGGTCGGACCAGCGCAACGGCTTCAACCCGTTCGTCGCACGCTCCGCGTTGAGCTGGGTGAACACCGCCTGGGCCCAGTCGTCCTGGTTGGTGTACGCGAACGTCGTCGGCGGAGCAGGTGGGATCGTGGCGGCCGCCGCGGGCACCGCGCTGGGCTGCGGGACGAGCAGACCGGCTGAGGCGGCGAGCGCCAGCACCACGGTCGCCAGTCCTCGGGCGATGGTCTTCGGCACGGCAGCACCTCGTCTTCTCTCGGCGTGTTCCACGCCAGGGATCGGGCGTCGCCCGCATGGCGTTACACGCCCGTCGGGCGTCGCACCGCTCAGAGCTCGACGACCTTGCTCTCCCCGACGTTCGGTCGACCTCCGGTGACCGCGGCCTTCGCGTACTTGGCCAGGGTCACGACCATCGGAGCCTTCGACGTCCAGTACTCGGCGGTGACGCCCTCGACGCGCAGCAGCGCGACCGCCGGGTCGTCGCGGCCGCCCTCGAACCAGGCCTCCGCACCGGTGCTCCAGAGCTCGTCGATCTTCGCCGGGTCCTGGCTGACGCTCGCCCGCCCGCTGATCGAGAGCCAGCCGTGGCCGGCCTGGATCGCGACGTTGACCTGGTCGTTCGCGCGGACCTGCGCGGTCTTGGGCGACGGGTCCTCGGTGAAGAACCACAGGTCGCCGTCGAACTCGCGCTGCTGGACCGCGAGGGGCCGGCTCACCAGGGACCCGTCCTCGGCCACGGTCGTGACCAGCGCGATCGACGCCTTCTCGACCAGGTCGGCGATGGTGCGCTCGTCCTCGGCGGTGGCCGGCTGCTCGTTGCTCATGAGCCGGACCCTACCCAGGCCGAGGCAGGCCGACGCAGGCCGAGGGGTCAGCCCCGACCGGCGTACGGCATGTTCGTGGCCAGCACGGTGAGCCCGGCGACGTTGCTGCCGGGCGGCAGGTCGGCCATGAGCACGACCGCCCGCGCGACGTCCTCGACCGGCATCGTCGGCTCCGGGCGGACGGAACCGTCGGCTTGCTCGGCTCCGCCTGCGGCGCCCGAGCCCATCGCGGTGGCGGCGTTGCCGACGTCGATCTGGCCGCAGGAGATCCCGTACGGGCGCCCGTCGAGCTGGAGCTGCTTCGTCAGCCCGGAGACCGCGTGCTTGGTGGCGGTGTAGGCGATCGACCGGGGCCGCGGCACGTGGGCCGAGAGCGACCCGTTGTTGATGATCCGCCCGCCCTGCGGGTCCTGGTCGCGCATGACCCGGAACGCCTCGCGCAGGCACAGGAACATGCCGGTGAGGTTCACGTCGACCACGGACTGCCAGTCGGCGAGCGACACTGCGTCGATCTCGGACGGCGCCAGCCCCCGGCCCGCGTTGTTCACCAGCAGGTCCACCCGCCCGTGCCGCTCGACCGACCCGTCGAACAGCCGGCGTACGGCGTCCTCGTCCGTCACGTCGGTCGGCACGACGTCGAAGCCCCCGTCGCCGGCCACCGGGGTGGCTGCCACCTCGACGAGCGGCGCCTCACGACGCCCGGCGAGCACCACCCGCCATCCGGCCCGGGCCAGCGCCTCCGCGACGTCGCGCCCGATGCCGCTGCCGGCACCGGTGACGACCGCGACCCCTGTGCTCAGTGGTGCCCACCCTGGCGCGCGAGCTCGTCGTTCGACGGCTCGGCACCCTCGACCGGCTTGGTCTGGTGCATGAACGCAGCGAGGACCACGGCGGAGATCGAGATCAGGGCACCGGTGCCGAAGGCGAGCTGGATGCCGCTCAGCGAGGCGTCCACCGCACCGACGCCGGTCGCCTGCAGCGCGGCCGACCGGCCGGCGTAGATCGCGACGAGCAGCGCGGTGCCGGCGGCGCCGGCGACCTGCTGGAGCGTGCTGAGGATGGCGCTGCCGTGGGAGTAGAGGTTCGGCGGCAGCGGGTTGAGCCCGGTCGTGAAGCCGGGCGTGAAGAGGAACGCGAGCCCGATCGACAGCACCACGTGGATCGCGATGAGCATCCAGATCGGCGTCGACAGGTCGATGAGGCTGAGCCGCCACATCGACACCACGAGCAGGACGGACCCGATGAGCGTGAGACCGCGGGGACCGTAGCGGTCGAACAGCTTGCCGACCTGCGGGCCGAGCAGACCCATGACGAGCCCGCCGGGCAGCAGCATCAGGCCGGTCTGCAGCGCGCCGATCCCGCGGACCTGCTGGAGGTAGATCGGCAGCAGGATGACCATGCCGAACAGGGCGACCATGGCCGCGCAGAGCAGCGCCACGCTGATGGTGAACGGGGCGAAGCGGAAGGCCCGCAGGTCGAGCAGCGGGTTGTCCGAGCGGTAGAGCCGGGTCTGGCGCCAGCTGAAGGCGGCCAGCGCGAGGGCCCCGACGCCGATGAAGGCGATCGGCGGGATCCCGAACGGGCCCGAGGCGCCGATCTGGCTGAGGCCGTAGACGATGCCGCCGAACGCGGGGACGGTCAGGACGACCGAGAGCACGTCGAGCTTGGCGGCGCCGGGCGTGCCGACGTTCTTGAGCTTCTTGACCCCGAACGCCAGCGCCGCGAGCGCGATCGGCAGCACGAGGATGAACATGAAGCGCCACGGGAAGAAGTGCAGGACGATCCCGGAGACGGTCGGGCCGATGGCCGGGGCCACGGAGATGACCACGGTGACGTTCCCCATGACCACACCGCGCCGCTCGACCGGGACGAGCGTCAGGATCGTGGTGATCAGCAGCGGCAGCATCATCGCCGTGCCGGAGGCCTGGACGACCCGCGCGGGCAGCAGCAGCCAGAACGCGGGAGACACCGCCGCGATCAGCGTGCCGCTGCTGAACAGGATCATCGCGGTGACGAACACCTGGCGGGTGGTGAGCCGCTGCAGCAGGAACCCGGTGGTGGGGATGACGACGGCCAGCGTCAGCAGGAACACGGTGGAGAGCCACTGACCCGTACGGGCGGTGACGTCCAGGTCCGTCATCAGGCTCGGCAGGGCGACGTTCATGATCGTCTCGTTGAGGATGACGACGAACGTCGCGACCAGCAGGATCGCGATGACGGCGCGGTCGCCCGCGGGGCTGGACGCGGCAGGCGCGTCGTGGGCGGTGGTCGGCGAGGTGCTCGTCGCGGTCACGGAAGTCCGATCGTCGTGCTCGTGCTGCAGGTGCCGGCGTCCTTGCCGAGGCGGTCGAGGTCTGTGACCTCCACA
The DNA here is from genome assembly GCA_964251895.1 of uncultured Friedmanniella sp. GTDB lineage: Bacteria > Actinomycetota > Actinomycetes > Propionibacteriales > Propionibacteriaceae > Microlunatus. The sequence continues at coordinate 61,341 of CAXULL010000022.1, forward strand.
GGGTCGTGAACTCGTCGCCCGACGACGCTATTCCACGACGCGCCGCCCCCGCATGCACTTTTGAGCGTTCAGCAGGCCGGAGAGCGTTCCCCACGGACCTCTGCCCGACGACCGTCGCTGATCGCTGCCAGACTCCAGGCGTGGCCGACCAGCTCGTCGTCGCGGCTGTGCTCGTCGACGACCTCGAACACCCCTCGCGGGCCGTCGCGGCCCGCCGCCTCCGACCCGAGCACCTCGCGGGACGCTGGGAGCTGCCCGGCGGCAAGGTCGAGCCGGACGAGGACCCGCTCGCCGCGCTGCACCGCGAGCTCGAGGAGGAGCTCGGGGTCACGCTCGTGGTCGGCGACGAGATCGTCGCGCCGGGCGGACCCGGGACGACGTGGCCGCTCACGGCCGGGCTGGCCATGCGCGTGTGGTGGTGCGCCGTGCGCACCGGCATCCCCGAGGCCGGCGAGGCGCACGACGCCCTCGCCTGGGTCGACAAGGCGTCCATCAACGACCTCGCCTGGCTCGAGCCCGACCTGCCGCTGGTCGAGCGCATCGCCGCGCGGTTGACCGCTCCGGACGACCATCTCCGCTGAACTTCTTGCCGTCTGACCACCTCCCAGGTGGTCAGACGGTGAGAAGTTCGCTCAGCCCTCGAGGACGGCCCAGTCGTGGGGCGGCACTGTTCCCCCCGCCGGTGACGTGTACGGCTGGTCGCCCAGGTTGAGCGCGAGCGTCAGGGCCTGCTCGCCGGTGCGGGCGCGGGCGTGCACGAGCAGGTGCTCGTTGGCGACCTGCTCGGTCGAGATCACCGCGTCGACGAGCCAGGGGTGCTGACGGCGCAGCGCGAGCACCCGGCGGTAGACCTCTTCGATCTCGGGGTGCGGGTCGGCGAACAGGCCGCGCTCGGCCGGCAGCTCCGGACGGACGGCGTCGTCGCCACCCGGGCGGTCCTCCTTGACAGCCTCCAGCCCGAACTCGTCGCCGTAGTAGACCGACGGCACCCCGGGCAGGAAGCCGAGCAGCGCGGCGGCGTGCGGCCAGTGCCGCTCGTCGTGGATCTGGCTGGCCACCCGCGTGGTGTCGTGGTTGCCGACGAACGTCAGCGGCACGAAGTGCTCGAGGAGCTCGGCGTGGCGGGTCAGCGTCCACTCGAGCTCGTGGAAGTTCACGGTGTCGAGCGAGGACCAGACGGCCTTCCACAGCTCGTACTGGGTGACGGAGTCGATGCCGGACCGCTCGACGTAGTCGACGTAGTCGCCGTGGATCATCTCGCCCACGAACCACGCGTCGCCGAACTCCGCCCGGACCGCCGGCAGCACGCTGGCCCAGAACTCGGGCGGGACCGCGTACGCCGCGTCGAGGCGCCAGCCGTCGATCCCCCGGCGCAGCCAGTGCAGCAGCACGTCGCGGACGAAGTCCTGGACCAGCGGAGAGGCGTGGTTGAGCGTGACCAGGCCGTCGCTGCCCTCGAAGTAGTCGGCGGAGATCACGCCGTCGGTGTCGTAGAGCCGCTGCACCCACTCGGCGCCGGCCGAGCCCGGACCCTCCGCCAGCGCCTGCGCGACCGGCGGGAAGGCCCGCCCGGCGTGGTTGAAGACGCCGTCCAGCAGCACCCGCACCCCGCGGTCGTGACAGGCCGTGACCAGCGCGTCGAAGTCGGCGTCGTCGCCGAGGCGCGGGTCGACGCGCAGGTAGTCGACGGTGTCGTAGCCGTGGCTCGTCGCGGCGAAGACGGGGGCCAGCAGCAGACCGTTGCAGCCGAGGGAGACGAGGTGCTCCAGCCAGGCCTCGATCCGGCGCAGCCGGTGCTCGGTGCGGCCGTCGGGCAGCTCGGCCAGCTCACGTTCGGCCCCCACGAAGCCGAGCGGGTAGACGTGCCACCAGAAGACGTGATCGACCCACGCCGGTTCCCTGTCCACCCACCCACCTTGGCAGACCCGGTCCCGACGTCCGTGCACCCCCGAGCTGAGGGACGCCGGCGCCAACCCCCCAGCCGATCGCCGACGTCCTTCGTCGAGGCTATCGAGAGACGTGCGCGGACGCACCCACCCAGGAGCCGGGGCGGACAGCACTACGCTGACGGCGCACGCCGCGGCCACCGCCGTCCGGGGAGCCAGGAGAACCAGGAGCACTGTGATGACGTCGTCGAACGTGGAGCCCGAGCCCGCCACCGAGACCACCGAGGGCCAGGACGCGCCCGACGCCGACTCGCCCATCGGCAACCTGACCGTGGAGGACGACCCGGAGGGCACGGTCGACCCCTCCGACCTGGCCGGGACCGCGAGCGACGACGACGCGGACGTCTCGTAGGGGATTACTTCTTGGTCGCCAGCACCTTCAGCCGCTTCATCTTGCTGGGGAAGACGTCCTGGTCGATCGGGTTGGACGAGTACTGCCAGAAGGTGGCGTTGCGCCACCCCTTCGGCAGCGTGCCGGGGGTCCGGGTCCCGTAGCGGGCGATCCACAGCGGGTTCGTGGTCGCGAACGCGCCGGAGTTGCCCGTGCACTGCTTCCACCAGTCCGTCGTGGTGTAGATGACGGCGTCCTTGCCGGTGAGCTTCTTGTACTCACGGGTGAAGGACGAGATCCACTTGACCATGTTCTTCTTGCTCACGCCGTAGCAGGTCTTGCCGTACGGGTTGTACTCGATGTCGAGCACGCCGGGCAGCGTCTTGCCGTCCGGGGTCCAGCCTCCGCCGTTCTTCACGAAGTAGCGGGCCTGGCGGTAGCCGGCCTTCCCGGACGGGTTGGCGAAGTGGTAGGCGCCGCGGACGAGCCCGGCCTTCTTCGCGCTGCGGTACTGCGACCTGAAGTAGGGGTTCTTGTACGAGGTGCCCTCGGTCGCCTTGATGTAGGCGAAGTCCTTGTTCTTCTTGACCTGCTTGGACCAGGAGATGTTGCCCTGGTAGCTCGAGATGTCCACCCCGAGCACGCCCTTCGGCGTGAACGTGCCGGTGCTGGACCTCGAGGCCGCGCCGTAGCGCAGCAGCCCGCGTCCCTGCTCGCGCAGCACCGTGCGCTCGGTCCCCCGCTCCCGCCAGCCCATCGTCGCGTTGCCGACCTCGAGGCCCGCCTCGCGAGCCGCGGCGGTGAGGTGCGCGCCGCTGCCCGTCGTCGCGCTCGGAGCGGTGGCGGCGGCGGTGCGCGTCGTCGAGGCCTTCTCGCGGGTCGAGCCGGTGGCCGAGCCCGGGGGTGACGCGGCGGCCGGCAGGGCCGTGGGCACGGAGAGCGCGAGCACGGTGACCCCCAGCGCGAGGGCCGGCAGCGCGCGGCCTCGTCGGGCGGGACGCTTCCCCCTCGACGGCGCGAGCGTGGCGTACGGGTGGCGAGCGGTGCGGCGGGAGAGCATCTGTGGTCCTCGGGGTGGTCGACGTCGGCCTCGTGCTGCGTCCGCGGTCGTGCCCCCTGTCGTGCCCGACGGACTGAGGCACCTTAAGCACGGTCCACCTGGGCCGTGAAGGGCTCGAGCCTCTTCACTTTCGAAACTCTCGTCCCTCTCGTCACAGTTGAGAGTGAGCGTGCGCGATGATCGACACGTGACGGCGGCACCCGGGCAGACAGCGGTAGAGATGGGCGCCGACCTCGTCGAAGACGCTGCCCGGCGCCTGAGCGGGGTGGTCGAGCGCACCCCCCTGCAGCGCAACGCCCGGCTCAGCGCGGGTGGCGCCGAGGTCTGGTTCAAGCGCGAGGACCTGCAGGTCGTGCGCTCGTACAAGGTGCGCGGGGCCTACAACGTCCTGGCTCAGCTGAGCGAGGCGCAGCGTGCCCGCGGGGTCGTCTGCGCCAGCGCCGGCAACCACGGCCAGGGCCTGGCGTACGCGTGCGCCAGCCTCGGCATCCGCGGCCGGGTCTTCCTGCCCACGAACACGCCCCGCCAGAAGCGGGACCGCATCACCGCGATCGGCGGCGACCACGTGGAGGTCGTGGTCACCGGGGCGACCTACGACGAGGCGGCCGTGGCCGCCGCCGCCGACGCGATCCGGACCGGCGCGACCGTCGTGCCCGCGTTCGACGACCTGCGCACCATCGCCGGACAGGGCACCGTCGCGCTCGAGGTGGTCGAGCAGCTCGTCGGGCAGGTCGGCGCACCCCCGGACGTGCTGGTCGTGCCCGTCGGCGGGGGCGGCCTGCTCGCCGGTGCGTCGGCCTGGCTGCGCGAGCGCCACCCGCAGGTCCGCGTGGTGGGCGTCGAGCCGCAGGGCGCCGCGTGCGTCGCCGCCGCCCTCGCCGCCGGCCACCCGGTGGACCTCGTCGACCTCGACACCTTCGTGGACGGCGCCTCGGTCCGCCGGGCCGGCGCCCTGACCACGCCGATCATCGCCGCGACCGGCGCCGAGCTGGTCCAGGTGCCCGAGGGACGGGTCTGCGTCGAGCTGTTGGCCATGTACGCCTCGGACGGGATCGTCGCCGAGCCGGCGGGCGCGCTCGCCTCGGCGGCGCTCAGCGAGGTCGTGCGGGTCGAGCCGGGCCAGCGGGTGGTGTGCATCCTGTCCGGCGGCAACAACGACGTGAGCCGCTACGCCGAGATCGCGGAGCGGGCCGCGATCTTCGAGGGCCGCAAGCACTACTTCCTGGTCGAGTTCGCGCAGCAGCCCGGCGCGCTGCGGCACTTCCTCGACGAGATCCTGGGCCCGGACGACGACATCACGCTCTTCGAGTACGTCAAGCGCAGCAACCGTGAGACCGGTCCCGCGCTGGTGGGCATCGAGCTGGCGCGACGCGAGGACCTCGCGCCGCTGCTGGCGCGGATGGCGGCCGCACCGCCGCTGATCGAGCGCATCGGCAGCGACAGCGCGATGTTCCGGTTCCTCCTCTCGGGCTAGACCTGCCCTGGACCTCCTGGTCAGCGCATCCGCCCTCGACCGCCCCGCGGAACCGAGGAGGTCTGCTGCAACAATCGCCATTTCGGCGAAGGGGGAAAAGATGTCGCTCAACCGTCGGCAGCTCTTGGCAGGAGGGCTCGGGCTCGGCGCGGCCGCCGGGCTCAGCGCGTGCTCGGGGCTGACCAGCAAGGCCGGGAGCAGCGCACCCTCGGGCGGTGCCAGCGCCGGTGGCAAGGCTGAGCTGACCTTCGTCAACTGGTCGGGCGACGAGGAGAAGGCGGCCTTCGACGCCGTCATCGCCTCGTTCCAGCAGGCCAACCCGGACATCACGATCAAGACCGACACGGTCCCGTACGCGAGCGTGCAGACCAACCTGGACACCCGGTTCCAGGCGGGCAACCCGCCGGACCTCTTCCGGGTCTCCTACATCGACATGGGGCAGTACACGAGCCAGGACGTGCTGCTCGACCTCTCGGCCAGCCTGGACGCGAACGCGTTCGAGCCGGGCCTGTTCTCCGCGGTCGTGGCCAACGGCAAGCCGTACGGCGCCCCCCACCAGATCGACACCACGGCGATCCTCTACCGCAAGGACGCCTTCGAGGCGGCCGGCATCACGAACGTGCCGACGACCCTCGAGGAGGCCTGGACCTGGGAGCAGTTCACCGAGGCGACGAACAAGCTCACCAAGGTGACGAAGGCCAGCCAGTCGGCCTTCATCTACGACTGGCAGAGCGCGGGCGCGTACCGCTGGCTGACCTGGCTCTTCGAGGCCGGCGGCGCGCTGCTCGGCCCGGACCTCAAGTCGGCGGCCATCGACTCCGACGCGGGGCGCAAGACGCTCGACTTCACGTCCGGCTTCTTCAAGAACGGCTGGGTGGCCAAGAACTCCTCGGTCAAGAGCACCACCTACCCCGACGCCGCGTTCCAGTCCGGGACGGTGGCGATGGCGTTCGCGGGCAGCTTCCTCGTCCCGGGGATCAACCGCGGCGTGAAGAAGAAGTTCGAGTACGGCGCGATGCCGCAGCCGCGTGACGTCGCCGCCTCGACCGACCTCGGCGGCAACGCGGTCGTGGCGCCCAAGAACGGCAAGAACACGGCCGCCGCGACCAAGTTCCTGCAGTACCTCGTGTCCGAGGACGCGATGCGCACCTACTGCCAGGCCACCAACCAGCTGCCGACGCTCAAGAGCCTCACCTCGTCCTCGCTGGACTTCGCGATCCGGCCCGACCTCATGGCGCCGTTCGTGCTGCAGGCCAAGACCCTGACGCCCGAGCAGGTCGCCCAGGTGACCGTGCCGCAGTTCGCCGACCTCAACCTCGCGCTGCAGAACGAGCTCGAGAAGTCGTTCCTGGGCGGGCGGTCCTCCGCGGACACGGCGTCCGCGCTCGCCGAAGCGGTGCAGAAGGCGGTGCAGTGAGCCAGGCGGCCGCCCTGGCCGCCGGTCAGGACGCCGCCGCGCCGCCGGGTCGGTCGCCGCGCCGTCGCGGGCGGTCGCTCTGGGAGCCGTCCGCGCTGATCTTCGTCGGACCCTCGGTGCTGCTGGCCCTGGCGTTCCTCATCCTGCCGATGCTCGGCACGTTCTTCTACAGCACCCGCAAGGTCTCCCCGCTCAGCGGGGAGACCACACCCCGCGGGCTCGACAACTACACGACGATGCTCTCGGACCCGACGTTCGTGCGGGCGCTGCTCAACACCGCGCTCTTCACGGTGATCACGGTGCCGCTGAGCATGGGGCTCGGGCTCGCGCTCGCCGTGCTGATGAACTCGGTGCTCCCCTGGCGCAAGGTCTGGCGGACCGTGGTCTACCTCCCGCTGGTGATCTCGGGCGTCTCGGTCGGCCTGATCGGGACGTTCCTCTACAACGAGGTCATCGGCGTGGTCAACAAGCTGCTCGTCGCGCTCGGCGCGGCGGCCGGCATCCCGTGGCAGTCGAACGGGGCCTGGGCGTTCACCTCGGTGGTGCTCGTGACCATCTGGATCCGGGTCGGGTTCAGCATGATCATCTACCTCGCGGCGCTGCAGGCCGTCCCGGTCGACCTGTACGAGGCCTCCGCGCTCGACGGCGCGAACGGCTGGCAGCGCTTCCGGAACATCACCATCCCGCTGGTCGGGCCGGCCACGTTCTTCCTGATCATCATGAACGTGATCTACAGCTTCCAGGTCTTCGACACGATCTTCGTGCTGACCAACGGAGGCCCGGGCAACAGCACCGAGGTGCTGGGGACGTGGGCGTACAAGGTGGCCTTCGGGCCGACCCGCGACCAGGGCTACGGCGCCGCGATCGGCGTCGTGATCTTCGTGCTGACGCTCGTCTTCACGATCGTGCAGTGGCGCGCGAACCGCACCCGCGACGTGGTGGCGTGATGCCCGAGCCGCACAGGTCCACCACGTCGAGCAGGAGGAACCCCTGATGGCCGTCACCGCCCAGCAGACCGGGGTCCTTCCGGTCGCGACCACCGTCCGGACGTCCGGGCCGATGACGCGGCGCACCCGTTCCCGCCTCGCCCTCACCGTGCGCGTGGTCGTCGCCGTGGTCGTCTCGGTGATCATGGCGTTCCCGCTCTGGGTCATGATCGTCACCGCGCTGTCCGGCCAGTCGGTCTTCTCGACCCAGCTGGACCTGCTGCCGACGAACATCACCCTCGACAACTTCGCACGGGTCTTCTCGGCGTGGCCGGTCGGGCAGTGGTTCTCCAACTCGGTCACCGTCACCGCCCTGACGACCATCATCTCCGTCGTGGTGTCGGTGATGGCCGGCTACGGCTTCGCCAAGCTGCGCTTCCCGGCGAAGACGCCGCTCTTCCTGCTGCTGCTGTCGACGATGATGATCCCGACCCAGGCGATCCTCGTGCCGCAGTTCCGGCTCGTGAACTCCCTCGGCCTGGTCGGCACCTTCTGGGCCGTGATCATCCCCGGTGCGGCCGCGACGTTCGGCATCTTCCTGGCCCGGCAGTTCATGATCGGCATCCCGACCGAGCTGATCGAGGCCGCCAAGATCGACGGCGCCGGACCGGTACGGATCTTCTGGAGCATCGTGCTGCCGCTGTCGAAGCCGCTGCTGGCCGTGCTGACCCTGCTCAGCCTCATGTACCAGTGGAACGACTTCCTCTGGCCGCTCATCGTGCTGCGCGACCCGAGCCTCTACACGCTGCCCATCGGGCTGCAGTTCCTGCAGGGGCAGTACCAGACCGACTACGGCGCCCTGATGGCGATGACCTTGATCACCGTCGGCCCGCTGGTGGTGCTGTTCCTGGTGTTCCAGCGCTGGTTCGTGCAGGGCTTCGCGACCACCGGCATCCGCTGACACCGAGCCGTCGCGAAGAGTTCATCACGGGCGTCGGCGCGAGCCGGGCGAGCGGTCCTACGATCCCTCCGGGCCACGGCACGTGGACCGCGGTTCCGGGAGGCGGCGCCGCAGCCCGACCGCGGAGCTGACCATGCCTGCACGTCGTCTCGCGTCCCGCCGGCTCCTCGCCGCGGCCAGCGCGTTCCTCGTCGCCGTCGTCGGCCTCGGGCTGGGTCCGGGGACCGAGCCGGCGAGCGCCGCACCCCCGGTGCGCACCCTGCCGCTCACGAAGATCGCCCTGGAGCACGGCTCGCAGATGCGGGACGTGGTGCAGACGAAGCGGCGGATCTTCGTCAGCAAGCTCGACCAGCTCTGGGTGCTCAACCCGGACGGTTCGGTCCACCGCAAGATCAAGGGCCCCTCGGGCGCCGGCGACCTGACCCTGAGCCCGGACGGGAAGCGGCTCTACATGGTGAGCGCGCCGGGGCTCTACGTCTGGGACACACGCACGCTCAAGGTGCTGCAGCGGGTGGAGCTCGACATCTGCTCGCGCAACATCGTGCTCATACGTGACCGGATCTTCTACGCCGGCGGGCGGCACTGCCAGACCATCAAGTCGGTCGGCGCGCTCAGGCGCGGGCACGCGGTACCGACCGGGATCCAGGCCGACGGTCCCGTCATCCTCGCCGGCGGCGGTTCGACGCTCGTCGTGACGCAGGCGACCTACCTGCCGGGCTCCGGCCCCTTCAAGCCCAGGCTCATGTCGTACCGCGTGCGGGGCTCCGAGCTGGTGGCGCTCGCGAGCGTCGAGCGACCGGGCGACGTCATCAGCAGGATCGTCAGCGACCGGGAGGGACGCAGGGTCTACGTCCCGACCCCCTGCTGCGCGGCGCAGGTGACCGCGTACCGGGCGACCACGCTGCGCCGAGGTGCCACCTACACCGCGGACAGCGTGGGGGTCCTCAGCTCGGTCGCGGTCAGCCCGGACGGCCGCACCCTCGCCCTGGGCATCGACGACGCCGACGTCGACGTCGTGGGCTTCGAGGTCGGCACGACGTCGCCGGCGTGGTCGGCCCGGACGACGCGGACCGACGAGTACCGGCCGCGCGGGGTGCCCGAGACGCTCGGCTACTCCGAGGACGGCAAGCACCTGCTGCTCCTGATGTCCGAGCAGCCGCGGATCCGCGGCCGCGTCGCACCGCTCTACCTGAGCTCGATCAAGGCCTGAACCCCCGGGCGAGGTGACACAGCTCGAGACTCCCGGTCAGGCCCGGTAGCGCGCCCCGCTGAGGCCGCGCTGCTGCCCGACCGTCATCCAGTGCAGGAGCACGTCGAGCTCCAGGCGCGGGACGCTCCCGACCAGCAGGCCGGCAGCCAGGAGGTCGGCGGGCGGACCGGGGTTCACCGACCACGCCCCCACGCCGAGGCCCGCACCCTGGACCAGCAGGTCCTCCCGGGGCCCGGCGGCCTGCCGGATCGCCGCGATGGCGTCGGCCATCGAGCCCTGCTCCGCCGCCAGCCGTCGGGCGGTGCCCACGACCGCGCCGAAGAAGAGCCGTTCGGGATCAGGACCATGACGAGACATGTCAACATTAGAACACGTGTTCGATATCTCCACCGGTGGCGCCACTGACGCCAGGAGGAGGAGGGGGGGAGGGGTGGGAAGGGGGGTCAGGCGTCGACGGGGACCGTCGCGCCCGCGCGGCTGAACTTGTGGCGGTGGCGCTCGGTCCAGTCGACGGCACGCTGCTCGCGCTCCAGCTCGCCGGCAGCGATCAGCTGGACCTGGCGCGGGCGGCCGAGCGCGGCGAGGTCGATCATCATCTGCACCCCGGCCTGCTGGGCGGCGACGACGGCCTCGACCAGGTCCTCGTCGAACCTCACCCCGTACGCCTCCGCGAACACGGCCATCCGGTGCCGGCGCCGCGGCTTGCGGGCCATGCCGAGCACGCCGTGCCAGTAGCTGCGGTCGCGCAGCGGTGCGAGGTAGTGCAGCGCGTAGCCGATGTCGGTGAGCCGCGTGCCGACCGAGGCGTACTCCCAGTCGATCAGCCCGACGAGCTGCGCACCCGTGGGCCGGTGCAGGTCCCACACGAGGTTCCAGGGACCGGGGTCGCCGTGGCAGACGAGCTCGCCGGGCCGGCTGCCGGTGCCGACGCGCCCGTCGAACCAGACGGGCTCCGCCTCGGCCTGCCAGCCCTCGACCGTGTCGTGGTAGCGCCGCAGCAGCGACGCGACCTCGGCGACCGCCTCGTCGGTCTGCACGATCGTGCAGGCCTCGTCGCCGGAGAGGCCCTCGATGTAGCTGACGTCGTCGTGGTCGCCGTCGACCCCGCCGGGGCGCGGGGCCTCCGCGAACCCGGCCTCCGCGAGGTACGCGAGCAGGGCCTGGACCGACTCCGACCACGGGTGGCGCGGGTGGCGCACCTGGTCGCCGTGGCGGACGACCGGCCGGTCCGCGCGGGACTGCAGGACCTCGTCCACCACCTCCGACACGACCGGGAGCGTAGGCCACACCTGCCGTCACGTGCGCGTCATCCGTTGACACGAGACCGGAACTCCGGTGATGTTCAATCCTCACCCCGAGAGGGGAACTCAGCGGCGAGATGGAGATGTGGCAGTGACGACGGTTCGAGCAGCGATCACGCAGACGACGTGGACGGGCGACAAGGACTCGATGCTCGACCTCCACGAGCGGTTCGCCCGGGAGGCGGCGGCCGACGGCGTGCAGGTGATCTGCTTCCAGGAGCTCTTCTACGGGCCCTACTTCGGCATCACCGAGGACGCGAAGTACTACGACTACGCCGAGCCCGCCGACGGTCCGATCGTGCAGCGGTTCGCGGCGCTCGCCGCCGAGCTCGGGATGGTGATGGTCCTCCCGATCTACGAGGAGGAGCAGCCGGGCGTCTACTACAACACCGCGGTCGTGGTCGACGCGGACGGGACGATCCTCGGCTCCTACCGCAAGCACCACATCCCGAACCTCGAGAAGTTCTGGGAGAAGTTCTACTTCCGCCCCGGCAACCTCGGCTATCCCGTCTTCAAGACCGCGGTCGGGCCGATCGGGGTCTACATCTGCTACGACCGGCACTTCCCCGAGGGCTGGCGCGAGCTCGGCCTGAACGGCGCCCAGATCGTCTTCAACCCGAACGCCACCAAGCCCGGCCTGTCGAACCGGCTGTGGGAGATCGAGCAGCCCGCCGCCGCGGCGGCCAACGGCTACTTCGTCGCCGCACCCAACCGGGTCGGGCGCGAGGACAACGAGTACGGCGACGAGGCGGTCACGTTCTACGGCTCCAGCCAGTTCGTCGACCCGCAGGGCAACCTCGTCGGCCCGATGGGCTCGCAGGAGTCCGAGGAGGTCGTCATCCGCGACCTCGACCTCGAGATGATCCGCGAGGTCCGCAACGCCTGGCAGTTCTACCGCGACCGCAGGCCCGAGACCTACACGAGCACGGTGAAGCCGTGACGACGACGCTGATCACCGGCGGGACCGTCGTCAACGCGACCGGCTCCTCCCCCGCCGACGTCCTGGTGGACGGCGAGACGATCGCGGCCGTGCTCGCGCCGGGGTCGCAGCTGCTCGGGACCGACCTGCGGGCGTCGGTCGACGCCGTGGTCGACGCGACCGGGAGGTACGTCATCCCCGGCGGCATCGACGCGCACACCCACATGCAGATGCCCTTCGGCGGGACCGAGGCCTCGGACACGTTCGAGACCGGCACCCGCGCCGCGGCCTGGGGCGGCACGACGAGCATCATCGACTTCGCCATCCAGCGCACCGGCGAGCGGGTCGAGGAGGGCCTCGCCGCCTGGCACGAGAAGGCGGCCGGCGAGTGCGCGGTGGACTACGGCTTCCACCAGATCATCGGCGGCGTCGACGAGTTCAGCCTCAAGGCGATGGACTCGCTGATCGACGAGGGCATCACCAGCTTCAAGCTCTTCATGGCCTACCCGGGCGTCTTCTACAGCGACGACGCCCAGATCCTCCGCGCGATGCAGAAGTCCCGCGAGACCGGCCTGCTCACGATGATGCACGCCGAGAACGGCCCGGCCATCGACGTCCTTGCGGAGCAGCTCTACTCCCAGGGCAAGACGACGCCGTACTTCCACGGCCTGGCCCGCGCCTGGCAGCTGGAGGAGGAGGCCACGCACCGCGCGATCATGCTGGCCGACCTCACCGGCGCCCCGCTCTACGTCGTGCACGTCAGCGCCAAGCAGGCCGTCGAGCAGCTCGCCGCCGCCCGCAACCGCGGCCAGAACGTCTTCGGCGAGACCTGCCCGCAGTACCTCTACCTCTCCCTCGAGGACCAGCTCGGTGCCAGGAGCGAGGAGTGGGGCGACTTCGAGGGCGCCAAGTGGGTCTGCTCGACGCCGCTGCGCTCGCGCGCCGACGGCCACCAGGACGCGATGTGGCGGGCGCTGCGGACCAACGACCTGCAGACCGTCTCGACCGACCACTGCCCGTTCTGCATGAAGGGCCAGAAGGATCTGGGCGTCGGCGACTTCCGCGCCATCCCCAACGGCATCGGCTCGATCGAGCACCGCGTGGACCTGCTCTACCAGGGCGTCGTCACCGGCGAGATCACCCTGTCGCGCTGGGTCGAGCTCATCTCGACGACCCCGGCGCGGATGTTCGGGCTGTACGGGCGCAAGGGCGTGGTCCAGCCCGGCGCCGACGCGGACCTGGTGGTCTACGACCCGCAGGGCCAGACCTCGATCGGGCTGGGCAAGAGCCACCACATGAACATGGACTACTCCGCGTGGGAGGGCTACGAGATCGACGGGCACGTGGACTGGGTGATGTCCCGCGGCTCGGTGCTGGTCGACGAGTCCGGCTACGTCGGGAGCAAGACGCACGGCAAGTTCCTGAAGCGCGACCTGACCCAGTACCTGACGTGAAGAGCTTGAGCACGTTCCCTGAGTTGACCGCGCACGCGAACGGGGAGCACCTCTCATGAAATTTGGCGTCGTCCTCCAGACGAACCCGCCCGCGTGGCGGACCGTGCAGCTGGCCGAGCTGGCGGAGGTGCACGGGTTCGAGTACGTGTGGACGTTCGACAGCCACCTGCTGTGGCAGGAGCCGTACGTGATCTACAGCCAGATCCTGGCGCGGACGAAGCGCGTCATCGTCGGGCCGATGGTCACGAACCCGGCGACGCGTGACTGGACGGTCACGGCGTCGCTGTTCGCCACGCTGAACGAGATGTTCGGCAACCGGACCGTCTGCGGCATGGGCCGCGGCGACTCGGCCGTGCGCGTCACGAACGGCAAACCGACGACCGTGCGCGAGATGCGCGAGGCGACGCACGTCATCCGCGAGCTCGCGAGCTGCCGGCCGGTCGACTACCACGGCACCACCCTCCGGCTGCCGTGGGCGACGACGTCGGAGCTCGAGGTGTGGATCGCGGCGTACGGGCCCCTGGCGCTCAAGGCGGCCGGCGAGGTCGGCGACGGCTTCATCCTGCAGCTGGCCGACGTCGACATCGCCACGTGGATGATCGAGGCGGTCCGGACGGCCGCGAGCAACGCCGGCCGGGACCCCGACAAGCTCACCTTCTGCGTCGCCGCGCCCGCGTACGTGGGCACGGACGTCGCGCACATGCGCGACCAGAGCCGCTGGTTCGGCGGGATGGTCGGCAACCACGTCGCCGACATCGTGGCGAAGTACGGGGCCGACTCCTCGGTCCCCCAGGCCCTCACCGACTACATCAAGGACCGCGAGGGCTACGACTACAACGAGCACGGCCGCGCGGGGAACACGCACACGGCCTTCGTCCCCGACGAGATCGTCGACCGCTTCTGCATCCTCGGCACCGCCGAGGAGCACATCGCCAAGCTTGAGGCGCTCAAGGCGATCGGGGTCGACCAGTTCTCGGTCTACCTCCAGCACGACAACAAGGAGGAGACGCTGCGCGCGTACGGCGAGACGATCATCCCGGCGCTGCGCGACGCCGTGATCGCCACGTCGTGAGCAGCCCCCTCAGCAGAGGTGGAGCCGCCACCCGCCTGCGCGGCTGGGGCCTCGGCCTGCTCGGGCTGGTGCTGCTCGGCGTGGTCTGGGAGGTCTACAAGGCCCTCGGGCCGGCGGCCGGGGTCGAGGTCGGCGGCCGTGTCGTGCTGCCGCGCACGAGCGACCGGGCGATGCCGCACCTGAGCGACATCGCGGGCCGCCTGGTCGAACCGGCGCTCGGACGTTCCGGGGACCCGCTGTGGCAGGTCGTCGGGCACGCCTGCCTGTTCTCCCTCAAGATCGCGGCGATCGGCTGGGTCGTCGGCGTCGTCGTCGGGCTGGCGCTGGCCCTGCTCATGCAGCGCTTCCGGCTGGCCGAGTCGGCCGTGCTCCCGTGGGTGGTGCTCAGCCAGACCGTCCCGCTGATCGCCATCGCCCCGCTGGTCCGGCGCTGGGGCTCGCAGGTGCACCTCGGCAGCTACGCCTGGGACAGCCAGGACTCCGTGGCGGTGATCGCCGCGTACCTCGCGTTCTTCCCCGTCGCCGTCGGCATGCTGCGCGGGCTCAAGGCCCCCGACGCCACCCACCTCGACCTGATGCGGACGTACGGGTCCGGCTGGCGCACGACGCTGCTCCGGCTGCGGCTGCCGGCGAGCGTGCCCTACCTGATCCCCGCCCTGCGCCTCGCCGCGGCGGCCGCGGTGATCGGGACCGTCGTGGCCGAGGTCTCGATCGGGCTCCGCGGCGGTGTCGGCCGGCTCGTCATCGAGTACGCCCAGGCCGCGGGTGGCGATCCGGCCAAGCCGTGGGCCCCGATCATCGGCGCGATCGTCGTCGGCCTCGTCGCCGCGGGCTTCGTCGCGCTGCTCGGTCTGTTCCTGAAGCCGTACCGACGTGGGGAGGTGGCGGCATGAGCTCCCAGGACACGTCCGCCGTCCACGTGGGGGGGCTGGACCGGGTGTTCACCAGCAAGCAGGGCAGCGTGACGGCGCTGCAGGGTGTCGACCTCGACGTCGCGCCGGGTGAGTTCGTGTCGCTGATCGGTCCGAGCGGGTGCGGCAAGAGCACACTGCTGCGGATCGTCGCCGACCTCGACCAACCGACCGGCGGCACGCTGGAGGTGTTCGGCAAGAGCGCGCGCCAGGCTCGGCTCGACCAGGACTACGGCATCGCGTTCCAGCAGGCCGGCCTGCTGCCCTGGCGCACCGTCGCCCGGAACATCGAGCTGCCGCTCGCGCTGCACAAGGTCGGCAAGGCGGAGCGCCAGGCCCGGGTCGAGGAGCTGGTCGAGCTGATCGGGCTCACCGAGTTCGCCGGCTCCTACCCCGACCAGCTCTCTGGCGGCATGCAGCAGCGCGTCGCGATCGCCCGCGCCCTCGCGGAACGTCCCCGGCTGCTGCTGATGGACGAGCCGTTCGGCGCGCTGGACGAGATGACCCGCGAACGCATGCAGAACGAGCTCGCCCGGATCTGCCGCGAGACCGGCGCCGCGGTCGTCTTCGTCACGCACTCGATCCCGGAGGCCGTGTTCCTCTCCGACCGGGTGGTCGTGATGTCCCCGCGCCCGGGCCGGATCGTCGACGTCGTCGACGTGCGCCTGCCCGGCGCGGCCCGCGACGACGCGCTGCGCGAGGACGAGTCGTTCTTCCGGGCGGTCGCGGCGGTCCGCGAGGCCCTGCACGGGACACCGGCCGCCACCGCGCGCGGGGTGGAGACCCGGTGAGCACCGTGCCCACCGGGGTCGCGACCGTCCCCGCCCGCGTCCTCGCCCCCGGCCGGTCCGTCCGGACGGTCCTTGCGCCGATCGTCTTCGGCGTCGTCTTCGTCGGCCTCTGGCAGGCCCTCGTGTCCGGGCTGCACATCGACCCGTACGTGGTGCCCGCCCCGTCCGCGATCCTCGCCGAGCTGGTCGACAACCTCGGCTCGGTCGCCGCGGGCGCCGCGCACACCGGGGTCAACGCCCTGCTCGGCCTCGTCATCGGCACCGTCGTCGCCGTCGTCGCGGCGGTGGTGGCCAGCGTGGTGCGGATCCTCGACCTGCTCGCCGCGCCGGTCGTCGCCGCGCTGTCGGTGATGCCGATCGTCGCGCTCGCCCCGGTGCTCTACACGCTCTACGGCGCGAGCGTCGAGACGGCCCGGGTCCTCGTCGCCGCCCTGGCCGTGCTGATCCCCGTCTACGTCAACACCCTGCGCGGGCTCCGCCAGACCAGGCCGGTGCACCGCGACCTGATGCGGGCGTACGCCGCCACCTCGTTCCAGCAGCAGTGGGCCCTCACCCTGCCGACGGCCGCGCCGTACCTGTTCACCGGGCTGCGCATCGCCTCCTCGCTGGCCGTGATCTCCGCGCTGGTCGCCGAGTACTTCGGCGGCCCGATCGGCGGGCTCGGCAAGTCGATCACCTCCGCCGCGTCGTCGAGCAACTACCCGCTGGCCTGGGCGTACGTGCTCGGCGCCATCGTGCTCGGCCTCGTCTTCTACTGCGTCGCGCTCCTCGCCGAGGTCCTGGCGACCCGGCACCAGCCCGCCGCGCGCACCTAGACCCCCGATCCGCCCGGACCCACCCCACCCGCAACAAGAGATGGAGGAGCCCATGGGCTCACCGAAGATCAGCCGCCGGACCATGCTCGGCCAGACCGGTCTCGCCGCCGCCGCGGTCGGGCTCACGCTCGCGGGGTGCGGCTCGTCGAGCTCCCCGGCGGCCGGCGGCGACGCGAGCTCGTCGGCCCCTCTGACCCCGGTCAAGCTGCAGCTGCAGTGGGTCGCGCAGGCCCAGTTCGCGGGCTACTACGCCGCGCTCGACCAGGGCTACTACAAGGATGCGGGCCTCGACGTCTCGATCGTCGAGGGCGGTCCGGACATCGTCCCGCAGGACGTGCTGTCGGCCGGCGACGTCGACTACGCGATCTCGTGGGTGCCCAAGGTCCTCGGCTCGATCGAGAAGGGCGCCAAGATCACGAACGTCGCCCAGATCTACGAGCGCAGCGGGACGACCCAGATCTCGTTCAAGGACAAGAACATCACCTCGGCGGGCGACCTCAGGGGCAAGAACGTCGGCAGCTGGGGCTACGGCAACGAGTGGGAGCTCTTCGCCGGCATGCAGAAGG
>CAXULL010000023.1:0-14094 GCA_964251895.1 uncultured Friedmanniella sp.
ATCCACCCCGAGCTGACCGAGGTGCTGCCGGAGTTCGCCGACGGGCTGGCCGCCCAGGTGTTCGTGGGCCACGGGGCCGAGTTCGGGGAGCAGGTCCAGGGCTTCACGGTGGACGGCTCGGAGGGCCTGGACCGCATCCCGGGGATCACCGCGGACCAGGACCGGCGCTACTACGCGATCACGGTCAAGCCGAACGTCTTCATCAACCTCGTGCCCGACCACGTGATCATCCACCGCATGTTCCCGCTGGCGCCCGACCGCACGGTCGTGGAGTGCGACTGGCTCTACCTCCCGTCGGTCGTCGACGCGGGCCGCGACCTGGACGCCTCGGTCGAGCTGTTCCACCGGGTCAACACCCAGGACTTCGACGCCTGCGAACGCTGCCAGCCGGCGATGAGCTCGCGCGTGTACGCCGACGGCGGCGTCCTGACCCCCAGCGAGCACCACATCGGCGCGTTCCACGACTGGGTGCTCGACCACGTCGGGCCGGAGATCACGCGGGCCCGTGCCGCGCAGCGGGTCCCGGAGCGGATCGTGCCGGCCAGGCCCGGCTCGGTGTCCGGTCAGCTCGAGGAGTCGTGACCCAGCCGCTCGCTCACCGCGGCTCCGGCTCGGCGGAGGTCGGCCACCACGCGCTCGTCGGCCGGGTCGAAGCGGAACGCCGGACCCGCGACGCTGATCGAGGCGACCACCGCGCCGAGGTGGTCCCGGACCGGGACGGCGGCGGCGTTCAGCCCGTCCTCGAGCTCGCCGTACGTGTGCGCCACGCCGGTCGAGGCCACCTCCGCGAGCTCGGCGTCCAGCCGGTCCCGGTCCACGACGGTCGCGTCGGTGAAGCGGGCCAGCGGTCCGGCGCCGACCAGCGCCGTACGTTCCTCCACGCTCAGCGCGGCCAGGAAGACCTTGCCGCTGGCCGTGGCGTGCAGCGGGGTCAGGTTGCCGATCCAGTCGTGGCTGGCCAGCGGCGACGGCCCCATCGCCTGGTCCAGGTTGACCGCCCAGCCCGAGCGCTGCACCGCCAGGTTGACGGTCTCGCCCTGGTCGTCGGCCAGGCGTTCCAGGCTCGGCCGGGCCTGGGCCACGACGCTCAGCCGGTGGTAGACCGCGTTGGCCAGCCGGAGCACGCCGATGCCGAGCTGGTACTTGCCGCGGCTCACGCTCTGCTCGACCAGCCCGCGCGCCTCGAGCGCGCCGAGGAGCCGGAAGGCCGTCGACTTGTGGACGTCGAGCTCGAGGGCGACCTCGCTGACGCCCGCGCTGCCCGTCCGGCCGAGCAGCTCGAGGATGCTGGCGGCCCGGTCCACGGACTGGATCCCCGGCACACGACTGCTCTCGGCGAACCCGTCGGACGACATGGCCGTCATTGTTCCAGCCCGGACCCCACCCGAGGAGAAGCCTGATGACCCGTACGCCCTCCGTGGTGCTGATCGGCGCCGGGATCGTCGGCGCCAACCTCGCCGACGAGCTCGTCGTGCGCGGCTGGCGCGACGTCACCGTCGTCGAGCAGGGGCCGCTCACCGTGCCGGGCGGTTCCTCCAGCCACGCGCCCGGCCTGGTGTTCCAGACGTCGCCGTCGCGGTCGATGAGCCAGTTCGCGCGCTACACGGTCGACAAGCTCTCGGGTCTCGTCGCCGACGGCACGCCCTGCTTCAACCCGGTGGGTGGCCTCGAGGTCGCCACCACCTCGACCCGCCTGCAGGACCTGCACCGACGTCTCGGCTGGCTGACCTCGGTCGGGATCGAGGGCCGCGTCGTCGACGTCGAGGAGTGCGGCCGGCTGCACCCGCTGCTCGACACCGGCCAGGTCCTCGGGGGCCTGCACACCCCGACCGACGGGCTGGCCCTCGCCGCCCGGGCGGTCCAGCTGCTCGTGGCCCGGACGCGGGAGGCCGGGGTCGTCTACCGGGACTGCACCGAGGTCGTCGGGGTCGAGCAGGCGGGTGGACGGGTGACCGGCGTCCGCGTCCGGCCGGCGGGCCGCGGGGACGACGGCGAGACCGAGACGATCGCGGCCGACGTCGTCGTCTCCTGCGCGGGCTTCTGGGGCCGCCACGTCGGCGCGATGGTCGGCATGGCCGTGCCGCTGCTGCCGCTGGCCCACCAGTACGTGACGACGAGCCCGCTGCCCGAGCTCGCCGGCCGGAACGTCTCGGGACCCTTTGCGGGAGCGAACGGGGCCAGCGCCCCGATCCTGCGTCATCAGGACGAGGACCTCTACTACCGCGAGCACGGCGACCGGCTCGGCATCGGCTCGTACGCGCACCGCCCCATGCCGGTCGACCTGGCCGACCTGCCCCGCTACGACCCCGACGCGTACGACGCCCACCGGATGCCGTCGCGGCTCGGCTTCACTCCCCGTGACTTCGCGCGGCCGTGGGAGGCCGCGCAGCGGCTGCTGCCCGCGCTGCGCGGGGCGGAGGTGGCCGACGGCTTCAACGGGATCTTCTCCTTCACCCCCGACGGCGGTCCGCTGGTCGGCGAGAGCCCCGACGTGGCCGGCTTCTACCTCGCCGAGGCCGTCTGGGTGACGCACTCCGCCGGCGTCGCCCGGGCGGTGGCCGAGCTGCTGGTCGACGGTCGGTCGTCGGTGTGCCTGGCCGGGTCGGACGCCGGTCGGTTCCACCCCGTGCAGACCACGGACGCGTACGTCGCCGAGACCGGGGCGCAGAGCTTCGTCGAGGTGTACGACGTGATCCACCCGCTGGCCCCGCGGCTGTCGCCGCGCGACCTGCGCGTCAGCCCGTTCCACACTCGTCAGCGCGAGCTCGGCGCGTACTTCCTCGAGGCGTCCGGCTGGGAACGTCCGCACTGGTACGAGGCGAACGCCGGCCTGGTCAAGGACCTGCCGGGGGAGTGGCGTGCGCCGGCGCGCGACGCCTGGGGAGCTCAGCACTCGTCGCCGGTCAGCGCGGTCGAGGCGTGGAAGACCCGCACCGCCGTCGCGCTCTACGACATGACCCCGCTCACCCGGCTCGAGGTGACCGGGCCCGGTGCGGCCACCCTGCTGGAACGTCTGTCGACCGGCAAGGTGCAGCGCAAGCCGGGCGCCGTGACCTACTGCCTGCTGCTGGACGAGGCCGGCGGGATCCGGAGCGACGTCACGGTCGCGCGGCTCGGACCGGAACGGTTCCAGGTCGGGGCCAACGGCAACCTCGACACCGTCCACCTCCAGCGCGAGGCCCGGAGGCAGAGCCTCGACGACCCCGCGGCGTGGGTGCAGGTCCGCGACATCACCGGCGCCACCTGCTGCGTCGGCCTGTGGGGCCCGCTCGCGCGCGAGGTGCTGGGCGCCGTGTGCGACACCGACCTGAGCAACGCGGGCGCGCTGCGCTACTTCCGCTGCGCGGAGCTCGAGGTGGGCGGGGTCCCGGTCACCGCGCTCCGCGTGTCGTACGTCGGCGAGCTCGGCTGGGAGCTGTACGCCAGCGCCGAGACCGGCCAGCGGCTGTGGGACGTGCTGTGGGAGGCCGGCCGGCCGCACGGGATGGTCGCGGCCGGACGCGAGGCGTTCCAGTCCCTGCGCCTCGAGAAGGGCTACCGCGCCTGGGGCACGGACATGACCACGGAGCACACGCCGGCGATGGCGGGGCTCGAGTTCGCGGTCCGTCCGGTCGGGGCCGGGGAGCCCGGCTTCGTCGGGCAGGAGGCGCTCGAGAAGATCGCCGCCGAAGGTCCCCCGGAACGCGTCCTGCGCTGCCTGACCGTCGACGACCGCCGTTCCACCGTGCTGGGCCGCGAACCGGTCCTGGCGGGTGGTGTCCCCGTCGGCCACGTCACCAGCGCGGCGTACGGCTACTCGGTCGGACGCCCGGTCGCGTACGCGTGGCTGCCGGCGTCGCTCGGCGTCGGCGCGCAGGTCGAGATCGCCTACTTCGACACCCTCGTCCCCGCCACCGTCACCGCCGAACCCCTCGTCGACCCATCCATGGAGCGCGTCCGGAGCTGACGCCCGAGCGCGACGTTCCCTGAGCTCGTCGAAGGGCCTCGAAGAGGTCGACGTCAGACCCGACCACTGGATGACCTTCGGCAGGCTCCGGGAACGTCTGCTCGGAAGCCACGACGAGCGCGGTTCGCCGGTGCGCTCCTCGCCCGTGGGCTGGACGCGGTTCGGCGCGACGCTCGTACGCGTCCACCATGATCGGGTGTCGAGCCCGGTCCTGCTGCGGAACGACGACCGGGCGAGGCTGTCCGGGACGGATCGCCTCCTGCCGGTCTGGATCGTCTCGGCGATGGTGCTCGGTCTGGTGCTGGGTCGGCTGGTCCCCGGCCTCGCCGGGCTCCTGGACGCGGTCCAGGTCGGCTCGGTCTCGTTGCCGATCGCCGTCGGGCTGCTCGTGATGATGTACCCGGTGCTCGCCAAGGTCCGCTACGACGAGACCCGCCGGGTGCTGGCCGATCGTCGCCTGATGATCACCTCGCTGGTGATCAACTGGGTGCTCGCGCCGGCGTTCATGTTCGTGCTCGCGTGGCTGTTCCTGCCCGACCTGCCGGAGTACCGGACCGGCCTGATCATCGTGGGCCTCGCGCGCTGCATCGCGATGGTGCTGATCTGGAACGACCTGGCCTGCGGGGACCGCGAGGCCGCAGCCGTGCTGGTCGCGATCAACTCGGTCTTCCAGGTGGTGGCGTTCGGCGCCCTGGGCTGGTTCTACCTGCAGGTGCTGCCGTCCTGGCTGGGCCTGCCCACCACCTCCGCCGGTTTCTCGGTCTGGTCGATCACCGCCAGCGTCCTGGTGTTCCTCGGGGTCCCGCTGGTGCTCGGCTTCCTGACCCGGACGCTCGGGGAGCGGCGGCTCGGGCGAACCGCGTACGAGGCGCGCGTCCTGCCCAGGATCGGACCCTGGGCGCTCTACGGGCTGCTGTTCACCGTCGTCGTCCTGTTCGCGCTGCAGGGCGACACCATCACCGCCGAGCCGTGGCACGTCGCGCGGATCGCCCTGCCGCTGCTCGTCTACTTCGCCGTCGTGTTCACCGCGAGCCTGCTCATCGGCCGCGCGCTGGGGCTGGGCTACCCGCGGGCCACGACGCTCGCCTTCACGGCGGCCGGCAACAACTTCGAGCTCGCCATCGCGGTGGCGATCGCCACGTTCGGCGTCACCTCGGGCCAGGCCCTCGCCGGGGTCGTCGGACCGTTGATCGAGGTGCCCGCCCTGGTCGGCCTGGTCTACGTGAGCCTGTGGGCGCGTCGGCACCTGTTCCCCGCACCCGCCGGGACCGCGCTCGCCACGTCGACCGAGGGAGCGCGCCCGTGACCGAGCCTCCCAGCGTCCTGTTCGTCTGTGCGAGGAACAGCGGGAAGTCCCCGATGGCCGCCGCACTGATGATCGAGCGGGCGGGTGACACGGTCCGCGTCGGGTCGGCGGGCACCGAGCCCGGCCAGGCGGTCAACCCGCTGTCGGCGGAGTCCCTCGCCGAGGTCGGCGTCGACATCCGCGACCACACCCCGAGACCGGTCACCGACGAGATGATCATCTCCGCCGACGTCGTGATCATGCTCGGCCGGGAGGCGCACCTGGACGAGGTGGCCGGCACGCGGTTCGAGACGTGGCACACCGACGAACCTTCCGAGCGTGGCGTCGAGGGCCTGGCGCGGATGCGGCTGGTCCGCGACGACATCGCCCACCGCGTCGACGACCTCTACCAGCGCCTGATGGACGTCGCGGCGCCGCCAAGACCGCCGCGCCCATCCGGCTGCCGGTGACGTCACCCTCCTGGTCGCTGCGGGCGACGTGGCGCCCTCAGAAGCTGCCGTAGGTGTCGATCCGGCTCCGGGCGCGCCACGACGCCACCCAGACGAGCACACCGGCGAGGAGGCCCGGCACCCACGCGGGACCGACCGCCAGGGTGACGCCCAGCCCGTGCAGCTGGTGGGCGCCGACCAGCAGCGGCAGCGGCGCGAGGACCAGCGGGTACGCGGACAGGTGCAGCAGCCACCAGGCGATCCGGTTGATCTCCTCGGTGAGCAGGGCCCAGCAGGAGAGCACGGCGACGACGCTCCCGATCTCCTGCAGCCCCGGGCCGGCGGCGGCGAAGTTGAGCGCGAGGTTGAAGGCCGACCGGATCGCCGGCGCGTACCCCGGCAGGTAGGTGGGATCGACCCCACCGAGCAGGCTGGCGGCACCGAAGAGCCGGGGGCGACCGGTGACGGGCGCCGACTCCGCGTCGAGGTAGCCCAGGGTGACGTAGGGGAGCACCGCACAGAGCACCAGCAGCACGACGACCGCGAGCACCTGGAGGGCGCGCCACCGCGTGACGACCAGGTTGCCGCGGCGCAGCAGGACCGGGTCGAGACGCACCGCCGCGGCCGGCTGCCCGTCGTCGCCCGACCTCGCCATGACGCTCATCGTCCCGGACGCCGACGCCGCCGTGCCATCCGGGGCGGTGCGGGCGAGGGGGTCGGTGTGGGCGGCGGCGTCGCGTGGGAGTGGCGGCGCGGAGCCCGCACCCCGTCGTGACGCCCCCGTGATACGGCCTGGCTGCCGGGTGCTGCGGCGTCCGGCACAATTGGGGCACCTATGAACCCGCGTACGAAGGCCACCACGCCCGCTGAGCACCGCCCGACGATCGTCTACGACTCGTTCGCCGGCCGCTACAGCGACAGCCCGCGCGCGCTCCACGCCTGGTTGACGCCGCGGGTCGAGGCCGAGCACGTGTGGCTCGTGGACCCCGCGCACCGCGCCGGCTTCCCCGCCGGCGTCCGCACCGTCACGTACGGGTCGCCCGCCTCCGTCGCCGCCCTCGAGTCGGCCGACCTGGTGGTGGGCAACACCCACATCGAGGTCGAGTGGCAGAAGCGGCCGGGGGCGACCTACCTGCAGCTGTGGCACGGGACGCCGCTCAAGACGGTGCACCGCGACGTCCGCTGGGCCCCGCCGGGCCGCCTCGACTGGCTCGAGCTGGACATCGCGCGCTGGGACTACCTGCTGTCGCCCAGCCCCGCGAGCACGCCGCGGCTGCGCAGCGCCTTCCGCTGGGGCGGGGAGGTGCTCGAGCTCGGCTACCCGCGCAACGACGTCCTGCAGCGGCCCGCGGTCGACGCGGTGCGCGCGCGCACCCGGGCGTCGCTCGGGCTGGCCGACGACGAGACCGTGGTCCTCTACGCGCCCACGTTCCGCGACCGGATGCTGACCGACCCGACCACCGCGCTGCACCTGGCCCTCGACCTGTCGCGGCTGACGGCCGAGCTCGGTCCCCGGGTGCGGGTGCTGACGCGCGCGCACTACTTCATGACCGACCGCCTGGAGCGGTCCGAGGTGCCCGGCGTGCTCGACGTGTCGTGGCATCCCGACATGGCCGAGCTCTACGCCGCCGCCGACGTGCTGGTCACCGACTACTCCTCGTCGATGTTCGACTTCGCCGTCACCGGCAAGCCGCTGATCTTCTACACCTACGACCTCGAGACCTACCGCGACGTCGACCGCGGCTTCTACTTCGAGCTCGAGCCGGTCGCGCCCGGGCCGGTCGTCCGGACGCAGGACGAGCTGACCGCCGCGCTGAACGACCTGCCCGGCGTACGGCGCGAGTTCGCCGAGCGCTACCGCAAGTTCCGCGAGACCTACTGCGCCCTCGACGACGGGCACGCGACGAAGCGCGCCGGACGGTTCGTCAAGCACCACGTCCTGGCCCGTCGCGACGAGGTGCTCGCCCGGGCCTGAGGCCGCGCCCCGGTCGACCCGGTCGTCTTTGTCAGCGCGCCCGCCTACGGTGTCGGTCGTGACGGGTTCGGTCGGGATCAGCGACGTACGGGCGCTGCTCGACGACGCCTCCTTCGACGTCGGCACCCGCCAGCGCGGGCAGGTGTACGCCCGCGGGGGCCGGGTCACCCACCTGCAGCAGGACTGGGACGGGGACTCCCTCTTCGCCGCAGCGGTCGTGCGGGGCAGCGAGGCCTACCGCACCACCCTGGTCCTCGAGCGGTCGGGGCCGGCGGCGCTCGCGTTCCAGACGAGCTGCACCTGCCCGGTGGGGGACTGCTGCAAGCACGCGTACGCGCTGGTCTCGGTGCTGGCGACCACCACGCTGGGCACCGGCGACGGGCGCCGGCCCGACTGGCGCGCGGTGCTCGACGAGGTGCTCGACGAGGCCGCGGACCAGGCCGCCCCCACGACCCAGCCGGCCGTCCAGCTCGGTGTGGAGCTCGTCCTGCCCAAGCCGCCGCCGGCGACCCGGTGGGGTCCGGCGGAGGCACCGTTCCGGCTCTGGGTGCGCGCCGTGCGCCGCGGTCGCAACGGCCGCTGGGTGCGCCGGGGGCTGGAGTGGTCGCGGATCGGGACCGACCCGTACGGGTCGACCTGGGGGAGTGCTCCGCAGGCCCCACCGGGCGACCCGGGTGACCTGGAGGCGCTCGCCGACCTCAAGACCGCCCTGCTGGGTCGCCGGGGATACCTGACCACGTCCTCGGACGCCATCGACCTGCACGCCGCCGGGCCCGGCGTCTGGCGCGCGCTCGAGCGGGTGGTCGACCGCGGCCTGCCGCTCGTGGGGCCGGACGGCAGCGAGGTGGTCCTGGCCGACGCCGCCAGCCTCGGGGTGGACGTGCGCCGGCGTGCGGACACGGTCGAGGTGAGCGTGGGCGTGACGGCGGACGCCGCGTACCACCGCGCCGGCGACGTCGCCCTCGTGGGCGAGCCGCCGCACGGCGTGGTCCTGCGCCGCCGGTCGTCCGCGACGGCGGGAGCGGTCTCGCTGGTGCTCGCGCCGCTCGGGAGCCCGGTGCCGCCGGCGGTGCGTTCCTGGCTCGACACCGGCCTGGACCTCGAGGTCGCCCCGGAGGCGCTGCCCGAGCTGGTCGGGGAGTACCTGCCCGCGCTTGCGGCGACCGTGGCGGTGACCTCGCGCGACGGTTCCGTGGACATCCCCGGGCCTGCCGTCGTGACCCTGCGCGGCGACGTCACCTGGGACGACGACGGCCGCGTCGAGCTCGGCTGGCGCTGGCTCTACCGCCGCGGCGACTCCGCACAGCAGTTCCCGCTCGACGGCCACGAGGGGGCCCGCGGCTGGCGCGACCGGGCCGCGGAGGCCGCGCTCGTCGGCCGGCTGCACTGGGACGAGGACCTCGACGCGCTGCTCGGCCTCCGGCTGCGCGGACCCGGGACCCTCACCGCACGCGTGCGGCTGCGCGACGTCGAGGCGATGCGGTTCGCGGAGCGCGACCTGCCGCGGCTGCAGGCACACCCGGAGCTCGAGATCGTGACCAACGGGTCGCCGCCGGAGTTCCGTGAGGTCTCCGGCGTGCCGCAGGTCCAGTTCCACTCCCGCGGTGCAGCGCTGCGCAAGGACAGGACGGACTGGCTGGACCTCGAGGTGCTCGTCTCCGTCGAGGACGACACGCTGGGCACCGTCTGGCTGGGGCTGCCGACGGTGCTCAAGGCGCTCGCGACGGGTCACACCGTCGTCATGTTGCACAAGGGCGTGTACGTCGACCTGGACCGGCCCGAGCTCGACCGCCTCGCGCGCCTCGTGCAGGAGGCGCGGACGTTCACCGACCGGCGACCGGCGCGGCGCCCCGGGCAGGAGGACCCGGACGCCGACCCCTGGGCGGAGCTCGAGGCCGAGGGCGACGTCATCCGGCTCAACCGGCAGTCCCACGGGCTGCTGGCCGACGTGCACGAGATCGGTGCGACCGAGGGCCAGCTGAGCGAGTGGGCGACCGCCTCGTCGGCGCTGCGTCAGCTCGTCGAGAGCGACCCCGGAACCGGCTCGGGGCTGCCGACCGAGCCCCTGCCCGCGCAGCTGCGCGCCACCCTGCGGCCGTACCAGCACGACGGCTACCAGTGGCTGAGCTTCCTGCGCCGCCAGCGGCTCGGCGGGATCCTCGCCGACGACATGGGGCTGGGCAAGACCGTGCAGACGCTCGCCATGATCGCCCGGGCACGCGAGGCGGAGACCGAAGCCGGACAGCCTCCGTTCCTGGTCGTCGTGCCGTCCAGCGTGGTCGCCACCTGGCGTTCCGAGGCGGCCCGCTTCACCCCCGACCTGCGCCTGGCCACGGTCACGGGTGCCGCCTCCCGCCGGGGCTGGTCGCTCGCCTCGCTGCTGGACCCGCCCGATCCCGCGGACCGGGTCGACGTCGTCGTCACCACGTACACGCTGCTCCGGCTCGAGGCCGCCGACTACGCCGCCGTCCGGTGGGCCGGGCTGGTGCTCGACGAGGCGCAGGCGGTGAAGAACCACCGCAGCAAGACCTGGGCGGCGCTGCGTGGCGTCGAGGCCGACTGCCGCTTCGCGATCACCGGCACCCCGCTGGAGAACAACCTCATGGAGCTGTGGTCGATCCTGTCGCTGACCGCACCCGGGATGTTCCCGTACGCGGAGTCGTTCCGGACGACGGTCGCCCAGCCCATCGAGCAGCACGCCGACCCCGAGGCGCTGCCGGCGCTGCTGAGGCGGATCCGTCCCGTCGTGCTGCGCCGGACCAAGGAGCTGGTCGCCGGCGAGCTGCCGCCCAAGCAGGTCCAGCTGGTGGAGGTCGAGCTCTCGGCGCAGCACCGCCAGCTCTACGACACCCATCTCGCCCGGGAACGGCAGCGGCTGCTCAAGCTCCTCGACGACGACGAGGGCGTGGAGCACAACCGCATCACCATCCTCGCCTCGCTCACCCGGCTGCGGCAGCTGGCGCTCGACCCGGCCCTCGTCGACCCGGTGCACGAGCACATCGGTTCGGCGAAGATCGACGAGCTGCTCGACCGCCTCCAGGAGCTGGCGGCCGAGGGGCACCGGGCGCTGGTGTTCAGCCAGTTCACCGGGTTCCTCGCGCGGGTCCGCACCCGGCTCGACGCCGCCGGGATCGCGTACGCCTACCTCGACGGGCGGACGCGCAAGCGGGCCGAGGTGGTGGACGCGTTCCGCCAGGGGAGCGCGCCGGTCTTCCTGATCAGCCTCAAGGCGGGCGGCGTCGGGCTCAACCTGACCGAGGCCGACTACGTCTTCGTCCTCGACCCGTGGTGGAACCCGGCCGTCGAGGCGCAGGCGATCGACCGCACCCACCGGATCGGTCAGACCCGGCCGGTCATGGTCTACCGGCTGGTGGCCGCCGACACCGTCGAGCAGAAGGTCGTCGAGCTGTCCGCGCGCAAGGCGCAGCTGTTCGCGAGCGTGCTGGACGGCGAGGTCGCGCTCGGCAGCGCGATCACCGCCCGCGACCTCGCGGCCCTCGTCGAATAGCTCCTCCGCGTCCAGCCCGGTCGCACACCGCCGGGCGCAACCGCACACCGTGCGGCCAGCCGCACAGGTTGCGACTTGTGCGGCTGGCCCGCAGGTATGCGGCTGGTGTGGTGCGGTCCCGCTGTCGTGCTCGGCACGCTGACGTTCTCGGCCGGCAAGAGGGCGGCGGGTGGCTGAGCCGACCACGATGCGGAAGTGTTCTGCCCGTGAAGGAGCGTTCTCTTGCCCCAGCCCCACCATCGGGACACCAAGGTCCACAGCCGATGACCGGTCCCAGCGTCATCACGATCCGGCCGGTCCACGTCGCCGACCTCGTCGC
Source organism: uncultured Friedmanniella sp. (assembly GCA_964251895.1). Taxonomy (GTDB): domain Bacteria; phylum Actinomycetota; class Actinomycetes; order Propionibacteriales; family Propionibacteriaceae; genus Microlunatus. The sequence continues at coordinate 11,483 of CAXULL010000023.1, forward strand.
CGAGGGCAACCTGATGCCGGTCTACGTGCACGTCATCGACCACCCCGACGCGCGCGTGCTGGTCGACACGGGCCTGACCGAGCTGCACCCGGCGGTCGCCGACCTCGACCCCCGCCTCCGCTCGTGGGGCGAGCAGGGCCTCGACCCCGCGAGCATCGACCTCGTCGTGAACACGCACCTGCACTTCGACCACTGCGGCGGCAACCACCGCTTCGCCGGCAAGCCGGTCTACGTCCAGCGCCGCGAGCTCGAGGACGCGCGCAGCCAGGACGACTACACGATCCGGGAGTGGGTCGACGCACCCGGCGTGCAGTACGTGCCCGTCGAGGGAGAGCTCGAGCTGCTGCCCGGGATCCGCCTCGTCCCTGCGCCCGGCCACACCCGGGGCACGCAGGTCGTCGTCGTCGGGACCGGCGATCGTCCGACGGTGATCGCGGGCGACGTCGCGGTCTGGTTCGGCGAGCTTGACGACCCCCAGACGGAAGGCCAACGGCTCGTACGCGCGCTCGACCCCGAGCTGGTCTGGCTCGCGCACACGCACGAACCGTGGCGGCCCTCGCCGGGCTGACCCGTCAGCAGAAGCGGGTCGTCGACCCGTCCACCACCAGCGCCTGGCCGTCGCTCAGCGCCCAGTAGGGCTGACCCGCGCGCTCGTACGTCCTGGCGACGCGAGCCAGCAACGTGGTCTCCGGGTGCTGGGGAGACTCCAGGTGCGGGACCACGGGCCGGTCGAGCACGGCCAGGCCGTCGTGGCGGACCTCCCCGTACGTGGCCTCGCACACCTCGGGCGGGTCGCACAGCTCCAGGCCCTCGAGGCTCGGGGCCAGGACGCAGGACCCCGCGCTGAAGCCGCTGTAGACGAACCGGTCCGCAGCGAGCCCGTCGACGACGAGCCGGTCCAGCCCGGACCTGGCCATCGCCATGCGCAGGGTGAAGACGTTGCCGCCACGGACCCAGAGGAAGTCCGGACTGCCGAAGACGTGCTCGATGCTCGCCGGGTCGAGCCGGCGGAGGTCGAGGTCCGCAGCCTGCAGGCCCACCGCGTGGAGCAGGTCGATCTGGCGGACGACCTCGGCGTCGCGTCGTCCCTCGTCGAGGCCGTCGAGGGCGTTCGCCACCACCCACCCGCGTCGAGCGCCGCGGACCAGCCGCGTCAGCTCCTCCGGGTGGTCGCCGAGCTGGTAGGACGAGAGGTACAGGCGCACGCAGGGATGGTGCCAGGCCTCGGTCCCGCGTCGTTCCCGCGCGAGGGCTGCCCGGCGCTGCCCTGGGCTGCGCGGAGCTCAGGAGGGCTGCCGCAGCTCGCTGAACAGGCGGTGCAGCCGAGCGCACGCCTGGTCGAACTGGGCCGCCGACCTGTTCTCGACCCACCACGCGAGGTTGGCGTAGGTGACGGCGACCGCGCACCTCGCGAACACCTGGGGCCCTTCGATCGCGACGGCGGCGTCGTGCAGCAGGCCGGATCCGGTGTGGCCGGCGCTGGGGTAGACGAACGTCTGGCGGTACAGGTCGGCGAGGTCGCGGACCCGGCTGCCCCGACCGACGGTCCCGCAGTCCACCAGGCGCACCGAGCCGGTGTCGTCGACCAGCAGGTTCGTGCTGCTGTGGTCGCCGTGGATCACGTCGGCGTGCGGGATGGGCGCACGACCTGCCCAGGCCAGGACCTCGTCGCCGTGCTCCACCAGAGCGGCACCGGCCGCCGTGAACGTGGCGACGCGCTGGTGCCACTCGTGATCCCCGCGGAGGACGGCCTCCAGCCGGGCCGCGTCGTCCGGTGCACCGGCGAAGGCCAGACCCTCCTGCGTACGGTTGGTCGCCAGGACCGCGCGCACCGTCGGCGGGTCCAGACGCGTGACCGCGACGCCGCTGACGTGCTCCTGCAGGACGAAGGCCGAGCCGTCGTCGAGGCGCCCGACGTCCCACCAGCGAGCTGCCCGCCAGCCCCGTGCGGTGGCGTCGACCACGGCTGGGTACGCCCGCAGGACCCGATCGGCACGCCAGCCCGCCGGTTCGCACGTGAGCACCGCGGGCGCCCCGTCCTCGACGACCAGGTGGGCGCCCCGCTGCTCACCGCCGTGCAGCCGCCGCTCCCAGCGGTAGCGGCGGCCGGCCCGCACGTTGAGCTCGGTCAGCGCCCTGGCCACCGCACCCGGTGCTCCGCTCACCCCGCGACACCTGCCACCCGCCGATCATGGCCCCACCTGGGGCAGGCTCGGGCCGTGCGGTACGAGGAACCCTCCACCCCCGGCCCGGTCGAGGAGGAGCTGCCCCGCGAGGACGTCACCGAGGGGGTGGTGCGGGTCGGGGCGACGGTGCGGCGACCGGCGCAGCCGCAGAGCGCCGCGGTGGCCGACTACCTCCTGCACCTGGAGGCAGTCGGGTTCGTCCGCGCGCCCCGCTTCCTGGGACGGGACCGGTCGGGCCGCGACGTGCTGGACCACCTCGAGGGCGAGGTCCCCGGCAGCCCTCCGGAACCGTGGGCGGCCGACGAGGCTCTCCTGTCGACGTGTGGCCGGGGTGGACGGAGCTGCACCAGGCGAACCGTCTCCGGGTGGTCGCCGACGCCTACGGGCTGACCGGGCAGCAGCGGGCGTCCCTCGTGGACCTGGGCA
>CAXULL010000023.1:14194-75976 GCA_964251895.1 uncultured Friedmanniella sp.
CGCTCGCGACGACCTCGAGGCCGCCCTGCGGTGAAGCGCCACCCCGGCGCCCTGGGTCGCCCAGGGCGGGGGCAGGGCGGCTCGCTCAGTCGCGCCCGGGGTACTGCAACGTAGCGGCCGCCGCTGCGCGGGAGGTCGTACGGCCGTCCACCACGGGCACGTCGGTGATCGCGGCCAGCTGCTCGCAGAGCTTGCGCACGGTCCAGGGAGCCCCGACGGGCACGGAGCAGAGGGCCTTGGGTCGCGTCCCCGCACGACGGGCGAAGTCGAGCCCGGAGCCGGTGAACACGCTCAGCACGGGTTCGGTCACCAGTGGCACGCGAAGCCCGGTGGAGGACCCCACCCAGACCATCACCACCCCGCCCCAGCCCTGGTCGTAGACCCCGTCGCCCGACCGGATGCCCGACCGGTCGATCCGCAGCAGGGTGCGGGTGACCTGACGTCGGGCCTGACGAGCGCAGTAGAGGCCGTAGCCGATCGCGGTCAGCCCGACGAAAGGGTTGACGAAGCGGTCGTCACGGTCACCCAGCCAGACCGAGAGCCCCACCAGGAGCACGCCGACGACGACGAAGAGGATGCTGCGGGACCGGTAGCTCCGCGGGGTCAGCTCGACCACCACGGCAGGCCCGGCGCCAGGATCGGCGGAGGCGGTCTCGTCCACCGGACCAACCTGGCACGGTCCACGGGTCCGTGGGGGAGATGGCGCTCGATCCGAGGCGGCAGACCTCCCGACTCCGCGGTCTGCCGGGTCGGGCAGGTGCCCTCTAGGGTGCGGAGATGACGCTCGCACCCCTCGCCGGCCGGGTCGCCCTCGTGACCGGGGCGAGCCGTCGCTCCGCGATCGGGGCCGCGATCGTCCGGCGCCTCGTCGCCGACGGTGCCGCCGTCCTCGTGCACTCCTGGGCCGCCGCCGACGGGGACCGGTCGGACCCCGGCGGCGTCGAGCAGCTGGTCGAGGAGCTCCGCGACGGTGGCGGTCCCCTCGTCCACGTCAGCGCGGACCTCGCGGACCCCGACGCCCCGGCTCGGCTCGTCGCCGCGGCCCGGACGTCGTTCGGGCGGCTCGACATCCTGGTCGCCAACCACGCGCGCAGCACGAGGCAGTCGCTGGAGGAGCTCACCGCGGCCGAGCTCGACCTCACCTACGCCGTCAACACCCGCGCCACGCTGCTGCTCGTGCAGGAGCTCGCCGCCTCGTACGAGCCCGGACCCGGCGGTCGGGTCGTGGTGTTCACCTCGGGGCAGTACCACGGCGTGATGCCCGCCGAGCTGCCCTACATCGCCTCGAAGGCGGCGCTGCGCGAGCTGACGCCGACCCTGGCGGCGCACCTCATCGGGCGCGGGATCACCGTCAACTGCGTCAACCCGGGTCCGAACGACACCGGCCACGGCGACGCCGGCGGCTGGGCGTGGGTGGCCGAGCGCAACCCGGGCGGGCGGGCGAGCACACCCGAGGACACCGCGCGTCTGGTCGGCTGGCTGGTCAGCGACGAGGCCGCGTGGGTGACGGGTCAGGTCATCGCCTCCGACGGCGGCTGGTCCTCCCTCGGCGCCTGAGCACGCATCAGGGAGCGGGTCGCCAGGCCAGCGGGCCGATGCCGCTCAGCGGCAGGTCGGGCGTGGCGACGCGGTCGTCGTCGGCGTCGTAGAGCGTCAGGTGGTCCTCGCTGATCAGGGCGAGCCACCGGTCGTCGAGCCAGACGGCGTCGTTCGTGCTCTCCTTCGGCGTGGGGAAGATGAACTTCACCTCACCGGTCGCGACCACGCTCACGCGCAGCGTGCTCGTCCCGCCGACGGTCTCGGTGACGGCCAGCAGCCGGTTGCGGGGTGAGAGCGTCCCACCGCTGGTGTCTGCACCCACGGCGGTCTGCAGCTGCGTGTCCCGGTCGTCGGTGTGGGAGTGCAGGGTGAAGCGGCAGTCGGGCTGGACGCAGGAGCGTACGACGTAGCCGTCGGGCCCGGTCGCCACGACCTCTCCCGGCTGCGGGGCCGGTCGCGGGCGTACGGCCAGCGGGCGGACTCCCTGGCGACCGGCGCTCAGCAGGCCACCCCTTCCGTCGCCGACCACCGGTCCGACGACGGAGACGCTCCTCGCCACGCGACCGTCGACGTCGACCAGGCGCCAGACGGCCCGGTCCGCCCCTCGTCCCTGCTCCGCCCAGACCAGGTCGTCGGGGCCCGGCAGGAACGCGGTGGCCGAGCGCAGCACGCCGAGGACGGGGTAGGGAGCGGCGCTGTCGAACAGCAGCGCCCGCCCGCCCGTACCGGCCTTCCGCCAGACCAGGACGCCGTCGGACAGGTGCGTCATCGACGTGGTGGGGGCGGCCTGGACGTTCGTCGGGGTGACTGCTCCGCTGCCCGTGTCGATCATGTCGACCAGGCCCCCGGAGGCGGCGAACAACGTGCCGGGGGGCAGATCGTCGGGCCAGGGCTGTCGGGCTGACGACGACGCTGCGACCGGGGTCTCGCTGGGCGCGGGCGACGGGTCCGGGGTCGACCGGCTGAGCCGCAGCGCGCCCAGTCCCGCGAGCAGGACGAGCACCAGCCCGAGGACCACGAAGGAGCGCCGCCGCCCGAGGCGGACGCCGTCGTCGTGGAGCTGCTCCGGGCCCGCCATCTCGCCAGTATCAGCGACCCGCCGTGAGACCCGGCGGACTCGGGGTCGCCGGTCCCGAGACTGGGGGCGTGAGCCCAGGTCTGACGCACGTCGTCCTGCTGTTCCTCGCCGGGGTGGGTTCGGGGCTCACCGGTTACGGCGCCGGGCTCGCCTCCGTCGTGTCCTACCCGGCTCTCCTCGCGGTGGGGCTGTCGCCGCTGGCCGCGAACGCCACCAACACGGCCGCCCTGACCGGAATCGCGCTCGGCGGGGTGAGCTCGGCGCGTATGGAGCTGCGGGGCATGCGGGCGCGGATCATCAGGTTCGGCGCCGCGGGCCTCGTCGGTGGCGCCGTCGGGGCCGGCCTGCTCGTCGTGCTGCCCGAGTCGACCTTCGCGGCCGTCGTCCCCTGGCTCGTGGTCGGCGGTTCGCTGGTCCTGCTGCTGCGGCCCTGGCTACGGCGGCTGCACGGAGGCCGCTGGTCCGAGCACCACCCTCTCTTCGTCGTGGCGATCGGGCTGGTCGCGGTGTACGGCGGCTACTTCGGCGCCGCCGCCGGCACGCTCGTCGTCGCCGCGCTCGGGCTCGTCCTGACCGAGCCGCTGGCCCGGATCACCGCGCTGCGGGCCGTCGTCCTGGGCCTGGCGAACCTCGTGGCGACGCTGATCTTCGTCGCCCGGGGCCTGGTCGAGTGGAGCGCGATGCTGCCCCTGGCGGTGGGGATGGTCCTCGGTGGTGCGCTGGCCCCGCGGATCCTGCGCCGCCTGCCCGACCTCGTCGTCCGGATCGTCGTCGCGGTGGCCGGCCTCGGGCTGGCGACGTTCCTGCTCCTCCAGCGGTGACCGCGGCCCGACCCTCACCCCTTCCCGGAAAGTGGTCGCTCCCGGCCCGTCTCGAGCCCGAGAAAGCCCTGGGACCGACCACTTTCCGGATCGTGGCGGAGGCTCAGCGCTCGCAGGCGATCCCGTCCTTGTCCCGGTCGGACTTCTTGTTGAGGGCGTACGTCTTGGCGTCGCGGGTGAAGCCCGTGACCTTCCCGCCCTTGTCGTGCGCCCCCGGCTTGCCGACCCCGTGCGGGTAGACCTTCACGAGGGCGGTGCAGTTCTTGTACGCCTTCGGCTTCGGCTTCTTCGCCTGCACGACCAGGTGGGTCGCGCCTGCCGCGGGTGAGGCGGCCGCGACCTGCACCTGCGTGCTCGGTGCGGCGGTGCCGAGCGGGGCGGCCTGTGCGGCTGGCGCGGCGGCGGCGAGGCCGACCGCGAGGACGGCGGCGGCGAGGGCGCGGTGACGGGGCACGAGGGTCTCCTGAGGGGTGGGACGGCAGAGCCGCCCTGCTGTTTCCCCCGAAGCCGCCGGTGCGGCCGAGCAGAACCGTAGGTCGTCCCGTCGCCTGCTCGGCCGAGTTCTGCTGACTCTTGAAAGATCTTCAGGTCCCAGGCCGCTGAAGAGCCGGGGCAGCGAAGCACGCGTGCTGCCCCGGGCTCGACGGGTGATCAGCAGATGCGGTTCCCGCGCGAGCCGAGGCCGAAGTACTCGGAGTACCCGACGAACAGCGACCCGTTGTTGCCGCTGACGCTGACGTTCAGGGTGGATACCGGGTGGCCGGCGCGTACCCCGCCAAAGGAGATGTAGGTCGACTGGGCGTCGGACTGGCGCGTGATGTTCAGCTCCAGCGGAACCTCGGCGGTCGGCGTCAGGGCCTTGACGCGGACGACCGCATCCTTCCGACCGCTGGTCCCGGAGGAGAAGCAGGCCCGCGAGTCGGAGTTCCGGTAGGAGACGAGATTGCCGTCCGACTGCAGGACGAGGGTGAACCGTCCGTTCGTACTGGTGATGCACTGCCCGCGGTTCATCGTCTGGTTCACCTTCAGGCCGGTGCCGACCTTGGAGCACGTGACTGCGTCAGCAGGGGCGGCGGTGAGAGCGACGCCGGCGGTGGCGGTGATGAGCGCGGCCGGCAGCAGGATGCTGAGACGGCGCAGGAGCGAGTTGCTGAAGGAGGACACGGGTTGCTGCTTTCTGGTGGGGTGAGGGGACGTGCGGAGCTGGAAGAGGATGCGTTCGCCCGAGCTGTGGCGGAGCGTCAGCACCTCGGGACGCCGGGGATGGGCTGGTTGTTGGAGCCCGAGCTGATGTAGACGGCGTTGATCCAGACGCCGTGGTGGTGCGCGTCGTCGTCGGTCTTGAGCCACCAGTGGTTGGTGTAGCCGTGCTCGGTGACCGACGGGCCGGACGTCTGGCAGTAGACGTAGTTCCAGCCCTGGTTCAGCCAGCCCACGAGCAGGAACGAGCCGGGGGTGCTGTAGGTCGGCGTGTAGCTGTACCAGGCGTAGCAGTTGGTCTTGCCTCCACCGAGGGCGTAGCAGCCGGTCGAGGCCGTGGCTGGCGCCGTGGCGGCCACCACCGAGCCGAGGGCAGCGGCCGCGGTCAGGGTCGCGACCGCGATACGTCGGGTGATGCGGTTCATCGGGTTCTCCTTGGTCGTAGGCGGGTCAGCAGAGGGGGACGTCGGGCAGCTTGGCGGGGCCCGAGATGTAGACGTTGGAGATGTAGCCCACCGGCTGCGCCAGCCGGGACCAGTAGCTGCTGGTGTACTTGCCGTCCGTCACGGTCTGACCTGCGACCTGGCAGACGACGTCGACCGTGGCGGGGTTGGTGATGGTGCCGACCACCGACGCGCTCGTCGTGGTCCCGGACCGGATCTGGACGCTGGTCGCCCAGGTGTGGAAGTAGCGGTCCTGGGTCGGCGCGTCTGCGGAGCCGGCGCAGAGCGGCACCCCGTCGAGCTTGTCCAGCCCACGGATGTAGACGTTGGAGATGTAGCCGGCCGGCTGGGAGATCTTCGCCCAGTAGCTGCTGGCGTAGCCCCTGTCGTTGACCGGGGTGCCCGCCGCCTGGCAGGTCACGTCGACCGTGCGCGGGTTCGCGATGGTGGCGACGGAGGCGGCACTCGTCGACGGCGAGGAGCGCACGTTGACGTTGGTGGCCCACATCTGGAACTTCCCGCTCGCCGTCGGTGGCGGCAGGCTCGAGCCGGTGCACGCGGGGATGCCAGCCAGCACCGCGTCCCCACGGATGAACACGTTGGAGACCCAGCCCCCAGCGGCGGGAACCTTCGACCAGTAGTCGCTGACGGCGCTGCCCAGCGTCACCGACTCGCCCTTGGCCTGGCACGTGACGTTGACCAACGACGGCCCGGGCAGGGTGGAGACGATCGCCGACGTCGTCGTCGCGGCGGCCCTGACGTGGACGTTGGTGGCCCAGACGTAGGCGTTGCCTCCGGCGTCGGTCTGACCGCTGCCGGTGACCAGCGGCCGGTAGACCTCGTAGAAGTCGGCGTGGGTCGACAGTGAGCTGACCGTCAGCGGCGTCCCCGACTGGCGCGCCTCGACCACCTTGTTGTCCCCGAGGTAGATCGCGACGTGATGGACGTGACCTGGACCGCCGAAGAACATCACGTCGCCCGGCAGGGCCGTCGCGACGGTCACCCGCGTCCCCAACGAGGGCGTGGACGCCAGCTTGTCGCGCTGCATCTGCGAGCTCCCGTCGAGGAAGTCCTGCCCCGTGGCCATGTACCAGGCCCAGCGGACGAGCCCGGAGCAGTCGAAGCCGAAGACCTCGCCGTCGTTGAACGAGGCTGGGTCCTTGCCGTCTGAGTAGCCGTACGTGGGTCCGGGGTACCGGCCGTGCCCGCCGCCGTACGTGTACTGGGTGTTGCGCACCTTGGAGCAGGCGGCCGCCACCGCGAGTCGCGCCGCCGCTGATGCGCCGGTCCCGACCGGCTTGCAGTCGAGGTTGATCGGCTCGGCGGCGGCCGGCGGCGGCGCGTAGGCCGGCGGGTTGCTGACGAACCCGACCCTGAAGCCGTCGCCCACCGTGGCCCCGCGGGACGGGAGGATGCGACTGGCGAGGTAGAAGGAGCCCAGGCGGCTGCCCTGCAGCGTGTTCTCGCTGTTGAGCAGAGGGGCGATCGACAGCTTCGACTGGGCGTTGAGGGGTGGCACCTTGCCGGAGACGACGTAGCTGCTCTTGATGTACGGACTACCGACGGCGTTGCCGGTCGCAGTCGTCGCGAGGCCGCCCTCCTCGGTCGAGGCGAACGGGTACTCGTCGCAGCTGTAGCCGCCCGGCAGCAGCAGGCCCTGGTTGTCGGAGTAGGGGACGGACAGGCCCTTGACCCGGGCGCAGGCGTTCTTGCGGTTCAGGTCCCGGCGTGTCGTGTCGGTCCGGTGCAGGACCTGGTTCTGCGTGCCCATCCGGTTCTGGGCGTCCCGCACGTGCGCCGCGACCTGGGGAAAGCCGGGATTGGAGTTCAGCACCCCTGACGGTGCCCAGTCCATCTTCCACGTCGGGACGAACTGTGCGAACACGCACCCGGTGGTGGTCGTGGGTCTCGGCATCGCGTTGTCGCAGCGGGCCTGAGGAGCGGGGACGGTCTGGGTCCCGAACCAGCCGTCGTTGCCCGACGACGTGGGCTGGCCCACCTTCACGGGCAGGCTGACCGACGACTCGACCACCGCGCCGGTCGTCACCGCCCGGGTGACGGAGAAGGAGAAACTGACCACTCCCGCCCAGCCGACGTCGGGCTCGAGCTCCTGGACGTCGAAGGACTGCGGGGTCGCTGTGCAGCCGGAGCCGCACTGGGGCGCTTCGGCCCCGATCAGGATCGGTTCCGTGTTGGACTCACCCGTCGGGGCGTCGAAGCCGGTCGCCTCGACGTGGTACGTGTAGCTGGCGACCGGAGAGCTGAGGCTCGTGTGGGCGAGAACGGCGGTCCGTAGCTGGACCGTCGGTGTCCAGATGCTGCTGTCGGGTCCCGGCTCGTAGACGACGGTCTGCACCTCGCAGGAGTCGGTTCGCCCACCGAGCTGGACCTTGCCGTAGAGCGAGTCGCTGGTCGAGCACCAGGACGGGAGCACGCCGACGAGGTCGTTCCCGCTGGCGTGCGCCGGGGTGGGCGGCGAGATCAAGCTCGTGACGGCGGCCACGGCGAGCAGCAGCGCACCACTGAGGGATCGACGCATCGAGGAGGGCTCCGGTCTGACGAGCGGTCCGACATCACGGGCGCGTCGGCTCTGCCCGCCGAACACTGCAGGCGGCGTTCACGGCGGGTCAAAGCGTGGTTAGACGATCGTCTAAACGGTCGGTCGGAAGGGTGCGAACCCTGTGTCAGGATCTCGACGTCGAGGGGCGGGTCGGGGAGGGTTGTCGCAGGTGGCACGAGGTGGAGCACGACGTAGCGAGGTGAGGCTCGAGCTCGGTCCGCTGGACGAGCTCGACCTGACGATCGCGCAGGCGCCGTACCTGTCCGTGCTGGCGCTGATGAAAGAGGTGCTGGGCAACACACCCCGCGGGCTACCCACCTCCGTGGCTCGACGGATCGATCTCGCCGTGGGCGAGGCCGGCCACAGCTCCCTCGACGCGCTCGCCGACCCCCTCACGCGGGCTCCCATGTGTGTCTTCCCGGGTGACGGGTTGATGCCTCAGCTGCCCGACTCGATCACCGCACTCCGCGACGCCACGGCCGGCTGGATCACCGAGAGCATCGAAGAGGAGTTCGGGAACGAGATCCCGACGACCTGGCGCCCACCGGTGAGGTACCCGAGACGCTGGCTGAGCGGCTTCGCGCAGGCGGTCGTCGAGGTGGCACGGGCCACGACGGTCGAACGTCGGCAGGCTCAGACCTTCATCAGCGCCGAGATCGCACGGGGTTACCGGGCGCAGGCCCAGGGCACCCTCGACGTCTTCCTGGCCGGGCTCAGCCCGAGGCTGTCGATGGAGGGGACGACGCTCTCGTTCGACGACCCTCAGCCCGAGCTGGTCGACCTCGCAGGTCGTCGTCTCGTCCTCGTCCCCATGTTCGCGGGTCCTCGCATCCTCAGCACCGGGTTCGACCAGACCGACATCGTGTGGATCGGCTACCCGGTCCAGGGTCTGCTGGGTGGCGCGCCCGCCACACCGGCCGAGGACCACCTCGTCGAGCTGCTGGGACCGACGCGGGCGAGCTTGATGCTCTGTGTCGGACGACCTCGGGCAGTCGGAGAGCTTGCTGCCATCCTCAGCGTGTCGCCGGCCTCGGTGACGTTCCACTGCGACCGGCTCGTCGCCACGGGCCTGGTCCGGCGAGAACGCCGTGGGCACCACGTGCAGGTGATGCGCACCTCACGCGGCGACGAGCTCGTGGACCTGATGTGCGCGGACCCGGTTCGTGCCAGCCGTCGACCGCTGAAGAGCACCGGCCTCGGATGATCCCGCCGGAGGTGTCGCAGGACGCAGAAGGTCCCTCCCGCCGAGCGGGAGGGACCTTCTGAGCAATACGTCCTCGTGGGCGATACTGGGATCGAACCAGTGACCTCTTCCGTGTCAGGGAAGCGCGCTACCGCTGCGCCAATCGCCCGAGGTGGAGACGGGATTTGAACCCGTGTACACGGATTTGCAGTCCGTTGCCTCGCCTCTCGGCCACTCCACCGGGGAACTACTTCTCCCCAACGGGGTGGGCGAGACTCGCTCCGAGCGGACGACGGGATTCGAACCCGCGACCCTCACCTTGGCAAGGTGATGCTCTACCAACTGAGCCACGTCCGCAATGCTGGCCTCTCCGGTTTCCCGGTGGGGCACGAGGAGAGACTCTAGCCGAGCACGAGCCGCGACACCAAACGTCTCAGCGTCGTCGGCGCGCCCCGTGAGAGCACCGGGAGGTCAGCGGCCAGGGCCCCTAGGCTGTCGCGGTGCATCTCGACGGGGGAGTGGTGGCTGCGCCGAGCACAGCTCCGGTCGTGTGGGTCGACGGCCGGCTGTACGCCGACGCCCGCGACGCGACGGTGGGGGCGACCGACCACGGCCTGGTCGTCGGCGACGGCGTCTTCGAGGCCCTGAAGGTCACTCCGGCCGGTCCGTTCGCGCTGCGCCGCCACCTGGACCGGCTCGAGCGCTCGGCGACGGCGATGGGCCTTCCCGTGCCCGACCGCAGCGCGATCCGGGAGGGCGTAGACGCCGTCCTCGCGGGACGGAGCTTCCAGCACGGCAAGGTCCGCATCACCGTGACCGGCGGCGACGGGCCGCTCGGCTCGCAGGCCGCGTACGGCACGCCGACGCTCGTCGTGGCGGCGGCGCCGACCACGGTGCCGCCGGCCAGCACCGACGTGGTCACGGCACCCTGGCGGCGCAACGAGCACGGCGCCCTGACCGGGGTGAAGTCGACCTCGTACGGCGAGAACGTCCGCGGGCTGGCGTACGCGGTCGCCCACGACTGCGGGGAGACGATCTTCCTGAACACGGCCGGGAACGTCTGCGAGGGCACCGGCACGAACGTGTTCTGCGTCTTCGGTGACGAGATCGTGACGCCGCCGCTGGGCTCCGGCCCGCTCGCCGGCATCACCCGTGAGCTGCTCCTGGAGTGGGTGCCGGTCGTCGAGCGCGACCTGACGCTCGAGGAGGCCCTCGGCGCCGACGAGGTGTTCCTGACCTCGTCGCTGCGCGACGTCCAGCTGGTCGAGCGCTGGGACGGTCACGCGTTCACCGGCCTCGGCGCGACCACCGCCCGCGTCGCCGGCGTGTTCGCCCTGCGGTCGGGCGCGGACCTCGACCCGTGATGTTCGGGTAGGGTGGCGTGCGCCCTGCGGGGCACGGGGGCGATTGGCGCAGTGGTAGCGCGCTTCGTTCACACCGAAGAGGTCACTGGTTCGAACCCAGTATCGCCCACCCCGAGATCCCGGCCCCTCAGCCGGAGATGTAGCCCTGGAGCTGGTCCCGCTCGAGCTGCAGCTGCGAGATCTGGCTCTTGACCAGGTCGCCGATGCTCACGATCCCGACGATCACGTCCGAGGCGTCGAGCACCGGGACGTGGCGGACCCGACGCCGCGTCATCGTCGACATCACGTGGGCGACGGTGTCGGTCAGGACGCAGGAGCAGACCAGCGCGGTCATGATCGTGCTCACCGGGCGGGTCAGGAGGTCGGCCTCGTCGAGGTGCCGGACCACGTCGCGCTCGGAGACGATGCCCGCGACGTGGCGGCCGTCGGAGGAGACGACGACGGCGCCGAGGTTGCGCTCCTTGAGCAGCACCACCAGGTCACCGACGGACGAGCCCGGCAGGGTGTGGACGACCTCGAAGCCCTTGCCGACGAGAACCTCACGGATGCGCATGGCCTGCCTCCTCCTCCGACCATAGACCCAGCCGTACGTTTGTGACAGGTTCCGACAAAATGCGGCTCAGGGCCGGCGGGACCGGGGCAGCCGGGCGACCACGAGGGCGTACGAGTCGTCGATCAGCTCGGCGAGGTCGTCGTCGGAGATCGTGCCGTCCAGGCGAAAGCTGTTCCAGCCGTGGCGCGCGAGGTAGGGCATCGGCGTCGCGGAGCCGGGGCAGCGCTCGAGCCAGAGGTCGGCGGCCTCGCGGTCCCCGCAGGTGAGCCCGATCGTCGTGGGGACGTCCCCCGGCTGCTCGAGAGAGCCGAGGAACGCGAAGATCTTCGGCCCGACCTTGGCCACCACGGTGTCGTGCCACGGCTGGTCGCGCCAGGCACCCGGCTTGCTCAGGCAGTAGGCGAGCCAGCCGGAACCCATGGGCGCAGAGCCTGCCACCGTCCGGGCCCCTCGGAACAGACGGGCGTCGGCCGGCCGCGGGGAATAGTCTGGCGACGCGTCGCGGGCTCCCGCGGCCGCTCTCAGGAGGTCAGCAGTCCCGTGCCAGACAACCCGTCCCCGTCCTCGCCCAGCGACGACCAGACGAGCGGCACGACCACGGGGCTGGACCGCTACGGCGAGGACCGCCGTGTCGTCGCCATGCGGGTCGACGGGGACCTCCAGGACCTCAGCCGCGAGATCGGTGCGGGCGCCGAGGTCGAGCCGGTGCTCGTCGACAGCCCGGACGGGCTGGCCATCCTGCGGCACTCGGCCGCGCACGTCGCCGCCCAGGCGGTGCAGAACCTGCACCCCGAGGCCAAGCTCGGGATCGGGCCGCCGATCACCGACGGCTTCTACTACGACTTCGACCTGGCCGAGCCGTTCACCCCGGAGGCGCTGCGCGAGGTCGAGAAGGTCATGCAGCGCATCGTCAAGGAGCGGCAGCGCTTCCGCCGTCGCGAGGTCACCGACGCCGAGGCCGCTGCCGAGCTGGCCGACGAGCCGTTCAAGCTCGAGCTGATCGCCGACAAGGGCCGGGTCGGGCAGGACGTGATCGTCCACGTGGGTGACGGCGACGGCTCGGGAGACGCCTCGTCGGTCGAGGTCGGAGCCGGCCAGCTGACGATCTACGACAACCTCAAGCGCGACGGGTCCGTCGCCTGGTTCGACCTGTGCCGCGGCCCGCACGTCCCGCACACCGGCTACATCCCCGCCTTCTCGATCACCCGGAGCTCGGCGGCCTACTGGCGCGGCGACCAGGCCAACCAGCAGCTGCAGCGCGTCTACGGCACGGCGTGGCCGAGCCGCGACGAGCTCAAGGCGTACGAGTTCCGGCTCGCCGAGGCGGCCCGTCGCGACCACCGCAAGCTGGGCGCGGAGCTGGACCTCTTCTCGTTCCCCGACGAGCTCGGGTCCGGGCTGCCCGTGTTCCACCCCAAGGGCGGGGTGATCAAGCGGGAGATGGAGGACTACGTCCGCCGTCGGCACATCGAGGAGGGCTTCGACTACGTCGGCACGCCGCACATCAGCAAGGAGGGGCTGTTCCACACCTCCGGGCACCTGCCGTACTACAAGGACACGATGTTCCCGCCGATGGAGCTCGAGGGCGCGAACTACTACCTCAAGGCCATGAACTGCCCGATGCACAACCTGATCTTCCGCGGGCGCGGCCGGTCCTACCGTGAGCTGCCGCTGCGGTTCTTCGAGTTCGGCAGCGTCTACCGCTACGAGCGGTCCGGCGTCGTGCACGGCCTGACCCGAGTCCGCGGGCTGACCCAGGACGACTCGCACTCGTACGTGACCCCCGAGCAGGCGCCCGGCGAGATCAGGCACCTGCTGGACTTCGTCCTCGGGCTGCTGCGCGACTTCGGGCTGGACGACTACTACCTCGAGCTGTCGACCCGCGGCGACTCCGACAAGTTCATCGGCTCCGACGAGGAGTGGGCCGTCGCGACGGCGGTGCTCGAGGAGGTCGCGCTCGCGTCCGGGGTCGACCTCGTCCCCGACCCGGGCGGTGCGGCGTTCTACGGCCCCAAGATCTCGGTGCAGGCCCGCGACGCCATCGGGCGCAGCTGGCAGATGTCGACGATCCAGCTCGACTTCAACCAGCCCGCGCGCTTCGGCCTGGAGTACCAGGCCGCCGACGGGACCCGTCAGCAGCCGGTCATGATCCACTCGGCCAAGTTCGGCTCGATCGAGCGCTTCATCGGCGTGCTCGTCGAGCACTACGCGGGCGCGTTCCCGCCCTGGCTCTCGCCGGTCCAGGTGATCGGCATCCCGGTGGCGGGGGAGTACGTCGACTACCTCGTCGAGGTGGCCGACCGGCTGCGCACCGCCGGGATCCGCGTCGAGGTCGACGACAGCGACGACCGGATGCAGAAGAAGATCCGCAACGCGCAGAAGGAGAAGGTGCCCTTCATGCTGATCGCCGGGGGTGAGGACGCTGCGGCGGGCGCGGTCTCGTTCCGCTACCGCGACGGGACGCAGAAGAACGGCGTGCCGGTGGAGGAAGCCATCCGCGAGATCACCGACGCCGTCGCGGCGCGCGTGCAGGTCTGAGCGGACCGTCTCGGGTAGGACGGCAAGGTGGTGGAGCGGCGGACCTCCGCCCGACCAGGTCGGACAATGGGCAGCGCAGGACGAGCAGGAGAGAGGCACCAGGTGCCAGACGTGGTCGAGCCGGCGGGTGAGCGGCCTGGCGACCCCGACGGGTTCCAGCGGCTCTGGACGCCGCACCGGATGGTCTACATCGGCGGGCAGGACAAGCCTAAGACCCCGGACGCGGCGGACTGCCCGTTCTGCACGCTGCCCAAGCGGTCGCCCTCGCGCGACCGCGAGTCGCTGATCGTGCACCGCGACGAGGTCGCGTACGTCGTGCTGAACCTCTACCCGTACTCGCCCGGGCACCTGCTCGTCTGCCCGTACCGCCACGTCGCCGACTACACCGACCTCACCGAGGCCGAGACGCACGCCGTCGCGCGGCTGACGCAGCAGTGCATGCGCGTGGTGCGGGAGGCCAGCGCGCCCGACGGCTTCAACCTCGGGCTCAACCAGGGCGCAGTCGCCGGGGCCGGCATCGCCGCGCACCTGCACCAGCACGTGGTCCCGCGCTGGGCCGGCGACGCGAACTTCCTGCCCGTGATCGGCCAGACCAAGGCGCTGCCGCAGCTGCTGGACCAGACCTGGCAGGTCGTGACGGACGCGTGGCGTCGGCTCGAGGCCCCTTCGACGGGCTCGGGTGACGCTGCCGCCCCTTCCACGGGCTCAGGGGACGTGCCCGGCTCTGCGGACGTGGCTGAGGACGACGCCCCGGTGGCAGCACCCGGGGAGGCCTGATGCTGGAACGTTTCCGGTCGCTCTCGGGGCTCGTCCTCGGGCCGGTCGTGCGCCTCCTGGTGCGCCACGGGGTGTCGCCGGACGTCGTCACCGTCGCCGGCACCATCGGCGTCGTCCTCGGGGCGCTGATCTGCTTCCCGCAGGGCTGGCTGTGGCAGGGCGTCCTCGTGGTCACCGTGTTCGTCGTCTCGGACATGATCGACGGGCTGATGGCCAAGACGACCGGCACCGCGTCCGCCTGGGGCGCGTTCCTCGACTCGTCGTCGGACCGGCTCGGCGACGCGGCCGTCTTCGGCGGCCTGCTGCTGTTCTTCGCCTACCGCGAGGACTCGACGCTGTGGGCCGCGGTGTCGCTGGCCGGGCTCGTCTTCGGGCAGTGGACCTCGTACGTGAAGGCGCGGGCCGAGAGCCTCGGCTTCACCTGCGGGGGAGGCCTGGCCGCTCGCGCCGACCGGCTGGTCATCGTGCTCGCCGGCGCGTTCCTCGCCGGGCTCGGGGTGCCTTACGTCCTCGAGGCCGCGATGGCGCTGCTCGCCGTGACGAGCATGATCACCGTCTTCCAGCGCATCGAGCAGGTCCGGCGCCAGGCGAAGGACCCGCAGGGCTCGCGAGGCCCGGGCGCACCGCATGGTCAGCCTGTCTAGGGCCGCGGTCGTCCGGGCGGCCTACCGCTTCGGCTGGCGGCACGGCGGCCGGCTGCCCGAGCCGGTGGTCCGGGCCCTCGGCGCCGTCGCCGCGCGGGTCGTCGTCGCCCGCGACGGCGTGCACGTCCGGCGCCTGCGCCAGAACCTCACCGTGCTGTCCGGGCGTCCCGCCGACGCGGCCCTGCTCAGGGCCGGCATCGCGGCGTACGTGCGCACCTTCTGGGAGGTGCTGGCGCTGCCGCGCTGGAGCCCGGCCGACGTGCTCTCCCGCGTCGAGCTCGTGAACGAGCCCGTGGTGCGCGAGGCGTTCGCGACGACCGGCGCCGTCGTCGCGCTGCCGCACAGCGGCAACTGGGACCTGGCCGGGGCCTGGGCCTGCCTGACGGGGATGCCGGTGACCAGCGTCGCCGAGCAGCTGCCGACCGCGGAGTACGCCGCCTTCCTCGCCTTCCGCGAGGGGCTCGGCATGGAGATCCTGTCGCACCGAGCGCCCGACCTCGTCGACACGCTCGTCGAGACGGTCCGACGCGGCCGGATCGTGTGCCTGATGGCCGACCGGAACTTCAGCGGCCGCGGTGTGGAGGTCGACTTCGCCGGGCGGCGGGTGACGTTCCCGGCCGGGCCGGCCCTGATCGCCCGGCGCAGCGGCGCGGCGCTCGTCCCCACGGTCGCGCACTACGGCGGCGAACCGTTGCGGCGCGGCTCCCGCATGCGGCTGGTCATCGGTCCGGTCGTGCCCACCCAGCCGGGTGACGACGGCCTGGTGGCGATGGTGCAGGCGTGCGCCGACTTCTTCGCCGCCACGCTCGCCGACCACGCGGAGGACTGGCACCTGCTGCAGCCGTTCTTCGACCTGCCCGCGCGCACCCCGGCAACCGCGTGAGAGGGCGTCAGGAGGGTCTGCGGATCGGGCTCGTCTGCCCGTACGCCCTCGACGTGCCCGGCGGTGTCCAGAACCAGGTGCTGGGCCTCGCCGCGTTCCTGCGCGAGGCCGGTCACGACGTGCGGGTCCTGGCTCCCGGCGGGCTGCCCGACGAGGCGTACGGCCTCGAGCCGGAGCGCTTCACCTCGGCCGGCGCCGCGCTGGGCGTCCGCTACAACGGTTCCGTCGCGCCGGTGGCCCTCGGGCCGCTGGCCGCCGCGCGGAGCCGCCGCTGGGTCGCGGCCCACGCGGTCGACCTGCTGCACGTGCACGAGCCGCTCGTGCCCAGCGCCTCGCTCCCGGCCCTGGCCGCGTCGCGCGCCCCCGTCGTCGCGACGTTCCACACGGCCACGCCCCGCTCGCGGGCGCTGCGCCTCGCCGGGTCGGCGCTGGCGGGAGCGGTCGACCGCATCGACGCCGGCATCGCGGTGTCGCCGACCGCGCGCGAGGTCGTCGTGCGCCACCTCGGCCGCGACGCGGTCGTCGTCCCCAACGGGCTGGACGTGGCGGCGTACGGGCCCGGTCTGACCGACGACGCGGTCGGACGGCTGGCGGGGGCACCGCCGCGGCTGCTGTTCCTGGGCCGGGCCGGCGAGCGCCGCAAGGGTCTCGACGTGCTGCTCGCCGCCCTGCCCGCGCTGCGCCGGGCGCACCCCGACCTCGAGGTCCTGGTCGCCGGCCCGGGCCCGCGGTCGCTGCCCGAGGGCTGCCGGAGCCTCGGCCTCGTCGACGAGGACCACAAGCGGGCGCTGCTGGCGTCGGCCGACGTGTTCGTGGCGCCGCACACCGCACGCGAGAGCTTCGGCATCGTGGTGCTCGAGGCCATGGCGTCGGGCGTCCCGGTCGTCGCCTCCGACCTGCCGCCGTTCGTCGACCTGCTCGGTGGCGCGCACGACCCGGCCGGCCGGCTGTTCCGCCGTGGCGACCCCGCGGCGCTGGCCGGCGCGGTGACGGCCGCGCTGCGGTCGGGCCGCGGTCGGCGGACCGCGCGGGCGCAGGCGCTGGCGCGCCGCTACGACTGGTCCGTCGTCGGGCTCGAGGTGCTCTCCGTCTACGCCGACGTCCTGGCCGAGCGCACCGCGGAGGGGGCGTCGTGACCGTCACGGACCGGTCTCCGCGCACACCCCCGGGCCGGCGCCGGGTGGACGCGAGCATGGACCTGCTCAACCAGATCCTGCGCGAGCCGGTGGACCCCGACTACGCCCTGGTGGCGGCGCGGACCGCACCGCGGGAGCGTCGCCGGGCGCGCGGTCACCACTGGTGGCTGGCGCTGGTGCTGGTCCTGGCCGGCACGCTCTTCGCCGTCGGCGCGCTGCAGACCAACCGGACCCGACCCGTCCAGGCGACCGAGCGCGCCGAGCTGATCGAGCGCATCCAGGCCGCCGAGGGGGAGCAGGACACGCTGCGGGGCCAGGTCGAGGACCTCGACGCCCAGATCGACCGGCTTAGGTCGACCGCGCTGGGCAGCGACGACGCCAGCAAGGCGCTCGAGGCGGAGATCGACGCGGTCGGGCCGGCCGTCGGGCTGGCGCCGGTGACCGGGCCGGGGGTGGTGGTCGTGGTCGACGACGCCCCCACCACCGGCTCCGACGCCCGCGACCAGGTCCTGGACCTCGACCTGCAGGTGCTCGCCAACGGGCTGTGGACCTCGGGCGCGGAGGCGGTGTCGATCAACGGGCACCGGCTGTCCGCGCTCACCGCGATCCGGGGCGCCGGCGACGCGATCACCGTCGACTACCGCTCGCTCACCCGTCCGTACCGGGTCGAGGCCGTCGGGGACCCACGTACGCTGCAGGCCCGGCTCGCCGAGTCGGCCGCCGGGACCTGGTGGAACGACCTCGCCTCGAACCGGGACATGACCTACTCGACGTCTGAGGCCAACCGGCTCGTGCTCGACTCCGACCCCGGGATCACGCTGCGCTACGCCAGGCCGGTGGCACGGTGATCCCGCTCATCGGGCTCGTGGTCGGGATCGTGCTGGGCCTGGTGCTCCAGCCGACGCTCCCGCTCGGGCTGCAGCCCTACCTGCCGATCGCGATCGTCGCGGCGCTGGACGCGCTGTTCGGCGCGTTCCGCGCCTACCTCGAGGGGACGTTCACCGACCGGGTCTTCGTGGTCTCGTTCATCTCCAACGTCCTCATCGCCGCCCTCATCGTGTGGGTGGGCGACCAGATCGGGGTCGGCTCGCAGCTCTCCACCGGCGTCGTCGTGGTGCTCGGCATCCGGATCTTCACCAACGTCGCCGCGATCCGCCGGGTGCTCTTCCATGCCTGAGGTCGACGCCCCCGACGCCGATGCCCCCGACGCCGATGCCTGAGCGCCGGGTCGGCTCCCGCCGGCTCGCGGCGCTCGCCCGGAGCCGTGCCCGGCTGCGGAACGACGAGCCCGGCGGACCTGCAGACGACGCGGCGAGCGGCGACCGCGGGCCGGTCCCGCCCCGGCCCGGGGTGTGGCGCCGGATCGGCCGGGCCGCGCTGCGTCCGGGCCGCGGGCAGGTCGCCGCCGCCGTCGTGCTCTGCCTGCTCGGCATGGCGGGGGTCGTGCAGATCCGCGCGAACGACTCCGACGACGCCTACAGCAACGCCCGCCGCGAGGACCTCGTCCAGATCCTCGACGGGCTGGGCGTGGAGTCGCGCCGGCTCGAGTCGGAGGTCGCCGAGCTGCAGGGCACGAAGGCGAGGCTGCAGTCCGGTGCGGACAGCCAGCGCGTGGCCCGCGAGGACGCCCAGCAGCGCGTCGACGAGCTGGCCATCCTGGCCGGCACCGCCCCGGCCCAGGGGCCCGGGATCCGGATGCGGATCAGCGACCCGGAGAACAAGGTCGGTGCCGACGTGGTGCTCGACGCGGTCGAGGAGATGCGCGACGCGGGGGCCGAGGTCATCGAGGTCAACGGCCAGGCCCGCGTGGTCGGGTCGACCTGGTTCGGCGACGACGGCGCCACGCTGCTGGTCGACGGCGTCCGCGTCACCAGGCCGCTCACGATCTCGGTGATCGGCGACCCGCACAGCCTCGAGGAGGCGGCCAGGTTCCGCGGCGGGATCGTCTCCGAGATCACCGGACCGAAGATCGGGGGCGACGTCCAGATCGACCAGAGCGACGACCTGGTGGTGACGTCCTTGCACGCGCCGCCCGCCTCTCAGTACGCTCGGCCCGCAACCTCGGGGCCCACCCCGCGCTGACCTCGGCCGACCCGCCTCGGCCGGCACCGCACCGGGCCCGTCGAGGACCACCCCCCACCTCTGTCAGCACCACCGCTCGCCACCACACACCTCGCCACCACCTCTCGCCACCCAGGAGCCTCGACGCGTGCCCGACTACCCCGAAGACCTCAAGTACTCCGTCGACCACGAGTGGGTCCGGCAGGGCAACGAGCTGACCGTGCGGGTCGGCGTGACCGCGTACGCCGCCGAGCAGCTGGGCGACATCGTCTACGTCTCGCTGCCCTCGGTGGGCGACACCGTCGACAGCGGTGACGCGTGCGGGGAGCTCGAGTCGACCAAGAGCGTGTCCGACGTCCTCAGCCCCGTCGCCGGCACCGTCAGCGCGGTCAACCCGCTGCTCGAGGGCAGCCCCGAGACCGTGAACGGCGACCCGTACGGCGACGGCTGGCTCTTCGAGCTCGAGGTGGACGAGGACGCCGACCTCGACGACCTGCTCGACGCCGACGCCTACGCCGAGCAGCTCGCCGGCTGACCGTGGCCGGCGGTCACCTCGCGTGACTAAACTCTCGACCACGTCTCGAGCCTGAGACCCAGCGAAAAGCGAGCGCGATGCCCTTCTGCACCAACTGCGGTCACGACAACCCGGACGGCGCCAACTTCTGCGCACAGTGCGGTGCGCCGCTCAGCGCTGCCCGGCCGCAGCCGCCGGCGCCGAGCCGGGTGTCGACCGGGGACACGACGCGCACCATCCCGGCCGTGGTCGACGACCAGACCGGTGACGGGCTGAACGCCGTGGACGAGGCGGCCGTGCAGGCGCTGCCGCAGGGCTCGGCCCTGCTGATCGTGCAGCGCGGGCCGAACGCGGGCAGCCGCTTCCTGCTCGACCACGACCAGACGGTCGCCGGGCGCCACGTGGACTCCGACATCTTCCTCGACGACATCTCGGTGTCGCGGCGCCACGTGCAGTTCCTCCGGACCTCCGACGGCGTCCGGGTGAAGGACCTGGGCAGCCTGAACGGGACCTACGTCAACCGCGAGCTCGTCGACGAGGCGCTCCTGCAGCCCGAGGACGAGGTGCAGATCGGCAAGTTCCGGCTGGTCTACTACGCGAGCGCCAAGGACGCGGACCGGTGAGGACGGCCCGGTGACAGCCGCTGCCGAGCCGCGCAGGCCGGGCAGCGGGCGCGAGGTGACCCGCAGCATCGGTCAGGTCCTGACCGCGCTGAGCGCCGAGTTCCCCGACATCTCGATCTCCAAGATCCGCTTCCTCGAGTCGGAGGGGCTCATCACCCCCCAGCGGGCCCCCTCGGGCTACCGCCGCTACGCCGAGCACGACGTCGAGCGGCTGCGCTACGTCCTCTCGGTGCAGCGCGAGCACTACCTCCCGCTCAAGGTCATCCGCGAGCACCTCGAGATGATGGACCGCGGCCAGACGCCGCCGGAACCCAAGACCCTCGAGGCAGGGTCGACGTCGAGCCCGACGAGCACGGGCACGCCTGTCGTCGCCCCCACGCCGGCCACCCCGCCCGCCGCGCCCAAGAAGGCCCTGCGTCTCTCCCGGCAGGACCTGCTCGAGGCCAGCGGGCTGAGCGAGGCCGGTCTGGTCGAGCTGGAGCGCACGGGCATCGTCGTGCCCCGTCGTGGCGGCAGCTTCTACGGCCGCGACGCCCTCACCCTGGCCATCGCGGCCCGGCGGCTGGGGGACTACGGCATCGACGGCCGGCACCTGCGGGCGTTCAAGATGTCGGCCGACCGGGAGGTGGGTCTCGTGGAGCAGGCGATCGCGCCCTACGTGCGCCGCGCCGGCGGCAACACCGACGTCTCCGGCGAGGTCACCCAGCTCGTCATCAGCTTCCACGCCGCCCTGGTCCGCACCGCCATGGAGCGCTAGCACCGCCTCCGTGCGCAGTCCGTCGACCGCGTCCCGGCGTCCCTCCGCACAGCGCGGGCGCGGACGTAGGGTGAAGCCATGCGCGAACTCGATGTGGTCGGCGTTCGGGTCGAGATGCCGTCCAACGCACCCATGGTGCTGCTGCGCGAGGTCGGCGGGAGCCGGTTCCTGCCCATCTGGATCGGGGCCAACGAGGCGTCGGCGATCGCCAACGCCCAGGAGGGCGTCGTGCCACCCCGCCCCTTGACCCACGACCTGATGGTGGACGTGCTGGCCGGCCTGCAGCACAAGCTGACCGCGGTCCGCATCACCGAGCTCGAGGGCGGCACGTTCTACGCCGTCCTGGTCATCGACGACACCGAGATCAGCGCCCGTCCCTCGGACGCGATCGCGCTGGCGCTCCGCGTCGGCTCGGACATCTTCTGCGCCGAGGACGTGCTCGACGTCGCGGGGATCGAGATGCCGGAGGCCGAGGAGGACGAGGTCGAGAAGTTCCGGGAGTTCCTCGACAGCGTCGACCCGGACGACTTCGTCACGGGTGAAGAGCCCACCACCTGAGCCGTGATCGGTGACGGTCGGCGCAGTCTCGACCTGATCTGGAGACTTGAGGTCGGTCCGGCGCGGAGACGGCGTGTCGGTGGTCTGGAGGACGGGGCGGGCCTAGGTTCTGGGAGAAGTACCGCAGGGGAATTACACGGTGGTGCACAGCCAGACCCGCAAGCAGTGAGGAAGACTCGGGGGAACGAGTCCTCCGCCCGCCCGCATCCGCCCCTCGACAGGGAGCGGATCACCACCGGAGGTGTCCGTGAGCAGCACCGATCAGCCGGCCTCGGCCCGGCCCGACGCGGTCGCGAGCCCCGAGGTCGCCGACGCCGCCCAGGCGCTGCTCTTCGAGGGCGACTTCTCCCCGCTGCCGCGTGACCTCGGTTTCCGCGGACCGGTGGCCTGCAGCGCCGCCGGCATCACCTACCGCCAGCTGGACTACTGGGCCCGCACGGGGCTGGTGGTGCCCGAGATCCGCGGCGCCAGCGGCTCCGGCTCGCAGCGGCTCTACAGCTTTCGCGACATCCTCATCCTCAAGGTCATCAAGAAGCTCATCGACGCCGGCATCTCCCTGCAGCAGATCCGTACGGCCATCACGCACCTGCGGGCCCGCGGGGTCGACGACCTGACCCAGGTGACGCTGATGAGCGACGGCATCTCGGTCTACGAGTGCACGAGCAGCGACGAGGTCATCGACCTGCTGAGCGGTGGCCAGGGGGTCTTCGGCATCGCCCTCGGCGGTGTGTGGCGCTCGATCGAGGGCACGCTCCTCGCGCTGCCGCACGAGCGCGCCGAGCCCGCGGAGGCGGAGCCGACCCTGTCGGCGGCCGACGAGCTCTCCCTGCGCCGCCGAGCCCGCGCCACCGGCTGACGCAGCGCCCGGGGCGATCCGCAGCGGCGTCGGCCGCTGGGGTAGCCTTCCACCGTCCAGCGACCGCGCGGGAGAGCGCACGACTCAAGGTCGAGTCCTGCCGCCGAAGGGGCAACATCCCCGGAACCTCTCAGGCACCCAGACCGCGCGGCCATGACACTCTGGAGCCACCTGGCGACAGAGGGGGAACGGTGTCCGCACACACGGACGCCGGCTCAGCCGAGCCGTTCCCGGGAGCACCCTCATGGCCCACCCCGCAGCAACCGCCTCAGCACCGACCGTCTTCGCCGACCGCCACATCGGTCCGCGCGCCGACGAGCGCGACAAGATGCTCGCCACCCTGGGCCTCGGCTCGATGGAGGACCTCGTCGCCCAGGCGCTGCCTGCGGCCATCCGGATGCGTGAGCCGCTCCGCCTGCCGCCCGCGCTGTCCGAGACCCAGGCGCTCACCGCCCTGCGCGGGCTCGCCGCGCGGAACCACCCGCGCCGGGCCATGATCGGCCAGGGCTACCACGGCACCGTCACCCCGTCGGTCATCCGCCGCAACGTCCTCGAGGACCCGGCCTGGTACACCGCGTACACCCCCTACCAGCCCGAGATCAGCCAGGGCCGGCTCGAGGCGCTGCTCAACTTCCAGACCATGGTCAGCGACCTCACCGGCCTCCCCACCGCCGGCGCGAGCCTGCTCGACGAGGCCACCGCGGTCGCCGAGGCGATGACCGTCGCCCGCCGCTCCACCAAGACCGGCCGGGTCCTGCTCCTCGACGCGGCGTCGCTGCCGCAGACCATCGCCGTCGTGCGGACCCGCGCCGAGCCGCTCGGCATCGAGGTCCAGCTCGCCGAGGACCTGCCCGCCGCGCTGCGCGAGACCGAGGCGTTCGCCGTGGTCGTGCAGACCCCGGCCGCCGACGGCCGGCTGGCCCCCACCGAGGAGCTGGCGGCGCTCGCCACCCTCGCCCACGAGCAGGGCGCGCTCGTCATCGCGGCCTGCGACCTGCTGGCGCTCACGCTGGTCACCCCGCCCGGCGAGTGGGGTGCCGACATCGCCGTCGGCTCGAGCCAGCGCTTCGGCGTGCCGCTGTTCTACGGCGGGCCGCACGCCGCCTTCATGTCGGTGCGCGCGGGACTCGAGCGCACCCTGCCCGGGCGCCTGGTCGGGGTCTCCCGCGACGTCCACGGCACGGCCGCCTTCCGGCTCGCCCTGCAGACCCGCGAGCAGCACATCCGCCGCGAGAAGGCCACCTCCAACATCTGCACCGCGCAGGTCCTGCTCGCCGTGGCGGCCAGCATGTACGCCGTCTACCACGGCCCGGACGGCCTGCGGAACATCGCGGAGCAGGTCCACGCCGACACCGTCGCGCTCGCGGCGGACCTCGCCGCCGGTGGTCTGGCGCCGGAGCACGCGACCTTCTTCGACACCCTGACCGTCGCCGTCCCTGGCCGCGCGGACGAGGTCGTCGAGCGCGCCCGTCGCTCGGACGTGCACCTGCGGCGCGTGGACGCCGACCACGTCGGGATCTCGGTGGGCGAGGACACGACGCCCGCCGACCTGGATGCCGTCCGCACCGCGTTCGGCGTGCCCGTCGACGAGCTCGGGGGACGTGGTCGGGCCGGCGAGCCCGCGGCGTGGGGCGACCTCTCCGCCAGCGAGCGGACGACGTCCTACCTGCAGCACCCGGTGTTCCGGACCCACCACAGCGAGACGTCGATGCTCCGCTACCTGCGCGCGCTGTCCGACCGCGACTTCGCGCTCGACCGCGGGATGATCCCGCTCGGCTCCTGCACCATGAAGCTCAACGCGACGACCGAGATGGAGCCCATCTCCTACGACGGCTTCGCCAACCTCCACCCGCTCGCCCCGGCGGAGGACGCGGAGGGCTACGCCGAGCTCGTCGGCTCCCTCGAGGGCTGGCTGGCCGAGGTCACCGGCTACGCGCGGGTGTCGATCCAGCCGAACGCCGGCAGCCAGGGCGAGCTGGCCGGCCTGCTGGCGATCCGGGCCTACCACGAGTCCCGCGGCGACACCGCCCGTCGGGTCTGCCTCATCCCGTCCTCGGCCCACGGCACCAACGCGGCCTCCGCGGTCATGGCCGGGATGAAGGTCGTCGTGGTGAAGGCGACCGACGACGGGTCGGTCGACCTCGACGACCTGCGCGCCAAGATCGAGCTCCACGCCGACGCGCTGGCCGCGATCATGGTCACCTATCCCTCGACGCACGGGGTGTTCGAGGAGACGATCACCGAGCTGTGCGGGCTGGTGCACGACGCCGGCGGCCAGGTCTACGTCGACGGCGCCAACCTGAACGCGCTGCTCGGCCTCGCTCAGCCCGGCCGCTTCGGGGCCGACGTCAGCCACCTCAACCTCCACAAGACGTTCTGCATCCCCCACGGCGGTGGTGGTCCTGGTGTGGGGCCGGTCGCGGTGGGGGAGCACCTCGCCCCGTTCGTGCCCGGTGACCCGCGGACCGGCCGCGTCGGAGACGGGGTCGGACCTGTGTCGGCCGCCCCGTTCGGCTCGGCCGGGATCCTGCCGATCAGCTGGGCCTACATCGCGATGATGGGTCCCGACGGGCTGACGTCGGCGACCGAGCACGCGCTGCTGGCCGCCAACTACGTCGCCACCCGGCTGGGCGCGGCCTACCCGGTGCTCTACGCCGGTCGCGACGCCCGCGTCGCGCACGAGTGCATCCTCGACCTCCGGCCCCTCACGAAGTCCAGCGGCGTCACCGTCGACGACGTGGCCAAGCGGCTGGTCGACTACGGCTTCCACGCCCCGACGATGAGCTTCCCGGTCGCCGGGACGCTCATGGTCGAGCCGACGGAGTCGGAGAACCTGGGCGAGATCGACCGGTTCTGCGACGCGATGCTCGCGATCCGCGACGAGATCGCCCGGGTGGAGGCCGGCGAGTGGCCGCACGACGACAACCCGCTGGTCAACGCGCCGCACACCCAGGGTGCGGTGATGGCCGAGGAGTGGGAGCACCCGTACCCGCGTCGTCTGGGGGCCTTCCCGGCGGGCCTGCACGCCGGCCCGATCTACGCCACCGGCAGCGACAAGTACTGGCCGCCGGTCGGGCGCATCGACGGCAGCTTCGGAGACCGGCACCTGGTCTGCACCTGCCCGCCGCCGGAGTCGTTCGAGGACTGAGGCGAGCTGCGCGAACTTCTGTGCGCCCGTCCACCTGGGGTGCGGGTGCGGCGTCAGGAGCTCGCGTGGGCGTCCGCGGGCGACCGGGATCACAGCCTGGGCGGGAAACGTCTGCTCGGTCCGGAGCGTTGACAACCCGATGACCTCGTCGACGCTCACCCCTGCCCGCCGTCCCCGCAAGCTGCTGAGGACCGGTGCGCTGTTCGTGCTCGTCAGCGTCGTCTGCGGGCTCCTGGTGACCGCCGCGACCCTGCCCTTCGTCGGCGGTGCGGCCTGGGGGGCCAAGGCGGCGCGGGACGGCATGTCGAGCCTGCCGCTCGCCTTCGACACCCCCGCGCAGGCGCAGCGCACCCGCGTCCTCGACGCCGACGGCCACGTGCTGGCCTACTTCTACGACCAGAACCGCGCGTACGTGAAGCTGGCCGACATCGCTCCGGTGATGCGGACCGCGATCGTCTCGATCGAGGACCACCGCTTCTACGAGCACGGACCTCTCGACGCCCAGGGCACGCTGCGCGCCTTCGTCAAGAACTTCTTCGCCGGCGGGGTCACGCAGGGCGGGTCGACCCTCACGCAGCAGTACGTGAAGCAGGTCCAGGTCAACGAGGCCGCGCAGGCCGGTGACAAGGCCGGGATCGAGGCGGCGACCGACAGCAGCTACCAGCGCAAGCTCCGCGAGCTGCGCTACGCCGTGTCCGTCGAGAACACGATGACCAAGGACCAGATCCTCGAGCGCTACCTCAACATCGCCTACTTCGGCGGCGGCGCGTACGGCATCGAGGCCGCCTCCGAGCACTACTTCGGCACCACCGCGAAGAAGCTGACGCTGCCGCAGGCCGCGATGCTCGCCGGCCTGGTGCAGAACCCCAACAGCTTTGACCCCGTGGCGCACGCGGCTGCCGGCATCGACCGCCGCAACGTCGTGCTCGACCGCATGGGCGAGCTGGGCACCGCCAGCGCCGCGGACGTGGCGAAGGCGCGCAAGACGAAGTTCTCCACCAAGCAGGTCGAGTACATGTCGAGCGGCTGCCAGAGCACGGACTACCCGTTCGTCTGCGACTACGTCCGCCGCTCCGTGCTGCAGATGCCGAGCCTGGGCAAGACCGAGGCGGACCGGACGAGGACGCTCATGCAGGGCGGCCTCACCATCCGGACCGGGATCGACACCGACGTCCAGGACAACGTCCAGGAGAAGGTCAGCGACGCGGTCGGGGCCAAGGACCCGGTCATCGCCGCGATGGACATGATCGAGCCGGGCACGGGCCAGATCGTCGCGATGGCGCAGAGCCGGCCGGTGATGGGCTCGGACGCCAAGAAGGGCCAGACCTACTGGAACTACTCCGCGTCGCCGGAGATGGGCGGTGCCCAGGGCTTCCAGGCCGGGTCGACCTTCAAGGCGTTCACCGCCGCCGCGGCGCTGGAGAACGGCATCCCGCTGTCGCAGCGCTTCAACGCCCGGGCGTCGATGAACTTCTCCGGCGCCCGCTTCGACAGCTGCAACGGCAGCACCCAGGTCGCGGGCCCGTTCCCGGTGTCCAACTCGACCGACGTCAACGGCCCCATGGACATGTACCGCGCGGCCGAGTTCTCGGTCAACACCTACTTCGTCCAGCTCGCCCTGGACGTGGGCATGTGCGACGTGACCAAGATGGCCGAGAAGCTCGGCGTGCAGTCGAGCACCCCCGACCAGCCGATCAGCTGGTACGACGACAAGCCCTCGTTCACCCTGGGCACCGCCGAGGTCAGCCCGCTGTCGGTGGCCGACGCGTACGCGACCTTCGCCTCGGGCGGGATCCACTGCAACCCGGTCATCGTCTCCAAGATCACCGACGGCAGCGGCAAGAACCGCGAGGTTCCCGACGCGGACTGCAAGCGGGTCATCTCCGAGGACGTCGCCAGCGCGATGGACTCGTTGCTGTCCAGCGTCGTCACGAAGGGCACCGGGGCGCGTGCGCGGACCTCGGACGGCCGGCCGCAGGCGGGCAAGACCGGGACGATCGACAGCAACGCGGCCGTCTGGTACGTCGGCTACACCCCGCAGATCGCCGGCGCGGCGATGATCAGCATCGACCGCGAGCGCAGCTCGATGACGAGCCTGAAGGGCTACACCGTCAAGTCGTCCGGGCTGTACCTGGAGGGTTCGGGCAGCGGTGACGCGGGTCGCCAGATCTGGAAGCCCGTCATGGACAAGTACCTGAAGGACCTGCCGGCCGAGGCGTTCCCGACGCCGCCCGCCGACCTGGTCCGGGGGACGGTCAGCGACCGCTCGGCCGAGGACCGGTACGGGCAGTACGGCCGCGACCAGCGACCCGGCGGTCGCTGAGCCCGACGGGTTCAGGTCCCACCCGCGCTCGGGCTGCATGCGGCCCGGTCGAGCGACGTCTTCAGACCACGGTAGGCGTTCAGCTGTCCGACGACGTCCGTCGAACGACGTCTTCAGACCGTGGCGGGGGTTGATGAGGGTGCAGGCGGCAGCCGAGGCTGTTCTTCCCGCGAGTGTCTGAAGACGTGGGTCTGGCGGGGTCGTCGGTGCACCTCTTCCCGCGAGTGTCTGAAGACGTGGGATCAGCCAGCCGCGGACGCAAGGCTCGAGTAGAGGTCGAGGTGGGCGCGAGCGGCAGCTTCCCAGGTGTGCCCACGCGCCAGCTCGGCGCCGCCGGGCAGCGGTCCCTCGTCGATCGCGGCCCGGAGGGCGGAGGCGACGCCGGTCGGGTCGTCGCCGTAGCGCACGTGGTCGCCGAACACCTCGCGCAGCACCGGCAGCGGCCGGGCGACGACCGGGACGCCGGCGGCCAGCGCCTCCATCGCCGCCAGCCCGAAGCCCTCCTTCGTCGAGACGAACCCGAGCGCGGCGCAGCCCGCCACCAGCCCGGGCAGGACGTCGTGGTCGACCGCACCCAGCACGTGCGGCTGGACGCCGAGCTCGACGGCGCGGGCGTCGAACGCGGACCGGTAGTCGCGGTAGTCGAAGAGCGTCTCGCCGCCGGCGACGACGAGCTCCAGGTCGGGGAGCTCCTCGCGGACGAGCGCGAACGCCTCGAGCAGGTCGAGCGTGCCCTTGCGCGGCTCGATCCCGCCCACGGCGAGCACGTAGCGCCCGAACCGCGCCCGCCAGACCTCCTGTGCCGCCGGGTCGAGCGCCGCCGCCGCGAACCGTGCGGCGTCCACCCCGTTCGGGATGACCACGGGGTGCAGGCCCCAGCCCGCCGACACCTCGGTGGCGACGGCGGCGGAGACGCACACGTGCGCGTACGGCCGGACGAGCGCGCGCTCGTGACAGGCGACGAGCTCGGGCGTCGTGAACGTGTCGAGGTGGTGCACGGTCCGGACGCACCAGGGCACCGCGTTGGCGCTGATGCAGTCCTGGGCGTGGACGACGTCGTACGCCGTCCCGGCCGCGACCCGGCCGGCGAACGCGTTGCCCAGCACCGCGATCGAACGCAGGATGCGCTCGCCCACGGTCTCACCCTCGAGGTGAGGCAGAGCCACGACCTGGAGGTCGACCCGAGGGTCGACCTCGCGGAAGAACCCGTCGTCGCCACCGCGGCCGAGCGTCCACACGCTCACCCCGACCCCGAGGTCGACGAGGGCCTCGGCGAGCGCGAGGGTGTGGACGACCCCGCCGCGCGGCTTGGTCGAGTAGGTCAGCAGCGCGACCCTCATCGGGCCACCACCCCGTCCCCCCGCCCGGGCTCGACGGCCCGGTCCGGCACCTCGTACGCAGCCGGGCGCCGTTCGACGAGGTGGTGCAGCACGCGCCGGGCGCGCGCGACCTCGGCCTCGACGTCCAGCGACACGGTGGCCATCCCGCCCTTGGTGCCGGTGCGGGCCAGCGTCTGACCGCCGGGCCCGACGACCTTGGCCTGGCCCAGGAACCGCAGGTCGCCGAACACGCCCGTCTGGTTGGACGAGACCCAGACGATCTGGTTCTCCGCCGCCCGCGCGGCGTCGTAGATGTCGAACAGCCGCGACTGCCGGTCGTCGGTGAGGCGCTCCGCGCGGTTGGTCACGTTCGCCGGCCACGCCGACAGCGCCGCGACGACCTGCGCGCCGTCCAGCGCCAGCGTCCGGGCCGACTCCGGGAACGTCTTGTCGTAGTCGATGAGCAGACCCATCCGCCCCACGGGGGTGTCGAACGCCGCGAAAGCGTCACCGGCCGCGTACGCCGCGTACTCCCCGAGCGGCTGGTGGACCTTGCGGTGCCGTCCGAGCACACCGTCGCCGGTGACGCAGACCGCGGTGTTGTAGCGCAGGCCGTCCTCGAGCTCGCAGAACCCGAAGCAGACGACCAGGTCACCGGCCAGCGCGCAGACCTGCCGGACGACCTCGGCGTCGAGCGCGAAGGCCGGCGGCAGGTCCTGGGCCCCCTCGGTGCGCGACAGCCCGGCCGCCCACGGGAACTGCAGGTCGCTCACGTAGCCGCCGATCGTGGCGCCGGGCAGCACGAGGAGGTCGACCCCGTCGCGCCGCGCCCCGTCGAGCATGGCCTCGAGCTTGGCCAAGGTGCGTCCGACGTCGCGGCCGAAGTGCGCGGCGACGGCGCCGATCCGGGTCACGACGTCAGCCGCAGCCGCGCCGCCGGACGGAGGTGGTCCAGGACGTGGTCGACGACGTGCTCGGCGTCGCGGGTGAGCCCGGCGAAGCGCCCCGAGCCCCAGGTGTGCAGCCACGGCAGGCCGAGGAAGTGCAGACCGTCCACCGCGGTGACGCCGCGGTGGTGAGCGACCATGCCACGGCCGTCGAAGACCGGCACCCCCACCCACCGGAAGTCGGGCACGAAGCCGGTCGCCCACACGACCGAGGTCACGCCGGCCTCGTGCAGGTCGAGCGACGTGGGCTCGGCGGGCGGACGCCAGACCGGGGTGTAGCGCTCCTCCTCCGGCGCGACGATCCCGAGCCGGGCGACGTGCCGGTCGATCGCGTCCTTGATGTCCTCGGCGACCTTGTCCGCGCGGTCGAGCGAGGCCTCGAGCGTCGGGGCGAAGCCCAGCCGGGACCCGGCGACGTCCAGGAGCCGGCCGTAGAGCCCCATGCCCTCCAGCGCGAACCGGCGCAGGTCGATGTCGTGGCCGCCGTCGCGCCCGGTCATGTAGTGGTTGGTCTTCTCGCGCTCGCGCAGACCACCGGCCGTGTCCTCGACGGCGATGTCGTACAGGCCCATCTCCTCGAGCCAGTCGATGCAGTCCCGGCCCCGGTAGCGCCGTGCGCAGCGCGGCGCGGAGCCGACGACGAGGTGCACCTGCCGCCCGGCGAGGTGCAGGTCCTCGGCGATCTGGGCACCGGACTGGCCGGTGCCCACGACGAGCACGGCGCCCGGGGGCAGCGCCTCGGGGTTCTTGTAGGTGGAGGAGTGCAGCTGCACGACGTCGTCGGGCAGCCGTTCGGCCAGTCGCGGCACCTTCGGGTCGTGGTAGCCGCCGACCGCCACGACGACCTGCTCCGCCTCCAGCACGGCCGGCCCCGCGGGCGTCTCGAGCTCCAGCACGAAGCCCCCGTCGCCGTCCTGCCGCAGCTCGCGCACCGTCGTGCGCTCGCGCAGCGGAGGTGCCGTCCGTCGGACGTACTCGGCCAGGTAGGCGACGGTCTCCTCCCGGGTCATGAAGCCGTACGGCTGGTCGCCCGGGTAGGGGAAGCCGGGCAGCCGGCACTGGACGTTGGGCGTGACGAGGGTGAACGAGTCCCACCGGTGGTCGTGCCACTCGTGCGCCGCGGTCTGGCGCTCCAGCACCACGTGCTCGACCCCGGCCTGCGCGAGGAACCAGCTGGCGCTCAGCCCGGCCTGGCCACCGCCGACGACGGCGACCGGGACCCGCTCCACCGTCACGAACCCACCGCCGGCGGGTCGATGGTCTCGACCGCGACGAGGCCGTCGGGCTGGCCGGCCGCGTAGTGCCGGATGGTGGCCAGCGAGGCCCGGGCCGCGGTGCACGGGCGGCCCCAGCGGGCCTCGACCCGGTCGCTCGCCTCGGACAGCGCCGCCGCGGCCCGGTCGACGAACTCGGCCACGGCGTACGAGCGGCCGGCCTCGAGGTGGTCGTGGACGACGAGCGACGGCGAGTAGGTCTGCAGCGTCCGCCCGTCGGGCCAGCGCGTCGTGAAGGTCAGCTCAGGCATAGACGGGCTCCGGACGCTCGGCGGGGTAGTTCGGGAGCACCGCGTCGAGCCGGTACGCCTCCGGGCGCCGGTCGCGCAGCGCGTACATGCCCTGACGCACTCCGGCCAGCTCGGCGTGGACGTCGAGGGTGACCGTGGCCAGCCCGCCCTCGACGCCGGTCTCGGCCCGGACGTCGCCGCCGGGTCCGACGATCTTGGCGTTGCCGACGAAGCGCAGCGAGCCGAAGGTCCCGGTCTGGTTGGACGCCGCCCAGACCACCTGGTTGTCGAGCGCACGGGCGGCGTCGTAGAGGTCGAAGCGCTTCTTCCAGCGGTCGTCCTCGATGCGGTCGGCCGCCGCGGTCCGCGCGGTCGGCCAGGCCGACAGCGCGGCGATGATCTCGGCGCCGTCGAGGGCCAGGGTCCGCGACGCCTCCGGGAAGGCCTTGTCGTAGCAGATCAGCATCCCGATCCGCCCGACCGGTGAGTCGAACGCCTCGAACGCAGACGGACCGGTGGCGGCCGAGTAGCTCAGGCTCTCGCCGAGCGGCTGGTGCACCTTGCGGTGCGCGGCCAGCACGCCGTCGCCGGTGACCGCGACGGCGGTGTTGTAGCGGACCTCCCGGCCGTCGCCGTCCTGCTCGTCGGCGGCGGCCTCGCACATCCCGAAGAGCACGGTCATGCCACCCGCCATCGCCACCACCCGGGCGACCTCCGGGCCGTCGACGCGGAACGCGGGCGGCAGGTTCCGCCGGCGTCGGGCGCGCGTCTCCTCGTCGTCGTCCACGCTCCCGAGGCTGGGCAGGTAGCCGCCCAGGCAGGCCTCGGGCAGGACCAGCAGGTCCGTGCCGCGGGCCCGCGCCTCCTCGACGGTGCGGGCGATCGTCGCGTACGCCGCCTCGAGGTCGCGGCCGAACTCGTCGGCGACGACCGTGATCGTGGTGCTGGACGGTGTGCTCATGCGGGTCCTAGTCCGGTGACGGGGGTGCTCAGGGCGGTGGTGGTCCGGCCGTCGGGCCAGCGCAGGCGTACGCCCGCGTCGGGCGTCAGCACGCCGCACGCCCGGCTGGTGGCCGGGCCGGCCGGCGCGACGGCGCGGCCGGGGTCGTCGGTGGTGATCATGGCGCTCCCGGGGAAGCAGGTGAGCCAGTCGCCGGTCGTGGCGTCGGCCGGGGCCGGGACGTCGGCGACGTCGAGCACGGCCCCGCAGCCGCTGGCCTCGGCCAGCATGCCGAGCGTGCCGACGAGGCCCGCCATGCTCACGTCCTTGGCCGCCGCCGGGCGGGTCCGCCCGACGAACGACCCCAGCGTCTGCAGCTCAGCCGTCGTCCGGCCGCTGGTGGAGTCCCACTGGGCTCCGGTGTAGCCGGGGCGCCAGCCGCCGCCGAGGTCGGCGGTGACGGTGACGGCGTGACCGGGCCGGCCGCCACCGGCCGGCACGGGTGCTGACGTACGACCCAGCGCGGTCACCGAGAGCGAGGCGGGCACCCCGAGCTGCGTGTGGCCGCCGAGCACCGGGACGTCCCAGGCGCGGGCGGCCGCCGTGATGCCGCGGACGACCCGACTGGCGAAGCTCGCGTCCCGGGCGCCCAGCGCGTCGAGCAGGGCGACCGGCGTCGCACCCATGGCGGCGACGTCGTTGAGGTTGACCAGCACGGCGCACCAGCCGGCCCAGGTGGGGTCGCGCTCGACCATGGACGGCAGGATCGCGTCCGTCGCGGCGACCAGGTCGGAGCCGGGCACCGGAGCCGCGTCGTCGCCGACGAAGCCGGCCCCGCCCAGCCCGTGCGGACCGGACGCCAGGGGCGCGAGCAGCGGCCCCAGCGGTGCCTTGGTCCGGGCGGCGAGCCGGGCGACGCGGTCCACCGGCCACGTCATCAGGACGTGCGGGTGCCCGTACGCCTCCTCGTCCTCGAGCCGGGTCCAGCCCAGCCGGACGAAGAGCGGCGCGTTGGCCCGCTGCACGTGGGCGTCGAAGCGCAGCGCACCGAGCCGTTCGGCGTGGGCGCAGGCGGCGCGGACGAGGGCCGCCCCGACCCCGGACGTGTGGCCGCGCGCCGGGCGCGCCACGGCCAGCCGGCTGCCGGCCCACCAGCCGAGCTCGCGCCCGCGGGTGGCCGGTGCGATCCGGACGGTTCCGACGACGGCGCCGCCCGCGTCGAGGGCCACGAGGGTGAGGCCCCGGTTGTCGTCGTCGACCTCGTCGCGGTCGGAGCCGTGGAACAGCCCCTGCTCGAGCACGAAGGTGTCGTGCCGCAGCGAGCGCGCTCCCGCGAGCGATCGGACGTCCTCCGCGATCCGCACGGTGAAGGTGGGGGAGCCCGCGGGCCGGACCACCCCCCGGGTCAGCACCTCGACGTCGAAGACGCTCACTCAGGCCCCCTGCTGCTTGAGGGTGCTGCAGGCGCCGCAGGCCGCGCAGCCCGCCGACTGCCCGTCCGACGTCATGCCGGCCGCGACGAGGTCGCGGGCGACCCGGCGGGTGATGTCGTCGAGCACCGCGGGATCCGGTGCGGTCGCGCCGTCGGCCTGCGCGAGCGTGCCGGCGAGCGGGCGGAACGGCACCACGAAGGGGTAGACGCCCATCGCGATGAGGTCCCGCGCCCCGGCGACGAGCTCGTCGGGGTCCTCGCCGAGGCCGACGAGCAGGTAGGTCGACACCTGGTTGCGGCCGAAGACGCGCACGGCCTCGGCCCAGGCCGCGCGGTAGTCGGACATCGGCACCCGCGACTTGCCCGGCATCCAGCGCCGGCGCACGTCGTCGTCGAGCGACTCCACGTGGATGCCGATGGCGTCGGCGCCGGCGTCGTGGAGCTCGGTGATCGTGGCCAGGTCGCCGGGCGGCTCGCACTGCACCTGGACCGGGAGGTCCGGCACCCGGGCCTTGACCGCCCGGACGCACCGCGCGAGGTGGGTGGCCCCGCGGTCCTTGCCGGCCGACGTGCCGGTCGTCATCACCATCTGCCGGACCCCGTCGAGCCGCACCGCCGCCTCGGCGACCTCGGCCAGGTCGTACGGGCGCTTGACCGCGGTCGTCGAGCCGGCCTCGAGCGAGGCCTCGATGGCGCAGAACCGGCACCGTTCCGCGGCGTCGTAGCGGATGCACGTCTGCACGACGGTGGTCGCGAGGACGTCGCGCCCGTGCAGCCGAGCGAGCATCTCGTACGAGGTCCCGTCGGCCGTGGCGAGGTCGTAGAAGCGGGGCCGGAGGACCGGTTCCACCGCCACGTCCTCGACCACGACGCCGTCACGCATCAGCGTGTCGCCGTCGAACCAGTACGGGCTGGCGTCGTTCGACGGGACCGCCACGCCGGCGCCGTCGAGCAGCAGGTGGTTGTCGTCGCTCGGACCCGCGCCCGAACGTCGGCTCACCGGCGCCTGGCCGCGGACGCCGAGGATCGCGAGGTCGACCCGCGTCGTGACCGTCATGGTCGTCCGGCTCGCTGTCCGGCTCAGACCATGTAGGTCGAGTTGATGATGGCGCCCTTGTTGGAGAAGTAGATGAACGCGTCCTGCACGTCGAGCGGGTGGCAGGGGATCGTCCCCGGCATCAGGTCCTCCTCGCGCAGGCCGTGCAGCGAGAGCCCGAAGCGGCAGACGAAGACGGTGCCGCCCTCGTCCATGAACGTCTGCAGGGTGTTGTTGATGTTCTGCTCGCCCGGGAACGCCGAGTCGCCGGTGGTCGGGAAGCCGCGGGTGGCGATGGCGTTCATCGAGCCCGGACCGTAGAAGTAGATGACCGAGTCGAAGCCCTTGCGCTGCGCACGGAGCGCCTGCAGACAGGCCACGAAGCTGACACTGGACTCGTGCGCGATGCCGTGGATCATCGTGAGGTACGACTGCCCGGGCTCGGCCTGGATGTCGGGGAAGATCTTGGTCGAGCCGTAGATCGAGCTGCCCTTCTCCAGCGAGGGGTGCGGGATCTCGGTGCGGGAGGTCTCGATCTTGGCGAGGATCTCGTCGTCGAACAGCGGCACGGTGGCTCCTGGATCACGGAGAGGGTCCGCGGGCGCCCCATGCGCCGCGGTCCGACCTCTCCTTCGATCCTGCGGCCGCAACGATTCCGGGAGGGTTACGCCAGGAACAAGCCGCGGTGACGGCGGTAACAGTCGTGTCGCGTACGACTCACTCGTGCACTCGGCGTTGGTGAGGGTCCGGTGTGGTCACCTCGTCGATACGGTGCGCGAGCTCGACGTCGTACTGGGTGACGCCGTTCGCGACGTGGGTCCAGAGCGCGAAGCGGACGCGGGTGTGGCGGAGGTCGATGTCGGGGTGGTGGTTCATCGCCTCGGCCTCCTCGCCGACGGCCACGACGAGGGCCAGGGCCGCGGCGAAGTCGGCCCGCTCGACCGTACGGACGAGCTTGTCGTCCTCCAGGCGCCAGTCGGGCAGGCCCACGAGCTGGTGCGCGAGGTCGTCGGACGCGAGGAGCCTGGGCACCCGGTCACGTTAGTCTCGCGGCCGTGGGACGCGCACCGTGGATCTAGCCGAGCTGGCCGACCGGGTGGGCCCGATCCTGGGCTTCGTCGTCTGCATCACCGTCGTCGCCGAGCTGGCCGACGGCCTGGGCGTGTTCACGCTCCTGGCCCGCGGCACCGCCCGGCTCGCTCGCGGCTCCGTCCTGCGGCTCTGGCTCCTGGTCGTGCTCGTCGCCGTGCTCGCCACCGCCGTCCTGTCGCTCGACACCACCGCCGTCCTCCTCACCCCGGTCGTCCTCGCCCTGGCCGGGCAGCTGCGGCTGGACCGCATGCTCTTCGCCTACACGGCCGTGTGGCTGGCGAACACGGCGTCGCTGTTCCTGCCCGTCTCCAACCTGACGAACCTGCTCGCCCTCTCCCGGCTGCCGAGCTCCGGCGTGCCCGCGTTCCTCGCGCTCACCTGGCCCGCCGCCGTGACCTGCACCGTCGTCACCGTGGTGGCGCTCGCGCTGTTCTTCCGTCGCTCGCTGCGGGGCACCTACGTCCTCGGCGAGGCCCCGCCCTGGCAGCACCCGCGGCTGCTCTGGCTCGGCGTCGTCGTCTGCGCGCTGCTGGGGCCGGCGTTCGTCGTCGTCGGCAACGTCCTCGTCGTCTCCGCCGCGGGGGCCGTGGTCCTCGTCGTCGCGTGCGCCGTGGGGGCCCGGCACCTGCTGCACTGGCGGATGCTGCCCTGGCAGCTCGTGGTCGGCGTCTCCGTGCTCTTCGTCCTGGTGCAGCTCGCCCACGACCACGGGCTCAGCGACGTCCTGGGGCACCTGGCCGGCGCCGGGTCGTCCTGGCCCGCGCTGCTGCGGCTCGCGGGCCTCAGCGCCCTGGGCGCCAACCTGCTCGACAACCTGCCCGCCTACCTGGCGCTGGAACCCGTCGCGCTCGACCACCCCGTCCGGCTCGTCGCGCTGCTCGTCGGCGTGAACGCCGGCCCGCTGATCACCCCGTGGGCGAGCCTCGCCACGCTGCTCTGGGCCGCACGCTGCCGCTCGGCCGGCGTCTCGGTGTCGTGGGGGACGTTCGCGCTGCGCGGGCTCGTGCTGGTCCCCGTGCTCCTGGTGACGGCGACCCTGGCCCTCGCCGTCGTGTGAGCGCACCGATCGGCTGGTCGTCCTCGGCCAACGTCTTCAGACCGGTGCGGGACAGACGGGCACGAGAGCTGGCGCCGAGGCTCTGTCTGCCGCCCGTGGTCTGAAGACGTCGGTACGGAGGCGCCCGCTCATCGGGCGAGCGCGCGCCACTCGTGCTGCAGCATCGCGAAGTCGAGCTCGGTCGACCACGCGCCCTTGAACCACTCGTTCTCCACGAGCACGGCCTCCTGGCGCATGCCGAGCTTGCGCAGCACGGCGGCGGAGGCCGGGTTCCGGGCGTCCACGCGAGCGACCATGCGGCGCAGGTCGAGCTGGTCGAACGCCATCGCGAGCATCGCCCGGGCGGCCTCGGTCGCGTAGCCGTGGCCCGCGTACGCGGGGTTGACGACGTAGCCGAGCTCGCCGGTCCGGTGCTCCTCGCTCGTCCAGATCAGCATCACGTCACCGACCAGCTCGCCCGTCGCGGCCAGCGTGATCGCCAGGCACGCACCCTCGCCCGGCGCGGCGATTGTCGTGACCGCCCGCCGCGGCAGCCAGGCCACGACCCGGTCGCGGGTGGCCGGCGTCCACGGGATGTAGCGGCAGACGTCCTCGCGGGAGGCGTACGCGAGGACCGCGTCCACGTCGCCCGCCGGGTCGATCGGCCTCAGCAGCAGCCGTTCCGTACGGACCGGGTGCTCGAGGGTCAGCACGGTGCCCTGCGGATCAGTGCTCCGCCGGCGGCGCCGGCTGCGCGGGCGGCTGGCCGATGCCGCTCAGCAGCTCGCCGTACCAACCGACGGTGATGTCGAACGCCTTGCCGCCCTTGATGCGGTCGAACTCGATCGCGCGCAGCTCGTCGCCGCGCTCCTCGTCGTGGCCGATCACGCCGGGCTCGCCCCGCATCGCCGAGTCGACGGCGAGGTCGGTCATCGAGCGGATGAGCTCCAGGTCGGCGTCGTTGGCGGCGGCGGAGCGGGAGAAGTAGCCCGACTTCTGCACCAGGACCTTCTCCGCGCCCAGGCGCTCGGCGAACTGGCTCGCGAACCACTGGCCCGGGTTGACCTTGTCGATCTTGACGTGCCCGAACGGGTCGCGGGCGACCTCCTGGCCGGTGCGCTCGAGGTCGGCGACGATGGTGCTCAGACCGGCGCCCTCGGAGACGAACAGGTTGACCGAGCCGACGGTGTCCATGACCTTGCGCAGCCGCTCGCCCTCGGTCTCGAGGTCGAAGTCGGCCTCGGGCACGTAGACGCCGTGCACGTCCCACGCCTCACGGCTCAGCCCGATCTCCGGCAGCCAGGCGCGGGTGTCGAGCCAGGCGCGGTAGGCCTGCGCGGTCGCGGCGGTCAGCCAGCCGCACGAGCGGCCCATGACCTCGTGCACGATGAGCATGCGGGCGCCGGAGTTGTGCTCGGCGATGACGTTCTCGGCGAAGCGGGCGCCTTGCTCGGCCGCCGTCCAGGCCCCGAGCGACTGCCGGATCGGGATCACGTCGTTGTCGATGGTCTTGGGCAGCCCGACGACGGTCAGGTCATAGTCGTGCTCGGCCAGGAACGCGGCCAGGTCGGCCGCCGTGGTGTTCGTGTCGTCGCCGCCGATGGTGTGCAGGACGTCGATGCCGTCCTCGGTCAGCCGGTCGGCCGCCGCCCGCAGCGGGTCGACGCCCTCGGCCACGAGGCCCCGCTTGACGCAGTCGGCGGCGTTCGTGAGCTTGACCCGCGAGTTGCCGATCGGGGACCCGCCGAAGGCGTGCAGCCGGTCCGCGTGCTCACGCACGGCGTCGGTCACGACCAGCGAGTCGCCCTGCAGCAGGCCCTGATAGCCGTAGCGGTAGGCGATGATCTCGACCTCGGGAGCGAGCTGGCTGTAGCGCTCGATCAGCCCCCCGACGGCGGAGGAGAGGCAGGGTGCGAACCCGCCGGCGGTCAGGAGGGCAACCTTCTTCACCATGCTCCGAACCTAGCCGAACCGGACGCGTGCCTCCCGACGCCGCCGTTCCGCGGAAGGCTCCGCTCCCGCGCGGGCGTCAGGAGAGCGAGGACTCCTTGTGCGCGGCCCGCTTGCCGCTCTTGCTCGACTCGACGACCCAGAAGGGCTCGTCGTCGGAGGCGTTGAAGTGCTGGCCGTCGAGGGTGAACTCCTTGGTCTTCTTCTCGACCGCCTTGCCCTCGGTCGTGCCCTGCGGGGTGTTCCAGTGGACGGTGTCGCCCTTGCTGATCGCCATGGGCGCGACGCTACTGCCGAGCGTCGGCCGGGCGCGGCGAGCGGTCACCCGGCGAGGAGGCTGACCACGCGCCCGCGGGATAAGACAGACCCATGAGCGCAGCGGAGTACGTGCCGGAGTCGGGCGGGATCGCGGAGCTGAGGACCGCTGCGGCGGGCTGCCACGGGTGCGAGCTCTGGGAGCCGGCGACGCAGACGGTCTTCGGGGCGGGCAGCCCCGGCGCCAAGATCGTGCTGGTGGGGGAGCAGCCGGGTGACGTGGAGGACCAGCGCGGGCTGCCGTTCGTGGGCCCGGCCGGCAAGCTGCTGCAGAAGGCGCTGGACGAGGCCGGTGCAGACCGTTCGATCCTCTACGTGACCAACGCGGTCAAGCACTTCCGCTTCACCTGGCAGGGCAAGCGGCGGCTGCACCAGACGCCGGACGCCGGCAACGTGAACGCCTGCCGCCCGTGGCTGGAGGCGGAGATCGCCCGGGTCGACCCGCAGCTCGTCGTCGTGCTCGGGGCGACCGCGGGCAGGTCGCTGCTGGGCAGCGGCTTCCGGGTGACCAAGGACCGCGGCGTCGTCTTCGAGCGCGAGACGCCGGTGGGCACGCGGCGCTTCCTGGCCACCATCCACCCCTCGGCCATCCTGCGGATGGACGCCGACGTGCGCGACCAGGGCTACGCGGACTTCGTCACCGACCTGCGTACGGCGCTCGCGGCGGTCTGAGGGCCCCCGCTCAGCGCACGACGATGCCGGTCGCGTTCACCGAGCCGTCGGCGGCGCGGGACCCGAAGACGGTGACGGCGTCCCCGACGCCCAGGGCACGGTGGCCGTACGGCTGGGTCACCGTGGTGTCGTCGGTGAAGGTCACCGTCTCGCTCGCGCCCTGACCGGTCAGGACCAGCGTGTGGGCCTTGATCGAGGAGACCTCACCGGCAGCCGCCGGGGCGGGGCTCCCCGAGGCCGGTCGCGGGACCGCACTGCCGCCGGCGGACGCACGCGCCGCGGTCGCGCCGCCCCCGGAGGCGCCCGCGAACCTGGCCACCTGCACGCCGACGAAGATCCCGACGGCGAGGATCAGGAGGGCGAGCAGCACGCGTGTGAGGCGGCTCGGCCGCTGCCCGCCGACCACGAGGAGGTCCTCGTCGGCCAGGGCGTCGTCGTCGGGGTACGGCAGCGGTGCGAGCAGGTCGTCGGCGAGCGCGGGCCGGACCGCGGTGTCGGTGTCGGTGTCGGTGTCGGTCTCGGTGCCGGTGCGCTCGGGTGCGGGCTGACGGTCGTGGTCCACGTGGTCCTCACTCATAACGCAGCGCGTCGATCGGCTTGAGGCGGGCCGCACGCCGGGCCGGGTAGATCCCGAAGATCAGCCCGATGGCCACGGAGAACCCGAACGAGACGAAGACCGACCAGGGGGCGACGGCCGGCACCACCGACGAGATGGTGATCTGCGAGCCCAGCAGACCGACCACGACCCCAGCGAGGCCGCCCATCATCGACAGCAGGACGGCCTCGAACATGAACTGGGCGACGATCACGCTCTGCGGGGCCCCGATGGCCTTGCGCAGCCCGATCTCGCGGGTGCGCTCGGTGACCGTCACCAGCATGATGTTCATGACGCCGATGCCGCCGACCAGCAGCGAGATGCTCGCCACGGCAGCCAGCAGGACGGTGATCAGGGTGGTCACCGTGCCCAGCGCCGACAGGAACGACGCCGCGCTGAAGATCGAGTAGTCACGGTCGGCCGCGGTCACCCCGTGCCGGGCGTCGAGGATCCCCTCCACCTCCGACGTCGCGTCGGCCACGGTGTCCGCGCTCGTCGCCGCCACCGAGATCACGTTGATCGACCCGTAGCCGGACAGGGTGTCCTGCACGGCGCTCAGCGGGGCGAGCAGCCGGTCGTCGGAGTCCTGGAAGCCGGAGCTGCCCTTGGCGGCGAGGATGCCCACGACGACGAAGGACTTCCCGTTCAGCTGGATCGTGCGACCCAGCAGGGTGGTGCCGTCGCCGCCGGCGAGGTCCTTGGCCACGGTCGGTCCGACCAGCGCCACCCGCGAGTGGGCCGTGTCGTCCTGCTCGGAGAACGCCCGTCCGCTGGCGACGGTGTCGTTGTTGATGCCCAGGTAGTTGGCCGTGGTGCCGTTCG
The DNA here is from genome assembly GCA_964251895.1 of uncultured Friedmanniella sp. Taxonomy (GTDB): domain Bacteria; phylum Actinomycetota; class Actinomycetes; order Propionibacteriales; family Propionibacteriaceae; genus Microlunatus. The sequence goes on from CAXULL010000023.1 coordinate 55,414, forward strand.
TGCTGCCGATCGTGTGGGACGCGCCCTCGTACGTCGCCGCGACCGAGGCCGGGGACACGACCGCGGCGACCGCGGTCACGTCGGGGGCCAGCTCGCTGCTCTGCAGGGCCTGCGCGTCGGCCATGGTCAGCTGGGCGACGCGCGTCTGCGTCCCCGTGTCGGTCGTCGAGGTGCCCGTGTCGCCCGCGCCACCGCGTCCGCCGTCGCCGCCCGAGGTGGCGGTGACGGTGAGGGTGTTCGCGCCCAGCCCGCTCACCTGGCCTCGGATCCCGTTGCCCGCGCCGGTGCCGAACGAGACCAGCACGATCACCGAGGCGACGCCGATCAGCACGCCGAGCATGGTCAGCGCGGACCGGGCCTTGTTGGCCCCGATGCCCTGCAGCGCGAAGCGGAAGCTCTCGGCCAGGTTCATGCGGCCTCGGGCGCACGCCAGCGCGGCGGCAGGTCCCGGACGCCGACGGTCCGGGTGTCGCTCGACACGAGTCCGTCCCGCATCTGCAGGGTGCGCTTGGCGTGCTCGGCGACCTCGGCCTCGTGCGTGATCACCACGATGGAGCGCCCGCCGGCCGACAGGCTGTCGAACAGCTGCAGCACCTCCTCGGTGCTGTGGCTGTCCAGGGCCCCGGTCGGTTCGTCGGCGAGCAGCAGCGCGGGCTCGGTGACGATGGCGCGGGCGACCGCGACCCGCTGCTGCTGACCGCCCGAGAGCTGGGCGGGGGTGTGGTCGAGCCGGCTCGCCAGCCCGACGGTCTCCAGCGCGGCGCGCGCCCGCTCGCGACGTTCGGCGCCCTTCACCCCGGCGTACGCGAGGGGCAGCTCGACGTTGCGCAGGGCGGTGGTGCGCGGGATCAGGTTGAAGGACTGGAAGATGAAGCCGATCTTGCGGTTGCGCACCCGGGACTGCTGCTGGTCGGTCAGGCGGCGTACGTCGATGCCGTCCAGCCGGTACACCCCGCGGGTCGGCAGGTCGAGGCAGCCGATGATGTTCATCAGCGTGGACTTGCCCGAGCCCGAGGCACCCATGATCGCGACGTAGTCGCCCCGCTCGACCTGCAGGCTGACCCCCGCGACCGCGTGCACCGCCGTCTCGCCCTCGCCGTACGTCTTGGTGATGCCCCGCAGGTCGATGACCGGGCGGGTGGGGGCCTCCATCAGCGACCCCCGCCGCGTGGCCCGCCGCCGCCCAGGCCGGTGCTGGCGGTGGTCAGCGCGATGACCACCTCGTCGCCCTCGGCCAGCCCACCCGTGACCTCGGTGTCCGTGGTGCCGACCAGCCCCGTCCGGACCTCGACGGTGCTGTCCGCGCCGTTGGCCCGTCGCAGCACCGTGTAGCGGTCGCCCGCCCGCGTCAGCGCGCTCGTCGGCACGCTGAGGGCGTCCTTGCGTGTGCCCGTGGTGATGGTGACCGTCGCCGTCTGACCGACCCGCAGGCTCGCGGCGGAGGCGTCCAGCGTGATCGTCACGCCGTACTCGACGACGTTGTTCGTCACGGTGCTCGTCGTGTCGATGGCGCTCACGCTGCCCTGCACGGTCTTGTTCGACGCGGCGAAGACCACCGTGGCCGGCTGCTTGGTGCGGACCTTGACGATGTCGGCCTCGGCCACGTCGGCCGTGACCTGGAGGTGGGTGGCGTCGACGATCTCGACCAGACCGGAGCCCGACGCGCTCGAGGAGCCGGCCGTGGACGCGCTCGTCCCGGTGGCGGTGCCCGAGCCCGAGGAGGTCGAGCTGGTCGCGGCGCTGCTGCCCGAGCTCGACGAGGACTGGCCCTTGACCGCGCTGATGGTCCCGACGGTGCCGGCCACCGAGGCCTTGAGGGTGGTGTCGGCCAGCGCGGCCCTCGCCTGCTTCAGCGCGACCTCGTCCTTGTCCACGGCCGTCTGCGCGGAGGCGACGGTGTCGGCGTCGGCCGGCTGGTCGTTGACCGCCACCGTCGCCCGCTGCGAGTCCAGGGTCCGCTGCGCGGAGCTGACCTGGCCCTTGGCCGAGGTGACGGCCTGCTTGTCCTTGAGCTCGGTGGCGGCTCGGGTCTGCTTGGCCTGCACGTACGTGGTCCTGGCCTGGTCGATCGCCTCAGCGGTGGCGCCGGGGGCCTTCTTGATGTCGTCGAGCGCCGTCTGGGCACGGTCGACCTGCTGGTCCTGCTGCTTGGTGTCGAGGTCCGCGGTGTCCTCGGCGGCGTCCAACGAGGTCTTGGCGTTCTTCACCGACGTCTCCGCCGAGGCGACGCTCGCCCGGTCCTGCTGCTGCTCGGCGGGCGTGCGACCCGAGGTCGCGGCCTGCAGCTGGGCCTGCGCCGAGCGCAGGTCGGACTGGGCGTTGCGTACGTCGTCCCGGGCGTCGCCGTCGTCGACCTCGAGCAGACGCTGGCCCTTCTCGACCCGCTGCCCCGTATGGACGTAGATCTTCGTGACGGTGCCACCGCCACCGGCGAGGCTCTGCGCGACGGTGGACCTCGCCTCGGCGTTCCCGCTCGCCGTGACCGTGGCCACGACGGTGCCGCGCGTCACCGTGACGACCTGGCCGGGCGTCAGGGGGACCGGGCGGGACCCGGCCAGGGAGGCGTACGTCCCGGCCCCGACCGCGACCAGGGCCAGCACGATGACGCCGTTGACCGCGATGCGACGTCGGTTCACCCGAGCACGGTAGACCGCGGACCTGTCATCGCCGCCGCGTCCTCAGCACCGTCACAGCAGCACCGCCACCGGCTCGGGAACCGGGCGGGGCCTAGCGCGTCTCGGCCAGCTTGAGGGCGTTGCCGAGGGCGAACAGGGTCGGCGGCCAGGTGCTGATGAAGATGCCCCAGCGGTCGGCCTGGGCCTTGGAGTCGCCCTTCTTGCCGCGGCTGGCGAAGTACGACACGTACGTCAGCCCGATGGCGGCGAAGGCGCCGGCGTACGCCCACTCGCTCTTGACGCCTGCGTTGCTGAGGGCGGCGATCAGGCCACCGCCGGAGGCGACGGCCTCGACGGCGCTGCCCGCCACGTCCTTGGCGGTCGTGCTGAGGTCGTCGGCCTTGTCGGACAGGCTCATGGGATCGGTCCTTCCAGTCGGGGCTGGGTGCGTCTGCCAGTGCTGCCTGCATCTGACCACACCGCTCCGGACGCCCCTCGGGTGACCCCTGGCCCCGAGTTGTGGCCACTCACCGCGAGGCCTGGGGCGATCTGGCACCATGAGGGAGCGCGGAAACACGACCGTAACAAGAGGTCGTCCGGGTCCGTGGGTCGACGACGATCGGAGGGACGTGATGGGCACGACGGCTCTGCTGGTGTTCGCCCTGGGTGCCGTGCTGGCGATGATCGCCGGCGTGACCTGGATCCTCTGGGAGGACGCCTCGACGCACCGTCGCGCGCACGACGACCTGGAGACCTGCGAGTCCATCTGGGCGCTCACCTCCGACCGCTGACCCCTTCCGGACGCCTGCCCCTCCGAGAGGTTAGGGGCCGGTCAGCGCCGGCAGATCGTGGTCGGGGTCGTGCTCGACGAGCCAGCCGACGGCCTCGCGGGCCGCGGCCTGCGACGTCCAGGCCGGCGCGTAGCCGAGCCGGTCGACGCCCTTGGCGATCGAGCAGACCTGGCTGCGGTGCAGGTGCTCCCAGCTCGTGGTGGCGTGCTCCTCGCCGGCGAGCTCCCTGAACTCGGCCCACGGCACGGACCTCAGCGCCGGCTCGTGGCCCCACCACCCGTACGCGGCCTCGGCGAAGCCGCGCACCGTGAGGGCGCGCGGGCTGACGGCGTGGAAGGACTGGCCGACCGAGGCCTCGGGCACGTCGATCGCCCGCTCGAACACCTGCGCCACGTCGTCGGCGTGCACGTGGTGCATCGTCGCGGACGCGTCGCCGGGGACGACCAGCTCGTCGCCCCGCGCGATGGTGGCCCAGACCCGGGGGTCGACGTTGCCGACCGGGTTGACCACCGGCCAGCCGGGCCCGCTGATGTGGCCGGGGTGGACGACCGTCGAGGCCAGCCCCCCGGCCTGCGTCTCGGCGAGGAGGAGCTGCTCGATGGCGTGCTTGGCCGTCCCGTACTCGCCGAACGGGAACTTCGGGTCGTCCTCCAGCATCGGCAGGCTGGTGCTCAGCCCGTGCGACCACACCGACCCGCAGTGCGCGTGCAGCGCGACGTGACCGCGCAGACCCTCCACCAGCTGGTTCGCCGACGCCGGCGTGAAGCACATCAGGTCCACCACGACGTCCGGCCGCTCGGCCAGGATCTGGGCCGCGGTGGTGCCGTCCGCGTCGGTCGCGTCGCGGTCGAGCACGACCCGCTCGGCCTCCCGCCAGGCGTCGTCGGCGTGGTACGGCTCCCGGGTCCCTCGGCTCGCGGCGACCACCTCGTGGCCGGACCGGACGAGCCGGGGGACGAGGTAGGAGCCGATGTGCCCGGTCGCTCCGAGGACGTAGATGCGCATGGGGCTCACCGTCTCATGCGTGCGTCGGTGGTCTTGGGTCGGCGGGTGGACCCGCCACGACGGGGCCTCACAACCATCCGCCCGGGCGCCGTCACCCTGCTGCCCGGGCGAGATCCGGCCCGCGCCCGGGCTCCCGCCAGACCCATCCACGCTCGGCCCCGTCGTGCCGGGCCCACCCACCTGGTCCAGCCGTCCGGCTCGGCGGGTCGGTCTCGTCCGCGTTCTCCGTCCTGCCTCGCTCCACGGCTCCGGGCTCCGGGCTTCGGACTCACCCCGCTGTGGGCGGCGGGGGCACGGACCTAGGCTCGGGGGGTTGGTCTGACGGGCGGAAGAGGGAGCACGGGACATGGCAGTGAGCGACGCAGGGACGATCGAGCTGGGCGGCAGGACGGTCAACCGGTTGGGGTTCGGCGCGATGCGGATCACCGGGCCGGGGATCTGGGGGCCGCCGGAGGACCCGGCCGAGGCGGTCGCGGTGCTCAGGCGGGCGGTCGAGCTCGGGGTGACGCTGATCGACACGGCGGACTCGTACGGGCCGTACGTGTCGGAGGACCTGATCCACGAGGCGCTGCACGGGCAGTCGGGGGGCCAGGGCTACGGCGACGTGCTCGTCGCGACCAAGGGCGGGCTCACCCGGCACGGGCCGAACGCGTGGCCGCCGCTGGGCCGGCGGGAGTACCTGCGGCAGTGCATCCTCATGTCGATGCGCCGCCTCGGCGTGGAGCAGATCGACCTGTGGCAGCTGCACCGGATCGACGAGCGGACGCCGCGCGAGGAGCAGTTCGCCGAGGTGAAGTCGTTCCTCGACGAGGGGCTGGCGCTGCAGGTCGGGCTGTCCGAGGTGAGCGTCGACGAGATCAAGGCGGCGCAGGACGCGGGCCTGCCGGTGGCGTCGGTGCAGAACCGCTACAACCTCGCCGACCGCGCGGCCGAGGACGTCCTCGACTTCTGCGAGGCCCAGGGCATCGCCTTCATCCCGTGGGCGCCGATCGCCTCGGGCTCGCTCGCCCGCCCCGGTGGTGCGCTCGACCGGGTCGCGCACGAGCACCCCGGCGTGACGACCTCGCAGCTGGCCCTGGCCTGGCTGCTCCGCCGGTCTCCGGTCATGGTCCCGATCCCGGGCACGGGGTCGGTGGCGCACCTCGAGGAGAACCTCGCGGCGGCCGACGTGCAGCTGACGGACGAGCAGTTCGAGGCGCTCACCCGCGCGGCCTGAGAGCTCGGAGCGGCCACGGGTCCACAGCGTTGCTGAGGCGACGTCGACACGTCTTTCAGCATCTTCTAAGGTGATCTTCCACGATCGCTCAACGAAAGCGCTGTGCCCATGGCTGGTCTCCCGGACCTCCCGCAGACCTCCGGCTGGCGCCCGTTCGGCCGGCTCTGCCTCCTCGTCGTCCTGAGCCTCGTCGCGTTCCACCACAGCGTCGCCAGTCTGCTGCACGGCGTCGGGACGGGCTCGGTGGTGGTCTACGTGCTGGCGGTGCCGCTCTATGCGGGCCTCGCCGCCGCCGCGCAGCAGCGCCGTCCCGGCGCGCCGACGGGTGCGCGGACCCGGTGGCCCGACGTGGTGCTCGGCGCGCTGGTCGGCCTGGTGGCGCTCGGGGTCACCAGCCTGTTCGGTCCGGGGCTGAGCGGGGTCTACGGGCTGTGGCGCGTCGACCTCCTGATGCTCTGGCTCTTCCTGCTCGGCGCGACCGTGCTCTCGTTCGGCCGGGTCCAGGTGGCCCGTTCGTGGCCGTTCTGGGCTGTGCTGCTGCTCCTGTGGCCCTTCCCGGTCCGGCTCGCGAACACGGCGCTGGGCAGTGCGCTCGGCGGTGGCCTGCTGCTGCTCCTCGTGGTCCTCGTCGTGGTCGCGTACGGGCACCGGGCGGGCGACCCGCCGCGCTGGCGCGTGCTGGGCAGCACGGCGGTGGCCGGTGCCGTCGTCCTCGCGGTGTGCGGTCTCACCACCCACCCCCAGCGGCTGCTGTGGCCGAGCGTCGTGGCGGCCCTCGTGGCCGCGGTGTGGTGGGTCGGGCAGGCGTACACGAGGTCGGCGGCCCCCGTCGTCGAGCACCGGGTGCGCGGGAGCGCGGCGGTCCTCGCCGGGCTCGCGCTGGCGGGGCTGGTGGTGCTGCCGGCCGCACCGCCCACGGTGGCGCCGAGCACGCCGACCGGGATCACGGCGCTGTCGGTGGGGCCGCTCGTGGTGCCCGGCTTCGCGACCCTCGCCACGAGCACGTCGGCCGAGCAGCAGCGCTTCTTCGGCCGCACCTCGACCTGGCAGCGCGTCCGGATGCGTCAGGACGACCCGGGAGCCGGGGCCGGCAGCGCGGGGCGCGACGTGGTGGTCGACGTCATCAGCACCCCACGCCCGCAGGTGCTCGAGCTCTACCCGGTGGTGACGACCTACCCGATGGGGACGCTGTCGTCCGCGCCCGACGCCGAGGTGGACCTCGGTCACGGGGTGGCCGGGCAGGTCTTCCGGGCCGAGGACGGGCGCCGGCACCTCACGTACACGCTCCTCACGTTCGCGTGGCGGCTGCCGGTCGACATCTCGATCACCGGCGGCTACCTCGGCCCTCCGGCCCAGCTCACCCAGCGGATCACGCTCATCGCGGTCGACGACCAGGGTCCCGACGCGGCCTTCCCGGAGCCGGGCAACGCCCTCCTCGACGGCATCAGGGCCGCGGCCGCGTCGGTCGGGAGGAAGCAGCGGGTGCGGGAGGGGACCGACCTGCTGAGCGACGAGCAGCTGCTCGACCAGGCGGCGCGCGCCCTGGTCGACCAACGACTGACCGGCGGCTGACCGACCCTGGCTAGGGTGAGGCCGTGCTCATCCGGGAAGCGACGGACTCGGACTGGCCGGGCATCTACCCGGTCTTCACGGCCGTGACGGCGGCGCAGACGACGTACGTCTACCCGGCCGGCCTGTCCTCGGAGGAGGCCCGGGCGCTGTGGGCGGGCCAGCGCTGCGTCGTGGTCGTGGACGAGGGCGGGTCGGTGCTCGGCACGGCGATCATGGGGCCGAACCGGCTCGGACGCGGGTCGCACGTCGCGACGGCCAGCTTCATGGTCGGCGAGCAGGCGCGCGGCCGTGGGGTCGGGCGGGCGCTGGGGGAGCACGTGCTGGCCTGGGCGAGCTCGGCGGGCTTCCGCGCGATGCAGTTCAACGCCGTCGTCGAGACGAACACGGCCGCGGTCGCGCTGTGGCGCTCGCTGGGCTTCGCGGTGATCGGCACGGTCCCGGAGGCGTTCGACCACCCCGAGCACGGGCTCGTGGGGCTGCACGTCATGCACCGCTTCCTGCCCTGAGGCGCACCCGCCTCAGGCGGTGACGCTGAGCAGGGGCTCGCCGAGCCGAGCCGCGTCCACCTCGATGCCGAGGCCCGGCCCGTCCGGCAGCGACCCGTGGCCGTCGACGGAACGCGGCCGGTAGCCGGCGACGTGACCGTCGGTCCAGTCGTTGAAGAACGACGTCATGAACAGCGACGAGGGCCGGGTGCTCGCGGCCAGCTGGCTGACCGCGGCCGTGATCACGTCGCCGCCCCACATGTCCTCCAGCGACACCCGCAGCCCCAGCTCCTGCATCGCGTCGCGCAGCAGCGCCGTCCGGGTGAGCCCGCCGACCCGGCTGATCTTGAGGTTGATCGAGACCGCGCCCGCGTCCTGCTTGGCGGCCCAGACGTCGGCCAGGGTCGAGACGGACTCGTCGAGCACGAGGGGCAGGGGAGAGCCGCGGTGGGCGAGCGCGGAGTCGGCGGTCGTGCGGCACGGCTGCTCGACGAACACCGGCAGGCCGGACAGACCGGCGATCGCGATGCGCGCCGAGGCCAGGTCCCAGCCGCCGTTGGCGTCGGCGACGACGACCGTGCTGGCGCCGCCGGCCTCGACGCAGGCGCGCGTGCGGTCGACGTCGGTGCCCGGCTCGTTGCCGACCTTGAGCTGGAACCGTTCGATCCCCGCGGCCCGACGCCCGCGGACGAACTCGGCCATCGCCGCCGGCTCGCCCAGCGGCACCGCCTCGTAGAGCGGCCAGCGCTCGGTCAGCACCCCACCGAGGAGGTCCGCGACGGGGCGGTCCAGCGCGCGCCCGGCGAGGTCCCAGCAGGCGATGTCGACGGCGCTCTTCGCGTACGGCTGCCCCAGCAGGGTCGCGTCCATGACCTGGTTGACCAGCGACGGGCGGGTGGGGTCGAGGCCCAGCAGGGCGGGGGCGAGCTCGGCGAGCCCGGCCCGGATCGTTCCGGGGGAGGTGGGCAGGTAGGTACGCCCGAGCGTCGTGACCTCGCCCCACCCGACCAGGCCCTCGTCGGTCCGCAGCCGGACCAGGGTCCCGTCCTCGTGCGTGGCGGCGCGCCCGCCGGACATGACGTACGTCCCGTGGACGTAGCCCACCGCGTACGCGTAGACGTCGAGACCGATGATCTTCACCGGCTCATCCTGGCGGTCGGTCCGCGCGGGATGCCGTGGGCGTCCAGCAGCGCGCCGAGCCGTGCGATCTCGGCCTGCAACGGTTCCGCCGACCCCGCGGCGTCCGGCTCGTCCGGCTCGTCCGGCTCGGCCGGCTTCACCCGCGACACCAGCCAGGACGAGAGCGTGGCGGTCACGGCGCCGAGGAAGGCGACGCCGGCGACCATCAGGACGCCGGCCACCAGCCGACCCTGGGTCGTCACCGGGTAGACGTCGCCGTAGCCGACGGTCGTGATCGTGGTGACCGCCCACCACAGCGCGGTGCCGAACGTCGCGATCGTGCTGCCCGGTGCGCCGCGTTCGGCCTGGAGCTCGGCGAGGGTCCCCGCGTAGAGCACGAGGAGCGTCGAGAACACCACGTACGTCACGACCCGGCCCTGCAGCGAGCGGATGACGCCGCGGTCGATGAAGCGCAGCAGCACCAGCAGGCGGAGCAGGCGGAGGGGTCGCAGCAGCGGGAGCACCACGACGAGCAGGTCCGGCAGGTGGCGGAGCACCCAGCGGCGCCGGTCGGTCGCCAGCACGACCTGGCCGACGTAGTCGACGAGGAACACGCCCCAGGTCAGGTAGTCGACCACCCGCAGCACCCGCAGCACCGGGGCTGCGAGGTCCGGCTGCAGCACCTCCCAGGAGTAGCTGATGAGGAACAGCAGGGCCGCGACGGTCAAGGGCCACTCGCCCCGCTGCTTCCACGTCTGGAGCGTCATGCGCTCACTGTGCCAAGCCGGCGCCGGCGTGCGCAGATCGGCTCAGGAGGCGGTGGGGCGGTGCACGTACAGGGTGATGCCGATCCCGTGCGCACCGGTGCGCTCGACGGGCACGAACTCGCGCTCGAGCAGAGCCAGCTCGATCCGCGCGTCGCGTTCCGTGGGCATCAGGGCCAGGCCCGGCCGGCCGATGGCCCAGACCCGCGGGCTGGCCGAGAGGTTCTGCATCGTGGCGCTCAGCGGGAGGGGCCGTCCGGTCAGGTCGCCCGCCTGCACGGGGTCCCCGTCGAGCCCCACGTCGCGCACGCCCGCGAACGCCTGGGGGTAGGCGAGCGCGACGAGGCGCCGGTTGCTGGGCAGGAAGAGCACGGCGTCCCCGGCACGAGCACCGGAGGAGACGACCCGCGCCGCGGCGCCGAGATCGTCGGGGCGCGAGGCCGCCGTCCGCTCCAGCCGCTGGGCGCCCAGGCCTCCGGCGCCGACGAGGAGCAGCGCGGCGACGGCGACGAGCGCGACGGCCCGGGCCCGCGTCCAGGTGTCGTGGCGGCTGCTGACCACGCGACCGAGCCGCACGACACCGAGCGCCGCCAGGAGGGCCACCGCGGCGACGGACGGGAACACGTACCGCGCGACGAAGATGGGCTGGACGAGCGACACGGCCAGCAGCGCGGCCGTCGGCAGGACGGCCATGGGCAGCGCGAGGGCGACCAGCCGCCGCTCCGCCGCGACCCGGTTGCCCACCAGACCCGCGAGGACGAGCAGGCACACCAGGACCGCCACCGGGAGGTTCGGTCCGAGGGCCAGGTGGACGAAGTCGCGGATCGAGCCGAGGCCGGGCCTGGGGATCCAGCCGATCTGGTACGGCTGCCGACGGGCGGCCACGACGAGCGCGAGCGCCACCAGCAGGGCCGGTGCGCTGGCGGCGGCCCAGGACGTGAGCGCGCGGCGTCGGCGGTGCCAGCAGACCAGCGTGATCGCGTGGGCGAGCGGGACCAGGAACGCGAGCAGGTTGAGCCCGACGAGGAACGCGCAGGTGACGGCGTAGGCGGTCCACCAGGTGGCGCCCCGGTGGAGCGACCGCAGCAGGAACCAGGTGGCCAGGAGGGCGCACGCGGCCACGAGCGCCGTCGAGCGGGCCTCCTGCGCGTAGTAGGAGGCGGACGGGTTCACGGCGAACAGCAGGCCGGCGACGAGCCCGACGGGGACCGAGACCAGCCGGGCAGCGATGACGCCGACCAGCCCGGCGGCCACGGCCATGGCGAGCACGGAGGGCACCCGCGCCCACGCCTCGCCGCTCCCGAGCTGGAGCCAGCCGTGCAGCAGCGTGTAGTACAGGGCGTGGACGATCTCCAGGTGGGTGAGCATCAGCCACAGCTCGGGGAGGCTGCGCCGGGCCGCGACCAGCGAGGCCGCCTCGTCGCGCCACACCGAGTGGCGGTCGAGCCCGAGCAGCCCGAGGAGGAGCATCAGCACGCCGGGCAGCCAGACGAGCGCGGAACCCGTCCAGCTCGGTCGACGCTCGTGCCGTACGGGCGGGTCCTCGGCGGCGGTGCGGCCGGCCGCCGGCGGGGAGGTCAGCCCCGTCGTCACAGTCGCCACCCGACGACCGTAGTGGGTGACGCCGCCTCCGTGCGGGTCCCACGACGAACGGTCACCGGGCCGTCCACGCTCAGCCGCGGACGTACGCGGCCAGGTGCTGACCGGTGCGGGTGGAGGCGGCACGCACGAGCTCGGCCGGCGTGCCCTCGAACACGACCCGGCCGCCGTCGTGCCCGGCGCCGGGACCGAGGTCGATGATGCGGTCGGCGTGGGCCATCACGGCCTGGTGGTGCTCGATGACGATCAGGGACTTCCCGGCGTCGACGAGGCGGTCCAGCAGGGCGAGCAGCTGGTCGACGTCGGCGAGGTGCAGACCCGTCGTGGGCTCGTCGAGGACGACGACGCCGCCGGGGTCGCCCAGGTGGGTGGCGAGCTTGAGCCGCTGACGCTCGCCGCCGGACAGCGTGGTGAGCGGTTGGCCGAGGCTCACGTAGCCCAGCCCCACGTCGACGAGGTGGCGCAGGACGGCGTGGGCGGCGGGCAGCCGGGCCTCGCCCCCGCCGAAGAACGCCTCGGCCTGGCTGATCGACATGGCCAGCACCTCGCTGATGTCACGTCCGCCGAAGGTGTGGTCCAGCACGTCGGCGGAGAACCTGCGCCCCTCGCACACCTCGCAGGTCGTCGCCACCCCGGCCATCATCGCGAGGTCGGTGTAGACGACGCCGGCCCCGTTGCAGCTCGGGCACGCGCCCTCGGAGTTGGCGCTGAACAGCGCCGGCTTGACCCCGTTCGCCTTCGCGAACCCCTTGCGGATCGGCTCCAGCAGACCGGTGTACGTCGCCGGGTTGCTCCGCCGCGAGCCGCGGATCGGCGCCTGGTCCACCACGACCACCCCGTCCCGGCCGCGCAGCGAGCCGTGGATGAGCGAGCTCTTCCCGGACCCGGCCACGCCGGTCACGACCACCAGGACACCGAGCGGGACGTCGACGTCGACGTCGCGCAGGTTGTGCTCGCTCGCGCCCCGGATCTCCAGCACGCCGCGTGGCGACCGGACGACGTCCTTGAGCCGTGCGCGGTCCTCGAGGTGGCGACCGGTGGTCGTGTCGCTGGCCCGCAGGCCGGCCACGGTGCCCTCGAAGCAGACCTGCCCGCCCGCGGTCCCCGCGCCCGGCCCGAGGTCGACGACGTGGTCGGCGACGACGATCGTCTCCGGCTTGTGCTCGACCACCAGCACGGTGTTGCCCTTGTCGCGGAGCCGGAGCAGGAGGGCGTTCATCCGCTCGATGTCGTACGGGTGCAGCCCGGTCGTCGGCTCGTCGAAGACGTACGTGACGTCGGTCAGCGCCGAGCCGAGGTGGCGCACCATCTTGGTCCGCTGGGACTCCCCGCCCGACAGCGAGCCCGAGGCGCGGTCGAGGCTGAGGTAGCCCAGCCCGATCTCGGCGAACGAGTCGAGCGTGCCGCGCAACGCCTCGAGCAGGGGCGCCACGGACGGCTCCGTCAACGACCGGACCCAGGTCGCGAGGTCGCTGATCTGCATCCGGCAGGCGTCCGCGATGCTCACGCCGTCGATGGTGGACGAGCGCGCGGCCCCGGTCAGCCGGGTGCCGTCGCACTCCGGGCAGGTCGAGAAGGTCACCGCCCGCTCCACGAACGCGCGGACGTGCGGCTGCAGGGTGTCGACGTCCTTCGCCAGCACCGACTTGCGCAGCCGGGGGATCAGACCCTCGAAGGTGAGGTTCACCCCCTCGACCTTGATCTTGGTCGGCTCGGCGTGCAGGAGGTGGTTCAGATCCTTCTTGGTGTAGCGCCGGATCGGGAGGTCCAGGTCGAAGCCGGCGCCGGCGAAGACGCGCCCGTACCAGCCGTCCATCGAGTAGCCGGGGATCGTCAGGGCGCCCTCGCCGAGCGACTTCGTGTCGTCGTAGAGCTGCGTCAGGTCGATGTCGTTGACCGCCCCACGGCCCTCGCAGCGCGGGCACATGCCGCCGGTGACGCTGAAGCTGCGCCGCTGCCTCACCTCCTGGCCCGCACGGGTCGTGGTCACCGCACCGCTGCCGCTGATCGAGGCGACGTTGAAGGAGAACGCCTGCGCCGACCCGAGGTGCGGCCGTCCCAGCCGGCTGAACAGGATGCGCAGCATCGCGTTCGCGTCGGTCGCCGTGCCCACCGTCGAGCGCGGGTCGGCGCCCATCCGCTGCTGGTCGACGATGATCGCCGTGGTCAGGCCCTCGAGCACGTCCACGTCGGGCCGGGCGAGCGTCGGCATGAAGCCCTGGACGAACGAGCTGTACGTCTCGTTGATCAACCGCTGCGACTCGGCGGCGACGGTGTCGAAGACCAGCGAGCTCTTGCCGGAGCCGGACACCCCCGTGAACACCGTGAGCCGCCGCTTGGGGATCTCGATGCTGACGTGGCGCAGGTTGTTGACCCGCGCCCCGACGACCCGGATCACGTCGTGGACGTCGGGCCGCGCAGCCTCAGCGCTCCGACCGAGGTCGGTGTCGGTGCTCATGGCGGCTCCTCGGGTCACGTCTGGATGGCAGCGAGTATGACCTGCCCCGCTGACAGGACGTGACCGCAGACCGGCGACCTGCGGCGCCAGAAGTCACGCCAGGACGGCGTACGGGTGACTTCTGGCGCCGGCGGGCACGCGGTCCTGGGTCAGGCGGTGAGGTCCCAGCGGTCGGCCATCATGACCTTGGTCCACGCGCGGGCGAAGTCCGTGACGAACTTCTCCTGCGCGTCGTCGCTCGCGTAGAGCTCGGCGACCGCCCGCAGCTCGGAGTTGGAGCCGAAGACGAGGTCGTTGCGCGTCCCCGTCCAGCGGACGGCGCCGGTCTGGGAGTCCACCGCCTCGTACGTGTCCGGCGTCCCCTCGACCGGGCGCCACTCGGTGCCGAAGGCCAGCAGGTTGACGAAGAAGTCGTTGCTCAGCGTGCCGACCCGGTCGGTCAGCACCCCGTACGACGACCCGCCCACGTTCGCGCCGAGGACCCGCAGGCCACCGACGAGGACGGTGAGCTCGGGCGCCGTGAGGCCGAGCAGGTTCGCCCGGTCCACCAGCAGGTACTCCGCCGGGAGCCGGTGGCCCTTGCCGAGGAAGTTCCGGAACCCGTCCGCGCTCGGCTCGAGCGGGACGAACGACGCGACGTCGGTCTGCTCGGGCGTGGCGTCCGTGCGACCCGGCGTGAAGGGGATCGAGACCGGGTGGCCGCCGTCGGCGGCCGCCTTCTCCACCGCCGCGTCGCCGGCCAGCACGATCAGGTCCGCGAGCGAGACCCGGGTGGGACCGCCGGCCCCGTTGAACTCGGCCTGGACCTGCTCGAGCGTGCGCAGCGCCCGGTGCAGCTCGTCGGGCTCGTTGACCTCCCAGGCGTTCTGCGGCTCCAGCCGGACGCGAGCGCCGTTGGCGCCCCCGCGCTTGTCGCTGGTCCGGTAGGTCGAGGCGGAGGCCCAGGCGGTGGCGACCAGGCGGGAGACGTCCAGCCCCGAGGCCAGCACGCGCTCCTTGAGCGTGGCCACGTCGTCGGCGGTGACCAGCGCGTGGCCGACGGCCGGCAACCGGTCCTGCCAGATGAGCTCCTCGTCCGGCGTCCAGGCACCGACGTAGCGCTGGATCGGACCCATGTCGCGGTGCGTGAGCTTGAACCAGGCGCGGGAGAAGGCGTCGCCGAACGCCTCCGGGTCGGCCAGGAACCGCCGGCCGATCTCGTTGTAGACCGGGTCGACCTTGAGGGCGATGTCCGAGGTCAGCATGCCGGGGGTCCGGGCGGGCTCGCCGGTCTCCGGGTCGGGCACGGTGTTCGCGCCGGCGCCGTCCTTCGGCGACCACTGCCAGGCGTTGCCGGGGCCCTTGCCGAGCTCCCAGTCGAGGCCGTACAGGTTCTCCAGGTACTTCTGGCCCCACCGCGTGGGTTCCGCGGTCCAGGTGACCTCCAGACCGCTGGTGATCGTGTCGCCGCCCTTGCCGGAGCCGTAGCTGTTCTTCCAGCCCAGGCCCTGCTGCTCGATCGAGGCGCCCTCGGGCTCCGGGCCGACGTGGCCCTCGGGGTCGGCCGCACCGTGCGTCTTGCCGAACGTGTGACCGCCGGCGATCAGCGCGAAGGTCTCCTCGTCGTTCATCGCCATCCGGCCGAAGGTCTCGCGGATGTCGCGCGCCGAGGCCATGGGGTCCGGGTTGCCGTTCGGACCCTCCGGGTTGACGTAGATGAGGCCCATCTGGACCGCGGCGAGCGGCTGCTCGAGCTCACGGTCGCCGGAGTAGCGCTCGTCGCCGAGCCAGGTGTCCTCGGGGCCCCAGTAGACGTCCTGGTCGGGCTCCCACGCGTCCACCCGGCCGCCGGCGAAGCCGAAGGTCTTGAGGCCCATCGACTCCAGCGCGACCGTGCCGGTGAAGACGATCAGGTCGGCCCACGACAGGCGCTTGCCGTACTTCTGCTTGACCGGCCAGACCAGGCGACGGGCCTTGTCCAGGCTCGCGTTGTCGGGCCAGCTGTTGAGCGGGGCGAAGCGCTGCATGCCCGCCCCGGCGCCGCCGCGGCCGTCGGTGACGCGGTAGGTGCCCGCGCTGTGCCAGGCCATCCGGATGAAGAACGGGCCGTAGTGGCCGAAGTCGGCCGGCCACCAGGGCTGCGAGGTCGTCATGACGGCCTCGACGTCGGCCCGGAGCTCGTCGAGGTCGACCGTGGCGAACGCCGCCGCGTAGTCGAAGTCGGGGTCCATCGGGTTGGAGGCCGCGCCGTGCTTGCGCAGGACCGCGAGGTTGAGGGACTTCGGCCACCAGCGCTGGTTGGTGTTCCCGCCCTCGGTGGGGTGGCTGATCCGGCCGATGTCGACCGGGCAGCCGCCTGCCTCCTGGGTGTTCATCTTGGCCTCGCGCGTCACGGTGTCGACGTGCTCGGCGCTGGTGGAGTGGTCGTCGGTCATGGTTCGGTGATCTCCGGTGGGGTCGAGGGCGATCGGTGTGCAACCCCCAGGCTACGAGGGCCGCTCCGTGGCCCGTCCCGGAGCCTGTGCCGCGTCGACCCTGGCCTGGATCGCCGCGACGACGTCGGCCAGCGAGCGTCCGGGCACGTGCCACCACTCCGCCGGCGGGGTGAGCACCTCGGGTGCGGCCTGCGGCACGCTCGTGCGCAGCCGGACCCAGACAGCTCGTGCCCCGTCCCACTCGGGTGCGACCTCCACCGACGCGATGTCGGCGTAGCGGAGCAGGCGCGTGCGCAGCCCCCGCACCTCCACGCCGTCCGGGGTCAGCCGTACGCGGGCACGCGAGTCCGTGACCGACGCCAGCCCGTACGGCACGAACAGCATCGCCAGCAGCGACCAGGGGTTGAGCCGGGTCGTCCCGGCCAGCAGCGCCGTCAGGGCGGAGCCGCCCGTGGCGAACAGGACCGGGGTCGAGGGCCACCACCGGCTGCGCTGGACCTCCCACAGCGTCACCGTGGCGGGCGGCGCGCCGCCCGTGCCGGCCGCTACTCCTGGGTCTGCCACTTCTCCTCGATGCGTCCGAGGCGCCAGACCGCCAGCGCCCCGAGCCAGGCCACGACGAACAGGCCGACGATGACGTACCCGGCGCGGTCGAGCGGGATGGCCGCCACGACGGCCAGCGGACCGTGCTGGATGCCCAGCTGGTCGGCGAGCACCCCCACGAGCTCGATCGTGCCGATGACCAGGGCGACCGCGACGGAGATCGCGGTGATCGTCAGGTTGTAGTAGACCTTCCGCACCGGGCGCCGGAACGCCCAGCCGTACGCACCGGTCATCAGCACGCCGTCGACGGTGTCCATCAGGCACATGCCGGCCGCGAACAGGACCGGCAGCACGAGGATCGCGTAGAACGGCAGGTCGAACGCCGCCGCGCCGCCGGCCAGCACGAGGAGCCCGACCTCCGTGGCGGTGTCGAACCCGAGGCCGAAGAGCACGCCCACCGGGTAGATGTGCCACGGCTTGGCGACCGCCCGGGTCAGCGCGCCCAGGAAGCGGTTCATGAAGCCGCGCTTGGCGAGCTGGTCCTCCAGCTCCTGCTCGTCGTAGTCGCCGTGGCGCATCCGTCGGAACACCCGGACGAGGCCGACCAGGACCACCAGGTTGAGGATCCCCAGGACCCACAGGAACAGCCCGGAGACCGACGCCCCGACCACCGCCGTCGCGGCGTGGAGCGCGGACCCGTCGTCCGTGACCTGCCCGGCCAGGGTCTTGACGCCGGCCGAGAGGGCCAGCGCGAGGCCGAAGACGATGCTCGAGTGCCCGAGGGAGAACCAGAACCCGACCGACAGCGGACGACGTCCGACGCCCCCGCCCGCCGCGCGGTCGGCCAGGAGCTTGCGGGTCGTGTTGTCAACGGCCGCGATGTGGTCGGCGTCGAAGGCGTGCCGCAGTCCGAAGGTGTAGGCGAGCAGGCCCACCCCGGCACCGAAGACGGGCGTCGAGCCGCCCAGCTGGTAGCGCTCGGGCACGACCAGCCCGAGCAGCACGCCGACCCCCACCACGTGCAGCGCGAGGATGAACGCCGCCATCCCGGCGAGCGAACGGCGGTCGGCCCGGTCGAGCCCGGCCACGATCGTCCGGAGTCGCCCGGCTCCGACCCGGACGGGCGGGGCGGACGTGGTCATCGGTCTCCTCGTTCTGGCGACGCGGTCACCGGAGGAGACGTTAGTTCATCGGCCGGGACGGACCGTTCCGGTCGCCGCGGGGCCCGCGCAAGGTTCGCCTGCCGTATGTAACATGTCACAAAACCCAAGAAAAGCCTGGCAATCACCTGAGAACCAGCAGCGCGTGTGTGACGCTGGAAGCACCGGCCTGGAGGCCAGGCCGGAACTCTCGGGGAAGGGAGAACGATGCTGTATCCCGTCGACGAGCACGCACCAGACGAAGCGATGCTCGCTCCTCCGGTGAACGACCACGCCGTCCAGGACGACCCGGCGATGGCCGAGGCCGTGGCCAACCTGCGCGCCCTGATCATGGCCGGCGAGAGGTACCGCCTGTCGGTCGCCGTCTCCGGCGGGCTCGGCACCACCGAGAGCCAGGCCATCTCCTACCTCTCGGTGCACGGTGCGCGCGGGCAGTCCGAGCTGGCTCGCGACCTCAGCCTGACCAGCAGCGCCGCGACCTCGCTCGTCGACCGCCTGGAGCGCCACGGGGCGGCCGAGCGCGCGCCCCACCCCAGCGACCGGCGGCGCACGCTCATCCGGCTCACGCCGCACGGCCAGGAGCTCGCGGTGGCCGGGCAGCAGCCCCTCCTCGCCAGCCTCGGTCTCGTCGAGGCGGCCGACCTCCCGCTCGTCTCGAGCTGGCTGGCGGTCATCGCCGGCGACCTGCTGGCGCGGACGACCTAGCCCGGGCGCACCCGGTCAGCTCCGCACCGTCACGGCCACGGTCACCAGCAGACCCAGGTGGTCGGAGCCGGCCACGGCGACCGACCTCGCCCGCGTGGCCTGCAGGTCGCCCGCGACGAAGACGTGGTCGATGTCGATCACCGGAGGGACGCGGGAGCCGGCCGGGTAGGTCGGCACCCAGCCCGCCCCGGACTCGTCGACGGCGGAGCGCCAGCCGTCGCGCACGAGCGCGCGCTGGGTGGGGTGCGAGGAGACCGCGTTGAAGTCTCCGGCCAGCACACGGGGGCCGGTGCGGGGCAGGGCAGCCTGCAGCGCCGTCTGCTCGGGCAGCCAACGGGTCCCCCCGGGGCGGGGCCGGGTCGGGTGCACGGCGACCACGGTCAGCGCCGGCCCGCCTCCTCCCAGCTCGACCCGGCACACCCAGCTCTGGTTGCCGAGGTCCGACGACAGCTCGTCGGTGCTCGTGATGGGGAACCTCGAGAGCACGGCGGTCCCGCTGGCACCGCCGGTGGGGAGGTCGCCGTCGTTGCGGTAGGGCAGCCTGCTCGTCAGCCCGGTCGTGCCGAGCGCGTGGACCAGGGATGCGGTCGCCTCGGTCAGCACGACCACGTCCGCCGTACGGGCCTGCTCCGTCAGCGCCACCGGGTCGGCCCTGCCCAACCGGGCGTTGAGGGCGAGGACGGTGACGGAACCCTGCGTCCGCGGCCCGTCGGCGGCGACGAACCGCGGCGCCAGGAGCAGGGCCTGCACGCCGGTCGAGGCGAGGCAGAGCGCCACGAGGACGGTCCGCGAGCGGCGCCGGCGCAGCGCGAGCGACCCGGCGGCCGTCGCGGTGGCCACGAGAGCGACCGGTGCGGCGAGGTCGGTGAACGCGGTGACCATCGCCCAGGTGTCCGACGCGAGCGGCAGGACGCGGGCCGGCACGTACCTCGCCGCGAGCAGCGCGGTCGAACCGGTCAGGAGCAGGCCGGCACCGACCTCCAGCAGACCCGCGAGCGGACCACGTGCGGAGCTTCGTCGAGCCGGTCGGGCGGGTGCTGCGGGCAAGGGGTCTCTCTCCTGGTCGCGGGACGGTGGCGTCGACGCTAGGGCAGCGGGGCGGTCGACCGCACCCGACCAGGGTCGCGACCGGGTCGGACCCTGGTACCGGTCGCGGAGCCGGCCCAGGTCGGGGGGGTGTACGCGCCGCACCGGTCTCGCTAGCGTGACGGCAACGGGTCGCGGGGGCGGCCCCACGAAGGAGGTCGTCCATGCCGAAGCCCACCATCGTCCTGGTGCACGGAGCCTGGGCCGACGGCTCCAGCTGGAACGCCGTCGCCGGCGAGCTGCGGAGCCAGGGCTTCACGATCCTGACGCCGACGAACCTGCTGCGGGGGGTCGAGGCCGACGCCGCCTACGTCGCGTCGTTCCTCGCCCAGCGCACCACCGGCCCCGTCGTGCTGGTGGGCCACTCGTACGGGGGCTTCGTGATCACGAACGCGGCGACGGGCGGTGGTGACGTGCAGGCGCTCGTGTACGTCGACGCGTTCGCTCCGGACGAGGGCGAGACGGTGTTCCAGCTGCTCGGCGGGTCCGGTTCGGCCTTCGACATCCCCGACCCGTCGGTCGTCTTCGACATCGTCGGCTACCCCGGCGGGCCCGAGGGTGACGCGGAGGCGTTCCTCAAGCCCGACACCGTGCACACCTCGTTCGCGCAGGACCTGCCCGAGCAGGACCGCTGGCTGGTCGTGGAGAGCCAGCGCCCGATCACCCTGAGCGCGAACACCGCCGGGTCCGGCGCCCCGGCCTGGAAGACGCTGCCGAGCTGGACGGTCGTCGGCACCGAGGACCGGGTGATCCCGCCCGCGCTGCAGCGGCGCATGGCCGAGCGGGCCGGTGCGACCGTCAGCGAGGTCGCCGGGTCGCACGTCTCGATGGTGTCGCACCCGCAGGCCACGATCGACGCGATCCTCGCCGCCGTCGCCCACGTGGGGTAGTGACCGCGTGGGGGAGTGACCCCGTAGGGGAGTGACCTTGCGCGTGCGACCGGGGTCAGGGGGTCGGGTCGACCGCCTCCCCGCGCCCGTCGAGGTGGTGGATGCGGCCCTCGCCGGCCCGGCGCTGCAGCGTGATCCGGT
>CAXULL010000024.1:0-74008 GCA_964251895.1 uncultured Friedmanniella sp.
ATGCGCTTCGGCCTGACCGACGGCCAGCCCAAGACGCTGGACGAGATCGGCAAGGTCTACGGCGTGACCCGCGAGCGGATCCGTCAGATCGAGTCGAAGACCATGAGCAAGCTGCGGCACCCGTCGCGCTCGCAGGTCCTGCGTGACTACCTCGACTGAGGTCTGACACCCTCCGGCTGAGGCCACGAGGATGGGCAGGGACGGGACGCTTCGGCGTCCTGCTCCTGCCCGTCGTCGTCTCCGGCGCCGCAGGGGTGCCACTGACCGTCGTCGAGCGTCACGGCTGCTGCGCGCGACCCCGCCCTCGGTTACCGTCCGCTCGTGGACACGCTGCGTCTCGAGACCCGTCGGTCGGCCGTGGACCGGAGCTTCGCCCTGATCGTCGGGCTGTTCGGGCTTCCCGTCGCCATCGACGTGGCCATGCTCGTCTTCGTGGTCTACGCCGACGCCGGCGGGCTGGCCGCGCTGGCCTTCCTTGTCCCGCTCGTCCTGCTGGTGCTGGTCGAGCTGACCCAGTGCTACCAGTGGGGTGCGACCCGCGCGATCGAGTGGCCGCTGTGGGTGGGCGAGGGCGGTCTGGTCTTCTTCACGCCGCGCGGCCGCGTGGAGCTGCCGTGGGACGCGGTGACCGCGGTGGGCATCTCGCGGGTCCTGTGGACGTCTCAGCTCACCGTCGGGGTGCACCCGCAGGCGGGACCCGGCTCGCCGGGCGTCGCGAGCACGATGTCAGCCGCCACCTGGCGGCTCGTCCGCCGACGTGGGCTGAGGTTGTCCCTGCGGCTCGTGCACCTGCCGCCCGCCGAGGTCGCGCAGGCCATCAGCGCGTTCTCCCGGGGTCGGTGGACCCCGGTCGCCGCCGCCTGAACCGGCGTGGGGTGCACAGGGGTCTATTATCACGGCAACGAGAGGAAGTGCTCAGATGTGGGACGACAGGAACGACCCTCAGGACCTGGCGCCTCCGGAAGTCCCCCTCACCCGCTCGGACTACGTCTCGCCGCGGATCGTGCGCCTCGGCACGTTGGCCGAGCTGACCCAGGGCGGGACGGTGGGACCCGACGACGGGCTCGGCGGATCGGGCGACGGCGGAAGCGTCTAGGTCGCACGACCGGTGGTCCGCATCGACCAGAGGGCGTACGGCCTGCAGTTCCGCGGCCTGCCGCGGGTGCCTGAGCTGGTCGCTGCCGAGGACCGTGCGGAAGACGCTGGCCTGCTGACGGTCACCGTCAGCACGACCTCCCGCGCCGGGCCGGCCCCGTACGCGCTCGACGCGGACCGCAGCGTGCGTCGCCTCGCCGACGGGCATGTTCTCGATCTCGAGCGCGACGGGTCGAGGGCGACGTTCCACGGTCCGGCCCTCGACGCGAGCTCGCTGGCGCACCCCTACCTGGGGCCGGTGGCCACGACCTTCAACCGGTGGTCGGGGCGTGAGGCCTTCCACGCGGGTGCCTTCGTGGTCGGCGGCAGAGCCTGGGCCGTCCTCGGCCCGCGGACCGCGGGCAAGAGCAGCCTGCTGGCGGCGCTCGCCGCACGGGGAGCCACCGTCCTCAGCGACGACGTCGTCGTGACCGACGGTCGGGTCGTCTTCGCCGGCCCCCGCTGCCTCGACCTCCGCGAACCTCTTCCGTCCGGACGGGCGCCGCTGGCTCGTGCGCGGGCGGGCACCCGCTGGCGCCTGGCCCTGCCTCCGGTACGCGACAGCGTCCCGCTGGGTGGCTGGGTCCACCTGGGCTGGGGGCCCGAGGTGGTGATGCGACCGATGGCGGCGGCTCTCTCCCTCGCTCGACTGGCCTCCGGGCGCACGGGTCGAGGTCTCGAGTCGGACCCCAACGTGCTGCTCGCTCTCGCCACGTTCCCGTCGTGGGTCCTGCAGCGACCACGGGACTGGGGTGCGCTCGAGCGGACGCTGGACCTCGTCTGCTCGACCGTGAGCGCCACGCCGACCGGGTGGACGCCGCCCCAGCCGGTCGGCACGGGGCGTCTGTGACCTCCGGCCCGGTCAGGACCGGGGTCGCAGAGGCGGCACGCTGCCTCGCTCTGGACCAGCTGGCGGCCGAGGTGCTGGTGGCGCTGGAGCGCGCCGACGTGTCGTCGGTGCTGCTGAAGGGCGCCGGGCTGGCCCACCGGTTGTACGCGTCCCAGCCCGACCGACGGCGCTACTCCGACGTCGATCTCCTGGTGGCGCCGGCCTCCTTCGACCGGGCTCAGGAGGTTCTCGCCCGTGCCGGGCTCACCGACGTCAAGGCGGCCTGGCGGGACGACGAGTGGTCCTGGTACGAACGGCTGTGGCGGTTGCCCGGGCCGCCTGCGCTGTCGGTCGACCTGCACCGGAGCTTTGTCGGGGTCGGCGATCACGAGGCCTTCTGGGAGGCGATCTCCCGGGCCAGCGAGCCGCACGTGCTGTGCGGGCGCGAGGTCCGCGTCCCCGACGCCGCGGGCTGTGCGCTCGTCGTGGGCCTGCACGCGGCCTGCCCTGGGCCGGGGCGCAAGCCGCTGACCGACCTGACGGCGGCGCTGGCGCTGTTTCCCGACGCGGTCTGGGACGACGCCGCTGCGCTCGCGCGGCTGACCCGGTCGACCGGCGCCTTCGCGCGTGGACTGTGCTGCCACCCGGCCGGAGCGGCGCAGGCGACGCGGCTGGGGCTGAGCCCGGACCGCAGCCGCGCGGACGGCTGGTCCGCCGGGTCGGACGTCGGGGCGATGCTGGGCCTGACCAGGCTGTCCGCTCTGCCCGGCATCCGGGCCAAGGTGCGCTACGCGGCCGGTCGTCTGGTGCCCTCGACGGCGTTCATGCGGTACACCTCGGCGACGGCCCGGCGCGGACGGCTGGGGCTCGGGGCGGCGTACGCGCTGCGGATCAGCCAGGTGGTCGCCCGGACACCAGGCGCCGCGCTGAGGTTGGGCCTCGCCCGGGGCGGAGGGTGGCCCGCATGGTCGGTCGGGCTTCGTCGCCCGGGACGCATGGCCCGGGCGCTGCTCGAGCTGGGCGCCCCTGGCTGGGCGACCTGCGGCTGGGCGGTGCTCGCGGTGCTGAGCGTCCGCCGACAGCTGGCCCGAGGCCCGCTGGACGCGGTGTCGCTGCCCGGACCGCCGGCGGACGGTGCGGACGGTGCGGACGGGCACCGCACGGTGAGCCGGGTGGCGCGGTGCCTGCGCGCCAGCTGTCTGGAACGGGCGCTGGTCCGGCAACGCTGGTGGGCCGCCCAGGGGGTGGCGCGCGACCTGCTGATCGGGGTGAGCGCTCCCGGGCCCGGGTTCCACGCCCACGCGTGGCTGGGCCCCGGGTCAGCGGGCGGGTCTCTCCGCGAGGACCACGCCGGCGGGGGACCGGAGCTGGTGGAGATCCTTCGCCGGCCCGCCCCGGTCGCGTGGCTCTCCGGGTCTCAGGCCTAGTCGGTCCCGGGAGCGCGTTCCCGGTGGAGGAGCCCGTACCCGTCGAGCTGGGTCAAGAAGGCGTCGACGTCGCGGCCGGCCTGCCCCTCGTCGGCTCCCTCGTGGCGCAGACGGTCCATCAGCTCCGAGCGCCTCGTCGGCGAGACCAGCTGCCGCCACAGCGTCGCGCCCGGTCCGTTGAGACCGAAGTAGACGGAACCGTCGAGGTCGAGCACGACGATCTCGTCGCCGGTCTCACGCCAGGTGAGCCCAGCCCCTCTCACCGTCACCCGGTCCTCGTCGTACGGCGTGGGGTTCATGTCGGGGCTCCCTGCTGGCGGTCGGTCGGGGTCGGAGGACGGTGCACGGAGAGCCAGAGCTGCTGCACGAGCGGCGCCGTCCCGCCCGGCACCGGCCAGCGTGACCAGGCGTCGCGCAGGCGGGTCAGGTCGACCAGGTTCGCGTCGAGACCCTCGCCGTCCCACTGCGACAGCAGCTGCCGCGTCGGAGACCGGAAGAAGACCTCGAGGAAGTGCGCCTTGGGGCGCGCGGCGGTGACCTCCGCGGGCAGCACCCCGGCCGCCAGCTCGGCGAGCAACGCGGACCGCGCCGGGACCTGTCGGTGCCCGGAGCCGTCGGCCAGGACCCTGGCGAAGACCGGGTCGACCAGGGGGTTCACGACCAGCACGTCGGCGGCGGCGCCGAGCTGGGCGAGGCTGGCGCAGCTCACCGCGAGGTCTCGTCGGTCGGCGTGCCAGGGCGGTCGCCGGTCGAAGCGCGCCGGCTCGGCTGCGCGTTCTCTGAGCAGAGCCGCGACCACCCGCCTCGAGGCGTCCCGGCTGAGCCAGGGGAACGCGTCGTCCCCGCGGTGCTGGCGCACCCGCGCGCGCAGGCCGCGGGGCACCGCGGCGTGGACCCGGCGGCGCAGCGTCTGCGTCCCGGGTCGCCGCCACCCGGACAGGACCTGGTCCCCACCCACCCCGGTCAGCACCGAGCCCCCGGCAGCCCGGTCCAGGATCGGTGCGTGGAGGTGCACGTTCACGGGATGCAGCAGGCCGTGCCGGGCGAGCACCTGCTGGGCGACCGGTCCGACGAGGTCGAGGTCGTCGTCGGCCTCGAGCACGACCCAGTCGGGCAGCGGGACCGCGTCGAGCACCCGCTCCTGCCACGCCGACTCGTCCGCGCGTGGGGCTCCGACGAACCGCCAGGTGCACGGGACCGGCGGCGGCAGACCCTCGCGGCGGGCGGTCCGGGCCGCCACGGCGAGCACGAACGAGGAGTCGAGCCCCCCGGAGAAGCTCACCAGGCACGGCGGTCGCCGCAGGGCGGGCAGCACGGCGCGTTCCAACGCCTGCAGCGGGGTGCCGCGGGCAGGGCTCGATCGGGTCGCCGTGCCCGACCGGACGGCCCGACCAGGACCCCGGAAGCCAGCTCGAGCGCCGTCAGCCCCGGCAGTCCTGGCGGTGTGCTCTGCCGTCGGTCACGGTGGGCCATGGGACACGTCCGATCCTGATGCCGTCCCCGGCGTCGTCATCCCCCGAGCATGGCAGGTCGACCGAGGTCCACCGCGCGACCGGCCCGACCGGCCGGCCGCGGTGACCGCACACCGAGCCGGCAGGCGCTGTGGCTCTGCGAGGCGGTCGCGGCTGCGACTGGGCCGGGCCTGCGTCAGGAAGCCCGGACCACGGACCGACCGCTGTAGGAGCTCGGGACGAACTGCACCGGCTTGGCGTCGGGGTAGCCCGGCCACGCCTCGACGCTGTGGTCCAGCTCGCCGTAGGCCGTCGTCGCGGGCTGGTCCAGCCGGCTCAGCGTGCCGCGCATCAGCACGCTCCACCCCACGCCCGTGGTGTCACCGTGGTGGTCCACCTCGACGCTGCACCGCGCTCCACGTTCCGCCAGCTGCCCGAGGATCCCCCAGGGCTGCGTCATCATGAACAGCCGAGGCCCGACGCCGAGCCGGTAGCCGACGGGGATGATCTCGACCCCGTCGTTCGCGACGTAGCCGACCCGGGCGACCGCAGCCGCGCTCAGGAGCTCCAGGCACTGCGACTGCGACAGCAACCGGATGGCACCGTGCGGGTCCAGACCGAGCGTGGTCATGTGGGTCTCCTTCTCGTACGCGTGGACCCAGACTGCGCGACCGCGGACCCCGACGACAGAGCCGAAGGTCCCGAAGGATCAGCCCAGCGGTACGAGGTCGGGACCGAGCAGCTCTCCGGCCACGTCCCACCACTGACGCTCGAGCGCGTGGTAGCGGCTCGCGGGGTCGAGGGCGGACTCCCAGGGCTTGTCGATGATGAAGTGGATGTTCTTGACCGCTGCGTCGTCCCACAGCGCCGGGTGCTGGAAGGGCAGCGTCTTCAACGCGTTGTAGACGTACGGCAGCGCCACCCAGCGGCCGTGGAAGTGCTCGTTGAGGAAGTCCTGCTCGGCGAACACGTAGCGGGTCAGGTCCTCGACCCCGGCGAGCTTCGCCAGGAGTGCGTCGAAGATGCGCTCGTCCGGGCGCAGGACGAGCGTGCCGCCGTTGAAGTAGGGGTCGCTGACCTGCTGCGCCGCATCGCCCGAGGCTGCGATGGCGGTGTAGGCGCAGCCCGCCGGCGTCCAGCTCGCCGGATAGGTGGGGATCCGGTTGGGGTTGCAGCGGCAGGCGTGGCAGGCGGCGATCTCGTCGTCGTCCAGCGCGAGGTCGAACAGCTCGTCCATGTCCTGCGTGACGAGCATGTCGGCGTCGAGGACGACCAGGCGCTCGAACTCGGTCAGGCGCCAGACGTTGAGCTTGGTCCAGACCTCGGCGAACCGGGCGTTGGCGTAGCTGTCCCGGAGCCCCGAGGGCGGCCGGATCGGCTCCACCTCGCGGAGCAGGCACCCGTCGGCCTCCAGCACGGCGCGGTCCTCGGCGCCGATGCCCGCGGTCACGACGACGACGAGCGGGTACGCGCTGCCCACCCGTTCCAGCGAGGCGCGCAGCGCCCGGACACCCAGGAGATAGCTCGACTGGGTCAGCAGCGCGGCCCAGGCCTTCATGCGAACAGCGCCGCGGTGAAGGCGTTGTCGAACCGGTGCTGCGGGTCGAGCGCGTTGCGCACGCCGCGGAACGCGGCCCACCGCGGGTAGAGCGAGGACCAGTCGTACAGCGACTCGTCGAAGTACTTGCCCCAGTGCGGCCGGCCGCCCTCGACGGCCAGGACGCGCTCGACGGCGCGCAGGAAGTCGACACCCTCGGGAGCGAGCGAGCCGTCTTCCGCGTAGTAGACGACGAAGCCGAAGAAGCACGTCTCCTGCCCGTACGACGGGCTGAGCCAGGAGTCGGAGGCGCCGGTGGCCCGCAGGATGACCGGGTAGTGCATGTGCGGCCGGGTCTCGGCGTGCCACCGCTTGATCGCGGCCACGACCTCGCCGGCGCGGGCGAGCGGGACGGCGATCTCGACGTTGATCTGCGGGGTGGCGATCCCGCGGCAGAAGACCTGGTAGACGTCGCCGGTCACGTCGGAGAAGTCCTTGAAGCGGTTGACCGTCTGGAAGGGCTTGCCGTTCTCGTCGAGGATCTTGGTGTCGCCCCGCATGTTCTGGAGGGTCGTCTCGACGGTGGAGTTGAGCACGGCGTTCGTCGTCCGGTCCTCCAGCAGGACGCTGCCCCCGGCGCGGTAGCGCTCGACGTCGGCCGGCGTCGCCTCCTGCGCCGTCCAGACGTGCACCTGGTCCTGGTCCGGGAACCACCACGCCTTGCTCAGGGTGTTGTCACGGTTCCAGGTCAGCAGGTCGTTCTCCAGGGTGTCGGCGCTGGTGACGGCCTTCTGGCAGGAGTAGACGGGCGAGGGGACCGTGCGCAGGGTCACCTGCGTGACGACGCCCAGCAGACCCAGCCCGAGCTTCACCGCCCCGAACCACGCGTGCGTGGTGTCGAACTCCCGCACGGACCCGTCGGCCAGCACCATCCGGACCGACAGGGCGGCGTCGGCGATGCAGCTCTGGCCGAGGCCCTGGCCATGGGTCCCGGTGGAGAGCGCGCCCGCGAGGGTCTGGCTCGAGATCACGCCCGGGGACGCGGGCAGCATCCGCCCGTGGGCGGTGAGGCAGGCGTAGATCTCGCCCAGCGTCGTCGCGCCGGCGAACGTCGCGTGGTCCTCGCCGAGCTCGAGGAGCCCGCGCAGGTGGCTGAGGTCGAGGAGCATGTCGCCCTGGGCGGCCAGCGCGAGCATCCGCCCCGGCGACATCCGGCTCCCGATCACGCGGACGCCGCCCTCGGTCGCGGCGAGCACGGCCCTCAGCGCGTCCTCGTCGCGCGGGGCGCTGATCGAGGCGGAGGGGGCGAGGGTGGCGTTGCGGGCCCAGTTGCGGACGCGTACGTCCTCGCCTGCGTGGTCCGGCTCACGGGGGGGATAGCTGAGGTCGTTGCGCGCCATGATGTTGCTCCTGCGGTCGTCCGGTTCGCTCCCGGTGGTCCGGCTTGGCGCACCTCGGCGCCACTGACCGTTCCAGAGTGCATCCTTCTCGGCCGTTCTGCCCACCCGTTGGGGTGTGGTGATCCCGACGCCCGCGGGTGCATCCAAGGACGCGACGGCACCGGCGGTTTTCTCAGCAAGCCCCCGTGGGCGGACCGGGGAACGTTCCCTGAGCCTGTCGAAGGGCGCTCGACAGCGACCGACCGAGGGCTCGTCGACCCTCGCGGCCACCGCAGAGCTGCGCGACGGATCCGCAGCGGTCGGCATGGGAACCTGAGCCCATGGTGGAGGGGACGGCCGAGGTGAGCTCCGACGGTCGCTACCGCTACGCGCTGCACCGGACCTGGGACCCGGGGCGGCCCAGGATGCTCTGGGTGCTGGCGAACCCGTCGAGCGCCGACGCGGCCACCGACGACCCCACCCTGCGTCGCTGCGTCCGGTTCGCGCGCGACCACGGCTGCGGAGGTCTCGCCGTGGCCAACCTCTGGGCGTGGCGGGCGACGTGCCCGGACGACCTCGCCCACGTCACGGATCCCGTCGGGCCGGACAACGACGACTGGGTCGCGACGCTGGGCCGGCAGGCCGACGGCCCGGTGGTGCTCGGCTGGGGCGTGCAGCGCCCGCAGCACGCCGGCTCGCGGGTGGCCTCGGTGCTGGGCCTGCTCGGCGACCGGCCGAAGCACTGCCTCGGTCGCACCCGCGACGGCTACCCGAGGCACCCGCTCTACGTCCACGCCGCGACGAGGTTGCGCCCGTGGTGACCAGGCGCAGGACCGGGGTGGCGGCGACCCTCGGGCTGGTGGCGGTGATCCTCGGGGTGCTGGTGCTGCGGTCGCGCGGTGCCGAGGTCGAGATCGGGTGGTTCTCCTACGACGGACCTCCCTCGCCCGACCTCCTGGACAGCCTCGTCGCCTGGAACGCGACGCGCGCGGCGGGCGCGGGACTGGTGCTCGTGGGGGTCCTGGTCGGGGCGTACCTCGTGGGCCTGCTGGCGGGTCAGCGGTGGGGACCGGCTGCACCGAGGTCGGCAGCCCGGGTGCTGGTGCTCGCCGCTCTCGTCGTGCTGGCCGGGCTGGTGGCCTTCACGGTGCTGCGGTCGGTCGACCGCGGCGAGGCGACCGTCTCCATCTCGAGGCTCGTCGGTCAGCCCAGGCAGGTGTCGTTCGCCTCGACCGTCTGGACCCGCCCGCAGGCCGTGGCCGCGCTCGTCGCCGGCGTCGGGCTGGTGCTGGGCGCGGTGGGGACCGGTCTACGGCGCGGAAAGGGTTCCTGAGCTCGAGGTCAGGGGACGCGCCGGGGTCCGCCGAACACCGTGCGGATGCCGGCGGAGAAGAGGGCGGAGTCCGGCGGGCGGTGGGTGACGCCCGGCAGGCCGGCGGCGGCGACGAGGTGGTCCTCGACCTCGAGGACCCGGACCGGGCGCAGGGGCCAGGGCGCGTGCTCGTTGGGCAGGAACCAGGTCCGTCCGAGGTGGCGCGTGAAGAGCCCCCAGCGTGCGGTGAGGAAGTCGGCCAGGGGGTCGTCGTGCACCTCGCCGGGCAGGACCTCGACGTCGACCCGGGACCGCAGGCCGCGCGGTCCGGGCCAGCGACGCCGGCTCTCGTACGTGTAGCGCTCACCCGCGTGGGTGGCCCGCATCCTGGCCCAGGTGTAGGGGATGTTGAGCGCGACCCGGGAGCCGAGCACGAAGGCCAGCCGCTGCGCCTCCAGCGACGCGAACACCACACCCCGTCGCCCCGAGGCGTCGACGCCGTACAGGCGGACGTTCGTCTCGGCGAACGACCCCACGTACGGCAGCACCGGCCCGCTGCCGAAGCGGGCGTCGGTGAGCCGGAAGGGGATCAGCCCGACCCAGGACGTCCCGTCGTGCACGTCCGGCGTGACGCCGGGCGGCAGCAGGGGAGCGACCAGCTCCGCGTCGACCCGCCAGTGCAGGAACGTCAGGTCGCGCCACACCTGGTCCAGCAGCGCGGGACCCCCCAGGGCGGGGGCGTCGCGCGAGACGGGCTCCGGCAGGCTCGGCGCGGTCCCGGGTCGGTCAGTCACGCCACGGTCAGCACCGGGGCCGTCGGCGGTGTTCCCGGGGTCGCCACCTGGACGCCGACCCGGACGGGCCGGCCCGGCTGGAGGTCGTCGCCCCAGCCCGCGCCGGAGCAGGTGATCGTGCCGGCCCGCACCGAGCAGGTCATGCCCCAGGCGTTGACGACCGAGGTCGCCGCGGCGTCCGGCCAGCTGACCGTCCAGCCCCGACGGGCCTGCTCGCTCGTCACCGACAGCTCGGCGACGTAACCACCGGGCCAGGAGCTCTGCAGCGTCCAGCCGGCCGAGGTCTGGTCCGACGTGCCGGCCGCCGTGCCTGACGTCGGAGCGGAGCTCGGGCTCGCCGAGGGGCTGGCGGACGCGCTGGGCCCGGTCGTGCCGCTCGCCGTCGGCTCCGCCGTACGGGGCGTCGGCTCGGCGGGCTCGGCGGGCTCGCTGGGCTCGCTGGACAGGGCGGGCTCGACGCTCTTGCCGGGCTTGACCGGGGTGGGCGTGAACGGCGTCTGCCGGCCGAGGATCGGGCGCAGGACGTCCAGCTTGGCCCGCTGCGGTGTCGTCCAGTCGTCCTTCACCAGGCCGCCGGTGTCGCCGCTGTTCGGGTTGTACGACCAGTAGGCGAAGCTCATCTTGTTGACGCGGACGTACTCGACGAGCGCGGTGAGCCACTGCTTGTCGGACGTGGTCTCCATCTTGGTGCCGAACTCGCCCAGGAGCACCGGGGTCGTGCCGGCCTCCTGCAGGTAGCCCCAGCTCGCCCGCCACACGGCGGGCAGGTTCTTGGGGTAGGTCTTGGCCGAGAACCACGGCTGCGCGTAGACCGACGCCGGGTAGTCGTGCGAGGAGTAGACCAGCTGGTGGGCGACCTTGAGCGTGACCGGGTGCTTCTTGGCGTCGGCGAGCCCCCCGCCCCACCAGGTGGTCGACGCCTTCTGCTTCTCCACGCCCTCGACGACGACCAGCAGCCGGGGGTTGACGGCCAGCACGGCGTTGCCCGCCCGGGTCGCCGCGGCGGCCCAGTCGCGCTTCGGGTCCCCGCAGCCCCAGCAGGCGGCGCCGTGCGGCTCGTTGTGCAGGTCGACGCCGACGACCGTCGGCTCCTTCGCGTAGCGCTTGGCGAGCATCGTCCAGTCGGCGATCCAGCGCGCCTCGGACCAGGTCGAGGTGTACCAGAGCTCGGACTGGGCGGCGGAGTCCGGGCGGTGCCGGTCCAGGATCACGCTCAGGCCGTGGGCCTTGGCGCTCGCCACGACCGCGTCCAACAGCTGGAGCGGGGTCAGGCCCTGCAGGTTCTTGTTCTTCGAGAAGTCGATCCCCGTGGGCTGCTTGGCGGCCAGGCACTCGTTCGAGTAGGGCAGCCGGATGGCGTTGAAGCCGAACGAGGCGATCTGGGCCATGCCGTCGTCGAGCCTGATCTGCCAGAGCCCGTGCGGGGCGCAGTTCGCCGTCTCCATCCCGAACCAGCTCGCCGCCCGGATCACGTGGGCCTTGCCGGTCGAGTCCAGGATCTGCGAGCCCTGGGTGTGGAGCCAGCCGGTGGGGGACGCGGCCGCGGCGGGGAGCGCCGTCGCCGTCACGGCTGTGACCGCCAGCAGGACGGCGCCGCCGAGGGCGCACAGGGAACGAAGCACAGACCGCAGCACTCGAGCAGGCTAAAGGAGCCCGTCAGCCCGCGCAGGCAGTTGAAAGAGAAATTACCTCCCGCGGTGCTACGGGCAGCGTCGCGCCTCGAGCAGACCTGCGAGGTGCGCAGCACCAGACGTGGTCGGCGGGTGTCGCGGTTCCGAGCAGGCACACCGTCCTCGCTGAAGCACCCCTTGCAGGGTGTGCCTCGACGAGCAGGGTGTGCCTCGACGAGCAGGGTGTGCCTCGGCGAGTTGGGTGTGCCTCGGCGGAGCTCCGCCCTGCTGCTCCGCGGGCACGGGCGCGGCGTTCAGGGCCGTAGGGCGTCGCGGACGTCCATCAGCGCGAAGCCGAGCAGGTTGAGCCCCCGCCAGCGGGCCGGGTCGGCAGCCGCGGGGTCGTCGCGGGTCAGGCCGATGCCCCAGATCCGGTCCAGCGGGCTGGTCTCGACGAGAACCCGCTGCCCCGTACCGAGCAGGAACGCCCGCAGCGCGGGGTGCTGCGTGAACTTGGCCAGGTTGCCGGCGACCACCGCGGGGACCCGGTGCTCGTCCCACGTCGGCTGGTCGAAGCCGGCGACCCGGCCGCCGAGGGCCTTGGCGGCGTGCGGGTGCGGGGCGGCGCGGATCTGCTCGGCCATGAGGTCGTCGCCGAACAGCGTGGCCTTGCGCCACATCATGTGGTGCTCCGCGGTGGCGAGCTCGAGCCCGTCGACGGTGAACGGCGCCGGCCACCACTGGCTCAGGCATCCGGCGCCGGCACTGCCGTCACGCTCGGGGTGGTGGCCCCAGAAGAACAGGAGCTTGGGCGGGTCTGCTCGTGCCAGGGCGGCCAGCACGTCGGCGGCGCTGCGCGGGGCGACGGACATGGCCACGAGTCTGCTGCGTCGCACTGCGGCAGGCCACAGGTTTGGCGAGCTGCAGCGGACCCCGCTCCCGGTCGGAGGACGAGGCCGGGAACGAGACAGCCCCCCGTTCCCGAGGGAACGAGGGGCTGCGACGGAGGTCGCTCAGCGGGTCAGGAGATCCGCTCGGACTCGTCGTGGATCTCGAGCGCGACCTGCCTGAGCCTGTCCGCGTGCTCCTTGCTGTGGTGCGCGCAGAAGAGGAGGTCGAACCCGCTGTTCAGTGTGACGCGGACGTACGCCTGGGCTCCGCAGCGATCGCAGCGATCGGCAGCGTTGAGCGCGGCGCCTTCGATGACGGATGTGCTCACGGTCGGCCTCGCTTCCTTGATCTCGTGCTGGTGGTGATGCTCACGGTGCCTGCCGAGGATCCGACGTCTTCCGCGCCTTGCGTCTAGTCAACATCCAACTCGGCCCAAATGCTTCCCGTTCGGGGTACCGAGGCCGTGTCTTCTGTGTAACGGTTTCCCAGGTGTCCTCCGGGGTATTCAGCGCCGGACGCGACCCTGAGGTCGTTCCCGGTACCTGGAGTTCGGAGCCCCGACACCTGCGGATGCCCACGGTACGTGCCGGTCTCAAGGGGCATCGGGGAGGTAGCCTCGCCCGCGTGCCAGCCACCGCGAGCCCAGCCCCGAGCACGCGGCGCGGGGGAGCGCGGAGCGCTGGTCCCGAGCTGGAGAGCCGGGACTACGAGGCCCGGCACCTGCTGGTGCTCGAGGGCCTGGAGGCCGTGCGCAAGCGCCCGGCGATGTACATCGGGTCGACCGACACCCGGGGCCTCATGCACTGCCTCTGGGAGATCATCGACAACAGCGTCGACGAGGCGCTGGGCGGGTACGGCCGCGAGATCGACGTGACGCTACGGGCCGACGGCGGCATCACCGTCACCGACGTCGGCCGCGGGATCCCCGTGGACAAGGAGCCCCGGACCGGGCTCTCCGGCGTGGAGGTCGTCTTCACCAAGCTGCACGCCGGCGGCAAGTTCGGCGCCGGCTCGTACAACGCGACGGGCGGGCTGCACGGCGTCGGGTCGTCGGTGGTCAACGCGCTGTCGATGCGCCTCGACGTCGAGGTCGACCGGGACGGGGCGACCTGGGCGATGTCGTTCCGCCGGGGCGTGCCGGGGACGTTCGACGGACCGGGCCCGACGGCGGCCTTCACGCCCGGGGCGCCGCTCACCAAGATCGGCCGGGTCGCCAAGGGGCGTTCCGGCACCCGGGTCACCTACTGGCCCGACCGGCAGATCTTCCTGGTCGACGCCGCGCTGTCGCTGGAGGACCTGCACAACCGCGCCCGCCAGACGAGCTTTCTCGTGCCCGGGCTGGCGCTGAAGGTGACCGACGCGCGCGGCTCGGAACCGACCGAAGAGCTGTTCCGCCACGACGGCGGCATCGGTGAGTTCTGCGAGTACCTGAGCCCCGACGCCGCCGTGACCGAGGTCGTCCGGCTGCAGGGCACCGGGTCGTTCACCGAGACCGTGCCGATGCTCGACGACGCCGGCCACATGGAGCCCGCCGACGTGGAGCGCGAGCTCGGGGTCGACGTGGCCGTGCGCTGGGGGACCGGCTACGACACGACGGTGCGCTCGTACGTCAACATCATCGCCACACCCAAGGGCGGCACCCACGTCGCGGGCTTCGAGCGGGCGCTGACCCGGTCGGTGACCAACGCGCTCACCCCCACCCGGTTGCTGAAGACCGGCGAGGAGGTCGTCAAGGACGACGTCCTCGAGGGCCTCACCGCGGTCGTGACCGTCCGGCTGGCCGAGCCCCAGTTCGAGGGGCAGACCAAGGAGGTGCTCGGCACGCCGGCGGTCGCCAAGATCGTGACCAAGGTCGTCGAGACCGAGCTGGGCGCCTTCCTGGACTCCAAGACCGGGGTGGCCAGGCAGCAGGCCCGCGCAGTGCTGGAGAAGGTCGTCAGCGCCTCGCGCGCCCGCGTCGCCGCGCGGCAGCAGCGCGAGAACCAGCGCCGCAAGAACGCGCTCGAGTCCAGCTCGCTGCCCACCAAGCTGGTGGACTGCCGGGCCATCGGCGACCGTTCGGAGCTGTTCATCGTCGAGGGCAACTCGGCGCTGGGCACGGCCAAGGAGGCGCGCAGCTCGGAGTTCCAGGCGCTGCTGCCGATCCGCGGCAAGATCCTGAACACGCAGAAGGCGTCGACCGGCGACATGCTCAAGAACGTCGAGTGCGCCTCGATCATCCAGGTCGTCGGGGCCGGGTCCGGGCGGACCTTCGATCTCGACTCGGCGCGCTACGGCAAGATCATCTTCATGGCCGACGCCGACTCCGACGGCGCGCACATCCGGTGCCTGCTGGCGACCCTCTTCTTCCGCTACATGCGCCCGCTGGTCGACGCCGGGCGGGTCTTCACCGCCGTCCCGCCGCTGCACCGCTTCGAGCTCACCAACCCGAAGAAGGGCCAGGAGCGCTTCATCTACACCTACTCCGACGCGGAGTACCAGCGCACCGCCGCCGAGCTGACCAAGCGCAACGTGCGCTTCAAGGAGCCGCAGCGCTACAAGGGCCTCGGGGAGATGGACGCCGACCAGCTGGCCGAGACCACGATGAGCCCGCGGCACCGCACGCTGCGCCGGATGACCGTCGACGACGGCCTCATCGCCGAGACGACGTTCGAGATGCTGATGGGCAACGACGTCGCGCCCCGCAAGACGTTCATCATCGACGGCGCGTACGCGCTGGACGCCGCGGCCATCGACGTCTGAGCTCCTCGTTCCCTGAGCTCGTCGAAGGGCCGCCGAAGGCTGTCGGAGCCGCGTGCGACGCTGAGCCGGTGAACGTCGCGGAGCACATCGTCGAACGGCTGCACGCCTGGGGCGTGGGGCGGGTGTACGGCTATCCCGGGGACGGGATCGGCGGTGTCCTCACAGCCCTGGCTCCCCGGCACGAGGACCAGGGCCCGGGTCACATCGACTTCGTCCAGGTCCGCCACGAGGAGACGGCGGGCTTCGCCGCGACGGCTGACGTCAAGTACGGCGGCAGCCCGATCGGCTGCTGCGTCGTCACCAGCGGGCCCGGGGCGCTGCACGCGCTCAACGGGATCTACGACGCGCTGATGGACCGGGTGCCGGTCGTCGCGGTGCTCGGCCAGACCGCCGAGACCGCGATGGGCTCCGGCTACTACCAGGAGGTCGACCTGGCCAGCGTCTACAAGGACGTGGGCCGGGCCTACCTGCAGACGATCACCGACGCGTCGCAGGTCAACCACATGGTCGACCGCGCGTGCCGGACCGCGCTGGCCGAGCGCCGCCCCGTCGTGCTCATCGTCCCCAGCGACGTGCAGGAGCGCGACGCCGTGGTCGAGCCGCCGGACCAGCACGCGTACTTCCACACCAGCACCGTGCCGAGCACCCCCGTCCAGGGCGCGGCGGCCGCCGACGTGCTCCGCGCGGCGGAGCTGCTCAACGCCGGCCGCAAGGTCGCGCTGCTGGTCGGCGTCGGCGCGCACGGCCACAGCGCCCTGGTCGAGCAGGTGGCGGACCGGCTCGGCGCCGGGGCCGCCAAGGCGCTGCTCGGCAAGACGGTCCTCGACGACCGGCTGCCGTGGGTGACCGGGGCGATCGGCCTGCTCGGCACGACCGCCAGCTGGCACCTGATGCGGCACTGCGACACCCTGCTGATCATCGGGTCGAACATGCCCTACTCGGAGTACTACCCCGAGCCCGGCCAGGCGCGGGCCGTCCAGATCGACATCGACGGGTCCCGGATGGGCCTGCGCTACCCGACCGAGGTCAACCTGGCCGGCGACGCGGGGGAGACCCTGGCCGCGCTGCTGCCGCTGCTCGAGCAGCACGACGACGACTGGCGCACCGAGGTCGCCCGGCACAAGCGGCGCTGGGACGACTACTCCGCCCAGCGCGCGGGCGCCAAGGCCGACCCGGTCAACCCCGAGGCCGTCGTGCGCGGCATCTCGGCCCGCCTCGCGAAGGACGCCGTCGTCGCCGTGGACTGCGGCACCGCCACCAGCTGGTACGCCCGCGACCTCGACCTCGGACCGACGCACCTGGGGAGCCTGGCCGGGCTGCTGCTGTCGATGGGCGGCGGGATGCCGTACGGGATCGCGGGCAAGATGGCCAACCCCGACCGGCCCCTGCTGGCGATGATCGGCGACGGGGCGATGCAGATGAACGGGGTCAACGAGCTGATCACGGTCAGCCGCTACTGGAAGCGGTGGGCGAACCCGTCCTTCGTCGTCCTCGTGCTGAACAACCGCGACCTCTCCTACGTCTCCTGGGAGACCCGGGGGACGCTCGGGGCCCCGCCGGACCCCGAGCAGTCGAGCCTTCCGGACGTCCCGTACGCCGAGTGGGCCAAGCTCCTGGGCCTCGACGGCGCGCGCATCGAGCGCCCCGACCAGATCGACGCCGTGCTCGACGCCGCCTTCGCCGCGGACCGGCCGTTCGTGATCGACGCGGTCGTCGACGCGGACGTACCGCTGATCCCGCCGCACCTGACCGCCAGCCAGGTGCTGCTGACGGCCAAGGCGGAGTTCTCCGGCGACCCCGCGTTCTTCGGCATCGTCGCGGAGGGCGTGCGCGAGACGGTCGTGAGCAAGGCGAAGGCGGTGCTCGGGCACCACGGCTCCTCCGACTGAGCCGCCCGCGACCGAGCCGCCTCAGTCGGGTCGCGTCAGGTCGAACCGCTCACCCAGCTCGTAGTAGGCGCTCGGCCCGCCGCCGCGCAGGACCGGCCGCGCCAGCTCGGTCTGGTAGACCCCGTCCACCAGCAGGTGCGACGCGATGTGGATCCCGACCACCTCCCCGGTGCACCACCAGCTGCCCGTCGGCGTCTGGTCCGCGCCGAGCAGCTGGACCACCTGGGCGGTGCGGCACTCGAACGTGACGGGCGCCTCGGCCACGTAGGGAGCGGCGACGTCCTCGGACTCGACCGCACCCAGCCCGGCCCGCTCGAACTCGTCGACGCCCGCCTGCGTCGAGGTCGCGTTCATCTGCTCGGCGAGCGCGCGGGTCACCAGGTTCCAGGTGAAGGCGCCGGTCTCCTCGGCGTTGCGGACGCTGTCCTTGTAGCCGACGCTGCTGAAGCCGACCAGCGGCGGTCTGTAGGACAGCGCGTTGAAGAAGCTGTACGGGGCCAGGTTGCGGACGCCGTCGCGCGAGCGCGTGCCGATCCAGCCGATCGGGCGGGGGGCCACGATCGCGTTGAACGGGTCGTGGGCCAGGCCGTGGCCGTCGCCGGGGCGGTAGAAGTGCTCGCTCATCCGGTCAGCCAAGCACGGACCGGGCCCTCGTCCCCGGGGCTCGGGCCGCTGGGGCTCGGACCGCCGGGGCCCCGGACGGCTGGTGCTCAGGCGCCGAGCAGCGCGGAGAGCCCGACCCAGGTGACCACGGCCACGACGAGCAGCACCGCCAACGACAGCCCGGCGAGGGCGGCCCGACCCGGCCCGCGTGGACCGGCGGTCGCCGCCGTCTCCAGGTCGGCCTCCGACGTGCCGGCCTGCAGCCCGCGGAGGCGGTCCGCCAGGAGGCGGGCGGTGGCCGGGCGCCGGCCGGGGTCGTGGGCGAGCGCGTCCCGCAGCAGGTCGTCCACACCGGTCGGCCCGGCCTGCCCGGTGACGACCCGTTCGGGGACGACGCGCGGGTCCCGCAGCGCGACCTCGCTCGCCGTGCGCGAGCCCGGGAACGGTCGTCGCCCGGTGAGCAGCAGGTAGGTCACCGCCGCGACGCCGTAGACGTCGGCGCGGACGTCGAGCCCGGACTGCTGGTGGGCCTGCTCGGGGGCCATGAAGGCCGGGGTGCCGACCGTCATGGTCACCCCGGAGCTCTCGGCCAGCCGCTTCGCCATGCCGAGGTCGGCCACGACGACCCGCCGCTCCGGTGCCCGGGTCAGCAGCACGTTGCTCGGCTTCACGTCGCGGTGCAGCACACCGTGGTCGTGCAGCACCTGGACGGCCTCGGCCAGCTGGGCGCCGAGGTCGAGCGCCTCGTCGTACGCGAGCGGCAGGTCGGTGAGGTCGGCGAGGGTCCCCCCGTCGACGTGGTCCATCACGAAGTAGGGCCGCCCGTCCGCCTGCCGCCCGATGTCGTGGACCCGGACGACCCGGCGGTCCTCGACGCGGCGCAGCAGCCGGGCCTCCTCCAGGAACCGGTCCACCACGTCGCCGTGGCCCACCCAGTTCTCCGCGAGCACCTTGATCGCCACGGCCACGTCGAGGTCGTCGTCGTGACCCAGCCAGACCGTGCTGAACGCGCCGGCTCCGAGACGCCCGACGACGCGGTAGCGACCGATCGACGACACGGCCCCAGCATCGCAGGGCCGGGCGAACACGCGGGGACCCCGTGCACGGACCCGTTCGGGCCCGAGCGGGTGCGAGGATGACGACGTGGCGGGGGGAGCGGACGTCCGTCGTCGGTCCGTGCGCGCCGCTGTCGCCGGGGCTGCGGTCGCCGGTGTGCTCCTGGGAGCGGCCGCCTTCGCGCTCCAACCGTTGCCGGTCCGCAGCGCGCTCGGCGCGAGCACCACCGTCCCCGCCTCGTCGTCGACGACGTCCTCGACCGCTCCCGGTCCGACCTCCACGACCGCGGAGCGGACCGCCAGCCCAGCCGTGGCCCGGACCGCCAGCCCCCCGCCGGACGTGCCCAGCCCACGCGCCACGCCGTCGCGGCGCGCGACGCCGGCCGGTCCGGCGTTCACCAGCCGGGCGCTGCTGCAGACCAGCGAGCTCCTCGAGCACGGGTGGGCCAAGGCGAGCGAGCTGTCGCTGCAGGAGGGGTTCGCGGAGGCCTCCCTGCTCCGCTGCGTACGCCCGGACCGGCTGACGCAGGAGCCCGTCGCCGCGTACGCCGCGACCTACCAAGGCCTGCGGACGCAGGCCACCGAGCAGGTCGTCCGGTACGCGAACGTGGCCGACGCCCGCGACGCGATCGACCGGCTCACCGACCAGGTCCGCGCCTGCGGGAGCGCGGCGGCCGGCCTCAGGGCGAGGGTCGGCGATCGGCACGAGCCGGACCTGGAGGGCATCTCGTCCACGGTCTGGTGGAACGTGCGCGGCGCGGCGGACGGCGACCCGATGCGGGGGGTGGTGACGCTGGTCCGCGTCGACGACCGGCTGGTCGTGCTCTACCTGCACAGCACGGGCACGGACCCGGCCGTGACGACCGACATCCTGCCGCTGATGCGCCAGGCCGGGCTGCGGCTCGTCTGATGGGGCCGATCCTGGTGCGGGCGGCCTGATGGCCAGGCTGGACGACGCGCAGGTCGCGGAGCTGCGGAGCCGCGCGCTGACCGACCCGGACGCGATGGGCGACCTGCTCGCCGCCGTGCAGCCGCTCGTCCGGGCCCGGTGCGCCCGGCTGCTGCCGTGCCCGGCCGACGCGGAGGAGGCCGCGCAGGACGCGCTGCTCGCCGTCGCCACGCGGCTGCAGACGTTCCGGGGGACGGGCTCCTTCACCGGCTGGGTGGTGGTGGTCGCGTCGAACGCGGCCCGCGGGACCTACCGGAGCCTCAAGCGACGCAGCCAGGAACGCGCGCCCGTCGACCCGGTCGAGCCGGTCGACCCGCGGACCACCAGCGTCATCGCGGGCTCACGGCTCGACCTGCTCGACGCCGTCGAGCAGCTCGAGGTCACGCACCCCGACCTGGTCGAGTCGTTCGTGCTCCGCGACCTCGCCGGGCTGACCTACGCCGAGGTGGCCGCCCAGACCGGGGTGCCGCTGGGGACCGCGCAGGCCCGGGTCCACCGGGGTCGCCAGTTCGTCCGTCGCCGGCTGCTGCCCGACCGCTGAGGAAGCCCCCGCAGGAGCTTGCAACAGAGCAGCGCTCCCGTGCCTCTCTCCTGGTAGGACGGGCCGACGGGGCCCGCCGACAGGCGGAGGGCACATCATGATCAAGACTTCTCGGGTCCGGCGGGCGCTGGCGGCGGTCCTCGGGCTGACGCTGGCGGGGTCGTTGACCGCGGCCGCGGGGGCGGGAGCCGCGTCGGCCGCGGACGACCACCTCAACAGCGACCGGCTGCTGACGGCGCACGACGTGGCGGACGCAGGGTGGGACGACGTCTCCGCCTTCAAGCTCGTCACACCTGACGGGCTGCTCGCCCAGTGCGGCGTCGAGCTGCCCTACTGGTCGCCCGGCTTCGTGGCGCTGGAGCGGCGCGGGTTCGACGTCGCTCCCCCCTACCGGAGCGCGGCCGAGGTGGTGATCGAGTTCCGGAGCAACGCGAAAGCCCGTGACTA
The DNA here is from genome assembly GCA_964251895.1 of uncultured Friedmanniella sp. GTDB lineage: Bacteria > Actinomycetota > Actinomycetes > Propionibacteriales > Propionibacteriaceae > Microlunatus. Next base: position 20,591 of record CAXULL010000024.1, read on the forward strand.
CGTCGACAGCTACGCCTTCGGGGTGGGTGCCGTGTGCCCCGACGTCTTCGGCGAGAAGCGCTGGGACGTCCGCTCGTCCGCACCGCTCGAGCTCGGGAAGAGGGTTCAGTACGCCCGCACCTGGAAGGTGCGGGACACCTCAGGACGGTCGCAGTCGCTGTCGATCACCCTCGTCCGGATGTACGAGCGCGTCGAGATCCTGTGGCTGGTGGGGGAGGGCCACGACGACCCGGCGAAGTCGATCGACCTGCCCCAGCTCACCCGCCGCGTCGTCTCCCGGGCCGACGGCTGAGTCGCCGGATCGGCAGGAGCGGCTCACGCCGCCAGGTCGGGCAGACCTGGCGCGTGGCCGCTCCCGGCGGCGAGGCGCGCCAGGAGCGCGGCGGCGGGCGGGGTCTGCGCCAGCGTGTAGACCGCGGCGACCGCCCGGATGCCCGGTGCCGTGCGCGGGGCGTAGGAGCGGACGCGGCCCGGGAGCAGCTTCTGGGCCGCGTCCGTGCGCGGGCGCACGAGCTCCTCGTAGCGGGTGAGCGACTCCTCGACGCCCGTGCCCGACCGGTCGCCGGCGACGAGCAGCCCGGCGAGGACGTACGCGCCCTCCAGCGCCAGGGCGGTGCCCAGCCCGCTCAGCGGGCTGGAGCACCAGGCGCTGTCGCCCAGCAGGACGACCCGGCCGTCGTGCCAGCGGTCGGCCTGGATCTGGTCCTAGGTGTCCAGCGCGAGGTCGTCGGCACCGAAGACGGCGTCGACCAGCTCGGCCGCCCGCCAGCCGACCCCGGCGAAGGTGGTGCGGAGCAGCTCTTCCTGCGCCGCGCGGTCGTGACGGTCCGGCAGGGTGTCGGCCGTGAAGGAGAGGCCCACCTCCTGCTGCCCGGGGTGGCCGGGCCGGGCGGCGACGACCCGGCTGCCGGGCGCGTTGTGCACGAGGGCCCAGCCGTCGAGCGCCGGCGTCGAGCCCTGCTCGTCCAGGGTGAACCAGGCGTGGCCCAGCCCGAGCCGACGGACGAAGCGTTCCTCGGGGCCGAAGGCCAGCGCCCGGACCCGGGAGTGGGTCCCGTCCGCCCCGACGACCAGGTCGAACGTCTCGGGCTCGTGCCGGCGGAACGTGACCCGGACGCCGTCGACGACGGGTTCGAGCCGCTCCACGGTCTCGGAGAAACGGTGCTCGACCTGCGGCCCGGTCGCGGCGTGCAGCACCCGGGCCAGGTCGCCCCGCAGCAGCTCGTCGCGCGAGACGAAGCCCTGGCCCCCGAACGCGTCGACGCCCATCTGCGCCAGCCGTCGGCCGCGGGCGTCCACCCAGGCGATCCCGCGCTGCGGGACGAGGTGCCGGCGGCACTCCTCGAGCAGGCCCAGGCGGTCCAGCACCTCCGCCGACGGGCCACGCAGGTCGACCGTCTGGCCGCCGGACCGCAGCACCGGCGCGAGCTCGGCCACCACCACCTCCCAGCCCGCCCGGCCGAGGAGCACCGCCAGGGCGTCCCCGCCGATCCCCGCACCCACGACCAGCACCCGTCGACCCATGACTCATCCTCTGCTAATGCGAACTTTATTGCTTTAGACGGTAGATCGAGGCGAGCGCAGACGCAAGTCGAGTTGCGTTAAAATCATCGCGTGGTGCAGCGGACAGGCGGCGTGCGGCCCGGCGGGCGTACGGCCCGTACGACGGCGGCCGTGCACGACGCCGTCCGCGCCCTCGTCCGCGAGGGGGTCGAGCCCGTCTCGGTCGCGGAGGTCGCGGCCCGGGCCGGCGTCAACGCGGCCACGGTCTACCGCCGGTGGGGGTCTCGCGAGGCCCTGCTGCTCGAGGTCGCGGTCGACGCCCTCAACGAGCGGTCGGGGTTGGGCTCGACCGGGGACCTGCGCACCGACCTGGAGGGCTACGGAACCTCCGTCCTGCGGGGGATCGAGGCTCCCGGCGGCATGCCCTTCCTCAGCGCGATCATGGCCGCGGCGGCCAGCCCGGACGTCGGGCTGGTCCCGACCCTGGCCCTGGTGGGCCGGCGCCTCGAGCTGGTGCAGACGATGCTCGCGGCCTCCCGCACCGACGACGTCCTGACCGCGGTCGACGTGGTCGACGGGTTGGTCGGCCCGATCTACTTCAGGGCGCTCGTCGTCGGGGCCGGTGGTGTCACCGACGCCGACGTCACCCGGCTCGCGGACAACCTGGTCGCGGTCGCCGAGCACCGCCGGCGTACGGGCGTCCGGTTCCCGGTGGTCTGGCCCGGGGCCGACGCCGAGGGCTGAACGTCAGAAGAGCTGCTGCAGCGAGCCCGAGTCGACGTCGTAGAGGAACCCGCCGACGGTCGCCCGCTCGCCGACGTGCGGGTGGGTCCGCAGCAGGTCGACGTCCTCGATCAGGCGGGCCCGCTGGTCGGTCGACGCCCCGAGGGCCAGGTCCGAGAGGTCCTCGCCCGTCTCCCGAGCGACCCGGGCCACCAGGTCGGCGTCCTCCCCGCTGGCCATCGCGCACCGCGTGTGGGGCACGACGAGGATCCGGGTGACGCCGAGCAGGTGCACGCCGAGCACGCAGCCGATCAGGGCGTCGGGGGTGACCCGACCCCCGGGGGTCCGGATGATCTTGGCGTCTCCGGTGCGCAGGCCGATCATCTCCAGCGGCTCGATGCGCGAGTCCATGCAGGTGATCATGGCGACGCCGGCGCGGGCGATGCCGTCGAAGCCGGCGAGGGCGAAGGACTCGGTGTAGCGGGCGTTGGCCTCGATCAGGTCGGCGAAGTCGGGGGTGCTCACGCCGCTGAGCGTACGAGGCGTCCGTGACGCGGGTGTGCAGCGCTCACCTCGCGACAAGGAGTCGACCTGTGCACCGACAACGGTGCACAGGTCGACTCGCTGACGCTCAGAAGCGTCCCGCGCGACGAAGACGCGCGGGACGGCCGTCCGGGTCGTGCACGACGCGCGCCATCGGCCGGGCCCAGAGACGGGTCAGGGGGCCCAGGTGCGGCGGGCGCAGGCGCCGCAGCCGGCCGGGCGGGCGGGGGCCGATCCGACCGCCCGCGTACCAGGCGTCGAGGGCGTCGGCGGCCGCGCCGTAGGCGTCGAACATGCCGTGCTCGTCGACGCAGTCGGCCATCACCTCGAGCAGCGCGGCGTCGTCGACGTCGACCGGGGCGTCCGGACCGAGCAGCAGCCCGGTGTCGCCCGGGAACCGGGCCGCGCCGACCTCGCGGTCGAGGTGCTCGGCGGCCAGCACGAGCCGCAGCCGGCGCGCGTACGCGGACACCCCGGGCGCACCGTCGGGGCCGGCCTCGTCCACGACGACGGCCGAGAGCTCGGAGTCGTGGGTCCAGGAGCGGCGGTTGAAGTTGTCGGAACCGACGGTGGCCCACACGTCGTCCATCACGCAGACCTTCGCGTGGACGTAGACGGGTCGACCGGCGTGGTTCTCGAGGCTGAAGAGCGCGACGCGGTCGCCGCCGGCACGGCGGAGCAGCTCGACCGCCTCCTGGCGGGCGAGCTCCTGCGGCACCCGGGACAGCGCGGACGCCTGGTCCGGCACCGGCGGCAGCACGGCGATCACCCGCAGCTCCGGGCTCGAGCCCAGGGTCTCCTCGAAGGCTCGCGCGACGTCGCGCGACCACAGGTACTGGTCCTCGATCGACACGAGCCGCTCCGCCCGGGCCAGCGCCTTGCTGTAGCCGCGGGCGACGCTCCGCTCCCCACCCCGGGCGAAGGGGTAGTCGCGGCCGTGCCGCAGGTTGGGGTAGGTGCGGAGCAGCTGGACGATGTGCGTCCCGCCCTCGACCGGGTCCGGCGGCGGCGTCTGCTCGGGCAGCGGGTCGGGGGAGAGGTCGGTGCGCGTGAGCTTGTCGTGCAGCCAGAACAGCGGGTTCTGGCTGAGCGGCGTCGGGTCCTCCCACCGTTCCCGGAACACGGTCTCGACGTCGCGCACGGCCGGCCCGGAGATCACCACCTGCACGTCGTGCCAGGCGGGGGTCGGACCGTACGCCGGGGCCATCGGCTGGGCCTGCGGGTCGCCCTCGTGGCGGGCGTCGTCGCGGCGGCTGTGCGAGAGGTCGACCCCGCCGACGTACGCGACGTCGTCCTCGGGCCGACCGCGGTAGCGGATGACGACGAGCTTCTGGTGGTGCGAGCCGCCGGTCCGCACACGCATGTCGAGCAGCGCCTCCGCGCCCTGCTCCTGCAGCCGGATCCCGAGCGTCCGGTTCTCGTGGGCGGAGAACGAGAGCGCGTCGAGGTGGCTGCGCCAGATCAGCCCGCGGACGTCGACGCCGCGCCGGTCGGCCTCGCCGAGGAGCCGCAGCACGTCGCTGCCCTCCTCGTCGCGCAGCCGCTCGTCGCCGTCGCCACGCCAGTCGGTGAACAGCACCAGGTCGCCGGGCCGCGCGGCCTCGACGTGCGCGGCGAGGTGCGCGAAGTAGGCGCTGCCGTGGATCAGCGGGCGGACGACGTTGCCGCGCGACCACGCCTCGTCACCCGGGTACGCGTCGTCGAGGACGGTCTCGGCGTTGGCCCGCTCGGCCTTGCCGATGAGCCACTCGGCCGTCCGCGACCGGCTGGGTTCCTCCGGGGCGTTCACCCGGCGCTGCGGCTCGCCACGGCGACGATCGGCTGCCCGGCCGGCACCCCGGAACCGTCGCGGCGGCCGTCAGCCGGGGGCAGCTCGACCGGGGCACCGCTGGCGGCCGCGGCGGCGGCCGGCGCAGGTCCGACCCACGCGAGCAGCAGCGCGTCCTCGCCCTTGAGGAACCGGTGGCAGCGGACCCCGCCCGTCGCCCGACCCTTGGCCGGGTACTCCGACAGCGGCGTGACCTTGACCGTCCCCGGGTCCGTGCCCGGCAGGGCCGACGAGCTGCCGGCGACCGTGACGACGACGGCCTCGCTCGGGTGGGTCACGCCGAACCAGACCGCCGAGACCTTGGGCGCGAGGCGGACGCCGGACATCCCGCCTCCGCCGCGCCCCTGGGGCCGGACGGCGGCGGCCGGGAAGTGCAGGAGCTGCGCGTCGCTGGTGACGAAGACGAGATCGGCGGCCCCCGGACCAGCTCCCGCCTGCTCCGCCGTCAGCTCCACCGCGCCGACGACCTCGTCGCCGTCGTCGAGGCGGACGACCTCCCAGGCGTCGCGGTTGAGCACCTCCGGCGCCACCCGCTTGACCACCCCGGACGCGGTCCCGAGCGCGAGGCCCGGGCTGTCGGGGCGGAGCGTGGTCAGCCCGAGCGCCCGTTCGCCGGCCTCGAGCGTGACGAGCTCGCTCAGGTGCGTGCCGCCCTGCAGGTTGGGGGCGGCGGCCGTCGCGGGGACGGTGGGCAGGTCCAGCGCGTTCAGCCGTACGCAGCGGCCGCGGCTCGTCAGCAGGCCGACGTCGGCGCGCGCGGTGGCCAGCACCCGGGACACGATCACGTCGTGGTTGCTGCGTGGTCCGTCGCCGGCGAGCGGCTCGTCGTCCCCGGTGCGGGCCAGGAGCCCCGCGGACGACATCAGCACCCAGCACGGGTCGTCGGCCACCTCGAGCGGCGCTGCGGCCGTCGTCGCGGCGGTGCCACCGGCGGCGAGCAGGATGGTGCGCCGCGGCGTTCCGTGGGTCTTGGCGACGGCGGCCAGCTCGTCGGACACGAGCGAGCGCAGCCGTGCGGGGCTGTCGAGGATCTCGGTGAGCGCGGCGATCTCGGCGGTGAGCGCGTCGCGCTCGGTCTCGAGCTCGAGGACGCTGAGCCGGGTGAGGCGGCGCAGCGGCATGTCGAGGATGTAGGTGGCCTGGAGGTCGCTGAGGTCGAACGCCTCGATCAGCCGGGTCCGCGCGGTCGCCGCGTCGTCGCTGGAGCGGACGATGGCGATGACGTCGTCGATGTCGACGATGGCGAGCAGCATCCCGGCGACCAGGTGCAGCCGGTCGGCGGCCTTGGTCCGCAGGTACTGCGTACGCCGCGTCGTCACGTCGTAGCGGTGCTGCAGGTAGACGTCGAGGAGCTCGCGCAGCCCCAGGGTCCGCGGCTGTCCCTCGACCAGCGCCACGGCGTTGATGCCGAAGCTGTCCTCCAGCTTGGTGGCCTTGTAGAGCTGCTCGAGCAGGGCCTCGGGGTTGAAGCCGTTCTTGACCTCGATCACCAGCCGGGTGCCGTGCGAGCGGTCGGACAGGTCCTTGACGTCGTGGATGCCCTGCAGCCGCCGCGACTGCACGCCGGCCTTGATCTGCTCGATGACACGCTCCGGGCCGACGAGGTAGGGCAGCTCGGTGATCACGATGCCCTTGCGCCGCGGGTGCACCTGCTCGATCCGCGTCGTGGCCCGGATCCGGAACGACCCGCGCCCGGTCGCGTACGCGTCGCGCACCCCCTCCAGGCCGATGATCTTGCCGCCGCTGGGCAGGTCGGGACCCGGGACGAACCGCATCAGGTCGTCGAGGCTCGCCTTCGGGTGCGTGATCAGGTGCCGCAGCGCCTGGACGACCTCGACGAGGTTGTGCGGGGCGCAGTTCGTGGCCATGCCGACGGCGATGCCCGAGGCGCCGTTGACCAGCAGGTTCGGGAACGCGGCCGGCAGCACGGACGGTTCCACGTCCTTGCCGTCGTAGTTGGGCCGGAAGTCGACCGTGTCGGCGTCCAGGTCGGCGGTCATCGCGATAGCCGCCGGCGCCATCCGGCACTCCGTGTAGCGCATCGCGGCGGGGCCGTCGTCGAGGGAGCCGAAGTTGCCGTGCCCGTCGACCAGCGTCAGCCGCATCGACCACGGCTGCGCCGTGCGGACCAGGGCGTCGTAGATCGCACCGTCGCCGTGCGGGTGGTACTGGCCCATGACCTGCCCGACCACGCGGGCGCACTTCACGTGCGAGCGGTCGGGGCGGATACCCATCTCCTCCATCGAGTAGAGGATCCGGCGCTGCACCGGCTTCAACCCGTCGCGGGCGTCGGGCAGGGCTCGGCTGTAGATGACCGAGTACGCGTACTCCAGAAAGCTCGTCTGCATCTCCGAGGAGACGTCGACGTCGAGGATGCGCTCGGTGAAGTCGTCCTCTGGCGGGCTCGGGGGGCTGGGCGTACGACGGGCCATGCGGTCTCTGCGTCTCCCTGGTTCGTGCGGCGTGGGCGTGCTCGGGGCGATTCTGCCCGCCCGCGCGGCACGCGGTGCCCGTCGGCGCGCCCAGGTGCGGTCCTCACCCGTGGTCTGCTCGCCTTTGTGGTGTCTGCGCGGGTTGCAACACGCGCAGACACCACAAGATCGAGCAGACGCCGGCGCGCCCGCTCAGGCAGGACCGAGCTCGTCACGCCGCCGGGTGAGGACGGCGATCTCCGCCGGGTTACGGGCCAGCGCGATCGCCTGCTCGTACGCCGCCCGCGCCTCGGTGGGGCGCCCGAGGCGGCGCAGCAGATCGGCCCGGACGGCGTGGTGGGCGTGGTAGTCCCGCAGGGGGAGCCGGTCGACGAGCGCCAGCGCGACCTCGGGTCCGTCGAGCTCGGCGACGGCGACGGCCCGGTTGAGCGCGACGACCGGGGACGGGTCGAGCCGGAGGAGCTGGTCGTAGAGCCGCACGACCTGCGACCAGTCGGTGTCCTCGATGCGACGGGCCGAGGCGTGCACGGCGTTGATCGCGGCCAGCACCTGGAAGCGGCCGGCGCGTCCCTGCCCGGCGGCGACGGCCGCGACCCGGGCCCGGACCAGCGCCAGGCCCTCGGCGACCAGCACGGCGTCCCAGGCCCCCCGGTCCTGGCGGTCGAGGCTGACCAGCTCGCCGGTGCTCGACACCCGTGCAGGCCGCCGCGCCTCGGTCAGCAGCATCAGCGCCAGCAGGCCGGCCACCTCGCCGTCCTCGGGCAGCAGGGCGTGCAGCAGCCGGGTCAGCCGGATCGCCTCGAGGGTGAGGTCGCCGCGGACGGCGCCCCCGGTGGGGTCCGAGGCGAGGTAGCCCTCGTTGAAGACGAGGAAGAGGACCGTCAGGACCCCGGTGGTCCGGGCCGGGAGGTCCTCCTGCGCCGGGACGCGGAAGGGGATGCCGGCCGCCCTGATCTTGGCCTTGGCGCGGGTGATGCGCTGCCCGACGGTGGCCTCCGGCACGAGGAACGCGCTGGCGATCTCGGGGACGTTCAGACCGCCGACCAGGCGCAGGGTCAGCGCGACCCGCGCGTGCATGGCCAGGGCGGGGTGGCAGCAGACGAACATCAGCCGGAGCCGGTCGTCCTCGACCGCGCCGAGCGGCTCGGGCGGGGCGTCGTCGTGCAGCATCGAAGCCTCCTGCTGCTTGTCGTCGCGACGGGACTCGCGGCGCAGGCGGTCGATCGCCCGCCGGTTGGCGGTGGTCGTGATCCAGGCGCCGGGGCTGGGCGGCACCCCGTCGGTGGGCCAGCGTTCGACGGCCACCGCGAACGCCTCGGCCGCCATCTCCTCGGCGAGGTCGAGGTCACCGAAGCGTCGCGTCAGCGAGGCGACCACCCGCGCCCACTCGGCGCGGTGGAGCCGGTCGACCGCCTCCAGCGCCTCCGCCTCGCCGACGTCGTTCACCCGAGCGTCACAGCACCGCGAACGGCCGGACCTCGACCGGGCCGCGGCAGGCCTTCGACCCCTCCGCGGCCAGCTTCAGCGCGGCGTCGAGGTCGGGGGCGTCGATGACCCAGAAGCCCGCGAGGTACTCCTTCGACTCCAGGTAGGGGCCGTCGGTGAGGACCGGCTCGTCGCCCTGGCCGTCGACCACCGTCGCCGTCGTGGCGGAGGCGAGGCCGTCGGCGAACACGAAGTGGCCCTCCTGCTGGAGCCGCTCGTTGAACGCCCCGGTCTCGGCCATCGACTCCTCCATGGCCTCCCGGGTGGGGTAGCCGTAGAGCTCGGTCTGCTCGGCCGGGCTGAACACCGACATCAGGTAGCGCGCCATCTCTGTCTCCTCTTCTGCGGCGGGCCCAGGTCGGCCCGTCTCCTGCCCACGCCACGAACGGCGACGCCCCGATCCGACACTCAGCCCGCATCTTTCCCGTCGTGGCCCAGCACCTGCACGAGCCCCGTCGCCGGGCAGGACCGCGGACGGTCGCTCACCTGCCCGTCGCCGAGCTCGACGACGCGCCACGACCCGTCCTGGCGCCGGACCAGGTCGACCGTGACGAACGGGAGCGCCAGCGCGGCGAGGGCGGGTCCGAGCGCGGCCAGGACCGGCTGCGGCACCTCGGGCTGCTCATCGGGCGAGTCGGGGTGCGCCGTGACCAGCGCGCAGCGGCCCCGCACCCACCACGTCCGCACCTCGGCACCCGTGAAGTGCTCGAAGCGGCGCAGCACCAGCCCGCCGTCGAACGCGTCGCCGCGCAGCTCGAGGAACCGAGCCGCGACCCGGAGGGCACCCGTCTCGTCGGTCACGTCGGGGATCAGCGCGGCCTCGTCCCAGTGGTGCTTCAGCGACTTGGTGTAGTCGCGGAGCACGGCCGCGCCGGAGCCGAGCGTCCGCAGGCAGCCGACGAACGCGTCCAGGTCGGGTCCGGTCGTCCAGCACGTCTCGGGCGTGGATCCCGCGAGCGCCTCGGACCAGCCGGGCAGCTCGTGGCCCCGGCGGTACGACGCGGCACTCGTCCGCAGGCGGGCGTACCGCTCCGCCAGCGCCCGCTCGAGCAGGCCGTAGGTGTCGGCGGTCACCATCCAGCCCCGGTACACCAGGTCCTCCGAGGCGGGCACCCGGCGCACCGCCTCCCGCACGGCGACGAGGTCGGCGGCGCCGACCAGGAGGTCGTGGTCGACGAGGGCGACCTCGCCGCCGAGGTCGCGCGCGGCAGCCGCCTCGTCGGCGAAGTGCGGGTCCGCGCGCCGCGGCCGCAGCGGGTCGGCCGGGACGAGCAGCATCACCTCGTCATCATGGCGGAACCCGCGTCAGCCGGCGTGTCCCACGGCCTTGCGCACGAGCCGCTCGATGCTCGTCGACACCTCGGTGGACATGCTGGTCACGGCGAACTCGGTCGGCCACAGGTCGCCCTCGTCGAGGTGTGCCACGTCGCTGAAGCCGAGCGTGGCGTAGCGCGTGCCGAACTTGGACCCGGACTTGAAGAAGCAGACGACCTTCGCGTTCTCGTCGACGTAGGCCGGCATGCCGTACCAGGTCTTCGGCCGCAGGCCGGGCGCGGTCGCGCTGACGAGGGCGTGGACCCGCTCGGCCAGGGCCCGGTCGGCGTCGGGCAGGGCGGCGATCGCGTCGAGGCAGGCCTGGGCCTCCTCGGCCTTCTTCGCGCCCCCGCGGCCGGAGGACCGCAGCTCCTCGGCGCGCGCCCTCATCGCGTCCCTCTCGGCCTCGGTGAACCCTGCGCTCGTCTGTGCGTCGGTCTGGGTGGTGGACATGACGACCTCTCCTCGTGCTGGACGTGCTTCCTGCTGCTCCTGACGCCGTGGCCGCCGCGGATGTGACCGCCGGTGCGTCGGGCCCGGACGGAGCGGGTGGGGGCCCGCGGCCGGGCCTCCTCGGCGAGGAGGAAGACTCCCTGGGGTGCGCACCCTCCTCGACCAGGGCTGGACCGTCCGCGCGGTCGCCGGACCCGTGCCCGCCGAGCTGGACGGGGTCACCGTACGCGCCACCGTCCCCGGCTGCGTGCACACCGACCTGCTGGCCGCCGGGCTGATCCCCGACTCGTACCTCGACGAGAACGAGGCGCTGCTGGCCTGGGTCGGCGACGTGGACTGGCGCTACGAGACGACGTTCGCCTGGGGCGGGGACGACGCGGCCGCCGGGCACGACGTCGTCGAGCTCGTCGCCGAGGGGCTCGACACGGTCGCGACCGTGGAGCTGGACGGAGCGGTGGTCGGGCGGACCGCGAACATGCACCGCACGCACCGGTTCGACGTCACCGACGCGCTGGCGGTGGGGGAGCACACGCTGGCCGTCACCTTCGCCGCCCCGGTCCCGGCCGCCCGTCGGGCGAGCGCGGAGCTCGGCCCTCGCCCGTTCACCAACGAGCACCCCTTCAACGCGATCCGCAAGATGGCCTGCAGCTACGGCTGGGACTGGGGCCCCGTGCTGACCAGCTCCGGGATCTGGCGTCCGCTCGCCCTGGTCGGGTGGAGCACGGCCCGGCTGGCCGCCGTCCGTCCGCTCGTCGACACCCGGCCCGGGACGGACGCCACGACCGGTCTGCTGCACGTCCACGTGGACGTCGAGCGGGCCCCGGGGAGCACGGGTCCGCTGACGGTCGCGGCCGAGGTCGGCGGCCGGCGGGTCGAAGGGGTGCTGGCCCCCGGAGCCCGCAGCCTGACCGTCGAGCTGGAGGTCGACGACGTCGCGGTCTGGTGGCCCGTCGGCTACGGCGACCAGCCGCTCTACCCCGTCCGCGTCACGCTGGGCGACCGGGGCACGACCCTCGACGAGTGGTCCTCCCACGTCGGGTTCCGCACGGTCGCGCTCGACACCACGCCCGACGCCGAGGGCACGCCGTTCCGCCTCGTCGTCAACGGCACGCCGGTCTTCGCGCGCGGTCTCAACTGGATCCCCGACGACTGCTTCCCGACCCGGGTGACCGCCGAGCGCTACGCCACGCGGCTGGCCGAGGCGGTCGACGTCGGTGCCAACCTCGTCCGCGTCTGGGGCGGGGGGCTGTACGAGAGCGACGACTTCTACGACGTCTGCGACCGGCTCGGGCTGCTGGTCTGGCAGGACTTCCTCTTCGCCTGCGCCGCGTACGCGGAGGAGGAGCCGCTGCGCTCCGAGGTCGAGGCCGAGGCGCGCGAGGCCGTCACCCGGCTGTCGCCGCACCCCAGCCTCATCCTGTGGAACGGCAACAACGAGAACATCTGGGGCCACGAGGACTGGGGCTGGGCCGAGCAGCTCGACGGCGCGACCTGGGGCTGGGGCTACTACACCGACCTGCTGCCGGGCATCGTCGCCGAGCTCGACGGCACGCGGCCCTACTGCCCGGGCAGCCCGTACGCGATGTCGCCCGACCGGCACCCGAACGACCCGGCCCACGGCCCCACCCACCTGTGGGACGTCTGGAACCGCACGGACTACACGCACTACCGCGACTCGACCCCCCGCTTCGTCGCCGAGTTCGGCTGGCAGGCCCCGCCGACCTGGGCCACGCTGACCCGGGCGCTGCACGACGAGCCGCTCGCCCCTGGCTCTGCGGGGATGCGGGCCCACCAGAAGGCCGCGGACGGGGACCTCAAGCTCGCCCGCGGGCTCGCGCCGCACCTGCCCGAGCCGGTCACGTTCGAGGACTGGCACTGGGCCACGTCGCTCAACCAGGCGCGGGCGGTCACGCTCGGCGTGGAGCACCTGCGCTCCTGGACGCCCACCTGCTCGGGCGCGATCTGGTGGCAGCTCAACGACTGCTGGCCGGTGACCTCCTGGGCGGTCGTCGACGGCGACGGGCGGCGCAAGCCGGCCTGGTACGCGCTGCGCGGTGCCTTCGCCGACCGGCTGGTCACCGTCCAGCCGCGCGGGCAGGCGGGAGACGCCGACGGTCTCGCCCTGGTGCTGGTCAACGACAGCGGGACCGGGTGGCGCGGCGAGGCCCGGGTGCGCCGGCTGGCCTTCGACGGGAGCGCGCTCGAGCAGGTGCTGCTGGCGTACGACGTCCCGCCCCGCGGCGCCGTGACGCTGCCGCTCCCGGTGGGCCTCGGCACCCCCGGGGACCCGGCGGACGAGGTGCTGCTGGCCGAGGCCGACGGGCTGCGGGGCTGGTGGTGGTTCGCCGAGGACCGCGACGGAGCCCTGCCGGTGCAGGACCTCGAGCTGGCGGCGCGCGCGGTGCCGGGAGGCTACGAGGTCACGGCCACCGCACGAGCGCTGGTCAAGGACCTGGCGGTCCTGGCCGACCGGGTCCTGCCCGACGCCCGCGTCGGCACCATGCTGCTCACCCTGCTGCCGGGCGAGACGGCGACGTTCGACGTCCGGGCGGCGGCCGCCGTGCCGCCCGAGACGCTGCTCGACCCGCTCGTGGTGCGGTCGGCCAACCAGCTGGTGACGCCCTAGAGGAAGCGGCGCAGCTCGCGCACGACCGTGCGGGCCACCTGCTGCTCGCGGGCGAGCAGCAGGCCCCAGGTGAAGCCGTTCTGTCCGTCGGCACCGGCGAGCACCCCGAGCTCGCGCAGCAGGCCCTCGGCCACGACGCTGTCCTGGTGCTCGCCCAGGAGCTCCTGGAAGTCCTTGCGCGACGCGACGATCGCGTCGGCCTTCTTGCCGAGCGCCGGGGCGGCGAGCTCCACGGCGTAGCGGTGCCGCTTGCCCGCCTTGCGCGCCTGGTGCATCAGCAGGTCGGCGTCCGCCTCCCCGTTGCGGTAGGCCCTGGAGGCCTCGGCCAGGCGCTTGTGCGTCTTGCGGTCGGCCCGCTTCACGTAGCGCGCGGCCTTCTCGGCCCCGACGTCGGCGGCCGCGGTGAACGGCGGCTCCGAGCGCCACGCGTGCAGCAGGGCGTCGAGCGCGCGGTAGCGCGGCGAGTCGAGCGTCTCGTGCACCGTGGCCAGGGCCGCACCGCGCCGGACGGCCAAGAACTCCGCGAGCTGGCGATGCACGGGACCCATCGCGAGGTCGTCGGGGACCGCGTCGAGGGCTGCGCCCAGCCGCTCGGACTGCACGTCGAGGTCGCGCACCGCCCCGAGCACGCCCGCCCACCACTGCAGCTCCTCGTCCAGCCGCGCCGCCTTGGGCACCTCGAAGAGCTCGGGGAACACCCGTACGGTGCTGCGCAGCCGACGGACCGCGACCCGCGTCGGGTGGGTGACGTCCTCGCCGGCCCGGATGCGGGTCGGCGCGTCGACCAGCACCGTGAGCTGGACGGTCAGGTAGTCGGTCACGAGGTCGCGGAGCGTCGTCTGAGAGGTCGTCATGGAGCCGTCCAATCTAGTCGGGGACACCTGCGGCGACGTCGAGGGCGGTTCGGCGGTACGTCACCGATCTGTCACCTGGGCTCGATAACCTGAAGGGGTGTCCGTCGCCGCCGCCTCCGTGGAGCTGGCCGAGGACCCACCGGGCTACCCCCGCCAGTGGGAGGCCGACGTCCTGCTCGCGGACGGCGGCACGGCCCGGCTGCGGCCCATCCGGCCGTCCGACGCCGACCTCCTGGTGGCGTTCTACGACCGGGTCTCGCCCGAGTCGAAGTACCTGCGCTTCTTCGCGCCGTACCCGCGGCTGAGCCGGCGCGACGTCAAGCGCTTCACCGAGGTCGACTACGTCGACCGCGTCGCGCTGATCCTCACCCTCGGCGGCGAGATGATCGGCGTCGGGCGCTGGGACCGGCTGGACGACGGGGCGGGGTCCGGCAAGGCCGAGATCGCGTTCCTGGTCGAGGACGCCCACCAGGGCCGCGGGGTCGCGCAGCTGCTGCTCGAGCACCTCGCCGAGGCCGCCCGGGAGCGCGGCATCACCGGCTTCGTCGCCGAGGTCCTGCCCGAGAACCGCCGGATGGCGCAGGTCTTCGCCGACGCCGGCTACCGCGTCCGCAAGGGTGTCGAGGACGGCGTCCTGGTGGTCGAGTTCCCGATCCTGCCGACCGACACCTCCGTGGGCGTCATGGAACGTCGCGAGCACCGTGCGGAGGCCGCCTCCGTGCGCCGCCTGCTGAGCCCCCAGCGGGTCGTCGTCTACGGCAAGGGCGACCGGGTGCGCGGCATCGTGGACTCGATGCTGCGCGGCGGGTTCCGCGGCGAGGTGCTGGCCGTGACCTCGGACGGCACCGAGGTCCCCGGCGTGACGAACGCCCCCTCGATCTCCGACGTGCCGGGCCACCTCGACCTCGCGGTCGTCTCGATCGGGATCGCCGACCTCGGCTCGGTCGTCATCGACACCGCCCACAAGGGCGCGCACGGCCTCGTCGTGCTGACCGGCTCCGACTTCGGCCCGCACGAGAACCGGCTGCTGGTCCAGCTCGCCCGCGCGTACGGGGTCCGGGCGCTCGGCCCCGACGCGCTCGGGCTGATCAACACCCGGGTCGGGGAGGAGATGAACGCGACACCGGCCCCGATGCCGCGCACGGGGGCGGTCGGGCTGTTCTGCCAGTCGGCGGCCACGGGCGTGAGCCTGCTCAACGCCGCGCTGCGGCACGACATCGGGCTGAGCTCGTTCGTGTCGACCGGCGACTACGCCGACGTGACCGCGAACGACGTCCTGCAGTACTGGCAGGACGACGACGACACCCGGGTCTGCCTGATGTCGCTCGACACCATCGGCAACCCGCGCAAGTTCTCCCGGATCAGCCGGCAGCTGGCGCGGCGCAAGCCGGTCGTGGTGTTCGCCCCAGGGCGGACGCACCGTTCGGAGCACCTCGGCGTGCGCGGCGGCCTCGGGCACGCGCCCGACGAGGCGATCGACGCGCTCTTCCGGCAGTCCGGGGTCATGGTCACGCACCGGCGCAACGCGATGTTCGACATCGCCAAGATCGCCGCCCGCCAGCCGCTGCCCGCGGGGGAGCGCGTCCGGGTGATCGCCAACTCCCCGACGCTGGCCGCGCAGCTCACCACGAGCGCCACCGCGGCCGGGCTGCTGACGGAGTACCCGGCGGTCGTGCTGCCCGCGCAGTCCTCGCCGGCCGCGTTCAGCGCCGCCGCCCAGCAGGCCCTGGCCGAGGACAGCTGCGACTCGGTCCTCTGCGCCGCGGTGAACGTCTACTCCGAGGGCGTCGACGCCGTCATCGCCGCGCTGGACGAGGTCTCGCACCGCGCCACCAAGCCGCTGATCGGGGTGTTCCTCGACTTCCACGACCCGTCGACCTCGACGGGTCCCGACGAGCTCGGCGCGCTCCCGCGCTTCGACTCGGGCGTCGACGCCGTCCGCGCGCTCGCCGCGGTCACCGCGCACGCGCGCTGGAGGGAGCGCGACCCCGGCGCCGTGCCGATGCTGGAGCTGGACCGGGACCGGGCCCGTCGGCTCATCAACCAGGTGCTGCGCGGGACCCCGCAGGGCCGCGAGCTCACCGGCGACGAGGCCACCGAGCTGCTGGCCGCGTACGGGATCGAGCTGGTGCGCCGCTACTACGTGACCAGCCTGGACGAGGCGTGCCGGGTCGCCGACTCGCTCGGCTGGCCCGTCGTGCTGAAGGCGACGTCGCTGAGCGTGGGCGGCCGGCCGGACCACGCCGGCGTCTACCGCAACCTCGACGACGCGGACGACATGGCGCAGGCCTGGGACGACCTCTACGAGCTGCTCGTCGCGCTCGGCCTCGGCACCGACGACGCGCTCAGCAGCGCCGAGCCGGTGGTTCAGGTGATGGCCCCGCCCGGGGTGGCGCTGCTCGTGACGAGCCGGGAGGACGCCGCGTTCGGGCCGATCGTGTCGCTGGGGCTGGAGGGCGTGGCCTCGCAGCTGCTCGGCGACACGGTCTACCGGGTGCCGCCGCTGACCGACGTCGACGCGGGCGCGATGGTGCGCGACCTGCGGACCGCGCCGGTGCTGTTCGGGCGCAACGACAGCCCCGGCGTCGACGTCGGCCGGGTCGAGGACCTGCTGCACCGGGTGTCCCAGCTCGCCGACGAGCACCCGCAGCTCGCCTCCGTCCGGCTGACCCCGGTGATCGCCTCGGCGGCGTCGCTGGCCGTGCTGGGGGCCCGGATCCACATCGCCCCGACCGACGACCGCCGCGACCCGCTGGCCCGCACGCTCTGAGCCTGGGGTACGTCATACGGCTGGCGTGCGGCACAATGACGGGAGTCCTCTCGAGGGTCCCGACGCAAGGGTGTGCTGAATGACGGCAAGCGGGGGGTCCTCGGACGGGGACCGGCCAGAGGACCGGGCCGGCGAGGACAGCAGGCTCGCCCGCAGCGTGAGCGGGGTCGGCGGGCTCTCCTCGGTCTCGCTGCCGTTGAAGGAGCTGCTGACCCGTGTGGCCAGCTACGCGGTGCACGCCATCCCGGGCGCGGACGGAGCGGGCCTGACCCTCATCGAGGCCGACCACGCCGACACCATCGTCGCGACGGCCGACTTCGTGACCGCGGTCGACGCGATCCAGTACGGCCTGGGCGACGGGCCCTGCATCATGGCGGCCCGCGAGGGTCGCACGGTCATCTCACGCTCGCTCCGCGACGAGCCGCGCTGGGGCGCCTTCGGCGGCCTGGTCGCCGACCTCGGCGTCCACAGCGTCGTGTCGCTGCCGCTGCGGGTCGGTGACGAGGTCTTCGGCGCCATGAACGTGTACGCCCACGCCCACGACGCGTTCGACGAGCGTTCCGCCGAGCTGGGCGAGGCGTTCGCCGCCCCCGCCGCGATCGCGGTGCAGCACGCGCAGGTCCTCGAGCAGACCCGTCGGCTCGCCGAGCAGCTCCAGGAGGGGCTCGCGACCCGGATGGTGGTCGAGCAGGCCGTCGGGTTCCTGATCGGGCGCGACCGGCTGGACGTGGACGGGGCGCGCCGCAGCCTCCAGGCGCTGGGCGAGCAGCGCGGCCAGGCCGTCGCCGTGGTCGCGCAGGCGCTGATCGACGACGCCGGACGCCGCGCGGACGGTCCGGAGGCGACGGATCGCTAGGGTGCGCGTACCGTCCTGAGCAGACGGCGGTCGAACCAGCAGGTCCGTAGGACCGTCGACGTCCTGTCAGCACCCGGCTCGGGCAGGTGACCGACCAGGCGGACGGATCCGTCGGAGTACCTGTGGAGCTCTCCACGCGCCTGGCCGAGCAGCTGTCGCTGCTGGCGCTCGGTTCCGTCGGTGACGGTCCCGGCCTCGCCGACGACCTGAGCGCGCTCGTCGCGACCCTCCGCGAGGCGGTCTCGGGCTACGCCGGGCTCCGGATCACCCTCGTGCAGGGCGGTCACCCTGTCCAGCTCACGGCGATGGACCCGCCCGCCTCCGGCCGACGGATCGCCAGCTCGCTGCGGGTGCCGCTCGCTCCCTTGTCGGGCGCCTCCGGGGAAGGCGGCGAGCTCGTGGTCTGGAGCAGCGTGCCCGGTGCGCTCGTGGACCTCGCCGCGGACGTGGGCTACGTGTTCCACGGGCCGCCCGGTGAGGCGCGTCGACCCGGCTCGGCCGGGGTCGAGCTCGACGCCGACCTGCCAGGGCCGCACGCCGGGTCGGGAGTTCACGGGCTCGACGAGCTCGCGACCGTCAACCGTGCGGTCGGCGTGCTCATCGGGCAGGGCCAGGACCCGCGTACCGCGCAGGACCTGCTCCGCCGTCGCGCTGCCGACGAAGGTCTCACCGCCCACGCGTACGCGGCCCGGCTGCTCCGCGAGGGACATGCGGGCCGGGCCGGGTCGAGCGGCTGACGCCGCGGAGCGTTGCACCGTCGTCGGCGCATACGCTGCCCATCCGTAGAAAAGGAGGTCTCCCTTGTCGTCCGAGCACGAACCAGGCCCCGAGCCGAGCACGTCCGAGCAGCGCGGTGCGGAAGAGGACGACCTCGCGTCGAGCCTGCGCGGGCTGTCGGTGCTGTCCACCGGCCAGCTGCCCCTGAAGGAGCTGCTGACCCGCGTGGCGCGCTACGCGGTCCAGGCGATCCCGCGCGCCGACGGCGCCGGCCTCACCCTGCTCGAGCACCACCGGGCCGACACCATCGTGATGACGGCCGACTTCGTCGCCGAGGTGGACGCGGTGCAGTACGGCATCGGCGAGGGTCCGTGCATCAGCGCCGCCCGCGACGGGGTGACCGTGATGTCGGGCTCCCTGGGCGGCGACGCCCGCTGGCCCCGGTTCGGCGGCCGGATCGCGCGGATGGGCGTGCACAGCGCTCTCTCGCTCCCGCTGATCACCCCCGACGGCGTGGTCGGGGCCATGAACATCTACGCCCACGCCAAGCACGTGTTCGACGAGCGGGCCGCAGCGCTGGGCGAGCTCTTCGCCGTGCCGGCGGCGGTGGCGGTGCAGAACGCACGGGTGCTCGCGGACACGCAGCGGCTCGCGGAGCGGCTGCAGAGCGCCCTGGACGAGCGGATGGTGGTGGAACGCGCCGTCGGGATCGTCATGAGCCGGTCCGGTGTCGACGAGGCCGAGGCGCTGGCCCGCCTCACCAAGCTGAGCCAGCACGAGCACGTCAAGCTCGTCCAGATCGCACGCACCCTGGTCGACGAGGCGGTGCGGCGAGCGCGGTCGACCCCGGCCGACGACCGCTGACTGCTGTCCCGGCCTTCGCACGAGCCGTAGCACTCGTGGTGTGCATGCTGCGACGACCAGGCGCGCACAGAATTTGACGGCGCGCGTTTAAAAAGACACGCTGTGCCTGCTGACGACAGCCCTCCCGGTGGCGACGAGACCTCGTTCTGGCGTCTCGGCGTGAGGACCCCTGTTCCCGGGGGCCGGGAACCTGCTGTCGACGTGCCCCTCGGGCACGACGCGGGCCACGAGGAGTCGCCACGACCAGCTCCTACGTCAAGAGCCTGCTGAGGGGGGTCGTGCTGGACGCCGCGCTGCACGCCATCGCCCACGACGCCGCCGAGCGGGGGACCGACGTCCGTGCGACCGCCGGGCTGCTCGTCGCGGCGCCGTCCGTGCCGGGCCAGTGAGCGTGCGGTTCGTGACCCCTCGCCCGCCGGGCGCGCGCCCCGGCGAGCCGCGGCTCGGGCTCCCGCCGGACCTGCTCGCGGACCTGTCGGACTGGCGGCTGCACCTGCACGAGCGCAGCTTCACCCAGCTCTCCGTGGACATGCTGCTGCACGACCTGCGACGGACGGTTCCCTCGGCGCTCGGCTACACGTTGGCGCTCGGCCTGGGTCCCGGGCTGCCCGAGGTCTCGATCACGGTCGCCCCTGCGCCGCTCACGCCAGAGCAGGTGCGCTGCACCATCGCCTTCGACCTCCCGGTGGCTGCGGACATCACCGCGAGCGTGACCTTCTACGCCGGCGCGGCGCACGCCTTCGACCAGCTCGGTGAGCTCCTCGGGCTCAGTGCCACCTTCGGCGCGGGGCCGGTCGAGCTGGGCGGTGGGCTCGAGGAGACGATCGAGCCCGGGGTGCGGGGGCTCGTCGACCACTCCCGGGTGAACTACGCGATCGGGGTGCTCCTCGCCCGCGGCAAGTCGTACGAGGCCGCGCACGCGCACCTGCAGCAGCTGGCGCAGCGGCTCGGCTCGCTCCAGGTGGCGGCCGAGCACGTGCTCCTCGCCTTCAACGCCTGAGCTCTTGAAACGCCCCACTATTCTTGCTCCACTGCTTTCGCAGTCCTTCTGAGGCCGGGCCACCGTCGCTCCACCGTGGTCCGACGAAGCTCAGATCCCGCCCGGGTGTGTCGTTCCGACAGGCCTTTCTCGTGACCACCGTCGTCACCCCCTCTGCCCCTTCGCGGCCCGGCGCCGCACACCGTCCCGAGCGCACACCCAGCAGCTTCACGGCGCTCACCCGCCAGGTGCACGAGCTCGGCCTGATGCGCCGTCGCTACGGCTACTACTGGACCAAGATGATCGGCGCGGTCGTGCTGCTGGCCGCCTGGGTGGTGGGCTTCGTCCTGCTCGGCGACAGCTGGTGGCAGCTGCTGTCGGCGGCGGTGCTCGCCGTGGTCGTCACGCAGGTCGCCTTCCTCGGCCACGACGCCGCGCACCGCCAGATCTTCGCCTCCGGCCGCTGGAACGACTGGGCCAGCCTGGTGCTGGCCAACCTCCTGGTCGGGATCAGCTACGGCTGGTGGCAGAGCAAGCACACCCGGCACCACGCCAGCCCGAACGTCGAGGGCCGCGATCCCGACATCTCGTTCAGCGTCCCGGCGATGACGCCCGCAATGGCCAACCGGCACCGCCACCCCGCGCTCCAGTGGCTCGTCGCCCACCAGGGCTGGTACTTCTTCCCGCTGCTGCTCCTCGAGGGCCTGTCCCTGCACGTGGAGGGCATCAAGCGGGTGACCCGCCGCGGGCCCGTGCCGCGCCGCTGGGTGGAGGCCGGCCTGCTGGCCGTACGCCTCGGCGGCCTGCTGGCCCTGGTGCTGCTGGTCCTGCCGCTGCCCAAGGCGGCCGCGTTCCTCGGGGTCGAGCTCGCGGTGTTCGGGCTCTACATGGGAGCCACCTTCGCTCCCAACCACATCGGCATGCCGCTGGTGTCGCCCCGGCTCAAGCTGGACTTCCTGCGCCGCCAGGTCCTGACCAGCCGGAACATCGCCGGCGGCCGTTGGCTCTCGGTCGCGATGGGCGGGCTCAACCACCAGGTGGAGCACCACCTGTTCCCGTCCATGGCCCGCCCGCACCTGCGCCGCATCGCCCCGCTGGTCGCCGCCCACTGCGCCGCCGAGGGGGTGCCGTACACCCAGACCACGCTGTGGGAGGGCTACCGGCAGGTCGTGGTCTACCTCAACACGGTGGGGCTGAAGGGGCGCGACCCGTTCCTGTGCCCGCTGGTGGCGCAGCGCCGCGCCCTCTAGCGGCGGGAGGGGGGTCGCCGGGCGAATAGGGTGGAGCGCATGAGGCTGGGCTCCACGCGCAAGGACATGCGTGCTGACATCGACGCGACCGGCTACTTCCCCGAGCTGGTGGAGGAGGGGATCGTCCTCGCCGTCGCCGACGAGGACCTGCTCGACTTCGTCGTGCACCACGAGCCGACGTTCGACCACGACGAGATCCACCGGCACGTCACCGTCCTGGCGCTGACGCCCACGCGCCTGGTCGTGGGCCACACCGACGACCAGCCCGCCGAGGCGCCCGCGACCGGGACGTACGCCGCCTCGTCGACCGAGTCGGTCCCGCTGTCGAAGATCAACTCGGTCGTGCTGACCCGCGTCGTGACGCAGCCCGAGCGCTACCGCGCGGGGTCGAACGACGTGGGGGAGACCTGGTTGACGGTGGGCTGGGACGGCGTGCGCCGGCTCGACCTGGAGCCGGCGGGCTGCGAGGACCCGCAGTGCGAGGCGGACCACGGCTACACCGGGGCCCTGGCCGGCGACGACCTCACCGTGCGGATGAGCGCCGCCGCGGACGGTCCCGACCGCGTCGCCCGGCTGGTGCGCTTCTCCACGACGCTGCAGCGCGCGGCGGCGGTGTGAGGGACACCGGGCCCGTCGCTGCGTCGGACGGGGCCGGACCCGCTCTGGCGACCAGTACGGCGCCGGTGACCCGGTCGGCCCCGCTGCTGCCCGCGTACGGCCGCTCGACGCTGGCCGACCTGCTGCCCTCGGTGGGTCACCACCTGGACGTCCCCGGCTGCGACACCGACGTGCTCGGTCTGCCCTCGGCGAACCGCTACGTGGTGCTCCTCGTCGACGGGCTCGGGCACGAGCTCGTCGTCCGCGCGGCCGACCGGGCGCCGTGGCTCGCGGCGCGGCTCGGCGACCGCCCGCTCACCTCGGGCGTGCCCGCCACCACGGTCACCAGCCTGACCTCGCTGGGCACGGGCCTGCCGCCGGGCCAGCACGGACTGGTCGGGATCACGTCCCGCGTGCCCTCGACCGGCGAGGTGCTCAACGCGCTGAGCTGGGAGTCGGACCTCCTGCCGGAGACGTACCAGCCCCACCCCACGCTGTTCGAGCGTGCCGCCGCGGCCGGGGTGGGCGTCAGCTCCGTCGCCCTGCAGCGGTTCGCACGGACCGGGCTCACCCAGGCCGCGCTGCGCGGCCCACGGTTCGTGCCCTTCCCGAGCGAGAAGGACACCCAGCTCCGGATCGACCTGATCGCGGACGCGGCCAGCCGCGGGCAGCGGACGCTGGTCTACGCCTACGAGCGCGAGCTCGACCACACGGGCCACGCGCAGGGCTGCGGGTCGACGGCGTGGGCGGACCAGCTCACCCGGATCGACACCATGCTCGCGCGGCTGCGCGACGCCCTGCCCAGCGACGTGGTGCTCGTGGTGACGGGCGACCACGGCATGGTCGACGTCCCGACCGACCGCCGCCTGGTGATCGAGGACGAGCCCGAGCTCGCGGCGGGCGTGGACGTGGTGGCGGGCGAGGCGAGGTTCCGGCACCTGTACGTCGACCGCGACGCCCCCCGGTCGGTCGCCCGCCGCTGGCGCGACCGCCTCGGTGACCGGGCCTGGGTGCGAACCCGCGACGAGGCGATCGAGGAGGGCTGGTTCGGGCCGGTCCGCGACGACGTGCGGGAGCGCTACGGCCACGTGGTCGCCGCCCCGAGCGGCGACTGGGCCTTCATGACACGGACCTTCCCGCAGGAGATGGACCTGGTGGGCATGCACGCGTCGCTGACGCCGGTCGAGATGCGGGTCCCGCTCGTGGTCGCCGCGGGCTCCACCGGCCGGTGAGCAGATGAGGCCGCGAGGCGAGGAGGTCGAGATGTCGTTCGAGGTGCCCGTGGTGGACCTCTCGTCCTGGGTCGAGGTCGACGCGTACGACGACGCCGCCCGGGCGCGCGTCGCCCGGGAGCTCGACGCCGCGTGCCAGCAGGTCGGGTTCGTCCAGGTCCTGGGCCACGGCGTGCCCGCGGCGGCGATCGACGGGCTGGCCGGCGCCATGGACGACTTCTTCGGGCTCCCGCTGGCCGACAAGCTCGCCCTCGAGGTCCCCGCCAACCGCGGCTACTCCGCGCCCAGGAGCGAGTCGCTGAGCCTCAGCCTCGGCGTCGAGCCCGCGACCCGGATGAACGACTTCTTCGAGGCGTTCAACGTCGGGGTCGAGGCGCGCTCGTTCGCCGGGCTCGAGCTCGACGAGGCCGACTACGGCCTGAACGTCTGGCCCGACGTGCCCGGGTTCGCCGAGCGGGTCGAGGCGTACTTCGTCGAGGCCGGTCGGGTCGCGCGCACCCTGCTCCGGGTGTTCGCGGCAGCTCTGGAGCTGCCGCCCGACCACTTCGAGGCGCTGACCGACCACTCGATCGACGTGCTCCGGATGAACAACTACGCCCTCCCGCCGGGCGAGATCACCCTCGACGGCGAGCTCACGGGGATGGGGGAGCACACGGACTTCGGGCTGGTCACGGTGCTGTGGGCCGACCAGGTCGCCGGCCTCCAGGTGTTGGACCGCTCGGGCGGCTGGCACGACGTCAGCCCGGTCGACGGAGCTCTGCTGGTCAACCTCGGCGACCTGACCGCACGGCTCACGAACGACCGGTGGTCCTCGACCCTGCACCGGGTCAAGCCGCCCGTGGTGGACGGCCGGATCCTGCGCCGCCGCTCGGCCGCGTACTTCCACGACGGGAACGTCGACGCCGTCGTCGCCACGCTGCCCAGCCACCTCGACGCGAGCGCGTGGGGCGGCGCGGCCGGCGAGGCGTACGCACCGGTCACCGTCCGCGACCACATCGCGGCCAAGCTCGCCGGGTCGAGGCAGGGCCGCGTCAACGTGTCCGCCGTCCGTGAGGCCGCCCGCGTGCTGGCCGCGCGGGACTGACCTGACCGATGGCGTCGTTCCGCTACTTCACCGGTCCGATGGACTGCGGCAAGTCCACCCTCGCGCTGCAGATCGACCACACCCACGCCGGCCGCGGGCGGCGGGGGCGGCTCTTCACCAGTCGTGACCGGGCCGGCGAGGCGATCATCTCCTCGCGCCTCGGGCTGCGGCGTGCGGCCGTCGAGGTGCACCCGACGTTCGGCTTCTGGACCTACGTCGTCGAGCAGCTCAGCGCGGGTGCACGGATCGACTACGTGATCTGCGACGAGACGCAGTTCTACACCCCCGAGCAGGTCGACGACCTGGCCCGCCTCGTCGACGAGCTGGACGTCGACGTCTTCGCGGTCGGCATCCTGACCGACTTCCAGACGCACCTGTTCCCCGGGTCGCGCCGGCTCGTGGAGCTGTGCGACTCCATGGAGGTGCTGCAGGTCGAGGCCCTGTGCTGGTGCGGGCGCCGGGCCACGCACAACGCCCGGACGGTCGACGGCCTGATGGTGGTCGAGGGCGCCCAGGTCGTCGTGGGCGACACCTCCGACGTGGGCGAACCGCCCGCCGACGGGGTGCACGGCGCGGACGACCTGGTCGGTGCGGACGGCGTGGCCGGTGCGGTGGCGTACGAGGTGCTCTGCCGGCGCCACCACCGGGCCCACCTCACGCGGGTGGCCGCGCACGCCGGGCTGGCGGAGACGCTGCCGTTCGAACCCGTCGGCCCCGACCGCTGACGCACGAGGCCCGGGCCCGGGCCCAGGCGCCGGAGCGGCTCAGCCGGGCTTCGGTCCGCCGAACATGATCTCGTCCCAGCTCGGGACCGACGCCCGCTTGCGACGACCCGGCTTGCGCGAGGCGCCGGGGCTGGGGATCAGCGGCTCGGGCGCGTCGCCCTCGGTCGTCTCGACGGTGTCGGTGTCGGTTTCCGGGTCCGACCCGGCCGCAAGGTCGACGACGCCGTCGCCGGGCGCGGGCCGAGGCTCGTCCTGGTCCTGGTCCTGGTCCTGGTCGGGCGCTTCCGCGTCGGGCTCGGCCGGCACCAGCACCGAGGTCGGGGGCTCGAAGTCGTGCTGGTCCACCTCGGGCACCGCAGCGGCGTCGGACAGCCCGGGATACACCCGCGGCGACTCCTCCGTGTACCCGCCGAGCATGTCGTAGAGGGTGTCGAGCGCCGAGCGCGCCTCGGCCTCGGCGGCGTCGGCGGCACCGGCTGCGTCGGCCGGCTGAGCGGCGTCGTCGGGAACGGTCTCCACGTCCACCGAGTCGACCTCGACGGTCAGCCGGGTGAGGTGCCGGACGACGGCGATCGTGGGTTCGGCGGCCTCGTCTCGCGGGACGACCAGCGTCGGTTCGTCGTCGGTCTCGTCCTCGGCTCCGGAGCGGGCGCTCTCGGCGTGGTCGCTCTCGGGGTCGTCGGCTGCGAGCTCGGCGAGCTCCTCCACGCTCAGCTCCGCCGGCGGGACGACCTGCAGGCCGGAGCCGAGCTCCTCCGCGATCGCCCTGACGAGCTCCTGCGTGTCGGCCGCGCTCGCGCGCTCCCCGTCCTCCGGCTCGTCGTCGAGATCCGCGTCGCGACCCGTGTCCGGGTCAGCAGCGGAGGGCTCGCGGGTGGCCCGGACGAGGGCGAGCTCGTCGTCGCGGTCGCTCGACCCGATCGACCCGGCCACGGGCGAGGGGGCCTCGCCGGCCAGCCAGCGCGCCTCGGCGTCCTGCGCGACCGAGAAGCGGCCCTGGGCGTCGAAGCGGAACTCCGCGTGCCGCGCCTCGCCCTCGAGCTCGTAGTCGGCGCTCAGCTGCCACTGCGAGTCGCCGGTCTTCCAGGCGTCCCACCGCACGTCGTCGGCGTCGAGGCCCTGGCCCTGCAACCGTTCGGCGACCACGGAACGCAGCGGGCGGTGGCCCGACGCCTCCCCGCGGCGACGGACGGAGGAGCCGAGGGCGGTCAGCGCCAGGTGCTCGCGCTCGGCCAGGACCGGGGCGGCGAAGCGTTCGATCCGCTCCGCCTCCATCCCCGACCCGGCGACCAGGTCCTCCAGCGACTCGCCGGCACGGATGCGCGTCTGGATGTCGCGGGGGCTGAGCGGGGTGTCCATGGGCGTCTCCCGACGTGGGGGCGTGCGTCGTACGGGGGCGGCTCGATCGGGTGCGTCCGTCGCGACCGGGCCGGGCTCGGCCTGTTCCTGAGGTGCCTGTGCCTGACGGGGCTGCGCCTGACGGGGCCCAGCCTGACCGAGGATCGACCGCAGGGCAGGGTCGTCGGGGTCGAGGGCGACGCTGAGCTCTTCGCCGTCCTCGGTCACGAGGACCACCGACGTGCCGTCAGCCGTCGGTCCCACCAGTCGCGCGGTGCGCATCGCTCGCGGTGGTTCCCTCCAGTCGGACTTCGGTGACAACCTACCGTCCCCGCGCCGCCGGTCACCCGCCTGCCCGCCACGGTCGCGAAGAGGTCGGCCGCCCCGCTGCAGGGCTTGGGTGCGGTCGTACGTTCTGCTCATGACTGTGTCATCGCAGACCTCGCACCCGGCCGCGGCGACCCTGGGCGAGCTGCGCGCCTCCGGCCACACCAGCCGCGGCGTCGCCGAGGAGCTCCGCGGCAACCTGATCACCCGCCTGCGCGCGGGCGAGGACCCGTTCCCCGGCATCGTCGGTCTCGAGGACACGGTGCTGCCCGAGCTCGAGTCCGCGCTGATCGCCGGCCACGACATCGTCCTGCTCGGCGAGCGCGGCCAGGGCAAGACGCGCATCATGCGCACGCTCGTGACCCTGCTCGACGAGTGGAGCCCCGAGGTCGCCGGCTGCGAGATCCACGACGACCCGTACGCGCCCGTGTGCGTCCGCTGCCGCGGGCTGCTCGCCGAGCTGGGCGAGGAGCTGCCGGTCGCCTGGCGCCACCGCGACGACCGCTACACGGAGAAGCTCGCGACCCCCGACACCAGCGTCGGCGACCTGATCGGCGACGTCGACCCCGTCAAGGTCGCGCAGGGTCGCACCCTCGGCGACCCCGAGACCATCCACTACGGCCTGGTGCCCCGCGCCAACCGCGGCCTCTTCGGCCTGAACGAGCTCCCCGACCTCGCCGAGCGGATCCAGGTCGCGCTGTTCAACGTGCTCGAGGAGCGCGACATCCAGGTCCGGGGCTACTCGCTGCGGCTCCCGCTCGACGTGTTCCTGGTGGCCACGGCCAACCCCGAGGACTACACCAACCGCGGCCGCATCATCACCCCGCTCAAGGACCGCTTCGGCGCCGAGATCCGTACGCACTACCTGTCCGAGGTCGACGACGAGGTCACCCTGCTGCGCCAGGAGGCCGAGGTCGTCGCCGAGGTGGGCGACCACCTGCTCGAGGTCCTGGCCCGCTTCGTGCACCTGCTGCGCGAGTCGTCCTCGGTCGACCAGCGGTCCGGCGTCTCGGCCCGGTTCGCCATCGCCGCCGCCGAGGGGGTCGCCGCCTCCGCCCTGCGCCGGGCCGCCCGGACGGGCGACTCGAACAACGCCGGAGCCGTCGCCCGGGTCTGCGACCTCTCGCCGGTGCTGCCCACCCTGCTGGGCAAGATCGAGTTCGAGATGGGGGAGGAGGGCCGCGAGCGCTCGGTCCTCGACCACCTGCTCCGGCTGGCCATCGCCGCGACGTTCCGCGACCGGCTCTCCGGGCTCGACCTGTCGGGCTTCACCTCGGTCTTCGCCGAGGGCGCGGTCGTGGAGACCGGAGACCTCGTCCCCGCGTCCGACGTGCTCGCCCAGCTCGGCACGGTCCCGGGGCTCGCCAAGGTCCTCGACCGCCTCGGCTACGGTGACGCCGCCTCCCGCGGCCAGGTCGCCGCGGCCGTCGAGTTCGTCCTCGAGGGCCTCCACCTGACCCGCCGCATCGAGAAGGAGACCGTCGACGGCCGTACGGTGTACGGGGCCGCCTGAGCGTCCTGGCCCTCGGCACGTCACGCCTCCCGGGAACGAGTCGTCACCCTGTCCTCCATGACCTCCCCGGCAGCAGCGACCGCGATCGCCGCCGGCACGGCCACCCCGCTCTCCGTGCTGCAGACCGTCTTCGGCTACGACGCCTTCCGCGGTCAGCAGGCGGAGATCATCGAGACGGTCGTCGCGGGCGGTGACGCGCTCGTGCTCATGCCCACCGGCGCCGGCAAGTCGCTGTGCTACCAGGTCCCGGCGCTGGTCCGGCCCGGCACCGGCGTCGTCATCTCACCGCTCATCGCGCTCATGCAGGACCAGGTCGACGCCCTCGGCGCGCTCGGGGTGCGCGCGGCGTTCCTCAACTCCTCCCAGCGCACCGACGAGCGCCGTGCCGTCGAGGCCGCCTACCTCGCCGGCGAGCTCGACCTGCTCTACCTCGCCCCCGAACGGCTCAACGTCGCCGACACCGTCCGGCTGCTGGGACGTGGACGGGTCGCGCTCTTCGCCATCGACGAGGCGCACTGCGTCTCCTCGTGGGGCCACGACTTCCGGCCCGACTACCTGACGCTGGCGATGCTGCACGACCGCTGGCCCGACGTGCCCCGGATCGCGCTCACCGCGACCGCCACGGCCGCGACCGCCGCGGAGATCGTGACCCGGCTCCGCCTCGACGACGCCGCCCAGTTCGTCGCCAGCTTCGACCGGCCCAACATCGAGTACCGGATCGTGGCGAAGGACACCCCGCGCGCACAGCTGCTCACGCTGCTGCGGACCGAGCACCCCGGCGACGCCGGCATCGTCTACTGCCTCTCGCGGAAGTCCGTCGAGCAGACCGCCGAGTTCCTGACCCGGGAGGGCATCACGGCGCTGCCCTACCACGCCGGCCTGGACGCGGGAGTCCGCGCGAAGAACCAGAGCCGGTTCCTGCGCGAGCCCGGGATGGTCATGGTCGCGACCATCGCGTTCGGGATGGGGATCGACAAGCCCGACGTCCGCTTCGTGGCGCACCTGGACCTGCCGAAGTCGGTGGAGGGCTACTACCAGGAGACCGGGCGCGCCGGTCGTGACGGAGCCCCGGCCACGGCCTGGCTCGCGTACGGGCTGGCCGACGTCGTCTCCCAGCGCAAGTTCATCGACTCCTCCGAGGGCGACGCCGCCCACCGCCGCCGCCTCTCCGCCCACCTCGACGCGATGCTCGCGCTGTGCGAGACGGTCGAGTGCCGTCGCGTGCAGCTGCTCGCCTACTTCGGTCAGACGGCCGAGCCCTGCGGGAACTGCGACACCTGCACCAGCCCGCCGCAGACGTGGGACGGCACCGTGCCCGCGCAGAAGCTGCTGTCCGCGGTGTGGCGGCTCGCGGACCGGCGGCAGCGTTACGGCGCCGGCCACGTGGTCGACATCCTGCTCGGGAACACGACCGAGCGGGTCACGCAGCTGGGCCACACGGACCTGAGCGTGTTCGGGATCGGGACCGAGCTGAACGCCGACGAGTGGCGTGGCGTGGTCCGTCAGCTCCTGGCCCAGCAGCTCCTGGCGGTCGCGGACGGGTACGGCACCCTGATGCTCACGGAGGGCTCGGCGGGCGTGCTGCGGGGCGAGCGCACCGTCGCTCTGCGCCGCGAGGTCCCGAAGACCGCGCGGGTGCGGGACAGGAAGCGGTCGACGGCCGCGGAGGCGGTCGCCCTCGACGCAGGCGGTGAGGCGCTGTTCGAACGCCTGCGGGCCTGGCGGTCCGCGACGGCCAAGGAGGCCGGGGTGCCGCCGTACGTGGTCTTCCACGACGCGACGCTGCGCCAGGTCGCCTCGACGGCGCCGACGTCGCTCAGCGGGCTCGCGGCCGTCTCCGGGGTCGGGGCCAGCAAGCTCGAGAAGTGGGGCACCGCGATCCTCGAGGTCGTCGCCGGCTGAGCCTTCTTCGCCTACGACCATCCAGCGGTCACACACCACCTCGAGCGGTAGGCCTTCCCGGTTCGCAAGCCTCGCCGAGCGGGAGGAGGTACCGCTCGAGGCGAAGGGCGGACTCGCGGGGCACCTGCTCGTTGGTGCGTCTTTGCATGTCCTCCGGCAACGCGACCCATCTTTCGCGGGAGGAACGAGACCCGCTGGAACGCGGGACTACGTTGAACGCGTGAGTGCTGAGCGGTACGAGCCACGCGACCCGCACGGTCGGTTCCGGTACGGACCGTGGCGCGGTGGGCCCGACCCGCTCGCCGCCCCGTACGACGTGCGTGCGGCGATCGACAAGATCGGGTCCGACGTCCTCTCGGCCGGGAACGTGCGTGACTCGCTGCGCGAGCTGCTGCGCGAGGGCGTCGACGGGCGCGGGGGCCTCGACCGGCTGGCGGAGAAGATCCGCCGGCTGCGGAACGCGGCCCGCCGCCGTGGCGACCTCGGGGCGACGCTCGACCAGGTCCGTGCCGCGCTCGACCAGGCGCTGGCGTCGGAGCGCGAGGCGCTGGCCGGCGACGAGGGCGACGACGCCCGGTTCGCGGAGATGGAGCTCGACACCCTCCCGGACGACGTGGCCGGAGCCGTCCGCGGTCTCGACGCGTACGACTGGAAGTCACCCGAGGCCAAGCAGACCTACGAGCAGATCAAGCAGATGCTGCAGCGCGAGGTGCTGGACGCGCAGTTCGCGGGGATGAAGCAGGCCCTGGAGAGCCCGGACCCCGAGGCGATGGCCCGGGTCAAGGACATGCTGGCCGACCTCAACCAGCTGCTGGCCAAGCACGGGCGCAGCGAGGACACGACCGACGCGTTCAACGAGTTCATGGGCAAGCACGGCGAGTTCTTCCCCGAGCAGCCCGAGAACATCGAGGAGCTGATCGACGCCCTCGCGCGCCGGCAGGCCGCCGCCCAGCGGATGATGAGCTCGCTGAGCCCGGAGCAGCGCGAGCAGCTCGGCCAGCTCATGTCCCAGGCCCTCGCCGACGCCGACCTCGCCTCGGAGATGGCCCAGCTCGGCGACAACCTGCGCTCGCTCCGCCCGGGCCTGGACCGCAGCTCGGACGCCGGCATGCGGCCCGGGGGCGAGGGCCTCGGCTACTCCGAGGCTGTCGAGGCCGTGGCCGAGCTCGCCGACCTCGAG
The DNA here is from genome assembly GCA_964251895.1 of uncultured Friedmanniella sp. Lineage (GTDB taxonomy): Bacteria > Actinomycetota > Actinomycetes > Propionibacteriales > Propionibacteriaceae > Microlunatus. The sequence goes on from CAXULL010000024.1 coordinate 51,686, forward strand.
GCGCTCGAGGCGCAGCTCTCGCAGGGCGACCCCGGCTCGACGCTGGACGACGTGGACGTCGACCTGCTGGAGCAGCGGCTGGGGCACGAGGCCGTGCGCGACTTCCAGGCCCTGCGCGACCTCGAGCGCGAGCTCGAGAACCAGGGCTACCTGACCCGCGGCGACGACGGTATGCGGCTGACCCCCGCCGCCGTGCGTCGGCTGGGCCAGAGTGCGCTCAAGCGCGTGTTCGACCAGCTCGCGGCCAGCGGGAACGGCGACCACGCCGACCACCGCACCGGCGCGGCCGACGAGCCGACCGGGCTGACCCGCCCGTGGGTGTTCGGCGACGAGCTGCCGCTCGACGCGCCGCGGACGGTGTCGAACGCGCTGCGCCGTCGGGCCCTGAACCCGTCGACCGGTCCGGGGAGCAGGTCCGGCGGGATGCTGCTCGACGTCGAGGACTTCGAGGTCACCGAGACCGAGCGGCGGACGACCGCCGCGGTCGCGCTGTGCGTCGACCTGTCGTTCTCGATGGTGCAGGACGGGCGCTGGGGTCCGATGAAGCAGACGGCGCTGGCGCTCAACCACCTGATCGAGACCCGGTTCCGCCAGGACGCGCTGCAGGTCATCGGCTTCAACCGGCTCGCGCGCCGGCTCACGCCCGTGCAGCTGGCCGAGGCCGAGCCCGAGTGGATCCAGGGCACCAACCTGCAGCACGCGCTGCTGCTCGCCCAGCGACACCTGCGCCGCCACCCCGACGCCGAACCGGTCGTCCTGGTGGTGACCGACGGCGAGCCGACCGCGCACCTCACCGGTGACGGAGGTGCGACGTTCCACTGGCCGAGCACCTCGGAGACCGTCCGCGCCACCGTCGCCCAGGTGGACGAGCTGGCCCGCTACGGCGCGACCCTGAACACCTTCATGCTCGGCGACGACCCCGGCCTGCGCCGCTTCGTGGACGCCATCGCCCGTCGAGCCGGCGGCCGGGTCTTCACCCCCGACATCGGGCGGCTCGGGGAGTTCGTGGTCAGTGACTACCTGCAGTCCCGCCGCGGGCGCCGGTAGGTTCCGCCGCGCCCTTCGACGAGCGCAGGGAACGTTCCTCGGGCCCTTCGACAGGCGCAGGGAACGTTCCTCCGGCGGGAGCTCAGGCCTTGATCAAGGTCTCCGCGATCTTGATCGCGGCACCCTTGTGCTGCGCGGTGTCCCGGGGTGACGCGGCGAGGACCTGGTAGAAGACCTCGTCCTTCTGGGCGATGACGTCGATCACGTTCAGGCCCGACTTCTTGCCCGTGACGTAGCGCGCGTCGTCCGCGCCGGCGACGCTCAGCTTGGCGACCTTGCCGTCGAACTGCGACTTGAGCTGGTCCTCGACCTGGCTCAGCGAACCCTGCAGCGGTCCCTCCTGCGCGCTGAACACGGCCGCGTCGCTCTTGGTGCCGTCCTCCGGCGCCCAGCTGCAGACCTTGGACCCACCGACGTCCTGCGTCGTGCCCTTCTTGACCTTGACCCCCGTCAGGTCGCCGATCTGGTCGGCGTCGAGGACGTCGCACGGGTCCGCGACCTCGGCCGTCGTCGGTGTCCCGGTGCTCGGCGCGGCGGAGCTCGCCGGGCCCGAGGCGGGCGCGGACGCCGCGCTGCTGGGCGCGGTGGAGCCGGCGGGGGCCGCCGAGCTCGCGGGCGCGGTCGCGCCGCCACCGCCGCAGCCGGCGAGAGCGAGGGCGGTCAGGGCCAGTCCGGCGAGGGCCGTCTTCTTGATCACGTGGAGCACCTTGTCTGTGGGGGGCGGTGCGCACGCTACCCGGGAACGGGTCCGGCGTCAGGCGCCGAGACCCGGTCGGGGGCGGATCAGGTCACGCCGGGGCTGCCGGCGCCGACTCCTGCTCGCGCGCGACCAGGTCGAGCAGGTACGTGCCGTAGCCGGACTTCGCGAGCGCCTGGGCGCGCGCCGTGAGCTCGTCGTCGGTCAGGAACCCGAGCCGCCAGGCCGCCTCCTCGGGCGAGCCCACCTTGAGGCCCTGCCGGGCCTCGAGGGTCCGGACGAAGTTGCCGGCGTCGTTGAGCGAGTCGAACGTCCCCGTGTCGAGCCACGCGGTGCCGCGGGGGAGGACGCCCACCGCCAGCTTGCCGGCCTCGAGGTAGGCGCGGTTGACGTCGGTGATCTCGTACTCGCCGCGGGCCGACGGCTCGAGCTCGCGGGCGATCCGGACGACGTCGTTGTCGTAGAAGTAGAGACCGGGCACGGCGTAGTGCGAACGCGGGCGTTCCGGCTTCTCCTCCAGCGAGATCGCGTGCCCGTCGGCGTCGAACTCGACGACGCCGTACGCGGACGGCTCCGCGACCCAGTACGCGAACACCGCGCCGCCGTCCACGTCGCGGAACCGGCGCAGCTGCGTGCCCAGACCCGAGCCGTAGAAGATGTTGTCGCCCAGGACGAGGGCGACCTTGTCGTCGCCGATGAAGTCCGCGCCGATGACGAAGGCCTGCGCGAGCCCGTCGGGGGAGGGCTGGGTGGCGTACGAGATCGAGATCCCGAACTGCGTCCCGTCGCCCAGCAGGCGCTCGAACCCCGGTCGGTCGTGCGGGGTCGTGATCACCAGCACGTCCCGGATCCCCGCGAAGATCAGGGTCGAGAGCGGGTAGTAGATCATCGGTTTGTCGTAGACCGGGACGAGTTGCTTGCTGATCCCCAGGGTCACCGGGTGCAGACGGGTGCCCGAGCCACCGGCCAGGATGATGCCGCGCATGCGGAGCATGGTGGCACGTCCGGGCACGGGCGCGTGCGTCCGCGCCTCCGCGTCGCGTGTCACGGAAGCGTCACCTGGGTTGGTTAGTGTGCGTCCCGTGTCTGCACTGCTGGTGACCGGCGGAGCGGGGTTCATCGGTTCGAACTTCGTCCGTCACGTCCTGAACCACACCGACCACACCGTGACGGTCCTCGACCTCCTCACCTACGCGGGGAACCGGGCCTCGCTCGACGACCTCCCCTCCGACCGCTTCTCGCTGGTCGTCGGCGACATCCGCGACGCCGCCACGGTCGAGCCCCTGGTCGGCGCGGCCGACGCCGTCGTGCACTTCGCCGCGGAGTCGCACAACGACAACTCGCTGCGCGACCCGACGCCCTTCCTGACGACGAACATCATCGGGACCTACACGCTGCTGGAGGCCGCGCGGCACCACCAGACGCGCTACCACCACATCTCGACCGACGAGGTCTACGGCGACCTCGAGCTCGACGACCCGGAGCGCTTCACCGAGCAGACGCCGTACAACCCGTCGAGCCCCTACTCCTCGACCAAGGCCGGCTCCGACCTGCTGGTCCGCGCGTGGGTGCGCTCGTTCGGCGTGCGGGCGACGATCAGCAACTGCTCGAACAACTACGGGCCCTACCAGCACGTCGAGAAGTTCATCCCGCGCCAGATCACGAACGTGCTCGACGGCGGCCGCCCCAAGCTCTACGGCGCGGGCTCGAACGTGCGCGACTGGATCCACGCCGACGACCACAGCTCGGCGGTCCTCACCATCCTCGAGTCCGGCGTCGTCGGTGAGACCTACCTCGTCGGCGCCGACGGCGAGCGCGACAACCGCCAGGTCGTCGAGACCATCCTCGAGCTCATGGGCCAGCCCGGCGACGCGTACGACCTGGTGACCGACCGCGCCGGGCACGACCTGCGCTACGCCATCGACTCGACGAAGCTCCGCACCGAGCTCGGGTGGGCGCCCTCGTACGCCGACTTCACCGCCGGCCTCGACGCGACCATCGGCTGGTACCGCGACCACGAGGCCTGGTGGCGGCCGCAGAAGGCGCGCACCGAGGCCCAGTACGCGGCGCAGGGCCAGTGATGCCGGCCCAGACCGCCCCGACCACGACGCCGACGGGGAGCGTGCAGGCGACCGAGATCCCCGGGCTGCTGGTCGTCGAGCTGGCCGTGCGTGGCGACAACCGCGGCTGGTTCAAGGAGAACTGGCAGCGCACGAAGATGGTGGCCGACGGCCTGCCCGACTTCGGGCCGGTGCAGAACAACGTCTCGTTCAACACCGCGGCCGGTGTCACCCGCGGTGTGCACGCCGAGCCCTGGGACAAGTACGTCACGGTGGCCAGCGGCCGCGTGTTCGGCGCCTGGGTCGACCTGCGCCCCGGACCCGCCTTCGGGGTGACGGTCACCCTCGAGCTCGGGCCCGACCGCGCCGTCTTCGTGCCGCGCGGGGTGGGTAACGCCTTCCAGACGCTCGAGGACGCGACCGCGTACTCGTACCTGGTCAACGACCACTGGAGCGCCGCGGCCAAGGACTCTTACACGTTCCTCAACCTGGCCGACGAGACCGCCGCGATCGCCTGGCCGATCCCGCTCGCGGAGGCCGAGCTCTCCGAGGCGGACCGGAACCACCCCCGGCTCGACCAGGTACGCCCGATGCCGGCGCGCCCGATGCTGGTCGTCGGCGCGAACGGTCAGCTCGGCCGTGCGCTGAGCGACGCGTTCGAGGACGCGGTCGCCGTCGGGCGCGACGTGCTCGACCTGGCCGACCCGGCCTCCGTCGCCGCGTTCGACTTCGCGCCCTACGGCACGATCGTCAACGCGGCCGCCTACACCGCGGTCGACGCGGCGGAGACGGTCGAGGGCCGGCGGCAGGCGTGGGCGACGAACGTGACCGGTCTGGGCGCGCTCGTCGAGGCGGCCCGCCGGCACCGGGCGACGCTCGTCCACGTCAGCTCCGACTACGTCTTCGACGGCACCCAGGAGCTGCACACCGAGGACGAGCCGTTCTCCCCGCTCGGCGTCTACGGCCAGACCAAGGCCGCCGGGGACGCGCTGGTCGCGACCCTCCCGCGGCACCTGCTGCTGCGGACGAGCTGGGTGGTCGGCGACGGGGCCAACTTCGTCACCACGATGGCCCGGCTGGCCGACCGTGGGGTGTCCCCTTCCGTCGTCGACGACCAGCACGGGCGGCTGACCTTCACCGGCGAGATCGTCCGCGCCCTGGTGCACCTGCTCGCCGTGGGTGCCCCTTTCGGCACCTACAACGTGAGCAACGCCGGCCCGGTGCAGACCTGGGCCGACATCGCCCGGGAGGTCTTCGTGCTGCGCGGTCAGCCGGCCGCGTCCGTGACCCCGGTCAGCGCGGCCGTGTACGGGCAGGGCAAGCAGCTCGCGCCACGCCCGCAGCACAGCGCGCTCGACCTGGGTCGGCTGGGGGCGACGGGCTTCGTGCCCGAGGACGCCGGGACGGCGCTGCACCGCTACCTCGCGGACTGAGGACGTTCGGAGCCGGGCGCGCGCGCGTTCGGTCCGAGCAGGGGCCGGCGACGCACGACCGGATCCGGGTGGACCGATGCGTTCGTCACCTCCCGGACCCTGGGCCGCAGGGCCGCCGCGTGGCAGGATCGGCAGGTGCCAGACCCTGCTGCCTCTGCAGCCACCGCCCCGTACGACGCGCTCCTGCTGGTCTCGTTCGGCGGCCCCGAGAAGCCCGACGACGTCATGCCCTTCCTCGAGAACGTGACCCGCGGCCGCGGGATCCCGCGGGAGCGCCTCGCCGACGTCGCGCACCACTACGACGACTTCGGCGGGCGCAGCCCCATCAACGACCAGTGCCGCGCGCTGCTCGCCGCGCTGCGCACCGAGCTCGACTCCCGCGACCTGGACCTGCCGCTCTACTGGGGCAACCGCAACTGGGACCCGTTCCTGGGCCCCGAGGTCGAGCGCCTCGCCGCCGACGGGCACCGCCGCGTGGTCGCCGTGCTCACCAGCGCCTACCCCTCGTACTCCTCGTGCCGGCAGTACCGGGAGAACCTGTTCGACTCCTTCGACCCGCAGGCGGCCAGCGGCGTGACGGTCGACAAGATTCGTCACTACTCCGACCACCCCGGCTTCGTCGCCGCCTCGGTCGACGCGACCGACGCCGCGCTCGACGAGCTGGGCGAACTCGGGGACGACGCCCGCCTCGTCTTCATGACCCACTCGATCCCGACGGCGATGGCGACCACGTCCGGACCGACGCCGCGCAGCGCCGACGGCGGCTACGTCGACTGGCACCTCGCCGTCGCGGCCGCCGTGACCCGGGAGGTCGGGCAGCGCCGTGGCCGTCCGTACGCCTTCGACCTCGCCTTCTGCTCCCGCTCCGGCCCGCCGAGCCAGCCCTGGCTGGAGCCCGACGTCAACGACCACCTGGCCGAGCTGAAGCAGGCCGGCGTCCCCGCCGTGGTGCTGGTGCCGATCGGCTTCGTGTCCGACCACATGGAGGTCATCTACGACCTCGACACCGAGGCGGTGGAGACCGCGCGCGAGCTCGGCCTGCCGCTCGCCCGGGCCGCAACCGCCGGCACGCATCCCGCCTTCGTGTCCGCGCTGGTCGACCTCGTGCTCGAACGTGCGGCCGCCGCCCGGGGCGAGGAGCCCGACCGACCGGTCGTCGAGGGCGGTGCCGTGGGCTGGTACGACTGCCAGCCGGACTGCTGCACGAACCTGCGCGACCCCACCCGCAGGGCGCTGTGCCAGCAGGTCCCGCAGCCGGTCTGAGGGGGTGTGGGGGGTCGTCCCTCCTCACGAATCGAGCTTCCGGAGCGCCAGCGACGGGAGCTCAGCGGGGGGTGTGGGGGGTCGTCCCCCCTCATGACAGCGCCTCGGGAATTTTCTGAGCGCCCATCCGTTGGAGGGACCGCGGCAGCAACGTTCTCCTCACCCTCGCGGTGAGTGGTCCCGAGCACCGCACCGCATGTGGTACACATGCGCTGCCCCGCGGCGGCAGCGCCGCAGCCGCTGGGCACGAGAGCCTGTGAAAGGTGACAAGAGGTACTGATGGCGACCGACTACGACGCCCCCCGCAAGACCGACGGCGACGAGCTCAACGAAGACAGCATCGAAGAGCTCAAGACCCGTCGCAACGACAAGAACTCCGGCAAGGTCGACGAGGACGAGACGGAGGCCGCCGAGGCGTTCGAGCTCCCCGGCGCCGACCTGTCCCACGAAGAGCTGACGGTGCGGGTGCTCCCGCGCCAGTCCGACGAGTTCACCTGCTCCGGCTGCTTCCTGGTCCGGCACCGCAGCCAGATCGCCGAGGAGCGCAAGAACGGCGACGCCTACTGCTTCGACTGCGCCGGCTGAGCGACCCCGCCCGCGCGACGGATCTCGCGCACGCATGACGCCGTCCTCCTCGTCGGAGGACGGCGTTCGTGCGTCCGGCGCCGGTACGGTGGCGGGGTGCGGTTCCACGAGCGGGTGCAGGTCCCGCTGACCTGGTGGTTGTTCTCCGTGCTCTCGGCGGCGACGCTCGCCGGGGCCTTCGGGTTCTACCTCGGACGGTGGTGGGCCCTCGGCGTCGGGCTCGCCATCGTGGTCGTCGTCGGCCTCGGGTTCTGGGCCGCGTCGTACGTCATCGAGGTCGACGACGGGCAGGTCCGGGTCGGACGGGCCGTCATCGGACGGTCCTGGCTCGGGGCCGTCCGCCCCCTCGACGCCGCCGCCACCCGGCTCCGCTCCGAGGTCGACGCGGACGCCCGTGCGCACCTCGTGCTGCGGCCCTGGATCTCGACGACCGTGGAGCTGACGCTCGAGGACCCGGCCGACCCCGTGCCCTACTGGCTGGTCTCGACCCGCCGCCCGGGTGCGTTCGCCACCGCCCTCGGCTGGGTCCCGACCCCACCACGGCCGGCGCCGGACCCGCAGGCCCCCCGACGTGGTTGACCACGAGGTCGCCGTCGGTCTGGTCCTGCTGGACGCCGGCCTGCCGGTCCCCGCGTACGCGCACCCCGGCGACGCGGGTGCGGACCTGCACAGCGCCGAAGACGTCGTGCTGGCGCCCGGGACCCGCCGGCTGGTCCGCACGGGTGTCGCCCTGGTCCTGCCGGACGGCTACGCGGGCTTCGTGCACCCGCGCTCCGGTCTCGCGCACCGCCACGGCCTGACGGTCGTCAACGCGCCGGGGACGATCGACGCCGGCTACCGCGGCGAGGTCTGCGTCAACCTGCTGAACACCGACCCGTCGGTGGAGGTGCGGATCGGCCGGGGGGACCGGATCGCCCAGCTCGTCGTCCAGCGGGTCGCCCGCGCGCGGTTCGTGGTGACCGACGTGCTGCCCGCCTCCGCCCGCGGGACGGGCGGCCACGGCTCGACCGACGGCCGGGCGTCGGATCCAGGCTAAGGTCGTCCGCGTCAGATCAGCAGTCGGATCAGCAGTCAGATCAGCAGTCAGATCAGCACAGTCAGAGCAGCAGACCCAGCCGTACGGCGTGCAACAAGGAGTGGTCGCGTGATCTTCGGGCGCAAGAAGAGGGCCCGGTCGGGCGAGGACGAGGCCGAGGTGGAGACCACCGACGCCGGAGCGAACGACCCGGACGAGACCCTCGACCCGGACGACGCCCTCGACGCGGCGGACCAGCCGGGCGACCGGGACGCCGTCGCGTCAGACGCGCCCGACGCGGACGACGAGGCGGACCCGCAGGACGCCGCGGCGGACGACGGGCTCGACACGGCCGAGCTCGACGCCACCGAATGGCGCACCGCCGGACCGTTCGAGGTCTCCGAGCTGGCCGACTCCGACGACGAGCCGACCGACGACCAGCCGCGGATCGACCTCGGCAGCATCATCGTGACGCCGGTGCCCGGCTCCGAGCTGCGGCTGCAGGTCAACGAGTCCTCCGACATCGTGTCGGCCATGCTCGTGCTGCCGGTCACGGCCCCCGTCACCAACGGGGCGCAGCCCGAGGTCGTGGGCAGCTCCGCGCTGGAGCTGAGCGCGTACGCCGCGCCGCGCAGCGGTGGCCTGTGGGCCGAGCTGCGCGACGAGATCTCCGAGGCGGCCGCCGAGGTGGGCGGCTCCGCCGAGCTCGCGGCCGGTCCGTTCGGGGTCGAGCTCCGGCGCCTCCTGCCCGTGACGACGCCCGACGGCGAGCAGGGCTACCAGCCGTCGCGGATGTGGGTCGCCGAAGGCCCGCGCTGGCTGCTGCGCGGCATCGTCTACGGCCAGGCCGCGATCGAGAGCGACGACGACGACCCGGCCGTGGCCGCGGTGCTGGAGGCGTTCCGCGAGGTCGTCGTCCGGCGCGGGGACGAGGCCATGGCGCCGGGGGACCTGCTGCCGATGAGCATGCCCGCCGACCTGCAGCCCGTCGAGTGACGCCGCCCGATCTCCACACGGGCAGCGGCGATGCGGCTCGTGGTGGGATGCTGGATCGAACGACCACCCCGTGCGGAGGAATGGACCATGGGTAGGGAGAACATGCTGCAGCGGGCGCTGCGACGTCTGGCGACGTCCAACGCCGAGCTCGAGTCCGAGGAGCTGCAGCGCAACGTGCGCGACGAGGGCGCCGTGCCGATCGGCAACTGCGAGGACCGCCAGCAGGTCTGCCTGACCGGGACGGTCTCGACGATCACGCTGAGCCCGCGTGCGGGTCACCCGGCCCTGGAGGTCGAGCTGCGTGACGGCTCGGGCGGGGTCACCCTCGTCTGGCTGGGCCGACGCCAGATCCCTGGCATCGACGCGGGGCGCACCCTCAAGATCCAGGGCCGGATCAGCTGCCACGAGGGCCGGCGCCTGGTCTACAACCCGCGCTACGAGCTGCTGCCGACCCCGACCGCTTCGTGACGGAGGCTGGCCAGGCCGACCGGTCCGGCGCCGCCGCGCTCGGTCCCGACCGCGCTGGACGGCCGCAGTTCCGCTACGTCGAGGAGCTCGTCCGCTACGAGCTCGGGCGCACGCTGGGCGGGGTCCGGGGCATGGTCGAGGCCGCGCTGCCCTTCGTCGGGTTCACCGTCGCCTGGGTGACCACCCGCCAGCTCTACCTCTCGCTCGCGGTGGCGCTCGGCCTCGCGCTGGTGCTCGCCGTCGTCCGGCTCGTCCAGCGCTCCTCCCTCAAGTTCGTCGCCCAGGCGGTGGTCCCCACCGCGATCGCGGCCCTGATCGCCACCCGGACAGGCCGCGCCGAGGACGTGTTCCTGCCCGGCATCCTCTACAACGGGGGGCTGGCGGTCGTCTCGCTGCTGACGGTGGTCGTGCGTCGACCCCTGATCGGCTTCGTCATCGGAGCGGCGCTCGAGGACCCGACCGGGTGGATCCGGGACCGGGCGCTGGTCAGGATGAGCACCCGGCTCACGCTGGTGCTCGCGGTGCCGTACGTGCTGCGCTTCGTCGTTCAGCTGCCCCTCTTCCTGGCCCACCAGGTGGTGTGGCTCGCCGTCGCCAAGGTCGTGCTCGGCTGGCCGCTGCTGCTCGGGGCGCTGTTCGTGATCGGTCTGCTGCTCTCCCGCGGTCGGACCCCGATCGAGGACGCGGTCCCCACCGCACCGTGATCTCGGCCGTGCACGTGTGACTCGCGTGACGAAAGTGCCCTAAATCGACGACGGGAGTGTTCCGCTCCCGGCATTCTGAGAGTTCCTGAGGCACGATGAGGCGCCAGCGGTCGTCCGGACCGTGCCGCCATGGGAGTCACCACCTTGTCTTTCGCTCTTCCTCGTCCTGCCCGGCTGCTCAGCGGCATCCTCCTGGCCGGCCTCGTCTCGAGCGGGCTGGCTGCGGCCGGCCCCGTCGCCAGCGCCGACGTGACCACCGTGTCGGTGGACACCCTGCGGACGGGCTGGGACCCCAACGAGCCCGGCCTGGCCCCGTCCGACGCCTCGGCGCCGGACTTCGGGCAGCTGTTCGCCACCAAGCTCGACGGGCAGATCTACGCCCAGCCGATCGTCGCCAAGGGCGTGCTGCTCGCCGTCACCGAGAAGGACAAGGCCTACGGGCTCGACCCGGTGACCGGCAAGATCAGGTGGACGCGCGACGTCGGTCCCGAGTGGCCGGCCTCGAACATCGGCTGCGGCGACCTCGTCCCGACCGTGGGCATCACCGCGACGCCGGTCGTGGACCAGGCCACGGGCACCGCGTACTTCACGGCCAAGGTGAACAACGGCAAGAACGGGGCCAACCCGCGCTGGTACATGCACGCGATCGACGTCACCAACGGCAAGGAACGGGCCGGGTTCCCCACCACGATCAAGGGTGCGGCCGACAACGACAAGGGCCACAGCTTCAACCCCAAGACCGCGATGCAGCGCCCGGGGCTGCTGCTCCTCGGCGGCGTCGTCTACGCGGGCTTCGCCAGCCACTGCGACAAGCAGCCGTACGTCGGCTACGTCGTCGGGGTGAACGCCAGGAGCGGCAAGCAGACGGCGATGTTCGCGACCGAGACCGGCAACTCGAAGGCCGGCGCCGGCATCTGGCAGTCCGGCGGAGGCCTGGTCTCCGACGGCGCCGGGCAGATCATCTTCGCGACGGGCAACGGCGTGTCGCCGTCCCCGCGCAAGGGCAAGAACCCGCCGCACCAGCTGGCCGAGTCGGTCGTGCGGGTGGCGGTGCAGAAGAACGGCACCCTCAAGGCGACCGACTTCTTCTCCCCGGTGAACAACAGCAACCTCGACACCGACGACACCGACCTCGGCTCCGGCGGCCCGATGGCCATCCCCGACGGCTACGGCACCAAGGCCCACCCGCACCTGCTGGTCGAGGTCGGCAAGGACGGCCGGGTCTTCCTGCTCGACCGTGACGACCTGGGCGGCAGCGGGCAGAAGGCCGGCCGCAAGGACGACGTCCTGCAGACCGGGGGACCGTACAAGGGCGTCTGGGGCTACCCGGCGTTCTGGGGCGGTGGCGGCGGCTACGTCTACATGACGACCAACCGCGGCCCGCTCTCCGCGTTCAAGGTGGGCGTCTCCGGCTCCGGCAAGCCGGCGCTGACCCGCACCGGTACGACCAGCGCCAACTTCGGCTACACCTCGGGCTCGCCGATGGTCACCTCGGTCGGCAAGAACGCCGGCTCCGCACTCGTCTGGGTGGTCTACAGCAAGGGCCCGAACGGGGCCGGCGGCCAGCTGCGGGCGTACGACGCGGTGCCGAGCAAGGGCAAGCTCAAGCTGCGCTACTCGGCCCCGATCGGGACGGCGACCAAGTTCTCCGTGCCGGCCACGACGAACGGCCGGGTGTACGTCGCGAACCGTTCCGGCCAGGTGTACGGCTTCGGCCGCCCGACCACGATCGCCCTGGCGGGGACCCCGACCGACTTCGGCCTGGTCGCGGTCAAGGCCAGCGTCACCAAGCAGGTCACCGTGACGGCCAAGCGGAGCGTCAGGCTCACGAAGATCAACACCGATGCGCCGTTCAAGGCGGGCAAGGTGAAGCTGCCGGTGACGCTCAAGGCCGGTGCCTCGTTGACCGTGCCGGTCACCTACCGGCCGACGAGCCCGGTGTCGGAGTCCGGCGCCATCTCGTTCGTGACGACGACGGGCACGTTCGCCTTCGACCTGCACGGCGCGGGCTCGGAGGACGGGCTGCTGTCCGACCCCTCGACGCTCGGCTTCGGTGAGGTCCCGGTCGGGGGCAGGGTCACCCTCGACGCCAGCATCACCAACAGCGGCGCGACCACGACCACGATCACGGGAGCGACCGGGCCCAAGGGGCCGTTCAGCACCGACGCGCTGCCGAGCACGGGCACCAAGCTGGGCGCGGGGAACTCGGTCTCGGTCCCGATCTCGTTCGCCCCGACGGCGGCGGGGAAGTTCAGCACCACGCTCGTGGTGAAGTCCTCGACCGGGAACGTCACGGTCCCGATCACGGGGACCTCGATCAAGGGCGCGTCCCGCCTGACCATCACCCCCGGCACCATCCAGTTCGGCTCGGTGCCGGTCGGGAAGTCGGTGACCAAGACCTTCGACATCACCAACACGGGCAACCTGCTGCTGACCCTGACCAAGGCGGCACCGCCGACGGAGCCGTTCCTGGTGCCGGACCCGGTGTCGGAGGGCCAGCAGATCGAGCCCGGTGACGTCATCCACCAGTCGGTCACCTTCACCCCCACCAAGACCGGGGCCTTCGACGGCACCTACTCGATCACCGGGAACGACGGTCAGGGCGCGCACCTGATCACGGTGCACGGGACGGCGGCGGCGAAGGCGGCCACCAGCACGATCGTGGGTCTGGGCAACCGCTGCGTCGATGTCCGCGGCGGCAAGACGAAGAACGGCACGGCCGTCCAGCTCTACCGCTGCAACGACTCCGGCAGTCAGGCCTGGGCGCACACCGGCACCACCTTCAAGTCCCTCGGCAAGTGCCTGGACGTGAAGAACGCCACGACGAAGAACCACGGCAAGGTGCAGCTGTGGGGCTGCAACGGCACCAGTGCGCAGAGCTGGAAGGTCGGCGCGAAGGGCTCGCTGGTGAACGTGAGGTCGGGCAAGTGCCTCGACATCCCGAAGGGGAAGTCGAAGGACAAGGTCCAGCTGCAGATCTACACCTGCAACGCCTCCGGCGCCCAGCGCTGGACGCTCGGCGGCTGAACCCGCAGCGGCGGCGCGTCGGGTGACCCCCGGCGCGCCGCCGACCTGCGTCCGGACGGGTGACTTTCCCACACCGGCAGCGAAGCAGGCGGGCGTCCGGCAGCATGGGGGCCGATACCGCGGTGGGGGCACCGCGGTTCGGGGGATCGGGGATCAGTCATGCCTGCCAAGGCACATCGTTCGCGCGCGCTCGTGGGGGCGGTGCTCGCCGCTCTGGTGGCCACCGTCGTCGCCGCCGTACCGTCGGCGCAGGCCGACGTCACCACTGGATCGGTCGACGGCTACCGGACGGCGTGGGACCGTTCCGAGCCGCGGCTGACGCCGTCCGACGTCGGCGCGCAGGACTTCGGGCAGCTCTTCGCCACCCAGCTGGACGGGCAGGTCTACGCCCAGCCGGTGCTGGCCAAGAACACGCTGGTGGCGGTGACCGAGAACGACTTCGCGTACGGCCTCGACCCCGTCACGGGGGCGATCCGGTGGAAGCGCAGCTTCGGCCCGGCGTGGTCGGTCGACGCCCTGGGCTGCGGCGACCTGGTGCCGAAGATCGGCAGCACCGCCACCCCGGCCATCGACGTCGCCGCGGGCACGGCGTACTTCACCGCCAAGGTCGACGACAAGGCCAACCCGGACCACCCGCGCTGGGAGCTGCACGCGGTCAACGTCACGACCGGCTCCGAGCGGCCCGGCTTCCCGTCGGTGATCGCCGGCTCGCCCGACAACGACCCGACCAACACGTTCGCGCCGCGCACGGCGATGCAGCGGCCGGGGCTGCTGCTGATGGACGGCGTCGTCTACGCCGGCTTCGCGAGCCACTGCGACGTCCAGCCCTTCGTCGGCTACGTGGTCGGCGTCGACGCCAAGACCGGCAAGCGCACGGCGATGTGGGCCTCCGAGACCGGCAGCTCGACCGCGGGGGCGGGGATCTGGCAGTCCGGCGGCGGTCTGGTGTCCGACGGGTCGGGCCGGATCATCGTGGCGACCGGGAACGGCGTCTCGCCGGCCAAGGGGCCGGGCTCGCCGACGCCGGCCAACCTGGCGGAGTCGGTCATCCGGCTGCAGGTCCAGCCCGACCGCACGCTCGCCGCGGTCGACTTCTTCTCCCCGGTCAACAACACCAACCTCGACACCGACGACACCGACCTCGGCTCGGGCGCCCCCATGGCGATCCCGGACGGCTACGGGACCACCGCGCACCCGCACCTGCTGGTCGAGGCGGGCAAAGACGGGCGGGTGTTCCTGCTCGACCGCGACCACCTCGGCGGGAGCGGCCAGGGTGCCGGCGGCACCGACGACGTGCTGCAGGTGAACGGGCCGTACAAGGGCGTCTGGGGCCACCCTGCCTTCTGGGGCGGCAGCACCCCGTACGTCTACCTGGTCCCGAGCGGCGGACCGCTGTCGGCGTTCAAGCTCGGGGTCTCGGGCTCCGGCGGCCCGACGTTGACCCGGACCGGGACGAGCGTGGCGAACTTCGGCTTCGGCTCCGGGTCCCCGGTCGTCACCTCGAACGGCACGACCGACGGCTCGGCCCTCGTCTGGGTCGTCTACAGCGGCGGGTCGAACGGGGCGGGCGGGCAGCTGCGGGCGTACGACGCCGTCCCGTCGAAGGGCACGATGACCCTGCGGTACTCCGCCCCCATCGGCACGGCGAGCAAGTTCACCACCCCGGCGACCGACAGCGGCCGCGTCTACGTGGGCAACCGCTCCGGCCAGGTCTTCGGCTTCGGCCGGCCGACCTCGATCCCGCTGACCGGGACACCGACCGACTTCGGCCTGCTCGGCGTCGGCGCGTCCAGCACCCGGCAGGTGACGGTGACGGCCCAGAAGGACCTGACGGTCTCCGACGTCACGACGACCGCCCCCTTCGGCGTCGGCACGACGACCCTGCCCCGCACGCTCGCCGCCGGGACGAGCCTGACCGTGCCGGTGACGTCCACGCCCACCACGGCCGGGTCCCTCTCGGGCGCGCTGTCCTTCACGACCTCGGCCGGCACCTACGCCTTCGACGTGCACGGGTTCGCGACCGCGGACGGGCTGCGGTCCGACCCGGCCAGCCTGAGCTTCGGCGAGGTGCCGGTGGGCGGCAACGTCACGCTCAGCGTCAGCGTGTCCAACACCGGGGCCACCACCACCTCGGTCACCGGGGCGACGGCGCCGGCCGCGCCGTTCAGCTCCTCGTCGCTGCCCGCCGCCGGCACCAGCCTGGCCACCGGGGCGTCGGTCTCGGTGCCGGTGACCTTCGCCCCGACGTCGGCGGGGACGCAGACCTCGGAGGTCGTGGTCGCGTCCTCGACCGGGAACGTGCGGATCCCGGTCACCGGCGTCGGGGTGGCCGGCTCGGCCCAGCTCACCCTCGCCCCGGTCGAGGTCGACTTCGGCGACGTCGAGGTCGGGACGAGCGCCACGCAGACCTTCACCCTCACCAACAGCGGCAACCTGCTGCTGACGCTGACCAAGGCGGCGCCGCCGACCGCGCCGTTCCTCGTCCCCGCGCCGGTGGCGGAGGGCCAGCAGATCGAGCCCGGCGAGACGATCAGCCAGGACGTCACGTTCAGCCCCACGAAGGCCGGGGCGTTCAGCGGCAGCTACACCATCACCGGCAACGACGGTCGCGGCGCTCGCGAGGTCGACTTCACGGGGTCCGGTGTGCCGACCGTCAAGACGGGACCCATCAAGCACTTCTCCGGCAAGTGCGTCGACGTGCGGGGGAGCAGGACGACGGACGGGACGCCCGTCGAGATCTACACCTGCAACGGCTCCGCCGCCCAGCAGTGGACCCTGCAGCGCGACAGCTCGCTGCGGGCGCTGGGCAAGTGCCTCGACACCGTGGGAGGCGCCACGGCGAAGGGCACGAAGGTCCAGCTCATGACCTGCAACGGAGCTCCGACGCAGAGCTGGACACCACGCTCGGGCACGTCCCACGCGATCGTGAGCACGACCACGGGGCTGTGTCTCGAGCTCCCGGGCGGCAAGGTCGTCAACCTGGCCCAGCTCATGATCTGGACCTGTTCCTGGAGCGACGCCCAGCGCTGGTTCCCGCCCAGCTGAGCGAGACGGCCCCGCCACGACCGGGCGCGAGCGTTCAGGCCAGGTGCAGGCCGGGCGGGCTGTGGAGGTCCGGCGGGGCCACGGTGAAGGCCTCGCCGGGGGTGAGGGGAGCGGGCAGCTCCACCGAGGCGACGATCCCGCGCCGCCCGTACGCGGCCTTGACGAAGCCCGCCTGCGCACGCGACCACGGGAAGTGCGACTGGACGACCTCGCCCGGCAGCCGGCACGGCTGGTTGGCGCCCTCGCACACCAGGCCCGCGCCACCGGCGAACAGCAGCCGGGTGCCGATTGGCAGCGCACTGAGGGAGGGAACGCCGGCGACGAGCAGGTTGGCGCCGAGCCAGGCGGGTTCCAGGTGCGGCAGGCCCAGCCGGTCGGCGATCTCGGCGAGCTCGTCCACAGCGACCACGCTGATCTGCCGACGGTTCCGGATCATCGTGCCGCGGGGGTAGTAGCGCAGCTGGCGGGTGTCGGAGGGTCGCGTCAGGCCGTGGTGCCGGTCACCGACCACCCCGCCGAAGTCGAGCTCGAGCCGGGTGACGGGCGCGGACACGAACGAGTCCGGGTCGGTGGCCCGCAGCACGGACACCACGCTCACCGGGTGGGTGGCCGGCCACACCTCCGCGGCGCTCACCGCGTCCCCCCGGACGAGACCGGCCCTACGCTCGGACCGGGATCACCGGCAGGGGCTCGGAGCACCAGGCCTGGGGCGGTGCGTCGTGCGGTGCGGGCCGTCATGTCGTCCTCGGGTGCGGTGGTCGATCCTCCGCCCGCCATGCTGCCGCCCGCGAAAGGCGGAGGGGCACCACCGCGGTGACGAGTGCGTTACGCCCACCGCGTCACGACCGCCGGAGCCGGGCGCCTGTCGGCGCCGGAACGATCCCGCCGGCTACAGGCCCGGCGTCATCCGGACCGGGGCGACGAGCGACACGTCCTTGACCCCGCCCTCACGGGGCGACAGGACGTCGGCCAGCTCCTGCTCGTCGACCTGCGCGGTGACGAACAGCAGCTCGTCGCCTGCCTCCAGCGACCCGTCGGGGTCGGGGGCCGACGTACGACCGTCGCGGATGATCGCGACCAGCACGGCGTCACCCGGCCAGGTCTGGTCGCCGACCCGTGCACCGGCGACCGGGCTGGAGGTCGGCAGGGTCATCTCCACCAGGCTGGACTCGCCCTCGTGGAAGGTCATCAGCCGGACGAGGTCGCCGACGGTCACGGCCTCCTCGACCAGGGCGGACATCAGCCGGGGGGTGGAGACCGAGACGTCGACGCCCCAGACCTCGTTGAACAGCCACTCGTTCTTCGGGTGGTTGACCCGGCCGACCGTGCGCGGCACCCCGAACTCGGTCTTGCACAGCAGCGAGATGACGAGGTTGGCCTTGTCGTCGCCCGTCGCGGCGATCGCCACGTCGCAGGTGTCGATCCCGGCCTCCTCCAGGGAGGAGAGCTCGCAGGCGTCGGCCAGCAGCCACTCGGCCTGCGGCAGCGTGTCGGACTTGATGGCCCGGGGGTCGCGGTCGATCAGCAGGATCTCGTGACCCTTCTCGACCAGCTCGGCGGCGATGGAGCGGCCGACGTTCCCGGCCCCCGCGATGACGACACGCATGCTCATTCTCCCTGGGGGGCGGCGGCGAGGACGTCTTCGACGCGGGTCAGGCCCGCGTCCTCGACGGCCGCGTACACGAGGTCGCCGTCCTGGAAGATCGTGGAGTCCTTGGGGACGAGGGCCGACCCCATCCGGAAGAGGAAGGGCACCCGCGCGCCCGAGGCGTCCTCGATGTCGCGCACGGTGCGGCCGACCCAGGAGCGGTCGACGTGCACCTCGATGATGCGGACGGTGCCGGACGGGTCGCGCCACAGCGGCTCCGAACCGGCGGGCAGGAGGCGGCGCAGCACCTGGTCGGCGGTCCAGCGGACCGTGGCGACCGTGGGGATGCCCAGGCGCTCGTAGACCTCCGCCCGACCCGGGTCGTAGATCCGGGCCACGACGTTCTCGACGCCGAAGGTCTCGCGCACGACGCGGGCGGCGAGGATGTTGGAGTTGTCGCCGGAGGAGACCGCCGCGAAGCCGTCCGCCTCCTCGATGCCGGCCTCGACGAGGACCTCGCGGTCGAAGCCGACGCCCTTGACCGTACGGCCGCCGAAGTCGGGTCCGAGGCGCCGGAACGCGTCCACGTCGACGTCGATCACCGCGACCGTGTGGCCCCGCTTCTCCAGCGAGCGGGCCAGGGTGGAACCCACCCGGCCGCAGCCCATGATCACGATGTGCACCCGAGCGAGTGTAGGGGACCGTGGTCTGGCTGATCCGTGGCTAGAGTCGCTCCTCGTGGTGAGCGTCTCGGAGCTGGGCAAGCGCCTGCTCATCGGCCGCAAGCTCTCGAGCACCCAGCTCGGCGAGACGTTGCTGCCCAAGCGCATCGCGCTGCCGGTGTTCGCCTCCGACGCGCTCAGCTCCGTCGCGTACGCCCCCGACGAGATCCTGATCACGCTGTCGCTCGCCGGGCTGTCGGCGTACGCGTTCTCCTGGAAGATCGCGATCCTCGTCGCGGTCGTCATGCTCGTCGTCGTCGCGTCCTACCGCCAGAACGTGCACGCCTACCCCTCCGGCGGGGGTGACTACGAGGTCGCGACCGTCAACCTCGGGCCGAACGCCGGCCTGACCGTGGGCAGCGCCCTGCTCGTCGACTACGTCCTCACGGTCGCGGTGTCGATCAGCTCCGGGGTGCAGAACGCCAAGTCGGTCCCGCTGCTGCACTTCCTCGACGGGCACGAGGCGCTCGCGGCCAGCATCGCGGTCATCGTCCTGGCCGCGCTCAACCTGCGCGGGGTCCGGGAGTCGGGCGGGCTGTTCGCCGTCCCGACGTACTGCTTCATGGTCGGCGTCCTGCTGATGATCGCCTGGGGCCTGTTCCGGATCCTGGTGCTGGGCGAGCCGCTGCGCGCGGAGAGCGCGCAGTACACGATCGAGGCCGAGCCCCGCTACGCCGGGTTCACCGGCTTCTGGATGGTCGCGCTGCTGGCCCGGACCTTCTCCTCCGGGTGCGCCGCGCTCACCGGGGTCGAGGCCATCTCGAACGGGGTGCCCGCCTTCGAGAAGCCCAAGAGCAAGAACGCCGCCACGACGCTGCTGCTGCTCGGCACCGTCGCGGTCACGATGGTCATCGGGGTCATCACGCTGGCCAACCTCACCGGGCTGCGCCTGATCGACGAGGGCCGCTCCCACTACCTGCTGAACGGCCAGCGGGTCGACGTGATCGAGAAGACCGGGATCGCCCAGCTGGCCGACGTCGTGTTCAACGACTTCCGCCCGGGCTTCTACTTCGTCATCGCCGCGACGTTCATCATCTTGTTCCTCGCCGCGAACACGGCCTTCAACGGCTTCCCCGTGCTTGGCTCGATCCTGGCCAAGGACGGCTACCTGCCCCGCCAGCTCCACACCCGGGGCGACCGGCTCGCGTACAGCAACGGGATCGTCGTCCTCTCGGCGCTCGCGATCGTGCTGATCGTGGCCTACAAGGCGGACGTCACCTCCCTGATCCAGCTCTACGTGGTCGGGGTGTTCGTCTCCTTCACGGTGAGCCAGACCGGGATGCTGCGGCACTGGACCCGTCACCTCAAGACCGAGCGGGACCCGGCGGCCCGCGCGCGGATGAAGCGTTCCCGGGTCATCAACGGGGTGGGCCTCACCATGACCGGCACCGTGCTGGTCATCGTGCTGCTGAGCAAGTTCGCCCAGGGCGCCTACATCGCCATCATCGCGATGGCCGTGATCTTCGTGCTGATGAAGTCCATCCGACGCCACTACGACCACGTGGCGGAGGAGACGGCGCTGGTGCCGGGCGAGGACCGGATGCTGCCGGCCCGCGTCCGCGGCGTCGTCCTCGTCAGCAAGCTGCACAAGCCGACGATGCGGGCGATCGCGTTCGCCAAGGCGTCAAGGCCGAGCTCGCTCGAGGCGGTCACCGTGTCGGTCGACGAGGAGGAGACGCAGCGGCTGGTGGAGCAGTGGGACGAGGCCGGCATCACCGTCCCGCTCAAGGTGATCGCGTCGCCGTACCGGGAGGTGACGACGCCGATCCTGCGCTACGTCAAGAGCCTGCGCACCGAGAACCCCCGCGACATCGTCACCGTCTACATCCCCGAGTACGTCGTCGGGCACTGGTGGGAGCAGATCCTGCACAACCAGAGCGCGTTCCGGCTCAAGACGCGGCTCCTCTTCACCCCGGGCGTGATGGTGACGTCGGTGCCGTTCCTGCTGCGGTCCTCCGACCTCGCCCGCCGGCGCATCCACCGCGAGACCGAGGCGGAGCAGCAGCGCCGCAGCTACCTGTCGTGACCGCCGGCGCGGCACCGGTCGTCGGAGGGGCGGCCGGACGGGTGGTCGGGCCCGTCGAGGTCGGCCCGGTCGCGCACGGCGGGCACTGCGTGGCCCGGCTCGACGTCGGTGACGGTGGTCCCGGGCGGGTGGTCTTCGTCCGGCACGCGCTCCCCGGGGAACGCGTCCTGCTCACCCTGACCGACACCAGCCACGCCCGCTTCTGGCGGGCCGACGCGACCGAGGTGCTCGAGGCCTCGCCCGAGCGGGTCGCCCCGCGCTGCCCGGTCGCCGGGCCGGGGCTGTGCGGGGGCTGCGACTGGCAGCACGCGAGCCTGCCCGAGCAGCGCCGCCTCAAGACCGCGGTCGTCGCCGAGCAGCTCCGACGCCTCGCCGGCCTGACCTGGGAGGGCGCGGTCGAGGCGGTTCCGGTTCCCGACGCCGCCGGTACCGGAGTCGACGACGGGCTCGGCTGGCGGACGCGGATGCGCTACCACGCCGACGACGACGGGCGCGCCGCGCTGCGCGTGCACCGGTCGAGCGACCTGGTCCCGGTACCCGACGACGGGTGCCCGATCGCCTCGCCGCGGACGCCGACGGTCACGGGCCGCACCTGGCCGGCCGGCTCCGAGCTCGTCGCCGGGGGGACGCCCGGCGGCTCCTCCCTGATCGTCGGCTCGCGGCCGGTCGTGACGACCGGTGACGCCGCACCGGACGGCGGGCTGACCGAGACCGTGCACAGCCGCGCGTACGCCGTGCCACCCGGCGGCTTCTGGCAGGTGCACCCGGCCGCGGCCACCGTCCTCGTCGATGCCGTGCTCGCCGGGCTGGCCCCGAGGGAGGGGGAGCGCGCCTTCGACCTGTACTGCGGCGTCGGGCTCTTCGCCGGTGCCCTGGCCGACGCCGGCTGCCAGGTCTGGGGGCTCGAGTCGGGCCGAGCGGCCGTGGCCGCGGCGCGCCGCAACCTGGCCGACGTCGGTCCCCGCGCCCGCTTCACCGCCGAGGAGGTCGAGCGCGCGCTGCCCCGGCTCCCGGAAGACGTCGACCTCGTCGTGCTCGACCCGCCCCGCTCCGGGGCGGGCGGCAAGGTGATGCGCGAGATCGTGTCCCGCCGGCCGCGGGCGGTCGCGTACGTCGCCTGCGACCCCGCCGCCCTGGCCCGCGACCTCGCTGTGGCCGCGCAGGAGGGCTACGCGGCGACGAGCATCCGCGGGTTCGACCTGTTCCCGATGACCCAGCACGTGGAGTGCGTCGCCGTCCTCCAGCCGGTGTGACCCGCCCGCCGTCCGGGGTGCTCGACAACGGTGGGGATCTGACCGGGCAGACGCGGTCAGATCCGCACCGATCTGAGCGACGACCCACCCAGGGCACCCTTACCCGCGCCCTGGCTGCTCGCTGAGGGAGGCTGGTGCTGAGCCGGGGCGCTGCGCCCCAGCGTGATATCTTGACGTCAAGATACTTTGCTAGGCGAGGAGGCCGGATGAGTGACGGGACGAGTGTCGACAGCTTTGGTGCGAAGGCGACGCTGCAGGTGGGCGAGCAGTCGTACGAGATCTTCCGGCTGGACGCGGTCGAGGGCGCCGAGACCCTCCCGTACAGCCTGAAGATCCTGCTGGAGAACCTGCTGCGGACCGAGGACGGCGCGAACATCACCGCCGACCACATCCG
>CAXULL010000025.1:0-69430 GCA_964251895.1 uncultured Friedmanniella sp.
CCGTCCTGGACCTCGGCCGCACCCGACGGTGCGCCAGCCCCACCCAGACGCTCGCGCTGATCGCCCGAGACCACGGCTGCAGCTTCCCCGGCTGCACACGCCCGCCCGAGTGGTGCGAGCGGCATCACGTCGTGGCCTGGGTGGACGGAGGTTCGACGGCGGTCGACAACCTGACCCTGCTCTGCGCGTACCACCACCACAACTTCGCCACCCGCGGCTGGACCTGCCTGATGACCGACGGCCTGCCCACCTGGAAGCCCCCGAAGTGGATCGACCGGGAGCAGAGACCCCTCCGCAACACCCGCATCACGGCCCGACAGCTCATCGACCAGCTGAGGACCTGAAGGTCCGGGTCGGAGCGACCTCCTCCCGATCTCTTCAGGCCACGGGAACCTGGCCGATCTGGCGCCGGGCCTCGTCGATCGTCGCCATCACGGACACGACCTCGGCGTGGGGATGCAGCGGCGACTCGAGACGCCCCTCGGCGACGTAGGAGGAGAAGTACGTGGCCTGGTAGCCCAGCCCCTCGTGCTCCTCGGCGAAGGTCCGGTCCCGCCAGGTCACGCTCTCCTCGGCCGACACCGCACCCGTGGCGCGCGTCCGGGTCGTCAGCGTGACGCCCGAGGGTCCGTAGAACGGGCTCAGCACGTCCAGCCGACCGTCGGAGCCGAGCACCGACGCCAGCACGGGCAGCGCCGTCACCAACGAGGTCGACACCAGCGCCGTGGCGTTCGCGGACGTCAGCAGCAGGTCGGCGCGCTCGTCCACCCCCGAGGCGGCCACCGACCCGACCGCGCTGACCGCGGTCGGCGCGCCCAGCACCGACGAGGCGAACGAGATGGGGTAGACGCCGGCGTCGAGCAGCGCTCCCCCGCCGAGCTCGGCGTTCCAGAGCCGGTGCCCGGGCTCGAAGGGGAAGACGAAGCCGAAGTCGGCGCGGACCAGCCTGACGTCGCCGAGCAGGCCGTCGGCGAGGACCTGGCGCACGATGTCGGACTGCGGCAGGTAGCGCGTCCACATCGCCTCCTGCACCAGCACGCCGGCCGCCCGCCCGGCGTCGGTGATCTCGCGTGCCTGCGCCGCCGACATGGCGATGGGCTTCTCGATCAGCACGTGCTTGCCCGCCGCGATCGCCTCCAGCGCCTGCGCGTGGTGCAGCGGGTGGGGGGTGGAGACGTAGACGACGTCGACCTGGGGGTCGTTGATCAGCTCGGTCGCACTGCCGTGGACGGTGTCGATGCCGTGCTCGTGGGCGAAGACCGAGGTCTTGGCCGCGTCCCGGGCGGCGACGGCGACGGCCCGCTGGGTCGTGTGCGTGTGGAGGGCGTGCACGAAGGGTCCCGCGATGCCGGTCCCGATCACGCCCCAGCGCAGCGAGGGGACGGAGTCGGCGGCGATGAGGCGCGGATCGGGCAGCGAGACAGACATGGGCTCATGATCTATCGGACCCCGTCGAGCCGGTCGCGCGGCCGTTCCCGGGCACCCGGTCGAGTGCCCGCTCAGCGCACCTGACTCAGCGCGCCCCGGGCTCCGGGGCCCGGAGCAGGTACGTTTTGTCCTGGTTCGGGCCGTGGCGGCCGCCCTACGGCGTTGCCAGTCACCACGGCGGACGAACCGGTTCCGTGGACGGCCGGCCCTGTCGGGCCCCGTGTCAGCGCCGACATCACGTCCACCATCACGACGAGAAGAGACCACATGCTGACCGTGCACGCCTACGCAGCCCCCAGCGCGACCGCCCCGCTCGAGCCGACGACCATCGAGCGCCGCGACGTCGGGGCCAGCGAGATCCTGATCGACATCAAGTTCGCCGGCATCTGCCACTCCGACATCCACACCGCACGCGGCGAGTGGGGCGACGCCGGCTGGCCGATCGTCGTCGGCCACGAGATCGCGGGCGTCGTCGCCGAGGTCGGCTCCGACGTCACGAAGCACAAGGTCGGCGACCGCGTCGGCGTCGGCTGCCTGGTCGACTCCTGCCGCGAGTGCGACTCCTGCCTGAAGGGCCTGGAGCAGTACTGCCTGAACGGCAACATCGGCACCTACGGCGGCGTCGGTCGCGACGGCAAGCCGACCGCCGGTGGTTACTCCACCCACATCGTCGTCGAGCAGGACTTCGCCCTGCGCATCCCCGAGGGCATCGAGCTCGACGAGGCCGCCCCGCTGCTCTGCGCCGGGATCACGCTCTACTCCCCGCTCAACCACTGGAACGCGGGCCCGGGCAAGAAGGTCGCGATCATCGGCCTCGGCGGGCTCGGCCACATGGGCGTCAAGATCGCCCACGCCATGGGCGCCGAGGTCACGGTGCTCAGCCAGTCGCTGAAGAAGCAGGAGGACGGCCTGCGCCTCGGGGCCGACCACTACTTCGCGACGAGCGACCCCGACACGTTCGAGCAGCTGGGCGGGTCGTTCGACCTGATCGTCAACACGGTCTCGGCCAACCTGGACCTCGACGCCTACATGGGTCTGCTCGCGGTCGACGGCACGCTGGTCGAGGTCGGCGCGCCCGAGCACCCGATGTCGGTGCGGGCGTTCTCGCTGCTCCCCGGCCGTCGCAGCCTCTCGGGCTCGAGCATCGGCGGGATCCCCGAGACGCAGGAGATGCTCGACTTCTGCGCCGAGCACGGCCTCGGCGCCGAGATCGAGGTCATCTCCGCGGACAAGATCAACGAGGCGTGGGACCGGGTCGTCGGCAGCGACGTCCGCTACCGCTTCGTGATCGACACCTCCACCCTGGGCTGAGCCCGTACGCAGCACCCCGGCTCGGGTCTCCGAGCCGGGGTGCTGCTCTGTCCGGACCAGGTCGCGCCCCGACGTATCAGCGCGGCCGCGCGCGCCTCTGACCGAGGGACCGAGGAGGTCCCCCTGTGCTCGACGGGTTCCAGCGCTGCCCAGGTTGCTGGGCCGGCGGTGCCGGGTGACGGCTCGCGCGCCCCTCCGGCTGCTCGCCGCGCACGCCCTGGGGGCCACGGCGCTGTCGCTGCCCTGGCCGGTCCTGCTGGCCCGGGTGTTCAGCAGCACCCACGACGACGGCTGGCTCGGGCTGGCCGCCGCCGGGCGGCTGCTGCCGTACGTGGCGCTGTCGTCCCTGGCCGGGATGCTGGCCGACCGGGTCGACCGGACGGCGGTGCTGCGGTGGTCCGCGTCGGTCCGCACCGGGCTGCTGGCGGGCGCGGCGGTGGCGCTGGGCACCGGTCACCTGGCCGCGGCCGTCGTCCTCGCCGTGCTGACCGTGGCGGCGGGCACGCCGGCCTATCCCGCCGCGGTGGCCGCGCTCCCCCGGCTCGCACCCGACCGGACCGAGCGCTGGACGGCCTGGCTCGTCACCGCCGAGGTGTCCGCCTTCGTGGTCGGGCCGGCGGTCGGCGGGCTGCTGCTCTCCGCCGGCGGCGGGCGCTGGACGCTGCCCCTCGCGGCCGCGACGGCCGCGTCGTCGTACGGGCTGCTGCTCCGGCTGGGGCCCGCACCGGCGGTGCGCGTGTCGGACGGACGCGGCCGCGGCCGGCTGCTGACCGTGGTGCGTACGCCCGGGGTCCCGGCGGCGGTCGCGGTCGTCGCCCTGGTCAACCTGGTCGAGTCCGGCGCCTCCGTCGCCCTGCTCGGGCTGAGCGCGGACCGGTGGCACGAGGGCGAGCGCGGCTACGGGGTCGCCACCGCCGCTCTGGGCCTGGGGTCGCTGGCGGCTCCCCTGCTCGGGCGCCTGGTCGCCCTCCGGGGCTCGCTGCGGCTCGGCGGGACAGGTCTGCTCGGGGCGGGGGCGGCACCGCTCGCGGTGGTCGGCGTGGCACCGCTCGCTCTCGCGGGGGCCGGCTCCACCGTCGTCGAGTGCGTGGCGACGGAGACGTTGCAGCAGGCCGTCCCCGACCGTGTCCGCGCCTTCGCGCTCGGGCTCACGGACTCGGTGATGGTGGCCGCCGCGGCGCTCGGTTCCTTCGTGGCCCCCAGCCTGGTGAGGCTCGCCGGACCCACGCCGACCTTCGCCGCGCTGGGTCTGGTCCTGGTCGTCGTGAGCCTGCGTCGGCGCCGGGTGGCCGGTGCTCGATCCCGAGTGCGTGCGTGAGCCGCGGCCCCCGCGCTGGCTCGACCCCTATGCTTCGGCGTCTAGGAACCGACCAGCCCCCGGAGGCGATCGTGCGGCAGTCCCACCTCCCGGCCGGTCCGGCCGTGGAGCCGGACGCACGCGAGCGCGCGCCCCTCACGCCGGAGCCGCGGGCCAGCGACCTCGCCCACGCGATCCTCCGCGACATGATCGTCGACCTCCGGCTGCCGCCCGGCGCCGTGGTCAACGAGCAGCAGCTGTCGGCCGAGACGGGCTTCGGCCGGATGCCGATCCGCGAGGCGGTGGCGAGGCTGGCCGCCGAACGCTTCGTCACGGTGGTCCCGAGGCGGGGCACGTACGTGACCCCGCTGGGCCTGGCCGAGGTCCTCGACATGTTCGAGGCGCGGGAGGCGATCGAGTGCGGCGTGGCCCACCTCACGGCCCGCCGCGCCACCTCCGCGCAGCTCGAACGGCTCCGCGAGCTCGCCGCCGAGGCGGACCGCGTGCGCTCCGACGACCAGATCGAGCAGCACCTGCACGCCGACCACGCGATCCACACCCACCTCGCCGGGGTGACCGGGAACGTGATCCTGCAGGAGTCGGTCGACCAGCTCCTGCAGCACAACCTGCGGTTCTGGCGCTCGTACTGGACGACCCACGAGCCGCGGGCCTCCGACATGCTGTCGCACGCCGATCTCGTCGACGCGCTCGAGCTGCACGAGCCCGAGGCCGCCGAGCTGGCCATGCGCCAGCACATCGGCGCTTCCCGCGGTCTGCTGCAGGACGCGTTCCGCAGCTAGCGGCCCTGGCTGCCGGTAAACCTAGCGCGCGACGACCTCGTCGAGGAACGTCCGCACCGTCGTCAGGAAGAGCTCCCGCTCCTCCACCTGCGGCGAGTGGCCCGACTCCTCGAACACGACCAGCCGCGCGTCCGGCACCAGGTCGGCGATCGTCTCCGACATCGACACCGGGGTGACCCAGTCGTGCCGGCCGACGGTGACGAGCACCGGGCAGCGCAGCGACGGCAGCTGCGGCTTGAGGTCGTAAGCGGGCATGTTGTGCTGGAAGCACCAGTTGTGCGACGCGTGCCGGTAGATCCCGGCCGCCACGGACGCGACGTCGCGGACCGGGTCGTGATCATGGTCGTAGAGCGGGATCAGCTCGGCCCAGAGCGCCTTCAGCTCGGCGTCGTCGCGGACCCGGCCCTGCCAGTAGCGGTCGAAGTGGTCCCAGTCGATCGGCACGCGGTCCTGCGTACGGGCGTTCTCGTACGCCAGGGCCAGGTTCGAGGAGTCCGGCGAGGTGTCGCGCAGCACCACGGCAGAGACGTGCTCGGGGTAGGCCAGCGCGTACTCCATCGCGATGAACCCGCCGTACGAGCCCCCCGCCACCACGCAGCGCTCGGCGCCGGCCCACTGGCGCAGCGCGTCGACGTCGGCGGCCCACTGCGCGTGCGAGTAGGGCGGGACCGCCTCGCTCCGCCCGCAGCCGCGGGCGTCGAAGACCAGCACCCGGTACGCGTCGGCCAGCGGGCCGAACGTCCGCCGCGGCTCGGCCAGCGACCCGATCCCGCCGCCCCCGTGGTGGGCGATGATCAGCGGCGCGTCCTCGTCGCCGAGGACCTCCACCTCGAGCTCGGCCCCGTTCACCTGCAGCCGCACGGCTGCCTCCTTCCCAAGATGATCTCGGTCTGACCGGGCTTGGTCGGACCGGTCAGAAGATGCCGTGGCCGCCGTCGACGGCGATGGTCTGCCCGGTCACCCAGGACGACTCCTCGGCGGTGAAGAAGCGCACCGCGTTCGCGATGTCCTCCCCCGTGCCGAGGCGGCGCACGGCGATGCCGGCCACCAGCGCCGCCTGGCCCTCCGCCCCGTAGCCCTCCCACTGGCGTTGCGTGCTCGGGTTGGAGAGCACGAAGCCGGGGGCGACGCAGTTGACGGTGATCCCGAAGCGCCCGAGCTCGTGCGCCGTCTGCCGGGTGAGGCCGATCTGGCCCGCCTTCGCGGTCGCGTACGCCTGGATGCCGGTGAGGCTGACGCTGCGCCCGGCGCCGGACGAGATGTTGACGACGCGTCCCCAGCCGCGGGCCTTCATGCCGGGGACGACGGCCCGCGTGCAGACGAACGTGCTGGTCAGGTTGGCGTCGACGACGGCCCGCCAGTCGTCGTCGGTCACGTCCTCCAGCGGTCGGCCGGTCTGGCCGCGGACCCCGCCGGCGTTGTTCACGAGGATGTCGACGCCGCCCACCCGCTCGACGAACGCCCCCACCGCGGCCGGGTCGGTGACGTCGAGCCGCTCGGGACCCTCCGCCTCGAGGTCGACGGCGTGCACCGTGGCGCCCTCGGCGGCGAGCATCGCCGCGATCGCCGAGCCGATGCCGTGTGCGGCCCCGGTGACGAGGGCCGTACGACCCGCCAGCCCGGCGAGCCCGCTCACGCCGCGTCCCCGCGCAGCACGCGCTCGACGGTCGCCGCGGCGGCCAGCAGGTCGGCGTCGCCGCCGCGTCGGCCCATCAGCTGCAGCCCGACGGGCCGACCGGCGTCGGTGCCGCAGGGCAGGACCACGGCCGGTTGGCCGGTGAGGTTGGCACCCATGGAGAACAGTCCTTCCGTCTCGCCCTGCGGCGAGTCGATGACGGGGGTGGTGACCGGCGCGACGAACGGCACCGCCGGTCCGAGGAGCACGTCGACGCCGTGCAGCAGCGCGTCGGCCGCGGGCAGCAGCGCCGAGCGCAGCGCGAGGGCCGAGGTGTACGCGTTCTCGGTGACGTCGCGGCCGAGCCGGAGGAGCCGGTCGGTGTCGGGGCCGAACCACCCCGGGTCGTCCGCCAGCGGGCCGAGCTCGCGCCAGGCCTCGAAGAGCAGGACCGGTTCGAACACCTCGTCCAGGGCCTGCAGGGGGGCCGGGTCGACCTCGACGACCACGACCCCGGCCGCCACGAGCGCGACGACGGTCGCCTCGAGCGCGGCGCGGGTGCCCGGCTGCACCCGCGGGTCGGCCACCTGCTCGGCGAGCAGGCCCACCCGCAGCGCCTCGGGCCGGGGCGCCGGCACGGGCGCCACCCCGGCGACCGCCTGCAGCACGCGGGCCGCGGTCGCCACGTCGACCGCCAGCACCCCCACGTGGTCGAACGACGGCGCGAGCGGCGTGACGCCGTCCACCGGGACCAGACCGTGGCTCGGCTTGAGACCGACGCACCCGCAGTACGAGGCGGGGATGCGGATCGAGCCGCCGGTGTCGGTGCCGAGCGCGGCGGGACAGACCCCGGCGGCGACCAGGGCGGCCGAACCCCCGCTGGACCCGCCGGCGGTCAGGGTCGGGTCGGCGGGGTTGCGCGCCTCCGGCAGGCCCGGGTGCTGGGCCCCGGCGGCGTACTCGAGCAGGGCCGCGGTGGCGAAGACGTCCGCACCGGCCGCCCGCAGCCGGGCCACCACGGGCGCGTCGGTCTCGGCCGGGGCCGTCTCCGCCATCACCCGCGGGTTGCCGTTCCCGCGCACGATCCCGGCGACGTCGATCATGTCCTTCACCGCGACCGGCACGCCGAGCAGCGACCCCTCCGCCGCCCGCGCGGGAGCCGGCAGCGCCTGGACCACCGCCGCCAGCGGTCGACCGATCCGCTCGAGCCGCTCGTACGCGGCCAGCAGGTCGAGGTTCGCGACCTCGCAGCGCCGCTCGCCGCGTTCGATCGCCCGCACCAGCTCGGCCAGGAGGTGGACGAGCGGGCCGCCGACGGCGTCGAGGTCGTCGACCTCGGTCGTGCGGTGCCGCACGGCGAGGTCGCGCCAGACCCCTGTCCGCGCCTTTCCGCTCGCGGCGTTGAACGTGACCATCCGGTCCAGCGAGCCCTCGAGGTCAGCCGGGTCGAAGCCGTCGAACGGCTCCGGGGTGACGCGTCCCGGAGCGAGCAGCGCCTGCGCCAGCACCTCCCGGGCCAGGGCGAGCAGCAGCGGCCGGTACGCCGGTCGGCCCAGCGCGTCGGCGATGGTGAGGTCGGAGACCGCGGTGGCGAAGAGCATCGCGCCGTACGCCTCCTTGCTCCACAGGTAGCCGGCGATGTTGTCGGTCGCCTCCGCCCACGGCAGCAGCGCGGCCACCTCCCGCACCCGCGCCGAGACCGGACGGCCGAGCTCCCCGACGCGGACCGTGGCGACGTTGCCCTGCGCGACGACGCCCGGCTCGACGAGGTCGGCGCCGAAGTTCACGAACCCGACGACGACCCGCTC
Source organism: uncultured Friedmanniella sp. (assembly GCA_964251895.1). Lineage (GTDB taxonomy): Bacteria > Actinomycetota > Actinomycetes > Propionibacteriales > Propionibacteriaceae > Microlunatus. The sequence continues at coordinate 8,260 of CAXULL010000025.1, forward strand.
GGGGCCCAGGACGTCGCCGAGCACGTCCGCGGTCATCCCGTTCTGCAGCGAGACGACGTAACCCGCGGGGTCGAGCCGGTCGCGCAGCAGCTCGGCCGCCGCGCGGGTGTGGTGCGACTTCACCGCGATCAGCGCCCGCTCCACCCGGTCGGGCAGGTCGACGGGCAGCACGGCCCGGACGGGCACGGTCAGCTCCCCGGCGGGACCCGTGACCCGCAGCCCCGAGGCGTTCAGGGCGTCGACGTGGGCCGCGTCGGTGTCGCAGAGCAGGACGTCGTGCCCGGCCCGCACCAGCTGCGCCGCGACGGTCCCGCCGACGGCCCCCGCCCCCACCACCAAGGTCTGCACGGGCACGAGCATGCGGCCTTGTCAGGACATCCCGCAAAGCGACACGAGTCCGTAACATCCGCGTGATGTACGGCTGACATCACAGACGTACGTTGCCTCTCGCTGTCTGCTGACAGCCACCGTTCACGTCTCGGGAGACTCACTTGCGCAAGCCACTGCTCGCCCTCGCCACCGCGGTCCTGCTGCTGGGCGCGTCCGCCTGCGCGGACAACGGATCGACCCCGTCGAGCGCGGGCTCGGGCGCAGCCGCCGCCGGCGGGGACCTGACCATCGTCCGCAACGCCGACAGCGTGTCGATGGACAACACGATGGTCTTCAGCAACGCCTCGATCTGGGTCTTCCAGCAGATGTTCGAGTCGCTGTACGAGGTGACCCCGGACGGCAAGGACGTCAAGCCGCTGCTGGCCGAGAGCTACAAGCTCTCCGACGACAAGCTGACCTGGACGTTCCAGCTCAAGCAGGGCGTGAAGTTCAGCACCGGTGCGCCGATGACCTCCGCCGACGTGAAGTTCAGCCTGGACAAGGCCCGTGCCACCAAGGGCGGCTGGGAGTTCCTCGACGTCGCGATCAAGTCGGTCGACGCGCCCGACCCCGCCACCGTCGTGATCAAGACCAAGTACCCCTGGGCCCCCCTGCTGGCCGACCTCGCGAACTTCAACAACGCGGTGCTGCCCAAGGACTACGGCGGCAAGAGCCACGACGACTTCTACAAGGCCCCGGTCGGGACCGGTCCCTTCGTCTGGGACCACTGGAACAAGGGCACCGAGCTCGAGCTCAAGAAGAACCCGACCTACTGGGACGCGGGCAAGCCGAGCATCGACAGCGTGACCTGGAAGGTCGTGCCCGACGACAACTCGCGGAACGTGCAGATCCAGGGTGGCCAGGCGCAGATCAACGAGAACCCGCCCTTCTCCAGCATCGAGCAGCTGAAGGGCCAGCCGAACGTCAAGGTCGACCTGTTCCCGAGCACCAAGACCGACTACATCCTGATGAACCAGAAGGAGAAGCCGTTCGACGACGTGCACGTGCGCCGCGCGATCTCGTACGCCATCGACCGCGAGGCCCTGGTCAAGACGCTGCTGTTCGGCAACGGCACCCCGGCGAACTCGTTCCTGATGCCGAACGTGCCGTTCTACGACGCCAAGACCCCGGGCATCACCTACGACATGGCCAAGGCCAAGGAGGAGCTGGCGCAGTCGTCGGTGCCGAACGGCTTCACCACGACGTTCCTGGCCTCCTCGGGCGACTCGACCGACCAGGCGCTCGCCCAGGTGCTGCAGTCGTCGCTGAAGGAGCTCGGCATCACGCTCAAGATCCAGAACGTCGACCCGAGCGCGGCGCACGACCTCCAGGACAGCCAGAAGTACCAGATCAGCCACTCCTACTGGACGATGGACATCGCCGACCCGGACGAGCTGGTGACCTTCGCCGTCGACCCGAGCGCCGGCAGCCGCTCCTTCTACACCAGCTACGACAACCCGCAGGTGATCGCCGACACGAAGAAGGCCGAGCAGACCTTCGACACGGCGGGCCGCCAGGTGCTCTACAGCGCGATCCAGAAGCAGGCGGCCGACGACGCGTTCCTGGGCTTCCTCTACTACTCGCCCTTCAGCTACTCCTACAGCACCAAGGTCGGCGGCTTCCAGGTCTACCCGACCGGCAACTACCACCTCGAAGACGTGACGCTCGCCCAGTGAGCGGCTACCTCGTCTTCCTGGCGCGACGGCTGGTCGGGACCGTCCCGGTCCTGCTCGGCATCTCGGTGATCGTCTTCCTGCTGATCCACCTGGTGCCGGGCGACCCGGCCCGCACGCTGCTCGGCGTGCGGGCCACCGACGAGGCCGTGGCCGCGCTGCACGCCCGCTTCGGTCTCGACCAGCCGCTGTGGCAGCAGTACCTGTCCTTCCTCGGCCGGCTGCTGCACGGCAACCTGGGCCGCTCGATCCTCTACGACACGGACGTGAGCGAGCTCATCGCGACGCGGCTGTCCGCGACGATCTGGCTGCTGGTGGCGGCGACCGTGCTGGCGCTGCTGATCAGCGTCCCGCTGGCCGTGCTGGCCGCGTCCCACCGGGGCCGGCTGGCCGACCAGGTCGTGCGGGCGGTGCCGCTGGTCGGGCTGGGCATGCCGACCTTCTGGGTCGGGATCATGCTCGTGCTGCTGCTCGCGCTCAAGGTGCACGCCTTCCCGGTGTCGGGCTTCGGCAAGACCCCGGTCCAGCACCTCAGCTCGATCGTGCTGCCCGGGCTGACCATCGCCCTGGCCCTGACCCCGATCTTGATCAGGAGCCTCCGGACGTCCATGATCGGCGTGCTCGACAGCGACTACGTCGTGACCGCACGGGCCAAGGGGTTGTCGCACCGACGGGTGATCACGGCCCACACGCTGCGCAACGCGGCGGTCTCCTCGATCACCGTCCTCGGCGTCAACATCGCCTACCTCGTCGGCAGCACGCTGGTCGTGGAGCGGGTGTTCGCGCTGCCGGGGCTGGGCACGATGATGCTCGACGCGATCTTCAACCGTGACTTCCCGGTGGTGCAGGGCGTGACGCTCGTCTTCGCGCTGATGGTGGTCGCCGTCAACCTGCTCACCGACCTCGCCCACGCCGCCCTCGACCCCCGGATCGAGCTCGCATGACCACCGCACCGCTCGCCGGCCTCCCCGGGATACGCAGCCGCTCGCGCACCCGTACGCGGTCGCTGCGGCTGAACCCGACGCTGATCGTCGGGCTGGTCCTGCTCGTGCTGATCCTGCTCGCCGGCATCTGCGCGCCGCTGCTGACGCCGTGGGACCCCGTGCAGCAGGACCTGACGAGCTCGCTGCTGCCCCCCGGCCACGGGCACGTCCTGGGCACCGACCTGCTCGGGCGCGACGTGTTCGCCCGGCTGCTCTACGCGGTCCGGGTCGACCTGCGGGTGGGGGCGCTCGCGGTGCTGTTCCCGTTCATCATCGGCACGACGCTCGGGCTGCTCGCGGGCTGGTTCGGCGGCTGGTTCGACGTGGTCCTGATGCGCGTCGTCGACATGGTCGTCGCCTTCCCGTCGTTCGTCCTGATCATCGCGCTGGTGTTCGCGCTCGGCCAGGGCACGACGAGCATCTACGTCGCGATCACGCTCGTCGGCTGGGTGGCGTACGCCCGCATCGTGCGTGGCGAGGTCCTCGTGGCGCGCGAGCAGGAGTACGCCCTCGCGGCGCGGGCGACGGGGCTGCCGACCTGGCGGATCCTGCTGCGCCACCTGCTGCCCAACGTGCTGCTGCAAGCGTTCGTCTTCGCCATGAGCGACGTGGTCCTGTCGATCCTGGCCATCGTCACGCTCGGCTACCTCGGGCTCGGCGTCCCGCCGCCCACCCCGGACTGGGGCTCGATGATCGCGGAGGGGCAGGGGTTCGTGTTCACCAAGTGGTACCTGACGGCGGCTCCCGGCTTCGCCGTCGTGCTCGTCGGACTCGCGCTCGCGCTCGTCGCCGACGGCACCGTGCAGCGGAGCGGACGCCGATGAGCACGCCGCTGCTGGAGCTGCACGACCTCGACGTCGAGATCCCGCTCGCCGACGGCACGCTGCACGCCGTCCGCGGGGTGTCGCTGACCGCGTACCCCGGCCAGGCCGTGGGCCTGGTCGGTGAGTCCGGGTCGGGCAAGAGCCTGACGCTGCGTGCGGCGATGGACCTGCTGCCGGTGCCCGCGCGGATCACCGGCGGCAGCGTCGTCGTCGCCGGCACCGACGTGACCGGCATGCGTCCGGCGCAGCGCCGCGCGCTCGTGTCGTCGACGATGGCGATGATCTTCCAGGACGCGCTGACCGCGCTGAACCCGACCATGCGGATCGGCGACCAGGTCGCCGAGGTGCCGCGCCAGCGGCTCGGGATGAGCGCGTCGGCGGCCCGGGCCCGGGCGCTCGACCTGCTCCACGCGGTCGGCATCCGAGACCCCGAGCAGCGCTACCGCGCCTTCCCCCACGAGCTGTCGGGCGGCATGCGCCAGCGCGTCTGCATCGCGATCGCGCTGTCGGCCGAGCCCGGTCTGATCCTCGCCGACGAGCCGACCACGGCGCTCGACGTGACGATCCAGGCGCAGGTGCTCGACGTGCTCGGCGGCCTCCGGCGCGAGCAGGGGGTCGGCCTGGTGCTGGTCACCCACGACCTCGCCGTGGTGAGCAGCACCTGCTCCGAGCTGAACGTGATGTACGCCGGCCGCGTCGTCGAGCACGGGTCGACCGACGTGCTGCTGTCCGCGCCGCGGCACCCGTACACGGCGGCGCTGCTGCGCTCGGTGCCCGACCCGGACGTCCCGGTCCACCGGCTGCTGACCATCCCCGGTGCACCGCCCGACCTGCTCCAGCCCATCGAGGGCTGCGCGTTCGCCCCGCGCTGCCCGGCGGTGGTGGAACGGTGCCGCGTCGAGCGGCCGCCACAGCTGGTCGTCAGCCCGGGCCACGCCAGCGCCTGCTGGCGCGCCGACGAACCGGAGCGTTGGCCCGGGGCCATCGCCGAGGTCGCTGCCGGTTCCATGAACGAAGGGGTGCACGGATGAGCGCGGAGCTGCTCGCCGTCGACGGGCTCGTCCAGCACTTCCACGGCCGCGGCGGGATCTGGGCCCGGCTGGGCGGTCGGGGTCCGTCGGTCGTGAAGGCCGTGGACGGGGTCGACCTGACCCTGCACACCGGGGAGACGCTCGGCCTGGTCGGCGAGTCCGGCTGCGGCAAGTCCACCCTCAGCCGGTGCGCCGCCGGGCTCTACACCCCCACCGCCGGGGTCGTCCGCTACGCGGGTCAGCCGCTGCACGGCGCGCCCACCCCTGAGCAGCGTCGGCTCGTGCAGATGGTGTTCCAGGACCCGTACAGCTCGCTCAACCCCCGGATGACCGTCGGGCAGACCCTCGGGGAGGTCCTCCGCTACCACCGGGTGGTGCCGCGCGCCCAGGTCGGGCGCCGCGTCCTCGAGCTGATGGACCTCGTGGGGCTGCCCGCCCGGGCCGTCGACCAGCTGCCCCGCTCGTTCTCCGGCGGCCAGCGCCAGCGGATCGGGATCGCCCGGGCGCTCGCGCTCGAGCCCCGGGTGCTGATCGCCGACGAACCGGTGTCCGCGCTCGACGTGTCCGTGCAGGCCACGATCATCAACCTGCTGCTCGACCTCAAGGAGACGCTGGGGCTCTCGATGCTCTTCGTCTCCCACAACATGGCGGTCGTCCGCCAGATCAGCGACCGGATCGCCGTCATGCACGACGGCGTGGTGGTCGAAGAAGGAGACACGTCCACGGTGTTCGAACACCCCCGGCACGACTACACGCAGCTGCTGCTCGCCTCGGTCCCCCGCATCGGCGGCGGCCAGGGCAGGGCGCCCGAGCCGAGCCTGCGGTGACCGCGGGCACGGGCCGCACGGTCCTGCCCACGGTCATCGGCTCGGAGCGCAGCGAGGTCGGGCTCCCCGCCGCGGCAGCGGTCCTGCGGGCCGGCGGTTCCGCCCTCGACGCCGTCGAGGTGGCGCTACGGGCCTGCGAGGACAACCTGGCCGACCACTACGTCGGCACCTCCGGCCTGCCCAACGCCCGCGGCGTGGTCGAGCTCGACGCGTCGCTCATGGTCGGCTCGAGCCGCGCCTTCGCTGCGGTCGCCGCCCTCCAGGGCTACCCGAACCCGGTCTCCGTCGCGCGCGCCGTCCTCGAACGGCTGCCCCAGCACTGCGTCCTGGTCGGCGAGGGCGCCGCCACGTTCGCGGCGGAGTCCGGCTTCACGACCGCCGACCTGCTGACCGACGAGTCCCGGCGGCTGTTCCACGAGGCGCTCGCCGAGGCCGAGGGCAACGTCGAGGGCGAGCGGGCGGAGGGTTCCGAGGGCGACCGGGCGTACAAGGCCGCGGCGCTCGACCTGGTCCGCCGCTTCGCCCCGCACGACGGGCCCTGGGGCACGATCAACGTCATCGCGCTGGACGCGAGCGGGGAGATGGTCGTGGGCGTGTCGACCAGCGGCTACCCGTGGAAGTACCCGGGGCGGGTCGGCGACTCGGCGCTCCCGGGCGCGGGGAACTGGTGCGACCTGCGCGGCGGCGGTGCCGCGTGCACCGGTCGCGGCGAGCTGAGCATGCGCGCCGGCACCGCGCGGTCCGTGGTCGAGGGGCTGCGCCGCGGCGACGACGTCGTGGCGGCGTGCCGGGAGGCGCTGGAGGACGCGGCGACCCTGCCCGACGCCTTCCGCGCCGAGCTGAGGGTGCTCGCGCTGACCCCCGACGGGCGCCACGGCGGCGCCGCCGGGACCCTAGGCGCCACGTACGCCGTCATGACGACCGAGTCCGACTCACCCGAGATCCACGACAGGAGCGTGCTGTGAAGGTCTTCTTGTCCTCCGACATGGAGGGCACCGCCGGGGTGGTCGACTGGAGCCAGTGCCTGGCACCCCAGCCCGAGTACCAGTACTACCGGGGCCTGCTGCAGGACGAGGTGAACGCCGCCATCGACGGGGCGATGTCCGCGGGGGCGACCGAGTTCCTGGTCAACGACTCGCACTCCTCGATGCAGAACCTGCGACCGGACGCGCTGCACGGACGCGCGCGCTACCTGTCCGGGCGGCACAAGCCGATGTACATGATGCAGGGCCTCGACGCCTCGTTCGACGCGGTGTTCTTCGTCAGCTACCACGGCTCGATGGCCAGCGAGGCGTCGACGCTGTCGCACACCTACAACCCGCGGGCCATCGCCCGGGTGCTGCTGAACGGGATCGAGGTCGGCGAGTCGGGCATCAACTCCCTCGTCGCGCTCGGCCACGGGGTGCCCGTCGTGCTCATCACCGGCGACGACACGACGGCCGAGGAGGCCGCGCGGATCTCGCCCGGGGTCGTCCCCGCGGTGGTGAAGCACTCGGTGACGCGGTTCGCCGCCGAGTCCTTGCACCCGGAGGAGGCCAAGGAGCTGATCCACGACGCCGCCGGCCGGGCCGTCGCGGGTCTCGGCGACGCCCAGGTCCCCGCGATCACGCTGCCGGCGACGCTGGAGGTCCTGTTCCTGAACGGGGACATGGCCGAGATGGCGACGTGGGTGCAGGGCGTGACCCGGGTCGACGCGCGGACGGTCACGTTCTCCGACGACGACCCCATCCGGCTGTTCCGCACGTTCATCACCGTCGTGCAGCTGACGAGAGCGATCGTGGAATGAGAGGCGTCGCATGAGCAGCGGGACGGGCAGGCTCGAGGGACGGGTGGCCCTGGTCACGGGATCGGCCGGCGGGATCGGGGCGGCGATCGCGCGCGGGGTGGCCGCCGAGGGCGGGCGCGTCGTGGTCGCCGACGTCAAGGACGGCAGCGGCACCGTGGGCGACATCACCGCGGCCGGCGGGCAGGCTCTCGCGGTCCTCTGCGACGTGGCCGACCCGGCCTCGGTGGAGGCCGCGGTCGCCGCTGCGGTGGCCGAGTACGGCGCGCTCGACCTGCTGGTCAACGACGCCGGCATCGGCGGCGGCTCCAAGCTCGCGCACGAGCTCGACGTGGACGACTGGCTGCGGACCGTGGCGGTCAACCTGACCGGACCGTTCCTGTGCGTACGGGCCGCGATGCCCCACCTGCTCGCCTCGGGGCGCGGGCGGGTCGTCAACATCGCGTCGACGTACGGCGTCGTCGGCGCCCCGCTCGCCCCGGCGTACTGCGCGACCAAGGGCGGCGTGGTCAACCTGACCCGCCAGCTCGCGGTCGACTACAGCCCGCTCGGCGTCCGGGTGAACGCGATCCTGCCGGGCTACATCGACACCGACATGGGCGGCCACCGGGCCGGCCTGGGTCCCGAGGGTGCCGCCGCGGCGAACGCCCGCCGCGACGCGGCGGCGGCGCTCCAGCCGATCGGTCGTCAGGCGCAGGCCGAGGAGGTCGCGAGCGTGGCCGTGTTCCTGCTCAGCGACGAGTCGTCCTTCATGACCGGCTCGATCGTCGCCGTCGACGGCGGCTGCACGACCACGTTCCGCCACCCGTAGGGACCGGGCTCAGGGGCCGGACCGGACCACGGCGCGCACGGCGTCGAGGTCCATGTCGTACGGGCCGACCTGGGTGAGCACCCAGGTCGCGCCCGCGTCGGCCCAGGGCGCCACGTCGTCGCCGGGCTGGACCCTGACCACGAGCTCGCTCTCGCCGGTCCGACCGTTCTCGGTGCGGAGCGCGGCGAGGGCCTCGCGGGCCGCACGCACGTCGTCCGGCGACTCCGTCGCGATGACGAACAGCCCGTCCCACCGGGCCGCCCGCCGGAGCGGAGCGCAGTTGGGCCAGCGGCCGGCGATCCAGACGGGGATCCCCCCGGGGCGGGTGGCGGCCGGCAAGAACTCGACGTCGCGTGCGGTGAAGTGGGTGCCCTCGTGCTGCACCCGCCCGCCCGAGAGCAGGCCCGCGAGCACGTCGAGCCCCTCGTCGAGCATGGCGGCCCGGGTCCTCGGGTCGGTCTCCTCCCCGAAGCGCGACAGCTCGCCGACGTTCCCGTCGTCGCCCAGCCCGAAGCCCAGGACGAGCCGGCCGCCGGAGAGCAGGTCCAGCGAGGCGGCCTGCCGGGCCAGCACGTGCGGACGTCGGCGCGAGAGCGGCGTCACCATCGGTCCGAGGACCATCCGGCTCGTCCGGGCCGCCACGGCGGCGCAGCAGGTCCACGGGTCCGCGATCGCCCGGACCGGGTCGGCGTAGAGCAGGTGGTCCCAGACGAAGAAGCCGTCCCAGCCCGCCTCCTCGGCCTCGACCGCCAGCTCGGCGACGACCCGGGGGTCGGCCAGCACGTCGAACGGTGGGACGAACAAGCCACGTCGGGCCATCAGCCTTCTTCCTCTGGACGATCGCCGGATGATCATGACAGATGATCAAGGCCCGGTGCTCGTGGCGGGCTCGACGCAGCGCGGCCACTAGTCTGATCTCGTGGCGGAGATGCTGCGCCCGACCGTGCCCGCCGACCTCGCCGAGGAACGGCGCGACGTGTTCGTGCGGATGGTCGAGGCGGCCCGTACGCCCGGTGGTCGGCTCGTGGTCCTCGGTGAGCCCGGCCTCGGCAAGTCCCACCTCGTCGACGCGCTGGTGCGGGCCCTGCCGCCCGACCTCACCCTGCTGTTCCTGCGGGCTCGCGGGGAGGCGACCGAACCTCTCGCCGGGCTGGCCGAGCTGCTCGCCCCCGTCCCGGACGCGGGCCTGCCCGAGGGGGAGGCCGACGCCCTGCGCCGGGAGGTGGCCGACCGACGGACGGACCCGGCGCCTCCTCGGGCCGGCCAGGACCACGAGCTGGCCGACGCGGTGACCCGGGTGCTCGCGCACCTGGCCCGGGGGGCCGTCACCCTCGTGGTCGACGAGTGGCAGTGGCTCGACCGGGAGACCCTCGCCCTCCTCGAGGACGTGCTGACCCGGCCGGGGGTCCGAGAGCGGGTGGCCGTCGTCGCGGCGGGCCGCCGACCGCGCACCGGGGACCCGTCCCGGGCCGACTTCTTCGCGCCCGACCAGGTCGTCCGTCTCGGTCCGCTCCGCCCGACCTCGATCGTGCGTGTCCTGGACGCGGCCGGACTGACCGGGCTCCCCGTGTCGACGCTCGCGGCCATCGCCGAGGACAGCGGCGGCAACCCCCTGTGGGCCATGGCCCTGGCCACCGCCCGCGTGACCGGCGACCCCCGCGCCGCTGCACGGAGCGCAGCGGACGGCCCGCAGTCGCGCCTCGACGCCCTCACGACGGCGGTCGGTCAGCTGCTGGCGACCGTCGAGCTCAGCGGCGGACCTCCGGACGAGGCGATGGCCCACGCGCTGGTGGAGGCGGCCGAGGTCGCCCTGGTCGCCGGGGACGCCGGCGCCGGCGCCGAGCTCCTCCGGCCCCTCGACGTCGCCGCGCTGACCCTGCCCGAGCTCGACCGTGTCGCCTGGCTGCTGGCGGAGAGCACCGGGCGCACGGGCGGCGAGCGTGCCGTGGCCCTGCTGTTCGACGCGCTGCAGCGCAGCCTGTCCCCCGGCAGCGGCGCCTGGCAGGTCGCCGAGGTGCACCGCCTGGTCGCGACACCCGCCGGCCCGCCCGAGGTGCTGCCGGCGGCCGTGTCCGCCGAGGAGACGCCACGCACCCTCGCACGGGCCCTCTCCGGCCGGGCCCGGCGTCGGCTCGACCGGGGCCTCGGGGTCGACGACGCGCTCCTCGCGCGCGTCCGCGAGCTGGAGCCGGTGCCGGGGCTGGTCGGGAACGACGCCGGCGCGCTGTCCGCACGCTGGGCCTACCAGGTCGACGACCTGGCCCGGTCGCGGGCGGAGCTGGCCGTCCAGGTCCGGGTGGCCAGGCGGGCCGGCGAGCCGTACGCGGTCGTCGACGGTCTCGCCCACGCCGCGACCGTCGAGGTGCTGAGCGGTCGCCTCGGCCCGGCCGAGACGCTGCTCGCCCAGGCCGACGAACCCTCGTCCGCGTTGTCGACCCTGCCGTCCAGCGTCCACCGCGCGCGCGGCGTGCTGGCGCTGGCGCGCGACGACCGGTCGGAGCTGGACCGCCTCCTGACCGGACCGCTCGGGCCGGAGGCGCCGGACGAGTCAGCCCTGCTGCGGGCGGCGGTCACCGGTCTCGACGACGCGGCCTCGGGCGCCTGGGCGGAGGCTGCTGTGGAGCTGGGCCGGGCCCGGGCGGCGTCGGAGGCCGGCGGGATGAGCGAGCCGGGGCGACGGCTCTGGGTCGACGTCGACCTGGTGCGGGCTCTCGTCCAGCTCGGCCGGCTGGCGGAGGCGAGCGAGATCGTGGACGCCCTCACCGAGCTGGGGAGCCGGCCGGGGCGGGTGCACGCCCGCGGTCAGGCGCGTCGGCTGCGCGCGCTCGTCGCCTGGGGCTCGGGGGACCTGCCGACCGCGCTGCGGCTGTCGGACCGGGCGACGGGTGACCTGGAGGCCGGCGGCCACCGTCCGCAGCTCGTCGCGGCCCAGCTCGAGCGGGTGGGGATGCTGCAGGACGACGGGCAGGTGGTCCAGGCGCGCGGTCTGCTCACCACCGCGACCGACCTGGCCACGACCATCGACGACCCCCGGCTGCTGGGCGCCGCCGAGCGCACGGCCTCGGAGCTCGCCACGTACGCGGGCCGTGCCGCCCTCACGCCAGCCGAGCTGCGCGTGGCGCGCGCCGTCGCGGGCGGGCAGAGCAACCGCGACATCGCCGCCGACCTCTTCGTCAGCGTCCGGACCGTCGAGACCCACGTGGCCAGCGCCTACCGCAAGCTCGGGGTGCGCACCCGTACGCAGCTGGCCCTGAGCCTGAACGACCTGCCGCTCGGCAGTGGTAGCGCGGTCTCGCGCCGATCTTCGTAGGTGGTGACCGGCGGTGCCGCCGCCGTGCGTCCCCGTCGTCGTCTGGTGCTGGCGAGAGCGCCTCGTCGCGCTGCGCGATCGCGGGGAACAGAACACATCCGTCATCAGTTAGGTGATGTATCACGTTCATTCGTACCGACCGAGGGAGTGCAACATGGGACAGCTGGACGGCAAGACGGCGTTGGTGACGGGCGCGACGGCGGGGATCGGGTTGGCCACCGCAAGGCGGTTCGTCGCCGAGGGAGCCCACGTGTTCATCACCGGTCGCCGGCAGGAGCCTCTCGACGCGGCCGTCGCCGCTCTGGGGTCGGCCGTGACGGGAGTTCGCGGCGACGTCGCGGACCAGGACGACCTCGACCGCGTGTTCGCGGCCGTCGCCGCTCGCGGTACCGGGCTCGACGTGCTCTTCACCAACGCGGGTGGCGGCGAGTTCGCCGCGTTGGCCGACGTCACCGTCGGACACTTCACCAGCACGTTCCTGGGCAACGTCGGCGGCACCCTGTTCACGGTGCAGAAGGCGCTGCCGGTGCTCAACGACGGCGCATCGATCGTCCTGGCGAGCTCGAACATCGACGTCAAGGCCAGCCCGTCGTTCAGCGTCTACGCCGCGACCAAGGCCGCGATCCGCTCCTTCGCCCGCAGCTGGGCCGTCGAGCTGATGGACCGGGGGATCCGGGTCAACAGCATCGCCCCCGGGCCGATCGCGACGCCCGGCCTGAGCGGGTTGGGTGGTGACGCGGAAGCGGCCGAGCAGCTGCTGCAGGCGTTGGCCGCCGGGGTGCCGATGCGACGGCTCGGTGAGCCCGAGGAGATCGCCGACGCGGTGCTGTTCCTGGCGTCGGACCAGAGCCGGTACATCACCGGCTCCGAGATCTACGTCGACGGCGGAGCAAGCCAGGTCTGACCGTCGTGTCAGTCAGCCGATGGCGATCTCCCGGCCCCTGGCGGTGGGGGCAGCGTCCCGCGAGCGAGCACGCCTTCGTAGACCCGCTCCAGCAGCTCGGCCAGCGTCACGAGGTCACCGTCGGCGAGGTCGGCGAAGAACAGGTCCCGCACGAAGGCGGCGTGCGCGGGGGCGACCGCGGCCAGCGCGCGGCGACCCACGGCGGTGATCACCGCGTCGGTGGCCCGGCCGTCGGTGTTCGAGGGGACCCGCCGGGTCAGCCCCCGGGTCGTCATCCGCTGCAGGTGGTGGGACAGCCGGCTGCGTTCCCAGCCGATCGTGTTGGCGAGGTCCGAGAGCTGCAGCCGACCGCTCGGTGCTCCGTTCAGCGCCACCAGCACGTGGTAGTCGGGATGAGACAGGTCGCTGTCCTCCTGCAGCTCGCGGTTGAGCTCGAAGTCCATCCGCAGGGAGGTCCGCATCCAGGCCGCCCAGACCCGCTGCTGCTGGGGGCTGAGCCACGGGTCGTCGCCCGCTCTTACCGGATCATTGCGTGACATGACATCCTTTCTGTGCCTCGTCCGACGAGGTGCCGTCGCGCCGGACGCGCGTGTCCTGTGCGACGTGACCCCACCCAACACCTGTCCAAGGAGCCTGATGTCTCGCGCTGTCGTCCTCACCGGCTTCGGCCGCCCGGAAGTCCTCCGGCCGGCCGAGGTCACCATCGCAGAGCCCGGACCGTCGCAGATCCGGATCGCGGCGCGGTTGTCCGGCGTCGGACCGACCGATCTCGCGATCCGCTCCGGTGCGCTCAAGGCCTTCCCCACCCCACCCGGCACCGTGCTGGGGTTCGAGACCGCCGGCATCGTCGAGTCGGTCGGCAGCCACGTCGTCGACGTCACCGTAGGCGACGAGGTCGCCGCCCTGCTGCCGGGTCTCGGCGGCTACGCCGACCTGGTGCTCGCCGATCTCTGGGTGCGCAAACCCGATCAGGTCAGCTGGGAGGGCGCCGCCGCGCTGCCCGCCTCCGGGGAGGCGGCCGTACGGGTCCTGAACCAGCTGGCGGTCACCGGGTCGGACACCCTGCTGATCCTCGGCGGTGCGGGCTCGGTCGGCACCATCGCCACCCAGATCGCCGGCGCCCGCGGGGCACGGGTGATCGCCGCGGTGCGTCGTCAGGACTTCGCCGCGGTCGAGGAGCTCGGCGCGTCACCGGTGGAGTACGGGCCCGGCCTCGCTGCCGCCGTGGGCGGGATCGGTGCGGTCGACGCCGTCTTCGACGCCGCCACCGGCTCCGACCTCGCGGCCGCCGTGGCGCTGGCGGGAGGGCCGGCACGGGTGATCACGCTGAGCAACCACACCGCCGCCGAGCACGGGGTCCGGCTCTCCGGTCCTGACCCTGCGGGCGCGAGCGCCGCCCTCCAGGAGGCCATGACCCGGCTCGCGGACGGCAGGCTGAGCCTGCGCGCCCACACCACCGTGCCGCTCGCCGACGCCGCTGAGGCCCACGCCCGTCTCGAGGCGGGCGAGCGCACCAAGTACCTGCTCTCGACCTGACGCCAGACCCGAGAGCCGAAGCCCTCCTGAGGCGGGCTGACCCAGATCATCCGTACGCGGTGAGCCCCGACCGGTAGCCTCACGACCTGCCGCTGCGACGTGGTACCTCGGTCTCACGCCGATCTCCGTAGCGCTACCGATGTCCGCGCCGCGGGCCCGGACCAGCCTGGGATCCGTGAACATCCCACACCTTCTCCTCCTGCCCGTCCTGCTCGTCAGCGCAGCCGGCGCGGTCCTCTGGGTCTGCGCCCTGGTCAGCGTCCTGCGCACCGCGACGGCCTGGCACGCCGTCGCCTGGGTGGCGGCCACGTTCGTCTTCCCGGTCCTCGGCCCGATCGTCTGGTTCGTCGCCGGCCGGGGCTACGAGCGCACCGTGGCCGTCGGCCCGGACGTCGACCGGCCCGCCGGCCTGCTCCTCCACTGAGCCGCGCGCCTCGCGCCGCCCCCACCTCACCCCCTCACGCACGTCACCTCCCGAAAGAGCCGAGCCATGACCACGACCAGCACGCCCACGACCAGTACTGTCCTCGCCCGCCCCGGCGACCCCCGCTACGTGGAGGCCACCGCGACCTACAACCTCGCCTCGCCCCTGCGACCGGCCGCGGCCGTCGTGGCCCGCACCGCCGAGGACGTCGTCACGGCCGTCCGGGCCGCCCGCCGGGCCGGGCTCGGCGTCCGCGCCCAGACGACCGGCCACGGGGCCGGCAGCCAGGCACCGCTCGACCAGACGGTGCTGATCCGTACGGCCCTGGACGGTCCCGTCCGGGTCGACCCCGAGAACCGGACCGCGCGTTTCCCGGCCGGCGCCACCTGGATCGACCTCGTCGCCGCCGCGGCGCCCCACGGCCTCGCCACCCTGCACGGCTCCAGCCCCACGGTCGGCGCGGTCGGCAACCTGCTCGGCGGCGGGATCAGCTTCTACGGGCGCGGGTTCGGCGTCTCGGCCAACCACGTGCGCTCGATCACCCTCGTGCTGGCCGACGGCCGGCAGGTCGTGGCCAGCGCCGAGCAGGAGCCCGAGCTGTTCTGGGCGCTGCGCGGCGGCGGCGGCGGCTTCGGCGTCGTCACCGAGATGGAGGTCGAGCTGGTGCCCATGGCCGCGGTCGTGACGGGCGGGACGTTCTGGGACGCCACCGACGCCGCCGTGGTGGCGCCGCTCTGGGAGGCCTGGACGGCGGGTGCGCCGGAGGAGGCGACCACCTCGCTGCGGCTGATGAACCTGCCGCCGCTGCCCGGCGTGCCCCCGGTGCTCACCGGCCGCCAGGTCCTGGTGCTGGACGGTGCCGTGCAGGTCCAGCGGGACTCCGACCTCGACGTCGCCCACCGGGTGACCGAGGAGCTGCTCGCCCCGCTGCGGGCGGCGGCGACCCCGCTCCTCGACACCTGGCACGTCGCGCCGCCGAGCGCGCTGCCCCTGACCCACCTCGACCCGCCGGACCCGATCCCCTACCGCGGTGACCACGCGCTGCTGCACCAGCTCGGCGCCACCGGCGTCGAACGGTTCCTGGAGGTCGCGGGACCCGGCTCGGGCACCTCGATCGTCTCCGCCGAGCTGCGGCAGCTGGGCGGTGCGTTCGCCGCGCCGCACCGCGCAGGGGGCGCGTTCGACCGGACGGACGCCGCCTTCGCCTACGTCGGGCTGGGGATCGCGGCTCCCGACGGGAGCACCGCCACCGCGGACGACCTGGCGCGCATCGCCGCCGCCACGGCACCCTGGCGCACCGGGTTCACGGCGCCGACCTTCGTCGAGGGACGGACCCAGCCGCAGCGGACGTTCGACGACGCGACCGCGGCACGCGTGGCCGAGGTCCGCCGGTCCGTCGACCCCGACGGCCTCTTCGCCGGCGGCGTCATGCCGCTGGTCGACCGGGCATGACCGGGCGGCTCGTCGCGCGCGGCACCCGGACGCTGCTGCTGGTCTTCGCCGTGCTGACCCTCGTCGCGACGAACCAGCTGTTCGTCCTGGCCGGGGCGACCGAGCGGTGGTTCGCCTGGACGATCGACCCACCGCTGACCGCGGCGTTCCTGGGGGCGGGGTACGCCTCCGGGTTCCTGCTGGTCGCGGTCGTCCTGCGGACCCGGCTGTGGGTGGAGGCGCGGCTGACGCTGGTCAGCGTGCTCGTGTTCGCGTCGCTGAGCCTCGTCGCCACCCTGCTGCACACCGACCGCTTCCACTTCGACGCGCCCGGCGAGGTCGCCCGCTTCGCCGCCTGGTTCTGGCTCGCGGTCTACGTGGTCGTCCCGGTCGGGCTGGCCGTGGTCGTGGTCCGTGCGCACCGGTCTCCGGGCGGGGACCCGCCGCGGCGGGCCCCGCTGCCCCGGTGGCTGCAGGTGGCTCTGGTCGTGCACGCCGTCGTCCTCGTGCCCGTGTCCGTCGCCCTGTTCGTGGCGCCGGGCCACGCCGCCGCCCTGTGGCCGTGGACGCTCACGCCGCTGACCGCGCAGATGGTGGCCGCCTGGCTGCTGGCCTTCGGCGTCGTCGCCGTCGGCGCCCTGCTCGAGAACGACCTCGACCGCCTCGCCGGGCCCGCCCTGGCGTACGCCGTCTTCGGCCTGCTCCAGCTCCTGGCCCTCGCGGTCTACGGCGACGCGTTCCGCTGGGGCTCGGCGCAGGGCACCACCTACGTCGTCGTGCTGGCGAGCGTCCCGCTCGTCGGGGCCGCCGGCTGGCTGACCGCCCGCCGGCACCCGACCGCCCCGCTGCCCACATCCCAGGAAGCCTCATGAGCCCGACCATCAGCACTCCCGACCGGCGCCTGCGGGTCTTCGTCTCCTCCACCCTGCAGGAGCTCGCCGACGAGCGACGGGCGGTGCGCCAGGCGATCACCGCGCAGCGGCTGACCCCGGTGATGTTCGAGCTCGGCGCCCGCCCGCACGCGCCGCGCGACCTCTACCGCGCCTACCTCGACCAGAGCGACGTCTTCGTCGGCATCTACGCCCGCAGCTACGGCTGGGTCGCCCCGGGCGAGGAGGTGTCCGGGCTGGAGGACGAGTACCTGCTCTCCGGGGACCGGCCCAAGCTGATCTACGTCAAGACCGTCGACGACCGCGACCCCCGGCTGCAGCAGCTGCTGGACCGGGTCAAGCGCGACGACCGGGCCTCGTACCAGCGGTTCGGCAGCGCCGAGGAGCTGACCGAGCTGCTGGGCGACGACCTGGCGGTGCTGCTGACGGAACGCTTCGCCGGGTCCGTCCCGGCGGACACGGAGGTCCTGCGGCCCGGACGGCTGCCGGTCCCGCCCACCCCGATCGTCGGGCGGCATACCGAGGTCCGCCACGTGGTCGAGCTGCTGCACGACCCGACCGTCCGCCTGGTGTCCCTGGTCGGTCCCGGCGGGATGGGCAAGACCCGGGTCGCGCTCGAGGCGGCCTCCGCCTACCGCGACGGGGTCGAGGGGGTGGCCGACGCGGACGTCTGGTTCGTCGACCTGACCCCGATCGAGGACCCCGACCTCGTGGTCGACCTCGTCGCGACGGCCTTCGGGGTCCGCCCGGAGGGCGACGCCGACCTGCTCGACCTGCTCGTCGCGCGCCTGAGCGGGCGCCGGGCGCTGCTGGTCCTGGACAACTTCGAGCAGGTCGTGGGCGCCGCCGGGCAGCTGGCCCGGCTGCTCGCCGGCTGCCCGGGCCTGACGGTGCTCGTGACCAGCCGGACGGTGCTCGGGCTGCGGGGCGAGCACGCCGTCCCGCTCGCCCCACTGACGACCCCGTTCGCCGGCGAGGAGCTGGACCTGGGTGCGCTCCACCGGTACGCGGCCGTGCAGCTCTTCGTCGACCGGGTCCGCCAGGTGCGGCCGGGCTTCGCGCTGACCGAGGCGAACGCCGACGCGGTGGTCGAGCTCTGCCGCCTGCTCGACGGCATCCCGCTCGCGCTGGAGCTCGCGGCGGCCCAGCTGCGGATCCTCACCCCCGCCGCGCTGCTGGGTCGGCTCCGCGACCGGCTGAGCCGGTCGCTCGACCTGGACGGGGACCTGCTGGACACCCCGGCCCGGCAGCGGACGCTGCGGGCCACGCTGGAGTGGAGCCACAGCCTGCTCGGCGCGGCGGAACGGTCGCTGCTGGCCCGGCTGTCCGTCTTCGCGCACACCTGGACGCTGGAGGCGGCCGAGGCGGTCGGGGTGGTGGGCGACGACCTCGACCCGACCGACACCCTGTCCTCGCTGGTCGGGCAGAGCCTGGTGACCCTGGACGACTCCGACCCCGACGAGCTCCGCTTCTCGATGCTCGCGACGGTGCGCGGGTTCGCCCGGGAGCGCCTGGTCGAGAGCGGCGAGCTGGCGGCGGCGACGGCGCGGCTGACCGCGTACCTGCGCTCCTTCGCGGAGACCGCGGGCGCCGGGCTGACCGGTCCGGACAACCGCCGCTGGGCCGCGCTCGTGGACCACCAGCTCGAGGACCTGCGCGCCACCCTGCAGCACGGCCTCGACTCCGACGACGCGGAGACGATCATCCGGGTCGCGGCACCGCTGTTCACCTACTGGTGGAACCGAGGGCTGCTCGCGGCGATGCGGACCATGGCCGAGGCGGCCGCGGCGCTGCCGTCGTCGGCCGACCTGCCGCCGGACGCGTCCGCGCTGCTGCTCTGGGCCCGGGGGATGTTCCGGATCAGCGACGGCCAGCTCGCCGCGGCGGAGCCGCTGCTGGAGCAGCTGGTCGACCGGCCGGGCACGTCGGCACCGCCGCGGCTGCACGCGTTCGCGCTGGCCGGGCTGGGGCTGACGCGGGTCGGCGCGCGCATCGAGGAGCGCCGCGCCCTCCTGGCGGAGTCGGTGGCGACCCTGCGCCGGCTCGGCGACGCGTGGGGGCTGGCCTTCAGCCTCTCGGTGAGTGGTCAGCTCGCCCTGCAGGCCGGTGAGCCCGCGACCGCCACGGCGATGCACGAGGAGGCGCTCGCGGTGGCCCGGTCGACCAACCAGGACCACCTGCAGGCCCAGCTGCTGGACCTGCTCGGCCTCGACGCGATGACCCAGGGCGACCTGCCCGGAGCCCGCCGCAGGTTCGTGGACGGCGCCGACCTGCACCGTCGGCTGGCCGACGCCGAGGGTTCCGCGAACTGCCTCGACGGCTTCGCCGCCGTCGCCCTGGCCCAGGAACGTCCCGAGGTGGCCGCCCGCCTGCTCGGCGCGTCCGCCCACGCCCGTGAGCTGGCCGGCGTCACCGTCTGGCCCGCGCTGCAGCCGCTGGCGGCAGCCCTGGCGCACGGGGTGCGGACCGCTCTCGGGGCCGACGCCGACGAGCAGGCCCGCGAGCGGGGCGCCTCGACCACGCTCACCCAGGCGCTGGCGTACGCGGTCCAGGCGACCGAGCCCGCCGCCGAGCCGGCCGCGGCGCCGGCCGCGGCGCCGGCCCTCGCGGAGGTGGGGCGGTGAGCCGTCCGACCCGGTACGCCGGCGGGCCCGTCGACGCGGGGGTGGCCGCCGTCGCCGCGCAGCTGCACGACCGGCTCGACGCGCTGCCCGACGGGCAGGAGGCGCGGAGGGCGTTCCTGGGGACCTACCTCCGGACGACCGTGGCCGTCGGGCAGGCCCTCGCCGCCGGGGTCTTCGAGGACCCGGCCTGGGTGCGGCGCTGGGACGTCGCGTTCGTTGGGCACTTCCTGGCGGCGCACGACGCGGACGTCGCCGGCGGGCGGCCGCCACGACCGTGGCGGCTGGCCTTCGGCGCCGACCCGGCTCTGCCGACGCTGGTGCACCTGCTGCTGGACCTGAACGCCCACGTCAACTACGACCTACCCCAGGCCGTGCTCGAGGTGGTCGGCGACGACGACTTCGACCATCCCGGGCTGATGGCGAGCCGGCGGCGCGACCACGAGCGCATCGACGCCCTGATCGCGAGGCAGGTCCGCGCCGAGGGCCGCCGGCTGCCCGGCTCGGGCCGGCTCGTCGGACGGGTGCTCGGTCCCCTGGACCGGTGGAGCACGCACCGCTTCCTGCCCGCCGCCCGTCGTCAGGTGTGGGCGAACGCGGTCGACCTGCACGAGGCCCGTCGCGCCGGCCCGACGGCGTACGCGGCCCGGCTGGCCGAGCTGGACGTCCTCGCCTCGGCCCGGATCGCCGACCTGCTCCGGCCCGGGCCGGTCCTGCTGCGCCTCGCGGCCCGGGGCTTCGGCGTACGGCTGCCCCCCGTCTGAGGTCCGGACGTCAGCCGGCGCTGATCTCCGCCTGCGGCTGCCGGCCGACGATCGTCCCGTGCACCGCGGCGGCGAGGGTGACGACCGCGAACGCGGCGGTGTGCAGGAGCGCCGTGGGCACGGGTGCGACGCCGAGGGCGAGGACCACCGGCACCAGGACCAGCGGCCAGGGCCAGACCGGCCGCCAGGAACGCGCGGTCCCGGCCACGATCATCGCGTTGCCGGCGTAGAACAGGGCGAGGCCGCCGGCCAGGACCCAGGCCGACGCCGAGGGTCCGGGCGTCTCGGGGTGCACGGCCAGACCCTCCAGCCCGACCCCGGCGAGGACGGTGCCGAGGGCGAGCGGGAAGTGGCCGTAGACGAACAGGTCGTGGCGCTGGTCCGCCTCCGGCGGCTCGTCCTCCTCGTCGCGGTCCGGCGACTGCTCGAGGCTGCTCGCGCTGCTGGTGGCGGCGATGTCGAAGTAGGCCCACCACAGGCTCGCGGCCAGGAGCAGACCGAGGACGCCGACGGCGAGGGACGGTCCCGCCCAGGACGCGTCGTGGGTGCCGCGGGCCGCTCCGCCGAGGGCCTCGCCGAGGACGAGGATGACGAGCAGCCCGAACCGCTCGGGCAGGTGCTCGATATGCAGCGGGAGCCGGTCGTGACGCAGCGTGGCGACGACCGGTCCGACGGCGTCGACGAGGACGGCGACGGCCCAGAGCCAGTACCGGCCGGGCCCGGGGACGGCGAGCGAGACCGCCCAGAAGACGCTGCTGGCCCCGAGGCAGAGCAGGTAGACGGTGATCGTGGGCCGGGCGTCGGGCACGTGGCGCCAGGCGCGGCCGTAGAGGCCGAGCAGGATGAGCCGGCCGAGCAGATAGCTCGCCGCGAACGGCACGGCGTACTTCCCGGTCCCGTCGGAGGCGCTGGCCGCGCAGCCGGCGATGGCGCCCGTGGCGGCGAGCTTGGCCAGCCGGAAGACCAGGTCGTCCGTGTCGAACCGGTTGGCGTAGAGCGTGAAGCCCATCCACGAGATCCAGATGGCCGTGAACAGCCCCACCATGACCAGCAGCCCGTGCCAGGTCAGGTCGGTGTAGAGGCTGTGCGCGAGCTCGAGGATGACGAGGACGTACGCGAGGTCGAAGAACAGCTCGAGGCGGCTGGCCGAACCGGCGCGACCCAGGTGCAGCCTCGGCGGGCGGACGAGCGGTTGGAGTGCGCCGTCAGCCATGGGGTGAGTGTGGCCGATCGTGGAGCACGACCCCGACGTCGTCCCAGCGGGGGAAGGTTCGCGGGTCGTTGCGCGTTCAACCTCCCTGTGAAGATCTTCTCTCCCGTCGCCCTGGGTGACCTCCAGCTCTCCAACCGCGTCGTGATGGCCCCACTGACCCGCAGCCGCTCCGGCGAGGAGGGCGTGCCCGGCGAGCTGGTGGCCGAGTACTACGCCCAGCGCGCCAGCACCGGCCTCATCGTCACCGAGGGCACCTACCCCACGCACGAGTCCCGCTCGTACGCCGGCCAGCCCGGCATCGTCACCGACGAGCAGCAGGCCGGCTGGGCCCGCGTCGCCGACGCCGTGCACATGCGGGACGGGCGCATCTTCATGCAGGTCATGCACGGCGGCCGCGTGTCGCACCCCGCGATCAACGGGTGCGACCGGATCGTCGGGCCGAGCGCCCTCGCCGTCGAGGGCGAGGCGCACACCCCCCAGGGCAAGCTCGCCTACCCCGTGCCGCACGCGCTCACCACCGCGGAGGTCGAGCAGACCCGCGACGCGTTCGTCGCCGCGGCCCGCCGCGCCGTGGACGCCGGGCTGGACGGGGTCGAGGTGCACGGCGCCAACGGCTACCTGCTCCACGAGTTCCTCGCCCCCAGCAGCAACCAGCGCGAGGACCGCTACGGCGGCTCGCCCGAGAACCGGGTCCGCTTCGTCGTCGAGGTCGTCACCGCCGTCGCGGACGAGATCGGTGCCAGCCGGGTCGGGCTGCGGATCTCCCCCGAGCACAACATCCAAGGCGTCCTCGAGACCGACGCCGCGGACGTCGCGACGACCTACGGCCTGCTCGCCGACGCCCTCGCGCCGCTGGGCCTCGCCTACCTGAGCATCCTGCACGCCGACCCGAAGGGCGAGCTCGTCCAGGGCCTGCGCACCCGGTTCGGCGGGCACCTGATGCTGAACGACGGCTTCGGGGTCGTCACCTCGCGCGAGGACGCCGAGTCGCTCGTGGCCGACGCGGCCGCGGACTCCGTGGCCGTGGGCCGCATGGTCATCGCCAACCCCGACCTGGTCGAGCGCTGGCACGGCGGGCACCCGGAGAACGAGCCCGACCAGAGCACGTTCTACGGCGGCGGCGCCGAGGGCTACACCGACTACCCGACCATCTCGGCCGCCTGAGGTCACGGGCCCGGGCGGACCACCGCCGGCCCGGCTACTCGGGAGGCGGTGCGTGCTGCAGGCGCACCTCCTCCTGGTCGAGCCTGTTCTGCACCTGCCGCAGCACGATGTCGTCGATCTCCCGGTCGTCGCGCAGCTGCAGCAGCGCGTCGCGCTGACGGGAGACCAGGGCCAGCCGCAGCGCGGCGTACTGGTCGTGGTGCTGCACCACCGGGTCCTCGGTCGCGCCGTCGGCGGCGAGCAGCGTGCGCTCCTTGTCGATCTCGTGCCGGACACGGTCGACCACGTGCTCGCCCGTCCCGAGCTCGGCGGCCGCCTCGTCGATCGCCTCGTACGCCGCCTCCACCGTCCGCGTCTCGGCGAGGTGACGTTCCTCGGCGATCGAGCCGTCCTCCGGGAGCCGCGCGAACCGCACGACGCGCGGCAGCACCAGCGCCTGCAGCAGGGTCAGCACGATGACGCCGCTGGTGATGACGACGATCAGGTCCCGGTCGGGGAACGGCGAGCCGTCGCGGAGCTGGTGCGGCACGGCGAGCGCCGCGGCCAGCGAGACGGCCCCGCGGAAGCCGGTGGTGGCGTTGACGGTGCGCTGCCGCGCGCTCACCCGGCGCAGGCGCTGCGACGGGCGGCGGTCCAGGGCCCGGATGAGGTACGGGGTCGTGTAGAGCCAGGCCCACCGCGTCGCGACGACCACGCCGGTCGTGACGAGGACGAGGCCGACCGCGCGGTCGTACGACGTGCCCGGCAGGTTGCGCACGGCGGCGTGCGCCTGCTGGCCCACGAGCACGAACAGCGCGCTGCTGAGGACGGTGGTCGACAGCGACCAGAAGGCGGTCGTCTGCTGCCGGGTCGCGGCGCCGGTCACCCGCGGCGCCAGCTGGCTCATCAGCAGCCCGCAGACGACGACGGCCAGCACCCCCGAGGCGTGGATCCACTCGGCGAGCAGGAACGCCGCGAACGGGGTGACCAGGATCGCGATGTTCTCCAGCATCGGGTCGTCGAGGCGACGGCGCAGCTGCCAGCTGACGAGACCGACCAGCACCCCGGCCAGCGACCCGCCGACGTAGGACAGGACCAGCAGCCACGTCACGTGCAGCGCGGTGAGGTGCTCGGTGCCGACGGTCACCCCGACCGCGAGCCCGTAGATGACGAGCGCAGTGCCGTCGTTGACCAGGCTCTCCGCGCGGAGCACGGTGACCGTACGCCGCGGCAGGGCGCGAGCCAGCACCCCCACGGCGGTCGCGTCGGTCGGCGCCAGCGCGCCGCCGAGGACCCACGCCGGACCCCACGCCAACCCCAGCGCGTGCACGACGACCGCGACCGCGCCCGCCGTGGCCACGACCAGCCCGGTGCTGGCCAGCACCACGACCCGCAGGTTGCTGCGGATCTCGCGCAGCGACGTCGTCAGGCTCTCCCAGTAGAGCAGCGCGGGCAGGAACAGCAGGAGCACGACCTCGGACGGCAGCTGCACGCCGCTGAGCGCGGGCACCAAGCCGATGCCGACCCCGATCGCGACGAGCAGCAGCGCCGGCGCGATCGGGAAGCGGCGGGCGAGCAGACCGCTCAGCAGCAGCGCGACCCCGAGGACCACGACCATCTCGAGACCCAGCACTCTTCGTCCTCTCCGAGCCGGTCGGCCCGGCCCTCGAACGCAGGCCCTACTTCTCGCACGCGATGCCGTCCCGGTCCCGGTCGATCCTGCGGTTCTTCTTGTACGTGGCGGCGTCGACGGTGAAGTCGTCCACGGACCCGCCCTTGTCGACCGCGCCCTTCTTGCCGACGCCGTGCTCGTACACCTTGTTCAGGGCCGTGCAGCTCCGGTACCTCTTCGCGACCGGGATCACGTCGACGTGGTCGCCCTCGGCGACGACACCGCCGTACCCGTACGCGAAGGTGCCTGACCGACTGGCTCTGACCGTCGTCGACAGCTTGCCCTTCTTGCTGCTCCTGACGGTCCTGACCGCGGTGAAGTCGCCGCCGTCCCGGGCGAAGTAGAGGGTCGCCCTGACCTTGATCCCGGCACCGTCGCGGGCGACCGTGCCCCGGACGGTGATCTTCCTGCCCTTCCGCGCGGGTTCCGGGGACGCGTCGGTGGACAGCGTCACCACCGGCCCGGGTGCGGGCACCCCGACCACGTCGACCTGCTGGGTGACGATGTCGTCCTGGTCGAGCCCGTCACCGATCAGCAGCGCGGCCTCGGCGGTGCCGTCGGCGAACGTTCCGTCGTAGACCGTCAGCCCGACCGGGCTCACCGTGTGGGCGGCTCCGTCGCACTGCACGACGGTCTCCACCGCCCGGTTGTCCGCCGCCGCCCGGTAGCCCTCCGCGAAGAGCGGCTGGAAGACACTCACCGTCAGGGTGTCCGTGATGTTCGAGCCCGCGAACCCGCAGGTGTAGGTGACCGACACCGACGCCGTGGTGGCGCTGTCGAACTGCACGCGAGCGTCGTCCACCGCGATGGCAGCGGCAGCGGCGGAGGCGGTGCCGGGAACGAGCGCGGCGGCTCCGGCGAGGACGAGGAGAGAAAGCCCGGACAGCGCACGGCGGAGCATCATCTGAGAGAACCTTTGCTCGGGGTTGGTCGACCTTAGGTCTTCGTCTTCCCCCAGCGCCACCGGCTCGTCCCGACGGAATGGAAATGAGCCGAGCCCGGTTGCAACCCTTCGGCGCCCGCGGTCGTGCGCTCCCCTCTACTGCTGGAGAGCACACCCATGGCCCAGACCATCGCGCCCAGGCGCGCCCTGCCCGCCGAGGACCGGCGCGGCCACCACCGCTGGCTCGCCCTCGGCGTCATCGCGATCGCCCAGCTGATGGTCGTGCTGGACGCGACCATCGTGAACATCGCCCTGCCGAGCGCCCAGCGCGACCTCGGCTTCTCCGACGACAGCCGGCAGTGGATCATCACGGCCTACTCGCTCGCCTTCGGCGGCCTCCTGCTCCTGGGCGGGCGCATCGGCGACCTGTTCGGCCGCAAGAAGATCTTCATCGTCGGCCTGGCCGGCTTCGCGCTGGCGTCGGTCCTCGGCGGACTCGCGCCCAGCTTTGCGACGCTCGTGGGCGCGCGTGCGCTCCAGGGTGCCTTCGGTGCCCTGCTCGCGCCGGCGGCGCTGTCGCTGCTCACCACCACCTTCACCGACCCGCGCGAGCGGGGCCGGGCGTTCGGCGTGTTCGGCGCGGTCGCCGGTTCCGGGGCAGCGGTCGGTCTGCTGCTCGGCGGCGTCCTGACCGAGTACACCTCCTGGCGCTGGTGCCTCTACGTCAACGTCTTCTTCGCCGTCGTGGCGATCATCGGTGCCTCCCTGCTGCTGCCGAGGTCGCAGCCCAGCGGTCGCCCCACGTTCGACGTGCCCGGCATCCTCACGATCACGCTCGGCCTGGTCGGCATCGTGTACGGCTTCTCCAACGCCGAGGTCAACGGCTGGGGCAACCCGGTCACCGTGGCGAGCCTGGCCGTGGGTGCGGCCCTGATCGTGGCCTTCGTGCTGATCGAGCAGCGGGTCGCGCACCCGCTGCTGCCGCTGCGCATCGTCCTCGACCGGGACCGCGGCGGCGCCATGCTGGCCCTCGGCCTCGCCGCGATCGGCATGTTCGGGATCTTCCTGTTCCTGACCTACTACCTGGAGCTGAGCCTCGGCTACAGCGCGCTGAAGACCGGCCTGGCCTTCGTCGCCATGCCGCTGTCGATCATCTTCAGCTCGAACGTGATCGGCGGCCCGCTGCTGCCGAAGGTCGGCCCCAAGGTGCTGATCTTCATCGGCGGCCTGCTGGCGTCGATCGGGCTGCTGCTGCTGACCCGGACCGACCTCGACAGCTCTTACGTCGGCGTCGTGCTGCCCGGCCTCGTCGTGATCGGGCTGGGGATGGGCCTGATCTTCTCGTCCGCGATCTCGACCGGCACGTCCGGCGTGCAGCGGGAGGACGCCGGGGTCGCCTCGGCGACGGTCAACACGATGCAGCAGATCGGCGGGTCCATCGGGACCGCGCTGCTCAGCACCATCTACGCGGGCTCGGTGCGCCGCTACGCCGAGGCCAATCGCGGCGCGCAGGACGTGCAGGCGTACGCCGTCCTGCACGGCTACCACGTGGCCTTCTACATCTCCAGCGCGGTGCTCTTCGCCGTCGCCCTGGCCGGCGGGCTGATCATCCACCGCCGCTCCACCCGGGTCGCCCGCGCCGAGGGCTCCACCCACCAGGCCGAGCCCGTCCCGGTCGCGGCGCACTGACGCAGGAACACCTCGGCCAGAAACCGCTGACTCCCGGCACCTCACGTTCTCCGTGGGGCGTCGGGAGTCAGCGGTTCCTGCGTCTTCACCTCGCGGAGCGGGCGTCGGCCTGCTCGGCGCGGGAGGCGTCCCACGCGGCGCTGCGTTCGGTGTCCTCGTAGTCCTCCCACACGACCAGCCGGCCCCAGCGGAGCTCGAGGAAGGCCACGGCCCGGTTGGTGTAGGCGTCGCCGCCGTCCGCGGCCGGTGCGAAGTCGTGCAGCCGGAGGGCCACCCGGGTGCGCCAGGGCGGACCGTTCACGAGGACGTCCTCGAGCACGAACCGGATGTGGCGGTCGACGAACGCCTCGGCGAACGCGCGGCACTCGTCGATCCCCCGGTGGGTGTCGTGCGGCAGGCGGCCCTTCACCACGGGCCGGAACATCCGGGCCATGGTGTTGTCGCCGGGGAAGCGCAGCACGACGTCGGGCGAGGCCATGGCCAGGAGCGGACCGGGATCCCCGGCGTTCAGCTTGTCGATGCTGCGCCGGACCAGCCGTCGGACGATCGCCGCGTAGACCATGCCCTGCTCCCTCGCTCGCTAGAACGAGCACTCTAGTAGAACGCTCGCTCTAGCATCAAGACCATGACGGGAACTCGTGACCGGCTGCTCGCGTCCGTCGTCGACCTCATGCGGTCCCGCGGCTTCCGCGGGACCGGGCTGAAGGACGTGACGACCGCCGCGGCGGCGACCACGGGCTCGCTCTACCACTTCTTCCCGTCGGGCAAGGACGAGCTCGTCGAGGCGGCCGTCCGGGTGGACGGTGCGGCGCACGAGGCCGTGTTCGTCGACCTGGCGGCGCGCAGCGACGGACCCGGCGACGCCATCGCCACCTTCTTCGACCAGGCCGCTGACGTGCTCGAGGCGACCGGCTACGTCGACCTCTGCCCGATCGGCACGGTGGCGGCCGAGGTCGCCAGCAGCAACGAGCCGATCCGGGGAGCCTGCGAGGACGTGTTCGCCGGGTGGCAGCGGGTGATCTCCGCCGAGCTGACCCGAACCGGGCTGGACCCGCGCACGACGGCCGAGCTCAGCGCCACCGCGGTGGCGGCACTGCTCGGCGGGTTCGTGCTCGTGCGGACCCGACGTTCCGGCGAGCCGCTGCGGGCTGCCGGGCGCCAGCTCCGCGAGCTCGTCCGGGTCGCGGTCGAGACCGGGGCACCCGCCGCTCACCGCTGAGGGTTTGGCACCGTGTTCGGTGCCAGATCCTCATCACCACCCCGATCACCCCGATCAGCCCGACCGGGACGAAGGAGCCCGTATGAAGCGCGTCATCCTCGACACCGACCTCGCGATGGGCGCGCCCGGGTCGGACATCGATGACGGCTTCGCGCTCGCGCTCGCCCACGCCGACCCGGACCTCCGGCTCGAGCTGGTCACCACGGTCAACGGCAACACCGACGTCGAGAGCGCCACGATGCTGACCGGCGAGCTGGCACGTCGCCTCGACCTCGGCGACGTCCCGATCGTCAAGGGGGCCGCTGCCAGCTTCACCCACCCCGAGGTGCGGCGCACGCCGGCTGCGGAGGTCGTCGCCCTGGCTGCGGCGGCCAGGCCGGCGAGCCCCGGGTACGCGGCCGCCGAGATCGCCCGCCACGTCATGGCCAACCCCGGCGAGATCACGGTCGTGGCGATCGGACCGCTCACCAACGTGGCCGCGGCGATCCTCCTCGAGCCGCGGCTGGCCGAGAACGTCGCCGAGATCGTGATCATGGGAGGGCTGTTCTTCGGCACGATGCCCGACCGCAGCATGCCCGGCGAGTTCAACGTATGGGTCGACCCCGAGGCGGCGGCCGCGGTGCTGCGCTCGGGCGCGCCCCTGCGCTGGGTGGGGCTCGACGTCACCCTGCAGGTGCGCCTGACGCGGGCGGACGCGGAGCGGATGCGGACGGCGGGGACCCCGTTCGCCCCGTTCGCCGGCGAGTCGGCCCTGGCCTGGATCGAGCGCGACGACCCGTACGAGCCTGGCGCCGGGCACGTCGACTCGTGCGCGATGCACGACCCGCTCGCGGTCGCCGTGGTCACCCACCCCGAGCTGGTCACGTTCGTCGACGCGCACGTGTCGGTCGTGACCGGGGACGGCGAGGCGCGCGGCGTCATGATCACCGACCTGCTGCGCTCCGACCACCCCCCGGTCGCGAACTGCCGGGTCGCCACGTCGGTCGACGCGGCAGCGTTCACCGAGCACTTCCTCACCCTCGTCGGCGGTCTCTGACCCCGCAGCCACCTCCGGGTCACCCTCGTCCGAGCCACGGGACCTAGGTCCCGCGGTCAGGGACCTTCGCCACTCCACTCCGAACGACGGTCCGGATCACGCTGGACGTGGAGGCGAGGACCCGGCCGCGAGAGAAGGCGACGAGAGAAGGCGACGACGAGGGCCCGACGACTCCGGCTGGTGCAGGCGCGCCCGGTCCGAGGACCAGCGGCACCCGAGCTCCCCACCCGGTCGTGCTGCGGTCTGGACCCCCCCTCCAGCGCGCCGCCGGGTGGGGCCCACCACGAACGGGCCCAGCCGTGCGGCAGCCCCGGCTCCCCTCTCGGATCTCCGTCCGCAGGACGGCGGCCTGGGTCCGGGGGTCCTGCAGGTCGGCGACCGCTCCGCGAGCCAGGGGCCGGGAGTCCCCCTCGACGGGACCTCGGTCCGCAGTGATCAGCCTCCTGGGTCGGGCTCCTGGCGCCGCGCGTCGGCGGTGTGCAGCGAGGTCAGTCGCTCGCGGGCCAGGTCGTCGGACGGCCGGTGCCCGGTGACCGCGTCGACGAAGCCGTCGCGGTCGAGGACCAGCAGCCGCAGCGGGGCGGTGGCCGTGACGGTGGCGGTGCGCGGGCCCGGCTCGAGCAGGGCGATCTCCCCGAACGCGTCCGCCGGACCGAGCCGGCGGACCTCCCGGCCGTTCCGGGAGACCGCTGCCTCACCGGCCGCGACGACGTAGAACTCGGTCGCCGGCTCGCCCTGCCGCACGACCACCGCGCCCGGCGCCACCGCCCGCGTCCGGGCGCCCTGGGCCAGGCGTTCGAGGCCCACGAGCGACATGGCCGCGAGCAGCGGGACACGGCGCAGCAGCTCGACGTCCTCGTCCCGGCCGGACACCCGGGCGTCGAGGCGGCGGAGCCACCGCCAGCCCAGCAGCGGGCTGAGCGCGAGCACGGCGCCGGTCAGGACCATCGCCCCGCCCAGCCCCAGGCCGTCGACCAGGGGTGGGGCGACCAGGGAGCCGAGGGCGACGACGCCGGCACCGAGCGCGTTGAACGCGCCCCAGGTCCGCCCGGCGAGGTGGTCGGGCACCAGCCGGTTGACGAGGGTGTAGCCGGACACGTCGAGCAGCGCGTTCCCGAAGCCCACCACGGCGAGCGCGACGGCGGCCGGGCCGGCGGACGGCCAGACGCCGACGGCCACGACCGGCAGGCCCCACAGAAAGATGCCCAGGGCGATCCAGCGGCTCCCGCGCCGCGGTCCCAGGCCCATCCCGACGACGGCGCCGACGAGCCCGCCGACGCCCATCGCGATGAACAGCCGCCCCGCCAGCGACTCAGACCCGCCGGCCGTGGAGGTGGCCACGAGGACGACGAAGACGGTGAGGAGCCCGCGCATGGTGGTCTGGCCCAGGAACAGCCCGATCGCCAGCCGCAGGCCCGGACGGGCGAGCACGCGGAAGCCCTCGAGCGGCGCCAGCCAGGCGTCCCGCGTCGAGCCCCGCACCCGGCGGGCCGGGACGAACGGGGAGCGGATGGTCGCGGCGACGAGCGACGCGGAACCGAGCAGCACGGTCAGCACGACGAGGACGCCGGGTGGGCCGACCACGTCGAGCAGCGTCGCGCACAGCCCGGGCCCGACCACCGTCCCGAGCGCCTCGATGGTGGCGAACGCCGCGTTCGCGGCGATGAGGTCGGCCGGGGACGTGACCAGCGTGGGCACCATCGCCTGCAGGGTCGGACGGACGGCGGCGGACAGGGCGGAGCCGACCGCGACGACGCCGAGCAGGGCCGGCAGACCCGCGTCGGCGACGGCGCACCGCAGGAGCAGCGCGGCGAGGACGCACCAGCCGGCGAGGACGCCGCAGAGCAGCCGGCTGCGCGACCAGCGGTCGGTGAGCACCGACGCCGGGGCGCTGAGCACCGCCGCCGGGAGCACCCGGACGGCGCCCACGAGGCCGAGTGCCGCGGGACCTGCGGCGTCGAGGGCGAGCAGCGAGACGGTGATCAGCAACGCCCAGTCGGCAGTCGTCCAGACACCCCAGACGAGCAGCAGGCGGGCCAGGTCCCGGTCGTGCAGCGCGGCACGCGTGCTGCGCAGCCGTACGCGCAGGACCTCGGCCGCCCGCACGCGCCGCCGCCTAGCCGACCACGGTGAAGTGCTCGGTGCCCAGCAGCGGACCCAGCACCTGTCGCGGGAGCAGGTCGGCGTCCAGGGCGTACTGGGAGCGGTGCGCGACGAGGGCGGCGATCTTGGCGTCGAGCGCCTCGCGGACGTCGAGGCTGACCTCGTGCTCCCCGTGCGCCGGGTCCAGCCGGGGCGCTGTGGTGGCGGTCGTCGACGGCACGACGGCGGTGACGCCGCGCCCGGCCGACAGGTCGCGGCCGCGGGGCGCCAGCACGAAGCAGGTCACGTCGTCCCGGGCGATCACGTGGGCGTTGCGCGCCCGACCGGTGGACAGGCCGTCCTGGCCCACGAACGACCCCGGTCCGGCCGTGTCCTTGGTGTGCACGGTGCCGTCCGGGCTCTCCACGACGATGTCGACGGAGCCGGACAGCACGCAGAACAGCTCGTTCGCCGGCTCGCCCTGCTCGATCACGTACGACCCGGCCGGGAACCACTCCACCTGCAGGTGGTCGGCCGCGAAGCCCAGCACCGACGAGCCGTCGGCGAAGAGCCGCAGGGCGTGGCCGAAGCCGGCGGTCCCGGCGAAGCGCTGCTCGCCCGAGGTGAGCCAGTCGACGAGCAGGTCGAGCAGCAGCCGGTCCTGCGCCGGGAACCGGGCGTGCAGCACGCGGGGCGGGCTGGCCAGCTGCGTACGGGCGGCGAGCACCGCGCGCGACGACGCCATGTGGTCGGGGTGGCCGAAGCCGCCGTCGTCGCCGAACGTGACGACCACGTCCGGAGCGAGGCGGTCCAGGATCGGGCGCACCCGGGCGACGAGGTCGCCGAAGGGCATCCGCCCCAGGTTGCCGTCCCCGAGGTCGTGGCACTCCACGTGGCCCACGCCCAGCGCGGCGCCGGCAGCGTCGAGCTCCGCCGCGCGGGTGGCGCCGAGCGTCCGCCGGGTGGCGGTCGCGGAGTCCCGGATCTGGCCCGCGTCGCCCCGGGTGAGCGACACGACGGCCGTCGTGGCCCCGGCGGCACCGGCACGGGCGATGGTGCCCCCGACGCAGAACACCTCGTCGTCGGGATGGGCGAAGAGCCCGAGCACCCGGAGCGGCCGACCCAGGGGCCCCGCGACCCCCAGCAGGGCACCGAGGTCGTCCGGGAACGGGACGGCAGACGGGACGGCGGCAGTCATGTCGCGCACACGTTATCGGTCGCCGCAGCGGCTGGTGCTAGCGTCGCGAAGGTGCCGACCAGGCGAGCCCTGCTGCTGATCGCCGACATCGGCGGATACACCGAGTACATGCAGTTCCACCGCAGCGTGCTCGGGCACGCCGAGGCCGCCACGGCCCGGATGCTCGACAGGATCATCGACGCCGCGCACGGTTTCGACCTGGTCGAGATCGAGGGTGACGCGGCCTTCCTCTCCCGTGACGTGGGCCGGCTCGGCGGGGTGGCGGCGCTGGCCGCGGTCACCGACGCGGCCGTCGCCATGCACCGTGCGTTCCACGCCGAGCGGCACTTCATCGAGCTCAACATGTGCCCCTGCGGGAGCTGCAAGCAGACGAACGGGCTCAAGCTCAAGTTCGTCGCGCACGTCGGCGAGGTCGCGACCCAGACGATCCGGCGCCGCGACAAGCTGGTCGGGGTGGACGTGATCTACGTCCACCGCCTGCTCAAGAACCCGGTCGAGGTGCCCGAGTACGTGCTGCTCTCCGACGAGCTGCTCGGCGGCACCGAGACCACCGGGCTGGTGACGCGGCCGGTCGCCATGGACCTCGAGGGCATCGGGCCGGTCCAGACGCACGTCGTCGACGTCGCGGACCTGGCACCGCCCGCACCCCTGCCGGACCCGTCGTGGGCGCAGCGCATCGGCGGGACCTTCGCCATGGTCGGTCGCGGCCTGCCCCACATCGTCCGGCGGCGGCGTCCGGCGGCCGCGTGAGCCCGGAGCGACACGCGCCGAGCACGCCGCCCGAGACCTGGGCACGGCTCCGGCAGCGGCTGCGCGAGACTCGCTGGCCGGCCACCCCGGCGGGCGTCGGCTGGTCGCTCGGCGCAGACCCGGACTACCTGCGCGCGCTCGTCGCGTACTGGGCGGACGGCTTCGACTGGCCCGCCCGGGAGGCCGAGCTGTCCGCGCTGCCGCGCCACCGGGTGCGGCTGGGGCGTGAGCCGGGGCTGGACGTCAGCTTTCTGCACGTCCGGGGCGTCCGGTCCCCGGGCGCGGCCGCGCCGCTCCCGCTGGTGCTCTCGCACGGCTGGCCCGACTCCTCCTGGCGCTACCTGAAGGTCCTCGGGCTGCTGAGCGACCCGGCGGCGCACGGGGGCGACCCCGGCGACGCGTTCGACCTCGTCGTGCCCGACATGCCCGGCTACGGCTGGTCGGTCCTCCCGCCCGACCTCGAGCTCGACACGCGGGCCGTCGCCGCGCTGTGGGCGGAGCTGATGGAGACGCTCGGCTACCCGTCGTACGCGGCGGCCGGCGGTGACATCGGCAGCTCGGTGAGCCGGTTCCTCGCCCTCGACCAGCCCGGGCGCGTCGTCGCCGTGCACCGGATGGACGCCGGCATCCCCGTCTTCGGCGGCGACCGTGACGAGCTGACCCCGCCCGAGCGCGCCTTCCTCGACGAGGCGGCCGCGTGGAGCGGGGCCGAGGGCGCGTACGCCGCCCTGCACCGGACGAAGCCGCTCACCGCGGGAGCCGCGCTGTCCGACACCCCGGTCGGGCTCGCGGCGTGGGTCTGCGAGAAGCTCTACGCCTGGAGCGACCACGGCGGCACCGACCTCGACGACGTGTTCACGCCCGACGAGGTGCTGACGCTGCTCACCACGACCTGGCTCACCGGCAGCATCACCTCGTCCATGCGGATGTACCACGCGAACGCGGCCCTCCCGCTCGCCCAGCACGCGCGCCGCGTCGAGGTCCCGTCCGGGTTCTCGCTCTTCCCCGCCGACCTGCTGCACCCGCCGCGGGCGTGGCTCGAGCGGTTCTCGAACGTGGTCCGCGTCACCGAGCACGACCGTGGTGGGCACTTCGCGCCGTTCGAGCGACCGGAGACGTACGTGGCGGAGCTGCGCGACTTCTTCCGCCCGTACCGGGTCGACAGCAGCACGGCCTTCCCGACGCCGTAGCGGATCATCGCGACCGGCGTGACGATCGCCGGGTCGTCGGCGATGCCGGCAGCAGCCCTACCGGCTGCCCCGCCGGCTGGGGTATCTTTCGGGTGCTGTTCCACAGCCGTCCAGGAGTGTGGGACGCCGCCTGTCGCAGGCCGCGTTCCCTCGGGTCCTCTCGTCCACGCAACCCGACGTCCTCCTCACCGATCGCTGCCTCACGGTCCTTCGACCACCCACCGACCGACGGTGCGTCGCTCGACCCCAGCCAGGCCGGGTCGGCCCCAGTCCTTGCCCGCGCCGGAGCTCGAACCCGGCTCGACCGCTTCCCGCACCCAGCTGCACGACCCGAGAGGTTCACGTGACCGGTCATCCCTGTGGCGTCGACCGCCCGACCCGCGTACGAGCACCGAGGTCGCGATGACCCAGCGCAGCGGCCCGGGCGACCCGCCGAGCGACGAGAGCCATCGACCCGCGGCCCCCGCGCCGCACGTCGACGCCCACGTCATCGACCTCGCGACCCCCGAGTGGTGCTGGGAGCGGTTGTTCACGACGACGGCGGGCCGCCTGTCCTCGGGTCTCGGGCGGCAGCCGTTCAGCCTGCCGGTGGGCTACTCGGTGGAGAACGGGGAGGTCCTGATCCCGATCGGGTCGACCCCCGGCGCCGCCCACCTCCTGGGCGGCATCGAGGTGACCCTCGGCCTAGGCGGGTACACCCCGGGGGGCCTGCGGTGGGTCGTCCGGGCCACCGGGGTCGCACTGCTCGCGGTCCTCGGGGAGGACCGGCTGGCGGCCGCGCGCAACAGCCACCCCGCCCGCAGGGTCGACCTGCCGCGACCCGACGCCCTGCTGCTGAACGTCGACCGGGTGCGGGGCTACTACGAGACGCCGCTCCGGCTCAGTCCCGGAGCCCGGCCGTAGCGTCCCGCTGGCTCACGAGGATCGTGTGCTGGGTCGTGATCAGCCCGTCCAGCAGCTCCGCGGTGGAGATCGCGAGGCTCATCGTCCCGTCGGGGTTGCGCCAGTCGCGGGTGAAGGCGACCCGGTCCCCGCCGTCGACCAGGCGGGAGACCTCGGAGGACGGGTGGTTCCGCGCCGACTCGTGGAGCCAGATCGCGATGGCCCGGCGGCCGGCCACGACCCGGGGTCGCGGCGAGGGGCTGTCCATGGCGGGGCAGTCTGCGGTGATGCGGACCTCCGCGTCCACCGCGTAGCACGCGAGCTGGTAGCCCACGTCGCCCGCCGTCAGCGCCTCGGCGAAGCCGGTCAGGTCGAACGGGGCCGCGACCGAGGCCGCGGTTCGTCCGGGCCGTGTGGTCTGGTCCGTGCTCACCCGCCGGTCCCCTCCGGGTCGTAGAAGCCGCGCACGTCGGCCAGCAGCATCGTCAGCTGGTGCGACGGCGGGTCGGACGTCAGTCGGGGGCGCTCCAGGGGCGAGGCGAGCAGCGCGGCGTCGTGGCGGCTGGACAGGTCGCGACGGACGTGGCCGGTGGCGGAGACGAACCAGCGCCCGCCGAGCTCGTCGGGTCCGACGATCAGGAGGCTCACCCTGCTCCCGTCGGCACGCCAGCCGGGGACGTTGATCGGAGCCATCGCGACGATCACCCGCTGCTGGTCGACGGCGTAGGCGACAGGGAGGGTCATGGGTCGCCCCGACGAGGCGAAGGAGAGGATCCCCTCCTTCATCGACCGCAGCCGGGTCCAGCACCAGAGGGGGTCCAGCTCGAGGACCCGGTGGTCCGGCTGGCGGAGTGTCGACATGGCCAGGCTCCTGCTCCTGCGTGAACGAGTCAACGCGTCAGGTGCATCACACGGATGCGGAGGGGGCACCTGGTGGCGAAGAGAGCTCTTCCGACGAGTCGCGGCGAACCCCTCGCGGCGTCTCGTGCCCCAGGTCAGCTGGCAGCAGCAGCAGAGACGCTAGGCGCCTGCTCGGGCACCCGTCAAGGTGTGCACGACCGACACCTCGGCGGGCAGGACGCGGCGCCCGTCGGCGGCGACGAAGCTCGGGGTGACCGGCTCGCCCGTGGCCGTCTCCACGAACGTCGACGCACGGCCGCCGGGTGCCGGGTGGTGCTCGTCGCCCCAGGCGTTGAGCGCGCCCAGGACGAGGCGGAGGTCCTCCCCGGCGTCCGTCAGCACGTACTCCTCACGCTGGCGACCGCCCTCGACCCGGTACGGCCGTCGCTCCATCACCCCGACCTCCACGAGGGTCGCGAGCCGGTCGGCGAGCACGTCCGGCGCCACCCCGAGCGCCGAGCGGAACTCGGAGAAGCGCGTCCGGCCCCAGCACGCCTCCCGGACGACGAGCAGCGTCCACTTCTCCCCGAGCACCTCGAGGCTGCGGGCGATGGAGCAGCGCGAGTCCTTCCCCAGCGTCACCGACATGTCCCGATCCTAGCCGCTGGGTAGGGGCGTCCAACCCAGGTGCTACGTTGTCGGGGACAACTCAGCCTCGAGCCGGTCTCCGCGCGCTCGACGCACCACGACAGGACGTCGCATGGCCCTGACCGACACCACCGTCCACCGGACCCTCGGACGCCGCGCCAGCTTCTGGACCGCGGCCGCCGTCGCGGCGCTGGCGCTGTGGACGAGCGGCGCACCGAGCGTGAGCTATCCCCTGTACGCCGCCGAGTGGCACCTGACGCCCACGACCACGAACGCGATCTTCGCGGTCTACCCGATCGTCCTCGTGATCGTGCTGGTCGTGCTCGGCGACCTCTCGGACCACATCGGCCGGCGGGCCTCGATCGTGCTCGGGCTCACCGCGATGCTGGTCGGCGTGCTGCTCTTCGCCCTCGCACCCCACGTGGCCTGGGTGTTCGTGGGTCGGGCCTTCATGGGCCTCGGCGTCGGGCTGTCGCTGAGCCCGGCCTCGGCCGCGATGGTCGACTTCAGCCGGCCCGGGCAGGTCGCGCGGGCCAGCTCGGTCACCACCGCGGCGACCGCGACGGGCCTCGCGCTGGCCACGCTGGTCGGCGGGGCCCTGGTGCAGTACGCGCCCTACCCGCTTCACCTCGACTACTGGGTGCTGGCGGTGATCGTGGCGGGCGTCCTGGTCCTGGCCTGGTTCCTCCCCCGCCACCTGGCCAACGAGGACGCCAAGCCGTGGCGCCCGCGCGGGCTGACCGTGCCCCGCGGGCTGCGCGGGACGTTCGCGACCGCGGTGCTCGCGGTCAGCGCCGCGTACGCGCTGGGCTCGGTCGTGCTGGCCATGGGCGCTCAGATCGCGCGCCAGCTGGTCGGCTCCACCAACGTGCTCGTCACGGGCGCCCTGCTGTCGGTCTCCGCGGTCGTCATCGGCGTCGTCGCCGTCGTCTCGCGCCGGGTGCCGGCCCGGTGGTTGATCGCCTCCGGCACCGTCGCCTCGATCGCCGGCCTGGGGCTGCTGACCCTGGCGGCCACGGCGCACTCGCTGCCGCTCTTCTTCGCCGGCATGGTGCTCGGGGGCGCGGGCTACAGCTTCAACTTCCTGGGCGGGCTGACGCTGGTGAACACGCACGCGCCGGCCACGCACCGGGCGGGCATGCTCTCGTCGGTGTTCGTGGTCGCCTACCTCGTGCAGGGTGCGACCGCTCTTCTGCTGGGTGCGGCGGCGACGTCCTCCGGCCTCGCGTTCGCCCTCGACGTCGGCACCCCGGCCATCGCCCTCGTCTGCGTGGGGGCCCTGGTGCTCGCCCTCGTCGTCGGGCCGCTTGCCACCGGGGTCCGCACCTGACCACACTCACGTCGTGAGCGCCGACACCGCCGGACCGGGGACCGACGTCCGGGCCCAGACGCCCTGGATCCGCCGCAGCACGGGCAGCGTCCGTGCGCTGCTGCTGAGCGAGTCGGGCAGCGCCAGCGTCCTGGTCGCCGCGATCCTCGTCGCGCTGCTCTGGGCCAACCTGCTGCCCCTGTCGTACGAGCGGCTGTGGACGACCGAGCTGTCGGTCCGGCTCGGCTCCCGTGAGGTCACGATGAACCTGCAGGAGTGGGTCAACAAGGCGCTGATGACCCTGTTCTTCCTCGTCGTCGGCCTCGAGGCCCGCCGCGAGCTCGACCTGGGCGAGCTCCGCGACCGCAAGCGCTTCCTGCTGCCGCTCCTCGCGGGCCTGCTCGCGATGGCCGTCCCGGTGCTGCTCTACCTCGCGATCAACTCCGGCGGCCCGGGCGCGGCCGGCTGGGGTGCGGCGATGTCCACCGACACCGCGCTCTCCCTCGGCCTGCTCGCCGTCGTCGGCCCGGTCGTCCCGGAACGTGTACGGCTGTTCCTGCTGACCGTCTTCGTCGTCGACGACCTGGTGGCCCTGGTGGTCATCGCGATCTTCTACAGCGACCCGCTCGACGTCGGCTCGATCGTCGTGGCCGTCGTCGTCTTCGCCGTCTTCCTCCTCGCCCTGCGGGCCCGGATCGGTGGCCCGACGGTCTACGCGGTGATGGGCGTGGTTCTCTGGCTGGCCCTGCTGGAGAGCGGCGTCGACCCGGTCGTCGCCGGACTGGCCATCGGGCTGGCCGCCTCGGCGTACACCCCGACCCGCGAGGGCCTCGAGGGCGCGACCGCGCTGTTCCGCACCTTCCGGGAGGAACCGACCCCCGAGCTCGCCCGCAGCGCCAGCGTCGGCGTCATCGCCACGCTCTCCCCGAACGCCCGCCTGCAGCGCTTCTACGTGCCCTGGACGACGTACGTGATCGTCCCGCTGTTCGGCCTGGCCAACGCGGGCTTTCGGGTGGACGGCGACCTGCTGGCCCGCGCGTGGACCTCCCCGATCACCCTCGGGATCGTGCTCGGCTACGTCGTCGGCAAGCCGGTCGGCGTGCTCGGGGCGAGCTGGGCGGTCACCCGGCTGAGCCGCGGGCGGATCAAGCCGCCCGTCGGCTGGCTGGCGGTCGCCGGGAGCGGCACCATCGCCGGGGTCGCCTTCACCGTGTCGCTGCTGATCGCGAGCCTGGCCTTCGACGGGCCGCAGCTGGCGGAGGCCAAGCTCGGGATCCTCGCCACCACCGTCCTCGCCCTCGGCGTGACCGTCGTCGTCTTCCACGCGGCCCGGCTGCTGCCCCCGGACCGGCGCACCCGCGCGCTGCTCGGCACCTCGCAGACCCTGCTCGACCTCGCCGAGCCGTTCGACGACACCCGCGACCACTACCGCGGTCGGCGCGACGCCAGCGTGATCCTGTACGAGTACGGCGACTTCGAGTGCCCGCACTGCGGCCTCGCCGAGCCCGCCGCCCGCGCCGAGCTCGACTCCGACGACGACCTGCTCTTCGTCTGGCGCCACCTGCCGCTGACCGACGTCCACCCGCACGCCCAGCTCGCGGCCGAGGCGTCCGAGGCGGCGGGCAAGCAGGGCGCGTTCTGGCCGCTGCACGACCTGCTGCTCACCCACCAGGACCACCTCAGCAGGACCGACCTGCTCGGCTACGCCGAAGAGCTCGGGCTCGACGTCGACCGCTTCGACGACGACCTGGACCACCACGTGCACGCGGACCGGATCGCCACCGACATCGACTCCGCCGACCGCAGCGGCGTCTCCGGCACCCCGACGTTCTTCGTCAACGGACGCCGCCACTACGGCGCGTACGACGCCGCCTCCCTGCAGCACGCCGTCAGCTCCGCGCGCGAACGGGCCCGGTCG
Organism: uncultured Friedmanniella sp.; assembly: GCA_964251895.1. Classification (GTDB taxonomy): domain Bacteria; phylum Actinomycetota; class Actinomycetes; order Propionibacteriales; family Propionibacteriaceae; genus Microlunatus. The sequence goes on from CAXULL010000025.1 coordinate 48,113, forward strand.
GGCACAATCTCCCGGTGACGAACGACGGGGACGACCAGCCGGTGAGCGACACGGCCCCGGTCCTGGAGGCGGCGCTCGCCCGCGGCTGGAGCCACCGCCACCGTGACGTCTCGGGCGGCTGGCTGCGGCCGACCGTCTTCGGCGCGGTCGACGGGCTGGTCACCAACGCCTCCCTCATCGCCGGCGTCGGGGGCGGCGGGGTCTCGACCCACGCCATCGTCCTCACCGGCCTGGCCGGTCTCGTGGCCGGCGCCTTCTCGATGGGGACCGGGGAGTACGTGTCGGTCACCAACCAGAACGAGCTCGTCCACGCCGAGGTCGCCGTCGAGCGCACGATGCACGCGCGGTTCCCCGACGCCGAGCAGGCGGAGCTGACCGACACCTTCGTCAGCTACGGCGCCGACGCCGACACCGCCGCCACGATGGCGGCGGCCGTCTCCGCCGACGCCGACACCGCGCTGCGGTTCCACACCCGCGAAGAGCTCGGCGTCGACCACGAGGACCTGCCCTCCCCGGTCGTCGCCGGTGGCGCGTCGCTGGCCGCGTTCTCGGTCGGCGCCCTGCTGCCGCTGCTGCCCTACCTGGTGGGGGTGCCCGTCCTGAGCGTCTCGATGGTCATCACGGTCGTGGCCCTCGTCGTCGGCGGGATGGTGGTCGGGCGGCTGACCGGCCGTCCGCTGCTGCGCTCCGGCCTCCGCCAGCTCGGTCTCGGCGGCGTCGCCGTCCTCATCACGTACGGCATCGGCCGCCTGATCGGCAGCCCGTCGGCTGACTAGCGGGGTCGCGCCAGCTCCTCGGCGATCACCGCGACGAAGGTGTCGACGTCGGCCTCGGTCGTGTCCCACGCGGTCATCCAGCGGACCTCGGCGCGGGTGCGGTCCCAGTCGTAGAAGCGGACCCGCTCCCGGATCCGGTCGGCCACCCCCGCCGGCAGGCTCGCGAAGACCGCGTTCGCCTGGGTGGGCTGGGTGAAGCCCAGCCCACCCAGCGTGCCGTCGGCCACGCCGGCCTCGAGGGCCGTTCGCAGCCGGCGCGCCATCGCGTTCGCGTGGGTCGCGCTGCGCCGCCCGAGGTCGTCGGCGAAGAGCGCGAGCAGCTGGGCCGACGCGAACCGCATCTTGGAGGTCAGCTGCATCGTCAGCTTGCGGAGGTAGACCAGGCCGGGCGCCCGGGCCGGCTCGAGCACCACGACGGCCTCGACGCCGAGGAGCCCGTTCTTGGTGCCGCCGAAGGTGAGCACGTCCACGCCGACGTCGGTGGTGAACGCCGCGAAGGGCAGGTCCAGCGCCGCGGCCGCGTTCCAGATCCGGGCCCCGTCGAGGTGCACGACCATGCCGTGCGCGTGCGCGTGGTCGGCGAGGGCGCGGATCTCGTCGGGGGTGTAGAGGGTGCCGAGCTCGGTGCTCTGGGTGATGCTCACCGCGAGCGGCTGGGCCCGGTGCTCGTCGCCCCACCCCCAGGCCTGGAGCTCGACGAGCTCCGGGGTCAGCTTGCCGTCCGGCGTCGCGACGGTGAGCAGCTTGAGCCCGGTCACCCGTTCCGGTGCACCCGCCTCGTCCGTGTGGATGTGCGCGGTGTCGGTGGCGACGACCGCGCCCCAGCGCGGCAGCACGCTCGTCAGCCCGATGACGTTGGCCCCGGTGCCGTTGAACACCGGGAACGCCTCGGCGCGGTCGCCGAAGTGCTCCCGGACGACCTCCTGCAGCCGGGCGGTGTAGGCGTCGTCCCCGTACGCGACCTGGTGCCCGCCGTTGGCCGTGGCGAGCGCCGCGAGGACCTCGGGGTGGACCCCGGCGTAGTTGTCGCTCGCGAAGCCGCGCCAGCCAGGATCGTGCAGAGGGGCGGGGTCGTGCAGCGGAGTGCTCATCGCCCCCGATCATCCCAGGGCGCGACGGGGTCGCTCAGTCGGCGAACGTGGCGTGGTCGATGCGGCGGTGGTAGCGCATGCCGGCCAGCCCGCCGAGGATCGCCCCGATCAGCGCGGCGACAATGACGACGACCACGCTGACGATGGCGCCGGTCGTGAGCGCGTCGCGGCTCACGGGCAGGGACGGCAGGCTGTTGACGCTGCTGAGCGCGTTGAACCGGTCACCGGCGAGGAGGCCGAGGACGGTCACGACGACGGCCGCGATGATCGTCCACAACCACACGCCGACGCCCTGCTTGAGCCCGTTGAACCGCGCCATCCGGCCGGCGACGTAGCCCCCGGAGAAGTAGGCGACCAGGATGACGACCAGCAGCACGATGGCCCCGACGAGGCCGAGGGTCCCGGCGCTGCCGGTGGCCTGCGCCGCGGTGAGGTCCTGCTGCCGGCCGACGCCGAGCCCGATCGCGGTCAGCAGGCCGGTGAGCAGGACGGCGGTGCCGGTGGCGGTGAGCCAGCCGAAGAAGCAGGCACCGAACTTCATCCCGCCGAAGCGCTCCTTCTGCTGCCGGACGAGGTCGCGGCCGGTGGGCTCCGCCGCCGTCCGCGTGGTCGAGGCGTTCGACGTGGTCGAGGCGTTCGCCGTGTGAGAGGTGTTCGCGCTGTCCGACGGGCCGGTGGCGCGCGGCGCGTCGTCGGGCGTACGGGGCGGGTTGATCGAGCTGCTCATGGTGCTCCAGACGTGGTGTTCAGGGGTGCTCTGACAAGGTTCCCCCACGTCAGCGCGGCAAACGGCTACGACAGGCCGGAGCGCCGAGATCCTGCTTACGGCGTAAACCCGGGGGCACGGGGTAGAACTCTCGAGTGCCCGCCTCCGCCATGACCCCCAGGAACGGGACGGTCCCCGTCCGGACCATCCTCGCGACCATCGGCCTCGTCCTCGTGACGGCGCTCGCGCTCCTGCTGCTCTACAAGGTCCAGCACGTCCTCGTCTGGCTCGTGGTCGCCTTGTTCTTCACCGTCGCGCTCTACCCGGTCACCGCGTGGGTCGAGCGCAAGATCGCCCGCGGGCACCGCACCGTGGCCACGATCCTCGTCTTCCTCGTGCTCGTGCTCGTCCTGGCCGGGCTGGTCACCGCGTTCGCGGTGCCGCTGGCCACGGAGGGCGCGGCCTTCGCCACCCAGCTCCCCCAGCTGATCGCCGACGCCCGTGCCGGTCAGGGCACCGTCGGCCGGCTGCTCGAGCGGACCCACGCCCTGGCCTGGGTGCAGAGCCACCAGAGCCAGATCGCGGGCTACGCGTCCGGGCTCACCGGGTCGGCCAGCGGGGTCCTGAGCGGCGTGGCCACCGGGATCGCCGGGGTGGTGACCGTGTTCGTGCTGTCCATCCTGATGGTGCTGGAGGGGCCGAAGGTGGTGTCCGGCCTGCTCAACCTCGTCGAGGACGAGGACAGCCGCGAGCGGATCCGCGCGGTCGCGGCGGACTGCGCGAAGTCGATCACCGGCTACATCTCCGGCAACCTCCTGATCAGCATCATCTGCGGTGGGCTGACCTACCTCACGCTCAAGATCATGGGGGTCCCGTTCGCGGGCCTGATCGCCCTGTTCGTCGGCCTGGCCGACCTGATCCCGCTGGTCGGCGCCACGATCGGGGCCATCGCAGCGCTCATCGCCGCCGCCGTGCACTCGATCCCCGCGCTGATCGTGGTCGCGATCTTCGTCGTGCTCTACCAGCAGCTGGAGAACCACGTCCTGCAGCCGGTGATCCTGTCGCGGACCGTCAAGCTCAACCCGCTCGCGGTGCTCGTGGCGATCCTGGTCGGCGTCGAGCTCGCCGGCATCCTCGGCGCGCTGCTCGCGATCCCCGTCGCGGGCATCGTCCAGGTGATCCTCCGCGACGTCTGGAGCCACCGGCGCGGGCGGCCCAAGCTCGTGCCCACGGTCGGCGAGGGGGAACGTCCCGCCTAGGTCCACCGGGCCGGTCGGTTGCCCTTTGGCGACTTCGGGTAGCAAGGACACGTGGCAGACACCGCGATCTTCGACGTCGACGGCACGCTCGTCGACACCAACTACCAGCACGCGCTCGCGTGGTTCCGTGCCTTCCGGCGCTACGACATCACCCGGCCGCTGTGGCGCATCCACCGCGGGGTGGGGATGGGCGGCGACACGTTCGTGCCCGAGGTCGGCGGCCCGGAGGTCGAGGAGGCGCACGGCGACGCGCTGCGCGACGCCTGGGTCGAGGAGTTCGACGAGATGATCGGGGAGATCCAGCCCTTCGAGGGCGCCCACGAGCTCCTGCGCGAGGTCAAGGACCGCGGCTTCCGCCTCGTCCTGGCCAGCTCGGGCAAGTCCAAGCACGTGGAGCGGTTCCTCGACCTGATCGACGCCGCGGACCTGGCCGACGCGTTCACCACCTCCGAGGACGCCGAGACGAGCAAGCCCGCGCCGGACATCGTCAAGGTCGCGCTCGACAAGGTGGAGGGAGCCTCCGGCGTCATGGTCGGCGACTCCGTCTACGACGTGCAGTCCGCCGGCAAGCTCGACATCCCGACGATCGCGCTCCGGACGGGCGGCTTCGGGACCGACGAGCTGCTCGGTGTCGGCGCGCTCAAGGTCTACGACTCCCTCGTCGAGCTCCGTGAGCACCTCGACGAGACCCCGCTCGGGCGGCCCCGTTCCTGAGGTGGGCGGCCCGGCCTCCCCCACGTCCGTGTTCCTGCGGTCGGTGGGGACGGCCGTGCCGGTCACCGTGCTGCACCAGGCGGCGTTCCGCGACGTGCTGGCCGAGCAGCCCGGGCTGAGCCCGCTGGGCGCCCGCCGGCTGCGGGCGGCGTTCGACGCGTCGGAGATCGACACCCGGCACACGGTCGTGGCCGAGCTCGGCGAGACGGCCCGCAAGGGTGCGGACGCCGCGGACGCGCCCGTCCACTTCGACGCCCGGACGGCGCGCGTGCTGACCCCGTCGACCGGGACCCGGAACGCGGCGTACGTCCGAGAGGCGCCGGCGCTGTTCCTGGCCGCGGCCAAGGACGCGCTCGGTGCGAGCGACCTCGTCGCCGACGACGTGACGCACGTGGTGACCGTGTCCTGCACCGGGTTCTTCGCGCCCGGACCGGACTACCTGCTCGTGCGCCAGCTCGGCCTGCGCATCACCACCCAGCGGTTCCACCTCGGGTTCATGGGCTGCTACGGCGCGTTCCCGGCGCTGCGCCTGGCGCACGCGGTCTGCCGTGCGGACCCCGACGCGGTCGTGCTCGTCGTCTGCGCCGAGCTGTGCTCGCTGCACCTGCACGTCGGCGACGACCTGGACACGATCCTGTCCTCGTCGCTGTTCGCCGACGGGGCGGCCGCCGCCGTCGTCACCGGCCGGGCCCCGGCTGCGGGTGCCGAGACGGTGACCCTGGACGCGCTGGGCACCACGCTGAGCGACGACGGCGAGGCCGACATGGCCTGGACGATCGGCGACCTCGGCTTCGACATGGTCCTGAGCCGCTACGTGCCGCGCATCCTCGGCTCGTCGCTGCCCGGGGCGGTCCCGTCGCTGCTGGGTCAGGTGCGGCCCGAGGAGGTGGACCGCTGGGCGGTGCACCCGGGTGGGCGCAGCGTCCTCGACCAGGTGCAGACGGCGCTCGGGCTGGACGACGACGACCTCGGACCCTCGCGCGACGTCCTGCGCCGCTACGGGAACATGTCGAGCGCGACGGTGCTCTTCGTGCTCGCCGAGCTGCTGCGTCAGCCGGCGGCGCGCCGAGAGCAGCTCGCGGCCCTGGCCTTCGGCCCCGGGCTCACCGTGGAGAGCGCGCTGCTCACGCGCACGCCAGGGGCATGATCGGGCTGGTGCAGCGCGAGACGACAGCCCTCGAGCTGATGGACGACCCGGACTGCGACCTGCGCCTGCTCGAACGCACGTACGGCCAGTTCGCCGTCGTCAACCGCCTCGTGTCGGGCTGGCGCCGGATCTACGTCGAGACCCTGCGACCTGTGCTCGCCGCGACGCCGCGGCCCACGCTGCTCGACGTCGGCTTCGGGGGCGGCGACATCCCCCGGCAGCTGGCCCGCTGGGCGCAGCGCGACGGGCTCGACCTCGCGGTCACGGCGATCGACCCGGACCCGCGCGCGGCGGCGTACGTGGCCCGCGTGCCGAGCGGGTCGGTCGAGTTCCGTCGGGCGACGAGCGCCGACCTCGTGGCCGAGGGGCGGACGTTCGACGTGGTCGTGTCCAACCACCTGCTGCACCACCTCGACCCCGACGCGCTGCACCGGCTGCTGGCCGACAGCGAGCGGCTCGCCGGGCGCCTCGCCCTCCACAACGACCTGCGCCGCTCGGTCGTGGCCCACCGCGCGTACGCCGTCGCGACCCGACCGCTGGCGGGCTCCTCGTTCCTGCACGCCGACGGCCTGCTGTCGATCCGGCGGAGCTACCGTCCGCCCGAGCTCGACGGTGTCCGGCCCCGGTGGACGGTCCGGGCGGCACCCCCGTTCCGGCTGCTGCTGGAGCACGACGCGAGGGCCGGCGCATGAGAGCGCCACGACCGGCGGCGCTGTTCGTCGCCGCGACCACGACGTACGCCCTCAACGTCGGCCTCGGCACCGCCGTCGCGCTCCGCCTGGTCGACACCCGCCGGTTCCGCTGGGTGCACCACGCTCTGTACGTCAGCACCAGCGTGCTGGCCGGGACGGCGGCGAGCAGCCTGCTGTGGAGCGACAGCCGGGCCGGGTGGAGGCTGCTGCCCGCGGCGCTGCCCCTCGTGGTGGTCTCCCAGGTGAGCGCCCGGTCGCGTCGGCACCCCGTGGTCGCGCTGAGCGCGGCCCCGTTCTTCGTCACGAGCCTCGTCCGAGCCATCCAGGAGCAGCAGCATGGAGTTTCTTGACGTCGTGCGGCGTCGCAAGACCACGAACGGTCCGTTCCGGCCGGACCCGGTCAGCGAGGAGCACCAGCGGCTGCTGATGGAGGTGGCCGGCCGCGCGCCGTCGCAGCTGAACAGCCAGCCGTGGCGGTTCGTCATCGTCGACGACCCGGCCGTGATCGACCAGGTGGCCGACATCAGCGGGGAGAGCATGACGACGGCGATGTCGAACGGCACGTTCTTCGAGCGCTACAAGCCCTACTTCCGCTTCTCCGCCGAGGAGATGACCGAGAAGCGCAGCGGCATGCTCTTCGACAAGCTGCCCGCGCTGCTGCGGCCCTTCACCAAGCAGGTCTTCACCTCGCGCGGCCAGCAGATGATGAACCGGCTGCGCGTCCCGCAGACGCTCGGGGCCGAGAACCGTCGCCTCGTCGCGGGCTCACCCCTGCTCCTCGCGGTGATGCTGGACCGCGCCGAGTACCGTCCGGGCCAGCTCTCCGCCTTCTACTCGGTGTTCAGCATGGGCGCGGCGATGGAGAACGTCTGGCTGACCACCGTCGAGCTCGGAATGGGCATCCAGTTCGTGTCCTTCCCGATGGAGGTCGAGGGTCAGTGGGCGCGGCTGGAGCAGCTGTTCGCGGTGCCCGACGACCTCGAGCTGATGGCGGTCTACCGCCTGGGCTACCTCCCGGAGTCGGCCCGCCGCCCGGCCATCGACTGGTCGAGCCACGAGCGCAAGCTGCCCTCGCAGTACGTGTTCCGCGACTCCTGCCGGACACCCCAGGAGGGTTGGGACTGAGCCCGGTGCGCTGACCACATCTGGGCGCTGACGGACAACACCGCTGCCCGATTTCTGTCGGTCGCTTGGGGCAGAATCGTTCGTATGTTCGATCCGTCGGTGGAGGTGGGGACCTCTCAGGTGCTCGCGGACCGGATCGCGGCGACGCATGCGGCGGTGCGGGAGGGGGAGTGCGAGGAGCTGGTCCTGGCGGCGGCGTGGGCGGACGTGCACTACCTGGACTCGGGCGCCGAGGACTACCGGCCGTTGGTGCAGCGGGCGTGCGCGTGGGGCGGCGACGGGTGTCCGCAGGTCGCGGAGCACTGCGCCCACGAGCTCGGCGCGCTGCGCGGCACGGGTGCGGTGGCGGCGCGGATGCTGATCGCCGACGCGTTGGATCTGCGTCACCGCCTGCCTCGCCTGTGGGCGCTGGTGCGGACGGGGGTGGTGCGGGCGTGGCAGGTGCGTGCGGTGGCGCAGGCCACGCACGAGCTGTCGTGGGAGGCGTGCGCGGAGGTCGACCAGACGTTGAGCAGCTTTCTGCCGGTGCTGGCCTGGCCGAGGTTCCGTCGGCTGCTGACGGCGGCGGTGCTGGAGGCTGACCCGGAGCAGCGCCGGACGCGCGAGGCGGCGGCGCGGGTCGAGCGGGGTGTGTGGTCGTTCGACGGTGAGCACGGGCTGCGCACGTTGGTGGCGAGGGCGGCGTCGGGTGACGTGCGCTGGTTCGTGGCGGCGGTGGACCGGGTCGCGGAGATCCTCCGGCTGGACGGCGACCCCGACGGGGTGGACGCCCGGCGGGCGAAGGCGGTCGGGATCCTCGCTCAGCCCGCTGTCGCCCTGCAGCTCCTCACCCGCCACGCCGCCGATCCGGATCCGAAGGGAGAGGAGCCGGCCCCGTCCGCTGAGGACGAGGCCGAAGGCGAGCAGGACGGTGCGCCGGGCGACCGGTCGATCGACCTCGCGCCAGCGGCTGGTCTGTCGGGGGCGGACCTGGGTCGGGCTCGTCCTCGGGTCGTGCTGCACCTGCACCTGTCGGACTCCTCGCTGCGTGCCGGGGACGGGCTGGTCCGGCCCGAGCACGGCGACCCGCTCACCCTCGGCCAGCTCCACGACTGGCTGGCCGACACCGGCTGCCACGTCACGGTGCGTCCGGTCGTCGACCCGGTCGCGACTGCACCGGTGGACGGCTACGAGATCCCCTACCGGCTACGGGACGCGCTGTTCCTGCGCGACCCGGTCGACGTGTTCCCCTACGGCAACGCGACCAGCCGCACCCTCGACCTGGACCACACCACGCCGTACGTGCCGTTCGAGCGGGGCGGGCCACCGGGGCAGACCGGGCTGCACAACCTCGGCCCCCTGACCCGCAGCCACCACCGCGCGGTCACGTTCGCCGGCTGGCGACGACGACAACCCGCACCGGGCACGTACCTGTTCCGCTCACCCAACGGCCACATCTTCGTGGTCACCAACCACGGCACCCTCACCCTCGGACGCACCACGTTCGCGGGCGCACTCTGGGACACAGCCGCGCCCCACGAAGGCGTCGAACCTCGGGACGTGACCGCAGCCTGACCCGGACCGTACGCTGACCCCACCGTCTCCACCTCTGGGTCATCGCCGTGCTCACGCTCACCGTCGTGCTGGTCCTGCGGTCGCGGACGAGCCCGCGAAACCTGCCGGCTTGGTGACGGCACGGCCAGCCGGGCCGGGCCACCTCGAGTTCACCTTCCGGTGGCCAGGCGTTGTCCCGCCGGGTGAGCGGACGTCAGACCTGACCGGTTCGATCCGAGAGCGACGACGAGGACGTACCACCCCCGGTGCGCACCGGCGTCGACGAGGACGAGGGGGACGATCGTGGCCCGAGGACGACGCAGAGTGGCGGGGCTGGTCACCACAGCCCTGCTGGCCGCAGGAGCGGGGGTGGCGGGCGTGCCTTCGGCCTCGGCCGCGCCGCCGACGACCGACAGCCGCCCCAGCCCCAGCCGGCTGGTCAAGACCCCGACCCTCCAGGCGCGAGCGGTGCTGTCGGCGGACTACCAGGCACCGGGCCCGGACTCGGGAGCCCTGGCCACGCCCGACGGGCCGGTCAACGGCCGGACGGGGCCCTTCAAGGGACAGGTGATCCCCGGCTTCTCGGGCGTGGTGGCCAACGACGACGGCACCTACTCGGCGATGCCCGACAACGGCTTCGGCAGCAAGGCCAACTCCGCGGACTTCCTGCTCCGGGTCTACCTGGTCAAGCCGGCCTTCGAGACCGCGACGGGTGGTGCGGGGTCGATCAAGGTCAAGCGCTTCATCTCGCTGCGGGACCCGGACGACCTCATCGGCTTCCCGATCGTCAACGAGGGCAGCCGCAAGCGGCTGCTGACCGGCGCCGACTTCGACATCGAGTCGATCGTGCGGCAGCCCGACGGCACCTTCTGGATCGGCGAGGAGTTCGGGCCCTACCTGCTGCACGTCAGCAAGAGCGGCAAGCTGCTGTCCGCCCCGGTGCCCTTCGTCGGCGGCAAGTCGCCCGACAACCCGACGCTCGGTTCCGGGACACCCGCGATCGCCAGCAGCAAGGGCTTCGAGGCGATGGCCGGCTCGAAGGACGGGCGCTACCTCTACCCGATCCTCGAGGGCGCGCTGAACGCCGACACCGACAAGCGGCGCCGCGTCGTCTACGAGTTCGACACCAGGAAGAACCGCTACACCCACCAGACGTGGGCGTACGAGACCGACACCGACGCCGACCTCGTCGCCGATGCGCACCTCGTCGGCAAGCGCAAGCTCGTCGTGCTCGAGCGGGACAACTTCGACGGGCCGCAGGCCGTGATCAAGCGGGTCTACACCGTCGAGCTCAACCACAAGGAGCAGGGCTTCGCCCGCAAGCGCCTCGTCGTCGACCTGCTCAAGATCGCCAACCCGCAGCGGATCGGCACGGCGGCCTCGCCCGGCGCGTACGGGGTGGGTTCGACCTTCTCCTTCGCGTTCCAGTCGACCGAGACGGTGGTCCCGCTGAGCGGCGGGCGCTACCTCTTCGCGAACGACAACAACTACCCGGGCAACTCGGCGCGCTACCCGGGCAAGCCCGACGGCACCGAGATGATCATCGTCGGGTTCCCGAAGGTCCGCACGGACGCACCGACGGTCCGCCTGATCGGGCACCGGGGCGCCAGCGGCTACCGGCCGGAGCACACGCTGGCGAGCTACGAGCTGGCGATCCAGCAGTGCGCGGACTACATCGAGCCCGACGTGGTCCCGACCAAGGACGGTCAGCTCGTCGTACGCCACGAGCCCAACATCGCCGAGACGACCGACGTCGCCGAGCACCCCGAGCTCGCCGACCGCAAGGCGACCAAGGTCGTCGACGGCGTCAGCCAGACCGGCTGGTTCACCGAGGACCTCACCCTCGCCGAGCTCCGCACGCTGCACGCCAAGGAACGGCTGCCGCTCGTCCGTCCGCAGAACACGGCCTTCGACGAGCTCTACCCGGTCCCGACCCTGGACGAGGTGCTCGACCTGGCCAAGCACTCCGTCTCCTGCAGCGGCAAGCCGATCGGCGTCGCACCCGAGACCAAGCACCCGACCTACTTCCGCTCGATCGGCCTGCCGACCGACACCAAGCTGGTCGCCGCGCTGAAGGCGCACGGGTGGAGCAAGAAGAGCGACCCCGTCGTGATCCAGAGCTTCGAGACGGGCAACCTCAAGTCCCTCGCGAAGAAGACGAAGCTGCCGCTCATCCAGCTCGTCGACTGCTCGGGAGCGCCGTACGACCTGAAGGCCGCGGGCAGCGCGACCACGTACGCCGACCTCGTCACGCCGAAGGGCCTGAAGGGCATCAAGGCGTACGCCGACCAGGTCGCCCTGTGCAAGGACGTGATGATCCCCCGCGACGCCGACGGTCGGCTGCTCGCACCGACCCCGGTCATCCGCGACGCCCACCGGGCCGGGCTCACGATCACCGGCTGGACCTTCCGCCGGGAGAACCAGTTCCTCCCGCTGCAGTACCGCAGCAGCATCGACCCGGTCGCGGTCGGCGACCTGAACGGGGAGATCGAGACCTTCCTCGACGCAGGGATGGACAACTTCTTCACCGACAACCCGAACATCGGCCAGGAGGCACGCACGTAGGGACGTAGGGACGCAGCGCGTCACCTGAAGGACCGGGGAGCCGGGCGGCCATGCCGCCCGGCTCCTTCGCGTCCGTGCAGCCCCCGCATCGGAGACGCAGCCCGGAGTCCTCCTGGTGACTAGATATTCAGTAGTGGCGTGATATGCGGAAGGTGTGCCAGACTGCTGCTTACACATTCACTGCTGAGTGGAGTTGCAGAACTGATGACGAGCACCGAACGGGCGACCGCGGAGCAGGACACGCTCCTGCTGGCGATCGACCAGGGGACGAGCGCGACGAAGGCCGTCGTGGTCGACCTGGCTGGTCGGGTGCAGGCTCAGGCCTCCGTCGCCGTCGGGCAGCAGTTCCCCCGTCCTGGTTGGGCCGAGCAGGACGCCCTCGAGATCTGGCGCTCGGTGCAGCAGGCTGTCCAGCTCGCGCTGACCGACGTCGACGCCACCCGGGTCGCGGCGGTCGGGCTCAGCACCCAGCGCGAGTCGATGCTGCTCTGGGACCGGGCGACCGGCGAGCCGTTGGGTCCGATGCTCGGCTGGCAGGACACCCGGGGTGCCGCGCTGTGCACCCGATTGCGGGCGGACGGCCGGGCGGACGAAGTCCGCAGGCTGACGGGGCTGCCGCTCGACGCGATGTTCTCGGCCTCGAAGGCCAGCTCGCTCCTCGACACGTTCGACCCCGACCGGGACCGCAGCCGCCGCGGCGAGCTCTGCCTGGGCACCATCGACTCCTGGCTGCTGTGGCGCCTCGGTGGTGAGCACCTGGTCGAGGCGGGCAACGCGGCGCGCACCCAGCTGCTGGACATCACCACCCGGACGTGGGACCCGTGGCTCCTGGAGCTGTTCGGCGTCCCCGTCGAGGCGCTGCCGCGGGTCGTGGCCTCCACGGGACCGTTCGTCCGTTGCCGGGACCTCGCGCCCCTACGGCCGGACGTGCCCGTCACCGGCGTCCTCGGCGACAGCCACGCCGCCCTGTTCGCCCACGCCGGCTGGCGGCCGGGCCAGGTGAAGGTCACGTACGGCACCGGCTCCTCGGTCATGGCGCTGACCCGCCGGCCCGCCGGTCCGGGCACCGGCGTGGCCCGGACCATCGCCTGGGAGCTCGACGAGCCGGCGTACGCCCTCGAGGGCAACATCCGCTCCAGCGGTGCCACCCTGACCTGGCTGGCCGCGCTCGTCGCCAAGACACCGGCCGAGGTCGCGCAGGCCGCGGGTCCGAGCAGCGAGGGCGTCGTGCTCGTCCCGGCGTTCACCGGTCTGGGTGCGCCGTGGTGGGACGACTCGGTGCGCGCCACGATCACCGGCGTGAGCGCCGGGACGCGGCTGGAGCACCTCGCCCGAGCAGGCCTGGAGGCGATCGCGTCCCAGATCGACGACGTCGTCGCGGCCGCCGAGGAGGCCGGGGACCCCATCGGCACGATCCTCGCCGACGGCGGCCCCACCACCAACGCGACGCTGATGCAGCTGCAGGCCGACACCTCCGGGCGCCAGGTCGCCGCCTCCCGGGTCGCGGAGCTCTCGGCGCTCGGCGCCGCGCACGTCGCCGGGCTGGGCGCAGGCCTCTGGTCGCTCGACGACCTCGAACGACTCCCTCGGCCGCGCACCGCGTACGAGCCCCGGTCGACCGCCGCGGAACGCGACGCGCGACGGCAGGACTGGCACGCCGCGGTCTCCTCCGCCCTCCACCGCACCCGACGAGAAGAGCCATGAGCACTCCTGCCACCGACACCGCAACCACGCCCGGCCCGGCCCGCTTCGTCGACCGTGTCGTCGTCGTCACCGGGGCAGGCCGTGGCCTCGGCCTCGGCATCGCGTCCCGCTTCGCCGGTGAGGGCGCCTCCGTCGTGCTGCTCGACCGCGACGCCGAGGTCGTCGAGGTCGCCGCCGAGCTCCGACGCACGACGGCGACCACCGGGTCCACCGTCCTCGGCCTCGCCTGCGACGTGACCGACGAGGCCCAGGTCGCCGCCTGCTTCGCCCGCGTCGGCGAGGAGCTCGGACGGGTCGACGTCCTGGTGAACAACGCCGGCACGATCACGATCTCGACCTTCGAGGAGCTGACGCTGGAGGCCTGGAACGCGGTCCTCACCGTCAACACGACGGGTGCGTTCCTGTGCGCCAAGGCGGCTCTCCCGCTGCTGCGGCGCAGCAGCGCCGGCCGGATCCTCAACGCCGCCTCCGGCCAGGCCCGGCAGGGCTTCATCTACACACCGCACTACGCGGCCAGCAAGTTCGGCGTCGTCGGGCTGACGCAGAGCCTGGCCAAGGAGCTGGCCCGGGAGCAGATCACGGTCAACGCCTACTGCCCCGGGATCGTCGGCACCGACATGTGGGCCTACAACGACCGGGAGTGGGGCCGGCTGCTCGGCGACTACGCGCCCGGGGAGCTGATGGCGGAGTGGGTGGCCGCGATCCCGCTCGGGCGGGCCGGCACCAACGACGACGTCGCCAACCTGCTGCTCTTCCTGGCCTCGCCCGACGCCAGCTACATCACCGGCCAGTCGATCAACGTCGACGGGGGGATGTTCATGAGCTGAGCCGGCCCATGCCCTTCCTCACCTGTGCAAAGGAGCAACGACACCCATGAGCACCACCACCTCGGCCGCCCCCGCTGCGGCCTCCGACATCCCGTCGTGGCGGACCCGTGCCCGGGCCCTGGGCAGCGGGACGGGCGGCCCGCTCATCGGGCTGCTGGTCCTCGGGCTGGCCCTCTTCATCGCCACCCCGTACTTCCTCACCGTCAACAACCTGCTCAACATCCTCGACCAGGTCACCATCCTCGGGATCCTGGCCCTCGGCATGACGTTCGTGATCGTGACGGGCGGCATCGACCTCTCGGTCGGCGCGGTCCTGGCGCTGTCGATCATGGTGCTGGGCTACACCTCCCACAACCTGGGCATGCCGCTGCCGGTCAGCATCCTGCTCGCCGTCCTGGCCGGCGGGCTCTGCGGGCTGGTCACCGGTCTGGGCATCACGCTCACCAAGCTGCCGCCCTTCATCGCGACGCTCGCGATGCTGTCGATCGCCCGCGGGACCGCGAACGTGATCACCGACGGCCAGCAGATCGTCGGCTACCCCGACTGGTTCACCGCCCTGTCGACCGAGCGCTACTTCGGCTTCCTCACGGTCACCGCGATCGTGCTGGTCCTGCTCCTGATCGCGGGCGCGGCCTACATGCGCTACCGGCCCGGAGGCCGCGCCCTGTACGCGATCGGCGGCAGCCCCGAGGTCGCCCGGCTGGCCGGGATCGGGGTCAAGAAGACCACGGCGGGCGTCTACGTGATCATGGGCCTGCTCGCGGGCCTCGCCGGTGTGGTCCTCGCGGCCCGGCTCGACTCCTCGCAGCCCAGCGCGGCCTCCGGCATCGAGCTCGACACGATCGCCGCCGTGGTCATCGGCGGGGCCAGCCTCGCCGGCGGGGTCGGCCGGATCACCGGGACGATCGTCGGCGTCCTGATCATCGGCGTCCTGCGCAACGGGCTCAACCTGCTCTCGGTCTCCCCCTTCGTCCAGCAGATCGTCATCGGCGTCGTCATCGCGCTCGCCGTCATGGTCGACGTCCTCCGTCGCCGCGACGCCTGACTCCCTCTCCCACGGCTTCCTCACGCTCCACCAGTGCAGAAAGGCACATCAATGAAGATCACCCTCAAGGTCGCGGCCGTCAGCGTCGCGGCGCTGGCCAGCCTCAGCATGACCGCGTGCAACCGTGACCAGGCCGCCGCGCCCGGCAGCAGCGGCAGCGCCGGCAAGCCCGTCGTGATCGGGCTGGCCGTGGCCAACCTCCAGGCCGACTTCTTCAACCAGATCAAGCAGTCGGTCGACGCCGAGGCGGCCGCCAAGGGCGTCACGGTCCAGGTCGCCGACGCGGGCGGGGACTCCGCCACCCAGGTCAACCAGATCCAGGACTTCATCACCCGTCAGGTGAGCGCGATCATCTACATCCCCGCCGGTGCCACCGCGGCCGGTGTCCCGGTGAAGGCCGCGGAGCGGGCGAACATCCCGGTGATCAACGTCGACCGCAACGCTCCCGACGCACCCGGCAAGACCTTCATCGCCAGCGACTCGGTCGCGGCCGCCAAGACCCTCGGCGAGTACGTGGTGAAGCAGAAGGGCGGCAAGGGCAACATCGCCGTCATCCAGGGTCAGATCGGCACCACCCCGCAGGTCGACCGCGAGAAGGGCTTCGCCGAGGCCGTCGACGCGTCCAGCATGAAGATCGTCACCGAGCAGCCGGCCGAGTGGGCGCAGGACAAGGGCTTCGCGGTGGCGCAGGACATGATCCAGGCCAACCCCAAGCTCGACGTGTTCTTCGGCCAGGCCGACGCGATGGCGCTCGGCGCCGCGCAGGCCGTCGCCAACGCCAACCTGAGCCCCAAGCCGATGGTGGTCGGGTTCGACGGCGACAAGGCCGGCATCCAGGGCGTCATCGACGGCAAGATCGACGCCACGATGGTCCAGCAGACCCAGCTGATGGGAAAGATGGCCGTCGACTCCGCGCTCGACCTGGTCAACGGCCAGCAGGTCCCGGCGCAGCAGCTCCAGCCCGCCTTCCTGCTCACGACCACCGACAAGGCGAAGGCCGAGGAGTACCTCAACCAGCACCCGTGACCGGGCGCTGACGCGCTCCGACCTCCCGGCCCCGAACCCTCCGCAGGAGCAGAGATGACCACCACCACACCCGCCCCCGGCACCGCCCAGGCCGGCACCCGCGGACTGATCGTCCGAGGCGTGTCCAAGCGGTTCGGCGCCACCCAGGCGCTGCACAGCATCGACCTCGAGGTCGGTCCCGGCGAGGTCGTGGCTCTGCTCGGGGAGAACGGGGCCGGGAAGTCGACGCTGTCCAACATCGTCGCCGGCGTCTTCCCCTCGGACACCGGTCACATGGAGTGGGACGGGCAGCCGTACGCCCCGGCGGCACCCGCGGACGCCCTGAACGCCGGCATCGGCCTCATCCACCAGGAGATGCGGCTGCTGCCTGACCTGACGGTCAGCGAGAACGTCTTCGTCGGCCGCCAGCTCGTCCGGGGCGGCCGATCGACCGCGAGGAGATGGATCGTCGTGCCCAGGCCGCGCTGCGGCGGCTCGGGCTCAACATCTCACCCCGCCGCGTCGTCCGCAGCCTCCGCGTCGCGGCGCAGCAGCAGGTCGAGATCGCTAAGGCGCTCGCCCTGAACGCCCGCCTGCTGATCCTCGACGAGCCCACCGCCGCCCTCGGCGCGGAGGAGACGGACCACCTGTTCGAGGTCGTGGACCAGCTCCGCTCCGAGGGCGTGTCCTTCATCTACGTCAGTCACCGCCTCGAGGAGATCGCCCGGATCTGCGACCGCGTCGTGGTCCTGCGTGACGGGGAGTTCGTGGCTGCGCACGAGACCGCACAGCTCCCCGTCCGCCAGCTCGTCGAGGACATGGTCGGGCGCAGGATCGAGAACGTCTTCCCGCAGCTGAGCCCGTCGACCGACCGCGAGCTGCTCACCGTCTCCGGCCTGACGTCGGCCGCCGGCGCCTTCCGGAACGTCTCCTTCACGGTCAACGAGGGTGAGATCCTCGGCATCGCCGGGATCGTGGGCGCCGGCCGGACCGAGGTGGTCCGGGCCGTGGCGGGTGCCGACCCGGTCAGCGCCGGCACGGTCGTCATGGACGGCAGGCCGCTGAAGAACGGCGACGTGCGCGACGCGATCCGGCGCGGGATCGTCCTCGTGCCGGAGGACCGCAAGAACCAGGGCGTCGTGCTGGACATGACGATCGGCGACAACATCGCCCTCGCCAACCTGGACAGCGTCTCCGGCTCCGGGGGCTTCATCAACCCCCGCAAGGTCCGGTCGGTCGCCCTCGACGCCTGCCGCATCATGACGGTGAAGGGCCGGCCGGAGCAGCCGGCACGGGCGATGTCGGGTGGCAACCAGCAGAAGGTCGTCATCGCCAAGTGGCTGGAGCGCAAGCCGCGGGTCGTGATCCTCGACGAGCCCACCCGGGGCATCGACGTGGGGGCCCGAGCCGCGATCTACGACGTGATCGTGGGTCTCGCCAAGCAGGGCACCGCGGTCATCGTCGTGAGCTCCGAGCTCGATGAGGTGCTGGGTCTGTCCCATCGCGTCCTCGTCCTCGCCCGGGGCGAGCAGAAAGGCATCCTCGACCGCGCCGACGCCACCGACGTCGCCGTGATGCACCTCGCCGCGGCCTGACCCCGGCGTCACCGAACCCCTCGAACAGCGAAAGGCACCCGACCATGACCACCCCGAACTTCCGGCTCGACGACGAGGTCGCCCTGGTCACCGGCGCGGCGAGCGGCATCGGCCGCGGCATCGCGCTCGGGATCGCCGGCAGCGGCGCCGACGTCGCCTGCTTCGACCTCGCCGGCCCGGCGCTGGACGACGTGGTCGACGAGATCCGCGAGACCGGACGGCGTGCGGTGGCCGTCCCCGGTGACGTCACCGACCCCGCCAGCCTGACCGAGGCCGTCCGGCGTACGGAGTCCGACCTCGGGCCCCTGACCCTCGCGGTCAACAGCGCCGGCATCGCCAACGCCGCACCCGCCGAGGACATGTCGCTGGAGCAGTGGCAGCGCGTCGTCGACATCGACTACACCGGCGTCTTCCTGTCCTGCCAGGCCGAGGCGCGCGCCATGCTCCCGCGGGGCCGGGGCGCCATCGTCAACATCGCCTCGATGTCGGGCTCGATCGTCAACCGCGGGCTCCTGCAGGCCCACTACAACTCGGCCAAGGCCGGCGTCGTCCACCTCTCGCGCAGCCTGGCGATGGAGTGGGCCGACCGCGGTGTGCGGGTCAACGCGATCAGCCCCGGCTACACCGCCACCCCGATGAACACCCGGCCGGAGGTCGCCGACCAGGTCCGCCAGTTCGAGGCCGACACCCCGCTCGGCCGGATGGCGCAGGTCGACGAGCTCGTCGGTCCCGCCGTGTTCCTGCTCAGCGGCGCCGCCAGCTTCTGCACCGGTGTCGACCTGCTCGTCGACGGCGGGTTCACCTGCTGGTGAACCGGCCGACGCAACGCCGAACGACCACCACCCCCACCACCCAGAAGGGACGCAACGCATGACAGCACTCGCGCCCGAGCACGCCACGATGCCCGTGGTCGGCCGGCTCGACCGGCTCGCCAGCCGGACCGACCAGATCGCCCACATCGCCGAGGCCGCCCGCCAGATCCGGCTGCAGGACCTCAAGCTGGTGCACTACGCCGGCGCCGGCCACATCGGCGGCGACTTCTCCGCCATCGACGTCCTCGCCACCCTGTACGGCGCGGTCCTGAACGTCACCCCGGAGACCGTCGACGACCCCGAGCGGGACCGGTTCATCCTGTCCAAGGGCCACGTGGCCGGCGCGCTCTACACGACGCTGGCGGCGTTCGGCTTCCTGCCGGTCGCCGAGCTGGCGACGTTCCTCAAGCCGGAGTCACGGCTGAACGGGCACCCGAACCGCAACAAGGTCCCCGGCGTCGAGGCGAACACCGGCCCGCTCGGGCACGGCCTGCCGATCGCCGTCGGGCACGCCATCTCGGCCAAGCTCGACGTCTCGCCGCGGCGGACGTACGTCCTCACCGGCGACGGGGAGCTGCAGGAGGGCAGCAACTGGGAGGCGATGATGGCGGCCTCGCAGTACGAGCTCGACTCGCTGACCGTCATCGTCGACCGCAACCGCCTCCAGCAGGGTGCGACGACCCGGGAGACGAACGACCTGGACCCGCTCGACCAGAAGGCGGCCGCGTTCGGGTTCGCGGTGGTCGAGGTCAACGGCCACGACCACGGCGAGCTGCTCGACGTGCTCTCCGCCGTGCCGTTCCGCCCGGGCAAGCCGACGTTCGTGATCGCGCACACCCACAAGGGCCACCCGATCTCGTACATGAGCAACAACGTCGCCTGGCACCACAAGGTCCCCAGCGAGGCCCAGCTCCAGCTGGCCCTGGAGGAGCTCGACCGGGCCCAGGTGCAGCAGAAGCACGACGAGGTCGCCGCCGCGCAGCCCGTGACCAGCAACGGAGGACAGCCCGCATGACCACCGCCACTCCCACCACCGCCACTCCCACGACCGGCACTCCCACGACCGCCACTCCCCCGACCGGCTCGATCGCCGACCGGCCGCGCTTCGACTGCCGCAACGCCTACGTCGAGACCCTGGCCGACCTGGCCGAGCGCGACCACCGCATCGTCGGCGTCGTCAACGACTCCGTCGGGTCGAGCAAGCTCGACGCGTTCAAGAAGGCGTTCCCGGACCGGTTGATCAACGTCGGCATCGCCGAGCAGGACATGGTCGGCGTCGCCGCCGGGCTGGCCAACGGCGGCCGGATCCCGTTCGTCTCTGCGGCGTCCTGCTTCCTGACCGCGCGCGCCCTGGAGCAGATCAAGGCCGACGTCTCCTACTCCGACCGCAACGTCAAGCTGTGCGGGATGAGCCCCGGCGTGGCCTACGGCGAGCTCGGCCCGACCCACCAGTCGATCGAGGACATCGCCTGGCTCCGCGCCATCGACAACATGATCATCGTGGTGCCCGCGGATCCGGTCGAGACCGCCGCCGCCATGCGCTGGGCCGCCGCGGCCGAGGGGCCGGCGTTCATCCGGGTCAGCCGGATGAGCGTGCCGCAGATCTACCCCGACGACTACGAGTTCGTCCCCGGCCGCTCGATCACCGTCCGCGACGGCGACGACGTCACGATCATCAGCAACGGCACCATCCTGTGGCGGGCCCTCGCCGCCGCCGAGCAGCTCGAGACCGAGGGCGTCTCCGCCCGCGTGATCTCGATGCCGACGGTCAAGCCGCTCGACACCGACGCCGTGGTCAGGGCTGCGCGCGAGACCGCCGGGATCGTCACCGCGGAGGAGTCCACGCGCGCCGGGGGCCTGGGTGGCGCGGTGGCCGAGACCGTCGTCGCGCAGCACCCGACCCGGGTCACGATCCTGGGCTTCGACGCGTTCCAGCCCACCGGGTCCGCGGGCTACCTCATCGACCACGCGGGAATGTCGCCCGAGGGCATCGCCGACGCCGCCCGGGCGCTCGTGCAGCAGCGTCGCTGAGGACCCGCCGGGTCAGGACACGAGGGAGACGTCGTGCGGGAGCGGGGTGGGCAGGTGCTCGACGTTGACCCGTACGGCCGTCGGCTCCAGCGCTCGGACGAGGGCACCGACGTCCGCGCGGTCCGACCGCACGGTCAGGTACGCGAGGTGGTGCCGGACGCCGGCCCGGGTCGTCAGGCCCTCCCGCTGGAGGCCGCGCGCGGCAGCACAGGCGGCGGCGTGGCTGGGGAGCCGGAAGACCTGCAGGTTCACCCGGGCAACGTAGACAGCACGGATGAACGGACCCGGACGCCCGGGTGAACCTCGCAGGACGTTGCCGTCCGGTCCTGGCTCTCGGGCGCGGCCAGGCGGCGACGGACCTGGTCGGGATCCAGGCCGGCGGCCTCCGCGATCTGCTCGACGGCGCCCCCGAGCCGCGCCAGACGACGTAGGTCCTCGTCGGTCAGGCTCGGACGGTCGGGGCGCACAGACCTCACCGTAGGGGTGGCTGGTGACCCCTCGCTAGGGGCGGCGGCCCGGGATCTGCGTGGCCCCTGCGCGGGCCGGCGGCGGTCACGTCTCCGTCTGTTCACCTGGCGTTCTATAGGACTTCTATGGACATCGTCCGGCGACTCGCACAGGCTGCCTCTCGTGACACTTCTGGAACAGGGTGGACAGCCCACGAACATCGACGAGTACACCGAGTGGAACG
>CAXULL010000026.1:0-54604 GCA_964251895.1 uncultured Friedmanniella sp.
AGTGCATGCCCTCGTGGCCCATCGAGATGCCGTCGGAGACCGAGATGGTGCCGAACTCGAGCGGGTAGCCGCCGGCGGCGTGCACGCCGTCCTTGACGGCCTTGGCCAGCCGGTCCAGCGACAGGTTGCAGGGGGTGATCTCGTTCCAGCTGGAGGCGACCCCGACCTGGGGCTTGACCCAGTCGTCGTCACCCATCCCGACCGCGCGCAGCATGCCGCGGGAGGCCGTGGCCTCCAGCCCGTCGGTGACCACGCGGGAGCGGGGCTTGATGTCGATCCCGGCCCCCGGGGTCTCGACACCGGTGTCGTTGAGCGTGTCCGTCATGGTGCCGAATCTAACCGCGCAGCGCCGGGGCCTCCGCCACGTCCCCAGCGGCGGGCAGCACGGGACGCACGGGCTTCCGGCGGCGTACGACGAGGAGCCGCACGGCCAGCGCGAGCACCAGGGCGACACCGGTCAGCGGACCCAGGTTGGCCACCAGCTCCTGCAGCGGGGAGTAGGTGCGCTCGACCTGGTTGCCGTAGGGCAGCAGGGCCAGCGGCGGGCACAGGCAGACCCAGACGACCCAGCCGCCGGCCAGGACCCGGACCCAGCGCGGCAGCACCGCCGTCAGCACCGCGACACCCATCGGCAGGATCCACACGTAGTGGTGGGTCCAGGACAGCGGCGACGCGAGGTTGGTGCAGAGCCCGACGAGCGCGATCGCGAACACCCGCTGCCCGGCTCGCCACCAGTGCACGGCGACGACGGCGCCCAGCAGGGCGACGACCCCGGCCACCCCGAGGCCGACCAGCGTGGTCGCGCGGCTGGTGTCGACGAGCCGGTAGAAGACGCCCAGCAGCGACTGGTTGCCGACGTAGAGCGGCGACGCGGTCCGGGTGTCGCCGCCGGACAGGCCGCCGAAGAACTCGACGGTGTTGCGCGGCAGGAAGACGTACCCGACGCCGGTGAAGACGAAGAACGAGACGGCCGCGACGATCGCCGTGCGACGCTTGCCGGCCAGGAAGGCGAACACGCCGAACAACGCCGGGGTCAGCTTGATCGAGGCCGCGAGCCCGACCAGGGCCCCCTGCAGCGGGCGCCGGTGCTGCGGCGCTCCGGGCCAGCGCGGCAGCAGGTCGGCCACGACGAGAGCCATCAGGAACGTGTTCACCTGGCCGTAGCCCATCGTCGTGCGGATCGGCTCGACGGCCACGAGGGCCACGGAGCCGACGAGCGCGAGCTTCCAGCCGCGCGGCACCCCGCAGCGGCGCAGCACGGACTGGGTCGCACCGACCCCGGCCAGGGTCCAGGCGAACTGCCAGAACAGGTACGGCCCGAACGCGAGCGGGGTCATCAGCACCGCGGCGATCGGGGGGTAGATGAAGAACAGGTGCCAGCCGGGCGTGCTGGTCAGGAAGATGTCCTTGCCGACGAGCATGTCCTTGACCGCGTACACGTAGACCTGGAGGTCGATCGTGTTCGGCGTGCTCGGCCACCAGTGGTGGCGGTGGTAGGCGATGACGAACGGGAGCAGCAGGAAGGCCACCACGGCGGGCGGCACGACCTCGACGAGCAGCAGGCGGGCCTGCCGGCCGCGGGGCGTGACGACGTGGGTGCCCCGCGGCCCGGCGACGGTGTCGGCCACGCTCACGACGCGGCCGAGATCTGGCGCCAGACCGACTCGAGCTCTCCCTCGGGGACCTCGACGGGGTTGACCAGGTGGGTGAAGCCCGGCTGGTCGGCGTAGCGCGGGATGACGTGCACGTGCGCGTGGAACACGGTCTGCCCGGCGACCCGGCCGGCCGAGGACAGGATGTTCATGCCGTCGGGCGCCAGCTTGCGGTCGAGCATCCGGGCCACGGCGTCGACGGCGGGCGCGATCTCGGGCAGGGAGGGCTCGCCCGCCACCAGGTCGACGACGTGGCGGCGCGGGATCACCAGCGTGTGCCCGCGGTGCCACGCGTTGATGTCGAGGAACGCGACCGCGTGGTCGTCGGCGTAGACCTGCCGCGACGGCAGCTCGCCCGCGACGATCCGGCAGAAGATGCAGTCCTCGGGGCTCGCCGGCTCCGGCTCGAGGTCGGAGAGCGTGGGCTTGGAGTCGCGCTTCTTCTTGCCCTGCTTGTCGGGCTTGTCGGGCTTGCCCGGCCGAGGGGGCCGGTCCTGCTTTCCTGGCGTCACGCGGTCAGAGTCTCCCTGCTCGGTCGGCGAACGTCGACACGGCCCGCCGGACGGGATGCCCGGCGGCGGCGATCGCGTCCTTCACCTGCCCGACGCGGAGCGTGCCGAAGTGGAACACGGTGGCGGCGAGGACGGCGTCCGCGCCGGCGGCCACGGCCGGTGGGAAGTCCTCGACCCTGCCGGCGCCGCCCGAGGCGATCAGGGGCACGCCCACGACCGCGCGGACGGCGGCGATCATCTCGAGGTCGAAGCCGGCGGTCGTGCCGTCGGCGTCCATCGAGTTCAGCAGGATCTCCCCCACGCCCTCGTCCACGCCGCGGCGCGCCCACTCCACGGCGTCGAGCCCGGCGGCCCGGCGACCGCCGTGCGTGGTGACCTCGAAGCCGGACGGCATCCCGGGGGCCCGGCGCGCGTCGACCGACAGCACGAGCACCTGGTTGCCGAAGCGGCGCGTGATCTCGCCGATCACCTCCGGCCGGCGGATGGCGCCGGTGTTGATGGCGACCTTGTCCGCCCCCGCACGCAGCAGCACGTCGACGTCAGTCACGCTGCCCACGCCGCCGCCGACGGTCAGCGGGATGAAGACGGTCTCCGCGGTCCGCCGGACCACGTCGAGGGTGGTCTCGCGCCCGTCGGAGCTGGCCGAGATGTCCAGGAACGTCAGCTCGTCGGCGCCCTCGGCGTCGTAGACCGCGCCGAGCTCGACGGGGTCGCCGGCGTCACGGAGGTCGACGAAGTTCACGCCCTTGACCACCCGGCCGGCGTGCACGTCGAGACAGGGGATGACCCGTACGGCGACCGCCACGGGAGTCAGGATAGGTGGAGAGTCGCTGTCGGAGCCGATCGTTAGGGTGAGCGCGTGCCTCCACCCCCGAACGCCCGCGGCGTCGACCCCGGCTTCACCGCCCTGCCGCTGCACGCGTTGGCCGACGCGGCGCTGAGCCGCGCCGGCGAGCTGGGCTGCAGCTACGCCGACCTGCGCGTCGAGCGGATCCGCGAGGGCGTGCGGACGTTCCGCGACGCCAGCCTGGAGTCGAGCACCGACGGCGCCACGGTCGGGCTGGCCGTGCGCGTCGTGCACGACGGCGTGTGGGGCTTCGCCTCGGGGATCGGCCTGACGACGACCACCGCCGCCCACCTCGCCGAGCGGGCCGTCGCCACCGCGCGGGTGTCCAGGCCGCTGACCCCGCACCGCGTCGAGCTCGCCGACGAACCCGTCCACGCCGGTGCGACGTGGGTGTCGTCGTACGAGACCGACCCGTTCACGGTCGACGAGGCGGAGCGGCAGGGCCGGATGCTCGACCTGTCCGGGGCGCTGCTCGCGGCACCCGGGGTCAGCCACACCTCCGCGCTGCTGCACTGGGTCCACGAGAACAAGTTCTTCGCCAACCTCGCCGGCACGACCACGACGCAGGAGCGGGTGCGGATCCACCCGCAGCTGACCGCGGTCAGCGTCGGGGACCACGGCTTCGCCACGATGCGCACCCTCGCGCCGCCGGTCGGCCGGGGCTGGGAGTACCTGACCGGCACCGGCTGGGACCTGGACGCCGAGGTGGCCGAGATCCCGTCGCTGCTGGCCGAGCACGCCGCTGCGCCGACCGTCGAGGCCGGCCGCTACGACCTCGTGATCGAGCCGAGCAACCTCTTCCTCACCATCCACGAGTCGATCGGCCACGCGACCGAGCTCGACCGGGCGCTGGGCTACGAGGCCGCGTACGCCGGCACGTCCTTCGCCACGTTCGACCAGCTCGGCACCCTGCACTACGGCAGCCCGGTGATGAACGTGACCGGCGACCGCGTCGTCGAGCGCGGCCTGGCCTCCATCGGCTACGACGACGAGGGGGTCGCCGCGACGCGCTTCGACATCGTCTCCGGCGGCACGCTCGTCGGCTACCAGCTCAACCGGCAGATGGCCGCGGAGAAGGACCTGGGCCCGTCGAACGGTTGCGCGTACGCCGACTCCCCCGGCCACATCCCCATGCAGCGGATGCCCAACGTGTCGCTGGCGGCCGATCCGGAGGGGCCCAGCACGGCGGAGATGATCTCCCGCGTCGAGCGTGGCCTCTACGTGGTGGGCGACAAGTCCTGGTCGATCGACATGCAGCGCTACAACTTCCAGTTCACCGGGCAGCGGTTCTACTCCATCGTCGACGGCCGGCTCGCGGGCCAGGTCAAGGACGTGGCGTACCAGGCCACGACGACCGACTTCTGGCGCTCGATGGAGGCGGCCGGCAGCCCCGAGACGTACGTGCTCGGCGGCGTGCTCAACTGCGGCAAGGGCCAGCCGGGCCAGAGCGCGCCCGTCTCGCACGGCTGCCCGTCGGCCCTGTTCCGCGGGGTGAACGTGCTCAACACAGCGGCGGAGGGAACGGCATGAGGGTCACCGACCTGCTGACCGAGGCGCTCGCGGTCGCCACCGGACCGGTGGTCGCGGTGCTGACGGAGCGCTACGAGACCAACCTGCGCTGGGCGGCGAACGCGCTGACCACCAACGGCGAGATGCACGCCCGGAGCCTGGCGGTGACCGCCACCGCGGAGGTCGAGGGCGGCACGGCCGTGGCCACGGTCGCCGCCGACCTGAGCGACGTCTCCGAGGTCGCCGCCGTCGTGGCGGCGGCGGAGGCCGCCGCCCGCGCCGCCTCCCCCGCGGACGAGCCGGTGCCGCTGGTCGCCGACGACGGTCAGGGCCGGGTCGACTTCGACGACGACCCCGCGACGACCGGCGTCGAGACGCTCGCCGACGTGGCCGCCGGGCTGGGCCGGGCGTTCGCGCGGGCGGAGGCCGACGGCCACCTGCTCTACGGCTTCGCCGAGCACATCGTGGAGACCGTCTACCTGGCCAGCAGCACCGGCCTGCGCCGCCGCGGCGTCGACCCGGAGGGCCGCCTCGAGCTGAACGCCAAGAGCGACGACCTCGCCCGGTCCGGATGGGTGGGTCAGCAGACGCGGACGTTCACCGACGTCGACGTCGACGCGCTCTACGCCGAGGTGTCGACGCGGCTCGGCTGGGCGCGGCGCACGGTGGAGCTGCCGCCGGGCCGCTACGAGACGCTGCTGCCGCCCGGCACCGTCGCCGACCTGATGGTCTACGCCTCCTGGACGGCGAGCGCCCGCGACGCCGAGGACGGCAGCAACGTGTACGCGGCCGGCGAGGGCCGGACGCGGATCGGCGAGCGGCTGACCTCGCTGCCCGTCACCCTCCTGTCCGACCCGGCGTGGCCCGGGGAGGAGACGCTGCCCTTCGTCGCCAGCACCATGTCCACCGACGGGACGTCGTTCTCGTTCGACCAGGGCCTGGCGGTCGAGCAGGTGCGCTGGCTCGACGACGGCGTCCTGACCGAGCTGGTCCGCAACCGCGGGCACGGGGCGGCCACGGGGCAGCCGGCCACGCCGGCCGCGCACAACCTCGTCATGGACGGCGGCGGGACGGCGACGCTCGAGGAGATGGTGGCCCGCACCGAGCGGGGGCTGCTGCTCACCTGCTTCTGGTACATCCGCGAGGTCGATCCCGAACGGCTGCTGCTCACCGGGCTCACCCGGGACGGGGTCTACCTCGTCGAGCACGGCGAGGTCGTGGCGGCGGTCAACAACTTCCGCTGGAACGAGTCGCCGGTCGAGCTGCTCGGTCGGGTCACCGAGGTCGGGGCCAGCGTGCCCGTGCTGTGCCGGGAGTGGAACGACTACATCACCAAGACCGTGATGCCGCCCCTGCGCGTGCCCGACTTCAACATGTCGACGGTCAGCCAGGCGTCCTGACCGGGCTGCCGCTGCGCTCGGCCTCCGCGGCCGTCCTCGTGAACAGCCACGTCTGCTCGGCGTCGCTGCGCTCGAGCAGCTCGCCGCGGAAGCCGAGCTGGCGCAGACGCTCGATCTCGGCCGTGCGCCGGACCTCGTCCGCCTCCGGCGAGAGGTACCAGAGCCGCTGCACCCCGTGCAGCCTCGGCTCGACCGCCTGCAGCGGCAGCCGGTCGTCCCACAGGTAGTGCCGGCTGATCCGGTCGGCACCCGCGTTGAGGACCGGACCCGTCCCGAGGGCGCCGGGGTAGGACACCGTGATCGCCGAGACCAGCGGGTAGTCGATCACCGCGTCCCCCGGCTCGCCGCGCTCGGCGACGACGGCGGCGATCTCGGCCCAGCTGTCCCAGGCCCCGGTGGTGCGCTGGTCGCGGTAGGTGACGGCCGACGCCAGCGGCAGCGACGCGGCCAGGCAGAAGGTCAGCCAGCGCCGCCGGACGGAGGCGAGCCCCGCCCCGGCGAGCACCGCGAGCCCGCCGAGGCTGAACGAGAGGTAGCGCTGCGAGTAGAGCGGCGTCCACGCCGCCGAGACCCCGACCAGGGCCAGCCCCGGGAGCACGGCCCAGCCGACCAGGAGGAAGGTCGTCCCCCGACGTCCGCCCCGGTTCCGGGCCAGCCAGACCAGTCCGGCCGCCGCCATGGCCCACGCCAGCACGGCCCAGAGCCCGTCGAGGGGCGCGACGGTCTCGGTCGCGACCTTGGCCAGCGACTCCAGCGTCGGCGGGTCGATCCAGTCCACCTGGGACTCCTGGCTGCGCGCCCGCCAGGCCAGCAGCGTCACCGGCACCGCACCGAGGACGAGGCCGAGCAGCGGAGCCGACCGCCCTTCGGGCAGCCCGACGCGCCAGGACCGGCGCGGGCGGCGCGTCGCGTCGGGCGGCAGCCAGAGCCACACCACGAGCACCGGGAGCAGCAGCACCGCGTAGACGTGCAGACCGCCGAGCAGGGCGGTGAACAGCGCCACCGGCAGGCACCACGCCCAGGACGGGCGCCGTACGGCCAGCACCACGAGGAGCACGAGCAGGACGGCCACCGCGGTGAACCAGGCACCCGAGCGCCCCTCGGTCCCGACCAGGGTGACGCGGGGGCAGACGCCCATCACCAGCCCGGCCAGCAGCCCGGCCCGCGGGGACACGAGCACCGAACCGAGCACGACGACCAGCCCGGCGGCGAGGCCGCAGGCCAGCACCGAGGGCAGGCGCAGCGTGAGGGTGGAGATGCCGACCTGGTCGAGCCAGACCTTCATCACGGAGTAGAAGAGGGCGTGCACGACGTCGACGTCCGTCAGCATCGCGCCCAGCTGCGACCAGGACCGGGTCACCGCGGAGACGGTGGCCGCCTCGTCGCGCGACTGCGTCGGGATCCACGAGCCGGCCCCGACGAGACCGACGGTGAGCACGAAGACCGACACCGCCCTGACCACCACCGACCTCGTCCTGGACGAGGGGGGCGTCGGCACGAGCGGTGATCCTACGTCCGGGTAGCCGTGCCGAGCCGGAGCCCCGCGCCGCCTGCGCCGGACCCGGCTAGCCGGTCTCGACCTCGTCGGTGTCGACCTCGTCGGCCTCGAACGTGACGACGCCGCGCCGCATCGTGCGCACCAGGGTGTGCGCGGTCTCGCGCAGCGGGCCCGGTCCGGCCGCGTCGGCGACCTGCCCGGCGAAGTCGACGACCTGGCGCACCCAGCGGACGAAGTCGCCGGCCGTGAGGTCGGTCGAGTCGAGCACGGAGGCCAGCGACCGGCCGGCCGCCCATCCGTACGCGACCTCCGCGAAGCCGATCTCGGGCTCGCCGGTGCGGGTCAGGCGGGCGTCACGCTCGATCAGCGACACCTCGCGCCACACCCGGCGGACCTCGGTGACCGCCTCGCTCGACGCCACGTCCGGCATCCGGGGACGTCGGGTGTGGTCGTCGCTGCGACGCGCCTCGAAGACGAGCGAGCTCAGCACCGCCGCCAGCTGGGGCACCGTGAGCCCGTCGAACACCCCGGCCCGGATGCACTCGGCGGCCACCAGGTCCAGCTCGCCGTAGATCCGCGCCAGCATCCGGCCGGCGTCGCTGACCTGCTGACGTGGGGCCGTGCCCGTCTCGCTCTTCAGGTAGCCGAGCGACTCCAGGACCTGGCAGATCCGGTCGAACGCCGTCGCGATGGTGTGGGTGCGCGAGCTGGCGCGCGCCTCCAACCGGTCGTTCTCCCGCTCGAGGCGCAGAGCCCGTTCGGCCGCGCGGGCGTGCTGCTCCCGGTCGGGGCACGTGTGGCAGGGGTCGCGACGCTGCTGGTCCCGCAGGTCCTCGACCCGCGCCGCCACCTCGGCGTCGGCCGGCGCGCGTCGCAGGGCCGGTGCGCCCAGGTCGATCTCGGCCAGCCGGGAGCGGAACGCGGCGGCGAGGTTGCGCCGCGACGCCGGCTCCTTGGGCGAGAAGTGCTTGGGCACGCGCATGCGGCCGGCGACGACGGGCGGGCTCGGGAAGTCGACCAGCGCGAGCCGGCGGACCTGGCGGTCCTCGGTCATCACCAGCGGGCGGGGGGCCTCGCCGTCGTCGCTGCCGCCCTCCCGCGTCCCGGGGTCGAGCACCACGACCCAGCCCTGGCTGCGTCCGGCCGGCACCTTGACGATGTCGCCGGGCTTGAGGGTCAGCAGGACCCCGGTGCTCTCCGCCCGCCGGTCGGCCTTGCGCTCGCGGGCCGCGTCGGCCTCGAGGTCGGCGATCGCCAGGCGCCGCCGGGCGTACGCCTGGAAGTCGCCGCGGTCGCACGCGGCGCCGGCCCACTCGGCGTTGACCGTGTCGGCGTTGCGCGCGAGCGTGCGCGCCACCCCGACGACGGACCGGTCGGACTGGAACTGGGCGAACGACTGCTCCAGCAGCGCCCGGGCCCGCGTCCGCCCGACGCTGCCGACGAGGTTGACCGCCATGTTGTAGGTGGGCGCGAAGGACGACTTGAGCGGGTACGTGCGCCGCGAGGCCAGCCCGGCCACGGCCCGCGGGTCGAGCCCCGGCTGCCACAGCACGACCGCGTGGCCCTCGACGTCGATCCCGCGCCGTCCGGCCCGACCGGTCAGCTGGGTGTACTCCCCCGGCGTGATGTCGGCGTGGGTCTCGCCGTTGTACTTGACGAGCTTCTCCAGCACCACGCTGCGCGCCGGCATGTTGATCCCCAGCGCGAGGGTCTCGGTGGCGAAGACGACCTTGGTGAGGCCGCGGACGAAGCACTCCTCGACGCAGGCCTTGAAGGCGGGCAGCATCCCGGCGTGGTGGGCGGCGATCCCACGGGTCAGCGCCTCGGCGAAGCGGGGGTAGTCGAGGGCTCGGAGGTCGGCCGGGTCGAGCCCGCTCAGGTGGTGGCTGAGGACCCCGGCGATCTCGCTCTGCTCCTCGGGCCGGGTCAGCGTCACGCCCGACCCCAACAGCTGACGGACCGCCGCGTCGCAGCCGACGCGGGAGAAGATGAAGACGATGGCGGGCAGGAGCGCGGCACGGTCGAGCTGCTCGACCATCTCGGCCCGGCTCGGGACGAGCGAGCGCGGTCGCCGCTCGGCGCCCGGGCGCTGGCTGCTGGCCCCGCCGTAAGCGCCGCTGCCGTAGGCGACGTTCCGCTTGCCCTGGCCGTTGCGCCCCCGGGGGCGTCGGGAGTCGTCCCGCACCGAGCGGGACTCCTCCCGCGCGACCTTGAGCAGGGCGGGGTTGACCTCGCCGCGGCCGGGGGCGGCGTCGGGCCGCGCCGTCGGGGCCACGTCGGCGAACAGGTCGTACAGGGTGCGGCCGACGAGCACGTGCTGGTAGAGCGGGACGGGCCGGCGCTCGGAGACGACGACCTCCATCTCGCCCCGGACCGCCGCGAGCCACTCGCCGAACTCCTCGGCGTTGCTCACCGTCGCCGACAGGGCCACGACCTGCACCGAGTCGGCCAGCCCGATGATCACCTCTTCCCACACCGCGCCCCGGAACCGGTCGGCGAGGTAGTGGACCTCGTCCATGACCACGTAGCCGAGGTTCTCGAGCGTGCGGGAGCCCGCGTAGATCATGTTGCGCAGCACCTCGGTCGTCATGACGACGATCGGGGCCTCGGAGTTGATCGAGCTGTCACCGGTCAGCAGACCGACGTTCGCCGACCCGTGCCGGCGCGCGAGGTCGGCGTACTTCTGGTTGGACAGCGCCTTGATCGGGGTCGTGTAGAACGCCTTGCGGCCCTGCTGCAGCGCGAGGTAGACGGCGAACTCGCCGACGATCGTCTTGCCCGCGCCCGTCGGGGCGGCGACCAGCACGCCGGAACCGGCCTCGACGTGGGCGCACGCCTCGCGCTGGTAGTCGTCGAACCCGAAGGTGTAGCCGTCCGCGAACTCGGCGACCTGGGGCGAGGAGCGACGCTCGGCGAACCGCGCGTACGCCTCGGCGGGACTGACCTGTTCCGCACTCACACCCCCGAACCTACCTGGGCGACGTACGAGACCCCGTCCGCTCGGGCCGGGACCCGGGCTCGGACCCGGACCTCTCCCGCTCGGCGAGGGCGTCCCGCCAGCCGTGCAGGACGCGGGGCACCTCGACGCCGAGGCGGTAGGCCACGAGCCCGGCGACGGCCGCGGTCAGCGCGCAGACGACCGTCCCGAGGATGCTCGCGAGCAGCGGCGGCGACGCCGGACCCGCGGCGGTGACCCCGTCCAGCAGGACGGCCAGGTTCCGCAAGGCCGCGACGGCGGACCACACGGCGAGCAGCGCGAACGCGACGGCCGCGCCTGGCGCCCAGGTCGCGAGCAGCCTCAGCTGCCGGGCGGGAGGGACGGGGGGCTGGCCTGCCCTGCTGGTGCCGCTCATGGGCCACACACGAGGGGCGGGAGTGCCTCAGGGCAGGCAGACCCGGATCGCGCCGCGGACCGACTCGATCGTCACGGGCGTGGGGCCCAGCTCCTCGCCGTCGCCGTACGCGATCCCGGCGCCCCGCGAGACCCGGACGGTGCGGGCGCGCAGCTGCTCGACGCAGGGGTCGGAGGCGAAGCGCCCGGTCCGCATCTGCGGGAGGAGCTGGAGCAGCTTGGCCCGCCCGACAGGGTGGATGACCGTCACGTCGAGCCACCCGTCGTACGGGTCGGCGGCCGGGCAGATCCTCAGGCCTCCGCCGTACGTGCTCGTGTTCCCGACGGCGACGAGCATCGCGTCCAGGTCCCGTTCGACGCCGTCGAGGACCAGCACGTACGGCAGCGGCCGGAACGTCCGCAGCTCGGCGAGCGCCGCGATCGTGTAGCGGGCCGCGCCCCGCGGCCGGCGCATCCGGTTGGCGCGGGCGTTCACCAGGGCGTCGAAGCCGGTCGCGAGCACGGTCCCCACCCACCGGTCGTCGGCCCCGGGGCGATCGACACGGAGCAGGTCGACGTGCCGGGTGCGACCGGTCGCCAGGGCGTCGATCGCCGCGTCGACGTCGTCGGGGTCGAGCCCGAGGCTGCGAGCGAGGTCGTTGCCGGTGCCGGCGGGAACCAGACCGAGGGCGAGCGGAGCGTCGTCCGGGTGGGTCGCGGCGCGCTCGGCGACGGCGTTCACCCCCAGGTGCGCCATCCCGTCACCGCCCATCACGGCCAGGACGTCGGCGCCGCTGCTCGCGGCCCGGAGGACGAGCTCGCGGGCCTCCTCAGGGGTCCGGCTCAGCTCGACGTCGACGGCGTGGCCGGTGTCGCGGAGCCGTCCGACGACCTGCGGGAGCAGCGTCTGCGCGCGACCCTTGGCCGCAGCCGGGTTGACGACGAGGGCGATCGACGCGGCGCGACGACCGTGGCTCCCCGGCTCCCCCGGCGTCAGACCGTCCCGCTCAGGCATCCTCACCGTCGGTGAGGCCCCGCAGCGCGCGGTCTCGGGCGACAGGGTCGAGCGTGCCGCGCCGGGCCTTGCGCCGGTCGAGGATGTGCGCGATGACCTCGGCGACGATGAACAGCACCGTCATGGGCAGCGCGAGCGCCAGCATGGAGAAGGGGTCGGTCGACGGCGTCGCCACGGCGCCGAAGACGAAGGTCCCGAAGATGATGAGCGAGCGGTACTTGGCGAGGTACTTCGCCTTGAGCACACCCATGATGTTGAGGATCAGCACGACCTCGGGGATGAGGAACGCCACCCCGAACACCAGCATGAAGCGCATGAGGAACGACAGGAACTGGTTGACGTCCTGCAGGTTGGTGATGCCGTTCTCGGTGAAGCCGAGCAGGACGACCAGGCCCTTGGGCATCACGTAGTAGCCGACGGCCACGCCGGCCAGGAACAGGGGTGTGGCGGACCCGAGGAAGATCAGGGTCCACTTCTTCTCCTTGGCCAGCAGGCCCGGGACGATGAACGACCACAGCTGGTAGAGCAGGATCGGCGACGTGGCCAGGGTCCCGGCCAGCGCGGACACCTTGAGCGCCAGGGTGAACGGCGAGGCGACACCCTGGTTGACCATCTGCAGGCTCGCGCCCGGGTTCTTCGCCCGGATGGCGTCCGCCGCGAGCTGGTACGGGTGGAAGATCACCTCCGTCAGGTAGCTCCGGAAGAACCACGCGACGGTGGTGCCGACGACGATCGTCAGCGCCATGACGATCAGGCGGTAGCGCAGCTCGGCGATGTGCTCGAACAGGCTCATCGAGCCGTCGGGGCCGGCCTTCGGCGGCTTGAGCCAGGCGAGGCTCAGCCGGATGGGCCGCCCACGGACCGTCAGGGACACGGGACTGTCGGGGTCACGAGGTGGTCAGGCTGCCGGGAACGCGACGTCAGACGTCGCGACGGGAGTCGCTCGGGTCGACCGCGTTCGGGTTGGTCCGCGGCGGCTGCTGGTAGCCGGGGTCGGTCGGGGCCAGCGGCTCCGGGGTGACCGTCGGCTGCCCGGTCGCGAGGTCGTCCGCCGTCGCACCCTTGTCGTTCTTGGGCAGGCTCTTCGTCTCCTCCTTGAACTCCCGGAGGGCGCGGCCGCTGCTCTTGCCCAGGCCCGCGAGCCGCGAGCCGCCGAACAGCAGCAGCACGACGGCCAGGATGATCAGCAGCTCGGGCACGCCGAGTCCACCGAGGGCGAGCGGGGTCATGGTTCCTTCTTTCCCGGCGCGGTCGCGCCTGCGTCATCGTACGTCTCGACCGTACCTGGCCAGCCGTCGTCGGACGGGAGTTCGGAGCGGGGGTCGGTCCTGGTTCGCCGGGTGCCGTCGGACACGTCGGCGACCTCGATCTGCGCCAGCAGGTCGGCCAGCTCGCCGGCCTGACCCGCCATCACGTCGAGCTCCTGGAGCAGCCCGCGGGCCGAGCGCCACAGGCGCAGCCCGACGTAGCCGAGCACCACCAGACCGCCGACGGCGATGACGACGAAGAGCAGCACCCACCACCACACGTCCCCATTGTGGGGCCGCTCCCGGCTAGTGGCGCGGTGCCGAAGTCTCTCGGCGCTTCGCAACGCCCAGGCACGCACCTCGCGGCGTTCGCCTCAGTCGGGATACGCGCGGTATCCCTCCCTCGTCGGCCTTGCGATGCACGCACTTGAACGCCGCCAAGCGTCAAGGTACTTCGGCACCCCACCACTAGTCCCGCCCCGCGCCCGCCCCGGCGAAGGCGGCGTACGCCGTGAGGGCCTCCTGCGCGGCCGCCGCGGCCGGTTCGCCGGCCCCGGCCGGGGCCAGCACGCTCGCGGCGCCGCCGAGGCGCAGCAGCAGGTGGCGCAGCCAGGCCGGGTCGGTCACCCGGAACGTCGCGACCACCCCGCCGTCGGGACCAGGGGAGGTCGACTCGGTCGGGTAGTACTCCGCGACCCAGGCCGCCTCCGGGGCCAGCTCGAGGGTGACCACGGGCGCGTCGGCCAGGTCGGCGAACCAGCCGGCGCTCAGGTCGGTCAGCACCACGTCGTGCGGCTGCACGGGTTCGTCGGTCACCGTGGCCGCCGCCACGCGGTCGAGCCGGAACGTCCGCAGCCCGTCCGCGCGGTAGCACCACGCCTCCAGGTAGCCCGAGCCGTCGAGCACGAAGAGCCGCAGCGGGTCGACGAGGCGCTGGGTCGTCTCGTCCCGGGTCGCGACGTCGTACGTGAGGTCGAGCCGGCGCCCGCGCTGCAGCCCGTCGGCCAGCGTCGCCGCGACCTCGTCGCTCGCCGAGATCACGCTGACCGAGGCCTGCCCGGTCGGCGCCGCGCCCGCCGCCTGCTCGAGCTTGGCCAGGGCCCGGTCGGTCGCGGCCCGCTGGTCCGGGCCGGCGATCTCGCGCAGCGTGCGCAGGGCGAGCACCAGGGCGAGCGCCTCGTCGGCGGTCAGCCGCAGCGGCCGGGTCAGGTAGTCGGCGTTGCTGAGGTGGATCACGCCCTCGCCGTCCACCGCGTCCATGTCGATGTCGATCAGGTCGCCGGGCGACAGCCCCGGCATGCCGCACATCCACAGCACCCCGAGGTCGGCGCGCAGGGTCCGCGGGCTCACCCCGAACGCCGCGGCCACGTCGGCCACGGCCGCGCCGTCGTGCTCGCGCAGGTACGGCACGAGGCTCAGCAGCCGGCGGACCTGGGCCTGGCTCGTCACCGCGCTCCCCCGGCCCCGGCCGCAGCGGTCTGCGCCACCGCACGCAACCGCCCCACGACGGCCTCGCGCAGGTCGAGCGGCTCCACCACGAGCACGTCCGCCCCGTGGCCCGCGACCTCGTCGGCCATGCCCGGCAGGCTGCCGTAGCCCACCCACCAGCGCTCGTACCCCTCGGGGGCCCACGCCAGGTCGGGCGTGGCCTCGGGGCGCCGCCCCCGCCGGGTGAGCGACGGGGCCTTGCCCGGGCGGACGGCCAGCAGCGCCTCGGCAGTGGGTTCCTGCGGGTCGAGCGCCCGGGCCAGCGCGCGCAGGTCGAGCCCCTCGGGGACCTCGTACGCGCCGGGGCGCGAGACCCGGGACGGGACGTCGGTGATCCGCGACAGCTTGAACATCCGGTTCGCGTCGCGGTCGACGTCGCGCCCGACGACGTACCAGCGGCCGCGGCGCGACGTCAGCCCCCACGGCTCGAACGTGCGCAGGCTGCCGTCGCGGTAGGTGAAGCGGACCCGGGTCTGGTCGAGCACCGCGTTCCACAGCGGTCCGAAGGCGGGCTCGGTCGCCTGCACGGACGGTTCCAGGGCGGCGAGCGCCGACGGGTCCGGCTCCACCCCGGCCGCCCGCAGCTTGGTCATCGCGCTCTGCGTCGACTCGGCCATGCTGGCGTGCTGCCACACGCGGGCCGCGACGCCGACCACGGACGCCTCCTCGGCGTCGAGGTCGATCGGCGGCAGGGAGAACTCGCTGGTGAGGATGCGGTAGCCGGCCTCGTCCTCGAAGAGCTGGTCGTAGCCGCCGACCTCGATCGGGACGCCGAGCGCGCGCAGCTCGTCCTTGTCCCGCTCGAAGGTGCGCTCGAAGGCGGCGTCGGACAGGCCGTGGTAGCCCTCGACGAGCTCCCGGATCCGCGTCTTGGGCAGGTAGCGGCCGGCGACCAGCAGCGCGATCGTGAGGTTCACGATGCGCTCGGTCTTCCTGGGTGCCATGCGTGCCTTCTGTCGTCGCTCTGCTCGGGCGAGCCCCGAAACTACTACGCCCTCGCTCGACCACCCGTGCGATTCGTCGCTGGCGAGTCCTGGCCCGTCTCGCTCGCGTGGGTGGCGCGACCCGACGCGCGACACACCGTGGAGGCGTACCGGGTGGCGCCACTCGCGTTGACCGGAGGGAGGAAGGGGCAGCTGGGGCGGATCGCGGCCTAAGGTCGGGCCGTGATCGTGTGGGCGTCGGGGACCGTCGCGGCGCTGCGCGGCGGGTGGCGGGGTGCGGTCGAGCTCGACGCCGTGCGCGACGACACGGGAGTCTCGGTCCGGTCCCTCGCCTACACCGACCTGATGGCCGCCCCAGCCGTCGGCGACCGCGTGCTGCTCAACGTCGGCGCCGTCGACCGGGGCCTGGGGACCGGCGGGTACGCGCTGGTCATCGCCGTCCTCGGCCCGGACGGTTCCGTCGTGGCGCAGCCGCCGCAGCCCGCGGGGCACCTGGTCAAGGCCCGCTACCTGCCGCTGCAGGCGATGGTGGCGGGTGCGGACGAGCAGGGGTCGCCGCACCACGACCTGCTGGCCGACGCCGACTCGCTCGACGGGCTCCCGGTCGTCGTGGCCGACCTGCACTCCGCCCTCGCGCCCACCCTGCTCGCGCTGGCCCACGACCGGCCCGGGACCCGCGCGGTCTACGTGATGAGCGACCAGGGCGCGCTGCCGATCGCGTTCTCGCGCACCGTCGCGCAGCTGCGCGACGCAGGGCTGCTCGCGGCCACCGTCACGGTCGGGCAGTCGTTCGGCGGCGACCTCGAGGCGGTCACCGTGCACTCCGGCCTGCTGGCCGCCCGGCTCGCGCTCGGCGCCGAGGTCGCGGTCGTCACCCAGGGCCCGGGCAACCTCGGCACCGGGACCCGCTGGGGCTTCTCCGGGGTCGGCGCCGGCGAGGCCGTGAACGCCGTGGCCACCCTCGACGGCCGACCGGTCGCGAGCCTGCGTGTCTCGGGCGCAGACGCCCGACCCCGGCACCGCGGGGTGTCGCACCACAGCCTGACCGCGTACGGGCGGGTCGCCCTCAGCCCCGCGGACCTGGCCGTGCCGGACTTCGGCGGCGCCGGCCGGCTGCACGGGATCGCCGACGGCGCCGTCCTGGACGCGCTCGTCGCCCTGGCTCCCGGCGTCGAGGAAGCCGCCCGCGAGCTCACCCGGCACCGGTCCGTCCGGGTCGCGCTGGACGGGCTCGACGACGCCCTGCTCGCCTCGCCGTTGCGGCTGTCGACCATGGGCCGGGGCCTCGACGGCGACCCCGCCTACTTCCTCGCGGCGGCCGCCGCGGGCCGGCACGCCGCCACGCTCCTCGCGCAGGACCGGAGGGACGGGACTCTCGCGTAGCGTCTGCGGACGTGAGCAGCGTGCAGGTCGAGTTCCGTCCGGCCCGGGTCGACGACGGCGACGGGCGCCGGCTGGCCCAGGCCATGGCCGCCGAGATCGCGGTCCTCTACGACGGCCTCGACCAGAACGGCGCCGACATGCCCAAGGCCGGGCCCGCCGAGCTGGGCCCGCCCGGCGGCGGCTTCTGGGTCGGCTACGTCGACGGCTCCCCCGCCTGCTGCGGCGGGGTGAAGCAGCTCGAGCCGGGTGCGTGCGAGATCAAGAAGATGTACGTCGTCCCCGCCCTGCGCGGCCGGGGCATCGCCCACCAGCTGCTGGCGTTCCTCGAGGGGCAAGCCCGCGGCCTGGGCCACGGCGTCGCCCGCCTCGACACCGGCCACCACCAGCCGGACGCGCAGCACATCTACGACTCGTCCGGCTACCACCAGATCCCCAACTTCAACGGCAACCCGGTCGCGACCTACTTCGCCGAGAAGACCCTCGCCTGACCAACCCTGCCGTCACCCCCAGCGCGTCGAGGGCGGTGAGGACGCGGGGTTCGAGGAGGGTCTGAGCCGACCGCGCCGAGCGTGGATGGGTCTGGCGGGAGCCCGGGCGTACGAGGACGAAAGCGCACCGAAGAACGCGACGACGCCCGGGCGGATGGTTGCTCGGCGCGGTCGTCTCAGGTCCTCCGGCGCCCAGCCGGACCACCAGGCCGCAGACGCAGCCCCCGCGCTAGCTTGCGCTCGACGTGAACAGCACGTCGACCACGAAGACGAGCGTGTCGCCCGGGTCGACCTTGGGCGTCGAGTTGCCCTGCGGGTAGCCCTGGGCCGGCGGCACGACGACCAGCACCCGGCTGCCGACCTTCTGACCGACGAGGCCCTTCTGCAGGCCCGGGACGAGCGAGGCGAGCGCGGCGGTCGCCGGCTTGGCGCCGTACGTCTGCTCGAGCACGGCCCCCGTGCTCCAGTTGACCCAGGAGTAGTTGATCGTCACGGAGTCGGCCTGGGCGACGGCCTTGCCCTTGCCCTGGATCAGCGGCTGGACGACCAGCGTCTTGGGCGGGTCGGTCTTGGGGACGGTGACGACCGGCTTGCCGTCCTTCTCCGTCACCGTGGGCAGACCGGCCTTGGGCGTCACCGGCGTGCCGGCGGGCGCGGTCAGCGGGACGGCCACGATGTCGACGACGAAGACCAGCGTGTCGCCCACGTTGATGCCGGCCTGCGGGCTGCCGCCGCTGGCGTCGTACCCGTCGACACCCGGCATCGCGATCACCACGCGGCTGCCCTGGTGCTGGCCCTGGAGGCCCTTGCTGAAGCCCGGCACCACCTGGTCCAGCGGGAACGCGATGGACTGGCCGCGGCTGAAGGAGTCGTCGAACTTCTTGCCGGTGCGGCCGTTGACGCCGTAGTAGTTCACCTCGACCGTCGACCCGGTCTGCACGATCGGGCCGTTGCTCGGCTGCAGCACCTCGGTGCGCGTCTGGT
Source organism: uncultured Friedmanniella sp. (assembly GCA_964251895.1). Classification (GTDB taxonomy): domain Bacteria; phylum Actinomycetota; class Actinomycetes; order Propionibacteriales; family Propionibacteriaceae; genus Microlunatus. Next base: position 18,299 of record CAXULL010000026.1, read on the forward strand.
CGATCGCCCAGGGCGACTTGACGGTCACCTTCGGCGAGGTGCCGTACTTGCCCTCGACCTTGACCGCGTCGAAGTTCTTCGACGCGGTGATCGGCGCCGCGCTGGGGCTCGCCGACGCCGAGGGGCTGGCGCTCGCGCTGCTGGACGCCGCGGCGGACGGGCTGGGGCTGGCGGACGCGGCGGGGCCGCTGTCCTTGCCGCAGGCGCCGAGAGCCAGCAGGACCGCGCTGAGCCCGAGGCCCACGAGGGCACGAGTCAGAGGAACGCGTCGGTTTCGCACCGGGGAAGGTTACAGGGGTCAGCCTGTGCGCCAGCGCTCATCGGTCGCCCGTCGTGGAACCGGGGCCCCAGACGCGCGACCCCCGCCGGATCGTGCGCCGGTGCCTGGACGACCGGACGCGCAGGACACGCTCTTCGTCCTGTGCGGGAGGGAGGAAGGCATCGGGCCTGAGCACGATCCGCGTCCGGGCGGAGCGAGGACAGACGGCTCAGTACGCGCGTCGCATCGACGCGATCAGGCGGTCCACCCGCTCGTCGGTGGCGACGAAGGGGTCCTTGCACAGCACGGTGCGCTGGGCCTGGTCGTTGAGCTTGAGGTGCACCCAGTCCACCGTGTAGTCGCTGCGGCAGTCCTGGGCGGCGCGGATGAAGTCGCCGCGCAGCTTGGCGCGGGTGGTCTGCGGCGGGACCGACTTCGCCCGGAACACGGCCGGCTCGGTCGTGACGCGCGCGGCCGCCCCGCGGGACTCGAGAATGGAGAACAGGCCCCGACCGCGGCGGATGTCGTGGTAGGCGAGGTCGATCTGGGCGATGCGGGGGTCCGCCAGGCTCATCGAGTGCTTGGCGGAGTAGCGCTCCAGCAGCTTGAGCTTGATCGCCCAGTCGATCTCGGTGTCGATCAGCTCGAGCTTGTCCTCGCCCACCGCGCGCAGCGTCCGCTCCCACAGGTCGAGGACGCGGTCGACGGTCGGCGTCCGCAGGCTCTCGCGGCTGACGAACTCGGCGACCTTCTCGTAGTACTCGGTCTGCAGCTCGAGCGCGGAGATGCGCCGGCCGTTGCTCAGGCTCACCTTGACCTGACCCGTACGGTCGCGGCTCATGTCGCGGATGGCCCGGATGGGGTTGTCGAGCGCCAGGTCGCGCATCGGGACGCCCGCCTCGATCAGGCGCAGCACCAGCTCGGCGGACCCGACCTTGAGCAGCGTCGTGGTCTCGCTCATGTTCGAGTCGCCGACGATGACGTGCAGGCGGCGGTACCGCTCGGGGTCGGCGTGCGGCTCGTCGCGCGTGTTGATGATCGGCCGGCTCCGGGTGGTCGCCGAGGAGACGCTCTCCCAGATGTGCTCGGCGCGCTGGCTCACGCTGAACTCGGCGCCCCGGGCGGTGGTCAGCACCTTGCCGGCGCCGCAGATCAGCTGGCGCGACACGAGGAACGGCACCAGCACGTCGGTGATCTTGGAGAAGTCCCCGATCCGGCTGATCAGGTAGTTCTCGTGGCAGCCGTAGCTGTTGCCGTGGCTGTCGGTGTTGTTCTTGAACAGGTAGATGTCACCGGCGATGTTCTCGCTGGCGAGGCGCTGCTCGGCGTCGACGATGAGGTCCTCGAGGATCCGCTCGCCGGCCCGGTCGTGGTTGATGAGCTGGACGAGGTCGTCGCACTCCGCCGTCGCGTACTCCGGGTGGGACCCCACGTCGAGGTAGATCCGCGAACCGTTGCGGAGGAAGACGTTGCTGCTGCGCCCCCACGTGACGACCCGGCGGAACAGGTAGCGGGCGACCTCGTCAGGCGTGAGCCGACGGGTCCCGCCTGACGTGCAGGCGACCCCGTACTCGGTCTCCAACCCGTAGATGCGGCGATCCATGGACCGGGCAGCCCTCCCTAGGACCCGTCGTCGACGAGGTCCAGCAGCGCGCCCAGCTCCTCGGAGGTGAGGTCACGGACCTGACCCACCTTGAGGGTGCCGAGCCGCACCGGTCCGATGCCGATCCGGGACAGCTGCCGGACCGGGTGCCCGACATGCTCCATCGTACGGCGCACGATGTGGTTGCGGCCCTCGTGCAGGGTGAGCCGCACGAGCGACTTGCCGCCCACCGTCGACACGACCTTGAGCCCCCGGGGGTGGACGGGGCCGTCGTCGAGGGTGATGCCGTCGCGCAGCCGCTGGAGCGTCGGTGCGTTGACGATGCCCTCGACCTCGACGAGGTAGGTCTTGTCGATCTCGAAGCTCGGGTGCGACAGCTTGTGCCCGAAGTCGCCGTCGTTGGTGAGGATGATCAGGCCCTCGGTGTCGGTGTCGAGCCGGCCGACGTGGAACAGCCGTTCCTTGAGCAGCGCATGGCTGGCGCCGGACTCGACGACGGCGTCCGCGAGCGTGGGCCGGCCCTCCGGGTCGTGCAGCGTCGAGACCACCCCGCGCGGCTTGTTCAGCACGATGTAGCGGTGCCGCCGGGGAGGCGGGATGCGCGAGCCGTCGACCCGGATCACGTCGTGCTCGGGATCGACGCGACGGCCCTGCTCGGAGACGACGTGGCCGTTCACCTCGACGCGACCCTGGTCGATCATGATCTCCGAGGCCCGGCGCGAGGCCAGACCTGCCTGCGCCAGCACCTTCTGCAGCCGCTGACCCTCCGGCTCCTTGGCGGCGCCGCCGCCCTGCTTGCGAGGGCTCATGCCCTCACCTCCTCGTCCTGCCCGGCGGGCACTGCATCGTTCTCGGGGTCGTGCTCAGGTTCGTGCTGGGTCTCGTGCTGGGTCTCGTGCTCGGGCTCGGTCGCGGGCACCAGCCCGACGGGCGCGGCCAGCGCCGCCAGCTCGGCCTCCAGCTCGTCGACCTCCGGCAGGTGCGGGGCGAGCGGCGGCAGGTCGTCGAGGCCGGCCAGGCCCATGAGCTCGAGGAACTTCCGCGTGGTGGCGAACACGGCGGCACCCGTGTCGACGTCGTGCCCGGCCTCCTCGACCAGGCCGCGGGCGAGCAGCGTACGGATCACGCCGTCGACGTTCACGCCGCGGATCGCCGCGACCCGGCCGCGCGAGACCGGCTGCTGGTAGGCGATGACGGCGAGCGTCTCGAGGGCGGCCTGCGACAGCCGGCCGCTCTGGCCCGCGACCACGTGTGCAGCGATGACGTCGGCGTGCTCGACGCGCGTCCAGTAGCGCCAACCGCCACCGACGCGACGCAGCTCGAAGCCCCGACCGGTCTCGTCGTAGAAGGACGCGAGCGCCTCGAGCGCCTCGAGCGTCACGTTCTCCGGCGCGCCCACGGCTTCCGCCAGCGTCAGCTCGTCCATCGGCTCGTCGGCCAGGAGCAGCAGCGCCTCGAGGGCACCCGAGACGTCGGAGACGGACGGCACCGTGGCGCTCGGGAGCAGCGGCTCGGGTTCGGTCATGCGGGTGGGTCCTCGTCAGTGTTCTCGTCGGTGATCTCGTCGGGGTTCAGGTCGAACTCGTCGGAGATGGCGAGGTCGCCAGCGTCGGCTCCCGTCCAGCGTACGGTCAGCTCGCCGAGAGCGGTGACCTGCTCGAACGCCACCGCGCCCTCGCGGAACAGCTCCAGCAGCGCGAGGAACCGGGCGACGGTGGTCAGCCGGTCCGCGTCGCCGGTCAAGGCGCGGAACGTCGCGACCCGCTGCCGGCGCAGCCGGTCCACCAGCAGGCCCGCCTGCTCCGTCACGCTCACCGCCGGCGCGTGCAGGTGCGTCAGCGACAGCACCTCGGCCGGTCGCGGGGTCATCGCGCGGGCCGCCAGCGCCGCGAACGCCTCCGGCGTGATCGTCAGCTCGACCTCCGGCAGCAGCCGCACGAACTGCGGCTCCAGCCCGGCCGTGCGCGGCGCGCGGCGCGACTCCGCGGCGAGGGTCCGCTCCAGCCAGGCAGCGACCTGCTTGAACGCCCGGTACGCCAGCAGGCGCGCGAAGAGCAGGTCCCGGGCCTCCAGCAGCGCGAGGTCCTCGGGGTCCTCCACCTCGCCGGACGGGATCAGGCGGGCGGCCTTGAGGTCGAGCAGCGTGGCCGCGACGACGACGAACTCGGTCGTCTGGTCGAGGTCCCAGGCGCTGCCCGCCGCCTTGAGGTGGGCGATGAAGTCGTCGGTCACCTGGGACAGGGCGACCTCGGTGATGTCGAGCTGGCGCCGCCCGATCAGCTGCAGCAGCAGGTCGAAGGGACCGTCGAAGTTGGCGAGGTGGACGTCGAACGACCCGCGGGGCGCGGGTGCTCCCGACGTCACCGGCACCGGGCGAGCACCTCGCGGGCCAGCATCCGGTACGAGGCCGCGCCCGGCGAGGAGCTGGCGTAGCTGGTGATCGGCTCCCCCGCGACCGTGGTCTCGGGGAACTTCACGGTCCGTCGGATGACGGTGTGGAAGACCTGGTCGCCGAACGCCTGCACGACCCGGTCGAGGACCTCGCGGCTGTGCAGCGTGCGCGGGTCGTACATGGTGCCGAGGATGCCCGCGACCTTGAGGTCGGGGTTGAGCCGGTCCTGCACCTTGCCGATCGTGTCCTGCAGCAGCGCGATCCCCCGCAGGGCGAAGAACTCGCACTCCAGCGGCATCAGCACCCAGTCCGCGGCCGTCAGCGCGTTGATCGTCAGCAGCCCCAGCGACGGCGCGCAGTCGATCAGGATGACGTCGTAGTCGGCCTTGACCTGCCGCAGCACCCGCGACAGCGTCTGCTCGCGCGCCACCTCGCTGACCAGCTGCAGCTCGGCCGCCGCCAGGTCGATGTTGCTGGGCAGGAGGTCGACGCCCTCGGTGCTCGTCTTGTCGATCACCTCGTCGATCTCGACGTCGCGGGTCAGCATCAGGTTGTAGATGCTGTGCTCGAGCGTGTGCGGGTTGACGCCCAGCCCGACCGACAGCGAACCCTGCGGGTCGAAGTCGACCAGCAGCACGCGTCGGCCCAGCTCGGCCAGCGCTGCGCCCAGCGTGATCGTCGTCGTGGTCTTGCCGACGCCGCCCTTCTGGTTGCAGACCGCGATGACCATCGCCGGCGGTCGCGGGTCGGCCAGCGGCGGCGGGTCGCCCAGCTCGGGCCACGGGCGGCCGGTCGGGCCGAGCTCGGCGTCCGGCACGCCGGCCGTCGACAAGTCCGGTGCGAGGGGGCGCGGGCTGGCGAAGAGGGCCTCGCCGTCCTCGTCCGGCGCCCCGACGAGCGCGGCGTCGAAGGGCGGCGGGTCGGCCGGCAGGGCCTGCGGCCCGTCGTGGCTGTCCACCATCGCTCCTGGGGTTGGGTCGTGAGATCCCCCGAACCCTAGTACGCGTCGGGCCTCACCCCGGTCACCTGACCACTCTGATCGGTCGTGCAGAGGCAGGCCGACAGGTCGAGGAGCACGAGGGGTTGCCGAAGGGGCGGCGACCACGGCCGGCCGGCCAAGGGGAGATCGGGCGGAGTCGACACGCAGGACCCATCCTTGGGCGACGACCTGCCCGAGGGCGTCATCCACCGGGGGTCACTGCCTCAGTCGCCCAGCGAGCAGTCGAGTGGTGATGCGGCCGTTGCAAATGGGCCTCTGCTCCTGGTCGATCCATCTGGGTGGGATCCAGGTGGGCAGGCCGTCGGTCATGAGGCAGGTCCAGCCGCGGGCGGCGAAGTTGTGGTGGTGATAGCTGCACAGGAGGGTCAGGTTGGCGACGTCCGTCGCTCCGCCGTCCACCCAGGCCACGACATGGTGCCGTTCGCAGCACTCGGGCGGGCGTGTGCAGCCGGGGAAGCTGCAGCCGCCGTCTCGGGCGATCAGGGCGAGCGTCTGGGTGGGGCTGGCGCACCGTCGGGTGCGGCCAAGGTCGAGCACCGCGCCGAGGGGGCTGAGCAGCACGGTGACGACGTCGGCGGAGTCGGCGAGGCCGATCACGGCGGCGGCGGACAGCCGGGTGCCGTCGCTGGTGGTGCCGCTGCCGCGGCGGGCGCGCAGCGCGGCCTCGGTGATCGTGACGATGACGGTCGCGGGGGTGCCGCCCGAGTCGGGCAGCGTGCCCGAGCGCAGGAGCCGGTCGCAGACCTCTTCGAGCGCGTCGTGGGTGCGTTGTCCGTGGTGGCGTGGATCCGGTTCGTCGACGACCCGGCCGTCGTCGAGGGTGACCTTGTCGACGCGTGGCTTCGCGAGGGGGCCGAGAACGGCCTGGAGCTTGGCCCCGACCGTGCCGGTCAGGCGGCCTTCGACGTCGTACATGCCGTCGCGCAACCGGCGGAACGCGAGGTGGCGCCGGTCGGTGTTCACGCGTTCCTGCGGGACAGTGCCGTCGGGGTCGATGCGCTCGACGACCTGAGCCGCGAGGTGGCGCAGCCGCTTGGGCTCGAACGCGGTGGTGAAGCCGGCGAGGAGCCGGTCCGCGGTGTCGAGATCGGCCGGGTCGAACCCGCGGTGGTCCACGCTCGCGATCGCGCGGACGCACACGTCGACCTGCTCCGGCGACGCGTCACCCGTACGCTGCGCCGCGGCGAGCGCCGGGCGCAGCGGGGCGAGAGGCTCCCCGGTCATCGCGACCCGGTCGCCGACCTGTTCCGCGGCGCGGACCCGGCGGGCCGCTTCATCGTGGGACAGCCGCAGCGTCTGGACGAGCACGGCGGCCAGGTTCGGCTGGGTCCACGTGTCGGCCAGCCGCCGCGCCTCGGCGTCGCGGACCACGCGGTGGTCGACCAACGACGTGCGGTTGCGGAGACGTTCGAACGTCTGCAGGAACCCGACGAAGGCCAGGTCGTCGTAGGCGTCGAGCCCGCCGTCCTCGACGGCCTCGATCAGCAGCGCCTGCGCGTTCTCCCACACCTCGAGGGCACGGTCGAGCGCGGTCGCCTCGGGCCCCTCGATCTCCATGACCTCAACCTACGGAAGGCCACTGACACTTTTCGAACACGTGTTCGAAATAGGCGACACTCCTACACACCTTCCCAGCGCAGGGAACAAGCCCCTCAGCCCAGAACTTCTCCCCCTCGACGGCCTGCAGCAGGCTGGCGGTCCGCCGGGAACAATCTGCGGCGGTCGCCGTGACGAAGTTCTCCCGTGACCCTCTCCTCCGTCCGTCCCCGGACCGGCGCCGACGCGCCGGTGCCCGCCCCCCTGCCCGGGCGGGTGCTGCGGGCGGCCGCGGGCGTCGTCGCGGCGGGTGTCGCCGTGGGGGTCGGGCACCTCGTCGCCTCGTTCCTCAGCCCCTCGGCCTCGCCGCTGATCGCCGTCGGGTCCGCCCTGATCGACGCCGCGCCGACGCCGGCGAAGACGTTCGCGGTGCGGGTGCTGGGCAACGACGACAAGCCTGTCCTGATCGGGACGGTCGGTCTCGCCCTGCTGGTCTTCGCCGCCGTCCTGGGACTCCTGGCCTGGCACCACCGCCGTACGGCCGTCGCCGGGATCGCGCTGCTCGGCGTGGTCGGTGCCGCCACGGCCGTCTACCGCGGCGGACCGCTGGACGCGATCCCGTCGGTGGTGGCCGGCGCCGCCGGTGTCGCGGCCCTGCTGCTCGTGGTGCACCGCTCCGGCGCGCGCGCCACGTCCCGCTCCTCCTGGTCGGTCCCGGCCCCCGTCGCGATCCCCGACCGGACGGACCTGCTCGCGACCCCGACCCGCACCCCTGCTCTCGGGCGCCGCAGCTTCGTCACCGCGCTCGGCCTCACGGCCGCGGTGGCCGTCGTGGCCGGTGGCGGCGGCATCGTCGTCGGACGTGTCCGCGGTGCGGGTGCGGCCGCGCGCCGGGCGCTGGGGCTGCCCACGCCCAGCTCGTCCGCGCCGCCGTTGCCGGCCGGCGCCCAGATCCCCGGCATGACGCCCTTCACCACGCCGGTCGACAGCTTCTACCGCGTGGACATCAGCCTGGTGACCCCGCAGATCGACGCCTCCGGCTGGAGCCTGACGATCGACGGGATGGTCGACCGGCCGCTGACGCTCACCTACGACGAGCTGCTCGCGATGCCGATGATCGAGCGCGACATCACGCTCACCTGCGTCTCGAACGAGGTGGGCGGCTCGTACGTCAGCAGCGGGCGCTGGCTCGGCGTGCCCTTCAGCACCATCCTCGAGCGCGTCGGTGCGCAGGCGGGCGTCGAGCAGGTCTACTCCTACTCCTCCGACTCGGGCTACACGGCGTCGACACCGATCCAGGCCGTGGCCGACGGACGGGACGCGATGATCGCGGTGGGGCTCGACGGCAAGCCGCTGTCCGACGCACGCGGCTACCCCGCGCGGATGATCGTGCCGGGGCTGTTCGGCTTCGTGGCCAACACCAAGTGGCTCGAGCGGATCGAGCTGACGACGTATGCGAAGCGGACGGCCTACTGGACCGAGCGCAAGTGGGCGACGGACGGGACGATCCTGACCCAGAGCCGGATCGACCTGCCGAAGTCGCTCGACACCCTGCCGAAGGACAAGCCGGTGATCGCCGGCGTGGCCTGGGCGCAGCACCGTGGTATCACCAAGGTGGAGGTCCGGATCGACGACGGCGACTGGCAGGAGGCGAGCCTGGCCACGGACGCGGGCGTCGACCTGTGGCGGCAGTGGTCCCTGCGCTTCGACGGGCCGGCCGGCCTGCACAGCGCGACGGTCCGGGCGACCGACGCGACCGGCCAGACCCAGCCCGAGCAGCGCACGAAGGTGTTCCCCGACGGGGCGCGTGGTTGGCACCAGATCCAGTTCACCAGCGAGTAGTCCCCGCTCTCGACGCACGACCCCCAAGAGCCTCCGTCCGGAGGTTTTTTGGCGTTTCTGCATCCGTTTGCCCTAGTCAGAAAATTGTTGAATCTTGACCAATCTCGGTCTGCGGGGGTGGCGAACTGATGGTGTCAACGCCGCGGGGCCCATCAGAAGGGCCCGCACCAGTGCCCTGAGAAAGGCTCCACCATGAACTTCAAGTCCTCCGCCACCAAGATCGCCGCGCTCGCTGCGGTCGTCGCGTTCCCGCTGAGCCTCGCCGCCTGCGGCGACACCGCCAGCACCAGCTCGGCGCCTGCGTCCAGCGCCGCCGCCCCCTCCTCGAGCGCCGCCTCGAGCCCGGCCATGACGCCGTCGGCCTCGGCCAGCGACGCCAGCGCCCCCTTCGGCTCCGGCTGCGCCGCCGTCCCGACCTCGGGCAAGGGCTCGTTCGACGGCATGTCGCAGGACCCGGTCGCCACCGCGGCCAGCAACAACCCGGCGCTGTCGACCCTCGTCACCGCGGTCAAGGCCGCCGGCCTGGTGGACACGCTGAACAACGCCGACAACATCACCGTCTTCGCGCCGACCAACGACGCCTTCGCCAAGATCCCGGCGGCGACGCTGAAGAAGGTCCTGGCCGACAAGAAGACCCTCACGACGATCCTCACCGGTCACGTCACCTCGCCCAAGCTCAGCCCGACCGAGCTCTCCGGCGACCACACCTCGCTGTCCAAGTCGACCATCAAGGTGACCGGCAGCGGCGAGGACTTCATGGTCGACGGCACCTCGAAGGTCGTCTGCGGCAACGTGCAGACCTCGAACGCGACGGTCTACATCATCGACACCGTCCTGCTGCCGAAGTCCTGATCTCCCACCCGGCACCGCTGACCAGCCGAGGCAGGACATGACGCTGTACGCAGTGCCGTCAGGGCCGGGAGACGACTCCCGGCCCTCGGGCTCTCCGGAGCCCACCGCAGGACCCCAGTCGGAGGCAGCCGGGCTCGTCGAGCTCGTGCTGTCCTCCGCCCGGGGCGACCAGGACGCGTTCGCCGATCTGTACGACCAGACCTCGGGCCGGGTGTACGGGATCGTCTGGCGCGTCCTGCGCTCGGCCGACCACGCTGCGGAGGTGACGCAGGAGGTCTACACCGAGGTGTGGCGCCAGGCGTCGCGCTTCGAGCCGAGCAAGGGCTCGGTGCTCGCCTGGATCGCCACCATGGCGCACCGCCGTGCGGTCGACCGGGTCCGCTCGGTCACCCGCGAGGTGGCCCGTGACGAGCACTACGCCGTGACGGACATCGGCCGCGAGGTCGACCACGTGTGGGAGGGCGTCGAGCAGCGCCTGGACGCGGCTCGCGTCCGCAAGGCCCTCGAGTCGCTCACCCCGATCCAGCGGGAGGCCCTGACGCTCGCCTACTTCGGCGGGCTCACCCAGAACGAGATCGCCGCGCGGCTCCAGCTGCCGCTCGGCACTGTGAAGACGCGCGTCCGGGACGGCCTGATCCGGCTGCGGGACACGCTGGGAGTGGAAGCGTGAAGGGCAAGCAGATGACGGAGATCCACGGCGCGACGGGCGCCTACGCCGTCGACGCCCTCGAGGCGGACGAGCTGGCGGCGTTCGAGGCGCACCGGGCCGTGTGCGCGACCTGCAGCCGCGAGGTCGCCGAGTTCTGCGAGACCGCACCCAGGCTGTCCGTCCTGGCCGCCGCGCCGCCCCCGCCGCCGGCGCTGCGCACGGCGATCCTCACCGGCCTGGCCGACGTGCCCCAGCTGCCGCCGCTGCACGGCGACGTCCGGCAGCTGCGTCCTCCTCTCGTCGACGAGCTCACCCTGCGCCGGTCGACCCGACGTGCGCGCGTCCTGTCGGTGCTCGTCGCGGCGGTCAGCGTGCTGGCCCTGGCGCTCGGCGGCACCGTCTACTCCCTCACCCGCCAGCAGGCCCCGGTCGCCGGGGCGTCGGCGGACACGTCGCTGCTCGCGGCCCCGGACGCACGCATCGTGCCGCTGGTGATGGCGAACGGCGCGCAGGTGTCGTTCGTGGTGTCGAAGAGCCAGAACCGCGCCCTGTTCGTCGGGGGCGACCTCCCGTCCCCGGGCCGCGGCAAGACGTACGAGCTGTGGACCCTGTCCGGTCCGACCGTGACCCCCGACAACCTCGTCGGCGGCGGGACGAACGTCTCGCAGTGGTTCCACGGGCCGATCAGCCAGTCGACCGACGTGGCCGTGTCCATCGAGGACGCAGGCGGCTCCCCGCGGCCCACCGCGGTGCAGGGCGTCGTCGCGATCTGATCCGCCGCGCGGCCCCCGCCGGGTCCGGTTTGTCCGCTTCTGGTCGTGTCCTCAAGATGACACCCGCGGCGCTGGCCGAGTCGGTGAGACCGTCGTAGGTTGTTCCTGAGCGGCGAGGGGATGAACCCCCGAGCATCCTCTCGCCGCTCTTCCTCCCGCGAGGCCCAGGGCCCGCACCCCACCCCCACGACCGTCAGCGGCCGACGCCGAGCTGACCGCTCAGCCGGGTGTGCCGCGCGCGGCTCGGTCCACACACGCCAGTCGGGCGTGATGAGGCACGCTGGCCGGGCGGAGGGAGAGCGCGTGGTGCAAGCGGTGAGTCGGGAGACGTTGGGAGCGTGGCTGCTCAAGGCCAACCCCGCGGTGTGGGACGTACGCCGCTTCCGGGCCGAGGGCGAGACCCGCCTGACGTCCTGGTCGGTGCAGCGCGGCTACCGCAGCGCGCTGATGCGGCCCGGCGACCTAGTCGTCTTCTGGCTCTCCGGACCGGGGACCGGCGGGCTCACCCGAGGGATCTGGGGGCTCGGGCACGTCGTCGCGGAAGCCGAGTCGTGGGCGGACGCGGGCCCGGGCTGGTGGCTCGACGACGCCGCCCGGCAGGCGCTGCGGGCGCGGGTCGAGGTGGACGTCCCGCTGCTGGAGCACCCGGTGGCCGCGGCGGAGCTGCGGGCTGCCGGCATCTCCGACCTCGAGGTGCAGCGCGTGCCCCAGATGTCGAACCCCTCGTGGGTCTCGACCACCCAGCTCGCCGCCCTGCAGGAGCTGCTGCCGGACTGGCCCACGCCCCCGACCTCCTGAGCCCGCCGACCGGTGGCCGGACGGTGGTCGGCTCCTACCGCTCGTCCCTGCCGCAGGCGTCGGCGCAGCAGGCGTCGGTGCAGCCCGGACCGCAGCCGCAGCCGGTCTCCCCGTCCCCGCCGCCGGCGCGCAGTCCGGGCACCGGGCTGCAGCAGGCGTCCCCCCGCCAGGCCTGCACGCCCTCGCGGACGGCGACGGCGGCGATGACCAGGGCGGCGAGGGGGTCGGCCCACGACCAGCCGAGGAGGCTGTTGAGGGCCAGGCCCACCAGCAGCACCGCCGAGAGGTAGGTGCACAGCAGCGTCTGCTTCGAGTCCGCGACCGCGGAACGGGAACCGAGCTCGCGTCCCGTACGCCGCTGGCCGCGGGAGAGCAGCGGCATGACGACGAGGCTGACGGCGGCGAGGACCAGCCCGACGGTCGAGTGCTCGGCGACGCCGGCACCCAGCAGGGACCGGACGGCGTCGACGCCCACGAAGGCCGCGAGCGCGAAGAACGACCAGGCGACGACCCGCAGCGCGGTCCTCTCGCGCGCCTCGGGGTCGCGCCCCGCGAACTGCCACGCCACGGCCGCGGCCGACGCCACCTCGATGACCGAGTCCAGGCCGAAGCCGACCAGCGCGCTGGACGACGCCCGGGTGCCGGCCGCCAGGGCGACGACCGCCTCGACGACGTTGTAGGTGATGGTGGCCGCGACGAACCAGCGGATCCGTCGGGCGAGCAGCGTCCGGCGGGCCGGCGACGGGCCCAGCGAGAGCAGGGTCATGCGCACGCCGCCGTCCGCGTCGCCCCGCCCGCCGGTACCGCCCCAGGAACGTGGCCCTCGCCCCCGCAGCAGTCCGGGTCGACGACCAGCACCAGCTCGAGCAGCTCACCGAGCGCACCGGCGATGCGCTGGTCGGCCAGCTCGTAGCGGAACCGGCGGCCCTCCGGGACCGCGACCACGAGGCCGCAGCCGCGCAGGCAGGCGAGGTGGTTGGACATCGCCTGCCGGGTGACGCCGACGGCGTCGGCGAGGTCCGCCGGGTAGGCCGGTCCCCCGCGCAGCGTCAGCAGCACCCGGGTCCGGGTCGGGTCGGACAGGGCGTGCCCGAACCGCGCCAGCGCGTCCGTGGAGGTGGACGTCGCGGTGGCGGCGGAGGCGGTGGTGGGGGCGGTGGTGGGGGCGGTTGTCGTGGCTGCGAGGAGCACGTCCCCGACGGTACATCGGATTCTGTACAGCGCGAGCGCGGTGCCGCTAGCCTGCCGAGATGAGGGGCTACGTCCTGATCCACGGGGCCGGCGACGTCGGCTGGTCCTTCCACCTGGTCGAGCAGCAGCTGCGCTCGCGCGGGCACGCGAGCGTCGCGCCGGACCTGCCCGCGGGCGACGACGCCCTGACCCTGACCGACTACCGCGACGCCGCGCTCCGGGCGGCGGCCGCCCTCCGCCCCGCCCCGACCTCCTGGACGGTCGTCGGGCAGTCCTTCGGTGCCTTCACCGCGCCGCTGGTGGCCGAACGGCTGGACGCCGACGCCCTCGTCCTCGTCGCGGGGATGATCCCGACGCCCGGGGAGGCGCCGGACGACTGGTGGGAGCACGTCGGCTACGCGCAGGCGGTGGAGCAGGCGGTGGAGCAGGACGTGCAGGCCGGGCAGGCGACCGGTGACGACCCGCTCTCGACCTTCTACCACGACGTGCCCCGTGCGCTGGCGGAGGAGGCGCTGAGCCACGAGCGGGCGCACCCCTCCCCCGCGGCCGGCTCCGCGCCGTGGCCGCTGCCGGCCTGGCCGCGGGCGCGGGTGACGTCGGTGGTGTGCGCGCAGGACCGGTTCCTCCCACCCGCGCTGCAACGCCGCCTCGCCCACGAGCGGCTCGGGGTGGAACCGGTCGAGATCGACGGGGGCCACTGCGTCGCGCTCAGCCGACCGGCGGAGCTGGCCGACCTGCTCGAGGCGGCTGCGCCCCGTACGGAGCAGCCTCACCACCCCCAGGGGTGATTCGGGAGCCGAGGCGCCTGTCCCGGGTTCGTCCTGGACCGTCCGGGTAGGGGACGTGCATGAGCGACCAGACGACCCCGACGGACCCGACGACCCAGTACGACCAGCCCGACCACACCGAGGAGGGCATCGCGCACCCGGGGCTCACCTCCGACCTGCGGGACCAGCCGGACCACGGCGAGGAGTCCTACCGCGGGACCGACCGGCTGACCGGCAAGCGCGCCGTCGTCACCGGCGGGGACTCGGGCATCGGGCGTGCGGTGGCGCTGGCCTTCGCCCGCGAGGGCGCCGACGTCCTCATCAGCTATCTCCCCGACGAGGAGGAGGACGCGGCCGAGACCGCGCGGCTCGTCGAGGCCGCCGGCCGCAAGGCGGTGCGCTGCCCCGGTGACGTCCGCGACGAGGCGATGTGCCAGACGATCATCGACACCGCGGTGGCCGAGCTCGGCGGGCTCGACATCCTGGTCAACAACGCGGCCTACCAGATGGCCCAGCCCGGCGGCCTGGCCGACATCACCACCGAGCAGCTCGATCGGGTGCTGAAGACCAACCTGTACGCGATGTTCTGGCTCTGCAGGTTCGCGCTCCCGCACCTGCAGCCCGGCTCGGTGATCATCAACACCTCGTCGGTGCAGGGGACGTCGCCCTCGCCGGAGCTGCTGGACTACGCCACCACGAAGGCCGGCATCATCAACTTCACCAAGGGCCTGGCCCTCGAGCTGGCCGAGAAGGGCATCCGGGTCAACACGGTCGCGCCCGGGCCGATCTGGACGCCGCTGATCCCGGCCACGATGCCGAGCGACATGTCCGAGGGCCACGGCGAGGACACGCCGCTGGGTCGCGCCGGTCAGCCGGCCGAGGTCGCCCCCGCGTACGTCTTCTTCGCCTCCCAGGAGTCGAGCTACGTCACCGGAGAGGTCCTCACCGTCGCGGGCGGGTCCCAGGCGTCCTGAGCCTCCCCGGCCGACGTCGTCCGCAGGACGTCAACGCGCACGGGGGTGGGCCTCCGCGTAGACCTCACGGAGGTGGTCGACGGTGACCAGCGTGTAGATCTGCGTCGTCGTCACCGAGGCGTGCCCGAGCAGCTCCTGCACCACGCGGACGTCGGCGCCGCCGTCGAGCAGGTGCGTCGCGAACGAGTGTCGAAGGGTGTGCGGGCTGACCTCGCCCGGCACGCCCGCCTGCTCGGCCACCCGCCGCAGGACCGCGTACGCCCTCTGGCGCGAGAGGCGGGCGCCGCGGGCGTTCAGGAGCAGCGCCGGGGTGCCGCGGCCCTTCGCCGACAGGGTCGGGCGGCCGCGCACGAGGTAGGCGTCGACCGCGCGCCGGGCGTACGAGCCGAGCGGCACGACGCGTTCCTTGCTGCCCTTGCCCAGGACCCGGAGCCCGGCCAGCTCGTCTGCCGGCCCGGCCATGGCGCGGGTCAGGTCGTCGACGTCGAGGTCGACGACCTCGCTGATGCGCCCGCCGGTGCCGTAGAGCAGCTCCAGCAGCGCCGCGTCCCGCAGGCCCTCGGCCGTTTCGGTCGAGGGCAGGTCGAGCATCAGCTGCACCTGGTCGAGCGTGAGCGCCTTGGGCAGGCGCCGGGCCGGCCGCGGCGGGCGGACGTCGGCGGCCGGGTCGCTCAGCGCGAGGCCGTCGGCCACCGCGAACCGGTGCAGGCTGCGAACCGCCACGACCGCGCGCGCGGTGCTGGCCGGCGCGAGCGGTGACTGCGCCCACGACCCGTCCGGCGCCCGTACGCCCTCGGCCAGCGTCGACGCGTACGCCCCCACCACGGCGGGCGTCACGTCGGCGACGTCGGTCGCCCCGACGCCGGCGAGGTGGTCGGTGTAGCGGGCCAGGTCGCGTCGGTAGGCCGCGAGCGTGTGCGGCGAGACGCCCCGCTCGACGCTCAGGTGGTCGAGGTAGGCCGTGACGAGCCGCTCCACACCGCTCAGGCGAGCACCTCCGCCACCGGGCGGTAGGTGGTGCCGTGGGACGCCGCGACCGGACCGTTCGTCAGCTCGCCGTCGTGGGTGTTGAGCCCGAGGGCGAGGGCGGGGTCGCGCCGCAGCGCCTCACGCCAGCCGCGGTCGGCCAGGCTGACCGCGTAGCGCAGGGTGACGTTCGTGAGGGCGTACGTCGAGGTGTGCGGGACGGCGCCGGGCATGTTCGCGACGCAGTAGAAGACCGAGTCGTGCACGCGGAACGTGGGGTCGGCGTGGGTGGTCGGGCGGCTGTCCTCGAAGCAGCCGCCCTGGTCGATGGCGATGTCGACCAGCACGCTGCCCGGCTTCATGCGCGCGACCAGGTCGTTCGTGACCACGGTCGGCGCCTTGGCGCCGGGCACGAGCACCGCGCCCACCACGAGGTCGGCGTCGAGCACCGCGCGCTCGACCTCGAAGCTGTTCGACGCGACCGTCTTGATGTGGCCGCGGTAGAGCCGCGCGGCCTCGCGCAGCTTGTCGATGTTGAGGTCGAGCAGGGTGACCTCGGCCTGCATGCCGAGCGCGATCGTGGCGGCCTCCATGCCCGAGACGCCCGCGCCGATCACCACGACGTTGGCCGGGTGCGTCCCCGGGACCCCGCCCATCAGGGTCCCGCGCCCACCCTGCGCCGCCATCAGGTGGTAGGCCCCGACCTGCGGCGCCAGCCGACCGGCGACCTCGCTCATCGGGGCGAGCAGCGGCAGCGAGCCGTTGGGCAGCTGGACCGTCTCGTACGCGATCCCGGTGACCTTGCGATCGAGCAGGGCCTGCGTGCAGTGCTTGTTGGCCGCGAGGTGCAGGTAGGTGAAGAGCACCTGACCGGGCTGCATGCGGTCGTACTCGACCTCGACCGGCTCCTTGACCTTGAGGATCATCTCCGCCTCGGTCCAGACCGGCTCCCAGCCCTCGACGACCTTCGCGCCCGCCGCGCCGTACGCGTCGTCGGGGATGGAGGAACCCACACCGGCGCCGGACTGGACGAGGACCTCGTGACCCCGGCTGGTGAGCTCGTGGACACCCGAGGGCGTGATCGCGACCCGGCCCTCGTTGTTCTTGACCTCGCTGGGGACTCCGACCTTCACGCGTCACTCCTGGGTTCGAGACGCGGAGGAGTCCGGCTCACCCCCGGCGTCTGCGGCACTGCTCCGACGAGGCGAGCATAGACGCGCAGGCCCGCCCCGGCGGGTGCGCCACCAGGTGCGGACCGACGGTCACCAGGTGGGCGTGGGCAGGGTCGCCGCCGCAGGCCGCGTCCGTGCTGGCCTGGCTGCTGGCGTGGAACGTGCTGCGCGTCCCGGACGGGTCGAGACCGGTCGAGCTGCGGCGCTCAGTCGGGCAGCAGACCGGCCGCCGCGAGCGCGTCGCGGGCCGGCCAGGGCGCGTCGGCCGGGCGCAGCGTGGCGAAGCCGTCGCGCATCCGCGCCGTACCGGCGGCTAGCACGCCGCTGACCAGCGTCGGGTTGTGCAGCCGGCCGTCGAGCACGGCGTCGAGCAGGTCGTCGAGCGAGGCCCAGACCGTGTCCATGTCGGCCTCCTCGCCCTCGGCGGTGAAGCCCTGCGGCCGGTCCGCGGGAGCGAGGTCCCGGGCCAGGTAGACCCGCAGCCCCTCGCCGATGATGCCGGGGGTGCTGAAGAGGTCGACGAGGACGTTCCAGCGGCCCGCCGACAGGCCGACCTCCTCGGCCAGCTCGCGCTGCGCGGCCGCCAGCGGGTCCTCGCCGGCGTGGTCGAGCAGCCCCGCGGGCGGCTCCGACAGCCGGTGGCGGACCGGGTGGCGGTACTGCCGGACGAGGACGACGCGCTCGGCCTCGTCGAGGGCGATGATGCCGACCGCGCCGGGGTGGCGCAGGTACTCCCGGGTCATCTCGCCGCCGTCGGGCGTGCGGATCCGGTCCTGCGCGAAGGTGGCGACGTGGCCCTTCGCCAGCACCTCCGTGGACAGCACGGGCCAGGCCAGCGCGACGTCGATCAGCTCGGCGGGTGCCAGGAACACCCGGTCCGCACCGAGCGCGGAGACGGGCCTCACCGACGCTGCTCGACGGGCAGCCGGGTGGAGAGCCGCCGGTCCAGCGCGGCGTCGACCAGGCCCACGAACAACGGGTGCGGCTTGGTCGGGCGCGACTTGAGCTCGGGGTGGGCCTGGGTCGCCACGAAGTACGGGTGGACCTCGCTCGGCAGCTCGATGAACTCGACCAGGCGGGTGTCGGGCGACGTCCCGCTGATCACCAGCCCCGCCTCCTCGAGCTGGCCGCGGTAGGTGTTGTTCACCTCGTAGCGGTGCCGGTGCCGCTCGCTCACCGAGGTCTGGCCGTACGCCTTTGCCACCACCGAGCCCGGCTGGAGCTCGGCGGGGTAGGCGCCGAGGCGCATCGACGCGCCGAGGTCGCCCTCGCCGGAGACGATGGCCACCTGCTCGGCCATGGTGGCGACCACCGGGTACGGCGTCTCGGGTGCGAACTCGCTGCTGTCGGCGCCGCTCAGGCCGGCCAGGTGGCGGGCGACCTCGATGACCATGCACTGCAGCCCGAGGCACAGCCCGAGCGTCGGGATCCCGTGCTCGCGGGCGTACTGGATGGCGCCGATCTTGCCCTCGGTGCCCCGGATGCCGAAGCCGCCCGGGATGACGACGCCGTCGACGTCGGACAGGTGCCGCGCGGCGCCCTCCTGGGTCGCGCAGGCGTCGGAGGGCACCCAGCGGATGCCGACCTTGGCGCGGTTGGCGAACCCGCCGGCCCGCAGCGCCTCGACGACCGACAGGTACGCGTCGGGCAGGTCGATGTACTTGCCCACGAGCGCGACCACGACCTCCTCGCGCGGGTGGTGCACACGGTCGAGCAGGTCGTTCCAGCGCGTCCAGTCGACGTCGCGGAAGCGCAGGTCGAGCCGGCGCACGACGTACGCGTCCAGGCCCTCGGCGTGCAGGACCTTCGGGATGTCGTAGATGCTCGGGGCGTCGGCGCAGGCGACGACGGCCTGCTCGTCGACGTCGCACATCAGCGAGATCTTGCGCTTGACCGACTCCGGGATCTCGCGGTCGGAGCGGCAGACGACGGCGTCGGGCTGGATGCCGACCTGGCGCAGCGCAGCGACCGAGTGCTGCGTCGGCTTGGTCTTGAGCTCGCCGCTCGGACCGATGTACGGCACGAGCGAGACGTGCAGGAAGAAGACGTTCTCGCGGCCGACGTCGTGGCGGACCTGACGGGCGGCCTCGAGGAACGGCAGCGACTCGATGTCACCGACCGTGCCACCGATCTCGTGGATCACGACGTCGATCACCCGGCCGTCGGAGCCGGTGCCGCCCATGGCGAGCATCGACTCCTTGATCTCGTTGGTGATGTGCGGGATCACCTGGACCGTGTCGCCGAGGTAGTCGCCGCGGCGTTCCTTGGCGATGACCGAGGAGTAGACCTTGCCGGTGGTGATGTTCGCCTCGGCGGACAGGTTCCGGTCGAGGAAGCGTTCGTAGTGGCCGACGTCGAGGTCGGTCTCCGCGCCGTCCTCTGTGACGAACACCTCGCCGTGCTGGAACGGGTTCATCGTCCCGGGGTCGACGTTGAGGTAGGGGTCGAGCTTCTGCATCGACACGTTGAGCCCGCGCGCCACGAGCAGGCTGCCCAGGCTGGACGCCGTCAGGCCCTTGCCGAGCGAGGAAGCGACCCCGCCGGTCACGAACAGGTGCTTGGTGAACTTCTCGCGTGGTCCCACGGGCCTCCAGCCTAGGCCATGACGCCACATCCCCGCTGGTCCCGAGCGGGCGACCCTCGCGCCGCCCCACCCCCCACCCCCGGCGCCCCCACCCCTCCTCCAGGAACCGCTGAGCTGCGACAGCCCGGAGAACGGTTCGGGGGGACGGAGTCAGCGTTTCCTGGGGATCAGGCGAGGCGCGGTGGGAGCGGGGTCGGTGGTGGGAGCGGGGCGGGTGGGGCGGCGCGCAGGAGGCGGTCGAGGGTCCGCCGGCCGAAGGCGCTGAACGGCGGGTTGGACGTGCGGTAGTACCAGACCAGCCCGATCGCCTGCTCGAACGCCCACGCCATCCCGCGCCCCCACTGCGCGTCGCCGCAGCCCAGCGCGTCGCCGTGACCGAGCGCCCGGCGGAACGCCGTCCGCGGTCCGTCGTCGAGCAGGTGCCACGCCCCGACCAGGTCGAGCGCCGGATCGGCCGGGCCGGACCCGCCGACGTCGAGCAGCCCGACCAGCCGGGCTCCGCTCCCCCCGCCCCGGACGAGCACGTTGCTCGGGATCAGGTCCCCGTGGGTCGTCACGTCCGGCTCCGGCCCGCGCGGCAGGTCGCGCAGCCGCTCCCAGAGCGCCGCGAGCGCGTCCACGTCGAGCAGCCCGACGCTGCGCTCCAGGCACGTCCGCACCCACGCGTCGTGGTCGGCGACCACGCCGCCCCGGCCCGTCCGCCCCTCCCCCGCGAACGTCCGCCCGTCCGTCGGGACGGCCCGCAGGTCGGTGACCAGCGCGGCCAGGTCGCGGGCGAAGGCGTACGAGGCGCCCGGCTCCACCGCGGAACCGTCGCGGCCCGGCAACCAGGTCTGCACCGACCACGGCAGCGGGTAGCCGTGGCCCGGCTCGCCGAGCGCGACGACCTCGGGCACGGCGACGTGCAGCCGGCCGACGAGGCGCCGGGCCGCGTCGGCCTCGCGGGCCAGGTCCCGCCGCGCGTCGGCCGGGTCACCCGGCTGCAGCGGGAACCGGGCGGCCAGGTCGTCCCCGAGCCGCACGATGGCGTTGACCGTCCCGGTCTGCGGCAGCAGCCGGACGTCCCGCCCCGCCCAGCGCGGCAGCTGGTCGGCGAGCAGCGCCCGTACGGTCTCCTCGTCGACCGTGAGCTGCCCCGCGTGCATGGCCACGTGGGCGGGCTACCGGTGGAAGCGGTCGAGCGCCGGCGCGAACCTGCGGATCTCGCCCTCACCGACCCCGTTGCCGCGCGCGGCCGCACGCCACGTCCGGGTCGAGGCGAGGACCTCGTCGAGGACGGCGGCGGCCCGCTCGGGGGTGAGCCGGAAGGCACGGGCGTGGGCCACCAGCTGCTCGAGGGCGCCCTCGGCGTCGTCGACGAAGCCGACGGTGGTGACCCGGGCGGCGCCCGGTTCCGGGTCGGGGTTCAGGTCGAAGGCCGGCGACAGGGTCCACCCGGACGCCGAGTGCAGGAAGCCGTGGTTGCGCAGGTGGTCGTCGACGTTGTTGACGACGATCATGAAGGCGATGCGGCGCCACAGCTGGGCGAGGTCGGCGACCACGGCACCGCCGTGCTCGGCCAGCGCCTCGGCGACCTCGAGGTAGTCGGCGGGGACGCCGTCGGACGACTGCAGCAGCGTCATCGCGCTGATGTAGCCGACCCGGGCCGTCCCGCGCCGGTCGAACCGTTCGAGCAGCAGCACGTGGCGCTGGCCGATGCCGACCAGCTCGGACCTCGGCACGTCGATCCCGCAGCCGCGGGCCAGGTCGAGCGCGGTCTTCTCCCACGCCATCACGTCCCACGCGTCGCTGCGGTGCGGGAACTTGGCGATGAGGAGCTGCTCGCCGTCGTGCACCGACGCCTTGGGACGGGCTCCGCCCAGGGATCCTGAACCGGCGACCAGCAGCTCCTTCACCGCGGCGAGATCGTCCGCGCCGTTGTCGGCCAGCGGGTCGGCGACCGCGTCGGCCGCGCGCAGCAGCCGGGGCAGGGCGACCAGCCTGGGCACGTCCGAGCCCGTGCCGAGGTACGGCCCGGCGTCGTCGAGGGCGAACCGCAGCGCGCCCTGACGGGTCTCGTCGGCGACCCCGAGCAGGTAGTCGACCTCACGGATCGTGGGCACACCCTGCCCGGGTGGCGCCTGGGTGCGGATCCGCTTCGCGATGAGGTTCCGACCCCAGCGGTCGGGCGCGCTGTCGGCGAACGCGCCGGGCAGCCGTCCGCCGACCTGGTGCCTCGTCTGCACCAGCGCGAGCTCGGGGCTCAACGCGTACGCGCCGGGGGTCGCCGTCCACGTGGGGTCGTACGTCAGGGACGTCGAGACGACGCCCCGGCGCTCGCTGACGTGAGCGGTGGCGGCCGGCACGGTCTCGCGCTCCCCCGCCACGAAGACCCGCAGCCGGGTGGTCGGCGCCGGGCTCACCGGCGCACCCGCTCGGGCAGCACCTCCTCGGCCCGCGCGCGGCCGAGGTCGGTCTTGTACGGGTCGAGGACGTCGACCACGCGGTCGAGCTGCCCGAGCGCCCGGGCGACGCTGAGGAAGACGTCCAGGCCGACGCCCGGGTCGCCGTGCTCGAGCCGGCGCAGCGTCGTCCGGGTGACGTTCGCGCGCTCGGCGACCTGCTCGGCCGTCAGGTTCGACAGCTTGCGCCACGTGACGAGGTGGCGCCCGATCTCGGCAGCGCCCCGCTGCACCCGCACCGGCAGCTCACGTCGGACCATGTTGCTCCCTACGGCCAGCACACTGCTCGTTAACGTGTTCAATGAGCACTTGACTAACCATTGTGGCACGGCACGGGCACGGCCATCTTCGCCGGGCCTGCTCACGTCGTCACACCTCCCCGCCCGGTCCGCTCGCGGGGCGGGACCACCTCAGGCGATCTCCACGCGGGCCGCGTCGAGGAACGCGTCGGCGTAGCGCTCGGCGGGGAAGTCACCGAGGTAGTACGTCTTGAGCCGACGACGCTCGTCACCCTGCGGGTCGGCGCCGAGCAGGTCGTCGAGCGCGGCGTCGAGGTTGCTCGCGTCCCCGGCGATGACGTAGCCGCCACGGGCCACCGGCATCTCGGCGAAGAACGCGTCCACGCTGCCGCCCATGGCCGCGACGGCGAACGGCTTCTCGGAGTAGAGAAAGTCGGGGACCACGCTCGACACGTCGGAGACGAGGGCGTCCACGGCGTTGAAGCAGTCCACGATGCTCCAGACCCGCTCGGCCTGGGCGCCGAACACGTGCTCCGTCCCGGTCTTCGCCCTGTCCTCGCGCAGCAGCGCGAGGACCTGCTCCGACGCCGCGACGAGGTCGGGGTTCTTGCGGGTGTAGGGGTGCGGGCGGTAGACGACCGTGCAGCCGCGGGCGATCAGGCCCCGCACGATCGCGGGCCCGATGGGCAGCGAGCTGTAGGCGGAGTCGGCGTGCATCCCGGCCCAGGTCGGGGCATAGAGCACGCGGCGCACGGGGGCTCCCGGCGTGCCGACGGCCACGTCCTCGACCTGCGGGCGGCCGACGATCTCGAAGAAGTCGGGCGCGGTCGAGATCCCGTGGGCGCTGAAGCGGTCGATCGCCGCCTGCCCCGCGACGAAGTTGCGGTCGAACATCCGGAACACGGGGTTGTAGCTCGTGGCCTTGTCGCTGTCGCCGTGGTTGAGCTGGACGTGCCGGACCCCGGCGTAGCGGACGACGTGCACGTTGCGCAGGGCGTTGTTGACGTAGAACACGCAGCGCAGCGTGCTCACCATGACCGGGTCCATCTCGCGCGATCCGCGCCGCACGATCACGGGCTGGTCGGTCATCCGCTCGGCCTCGGCGAAGCTGTTCGGGTTGCGCACGAAGACGACGTACGGCACCCCGAGCCGGTCGAGGTAGGGGATCCACCGCCCGATCTGGTAGCCGGTGCCGGGCTGCGCGTCCCAGTGCAGGGCGAAGCGCGGCGCGTACGCGGTGAGCGTCTGGGTCAGGCGACGTTCGGCGCGGCGTCGCTGCAGCACCCACAGCGCGGCGTCGACCAGCGCGGCGCCGGCCAGCACGAGGGCCGCCACGGCGAAGACCCACGCCAGCCACACCGGGAGCGGCAGCAGCGCGGCCACCAGCACCAGGACGGCCGCCACGCAGCCGGCGTAGCCGACCCAGAGCGGCTTGAGGCGGGCCGCGGGGCGCACCGAGATCCCCGGGAGGTGGCTGCTGAACGGGACCGCGACCCGGACGACGCGGGAGTAGCCCACCTCGGCGACCACGGCGGCACCGAGCAGGAGGAGCGGGAGCCAGCGGGTCGGGCCCGCGGGCAGCACGACGACGAGCGCGGCGGCCACGGCGAGCAGCCGGCCGGCACCGGCGAGACCGGCCGGGAGGGCCACCGCCGCCCGGATGGCGAGGGCCACGACGACCGTGAGCACCACGGCGAGGACCAGGACGACGACGGCGGGCGCCCCGAGGGCGGCGGCGAGCAGCGTCACCACGCCCAGGCCCCCGAGGGCGAGGTCACCGGCGCCGAGCCCCCAGGCGATCCGTGCCGGGGTCGGCGCGGTCGCGCCCTCGATGGCGAACGCGGCGACGGGCGCGTTCGTCTCGGCGGCAGGGGTCTGGGTCATGGTGGCTCGCTGGTCTGGGTCGGGGGCGGGTGGGACGAGAACGGCTCAGTCTAGGAAGGGGACGGGCCTCGACCCGAGAGGACGTGCCGGTAGGTGGTCGCCAGGTCGTCGGCCACGTCGTCCTCGCCCGGCCAGCCGGCGGCCTGCTGCAGACCCGCGTCGGCGAGCCGGAGGCGGGCTCCGGGGTCGTCGGCCAGGTCGCGGACGACGGCTGCGGCCGCGGCCGGGTCGTCCGGGTCGATCAGGACGGCGGCCTGCCCGACGAGCTCGGGGATCCCGCCGACCCGCGTCGCCACGAGCGGGACACCCGCCAGCATCGCCTCCTGGGCCACGAGCGCCCTCGCCTCCCAGCGCGACGGCAGCAGGACGAGGTCGCCCGCGTGGAACCACGACGCGACGTCGTCGCTCGCCCCGACCAGGGTGACGCGCAGGTGCTCGTCGGCGACCCGGCGGGCGAGGGCCGGCTCGAGGGGACCGGAACCGACCAGGACGTACGCGAGGTCCGCGCGGTCGCGGGTGCGCGCCGCGACGTCGAGGAGCAGGTCGAGGTTCTTCTGCGGGGCCAGCCGGGTCACCGTCACGACGAGGACGTCGTCCGCCCCGAGCCCGAGCGCCGACCGCCGGGCCTGCCGGGCGACCCTGGGCGCCGCGAGACCCGGGGCGGCGACGGGTGCGAGCGCGGCCTCGCGGGCGCCGAGACTCACCGCCTGGGCCAGCAGGTCGCTGCTGGCCGCGAGCACCAGGTCGGCACCGCGGGCGACGACGCGCTGCAGGATCCGGCCGGCCCGCGCGCCCCTGCCCGTGCCGAGCACGGCGTTGTGCCAGGTCACGACGAGCGGCACCCGCCGCACGCGGGCGTGAGGAAGGGCGAGCGCGGCGGCCTTGTAGCCGTGCGCGTGCACGAGGTCCGCGGCGCCGACGCCGCGGGCGAGCGCGACGGCGTCGAGGCTGACGGCCGGCACCCCGACGTCGTGGGCGGCCAGCGTGACCGGGGAGGCGTAGACGGTGACGTCGAAGCCCCGGGCGACGAGGCGGGGGGCGACGCTGGCGACGTGGCGCCCGATGCCGCCGGTGCTCGCCGTGAGGACCATCGCGACGCGGGGACGGTCCGTCGCCGGGCGCGAGCCGGGACCGTGGTCAGGCACGGACGACCTCCGAGCGCTCGTGCGGCTCGGAGTGGCGCAGGGCCCAGGTCGCCCGGAGCAGCGGGCGCCGGACGAGTGCGAGCACCCCGACGAAGACCACCCCCGTGAGCGCGGCGGCCGCCAAGGCCAGCCCGGCCGCGGCCAGCAGCCCGACGTCGTCCGCGAGCCGGGCGAGCGCACCGCCGGCGACAGCAGCCGGGACGGCGGCGACCGCCCCGGCCAGGAGCGCCGGGACGAGGCCGGGCCGCACGCCGGTCCCCCGCGCCAGGGCCACCCAGCCGACGACCGCACCGACGACAAGCCCCAGCGAGACGCTCGCGGCCAGCGCGACGACGAGCCAACCGGTCGGGGCCACGACTCCGGCCACGAGGGCGGCGAGCGTCACGGTCCCCCAGGCGAGCGCGGTGGTCGTGCCCGCGGCCAGGGCGCGGTGCTGGGCGAGCAGGGTACGGGTGGCCAGGCCCATCAGGGCGAAGGCCAGCACGGCGGGCGCGAGGGCGGCGACCGGACCGGCCAGCGCGTCCGTACGCCCCGACCCCGGCCCGAGCACGAACACCCGGGCCACCGGGACCGAGGTCGCCACCAGCAGCGCCGCGCCCAGCCAGGACAGCACGACCAGGGGCGGGGCGGTCCGGGCGAGGACCGCGGTGACCTCGTGCGCCCCGCGCTCGGCCGCGGCGGCCAGCCGCGGGAACGTGAGCTGCAGGACCGGGGCCGCCAGCACCGCGTACGGGAGGAGGTAGAGGGCGTTGGCCCACGTGAACCGGGTCAGCGCCCCGGGGTCCGGGCTGCGCTGGGCGGCGAGGTTGACCACCAGGACGCTGACCTGCTGCAGCACCAGCCCCGCGAGCCCCGCGGCCCCGATCGCGGCGACGACCCGTGCGTCGCCGGGCGCGAAGCGCAGGCTCGGACGCAGCCGCGAGCCCAGCCGGGCGAGGGGCACCGCGGTGCAGAGCGCCAGCGCCACGACACCGGCCGTGGTGCCCAGGCCCAGCGCCAGCAGGGCGGGCCGGCCCAGCAGCCCCAGGTCGCGACCGGCACCGGGCACCGAGAGCCCGGCGAAGGCCACGTACGCGAGGACCACGACGACGCTGGACAGCAGGGGCGCGGTCGCGGCGGCCAGGAAGCGGCCGTGGGCCTGCAGGACGCCGGCGCTCACCACGGCGACCCCGTAGAACCAGACCTGCGGGACGAACATCACCACCAGCGCCGTGAGCACGCCCGCGCTCCCGACGCAGTCCGCCTTGGCGTACGCCCGCGCGTAGAGCCCGGCGCCGAGCAGGGCCGCGACCGCGACGACGGTCAGCACCAGCAGGGTCCAGGAGAGCAGGCCCGACGTCGTCCGGTCGGCCTCCGCCCGTCGGCCGGCCGCCAGGTGCCGGGCGACCACGGGCACGACCACGCCGGCGAGCACCCCGCCCGCAGCGACCTCGAAGAGGACGTTCGGCAGGGCGTTGGCCGCGTTGTAGACGTCGCCCAGGCAGGTGTCGCCCACGGTCTTGGAGAAGACGAACGAACGACCGAAGCCCACCACCCGCGCCGCCAGGGTGAGTCCACCGACGCCCAGCAGCACCGAGCCCCGCCGGGTCACCCCGACCTCGGCGCACCCGGGGACGGAGCGCGCCCGAGCCCGTCGAGCCGGGCGAGCACGGGCGTCCGGGCGATGACGGCGGTAAAGCTGACGCGTTCGCTGGCCACGTTCAGCGCGACGACGGCGGCGAGGGCGACCAGGCGGGCACGTCGCCCCAGGGCACCGGCCGCCGCCGCGGCGGTGGCCGCGCCGAGCGCGTTCGCTCCGCAGTCACCGAGCATCGAGCGCGCGGCCAGGTCCGTGGGCAGGCTCCCGGCGGCCGCCCCCAGCGCCGGTCCTCCCCCGGCCCCGACGAGCCCGCCGGAGAGCAGCAGGACGACCTTGGCCGCACGGCCCGGGCGGAGGTCGAGCAGGTTGACGAGGTTGGCGGTGCCGGCGATCAGCCCGGTGTCGATCACCAGGTCGGCGTACGACCCCCGGCGCAGCACGACCGCGGCGAGGAACGCGCTCACGCCGACTCCGGCGATCTTCACCGTGCCGCTCGTGATCCTCCCGTCGCGCAGGGCCGTGAGGTGCCCGCGGAACCCGCGGGCACCGGCGTCGCCGCGGAGGTCGTCGTACGCGCCCACCAGCCCGGAGCCGACGCCGGCCACCGCGACCGCCAGCACTGACACGGGAGACGCTCCGAGCGCGGTCTCGACCAGTCCCCCGACGACCAGCGCCCCGACGGCCACGGGTCCTTCGAGCAGGGTCACCGGCTCACCGGCGTGGTTCGTCCGGTGCCAGCGCGACGCCCACGGCGCCCCGGTCCTGCGGGTCGCGACCGCTCCGCCCGCCAGGGTCGCCGCAGCGGCGCCCGCGGTCGACGCGAGTCCCCGGACGACGGCGGAGACCACGGGTCAGCGCACCGTGGGCAGCGCGTCGTCCGCGCGGGCCAGTGCCCCGTAGTGGCCCTGCTCGCCGAGGATCTGCTCCTTGCCGGCCAGGACCGTGGTGACCACCCCGCTGGGCAGGTCGGCGACGTCGACGGTGCTGAGCTCGTCCGAGGCCACCGACGTCGTGCGGACGGCTCCGACGTCGGTCCCGTCGAGACCGTCGCTGTTCGGACCCGCGACCACGACGGGGATGTGGTCGGCGCCGCCCCCTGCGTCCCGGATGCCGACGTCGAGCTGGACGTGCGCCGCCGTCACCTCGGCGGCCGGGGGCTGCGTGGGCGTCGGCGCGGTCACCACGACGACGAGCTGGGCCGTGTCCTCGACGTCCTCCCGGACGTCGGCCAGGTTCGCGGACGCCAGCGTGCGACCCACCGTCTTCGCGTAGGCGTCGCGCGAACCCACCGGCTTGGCGGCGATGGCCCGGGAGAGGGACCAGCCGACCTTCGTCGCCGGGGACATGTCGTCGGTGAACCCGATCAGGTCCAGCGCGGCGACCGCCTGGTCGACCTTGTCCGCCTGGGCCGGGTCGAACACCTCCTGGCTGACCTTCACCTGGGCGACCACGCGTCCACCCGCCTGCACCACCGCGTCCCCGATGGCCGTGACGACGGCGTTCGGGGCGTCGGGCATGACGACGAGCGCCACGCGGTCGTCGGTCATCCTCCCGGCCAGCACGAGCTGCGCGGTGCGCTGGTCGTAGGTGCTGCGGTAGGTGTCCAGGTTGTCGCGCCGGGTCAGCTCGGTGCGCAGGGCGGTGACCTGGTTGCGGTCCTGCTGCGCCTGGGACAGGATCCCCTCTTCCACCGAGGGGCTGAGCGAGACGCCCACGGCGATGCCCACGGCGAGCGCCAGGAACACCGCCATCAGCGACACGATGTGGTAGCGGAAGTTGATCACGTGAGAAGTTCCTTGATCCAGTACGCGAGGTCGCGCAGGCGGGCCATCAGCACGCTCCCCAGCGCCCCGCCGACGTCGGTCATCGCCATGGCGGTCACGAGGGCGACGACCCCCGACAGCACGAGCAGCGCGAGGTGCCAGCCCTTGACCTGGCTGCGGTAGATCCGGGACACGCCCTTGGCGTCGACCAGCTTGGACCCGACCCGCAGCCGGGTCAGGAACGTGGACGCCATGCCCTCGCGCCCCTTGTCGAGGAACTCCACCAACGAGTAGTGGGTGCCGACCGCGACGAGCAGCCGGGCGCCGTACGAGTCGGCGAGCAGCATGGCGGCGTCCTCGCTCGTGCCCAGCACGGGGAAGACCACGGCGCTGAGGCCGAGGGCCTCGACCCGTTCGATGCCGGGGGCCCGGCCGTCCCGGTAGGCGTGCACGACGAGCTCGGCGCCGGACTGCAGGGCCGCGTCGGAGCAGGAGTCCATGTCGCCGATGATCATGTTCGGCTTGTAGCCGGCCTCGAGCAGCGCGTCCGCGCCGCCGTCGACCCCGATCAGCAGCGGCCGGTACTCCGAGATGTACGGGCGCAGCACGTCCAGGTCGCCGCGGTAGTTGTAGCCGCGCACGACGATCAGCACGTGCCGACCCTCGATCTGCGTGCGGATCTCGGGCACGCCGACGCCCTCGAGCAGCAGCTCCTTCTCCTCGCGGAGATAGGTCATGGTGTTGAGGGTGAAGGCGTCGATCTGGTCGGAGAGGCCGGCCCGGGCCTGCTCCAGCTGCTCCTCGAGCACCTCGGTGGTGACGAGGGTGCCGCTGACGACGACCGCGCCCTCGGCGTCCAGCAGGCGGTCGCCGTCGACGACGAGGCGGTCGCCCTCCGCGACCAGCGTGAAGACGTCCTCGCCCACGTCGTCGATGAGCGGGATGCCCGCCTCGAGCAGGATGCTCGGCCCGAGGTTGGGGTAGCGCCCCGAGACCGAGCGCACGGCGTTGACCACGAGGCTGGCCCCGGTGGCCACCAGCGCCTCGGCGCTGACCCGGTCGAGGTCGGAGTGGTGGATGATCGCCACCTCGCCGGGGTGGAGCCGCTTGGTCAGGTTCTTGGTCCGCCGGTCCAGGCGCGCGACACCTCCGACCTCCGTCGGTTCGGCTCGACGGCGGAGGAGGGCGGGGAGTTTCATGGCTCCGGCCATCCTCCCACGACCGGCGGGGCACCCGCCCGACCGCGGAGGCGGGTCGACGCGATGCGCGCGTCCCCGCGCGGTCGGTCTCAGCGAGAGCCGGAGCGCGCGGAGGCGGCCAGCTCGACCAGCTCACCGGCGTGGGCGAGCGCGGAGTCGGTCGTGTCGAGGCCGGCCATCATCCGGGCCAGCTCCTCGGTGCGCTGCTCCTCGCGCAGCAGCACCACCCCGCTCGTCGTCACCTGCCCGTCGTCGGCCTTGACCACGACGTAGTGCCGGTCGGCGAACGCGGCGACCTGGGCCAGGTGGGTGACGACCACGACCTGGCTGTGCCGGGCGAGCTCGGCGAGGCGGCGCCCGATCTCGACCGCCACGCGTCCGCCGACGCCGGCGTCCACCTCGTCGAACACGAGCGTCCCGCCCGGCCGGTCGGCGGCGAGCACGACCTCGAGCGCCAGCCGGACCCGTGACAGCTCACCACCGGAGGCCACCTTGCCCAGGCTGCGGGGCTCGCTGCCCGGGTTGGCGGCGAAGAGCAGGTCGACCGCGTCCGCGCCGTACGGGCCGAGCTCGGTCGGGCCGAGGGAGAAGGTCAGCCGGGCGTGCGGCATCGCCAGCGCGTGCAGCTCGGTCGACACGGCGGCCGCGAACCCCTCGGCGGCGTCGCCCCGCAGCGCGCTGAGCCGGGCCGCCCGCGCCCGCAGCTCCGCCTCCTGCTCCTCGACGGCGACGGTGAGCTCGCCGATCCGGTCGTCGCCGCCCTCGAGCTCGGTCAGCCGGACGACCGCCTCCGCCGACCAGGCCAGCGCGTCGTCCACGGTCGGGCCGTACGCACGGGTGAGCGCCGAGAGCTGCGCGCGGCGGGCGGAGACCCAGTCCAGGCGCGCGGGGTCGGCGACGAGGTCGTCGAGGTAGCGGGCCAGGTCGGACGAGACGTCGCCGACCAGGTAGGCCGCCTCGGCGACCCGCGCGGCGAGCGCCTCGAGCGCCGGGTCGACCGAGGCGTGGTCGAGGCTGCGACGTGCGTCCGCGAGCGCGCTCATGGCCCCGCCTCCCCCGGAGGGGTCCTCGGGATCCCCCGCGAGGCCGGCCAGGGCGCCGCCGACGGAGAGCCGGAGGTCGTCGGCGTTCTGCAGCCGGGTCGACTCGGCCGCCAGGGCGACGTCCTCCCCCGGCTCCGGCGCCACCTTCTCGATCTGCTCCAGCCCGAAGCGCAGCAGCTCCACCTCCCGGGCGCGCTCCGCGCCCGCGGAGACGAGGGTCTCGAGCTCGGCGCGGGCCGCCCGGTGCTCGGACCACCGCTGCCGGTACTCGCCGAGCACCGAGGCAAAGCCCGCGCCGGCGTACGTGTCGAGGAGCTCGCGCTGCCGGCCCGGCGCGGCCAGGCGTACCTGCTCGGACTGGCCGTGGATGGCGACGAGCTCGGTCGTCACCTCCGCGCAGACCGAGACGGGGACCGAGGCGCCTCCCAGGAACGCACGCGACCGGCCGGACGCGGTGATGTGCCGGGCGACCAGCAGCTCGTCGTCGTCGAGGTCCCCGCCGGCGTCGCGGACGCGGTCGGCCAGGCGGGTCGTGCCGAGGCCGAGCGGGACGGTGAGGCGGCCCTCGACGACCGCACGCTCGGTCCCGGAACGCACGGAACGGGCCTCGGCCCGGTCGCCGAGGAGCAGCCCGATCCCCGTGACGATCATCGTCTTGCCGGCCCCGGTCTCCCCGGTCACCACCGTGAGTCCCGGGTGCGGGGTCACGACGGCGTCGTTGATGACCCCGAGGTCGCGGATCCGCAGCTCGGAGATCACCTGCTCACCGACCGCTGCCGCAGCCGGCACCCTCGCCGGACCCGTCGCCCAGGTCGTCCGGGTTGGCCCCGGCGCCGAGCGAGACGGCGCGGTCCTCGCGGCCCTCGCGGTCCTCGGCCTCGCCGCGCCAGCCCTCGACCCGCAGGCCGAACTTGTTGACGAGCCGGTCGGTGAACGGGGCCTCCGACAGCCGGGCCAGCAGCAGCCGGTGGCGACCCTGCTGCACCTCGATCTGCAGGCCGGCGCGCAGCTCGGCGGAACGTCGCCCGTCGCACCAGACCACGCCGTCGGACTGGGACCGCTCGATGAGCTGGATGACCACGTGCGACGTCGGTCCGAGCACGAGCGGGCGTGCGAACAGGGCGTGCGCGCTGAGCGGCACCACGAGCAGGGCGTCGACGTTCGGCCAGATCACGGGACCGCCGGCCGAGAAGGCGTACGCGGTCGAGCCGGTGGGGGTGGACAGCAGCACCCCGTCGCACGCCCAGCGCGAGAGCGGCCGCCCGTCGATCTCGACGAGCACCTCGAGCACCCGCTCGCGGGAGGCCTTCTCGATGGACACCTCGTTCACCGCGTACGACGACCAGGTCACCTCACCGCTCGCGCAGTCGCGCAGGGCGACCTCGATGGTCGAGCGCTCCTCGACCGTGTAGGAACGGTCCACGATCCGGGTGACGATGCTGTCGATCTCCGAGGACTCCGCCTCGGCGAGGAAGCCGACGTGGCCCAGGTTGACCCCGAGCAGCGGGACGTCGGCCTGCAGCACCCACTCGGTCCCGCGCAGGATCGACCCGTCGCCTCCGAGGACGACCATGAGCTCCATGTCCGGCGACACCTCGTCGGGCGGCTCGAGCGGCACGACGGCCGCCGCCAGCTCGGGAGGCAGGCAGGCGGCGTCGCCCTCGGGGAGCGCGCTGGTGATGCCGGCCTCGAGCAGGCCCCGGATCAGCCGGGTCGCGGCGGTGATCGCGGTGGCACGGCCCATGTGGGTGAGGACGGCCACGCGTCGCCGCGGTCCGGGGTTGGTCGTCACTGCGTCAGCATAGGGACGCGGGCCACGGGCTGACCGGGCCGGCGACGGGTGTCGTCGTGAGCTGCACGAAGAACTCCTGGTTGCCGGCCGGGCCCGGCAGCCGGCTCGCGACGACCGCCCGCACGTGCCAGCCCAGGGCCGCGGCGGCCGACGCGACGCCGTCCACCGCCTGCCGGTGGAGGACGGGGTCCCGCACGACGCCGCCCCGGTCGAGCGCAGCCCGTCCGACCTCGAACTGCGGCTTGACCATCAGCAGCCAGGTCCCGCCCGGTGCGGTGACGCTGACGAAGGCGTCCAGGATCTTCGTCAGGGAGATGAAGGAGAGGTCGGCCACGACGAGGTCGACCGGCCGGTCGTCGAGGTTCGCGAGCGTCAGGTCGCGCACGTCCGTCTGCTCGTGGACGTGCACCCGCGGGTCGGCGCGCACGGGCTCCGCGAGCTGGTTCGTGCCGACGTCGACCGCGTACACCTGGTCGGCACCGCGTTCGAGCAGCACCTGGGTGAAGCCCCCGGTGGACGAGCCGGCGTCCAGCGCTCGGCCCGTCGGCACGAGGCCCAGGTCGTCCAGGGCGCCGGCCAGCTTGTGGGCGCCGCGGGAGACGTACGGGTCGGTCAGCGCCTCGATGCGGTCGTTCTCGGCGACGAGCTCGGAGGCGCGGACGGCGGTGCGCCCTTCGAGGTTCACGTGGCCGGCGCGGATCAGCTCCTGAGCCTGACCGCGGGAACGCGCCAGACCCCGTTCCACGAGGGCGCGGTCCAGCCGGACCGGGGGACGGTCGGCGGGGCCGGGAGGGGTGGGCTCTCCCGCTGACGACGTCAGGGTCTCGGCCTCGGTGCACCGGGCGACCCGGGACCAGCAGGCTGGTCGGTCGGCGTCCGCAGCACCTCCTGCAGCGTGGCGTGGGCGGCCGAGAGACGTTCCGCGTGCTCGTCGACGGGCAGGTCGTCCAGGCCGTCGACCGCGCGGACCGCGTCGTCGACCCGCGGGTCCCCCGTCTCCGGGCTGGGGCTCTGGTCCAGGCTCATCCGCGGAACCCCGCCCCGGTCTCGTCGCCCAGCAGGTCAGGTGCGTCGGGCAGGTCGGGCAGCTCTTCCTCGACCAGCTCCTCGTCGACCAGCTCCTCGTCGACCAGGTCGGAGGCCTCCTCGAGCGTGGCGACCCTCAGCTGCAGGTCGTCGAGCTCGAGGCGCAGGACGGCGAGCTCGTCCTCGGCGACGTCCAGCCGTTGCCGTGCGTCGCGCAGCTCGGCGGCGGGGACCACGCCCAGCCGGGCCGCGACGCGCCCGACCTCGGCCGCGACGAGCTGCTCGAAGAGCTCGCGGTTGGCCCGGCTCGCCTGCCCGACCTCCTCGGCCAGCGAGGCGAACCCGGCGAACACGGAGCGGTAGGCAGGCATTCGCCGAGTCTAGGACGCGGGTGTGGCGAGGGCCGGGAGCACGGCGCTCACGTCGAGCGGCTGCCCGACGTCCAGGGCCCGCCACGCCAGGTGCGCCGCGGCCCACGTCGCCGCGACGCGGGCGTCGGTGCTGGTCGGGGCGTCGCCGAGCTCGAGCCGGCCCGCCACCACCCGGACGGTGGCCGGACCGCACCGCGCCGTGTCCTGCGTGAGCTCCACCACGAGGGCGGGCTCGAGCAGGGCCCCCACGTCGTAGCCCAGGTGCGTGGGCCGGCTCCCGGGCGTCGCGGCCAGCAGGTCGGCCGCGCCGTGCGAGCCGGTCAGCACCAGCATCGAGTCGAGCCCGGCGTTGGTCGCACCCGCGATGTCGGTGTCGAGCCGGTCGCCCACGAACAGCGGGTGCCGGGCCCCGAGCCGCGCCACGGTCTCGTCGAGCAGGGGACGGTAGGGCTTGCCCGCCACCTCGGGGTCGATCGGCACCGCGACCCGGACCGCGGCGACCGCGGCCCCGTTGCCCGGCACCAGCCCGCGGTCGGTCGGCCGGGTGGGGTCGTCGTTCGTCGCGACCCAGCGGGCCCCGTGGTGGATCGCCACGGTGGCCTCGATGAGGTCCTGCCAGGTCAGGTCGACGCCGTAGCCCTGCAGCACGGCGACGGGCCCGTCGTCGGCCGAGCCGACCCCGGTCAGCCCGACCTCGGCCAGCGCCTCCCGGACCCCGTCGCCGCCGACGGCCAGCACCTTCGACCCTTCGGGCAGGTCGCGTCGCAGCAGCTGGGCGCCCGCCTGCGCCGAGGTGACCACGTCGGCCCGCTCCGCGGGGATCCCGAGCTCGGTCAGGTGGGCCGCCACAGCACCCGGCGTACGGGCGGCGTTGTTCGTCACGAAGCCCACCGCCACGTCCCGCTCGCGCAGCCTCGCGATGGCGGGCGGGGCACCCGGGACCGCGACGGGGCCGAGGTAGACGACCCCGTCCAGGTCGAACAGGACGCCGTCGTAGGCGTCGATCAGCGCATCCACCTCAGTCGCGCTCGCGCTCGGGCTCGCGGTCGGGGTCGTCCGCCGCCTCCACCGGGCCGTCGTCCTCGCTGCCGGCGTCGTCGTCCTCGGGTCCGTCCTCCGCCAGCAGCGCGTCGTCGGACCCGTCGTCCTCGGGTCCGTCCTCCGCCAGCAGCGCGTCGTCGGACCCGTCGTCCTCGGCCTCGTCGTCCTCGGCCTCGTCGTCCTCGGACCCGTCGTCATCGGAGACCTCGTCCGCCGGCTCAGCCTCGTCCGCCTCGTCGTCCTCCGACTCGTCGTCCTCCGCCTCGTCGTCCTCGGGCTCCTCGAGCTCGTCCTCGTCGAGGTCGCCCACGTCCAGGGTGAGACCGTCGAGCTCCTCGAGCCGCTGGAGCGCGTCGGTGAGCTGCTCGGGGTCCCGCTTGGCGGCCTCGGCGAACATCCGCCGTGCCTCCTCGGTCGAGCCCGTCTCGAGCAGCGCGTCGGCGTACGCGTAGCGCAGGCGCGCCGCAGCCTGGTGCTCGAGCTCCACCGCCTGCGCCGCCGCCCCCCGGGTCAGGGCGGGTCCGGTCCGCTGCGGGGGCGGAGAGGTGACGGCCTCGCGCAGCATCCGGACCGCCTCGGCCTGCTGGCCGAGGTCGGCGCGCGCGCCCGCCGCGACGATCGTCATCTCCGTCCGGAGCGCCGGCTCGAGGTCGAGCGACAGCGACTCGCGGGCCAGGGTCAGGGCGTTCTGGGGTCGACCCAGCGCACGTTCGCAGTCGGCCATCACCGGCAGGTAGTCCGACGAACCCGTCATCCGACGCAGGGCGCGGAACTCGGAGAGCGCCGCAGCCCACTCCCCCGCTGCGTACGCGGTCTCCGCCGCCGCCTCGCGGACGACCGGCAGCCGCGCCGCCCGGCGACGAGCCGCCTCGGCGTGCGCGTACGCGAGCTCCGGGTCGGTGTCGATCAGGTTCCCGGCGGCGACCAGGTGACCGGCGACGATCTCCTCGAGCTCCTTGGGCAGGCCGCGCAGCTCGGCGCGAACCGCACGGTGCAGCGTCGACAGGTCGACGCCCTCAGGGACGCGAGGTTCGTCGGGCCGGGCCGCAAGGCCCGGACGCGGCGGCGGCCGGTCTCCTCCACGACGGTCGTTCCCGCCCCGGGGACCCGATCCCCGCGAGTCTCCGCCGCGTGAGTCGTAGCTCCGCGGAGCGGAACTACGCGAGTCACCACCACGGGAGTCGTAGCTGCGCGGACCAGAACCACGCGAGTCACCACCACGCGAGTCCCCGCCACGCGACTCGTAGCTGCTCGGACCACGCGAGTCCCCACCACGCGACTCGTAACTGCGCGGGGCAGAACCACGCGAGTCCCCACCGCGGGAGTCCCCACCACGCGACTCGTAACTACGCGGACCAGAACCACGCGAATCCCCACCGCGGGAGTCCCCACCACGCGACTCGTAACTACGCGGACCAGAACCAC
>CAXULL010000026.1:54704-60971 GCA_964251895.1 uncultured Friedmanniella sp.
GCGAATCCCCACCGCGGGAGTCCCCACCACGCGACTCGTAGCTGCGCGGACCAGAACCACGCGAATCTCCGCCACGCGAGTCACCACCGCGGGAGTCGTAGCTGCGCGGACCAGAACCACGCGAATCTCCGCCACGCGAGTCCCCACCACGCGACTCGTAGCTGCGCGGACCAGAACCACGCGAATCACCACCACGCTGGTCAGCGGGGCGGTCGCCGCGCGAACCAGAAGGGGGCCGGCCGCTGCCACCGCGACCGGGGCTTTCGCTGCGGGGTGGCCGGCTCGAGCCGCTGCCGCGGCGCGGGTCGTCGCCGGAGCCGCCGCCGCGTCCTCCGGCTCGGCCGTCACCTCGCCCGTCGCCTCTGCCCTGGTCGTCCGGACGTCTCGCCTGTTCCACCCACCCATCCTCCCCGACCGAGGGCACGGGACCTACTGGGTCCGGTCAGACCACGACCACCTCGGGGCCCGCCGCGGCCAGCTCGGTGATGATCGGGTCGGGCGCCGACGCGTCGGTGACGATCAGGTCGAGCTCGGCGACGGCGGCGAACGAGCAGAACGAGTTGCGTCCGAGCTTGCCGGAGATGACCGGCACGACCCGCCTCCGGGCGCTCAGCAGCATCGCGCGCTTGGCCGACGCCTCCTCCGGGTTCGTCGTCGTCAGCCCCTGCGCCGCCGTCATCCCGTTAACGCCCACGACGGCGACGTCGACCGTCAACGACTGGAGCCGACGGCTGGTCCAGGCGTCGACAGCGGCGCTCGTCAGACCACGGACCATGCCCGGGAGGGTGATCACGCGCACGTGGGGGTAGTCGGCGAGGTGCCGGGCCGCGGGCAGGTTGTTGGTGACGACCGTGAGCGCGGCCTGCCGCGGGACCGCCTGGGCGGTGAACAGGGTCAGCGAGCCGGAGTCCAGGACGAGCACGCCGTCCTCCGGAAGCTCGTCGATGAGCCGGGCCGCGATCCTTCGCTTGTCCTCGAGCTGCTCGGCGTGCCGCGCAGCCAGCGCGACCTCGAAGGGGACCGCGTCGAGCAGCTGGGCCCCACCGCGGATCCGACGGAGCAGCCCCCGCCGTTCGAGGGTGTCGAGATCCCGGCGCACGGTCTCGGTCGTCACCTCGAGGTGCTCACTGATCTGCGTGACGGTGGCTCGCCGGTCGTCCTGCCCGAGCAGGAAGTCGGTGATGGCCCGCTGCCGTTCCGGTGGATACCTGGTCAGCGCCGTCACCTCCTCGTCCTCGTCCCGGAGCGGGCCATCATCCTCCCAGGTCACCCCCTGCTGGTCGTCCGACCCACCTCCCTGCCTGGGCCAAGCGGGCGGTCGGCAAACGATCCGGGCACCTCAACGGGACGCTTCGGGCACGCCCGTGGGCTCCGGCGTACGCTCGTCTGGCGCGAGAGCCATACGAACGGGCTCTCGCCGCCGGCGATGAGGCTCGAGGAGGCGCCCGTCTTGTCCACACGACGAGCGTCCGACGCCTCCGCGCCCGTGCTGACGCCCAGCCAGCGGTTCGAGCGTCTCCTCGCCTGGCTGGAGTCCGAGGGCAGGCTCGACGTCGGCGACGTCGCGGCCCGGCTCGGGGTCGCCCAGGAGACCGTGCGGCGAGACCTCCGGGTCCTCGAGTCGAGGTCCAAGCTCGTGCGGGTGCACGGCGGAGCCGTTCAGCTGGAGCCGGAAGGCCTGTCATCACCCGTCCGCGGCCTCGCGGCGACCCCGGGCAACGGAGCCGTCGTGTCTGCGGACCGCGGCCTCCTCGAGGCGCTGTGGGCCGACCTGCCGCACGCCGGGACGCTGCTGCTGGGCACCGGCCGGCTGAGCCTGGAGCTCGCTCAGGTGATCGTCAACTCACCGCCGGACGACGACCTCACGGTCGTGACGAACTCGCTCGACGTCGGCCTCGTGCTCTCCCGGGTCTCGCGGCTGTCGGTCTACAACATCGGCGGCACCGTCAGTCCCCGCACGCGGGGCCAGGAGGGCGACTGGGCCCTGACCGAGCTGCACCGGGTGCACACCGACGTGAGCG
The DNA here is from genome assembly GCA_964251895.1 of uncultured Friedmanniella sp. Lineage (GTDB taxonomy): Bacteria > Actinomycetota > Actinomycetes > Propionibacteriales > Propionibacteriaceae > Microlunatus. The sequence continues at coordinate 56,726 of CAXULL010000026.1, forward strand.
TGGTCTGCCCGGCCGGCATCAGCGTCGAGCGCGGGCTCAGCCAGCCGACCCCCGCGGCTGCCGCGGTGTCGCAGGCGGAGGTCGCGGCGGGAGCCCGGGTCGTCGCCCTCGTCGAGGAGTCCGCACTGGGTCGACCGTCCTTCGTGACCTTCGCCGGTCTCGACGCGATCGACCAGATCGTGGTCGGTGGGGATCCATCTCCCGCCGCCGTGCAGGAATTCACCGAGAGAGACATGACGTGCGCCGATCATCGGTCGATGGTGGGCACTGCGAGAGGACAAGTGAGTTGACGCTGGTCGCCGGGGTGGACTCGTCCACCCAATCGGTCAAGATCGTGGTCTGCGACGCGGAGACGGGCGCCGTCGTGCGCACGGCCCGTGCGCCGCACCCCGACGGGACGGAGGTCTCGGCCGCCGCCTGGTGGGACGCCTACCAGACCGCCGCCAAGGAGCCGGGGCTTCTCGACGGGGTCGAGGCCATCGCCGTCGGGGGTCAGCAGCACGGGATGGTCACGCTGGACGCCGACGGCGGCCTGGTCCGTGACGCGCTGCTGTGGAACGACACCCGCTCCGCCCGCGACGCCGTCGACCTGATCGCCGAGCTCGGCGGGCCCGAGGCGTGGGCGGAGGCGACCGGAACCGTCCCCGTCGCGTCCATGACGATCACGAAGCTGCGCTGGTTGGCGCGGGCCGAGCCTGAGGCGGCCGAGCGGGTCGCCTCCGTCGTCCTGCCCCACGACTACCTGACCTGGGAGCTGGGCGGTCGGTCGTTCGCGCCCGTCACCGACCGCGGCGACGCCTCCGGCACGCTCTACTTCGACCCGGCGAGCAACACGTACCGCGACGACCTCGTCCGCATGGCGTTCGGTCGGCTCGTCGACCTGCCGCGGGTCGCCGCGCCCTCCGAGGTCGTCGGTCACACCCCGAGCGGCATCGCCATCGCGGCCGGCACCGGCGACAACATGGCGGCTGGGCTCGGGCTCGGGCTCGAGTCGGGCTCGGCGGTGGTGTCCCTGGGCACCAGCGGCACGGCGTTCGCCAAGAGCGCGAAGCCGACCCACGAGCCCACCGGGACGGTCGCGGGCTTCGCGGACGCGACCGGGGAGTTCCTGCCGCTGGTCTGCACCCTGAACGGGGCGCGGAACCTGGTCGCGACCGCCGAGGTCCTCGGGGTCACGCTCGACGAGCTGGCCCGGCTCGCGCTGACCGCCAGGCCGGGCAGCGGTGGGCTCGTGTTCCTGCCGTTCCTCGAGGGCGAGCGCACACCCTCGCTGCCGGACGCCAAGGGCGAGCTCGTGGGCGTCACCCTGTCCAACCTCAAGCCCGCCAACCTCGCGCGCGCGGCGATCGAGGGCGTGCTGTGGAGCCTGGCGTACGGGGTGGACGTCCTCCGGGACCAGATCGGGACCATCGACGCCATCACCCTCACCGGCGGCGCCTCCCAGTCCGAGGCCGTACGCCGCATCGCCACCAGCGTGTTCGGGCTCCCGGTCGTCGTGACCGAGGCGTTCGAGAGCGTAGCCGTGGGCGCTGCACGGCAGGCCGCTTGGGCGCTGGGCGGAGACCTGCCGACCTGGGCCGTCCCGGTCGCCGGCCGGTACGACCCCACCGACGCCGACGTCGCCGCAGCCGACGACCTCATGGGTCGCTACACCGAGGTGCTGCGTCAGCACTTCGACGTCCCGTCGTTCGGGAGCTGAGCCGTCGCCAGCGGGATCGTCGCCTGAACGGGCTTCCTCAACGGCGAGTGAGGTCCGGGCTACGCGCCGCAGAGCGCCCCGCACCGGGTCGGTACGGGTGCAGACGTCGCCCTCGGAGCGGGAGTCTCGCGCCCGCTGCTCAGTCTCATCGGGTGGCCCCGGCCAAGAAGATGTCCACCCCCGCGAGGAACTGCTCCCGGTCGTCGTGCTCGCGCAGCTGCACCACAGCCTCGGCGACGAGCGGATCCGGGTCGTGCTCCGTCCACATGGAGGCGAGCCGGTCGAGGTACGCCTTCCGGTCAGCCTCGTCGGTGATGCTGCGCGGCCCCGCGACGTACTGGGCGGCCGACCCCAGCACGTAGCTGACGAGCGCCGAGCCCACGACCGGGAGTGCCGCTGGATCGACGCCCAGCCGCTGGAGCTGGGTCCCGACGCTCTTCCAGATCCGGAGCACGGCCACCTGCATCGGCTCACGGGACAGCTGGACCCCGACCCAGGGGTGTGCGTCGATCGCGTCGAAGAGGCCGAGCGCCAGCGCACGGATCGCCGGCTCAGCCTCCACGTCGGTCGCGACGCCCGCCGTCACCCGGGCGATGACGTGGTCGGTCGCCGCGGCGAGGAGGTCGTCCTTGCCGTTCACGTGGTGGTAGATGGCACCACGACCGGTCGACAGGTGAGCGGTGAGCCCGCGCACCGTCAGCTCCCCCTCCCCGCCCTGGTCGAGCATCTCGATCGCCGCCGCGATGATCCGCTCACGCGAGAGGGCATCGCTGCGCCGGGGGCTCCGGGTGGTCGGATCAGCCATAGGGCAGTTTGACACGAGCTGGACCAGCGGTCCAAAGTAGAAGTAATGGACCGATGGTCCAACTACTGCTCGAGGAGAGCTCATGAGTGTCCCGGTCACGATCGTGGGTGCGGGTCTCGGCGGCCTGACCCTTGCCCGCGTCCTGCACCTGCACGACATCCCGGTCACCGTCTACGACGCGGACGCCTCACCCGACGCACGCGCCCAGGGCGGACAACTCGACCTGCACGAGCACAACGGGCAGCGCGCGCTGCGCGTCGCCGGTCTCGATGCCGAATACCAGGCCATCGTTCGCCGGGGCGGTGCCGCCCAGCGCGTTGCCGATCGGCACGCCATCGTCCTGGGCGAGGTGCCCGACGACGGATCCATGGCCAAGCCGGAAGCACTCCGCGGCGACATCCGGCGCATCCTGCTGCAGTCGCTCCCGCCGGACACGGTTCGCTGGGGCAAGAAGCTGGTCTTGGTCGAGCCGCTCGGCCACGGACAGCACCGCCTGTCCTTCGAGGACGGCACAGCCGCCACCACCGAGGTCCTGGTCGGGGCCGACGGCACCTGGTCGAAGGTCCGGCCGCTGCTGTCCGGGGACAAGCCGACGTACTCGGGCACGAGCTACATCGACACCTACCTCCACGACGTCGACCGTCGACACCCCGCCACGGCTGCCGTCGTCGGCGACGGAGCGCTCTACGCCCTCGAACCCGACAAGGGCTTCCTCGCCCATCGTGAAGCGGACGGGACGATCCACACCTACGTGGTCCTGCCGCGCGCCGTCGAGTGGTTCGACCGACTCGACTTCGCCGACCCCAGAGCCACGCGGGCCCAGGTCGCCGCTGAGTTCGAGGGCTGGGCGCCCGAGCTCGTCGCCCTCGTCGCCGACAGCGACACCGACCCCGTGCTCCGCAGCATCTACCGGCTACCCGATCGGCACCAGTGGACCCGGACCCCGGGGGTCACGCTCCTCGGGGATGCTGCGCACGTCACCGTCCCCGGGGGCGAAGGAGCCAACACCGCCATGCTCGACGGGGCCGAGCTCGGGCAGCTCATAGCCGCCCACGCGGACGACGTCGAGGCGGCGTTCGCGGCCTACGAGGCCGTGATGTTCCCGCGGAGCCGTGCTGAAGCAGCTGCCGCTCACGAGACCGTCGAGCTGATCTTCGGAGCAGACGCTCCTCATGGCCTTGCCCGTCTCTTCAACGGCGAGTAGCCCGGCGCCACTGAGCAGGAGCTGGCTCGATCAATCGAGCCCTCCATCTCCTCGGTCCTCCGGCCGCTGCTGTGTGGTGCTTCTCCGTGATCGGACCGAGGTGCCTTCACCCCGGTGGACCGAGCACCTCTGTGCTTTTCCCGCCCTGTCAGCAAACGTCGAAAGCCCGGTCCGGTTCGTCATGAGCTGACGAATCGGCCGGGCTGCTTCTTTGGTAGCTGTGATCGCGCACAACAGTGCAGTCGATGGCCACGGTCGTACGACTGCGCGCAATGGACTGAGTCGCACAGCTTGCCGGCGTGGTGCACGCCCGCAGTGATCAAAGCCAACTACACCGATATCCGACGTGTCGCTGAGGGGAACAACCTTCTGGACGCAGAAACACCTCAGGGTCGACCACGAATGGTCGACCCTGAGGTGTTGTGTTGTCCGGCGACGTCCTAGTCTCCCACACGGTCCCCCGTGCAGTACCATCGGCGCTGAAAGGCTTAACTTCCGGGTTCGGAATGGGACCGGGTGTTTCCCTGACGCTTTGATC
>CAXULL010000027.1:0-42354 GCA_964251895.1 uncultured Friedmanniella sp.
ACCGAGCCGAGGCTGGGCGTGCCCGCCCCGTCCTCGCCCTGGTAGGCGAAGAACGAGCCGACCGACTCGGGGTGGCTGACCAGCAGGTACACGAACGGGATGACCATGAGGATCAGCCAGAGCGGCGTCGTCCACAGCTGTAGCTTGGAGAGGACCTTCATGCCGTAGATCACCAGCGGGAAGATGATCAACGTCGAGACGGCGTAGCCGGCCCAGAGCGGCACGCCCAGGCCCAGCTGGAGCCCCTGGGCCATGATCGAGCCCTCGAGGGCGAAGAAGATGAACGTGAACGTCGCGAAGATGACGTTGGTGACGACCGAGCCGTAGTAGCCGAAGCCGCTGCCGCGGGTGATCAGGTCGAGGTCGAGGTTGTAGCGCGCGGCGTAGTAGGCCAGCGGGAAGCCGGTCAGGAAGATCACGACGGCGAAGACCGCGATCCCCCACAGCGCGTTCGTGGTGCCGTAGGCGATGCCGATGTTGGCGCCGATGGCGAAGTCGGCGAGGTAGGCGATGCCGCCGAGCGCGGAGACGGCGACCACGCCGGTCGACCACTTGCGGTAGTGCCGCGGGGCGAAGCGGAGGGTGAAGTCCTCCAGCGTCTCCTTCGTCGCGCCGTCGGCGGCCTCGGCCGGGGCGACGTCGACCACGTCGGGGGAAGAGTGGGGTGTGACGTCCGAGCTCATCGCGCGCTCCTGGGTGAAGGGGTCGGTACGACCCTGCTCACCCCCGATGTCGGGCGCGTTGCGACGGAGTTGAGTTCGCGTGTCGAAATGAAAGCAGGCTGAGAGCAGGACGGGCCCGTCGCCGCAGCGACGGGCCCGTCCGGGTGGGGATCCTCAGTCGGGGATCATGTCGAACGTCTCGGGGTTCGGCCCCGTGCGCCCGGCCTCGCCCTTGTCCAGCGCGCCGATCAGCGCCATGTCCTCGTCGGTGAGGGAGAAGTCGAAGATCTCGAAGTTCGCCTGCACGCGCTCACGGGTGACCGACTTGGGGAACACGATGTTGCCCAGCTGGACGTGCCAGCGCAGCGTCACCTGGGCCGTGCTCTTGCCGACCCGCTCGGCGATCCGCGTGATCGTCGGGTCGTCGAGCACCCCGCCCTGGGCGATGGGCGACCAGGCCTCGGTCGCGATGCCGTGCTCGGCGCCGTACGCCCGCACCTCGTCGTTGGTGAAGAACGGGTGCACCTCGACCTGGTTCACGGACGGGACGACCTCGGTCTCGCGGGCCAGCCGACGCAGGTGGTGCGGGGTGAAGTTGGAGACGCCGATCGAGCGGGCGCGACCGTCGCGGTAGAACTCCTCGAGCGCCTGCCAGGTGGAGACGAAGTCGCCGTCGTAGCGGGTCGGCAGCGGCCAGTGGATCAAGAAGAGGTCCACGTGGTCGAAGCCCAGCGCCTCGAGCGTGCCGTCGAAGGCGCGACGGGCGTCGTCGGGGCGGTGGAAGCTGTTGTTCAGCTTGCTGGTGACGAAGACGTCGTCACGGTCGAGGCCGGAGGACCGGACGCCCTCGCCGACCTCCTTCTCGTTGCCGTACATCTCGGCGGTGTCGATGTGGCGGTAGCCCACCTCGAGCGCCGTGCGCACGGCCTCGGCCGTCTCGGCCGGGTCGATCTGGAAGACGCCGAACCCGAGCTGCGGGATCGTGCGGCCGTCGTTCAAGCTGACGTCGGGGACGTCGGTCATAGGGCGTGCTCCTCGTGTTCTCGTCGTGGCTCGTTGCCACGACAGGTCACCGTAACGCCGGTACCGGGCCACCCCCGGGGGTGGCCCGGGCGCGTCAGGCCTGCGCCGAGCCCCGCGCCAGCGTCGGCCGGACGCGGTCGGCCCGCTGCTCGGCCTCGTGGCGGGCCGACTCGGGCACGACCGTCGTCGACAGCACGACCATCGAGTGCGCGGGCACCGCGTGCTTGCTCCGCGAGCGCCACGGCTTCACGTCGGGGTCGATCTCGCCGTTCGCCGTGCCGAGCCGGACGGTCCAGGACTCCCCGAACGCCTTCGCCGGGGTGGTGAAGGAGATCGACTCCGAGCTCGCGTTGAACATCAGCAGGAAGTGGTCGTCGCTGATCCGGCGCCCGAGCGTGTCGGGCTCGGGGATCGCGTCGCCGTTCAGGAAGACCATCAGCGACTGGGAGTAGCCCGTGCCCCAGTCGGCGTCGGTCATCTCGCCGCCGTCCGGCTTGAGCCAGACGATGTCGCCGAGCGAGCTCTGACCGCCGTGGCTGGCGTCGCCGGCGAAGAACCGGCGCCGGCGCAGCACCGGGTGGGCCCGGCGCAGGGCGATGGCGGCCGAGGTGAAGTCGAGCAGGCCCTGCTGGTCCTCGTCGAGGTCCCAGTCGACCCAGGCGGTCGGGTTGTCCTGGGCGTAGACGTTGTTGTTGCCGCCCTGGGTCCGGCCCAGCTCGTCCCCGTGCGCCAGCATCGGGACGCCCTGGCTCACCAGCATCGTGGTGATGAAGTTGCGGATCTGCTGCAGCCGCAGCCGGCGGATGTGCGGGTCCTCGGTCGGGCCCTCGACGCCGCAGTTCCAGGAACGGTTGTGGCTCTCGCCGTCGTTGCCGTCCTCGCCGTTCGCGTCGTTGTGCTTCTCGTTGTAGGAGACCAGGTCGCGCAGCGTGAAGCCGTCGTGGGCGACCACGAAGTTGATCGAGGCGGTGGGTCGCCGGTCGGAGTGGTTGTACAGGTCGCTGGAGCCCGTGATGCGCGACGCGAACTCCCCCAGCGCCGCGGGCTCGCCGCGCCAGTAGTCGCGCACCGTGTCGCGGTAGCGCCCGTTCCACTCCGTCCACAGCGGCGGGAAGTTGCCGACCTGGTAGCCGCCGTCCCCGAGGTCCCAGGGCTCCGCGATCAGCTTGACCTGGCTGACCACCGGGTCCTGCTGGATGATGTCGAAGAACGCGCTCAGCTTGTCGACCTCGTGGAACTGCCGGGCCAGGGTGGCGGCCAGGTCGAAGCGGAAGCCGTCGACGTGCATCTCGAGCACCCAGTAGCGCAACGAGTCCATGATCAGCTGCAGCACGTGCGGGCTGCGCATCAGCAGGCTGTTGCCGGTGCCGGTGGTGTCGTAGTAGTGGGCGAGGTCGCCGTCGACGAGGCGGTAGTACGAGGCGTTGTCGAGCCCGCGGAACGCGATCGTCGGGCCCATCTCGTTGCCCTCGGCCGTGTGGTTGTAGACGACGTCGAGGATCACCTCGATGTCGGCCTCGTGCAGGGCCTTGACCATCGCCTTGAACTCGGTCGTCTGCTGCCCGCGCTGGCCCGAGTTGGAGTAGGCATTGTGCGGGGCGAGGAAGCCGATCGTGTTGTAGCCCCAGTAGTTGGACAGGCCCTTGTCCACCAGGTAGGAGTCGTTGACGAACTGGTGCACCGGGAGCAGCTCGACCGCGGTCACGCCGAGGCGCTTGAGGTGGTCGATCGTCGCCGGGTGGGCGACGGCGGCGTACGTCCCGCGGATCTCCTCGGGGATGTCCGGGTTGGTCATCGTGAGGCCCTTGACGTGCATCTCGTAGATGACCGACTCGTGGTACTGGTGGCCCGGCGGACGGTCGTGGCCCCAGTCGAAGAACGGGTTGATCACCACCGAGAGCATCGTGTGCTCGCGGGAGTCCTCGGTGTTGAAGACGTCGTGGTCGCCGAAGTCGTAGCTGAACAGCGACTGGTCCCCGTCGATCATGCCCTCGATCGCCTTGGCGTACGGGTCGAGCAGCAGCTTCGCGGGGTTGGCCCGCTGGCCCTGGCCGGGGTCGTACGGGCCGTGGACGCGGAACCCGTAGCGCTGACCGGGCTGCACGCCGGGCACGTAGCCGTGCCAGACGGAGCCGTCGACCTCGATCAGCTCGAGGCGGGTCTCGCCGAGCTCCTCGTCGAGCAGGCAGAGGTCGACCCGTTCGGCGACCTCGGAGAAGACGGCGAAGTTGACGCCGGTGCCGTCGTAGGTCGCACCGAGCGGGTAGGGCCTGCCGGGCCAGAGATCCATGTCCACCTCGCGTGGTTACGGGAGCGCGCGAGCAGGTCGGCGCGCTCCTTGTGGGCGGCCCGCGTCGTCGGGGGCGGCACGAATGCGCAGGCGATCGTGCCACACCCTGCGTGGTCCGGCCCGGTCGGTCGTGGGCCCGGGAGGGAGCGGCAGCGCGTCGACCTGGTCAAGGAGCTGGTGGGGGCGCCCGTGGACATCGCCCCCACCAGCCGCGTGACCAGGCCCGGCGCGCCGGTGATCCTGTGCGACTCCATGATGTTGACCGATCAACCTCGGGACAACGGTGTCAGACCCTTGGCGTCCGCTCAGGATTCCCTCATGGCGGGTCGCAGGGTTGCGGCCCGCGTGTGCCGGCGCTGCACGGGTTCGGCGGGCTCTGCCCCGAGGTGCGGGGAGAATGGCCGCGTGCGACGCGAGGCCTCGGTGCTCCACCTGGACCTCGACGCCTTCTACGCCTCGGTCGAGCAGCGCGACAAGCCCTCGCTGCGCGGCCGGCCGGTGGTGGTCGGCGGGGTCGGTCAGCGCGGCGTCGTCGCGACCGCCTCGTACGAGGCCCGCGTCTTCGGCGTCCGGTCGGCCATGCCGTCGCACGAGGCGCGGCGGCGCTGCCCGAACGCGGCGTTCCTGGTGCCGCGCTTCGACGTCTACAAGGCCGCCAGCGCGCAGGTCATGGGCCTGCTGCGGGCGCTGTCGCCGCTGGTCGAGCCGCTGTCGCTGGACGAGGCGTTCGTCGACCTCCGCGCCGCCACGGAACCGGTGGACCTCGGTCCCGCGGGACTGCGGGCGCGGGTGCAGCAGCTGAAGGACGACGTGCACGAGCTGACCGGCGGGCTGACCGCGTCCGTCGGGGTGGCGTCGTCGAAGTTCCTCGCCAAGATCGCGAGCGAGCTGGAGAAGCCCGACGGGCTGTGCGTGGTCGAGCCGGGCACCGAGGTGGAGCGGATCGGGCCCATGGGGGTCGGGGTCATCTTCGGGGTGGGTCCGGTGACGCGTGAGCGCCTGGACCGGATCGGGGTGCGCACGGTGGCCGACCTGCGTCGGGTCGAGCCGGCCGAGCTCGCCTCGGTGGTGGGCCGGGCGCACGCCGAGACGTTGGCCGGGCTCGCCTGGGCGCGCGACGACCGGCCGGTGGAGGCCGAGCGCGAGGCGAAGTCCATCTCGACGGAGGACACCTTCGCGACCGACGTCACCGAGCCGGCCGAGCTCGCCGAGATCCTGCGCCGCCACGCCCGCCAGGTCGCCTCCCGGCTGGCCGCGGCGCAGCTGTTCGCCCGGACGGTGACGATCAAGGTGCGGCGCCCGGACTTCTCGACGCTGACCCGGGCCCGGACGCTGGCCGGGGCGACCGACCGCTACGACGTCATCGCGAGCGTGGCCCGGTCGCTGCTGGACGCCCTCGACCTCACCGGTGGTGTCCGGCTGCTCGGGGTCGGCGTCACCGGCCTGACCGACCTGCTGCAGGAGGACCTGTTCGCCGCCGAGGCGCCGGGGGACGAGGTCGAGGCGGACGCGGCGCCCGGTCCGGGAACAGAGCAGGACGGCCAGCCGGACGACGACGCGACCGAGGACCACGCGTACGGGCCCGCGACCCCGGGCTACGCGCCGGGGCTCGACGTCGAGCACGACCTCCACGGACCCGGCTGGGTGTGGGGTGCGGGCCGGGGCCGGGTGACCGTGCGCTTCGAGACCCGCGACACGCCGCCCGGCCCGGTGCGGACGTTCATCGACGACGACCCCGCGCTGCGGCTGCGGAACCCCGCCTGAGCGCTACCACGACTCCGCGACCGGTCCCTCTTCCCGCTCCCGGGCGCCGGCGGACCGGGAAGGCGTACCGCTCAGCGCGGGTTCAGCCGGTCGGCGGACGCGTTCCCGCGGCGCGGCGGGCCGCGGCGCCGACGAGCCCGGCGAACAGGCCGTAGTCGTCGCCGCTCTCGGGGTGCCACTGGACCCCGACCCAGTAGCCGCGCTGGGGGTCCTCGATCGCCTCGATCGTGCCGTCGGCGGCGTGCGCCGAGACCTCGAAGCCCGGGTGGGCGAGGACGGCCTGGTGGTGGTGGCAGCTGACCTGCATCGACTCCCCCACCATCGTGGAGACCATGGAGCCGGGCACGGTGCGGACCGAGGTCCAGCCGTACGCGTCGCCCTCCGGCCCGTGCTCGGCGTGCCCGACCACGTCGGGCAGGTGCTGCTCGAGCCGGCCGCCGCCGTGCACGGCGAGCAGCTGCATGCCGCGGCAGATCCCGAGCGTCGGGACGTCGCGCGCGAGGGCCGCGTCGAGCAGGGCCAGCTCCCAGGCGTCGCGGTCCGGCCGGACGTACGTGTGCGGGCCGGGTTCCTCGCCGTAGCGCTCGGGCTCCACGTCGGCGCCACCGGTGACGATGAGGCCGTCGATGCGCCCGACGAGGGACTCCGCACCCTGGCCCTGGGGCGGCAGCAGCACGACCGTGCCACCCGCAGCCTCGACGGAACGGGTGTAGGTGGCGCTCAGCAGGTCGGCGACCTCGGTCCAGACGCCCCAGCGGGCGGTCTCCCGGTAGGTGCTGAGTCCGATGACGGGCCGCGGCAGCACCCGACCATGATCACAGACGGCCAAGGGCCGCGAGCGTCGGGGATCGCGCGCCGCTCCGTCTGGACGAGCTCGGGGGCACGACACGCTTCTCCGTCGTGCCCGCGAGGGAGGAAGACGGAGCGTTCAAGCGCGCGATGCGCGAGCGGCCACAATAGGACCGTGTGGACGGGGACGCTGGAGCTCGACCTGCTGCTGGGTGACGTGCACTCGCTCAAGGAGAAGCGTTCGGTGGTGCGCCCGTTGGTGGCGGAGCTGCGCCGCCGCTTCGAGGTCAGCGCCGCCGAGGTCGACCACCTCGACCTGCACCGCCGCACGGCGATCGGGGTCGGGCTGGTGGCGGCGGACCGCGCGCACGTGGTCGAGGTGCTGGACGCCGCGGAACGGCTGGCGGCCTACCGGCCCGAGGTCGAGCTGCTGTCGGCCCGGCGGCGGCTGGTCAGCTCCCACGACGAGTAGCGACGACGAGTAGCGACGAAGGTTCAGCGGGCGCGGCGACCGGCCGCGTACGGGTCTCCCGGGTCGATGTCGAGGACGGTCCGGGCGGGTGGCACGAGGGCGTCCTCGTGCTCGCAGCGCCAGTGCTCGTCGCCCTCCAGGCCCGAGATCGTGTTGCCGTCGCCGATGACGTCACCGGCCTGGAGCAGGTAGTCCGCGGTGGCGTAGAGCAGCGCGGCCAGCCGGGGCGGCTCGAGGTCGCGGAAGTGCACCTGCAGGTCGGGCAGGCCGAAGGGCGCGAGCCCGCGGGTGTCCATGACCATCTCGTCCTCGTCGTCGGACACGGCGAAGAGCCGGACGTTGACCAGCCCGCCCAGCCCGTCGGAGACCGGGGCAGCAGGGTCGGTGACGCGCTGGCTGGTCGGCCAGCTGATCGCCACCGGCCGGGTCGCGGCGCTCAGGGCGACGACGACCCCGACCAGCGCGGCCACCCGGTCGCGGGTCCCGTACGGCCCGGCGAACATCTCGGTGACCAGCACGCTGGCCCGGGCACCCGCCAGCGCGTCGTCGGCTTCCGGCCAGTCCCAGGTCTGGCTCGTGTCGGGCAGGGACTTGCCGCCCTCCCCCAGCGCCGTGCCGGGCAGGACCACGGTGACCAGCGGCGAGGCCGGCGCACCGCCGCCCGGCGGGTCGAGCCGGGCGGGCACCTCGCCGCCGTCGTACGGCACGACCAGCGAGCCGTCCTGGGCCTCGGTGCCGGGCGAGACGGCACGCAGGCCCTCGAGCAGGACGGTCCCGGTCAGGTCGGGGGCGCTGGCGTACCAGAGCTCGGCGACCAGGCTCTCGCGCTCGCTCATGCCACGTTCCTCTCGTCGGTGGGGCGTTCCGACTCCGGCAGGAGCGCGACGATGGCGTCCGCCACCGCGTCGGGTCGGTCGAGCATCATCAGGTGCCGGCTGTCGTCGACCACCTCCTGGCGGGCACCGAGGCGGTGGGCGAGCACGCGCTGCTTGCGCACCCAGCCCGGGCGGTTGCCGGCCGTCAGCACGACCGACGGGGTGCCCGGCCACGTCGTCGCGTCCAGCAGGGTCTGCAGGTCGGCGAGCTGGTCGGCGTACGCGGCCTGCTCGGCCACGATGCTGGCCAGCGTGTCCGGGCGGCGGAAGAGCTCGCGGACCCCTGGCGGGCGGCTGTAGTTCAGGCGCAGCCGCTGGCTCTGCGACCAGACCGCCACCCGTGTCGACAGCGAGGCGGCGACGGCGAACGGCGGCAGCCGCGCCCCCTCCAGCGCGAGCTTCGACGCGGCCAGCCAGGCCCGCTCGGTCGCTGCGTGCGGCGGCCTGGCGTCCACCTCGATGCTCGCGTCCAGCAGCACCAGCCCGCTCACCGCCCCGGGGTGCTGACGGACGAGCGCCTCGGCGTGCGGTCCGGCCATGGAGTGCGCCACGACGACGGGCGGCTGACCGACGGCCGCGCAGAGCCCGACCAGCGTGGCGACCTCCTCGGCCAGGGTCGGCAGGTGGCCGGGCCAGGGGGTGTCGAGCATGCCGGGCCGGTCCAGGGCCACGAACCAGCGCCCCGGCAGCGCGGTCGCCACCGGCCGGAAGGCGTACGAGGGGACGGCGCACCCGCCGAGCAGCAGGACCGGGGTCCCGGGCCGACCCGCGGGGCCGGGCACGACCTCCAGGTGCACGGAGCGTCCGCCCAGCTCGGTGACGTGGGAGCCGGCGGTCCTGACCAGCTCCTCGGCTGCGGGGCGCGTCGGGTCGGTGCTCACCGGCCCTCCGTCCGGGGCCGCACGAGCGGGAACGCGATGGTCTCCCTGATCGAGGCCTGCGTCAGCATCATCACCAGCCGGTCCATCCCCATCCCCAGGCCGCCGGACGGCGGCATCGCGTGCTCGAGCGCGAGCAGGAAGTCCTCGTCGAGCTCCATCGCCTCAGGGTCGCCCCCCGCGGCCTGCAACGACTGGGCGGTGAGCCGGGCGCGCTGCTCCACCGGGTCGACCAGCTCGGAGTAGGCGGTGCCGATCTCGGCCCCGAAGGCCACCAGGTCCCAGCGCTCGGCCAGCCGCGGGTCGACGCGGTGCTGACGGGTCAACGGCGAGACCTCCGCGGGGAAGTCGGTGTAGAAGGTCGGCCGCACGGTGCGCGACTCGACCAGGTGCTCGTAGAGCTCGAGGAGCACGTTGCCCCGGGTCCACGAGCTGTCGACCGCGATCTGGAGGCTGTGCGCGAGCGCGACGAGCGCCGCACGGTCGGTGTCGGCGGTGACCTCGGTGCCGGCGGCGGCCGAGATGGCGTCGTTCACCGTGACCACCGGCCATTCCAGCGCCAGGTCGACCTCGTGCTCGACCCCGTCGGCGCCCGTGCCGCGGACGAGCGTGCCGCCGCTGACCGCCCTGGACGCAGCGACGACGACGTCGCGCGCGACCGTCCGCATGGTCGTGTAGTCGCCGTACGCCTCGTAGGCCTCGAGCATCGTGAACTCGGGGTTGTGGGTGGCGTCGGCGCCCTCGTTGCGGAAGTTCCGGCCGATCTCGAAGACCCGGTCGACCCCGCCCACCATGAGCCGCTTGAGGAACAGCTCGGGCGCGATCCTCAGGTAGAGGTCCAGGTCGTAGGCGTTGATGTGGGTCCGGAACGGACGTGCGTTGGCACCGCCGTGGATGGTCTGCAGGATCGGGGTCTCGACCTCGAGGAACCCTCGGGCGTCCAGCGTCTGGCGCACCGCGCGCAGCGCCGCGGAGCGGGACCGCAGACGTTCCCGGGCCTCGGGGTTGACCGTGAGGTCGAGGTAGCGCTGCCGGACACGGGTCTCCGGGTCGGCGATCCCCCTGCGCTTGTCGGGCATCGGCCGCAGGGACTTGGCGGTCAGCAGCCAGCTCGAGACCCCGAGCGACACCTGCCCGCTGCGCGAGCGGACCACGGTGCCCTCCGCGCCGAGGTGGTCGCCGAGGTCCACGTCGTGCCGCAGCCGGTCCAGGTCCTCCCCACCGAGGACGTCGCGGCTGAGCAGGAGCTGGCTGTCGCCGCTCCAGTCGCGCACGACCACGAAGACGACGCCGCCCAGGTCGCGGACCGCCACGACCCGCCCGGCCACGCTCGCCGGCCGGCCGAGCGCTTCGGCGACGAGGTCGGTGGAGACCTGCCGGGGGTGGAACGAGGGCGGGTACGGGTCCGTGCCGGACGCGATCAGGCGCTCGCGGGTCGCCGTCCGGAGGCGGACCTGCTCGGGCACCCGGGGGCCCCGCACAGGTGGTGTGGCCGGCAGGACGGGCGCCGTCGCCGGCGGGGCCGGCGCGACGTCCGGGCCCGGCCCGAGGTCGAGCGGCGGCCGCAGGAACGAGGGCAGGTCGATGAACCCCTCCGCCACGCCGAGCGCGGTCCCGACCAGGGCGATGTCGCGGGTCTCGGCGAAGCACAGGAACCTGGGCTGCCACTCGGGCCGGTACTTCACGTTGGAGCGGTAGAGCGACTCGAACTGCCACCAGCGCGACGCGACGAGCAGCGCCCCGCGCCACAGCCGCAGGATCGGCCCGGCCCCGATCCGCGCCCCCTCCTCGAAGGCGGAGCGGAAGACGGCGAAGTTCAGCGACACGCGGCGGATCCCCAGCTCGGCGGCCGAACCCATCACGGCGCTCACCATCAGCTCGGTGACGCCGTTGTCCGCGTCGGGGCTGCGCCGCATCACGTCGAGGGAGAAGCCGTCGGTCCCCCAGGGCACGAACGACAGCAGCCCGGCGACGTCTCCCGCCGGTCCCGGGACGTGACGTCCGGGCGGGAACAGCGCCTCGACCATCAGGCAGTCCGCGTCGGCCGGGTCACCCAGCCGACCCAGCGCCATCGAGAAGCCGCGTTCGCTCTCGGTGTCGCGCCAGGCGTCCGCGCGCTCGATCAGGGAGGTGAGCTCGACGGTCGGCAGGTCGCGGTGCCGGCGGATCCGGACGGTGTAGCCGAGCCGCTCGAGCCGCTGGACCGCCTGGCGCACCGGCCGCATGTCGCGGTCGGCGAGGTGGAAGTCGCGGGGGTGCAGCACGGCCTCGTCGCCGATCCGGATGACGCGCAGGCCGAGGTCGCGGGCGTACGCCGTCGCTCCGGCCTCGCTCGCCCCGACCACGGCCGGGGTCCAGCCGTACGTGTCCAGCAGGCCCTGCCAGGCGCGGATGGCCGCCCCCCACCGGGCCGGTGGGCCGATGGGGTCGCTGCTGGCCAGGCAGACGCCGAGGTCGACGCGGTAGGTCACCGCGGCCCCGCCGTCCGGCGCGAACACGACCGACTTGTCGCGCCGCGTCGCGAAGTAGGCCAGCGAGTCCTCGCCGGACTGCGCCACGAGCGCGCGGACGAGGGGCTCGTCGGCGGGCGACATCAGCGCGGCCAGCCGCTGCGAGCGGGTCAGCATCACGACCGCGGCCAGCAGGGTCAGGCCGAGCAGCAGCCCGACGACGGTGCTGATCCAGCCGGGCGGGCTGGACACCGGCTGCGCGACGAGGTCGCTGTCGGTGCTGCTGAAGAGCGTGCGGGCGAGACGCGCGAGGATCCAGGCCAGCCGGCCGCGCGGGCCGACCAGCTCGTTCGGGAAGATCGTGACCAGCGTCATCGCCACCCCGACCGTGAAGGCAAGCCCGACCACCAGGGTGAGCAGGGCCTTGCGGACGCTGCCGGGAGCCCGCCGGGCGGTGAACTCGGCGCGGTAGTGCACCAGGCAGGCGGTGAGCGCCCCGAGCGCCGCGAGGTTGAAGGCGAAGCGGGCGTACAGGGGCACCGTGCTGAAGTCGGTCTGCACCGCGAACAGGGACGCCACCAGCCCGGTCACCACGGCGAGGTCGGTCAGCAGGAAGAACGTGAAGATGACCAGGGCGAGCACCCAGCCCACACGCTTGCGGCGGGCCAGGGTCGCCCCGAGGAGGAGCAGGAACACCCCGAAGCCGATGGAGCCCTCGTCGACGGGGAAGAACAGGGTCGAGCACACGTCGACCAGGGCGCCGACCCAGGCCACGCCCGGGAAGGCGGTCTCGGCGATGAGCACGACCCCGGCGACGAAGAACAGCCGCGACACCAGCACGGGCAGGCGCGGCATCCGCGGCACGCTGGGCCGGCCCTCGCCCCGACGCCCCTCGGTCCGGCCCTCGGTCGGCGTCACGACGTCGACCGCGGCCGCAGGGTCCACGGCCGCCGTGCTGGTCACCCGCCCACTCTCGCAGACCCGATCAACGGCGTCCGAGAACCAGCCAGGCGAGGGCGCGGCGTCCCGACGGGCCGGCGTCCGACGCGCTCCGGGCCCGAGCCTCCGCCGCGGTCCGCCGCGCCAGCTCGGAGGCCGTGACGCCCCACGCCTGCTGCAGCCGCTGGCCGGTGGGCTCGTCCACGAGCCCGAGCAGCACCGACGCGTAGGCCACCGTCTCGAGATCCACGGCCGGCACCACCCGACCCGGCAGACCCGCCCCGAGCGACGCACCGAGGCGGCGCAGGCCCGCCATCGTCGGCGCGTCGGCGGGCGCGTCGCGCGGGCGCAGCAGCAGCGCGAGCTCGAGGCCGGCGCGGTCCTGCGACCCGGCGCCGGCCAGCAGGGCGGCCAGGTGGGCCACGAGCTCGGCGGCGGCCCGGTCGTCTGGTCGGTCGTCTGGTCGGGGGCCGGTCCGCGCCGAGGCGGTCCGGACGTGGGCGAGCGCGAGCGCGACCCCGGCCAGCCCGAGCCCGGGTGCGGGCGCGGTCGTCTCGAGGAGGCGGCGGGTGGCGGCGTCGAGCAGGGCCGAGCCGAGCAGGGCCGAGCCGGCCGTCCGGTCGGTCTCACGGGCCAGGAACGCGAGCGTCAGGGGATCGGCCGACCCTGGGTCCTCGGCGTCGTCCAGCTCCTCGACCAGGTCCCCCGCCACCAGCTCGAGGGCGTCCACCGGCTCGTCCGAGGCCGCGAACGTCCGTCGGGCCAGTGCGTCCTGCACGACCAGCCCGGCGTCGGCACCGCGGAGACGGGGGGTGCCGGCCGGGCTCGTCGGCCCGCCGAGCAGCGACGCCGCGCGCGCGTCGACCAGGGCGTCGAGGTCGGGCGCCCAGGTCAACGGGTACGCCGTCGTCCCGCGCGCCGAGCGCAGCTCGAGGACGTGGGAGCCCGCCTCGAACGCGGAGACGTCCACCCGGTCGTCCTCGAGCTCGACCGCCAGACCGGGCGCCACCACCGCCTCGTCCGGGCCGCTGGGCAGGACCACCGACTGGCCCAGGTCGAGCCACGTCGTCCTCGGCAGGTCGCGGTCCCCGCCCGCCCGCCGGGCGTCCGGGACCACCTCCCAGCGCCACTGCACCGCCCACCGGTGGTGAGCGGGGAGCACGAACGGCCCGAGCAGCAGCCCCGTCTCGTCCACGCCGTGCTGGACGCCCGACCGCAGCCGGCCCACGAGGACCGGACCGTCCCCCGTCACCGGCTGCACCGCGTACGCGGCCCGCGCGCCGGCGGCCAGCGCGGTCACCACCGTCCCCGGCCCGGCGCGCCAGCCCAGGCGGACCTGCTGGAGGGCCAGCTCGACGTCGGACTCGTTGACCAGGACCACCCGGACCGTCCACGCCTGCTCCAGCGCGTGGCGGACCACCGTGCGCAGCCCGCTCCCGGACCGTCCCACCTCGACCTCGTCGACGTCGACCCCGACCTCGGGCGGACCGAGCGCGAACGGCCCCTGCTCCGTCGTCACCGCGAGAGCGCCCGTGCCGACGAGCCACGGCGAGGGTGGACCGGCTGCGTCCGGGGTCGCGGTGACGGTCCCGTCGGGTTCCGGGCGCAGGACGAGGCCGGTCGCACGCAGCTCGGTGGTCGGGTCCGGGGTCATTCGTGCGTGGCCTGAATCATCGCGGCTCCATAACGCTTGCGTGTTCGCCCTGGTGGAGCGGCCCGACGCTCCTAGCGTGGAGGGCGTGCCGATCGATCAGGGCCGTCGACCTCACCAGGGTCACACCGAGCGGGAGCTGTGGCCGCGCGACTTCGGTCGCGACGGCGCCTCCGGCCTCGTGACGCTCGACCGGGCCCTGCGGGCCCGGGACGCAGCGCGCCCGACCATGGCCGACGAGGTCGAGGCCGCCGAGGTGGTCGACAGCCTGCTGGCCCGCATCGACGGCCGTCGGCCGCGCGCCTACAGCCGTTAGGCCTGGTTCTCGTACTGCGCGAGCAGGGCGATGCGGCGGGCGTGCCGCTCCTCGTTGCTGAACGGGGTCGACAAGAAGAGCTTGGCCAGCTCGACCGCCTCCTCCTCGGTGTGCATGCGGGCGCCGATCCCCATGACGTTCGAGTCGTTGTGCTGACGCCCGAGGGTGGCGGTGTCGCGGTCGTAGACCAGGGCTGAGCGGACGCCCTTGACCTTGTTCGCGGCGATCTGCTCGCCGTTGCCGGAGCCGCCGACGACGATCCCCAGGGAGCCCGGGTCGTCGACCACGGCGGCCGCGGTCGGGATGCAGAAGATCGGGTAGTCGTCCTCCGCGTCGTACTCGACCGGACCGTGGTCGACGACCTCGTGACCCTCGGCCCGCAGGGCGTCGATCAGGTGCCCCTTGAGCTCGAACCCGGCGTGGTCGCTGCCGATGTGAACGCGCATGGGTGCAGTCTGGCAGACCTGCTCAGCGGGCCTCGACGGCCTCGACGGACCAGTTCGAGACCAGGTGGGTCACGCCGAGGTCGACCAGCGTGCGGTTCCCGAGGAGCTTCGCGTCGAAGCGCGTCCCACCCCGCCACGCCGCGATGCGCGGCGCCCGGCCGGTCGCACGCTCGATCCGCCGGAACGGTTCGACCACCTCCGGTCCCACCGTCGTCTTGTCGACCTCGGCGGCGGACACGTGGCTCGTGGTGTGCAGACCCACCTCGTGCGCCGTCGCGATGTCGGCGAGCTGGGCGTCGGTGAGGAGCCGGCCCGAGGTCGGCGCGTGGAAGATCGGGAAGAACACGGCGCGCAGGCCCAGCTGGCGCGACAGCTCGGCGGCGAACTCCGCCGTCCGGGCGAAGCCGTCGTAGAAGCCGACGAGCACCCGGACCTCGCCGGCCCGCTGCGCCGGCGCGTCGAGGTCGAAGGTCGGCCCCAGCGCCGCCGCGCGCGCGAGCTGTTCGCGCACGACGCCCTGGTTGCGACCCCGGATCCGGTGGAAGTTGAGGGCCAGCACCGGCCGTTCGAGCAGGCGCGCGGCGACGCTGCCCGGTTCCGGGTTCCCCAGGTCGGCCCCGTCGAGCAGGCGCGCGGCGAGGTCGACCTGCACCTGGTAGGCGGCGGCGCCGTACGGCACGGCCTCGTCGTCCCCCGCGGGAGCCGTGCGCAGCAGGACCGGGACGCCGGCGCCCCGGTGGGTCTGCGCGAGGATCAGGTCGTGCAGCCGGGCGCCCTCGCCGGCCTGGCTGATGTCCCCGTGCTGCACTGTGACCTCGCCTCTCGCCTCGGTGGGAGGCCGCCAGTCGGTGTGGACGCAGCCAGTCAAGCAGCAGGGACCAGGAGGAGACCGGGTGCTGGAGCAGAGCGGGTCCGACGCCGTCACGGCCTACACGGAGGTGCTGGGCCGGTTCGGCCGGGTCGTCGACTTCGACATCTCCGGGCTGGACCACCTCGGCGTGCCGGTGACGAGCTGCTCGCTGCTCGTCGACGGCCGGATCGCGATGAACGGCAACGGCTACGGGCTCACGACCGAGGACGCCCGGCTGAGCGGGCTCGGCGAGCTCGCCGAGGGCGTGCTGGCCGGGGAGCACGTCCGGAGCCTGCACCCACGGGCGCGGCGGGCGTCGTTCGCCGAGCTGGTGGCGCGCGAGGGTGCCGAGCGGGTGGCCGACCCGGCGACGCTCTGCCTGCCCGCCGGCTCGTCGTGGTCGGCAGAGACGGTCATCAGCTGGGTGCCGCTCGTCCGCGTGCGGACCGGCGACGAGGTCTGGGCGCCGCTCGACCTCGTGGCCAGCGACCCGGCCGAGCGCGACGACCCCGCCTCCTCCGCGCTCGTCACCCCGGTGACGAACGGCCTCGGTGCGGGCCTCGACGCCGAGCGCCCGGTCCGCCACGGGATCCTCGAGATCCTGCAGCGCCACACGAACGGCCTGCGCTTCCGCGCCCTCGACGCGCGCTCGCCCGAGATCGACCTGGCCGGCCTGGACAGCGCCGCCGGGGAGGTGGCGGCCCTGGCGGCGCGGTTCGCCGCCGAAGGCGTGGAACCCGTCTTCAAGCACGCGGCGACCGCGTTCGGCGTCTGCTCGACCTACGTGATGGGCGTCGACGCCGACGACTCCTCCCCGGTGCGGCTGACCGCCTGCGGGGAGGCGGCCGACCCCTCGGTCGAGCGCAGCCTGCTGAAGGCGCTGCTGGAGCACGCCAACTCGCGGGCGCGCAAGGCCTTCTGCTTCGGGGACCGGGCGGCGGCGCAGGCCGTCGCCGACCCGGACTACTGGGCGGCGGTCGGACGCGGCGGCGCTGCGGGCGAACCCCGGGCCGTCGCCGCGATGCGCGCCTGGCACGACCTCGGCCCGAAGCGCCTGCGCGCCCTCACCGCCCCGGACCGGTCGCGGCGGGTCGAGCGTTCCGCCGTCGAGGTGCCGCCCGCCGAGCGCGGCGATGGCTCGCTCGTCCGGCTGCTGGAGACCCTGCACGACCACGACGTGCTGGCCGCGACGACGCGTACGGGTGAGGTGCACGTGGCCAAGGTGCTCGTGACCGGCCTCGAGGTCGAGACGCTGTCGTACGGACGCATCGGGGAGCTCGGCGCGGCCGACCTGCTGGGCACCGACCTCGACCTGGTCCGCCGGGGCGACGCACCGACCGAGACCCACCCGGACCGGGTGGTGCTGACGGCGGAGGCGGAGGAACGCCTCGGCGGTCCCGTCTGGTACTCCTACGCCACCGCCGAGCGCATCGTCGGGGCGCGCTACCCGCTCTACCGGGAGCCCCCGCGGCACCTGGTCGAGGTCTAGCGACGTCGTGGCGACCTGTGCACCGAGCTCGGTGCACAGGTCGCCATGGTCTTGGT
The DNA here is from genome assembly GCA_964251895.1 of uncultured Friedmanniella sp. Classification (GTDB taxonomy): domain Bacteria; phylum Actinomycetota; class Actinomycetes; order Propionibacteriales; family Propionibacteriaceae; genus Microlunatus. Next base: position 16,951 of record CAXULL010000027.1, read on the forward strand.
GCTGAGGGTCGTGCTGAGGATCGTGCTGAGGAAGGCTCAGTCGAAGATCGGGTCCACGGTGCGCGTGCGCTTGAGCTCGAAGAAGCCCGGGTACGACGCCAGCGCGAGCACGCCGTCGAACACGCGACCGGCCTCCTCGCCCTTCGGCGCCGGCGACATCACCGGACCGAAGAAGGCGACGTCGCCGACGTGGATGACGGGCGTGCCGACGTCCTCGCCGACCGCGTCCATGCCCGCGTGGTGCGACGCGCGCAGGGCCTCGTCGTTGTCGCCGACGTCACCGGCGTCGGCCAGCTCGGGCGGCAGGCCGACGTCGCGGAGCGCGGCCTCGAGGATGTCGCGGCCGAAGCCCTCGTGCCCGGGGTGGATCCGGGTGCCGATCGCGGTGTAGAAGGCGCGCAGCTGCTCCTGGCCGTAGCGCTCCTCGACGGCCAGGGCCACGCGGACCGGGGCCCAGCCCTTGTCGAGCAGCGTCCGGTAGCCCTCGGGCAGGTCCCGGCCGGCGTTCAGCACCGACAGGCTCATCACGTGGAAGACGGTCTTCACCGGTCGGACCTGCTCCACCTCGAGCATCCAGCGCGACGTCATCCACGCCCACGGGCAGATCGGGTCGAACCAGAAGTCGACCGTCTGGACCGCCGAGCCCACGGGGGTCGCCGTCTTGGCCGCGACGCTGGAGGCCACCTCGGAGGTCCGGCTGCGGAGCTCCTCCGCCACCTCGCGGACCTCGGCCAGCACCGCCTCGACCGCCTTGCGGGTCTGCTTGCCCAGGGCCTCGAGCTCGGCCTTCGCGTCCGCCTGCTTGTTCTTCTTCGCCATGCCCCGAAGCGTAGTCAGCGACCTGTGAGAGGGGCGTGGAAGGATCGAGGGATGTTCCCCGACAACCTCACCCGAGCCGAGGCGCAGGCGCGCGCGACCCTGATCGGCACCGACTCGTACGCCGTCCACGTCGATCTGTCCGGCCGCGAGGTCGAGGACCCGACCACGCTGTACACGTCGTCCTCGCGGATCCGCTTCACCGCACGCGAGGCGGGCTCGCTGCACGTCGACCTGATCGCGGAACGGGTCCGCGCCGTCGAGCTTGACGGCGTCGCGCTCGACCCGGCCACGTTCGTCGACTCCCGGCTGCCCTTCGACGTCACCCCCGGCGAGCACGAGCTGCACGTCGACGCGGTCGTCCGCTACAGCCGCAGCGGCGACGGCCTGCACCGCTTCATCGACCCGGCCGACGGCCTGACCTACCTCTACACCCAGTTCGAGCCGGCCGACGCGCGCCGCGTGTACGCCTGCTTCGAGCAGCCCGACCTCAAGGCGCGCTTCTCCATCTCGGTCGTCGCGCCGAGCGACTGGGCCGTGGTCTCCGGGGGTGCGGTGGAGTCCCAGGACGACGCCGGGGACGGGTTCGTCCGTACGACCTTCGCGACCACGGAGCGGGTCTCGACCTACCTCACCTCGCTGCTCGCGGGGCACTACACGATCGTCGACGGCGAGCTGGAGACCGCAAAGGGACGGATCTCGTCGCGGGTGATCTGCCGGCGCTCGCTGGCCGAGAGCCTGGACACGGACGCGATCCTCGAGGTGACCCAGGGCGGCTTCCGCACGTTCGAGCACCACTTCGGGCTGCCGTACGCCTTCGGCAAGTACGACCAGGCCTTCGTGCCGGAGTACAACGCCGGCGCGATGGAGAACATCGGCCTGGTCACGCTGCGCGACGAGTACATCTTCCGCAGCCGCGTCACCCAGGCCTCACGGGACTACCGCCAGGAGGTGATCCTGCACGAGCTGGCGCACATGTGGTTCGGGGACCTGGTGACCATGCGCTGGTGGGACGACCTGTGGCTCAAGGAGTCGTTCGCCACCTGGTCGTCGAACTTCGCGGTCGGCGAGCTGACCGACGACCCGGCGTCCAACTGGGCCTCGTTTAGCGCCGGCTCCAAGACGGGCGCGATCCGCGCCGACCAGCTGCCCTCCACGCACCCGATCGCCGCCGACATCGTCGACCTCGAGGCGGTCAGCACGAACTTCGACCAGATCACGTACGGCAAGGGCGCCTCGGTGCTGGCCCAGCTGGTCGCGTTCGTCGGGCGCGACGCGTTCCTCGAGGGGGTACGCGCCTACTTCGCCGAGCACGCCTTCGGCAACACGAGCCTGGCCGACCTGCTCGCCGCGCTCGAGCCTCCGTCCGGGCGGGACCTGCAGGCGTGGTCGGAGCGCTGGCTGGAGACCGCCGGGGTCAACACGCTGGCCCTCGAGGTGGAGACCGACGCCGACGAGGTGATCTCCGCGGCCACGGTCGTGCAGACCGCGAGCCCCGAGCACCCGACCCTGCGGCCGCACCGCATCGGGGTGGGGGCGTACGACCTCGTCGACGGCCGGTTCAGCCGCACCGTCGCCGTCGAGCTGGACGTGGACGGCGGACGGACGCCGGTGCCCGAGCTGGTCGGGCTCCCGCGCCCGGCGCTGCTGCTGCCGAACGACGGGGACCTGACCTTCGCCAAGGTGCGCCTCGACGTTCGCTCCCGCGGGACGGCGCTGGAGCACCTGCCGCTGGTGGCCGACCCGCTGGCCCGCGCGGTCGTCTGGGCGTCGCTGTGGGACGCCTGCCGCGACGCCGAGCTGCCGGCGCGCGACTACGTCGACGTGGTGCTGCGGACGGCGGCGGTCGAGACCGTCCCGACCCAGCTGCGGAACGTGCTCGCCCAGGCCTCGCTGGCCGCTAACTCGTACACCGGGCTGGCCGAGCGGGCCGCGGTGCAGGAGCAGCTCGAGCGCGGCCTCTACGAGCTGCTCGGTGCCGCGCCGGAAGGGTCCGACGCGCAGCTCGCCTTCGCCCGCTCGTTCGCGGCGGCCAGCAACCCGGGCTGGGGCGCGGACGCGGTGGCCGGCTGGCTGGACGACCGCGACGTGCCGGAGGGGCTCGTGATCGACCGCGACCTGCGCTGGCTGCTGGTCGGCCAGCTGGCCCGGCTCGGGCGGATCGACGAGGCCGGGATCGACGCCGAGCAGGCGCGCGACGACTCCAACACGGGCGCCGAGCTCGCCGCCGGCGCACGGGCGGCCCGGCCGACGGCGGAGGCCAAGGCGGAGGCGTGGCGGCTCGCCTGCGAGTCCGACGAGGTCACCAACAGCGTGCAGTCCGCGATCTGCGTGTCCTTCGGGCAGCGGGGCCAGGACGAGGTGCTCGCGCCGTACGTCGAGCCCTACCTCGCGATGGTCGAGGAGGCGTCGGCGCTGCGGGGCGTCTGGGCGACGAAGGGCGCCGTGCTCCGGACGAGCGCGGTCCGCAACCTGTTCCCCGTGCCCACGGACCGCGAGCCGTTCCTGGCGCGGCTCGACGACTGGCTCGGCTCGGTGACGCTCTCGGCGTCCGTGCGCCGGACCGTCGAGGAGCGCCGGGCCGACTCGCTGCGCGCCCTGCGCTGCCAGCAGGCCACGTAACCGGGGTCGACGTCCCCGGGTTCGGCGCGCCGCGACGCCTGGGGACGACCGAGCCGTTCGACGGGACGACGCTGTTCGCCTTCCTGCGGCGGTTCGCCGTGCCCGGGGTCGAGGAGCACGCCGAGGTGGACGGCGCCCTCCGGCTGACCCGCACCCTCCGGCTGGCGCACGGCCCCGGTGCCGTGCGCCTGACCTGGGACGGCGCGGCCCTCGGGCTGGCGTACGCAGGTGACCCGGCGGACGAGGCGGACGCGGTCGCGCGGGTCCGGCGGCTGGTCGACGCCGACGCGCCGGTCGACGCGGTGACCGCGACGCTGGGCGCGGACCCGCACCTGCGCGACGACGTCGCAAGCAGCCCGGGGCTGCGTCTCCCCGGGGCGACCGACGTCGCCGAGGCCGCGGTCCAGGCGCTCGTGAGCCAGCAGATCTCCATGGCGGCGGCCGCCCGCTGCTCGGAGAAGCTGACGGAGGCGTACGGGGACCAGGTCGTCGTCGACGGCGGAGCGGTCTCGTGGTTCTTCCCGCGGATGGCCGCCCTGGCCGAGGCCGACCCGGGGGTGCTGCCCATGCCCCGGGCCCGGGGTCGGGCCCTGGTCGGTCTGGCCGCCGCCCTCGCCTCGGGAACGCTCGTCCTGGACGCCGACCGGCGCTGGGCGGAGCAGCGACGCGAGCTGCTGGCCCTGCCGGGGATCGGTCCGTGGACGGCCGACGTGGTCGGGCTCCGCGCGCTCGGCCGGCGCGACATCCTGCTGACCACCGACCTCGCCGTCCGACGCCAGCTGGAGGCCCGCGGGGTCACCGACCCGGCCGTGTGGGCACCGTTCCGCAGCTACGCGACGGTGCACCTCTGGCGGCCCTACGTCTGAGGGCGAGACCGGGGACGGGCGGGCCTGGTCAGCGCGACGTCACTCGTCGCCGGTGTGGCTGTGCAGGGTCGGGGGCTGCCGGGCCGCCTCCCCGAGCTGGGTGATGCCGTTCGCGAGCCCGCCGGGGATGTCGCCGGCGACGAACGACGACCGCATGGTCGCCGCGGCCAGCGCGCAGACCCGGTCGGGCAGCGCGCGGCGGGCGGCCCGCCCGGTCACGATCTCCAGGACGCGGAAGCCGGGGTCGCACAGCACCAGCACGGAACGGTCGGGCTCCTCGAGAGACCCGTGGAGGCGGAGCGCGTACGCCCGCGCGTCCTCCTCCGAGGTGGTGAGGTAGAGCGCGAAGCTCAGCCCCGACGCCTCCTCCGCGATCCGCACCGCGCGTTCGAGCTGTCCGGTGTCGGCGGGGGTCAGCCCGTCACCAGCGAGCACTGGCACCGCCCGCGTCTGCCTCGAGGGTGGGCGTCGACGGGGGTGCGGTCAGCTCGCGGCGCCGGGCCTCGACGTCGTCGGCGAGCTGGTCCTCGGCACCGCCCATGATCGACAGCGCCCGGCCCCCCTCCCAGACGGGGTCGCTCGGCTGCGGCCCGGGGCCGAGCTTGTTGGCCTTCAGCACCGCGTGGGCCTTGGCCACGGTGAAGACCACGACGATCACCACGAGGGGGAAGCCACCGAGCAGGCCCAGCAGCTCGAGCGGCGTGACCGTCGGAGCCTGGGGCCAGCCGAAGAGGGTGTCCATGGCACTAGCATGCCTGACGTGACGGGCCAGGAGGATGCGACCTCCCTCGCCCGGCAGGTCCTGGACGCCGACCAGATCAGCCGTGCCTGCGCGCGGATGGCGCACGAGGTGCTGGAGGCCAACCGTGGCCCCGCCGGCCTCGTGCTGCTGGGGATCCCGACCCGGGGCGTGCCCCTGGCCGAGCGGCTCGGCCGGGCGATGGCCGAGGTGGAGTCGACGCCGATCCCCGTCGGGGCCCTGGACGTGACGATGTACCGCGACGACCTGCGCCGCCACCCGACCCGGGCGCCGGGCCGTACGGAGGTCCCGGTGAGCGTGGACGGCGCCGTGGTCGTGCTCGTCGACGACGTGCTCTTCTCCGGGCGCACCGTGCGCGCGGCGCTCGACGCCCTCGGCGACCTGGGCCGCCCGCGCGCCGTCCGCCTGGCCGTGCTGGTCGACCGCGGCCACCGCGAGGTGCCGATCCGCGCCGATCACGTCGGCAAGAACCTGCCGACGCGCTCGGACGAGCGCGTGTCCGTCCGCCTCACCGAGATCGACGGGACCGACGAGGTCACGATCACCGGGGCCGGCGAGTGATGCGGCACCTGCTGTCGGCCGCCGACCTCGACGTCGCCGAGATCACCGAGATCCTCGACCTCGGCGAGGAGATGGCCCTCGTCCAGGGCCGTCCCGTCAAGAAGCTGCCTGCGCTGCGCGGCCGGACCGTGGTCAACCTGTTCTTCGAGGACTCGACCCGGACGCGCAGCTCGTTCGAGCTGGCCGGCAAGTGGCTGTCCGCCGACGTGATCAACATCAGCGCCAAGGGTTCGTCGGTCTCCAAGGGCGAGTCGTTGCGCGACACCGTCCTGACCGTGGCGTCGATGGGCGTGGACGCCATGATCATCCGGCACATGGCCAGCGGGGCGCCGCTGCAGGCGACGCGCTGGTTCGCCGAGCTCGGGCTCGGGGTGCACGTGGTCAACGCCGGCGACGGCACCCACGAGCACCCGACGCAGGCCCTGCTCGACGCGTTCACGCTGCGCCGGCACTTCCGGGCGCAGGACGGGTCGTCGGACGGGTTCGCCGGGCGAAGGGTCGCCGTGGTCGGGGACATCACCCACTCCCGCGTCGCCCGCAGCAACGTCGCCCTGCTGCACACCCTCGGCGCCCAGGTCGTGCTCGTGGCGCCGCCCACCCTGCTCCCCGCGGGTGTGGACACCTGGCCCGTCGAGGTCCGCACGGACCTCGACGAGGTCCTCGGAGAGGTCGACGCCGTGATGATGCTGCGCGTGCAGCGCGAGCGCATGTCGGGGGGCTACTTCCCCACCCCGCGCGAGTACACCGTGGGCTACGGGCTGACCCGCGCCCGGCTCGGCCTGCTGCGGCCCGGGACCGCGATCTGTCACCCGGGCCCGATGAACCGTGGCCTGGAGATCTCCGCCGACGCCGCCGACTCGGCCGGCTCGCTGATCCTGGACCAGGTGGCCGCCGGGGTCGCCGTCCGGATGAGCGTGCTCTACCAGCTGCTCGGCGGGGCCGACGAGAGCGGGGCGCTTCGATGAGCGGCGACGTGCTCGTGCTCGGCGCCGACCTGGCCGGCGCCGGACCCGGCGACCTGCTGATCCGCGAGGGCATGTTCGCCGACCCCGCCGAGGCCAGACCCGACGCCCGGCGGGTGGACGCGTACGGGCTGGTCGCGCTGCCCGGTCTCGTCGACCTGCACACCCACCTGCGCGAGCCGGGCCGGGAGGACGCCGAGACCGTGGCCACCGGCACCGCGGCGGCAGCCCGGGGTGGCTACACCGCCGTCCTGGCCATGGCCAACACCTCCCCCGTCACCGACACCGCGGAGGCGGCCGAGCACCTGCTCGACGTCGGCCGTGCCGCCGGGTCCGCGCTGGTGGTCCCGGTCGGCGCGGTGAGCAAGGGCCTCGCGGGCGAGGAGCTGGCCGAGCTCGGCCTGATGGCCCGCTCCGCCGCCCGCACCCGTGTCTTCTCCGACGACGGGCGCTGCGTCGCCGACGCCCGGCTGATGCGTCGTGCGCTGGAGTACGTGCGGGCCTTCGACGGCGTCGTGGCCCAGCACGCGCAGGACCCGCGGCTGGCCGGGTCGGACGCGTGCTGCGACGAGGGTCCGGTCTCCGGCCGGCTCGGGCTGCCCGGCTGGCCGGCCGCGGCCGAGGCGGGCGTCGTCGCGCGCGACGTCGGCCTGGCCGAGCTGACCCGTTCACGGCTGCACGTCTGCCACGTGTCGACCGCCGAGACCGTCGACGTGCTGCGCTGGGCCAAGGGGCGTGGCGTCCCGGTGACGGCCGAGGTCACGCCGCACCACCTGCTGCTCACCGTCGACGAGCTCCTCGGCTACGACCCGACGTACAAGGTGAACCCGCCCCTGCGCAGCGCCGAGGACGTCGCGGCCCTGCGCGCCGGGCTCACCGACGGCACCATCGACGTCGTCGCCACCGACCACGCCCCGCACGCGCGCCACGACAAGGAGCACGCCTTCGTCGACGCGGCGTCCGGGATGCTCGGCCTGGAGACCGCGCTGGCCGTGGTCGTGGAGACGATGGTCCGCCCCGGGTCGCTCGGCTGGCGCGACGTGGCGACGCGGATGTCGTCGGTCCCGGCCCACATCGCCCGGCTCGGCGGCCAGGGCCGTCCGCTGGCCGTCGGCGAGCCCGCCAACCTCACGCTCGTCGACCCGGAGCGCCGCGCGACCGTCGACCGGGACGCCTCGGTGTCGCTCTCGCGGAACAACCCGTGGCACGGGCGCGACCTGCCCGACCCGGTCGTGGCGACCTGGTGGGCCGGCCGCGCGACGTACGGTCGCTGACGTGGAGCAGCGACCCTTCGGCGGGACCACCCTGGACGTCTCCGTGGTGGGCCTGGGCGCCGGCCAGGTGGGCGAGGCCGACGTCACCGAGGCGCAGGCCGCGGCGCTGCTGAACGGCGCCCTCGACCTCGGGGTCACCCTGGTCGACACCGCGCTGAGCTACGGGTCGAGCGAGGAACGGGTCGGACGGCACCTCGGGAGACGGCGGTGCGAGTTCCTGCTGTCCAGCAAGGGCGGTTCGGGCGTGCCCGGCCAGGAGGACTGGTCGCCGGGCAGCGTGCGGGCGGGGATCGAGCAGACGCTGCGGCGGACCCGGTCCGAACGGGTCGACGTCTACTTCCTGCACTCCTGCCCGCTCGAGGTCCTGCAGCGCGGCGACCTGCAGGAGACGCTCGACGACGCGGCCGCCGAGGGCCTGATCGGGATCGCCGGCTACAGCGGCGACAACGACGCACTCGCGTACGCGGCGGCGTCCGGACGGTTCGGGGCGCTCGAGTGCAGCGTCAACGTCGTCGACCAGTGGAACCTGCGCCACGTCCTGGGTCGCGCCGCGGAGCTCGGCGTGATCGCCAAGCGCCCGATCGCGAACGCCCCGTGGCGCTTCGCCGAACGACCCACCGGCCACTACTCTGAGCTCTACTGGGAGCGGCTGCGGGAGCTGGCGTTCGAGCCGGACGGGCTCGAGTGGGCCGAGCTGGCCCTGCGCTTCAGCGCGTACGCCCCCGGCGTGCACACCGCCATCGTCGGCACGGCCTCGCTGGCCAACCTCACGGCGAACGTCGCGGCCGCCGGCCGGGGCCCGCTGCCGGCGGACGTGCTGGACGCCCTCGACGCGGCCTGGCGACGGGTCGGGACGGACTGGCCGAGCTCGACCTGACCGGCCGGCCGGGCTCGGGTCCGCTCAGGCCGCGGGTGCCGGTTCGGCGGCGGGCCGTCCTCGACGTCGGGAGACCGCCACCCCGACCAGGCTGACCGCACCGCCGGCGACGGCGAGCGGCAGCGGCACCTCGCCCAGGAACAACCAGCCCAGCGCGATCGCGACGGGCGGGACGGCGTACGTGCTGATCGAGAGCCGTCCCGCGTCGCTGCGACCCAGCGCGTACGCCCACGTCGAGAAGGCGATCGCGGTCGGCACGACACCGAGGTAGACGACGGCCCACCAGACCCGCGGCGGTGCGGCGGCGAGCCCGCTGACGAGCTGGCCCGCGAAGGGCAGGCAGGCGACGCACCCCACGGTGCAGGCCGCCCACGCGACGACCAGGCCCGACACCTGCCGCAGGACCACCTTCTGCGCGACGAGCGCGACGGCGTACACGAGGGCGCTCACGAGCACGAGCAGCACCCCGAGCAGAGGGGACGCTCCCGCCGGGCGCTCCCCCGCCCCCGCCGTGCTCGTGGCCACGCCGATCATCACCGTCCCGAGCAGCGCCACCGCCGTCCCGATGACGAGCGGACGGGGGAAGCCCTCGTGCAGGAGCGTGCCGGCGAGCACGGCGATCAGCACGGGGCCGATCTGGATGATCATCGAGGAGGTCCCCGCGTCGATGTGGTGCTCGCCGGCGTTGAGCGCGACGTTGTAGACCGCGAACCACAGCAGCCCGATGGCGACCAGCAGCCAGCGCCCGCGCTGCGACAGGACCCGCAGGCGCTCCAGCCGGCGTCCCCCGCCGAGGGCGCGGAACGAGGTCATGACGGTCAGCGCGACCGTGGCGACGAGCAGCCGCCCCAGGGTGAGGGCCCCCGGGCTGAGCCAGGGCCCCGCGAAGCGGATCATCACGAACGCGGACGCCCAGGCGAGCACGGTCACGACGACGGCGACCACGCCGGCTCGACCCAGGACCTCTGCAGCACTCCCCTGTCGCCCGGCCATGCGAGGAGGATCGCAGGCCCGCGGCGGACCGGCCCGGAGATCTCAGCCTCCTAGGGTGTGGCCATGCCCGTCTGGTTCCCCCGCACCCTCGCCGACGCCGCGGACTTCGTCCCGCTGCGGATCGCGTTCCTGGTCGTCCTCGCGCTCGTCGCCCGGGCCGTCGTCAACCGGCTGATCGACCGGGCGGTGCGACGGTCGACCGGTGACCGCCGGCGCCTGCGGATCAAGGCGCTGGAGGTCCTCCGCGACTCCGACCGCGACCGCACCGCCGGCCGGCGGGACTCGCGGATCCGTGCGCTCGGCTCGCTCGGGCGGAGTGCGTCCACGGTGGTGATCACGCTCGTGGCGCTGCTGATGATCTTCTCCGAGATGGGCTTCGACATCACCTCGATCATCGCCGGCACCTCGGTCATCGCGGTGACCGTCGCGTTCGGGCTGCAGAACGTGGTCAAGGACCTGATCTCGGGGGTGTTCATGCTGGTCGAGGGCCAGTTCGGCGTGGGCGACTTCATCGACATGAAGGAGGCGTCCGGCACGGTCGAGTCGATCGGCCTGCGGACGACGGAGCTGCGCGACGACAACGGCAACGCCTGGTACGTCCGCAACGGCGAGATCGTGCGCGTCGGCAACTACAGCCAGGGCGGCACCGGGCGCCCGCCCGTCGTCACCGCGGTGCAGACGGTGCAGCTGGTCGACAGCCCGTCGACAGGCTCGGCGGACGTGGCCGGCTGAGCCTGTCGACGGGGCTGCGTGCGACTGAGCCCCTGAAGACTCAGCCCCTGAAGACTCAGCCCTTGAAGCTGACCTCGAGCGTCATCGGGACGGCCTTGAGGGCCTGCGAGACCGGGCAGTTCTCCTTGGCCTCCTGCGCGGCCGCGTCGAACTCCTCGGCGGTGATGCCGGGGACGTCGCCGACGACGGTCAGCTTGATGCCGGTGATGCCGGTGCCGGCCTGGAAGGTCACGTCGGCGGTGGTGTCGATGCTCGTGGGCGCGTGACCCGCACCCGCGAGGCCGTGCGACAGCGCCATGGAGAAGCAGGTGGAGTGCGCGGCGGCGATGAGCTCCTCGGGGCTCGTCTTGCCGTTCGCCTGCTCCGCGCGCGACGGCCAGTTGACCTCGAAGCTGCCCGCCTCGGACGAGACGAGCTCGACCTCGCCCTGACCCTCCATCAGCGAGCCCTCCCAGTGGGCCTGCGCGGTACGAACGGTTGCCATGTGGTGCTCCTTGCGTGCTTGCCGGTCGTCGTGCCCCGGCACGGTAGGTCGTGGACGACCAGATCGGTCGCCCGCGACCCATCGTGCCAAAGGGCTGGTGAGCGGCCGGGGGCGACCGCTCGGCGGGCAGCGGTTGAGGCAGGCGGGATGATGGGGGCGATGTCCGAGCCAGCAGCCAGCCCCGCCCCCGTCGCCGCCGTCGCCACGTTCTACGACGCGGTCGGCGGCCACCCGACGTTCGTGGCGCTCGTGCGCCGCTTCTACGAGGGCGTCGCCGCCGACCAGCCGTTGCGCGACCTCTACCCCGACGAGGACCTCGCGGAGGCGGAGGTCCGGCTGCGCGGGTTCCTCGAGCAGTACTGGGGCGGGCCCACGACCTACAGCGAGGAGCGCGGGCACCCGCGGCTGCGGATGCGGCACGCACCGTTCCCGGTGACGCCGGACATGCGGGACCGCTGGATCACCCACATGCGCGACGCCGTCGCGTCGATCGATGTAACCGAGGCCCAGCGCACGGAGATGTGGACCTACCTCGAGCGGGCCGCGCAGTTCATGGTCAACACCGAAGGACCCTCGCCGGCCACGACCTCGATGGGCGGCGGCGTCACGTCGTCGGTCTCGCTCTCGCCCCGGCGTCCCGACGCCGGCTGAGCGCCTGCTCGCCCCAGCCCGGCGAGCACGCCTCAGCACGTTCCGCACGCCCTCGGCAGATCCTGACCCGGCACACCCTTTCCGCTCCGGCACACCTTCCGGGCGTCGGCACACCCTGCAGGGTGTGCCGGGACGAGCAGGGTGTGCCGGGACGAGCAGGGTGTGCCGGGAGAGAAGGGTGTGACGACTGAACCTCGCCCGGCTCAGCCGACCGGGACCCCCGCCGCGTCGGGCAGCGCGAACGCGGCCAGGGCCCGCCGCTCGGTCTCGTCCAGCGGCCGCGGCCCGACCGCGATGGTGCGGGCCCGGGCGTAGACCGTGCCCGAGCCCGGGTCGCGGATCTCGGCGGCGAGGGTGAACGAACGCGTCCCGACCGCGACCACGCTCGTCGCCACCTCGTACGGCTCGGGGCGGAAGTCGAGCGGGGCGCAGTGGTCGAGGTCCTGGCGCACGATCGACCAGACCACCCCGGACGACCAGTCGAGGGTGCTGGTCATGATCGCGACCCGCGCCTCCTGGACGTAGTCGTAGAACTTGACGTTGTTGACATGGCCGAACGCGTCCAGGTCGGACCAGCGCACGGTCAGGGGGTAGCGGGCCGCGCCCTCCCCCACGCCGACGCCGGCGAGCGGGCGGAGCGGCTCGGCCGGGTCGAGGTGGGCCTCGAACGCCGCACGCTCGATCGCGGTGAGCCGGCGCACCCGACCGGCCGCGAGGTCGTACGCCACCAGCGTCGTCCGCGCCCGGACGGCGAGCGTGTCGCCGTCGAAGACGTCGTAGCCCACCACGAACCGGCTGGCCCCCAGCGCGTCGATCCACGTCGAGACGGTGAGCGGCTCGGGTCCGTGGCCGACGGGTGCGAGGTACTCGACCTGCTGCGCGACCACGAGCACCCCGGTGCGCAGCATGTCCGCGAGCCCCGGTGCCCCGGCGTGCAGGAACGCCACCCGGGCGTCCTGCAGGTGGTCGAGGTAGACGGCGTTGTTGACGTGCCCCTGCGCGTCCAGGTCGCCCCAGCGTCGGGGCGAGCGGTAGACGAAGCGAGGTCGGGCGGAGGCGGGCACTAGTCGCGGTCGTAGAGGGAGTCGAGCAGGTCGGCGTAGCGCCGCGTCACCTCGGCCCGGCGGACCTTCATGCTCGGGGTCACCTCGCCGTGCTCGACGTCGAGCTCGGCCGGCAGGAACGCCCAGCGCTTGACGGTCTCCCAGCGCTCGAGCTTGCGGTTGGCCGCCTGCACGCAGCCGTCGACCAGCGCCCGCACCTCCGGCGCCTTCGTCAGGTCCTCGGTGGAGGCGTACGCGAGGCCCTGCCCGTCGGCCCACTCCGCGATCGCACCCGGGTCGAGGGCGATGAGCGCGCTGATGTACTTGCGGCCCTCGCCGTGCGCGACGACCTGGCTGACGTACGGGCACGCGGCCTTGATCACGCCCTCGACCTCCGAGGGGGCGACGTACTTGCCGCCGGAGGTCTTGATCAGGTCCTTCTTGCGGTCGGTGATCTTGAGGTAGCCGTGGTCGTCGACGTGCCCGATGTCGCCGGTGGCGAACCACCCGTCCACGAAGGCCTCGGCGGTCGCCTCCGGCAGGTGGTGGTAGCCGCGCATCACGCCGGGGCCCTTGACGAGGATCTCGCCGTCGTCGGCGATCTTGAGCTCGGACCCCGGGATCGCCGGACCGACCGTGCCGAACCGCGGTGCGCGCGGGTTGTTGACGCAGGTCAGCGAGCTCGTCTCGGTGAGGCCGTAGCCCTCGAGCAGGAGCAGGCCGGCCGCGTGGAACCACTCCTGCACCTCCCGGTTGAGCCCGGCGGAGCCCGACATGAAGAACCTGATCTTGCCGCCCATCCGCGCCTTGATCGCGGAGAAGACGAGCCGTTCGGCCAGCGCCTGCTGCGCCGCCAGCAGCCCCGGCGGCCTGCCCCCGGCGAGCCGCAGCGCGGACGTCCGGCGCCCGACGCCGAACGCCCAGTCGACGATGCGCCCACGGGGACCCGAGGACGCGCTCGTCATGACCCGGGCCCGCACCTTCTCGAAGATGCGCGGTGCGCCGCACATGAAGGTCGGCTGCACCACGCCGAGGTTCTCGACCAGCGAGTCGATGTCGCCCTCGATGGCCGAGGCGAAGCCGATCTTGAGCTGGATCGCGATCAGGGCCTTGCCGAAGACGTGGCTGAGCGGCAGCCACAGGTACTGCAGGTCGTCGCGCGAGATGATCTCGAACGCCTCGACCGCGGCGCCGTCGTAGGTCCAGCAGTCGTGGACCAGGCGTACGCCCTTCGGGCGCCCGGTGGTGCCGGAGGTGTAGATCAGCGTGGCGAGGTGGTCGGGGCCGGTCTGGGCGATCACGTCCTCGACGCACGACGGGTCGCTCGCGAGGCGCTCGCGGCCGCGGACCTGCAGCTCCTCCAGGCTGATCGTGCGGGGGCTGCGCGGCACGCCGGAGATCTGGACGATCGTCTCGAGCTCTCCCAGCTCGTCGGCGTGGGCCACGATCTTGTCGACCTGGCCCTGGTCCTCGGCGAAGACGACGCGCGAGCCGGAGTCGCCGAGGATGAAGGCCACGTCGTCGTGCTGGGTGGTCGGGTAGACCGTCGTGGTCGCCGCGCCGGCCGACATGATCGCCAGATCGGCGAGCACCCACTCGATCCGGGTGCCCGAGGCGATCGCGACCCGGTCCTCGAGCTGCACACCGATCGCGAGCAGCCCGGCCGCCAGCTCGAACGCCGCGTCCTTGGTCTCGGTCCACGACAGCGACACCCAGCGGCCGTCCCGACGGTGGCGGAACGCCTCCCGGTCGCCCGAGGCCTTGACCTGCTCCAGGAGCACCGCCCCGACCGAGGCAGAGCGCTGCGCGACGATGTCGTTCGCGTGGTCGACGTCCATGGAGGCTCCGCATGCTCGTACGGGCCGCCCTGGCAAGCATCAGCCGGCCGCGGGTGTTGGCTGGTCTCGTCAGGCTACCGGACACGGGCCCCGCGCCCCGCGCGCAAACCCGTTGACACCCCGGCGTGCCGTGGGCTGCACTCGGGCGACGGCCCCACCCACCACCGAGAGCGACGAAACAGACCCATGCGAGACCTCGTGCGACCACCCAGCCACCGCTGCCCGCACCCGAGGACCCATGGACCGCTCCCTGCCCGACCGCTTCCCGCCCGACCCGTCGAACCTCCCCACCGGACCTGACGCCTACCTCGATCTCGGCGTCCTCGCGCACGTGGACGCCGGCAAGACCAGCCTGACCGAGGCCCTGCTCGTGGCCGGCGGCGCGCTGGAGCACGGCGGCCGCGTCGACGACGGCACGACCCAGACCGACACCCTGGCCCAGGAGCGGGCGCGCGGCATCACGATCCGGGCCGCGGTGGCGACGTTCCGCTCGGGCGACGTGGTCGTGAACCTCGTCGACACACCGGGCCACCCCGACTTCATCGCCGAGGTCGACCGGTCCCTCGCCGTGCTCGACGGGGCCGTGCTCGTGGTCTCGGCGGTCGAGGGCGTGCAGGCGCAGACCGTGCTGCTGCACCGCGCGCTGCGCCGGCTGCGCGTGCCGACGGTCGTGTTCGTCAACAAGGTCGACCGCGCCGGAGCCGACCCGGACCGGGTGCTGACGGCCGTCGCGACGCGGCTGGCCGCCCCCCTGCTGCCGCTCGGCTCGGTCGTGGCGCCCGGCACCGCGGCGGCGAGCTTCGTCCCGGCGCGCTGGGACGACCCGAGCGTCGCGGACTCGGTGGCCGCGGTCCTGGCCGAGCACGACGACGGCCTGCTCCGCCGCTGGCTGGAGCAGACCCACCTCGACCCGTCCGCGCTGCACGCCGCGCTCCGCCGGCTCACCCGCTCGGGCCTGGTCCACCCGGTCGTGCTCGGGTCGGCCCGCACCGGGACGGGCGTACGGGCGCTGGTCGACGCCGTCACCGGCCTGCTCACGCCCGACCCGGTGACCTCCGACCGGGCCCACGGCAGCGAGCGGGACGGGGCCGCCGCGAGCGGGCAGGTCTTCAAGGTCGAGCACGACGACGACGGGCGGCGGGTCTGCACGGTGCGCCTGCGTACGGGGCGGCTCGCGGTGCGGGACCGGGTGCAGCTGGGCGCCGAGCGGACGGGAGTCGTCACCGCGCTGCGCGTGTTCGAGCCCGGCGGGCCGGTCGCGCGGGACCACGCCGTGGCCGGCCAGGTCGTCCGGGTGTCGGGGCTCGCGGCCGCCCGGGTCGGTGACCACCTCGGCCGGGGCGTGGACCGCACGACACCACCGGCCTTCCCGCCACCCGCGCTCCAGACCACGGTGGTGGCCCGCGACCCCGCCCGGTCGGACGCGCTGCGCCGTGCGCTCGCCGAGCTCGCGGACGTGGACCCGCTCATCCGCGTCCGCCCCGACGTCCGGGCCGGCGCCCTGCGGATCGACGTCTACGGCGAGGTGCAGCGCCAGGTCATCGCCGAGACGCTGGCCGTCGAGCACGGCGTGCTCGCGGACTTCACGCCGCCGGCCGCCGCCTGCGTGGAACGTCCCTCGGGCACCGGCAGCGCGGTCCGCCGGACGGGCGACCCGGGGCACCACCGGGAGGTGACGCTGGGGGTGAGCGTCGGACCTGCACCTCCGGGCTCGGGCGTGGAGGTCCTCGTCACCGCCGAACGGCTCACTCTCCCCCTGCACGTCTACGGGACGGTGGCCGGGCTGCGCGCGGCGCTGCTCGAGCACGTCGACGACGCGCTCGGCACCGGTCCGCACGGCTGGCCGGTCACCGACGTCGTCGTGACGCTGGACGAGAGCGGCTACTCACCGCCCAGCCCCACGCCGGCCGACGTGCGCCACACCTTCGCGGTGGTGCTCGGCGAGGCCCTGCGGGTCGCCGGGACGGTGGTGTGCGAGCCCGTCGACCGGTTCCGCCTCGAGACGCCGGCCGGGACGGTCACCGCCACGACCGGTCTCCTGCTGCGCCACCGGGGGCGGCTGGGCGCCACGGCCGTCACCGACGGCACGGCCGTCCTGTCCGGCACCGTGCCCACGGTCGAGGTCGACGCGGTCCGGGCGGGCCTGCCCACCGCCGCTCACGGACTGGCCGTGCTCGAGTCCTCGCTCGCGCACTACGCACCGGTCCCCCGCCGTCCGTGAGGCGCGGTCCCGGCCCTGTCGTCCCCAGGGGTGACAGCCGTGCACCTACCACGAGGTCGAGTAGGGATGCGGGCCGGGTGGTCGTACAGTTGAAGACAACATGACCATCACTGCACCCCCGGCAGCGCGCTGGCTGAGCGAAGACCAGCAGCGCGTGTGGCGCGCGTGGTTGCTCGGCAGCGCGATCCTCAACGAACGCCTCGACGCCCAGCTGCGCGAGCACGACCTCGATCTCGCCGAGTACGAGATCCTGGTCACCCTGTCCGAGGCGTCCGACCGCCAGCTGCGGATGGCCGAGCTGGCCGACGCGGTGCACCAGAGCCGGTCGCGCCTCACCCACACGGTCACCCGGATGGAGAAGCGCGGGCTGATCGAGCGCACCACGTGCCCCGTCGACCGGCGAGGCGTCTGGGCCAACCTCACCGACGGCGGGCAGCAGCTGCTGACGGACGCAGCCCCGAGCCACGTCGAGTGCGTGCGGCGCAACTTCGTGGACGCGGTCGACCCCGAGGACTACGAGGCCGTCGGTCGGGCCATGCGCGCGATCCTCGCGGCCCCCCAGGCTTGATCGCCCACTAGCATCGAGGACGATCATGTCCTCCGCCGCCCTGCTCGTCGCCCCCGGCGACGGAGACGTCCCCGACCCGCTGCGTGAGCTCGCGGCCGAGCTCGACCGGCGCGGCGCCGCCGGTGCCCTCGACACCTCGACCCTCGCCCGCGCGCTCTACTCCTCCGACGCGTCGCTCTACCGGGTCGTCCCGCAGGCGGTGGCCCGGCCGAGGAGCACCGAGGAGCTGCTGGCGGTGCTGGACGCGGCGCGTGCCGCCCGGATGCCGGTGACCACGCGCGGTGCCGGCACCTCCTGCGCGGGCAACGCCGTCGGCCCCGGCCTCATCGTCGACGTCGGCCGCCACCTCACGCGCATCGAGGCGGTCGACCCGGAGGCGCGCACGGCTCGCGTGGAGCCCGGGGTGGTGCAGTCGTCGTTGCAGGCGGCCGCGGCGCCGTACGGGCTGCGCTTCGGGCCGGACCCGTCGACGCACAACCGCTGCACGATCGGCGGGATGATCGGCAACAACGCCTGCGGACCGCGCGCGCTCGGCTACGGACGGTCCTCGGACAACGTGGTCGCCCTCGACGTCGTGACCGGGCGCGGTGAGCGGCTGCACCTCGAGCACGGGCAGGAGGCACCGCTCGCCTCGAGCCTGACGCGGCTCCGCGACGTGGTGGCCGGCGACCTCGGCACGATCCGGACCGAGTTCGGCACGTTCGGGCGCCAGGTGTCCGGCTACAGCCTCGAGCACCTGCTGCCCGAACGGGGCTTCGACGTCGCCCGGTTCCTCGCGGGCACGGAGGGCACCCTCGCCGTCATCACCGGGGCGACCGTCCGCCTGGTCGCCGACGCGCCGAACAAGCAGCTGGTCGCGCTCGGCTACGCCACGATGGCCGACGCGGCGGACGCCGTGATGGCCGTCCTGGCCCACCGGCCGACCGCGGTCGAGGGCCTCGACCGGCGCATCGTCGACGTGGTCCGTCGCCGCCGTGGCCCCGGCTCGGTGCCGCCGCTCCCCCGCGGCGACGGCTTCATGCTCGTCGAGGTCGTCGGCGACGACCCGGCCGAGGTCGCCGCCCGCGCCGCACGCGTGCTGGCCGACGCCGGTGCGCTCGACGGGTTCGCGGTGACCGACCCGACCGAGGCGCTCGCGCTGTGGAAGATCCGCGAGGACGGCGCCGGGCTCGCCGGCGTCAGCCTCGCCGAACCCGCCTACCCCGGCTGGGAGGACGCGGCGGTCCCGCCCGCGCGGCTCGGGGCCTACCTGCGCGACTTCGACGCGCTGCTGACCGAGTTCGGGCTGGACGCGCTGCCGTACGGGCACTTCGGCGACGGGTGCGTGCACGCCCGCATCGACTTCCCCCTCACCACGCCGGGCGGCTCCGACGTCTACCGACGGTTCGTCGAGGCGGCGGCGAGGGTCGCGGCGTCGTACGGCGGGTCGATGTCGGGCGAGCACGGCGACGGCCGGGCGCGCGGCGCGCTCCTCCCGGCGATGTACTCCCCGGCCGCGATCGCGCTGTTCGGCCAGGTCAAGGACGCCTTCGACCCCGACGACCTGCTCAACCCGGGCGTGCTCGTCGACCCGGCACCCGTCGACGCCGATCTGCGCACCGCCGGCCTGGTCGGGCACCCGCTCCCCGTGAGCCGGCACTTCTCCGCCGAGGTGCACAAGTGCTCCGGCGTGGGCAAGTGCCTGGCCAACACGACGGGCTCCCAGGGCGTGATGTGCCCGTCCTTCCAGGCGACGCGCGAGGAGAAGGACTCCACCCGCGGCCGGGCACGGGTCCTGCAGGAGCTGGTCAACGGCACCCTCGTCGGCGGCTGGCGCGCGCCCGAGGTGCACGACGCGCTCGACCTCTGCCTGTCCTGCAAGGGCTGCGCCCGCGACTGCCCGACCGGCATCGACATGGCGGCCTACAAGTCGATCGCGACCGACCACGCGTACGCCGGCCGGCTGCGGCCCCGCAGCCACTACGCGCTGGGCTGGCTGCCGCGCTGGGGCCGCATGATCACGCGCGTCCCCGGGCTCGCCGCCCTGATCAACCTGTCGACCTCCACGCCCGGGCTCAAGCACCTGGTGCGCTGGAGCGCCGGGGTGGACCAGCGGCGGTCGATGCCGAGGTTCGCCGACCGGCCGGCCCGGGCGCGCGTGGCGGTCGACGCCGATCCCGCCGGCGGCCGACCCGTCGTCGTCTGGGTCGACTCGTTCTCCGACTGCTTCGACGGCGACGGCGCCTCCTCGGTCCTCGACGTGCTGCGGGCGGCGGGCTACGCGCCGACGTTCCTGGAGCGGAACGCCTGCTGCGGGCTCACCTGGATCAGCACCGGCCAGCGCGAGGGCGCTCGGCGCCAGCTGCGCCAGGCCCTCGACGTGCTGCACCCGGTGGTCGCCGCCGGCGTCCCGGTCGTCGGCCTCGAACCGTCCTGCCTCGCCGTGTGGCGCTCCGACGCGGGCGAGCTGCTCGACGACCCGCGGGTCGCCGCGGTCGCGGCGGGCGTCCTCACCCTCGCCGAGCTGCTCGAACGGACGCCGGACTGGCACGCTCCCGACCTGAGCGGGGTCGAGGTCGTCGCCCAGCCGCACTGCCACCACGCCTCGGTCATCGGCTGGCGCGCCGACGCCGCGCTGCTGGCCTCGACCGGCGCCACGGTGACCACCGTCGGCGGGTGCTGCGGGCTCGCCGGGAACTTCGGCGTCGAGCAGGGCCACTACGACGTCTCCGTCGCGGTGGCGGAGCACGACCTGCTGCCCGCCGTGCGCCAGCGTCCCGACGCGGTCGTGCTGGCCGACGGCTTCTCCTGCCGTACGCAGCTGGCCGAGCTCGCCGACCGGCACGCGGTCACCCTCGCGCAGCTGCTCGCACCCGGGTTCCGGGCGCCGACCGGCCGTCACGGTGCGCTCCCGCAACCGACCTCGGACCCGCACGACGGGTCCGCCACGGCGACGCCCCCGGTCACGCAGCAGCGCGCGACCCTGGACCAGAGGTCCGTCGACGTCCCCTGAGCCCTTCGCGCCGGAGCGGACGGTGTCGGAGCCGGAGGTGCTCGCGGTCGAGCCGCGCGCGGTCGACCGACGCCTCGTGGTCGTGCTCGCCGTCGGCGTCCTCGTGGTCGCCCTGGTGCTGGGCGGGCTGGCGGTCGTGGACCGGTTCCGGGGCGGGGCGTCCTCGCCGACCGCGCTGGCCGACCGCGTCCTGACGGCCCTCGACGACGAGGACCTCGGTGCTCTCGCCGGCCTCGTCGAACCCGACGAGCGCGCCGCGCTCCTCCGGCTCGGGGGCTCCTGGTCGCGTCGCCTCGGCGACCTCCGGCTCCCCGACGCCGTCGGCGGCGCCCCGGCCGCGGCCTCCGCGCTGCTCGACGGGCTCGACCTCGACGTCACCGGCCAGGCGCCACGGGTCGCCGCCCAGTCCGCGGACGTGGCGGTCGTCGACCTCGGTGATGTCGCCGTGCGCGTCCGCACCGACCCGGGCGCCGCGCACGGGCTGCTCCGCGCCTGGTTCGCCTACCGGAACCTCAGCGCTCCCCAGGACGCCACCTACCGGGCCGCGACCCTCCCGGCGCTCGGAGCCCTGCCGCGGCTGGTGACCGTCGAACGGTCGGGGCGCTGGTACCTCAGCGTGCTCGGCACGCTGGTCGGACCCGACGTCGTGGACGGCGGCCTGCCGAGCGTGCAGTCCCTGGCCCCCGCCCTGTCGCCGACCCCGCAGGCCGCCGTCGAGGCCTCGCTCCGCGCGCTGCTCGACGGGCGCGCCGCCACCGACGTGGCGGGGCTGGCGAACACCCTCGACCCCTCCGGGTCAGACCTCCTCCAGCTCTGGGCCTCGGAGGTGGCGACCACCGGGCTGGACCGGTCACCCGTGCCGGTCAGCGCCCTCAGCACGACGGCGGGAGCGACCGACGGCGACCGTGCGGTGGTGCGGGTCGAGACCCTGGCGGTCGGCGACGGCGCCGACGTCGACCTGGCCGGCCGGTGCCTCACGGTGACCGAGGACCGCGCGTGCCTGCACGCGTCGGGCTACCGCTACTCCGGTGGCATCGGGTCGTTGAGCGCGTTCGACCTGCTGGGCCACGACGGCTCCTTCTCCCTCACGGCCGTCCGGGACCCCGGCGGCTGGCGGACGAGCGTCCCGGAGAGCCTCGCCGACGCCCTCGTCGCGTACGCCGACGCCCTCACGCGCGAGCAGGTGCTCATGGTGCTCGCCGAGGAGCGGCTGGACGCGCCGAGCGGGGTGCTGGCGCCGGACCAGCCGCAGGACGTGACCTTCACCAGCGGCGGGTACGTGCGGCTCACCGTCCCCGTCGCGCGAGCCGGCCTCTACCGCGTGACACCCAGCCCGGACGGGGCCAACCGCGCGTCGATCTACGGCCCCGACGGCGAGCCCGCGCTCCAGCCGTTCTTCCCCAACGACAGCGTCTACCGGTTGACGCCGGGCGACCACACGCTCGAGGTCTGGGCCGACGACGCGTTCTCCCGCACGCTCGAGGCGGCGGGCGGGGCGCCGTACGTGCAGCGGGTCGAGGTGCACGAGGTCCGCTGAGCCGGACGCGACGGACGGCGCGCGACGCTACGCCCGGTCCGCCTCGAGCGGGACGTTGTACGGCGTGACGACCTGGATCGCCGAGGGCGCCGAGGACGCGCGCCCGGGGATGGCGCCGTGCCACTGCAGCAGCAGCCGGCAGGCCCGCCGGGCGTCGGCACGGAGGTCGTGGTGCAGCACGGCCGTGATCTGGTGACGGCGCAGCAGGGTGAGGTTGTCCGCGTCGAGGTCGTGACCGACGAACGCACCGGGCGTCCGGCCGCGGGCACCGAACGCCTCGAGCACGGCCGTGTTCCCGCCGCCGATCGAGTAGACGGTGTCGAGGTCGGGCTCGGCGTCGAGCACCTCGCCGACGGCCCGCAGCATGGTCGCGTCGAGCCCGTCGGTCTCGGAGACCTCGCGCAGCACCCGCCCGGGTGCCATCGTGCGCATCGCCGAACGGAACCCGGCCTCGCGCTCCTCCTCGCCGCGAAAGCTCGTGCTGCTCAGCGTGACCAGCACCGGGGCGGTGCTCTGCGCCGTCATCCGGGTCAGCAGGTAGGCGGCCGTGGCACCCGCGGCGGGGTTGTCGATCCCGACGTACGCGAGCCGCCGGCTGAGCGGCACGTCGGTGGCCAGGGTCACCACGGGGACGCCCCGGGCGACCAGCCGGTCGACGGCGGCCACCACGTCCGGGTGGTCGGGCGCCTTGAGCAGCACCCCGTGCGAGCCGCGTCGCGCGATGCCGTCCAGGGTGGCGGCGACCTCGGCCACCGGCCCCTCCTCCCGCAGCCGGAAGCGGCTGCGCACGACGGCGGGCGCCAGCAGCGGCAGCTCCGCCTCGAGCGCGGCGCGGACCTCACCGGTGAAGCGCCGAGGCGCCCGCATCACCAGGTCCACCAGGAACGTCCGTCCCGCGAGCCGTACGCGGTCCCGCTGCCGGTCGAGGTCGACGACCGCCTGACGCACCTCGGCCACCGTGCTGGCGCGGACCCCGGGGCGGTCGTGCAGGACGCGGTCGACCGTGGCGAGGCTCAGCCCGGCCTGCTCGGCGATCTCGCGGAGCCGGTACGGGTGCTTCGCGTTGAGGTGTTTCTGAGGGATTCTGCGAGGTTATCGCACCCTCGTGCTGCCCTAGTGTCGTGCGTACCGGCCACCCAGCAGAGGAGACGACCATGACGGTCACCGCGTCCCGCACCACCACCCCCGCGCGCTTCACCGAGCAGGACTGCAACCTCGACGACTTCGTCGCGCTCACCGACCAGCAGACCGACCTCGCCGACTTCCCGCACGCGGCCGAGGTCGTGCAGAACGTCCTCGTCTACGACGCCGGCAGCCTCCGGGCGAGCATCGCCGACCCGGCCGGACGCGACGCCGTCGCCGCCGAGCTCGTCCGCGCGTTCACGACAGGCCCGGGCGTCGCCGCGTTCCGCAACGCTTTCCCCGACCACGCCGTCGTCAAGCGGGCTACGGCCGCGTTCGAGGCGATCATCGCGGCGGAGAAGGCCGCGGGCGGCAGCCACAACGACCACTTCGGCAGCGGGGTCAACGACCGGGTCTGGAACGCGCTGGAGAAGCTCGCAGTGACCGACCCGGAGACGTTCGTCGACTACTACGGCAACGACCTGCTCGCGCTCGTCTCCTCCGCCTGGCTCGGCCCGGCCTACCAGGTCACCTCGCAGATCAACGTGGTCCGCCCGGGCGGCCAGGCGCAGGACCCGCACCGCGACTACCACCTCGGGTTCCTGTCGAACGAGACCGCGGCGCGCTACCCGGCGCACGTGCACCTGCTGTCCCCGGTGCTGACGCTGCAGGGCGCGGTCGCGCACTCCGACATGCCGGTGGCGAGCGGGCCGACGATGTACCTGCCGTACTCGCACCAGTACGCCCCCGGCTACCTGGCGTGGCGGCTCCCGGAGTTCCGCGAGCACTTCGCGGCCCACCACGTGCAGCTGGCGCTGCAGCTCGGGGACGCCGCGTTCTTCAACCCGGCGCTGTTCCACGGGGCGGGGACCAACGTCTCCGCCGACGTCCAGCGGATGGCCAACCTGCTGCAGGTCAGCTCGGCGTTCGGCCGGGCCATGGAGACGGTCGACCGCACCAAGGTCGTCCGCGCCACCTACCCGGTGCTGCGGGCCCGGCGGGCGGCCGGGGTCGACCCCGCCGCGATCGCGAACGCGGTGGCCGCGTCCGCGGAGGGCTACCCGTTCCCGACGAACCTGGACCTCGACGCCAACGTGGGCGGGCTGACGCCGCTGTCGCAGGCCGAGCTCGTGACGCAGGCGCTGGCCGACGACCTCGCGCCGGAGGCGCTGGGCGAGACCCTGTCCGCGTACGACCGCAAGCACCGCACCGACGAGATCTGAGCCTCACCCGGCTCGCAGCAGACCCGCGACCGGTGGCTTGCCGCGCCCGATCTCGTGTCGGGAGCGCGGCAACCCACCGGTCGTCGGCGGTGCTGCGGGCTACGCGCGCGTCAGGCGGCGGTGCGTCGCGCGGTGCGGACGGGCCGCCTCGGCGCCGAGGCGGCTGATCTTGTTCGCCTCGTAGTCGGCGTAGTTCCCCTCGAACCAGAACCACTTCGCCTGCTCCTCGTCGTCGCCCTCCCACGACAGGATGTGCGTGGCGACGCGGTCCAGGAACCAGCGATCGTGGGAGATCACGACGGCGCAGCCCGGGAACTCGAGCAGCGCGTCCTCGAGGGACTGGAGCGTCTCGACGTCCAGGTCGTTCGTCGGCTCGTCGAGCAGCAGCAGGTTGCCGCCCATCTTGAGCGTGAGCGCGAGGTTCAGCCGGTTGCGCTCACCGCCGGACAGCACGCCCGAGGGCTTCTGCTGGTCCGGCCCCTTGAAGCCGAACGACGCCACGTACGCCCGCGAGGGCACCTCGAAGTTCGCGACCTTGACGAAGTCGAGGCCGTCGGAGACGAGCTCCCAGACGTTCTTCTTGGGGTCGAGCCCGGAACGGCCCTGGTCGACGTACGAGATCTTGACCGTGTCGCCGAGCCGCAGCGCGCCGGCGTCCGGCTCCTCCTCGCCCACGAGCATCCGGAACAGCGTCGACTTGCCGACGCCGTTCGGCCCGATGATCCCGACGATGCCGGCCCGCGGCAGCGTGAAGCTGAGCCCGTCGAAGAGCAGCCGGTCGCCGAAGCCCTTGACCAGCTTCTCCCCGTCCAGCACCTGGCTGCCCAGGCGAGGGCCGGCGGGGATGTTGATCTCCTCGAAGTCCAGCTTGCGGTTGCGGTCGGCCTCTGCAGCCATCTCCTCGTAGCGAGCGAGGCGGGCCTTGTTCTTGGCCTGGCGCGCCTTCGGGTTCGATCGGGCCCAGTCGAGCTCGCGCTCGAGGATCTTGGCGCGCTTGGCGTCCCGCTTGCCCTCGACCTGCAGCCGGGAGGCCTTGGTCTCGAGGTAGGTCGAGTAGTTGCCCTCGTACGGGTGGGTCTTGCCGCGGTCGATCTCGAGGATCCACTGGGCGACGTTGTCGAGGAAGTACCGGTCGTGGGTCACGGCCAGGACGGCGCCCGGGTAGCTCTTGAGGTGGCCCTCGAGCCAGTTCACGCTCTCGGCGTCGAGGTGGTTGGTGGGCTCGTCGAGCAGCAGCAGGTCGGGCTGCTGCAGGAGCAGCT
>CAXULL010000028.1:0-41755 GCA_964251895.1 uncultured Friedmanniella sp.
CGGGCAGGTAGCGCGGCACGATGTTGATCAGGCCGGCCATCGCCGAGGCGCCCGCGAACCACAGGATCAGCACGCTGCTCAGGTCGTAGACCGTCCCGAACCCCTCGCCGAGCAGCTGGTGGGCGAGGAAGGCCAGGGCGCGACCGTTGGCCGGGCCCCCCTCGGCGAAGGCGTCCGCCGGGATGATCAACGTCGTGATGAGGCTGGTCGCGATGAGGTAGACCGACATGATCCCGGCCGCCGTGGTGAGCAGGAGCCTGGTGTTCCGGACACGGTTGCGCAGCTGCTCCTCGACCGTGGCCCCGCTGGTCTTGATCAGCGGCATCATGCTGACGCCGGTCTCGAAGCCCGAGAGGCCCAGCACCAGGAGCGGGAACGCGATGATCGCGGGGCCGACCAGCCCGCCCGGTCCCGCGCCCTGGACCCGCAGCGCGTCGGTCCACCCCGTGAGCAGCTCGGGCTGCGCCACGATGTGGAGGATCCCGACCACGACGACCGTGGCGTTCAGCGCCAGGAAGAGCGCCACGAGGGGGATCGCGACCACGACCGCCTCGTTGAAGCCGAGCAGGAAGACGAAGCCGAGGATCAGCAGCAGGATCACCGTGATCAGGACGTTCTTGCCGTGGAACGCGTCCGGCGTGTACGGGTTCTCGATGAGGTGGACCGAGGCGTCGGCGGCGGACAGGGTGATCGTCACCAGCCAAGACGTCACGACGAAGCCGAGCACGACCAGCACGAAGACCTTGCCGCGCCAGAAGGGCAGGAGCCGCTCGAGCATGGCCACCGACCCCTGCCCGTGCGGGCTCTCGACGGCGACCCGGCGATACATCGGCAGCATGCCGAGCAGCGTGAGGGCGACGATGAGCAGGGTCGCGATGGGCGACAGGGCGCCGGCGGCGAGGGCGGCGATGCCGGGCAGGTAGGACAGCGACGAGAAGTAGTCGACGCCGGTCAGGCACATCACCTTCCACCAGGACTGGGTGGAGTGCGGGTGCGTGTCGGAGGCCAGCGGCCCGGGGGGCTGGACCTGGTTGGCCATCAGCCAGCGGCCCAGGCCCTGCCGGACGAGCGGGCCGAGCGGCGGCTGGGTGTCGGGCACGGGCGTACGGCCGGTAGCCCCGGTGTGGCTCACGGCTTGGCCTCCGCGGTCGGTCAGGACCGGGTCGGCGGACGCTGACCCTCGCCGTGCAGCATACGAGCCTGGGCTTAGTGCAGCTGGGGAACGATCAGCCAGAGCCCGAAGAGCACGAGCAGGCCGGCCAGGGCGAGCAGCGCGTACCCCCCGGCCAGCACGGCGGTGGAGCTGCCGCCCTGGTGGCGGCGGAGCCGGGCCACCGAGACGGAGCGGATCCCGCTGGAGAGCAGGACCGTGAAGACCACGGACATCCCGATGGAGACGCCGGCGACGACACCCAGCGCGACCCAGTCGATCTTCATGCTCGTCAGACCCCGCTCTTGATCTTCTTCTTGCTCTTCGCCCTCGACCGCTCGGTGACGAGCCGCGGGTCCTGCGGGTAGGTGCTCGGCGTCGCACTGGCGAGCACCATGACCTCCCGGCTCTCGGTGACGTTCTGGCTGGTGACCTGGTTGCGTCGCGAGACCGCCCAGATGACCACGCACACGGCGGCCAGCAGGATGATCAGGATCGCCGACCCCACCGCCCCGTTGCCGGCCAGGAGGGCCGCGAGCCCGCCGATGATCCCCGCGCCGGGCAGCGTCAGGAGCCAGGCGACGACGAGCTTGCGCGCCAGGCTCCAGCGGACCTCCGCGCCGGCCCGGCCGACGCCCGACCCGAGGATCGCCCCGGTCGCGACGTGGGTCGTGGAGAGGCCGAAGCCGAGGTGGGACGACGCGAGGATGGTGGCCGCCGTAGCCGCCCCGGCGGTGGCGCCCTGCGGGGTGTCGATGTCGACGATCCCCTTGCCCAGGGTGCGCATGATGCGCCAGCCGCCGGAGTAGGTGCCGAGGCCGATGGCCAGGCCGGCGGCCAGGATCACCCACAGGTGCGGTCCGCTGCCGACGCTCTGGAAGCCGGCGGCGATCAGCACCAGGGTGATCACGCCCATGGTCTTCTGCCCGTCTGACGTGCCGTGGGCCAGCGCCACGAGCGAGGCCGTGAAGGCCTGTCCGTACTTGAAGCCGCCGTTCGTCTGGCTGCTGGGCGACCGGCGGGTGATGCGGTAGGCGATCTTGGTCGACAGGGCCGCCGCCAGCCCGGCGACGAGCGGCGCGACCAGTGCCGGGAGCAGGACCTTGGAGACGACCACCCAGCCGTGCACCGAGGTCGGCCCGGCGCCCACGACGACCGCTCCGATCAGGCCGCCGAAGAGCGCGTGCGACGAGCTGGAGGGGATGCCGAAGAGCCAGGTCAGCAGGTTCCAGACGATGGCCCCGACCAGCCCGGCCAGCACCATCGACGGGTTGACGAGACGCTCGTCGAAGAAGCCGCCCGAGATCGTCCTGGCGACCTCGGTCGACAGGAAGGCGCCGACCACGTTGAGAACCGCGGCGAGGATCACGGCGGTCCGCGCGGTGAGCGCACCGGTGGCGATGGGGCCCGCCATCGAGTTCGCGCTGTCGTGGAAGCCGTTGGTGAAGTCGAAGATCAACGCCACGACGACCACGGCGATCACGATGAACAGCAGCGACACGTCGCTCCTCGTCGGCAGGGGCTCGACGAGGTGCAGCGACCACCGCGTCGAAGCGACCGCCGGAGCCGGAGGCCGTCAGATGAACGATAGGTGAACGGCGGGGGTTGTCAATGAACGGCGCGTCGCCCCTCGTCGGACGAAGATCATCTTCCTGGCGGTCCGTCCCCTGAGCCCGTCGAAGGAGTCAGCGCCAGACCTGGCGGAACGCGCGGTAGCTGACGTCGGGCAGGGTCGCGTCGAAGAGCAGCGTGCCGTCGTCGGAGAACTCCGAGATCCGCTGCGCGGTGCCCCAGCCGACGAACAGGTTGCCGTTGTCCAGGCGCTGCGCGTTGCCCATGGCGTGCGCGCTGACCCTGGCCGGGTGCACCAGCCGCCGCTTCAGGCTCGCCTTGCGGGCGGCCTCGTCGATCGAGAACCACAGCACCTGGCTCTCGTCGGTGACGGTCACCTCGCCGTCGCTGCCGTTGTCGAACATCCGCAGCGTGTGCGGGTCCTCGAACTGGGCGTCGTGCTGCCACGCGAACGTGGCCGATTCCGGGAGGTCGAAGTCGCTGCGCTTGCCGCCGAAGCGCCAGCGGACGTCCCCGGTCGCCAGCTCCACCTTGTAGACCGCCCAGGTGTGCCGGGCCGAGATGATCACGTTGCCGTCCGGGGTCGGGGCGACCGAGTTGATGTGGAAGTAGTCGTACGGCTCGGTCGGGTCCTTCGGCACGCCGGCGTGGCTCTCGGTCAGGGCGACGTGGTCGAGGGACTCCCAGTGGTGCAGCACCTCGCCCGTGGCGAGGTCCACCTCTTCGAACACCCCGTTCATCACCAGCCCGTCCTTCGGACCCTTCACCGGGCGCAGGTCGGCCTTGGTCCTGACGTAGCTGACGATGTACGCGGTGCCGCGCGCGGTGATCGAGAACTCGTGCTCGTCCGGGCTCACGTCGCCGTGCTTCTGCACGCGCGTGATCACGTTGTGCGCGACGTCCTCGATGACCGCCTGGCCGTCGGCGTACGCCGCGAGGCCCGTCGAGTGCGACTCCCACCAGGTGATCACCGGACGGCCCTGGTAGGTCTGCAGGCGCATGTTCGCGTACGACTTCGCGCCGGCCGAGCTCCACAGGCTGTTCCCGGCGCCGTCGGCGATCATGGTGGCCGCGGTGTCGCCCATGTCGGTGATGAAGATGTCGCCGGCCGCCTGACCGGGCTGGTCCACCAGGGTCGTGAAGAGCGGCGGGACGGGCGGCGCCGACGCGTTCGCGGCGGCGGTGACGGCCTGGACCCGTCGCCGTTCGTGGGTGCGACCCACGGCGTAGCCGCCGACGCTGCCGGCGCCCGCGACCCCCACCACCCCGGCCCCCGCCAGGGCGAGCGCCCGGCGTCTGGAGATCCGCGGCCCGTGCCGCTGCGGGGGCGGTGCCTGGTCGGTCTGCTCGTGCGTGTCGTCGTTCATCTCGTCCACCCTGCGGCGCGCGTCTGTCCCTCGGCTGTGCTCCAGCCGTGCGTACGTTCCTTGTGTGGTCAACGATTACCCCGAGCCCGCACCCGTCACGCCGACGATCCGCGCCGTGGTCTACGACGCGGTCGGCGCGCTCCCGCAGGTGCGCCGCGTCCCGCGTCCGGCCTGCCCGGCCGACGGCGTCGTCGTGGACGTCGTTGCGACCGGCGTCTGCCGCTCCGACTGGCACGCCTGGCGCGGGCACGACCCGGTGCCGCTGCCCCACACCCCCGGGCACGAGTGGGCCGGCGTGGTGGCGGAGGTCGGGCCTGATGTTCCTCGGGGTGCCTCGGCCTTCTCGGTCGGCGACCGGGTCACCGCCCCGTTCGTGCTGGGCTGCGGCCGGTGCGTCTGGTGCCGTCAGGGGGACGCACAGGTCTGCCCCGACCAGGTCCAGCCGGGCTTCACCTACGCGGGCTCGTTCGCCGAGCAGGTCGTCGTGCACGCGGCCGGCACCAACCTCGTACGCCTGCCCGACGCGGTCGACCTTGTGGCCGCCGCGGCGCTGGGGTGCCGGTTCGCGACCGCGTTCCGCGCGCTGACCGGCGTCGCCCGCGTGCAGCCGGGGGAGTGGGTGGCCGTCGTCGGCTGCGGCGGTGTCGGGCTGTCCGCGGTCATGATCGCCACCGCCCTGGGCGCGCAGGTCGTCGCCGTCGACGTGTCCCCGACCGCCCGGGACCGCGCGCTCGAGCTGGGCGCGACCGCCGCGCTGCCCGCCGAGGGTGCGGCCGACGCGATCCGTGCGCTCACCGGCGGCGGGGCTCACGTCGGGCTCGACGCCCTCGGCTCGGCCGCGACCCTCGACACCTCGGTCCGCAGCCTCCGTCGCCACGGGCGGCACGTCCAGGTCGGCCTGCTCCTCGGTGACGCCGCCGGCGCGCCGGCACCCTGGGACCTCGTCGTCGGCCGTGAGCTCTCGCTCCTCGGCTCGCACGGGATGGCCGCCGTCGACTACCCCGCCATGCTCGCGATGGTCGCCGACGGCCGCCTCGATCCCGCCCGGCTGGTCGGCTCGGTCATCTCCCTCGACGAGGCCGGCAACGCCCTGGCCGCGATGGACGACCCGTCGTCCGCGCGGGGCGGGATGACGGTGGTCTCCCTCCGCTGAGAGACGGCGCACGACCCAGGTGGACGATGGGTTACGTGGAGAGCGCCTGGTGGTCCCGGCCGGCGACGGGGCGAGCTGCGGCTGTCGTGCTGGCCGGCGCCCTCCTGGGCGGCCTGGGCGGCTGCGGGACGGCGGCCGTACCGATCGTGAGCGAGACGCCGCCGGCCGCCAGCGCGGGCACGGGGGAGCCGGGCCTGTACGCGACGGCGGCTGGACCCGACCCCTCCGGTGACCACGACTTCGCCGACGGGGCCAACGACTCCGACGCCGCCGAGCGCCCGGGCTCGACCGGTCCCGACCGGTCGGCTCAGGTGGAGCGGGCCGCGAGCGCCTTCGTGGCGGCGTCGCTCACCCGCGGATTCCCGGACACCGACGACACGACCTACCTGCGCCGGACCCGTCGGCTGATGACGGCGAAGGGCTTCGGGGGGTACGAACGTCTCGACGCCCGACGGGGCGGGCCGCGGGCCGCGGGCAACCTCTCCACGCAGCACCTGCGTACCCGGGCGGAGGTCCGTTCGGTCAGCCCGGACCTCCGGGCGAAGGACCGGGCGCGCGTCGAGGTCGAGTTCCGCCTGGTGACCGAGCGCGACGAGGACGGTTCGTGGGAGACCCTGACGATCGGGCCTCCGCAGGAGCAGGTCCTCGACCTCGTCGACCGCCCAGGCTCGGGGTGGCTCGTGGACGCGACCCGCTGACCGTGCCTCCGTGCAGGCGCGGTCAGCCCGTGCCGGGATCCCGTCGCCCGTAGTCGTTTCGGTGTCGTGCCGATGGTCCGGTACGATCTTCGAGTTCCCCTCGCGGGGGGCAGGCACCCGTAGCTCAACGGATAGAGCATCTGACTACGGATCAGAAGGTTGGGAGTTCGAGTCTCTCCGGGTGCGCAGTGGAAATCCCAGTCAGAGCACGTTTGACTGCCAGCCTCGACATTCAGCCCGGATCGAGACGGCGCTTTGACAGCAATGCTGACAGCAACGCGTCTCCGAGGGCCTGGATCTCGCTGCACGGCTGTGGATCGATTTGCGGTCCGTAGGTGCGGCTGCGCGGGCAAGGCTTGTCAGGCTTGCTGACCCAGAGCGCGGTCCATCGCCGTCGCGGCCTCGCGCAGAGCAGTCGGCATGACGTGCGAGTAGAGGTCAGTCGTCATCGACAGCTGCGAGTGCCCGAGCACCTCCATCACGACCCGCGCCGGGACGTTCTGAGCCAGCAGCAGAGACGCGCAGGTGTGGCGCAGGTCGTGGAACCGGATGCGGCGTACGCCCGCCTCAGCGATCAGTCCATCGAAGAGCCGTGTGAGGTTGCGTGGCTCGAGCACCGTCCCGACCGTCGAGGTGAAGACCAGACCTGAGTCCGTCCACGCCGGTCCTGCGACGAGAGCTTCCGCTGCCTGGGTGGCTCGGTGGCGGCGCAGAGCTTTGGCCGACGAGGCCGGCAGCGGGATTGTGCGGCGCGACCGCAGCGACTTCGGCGGGCCGTAGATGAGGCCGACGTGCGGCAGTCGCTGGACGGTCTGCCGCACGCGGATCGTGCCCTCGTCCAGATCGACGTCCTGCCACCGAAGCGCCAACAGCTCACCCTTGCGGAGGCCGAGGGCGATACCGACCGCGAAGAGGCCGTACAGCCGGTGCTGTGAGGTCGCTTGCAGGAACGTGGCGGCCTCGTCCGTCGACCATGGCTGCACCTCCTGCTGCGGGACGGACGGAGCACGTACGACGGTGGCCACGTTCCTCTCGACCAGCTCGTCGCGCACGGCTTCGCCGAGCATGCTGCGCAAGGTTCCATGGACGATGCGCACCGAGCGAGGGCTGAGACCCGCAGCGGTCTTGGTCGCCAGAAGCGCTCGGACCTGCGTGGGTGTCAGTGCACGCAAGGTCGTACGGCCGAGGATCGGCAGGACGTGCAGCCGGAGGGTTTCGCGATAGCTCGAGACTGTAGAGGGACGTAGCCGCGCCGCGATGTTGTCCTTGATCCAGTGCTCGGCGTAACGCTCGAGCGTCCACGACTCGACGGCCAGGGGAAGACCCGCCTTGGTCTGCGTGATCGCCTTCGCCAGTCTCTCGGCGACCTCTTTGCGGGTCTTTCCGTAGATGGGCCTCCGCACTCTGGTGCCGTCGGCCTTCAGCACATAGCTGGCCGCCGTCCACCGTCCATCCTGGCGTCGGTAGATCGATCCCTCGCCGTTCGCGCGTTGGGTCACAAGCCGCTTCCCTCCTGCATGAGCTCGTCGACGAACGCCTGCACGGCTGCAGCCGGGACGCGCCGCGACTTGCCGATGCGCACGCTTGGGAGCTGGCGCGTGCGCATCAGGTCGTAGACCCGTGACCGCCCGACGCCCAGCACCGTTCCGGCTTCCTCCGGCGTGAGGAGCAGCTTCTCCATGTCCCACCTCTGTGGTGCTCGAGGGCGGGCTTCAGGTGATCAACACGCGCCCACGCCCTTGCATCGTGTCGTCCACCTAAGACAATCCTGCGTCCGCCTGCGCTCACCCGGACGGTTGTGCACAGGTGGATCTTGGCGTCCCGCCCATTGGTGACAAGCTGCCGTGTCGTGATCTTGGGAGGGGTTCCTCAGGGGGTGCGCGCGAGGGGAACGTTTCCCGGTATCAGGCTCACCCGCGTCCTGACGGGACGCGGAGACAAGAGAGTCGCTCCCGGACGAGGAACGCGGAGCTCACTAGGGCTCCGCAGCCGAGCGGCGTTCCTCTCTGTTCTCGACGGCCGTCAGCACGACTTCGAGCGCAGCGTGGATCAGCAGCAGATCGAGTCCCTCACCCCGCACCTGCTTCGCGAGAGCGTCGAGCTGGTCGAGCCACGCCGGCGTGCTGTGGGGGAGCGCGGTGACATAGCGGTCGACCATCGTGAGCGCGACTCGCCCCGAGTTCGCCGCCCTAGCCTGCTCCCACGCCCGGTGCCGGCAGGTAGGGGAACACCACTTGGGGATCGGCCCGCGTGACTTCACGATCACGGATGCGCCGCACCATCCGCAGACCACGTGCTGACCCGGCAGCCGCGCTCCCCGAGAGCGGTGGACAGGGCTCGTCGTATCAGCGGGGCCGGTGGCTCTTTGCCCCACTGCTGGGCTGCTGATCGGCACCTGCATGCGGATCCCTCCGGTCACCTCCTCACCGCGTATGGCGGACTCCTGCGACTTCAGCAGATCGAGCCTCTGCCGCCGCACCCGCTCTCGTTCGAGCCCGATGGTCTTGGCCTGCCTCCGGGTCATTGACACCACCTCCCGTACCGGAAGCGACACTCCTCCACCACCCCGTCAAACCTGTGACAACGAGTTCACACACCTCTTGCACTCCGGTTCCCCTGGCCGCGGTGGGCCCGGTAGCTGGGAAGCGGCCGTCGCGGCTCGTCCGCGAGGGGAACGTCGCTGGCCGGGCCGAAGTGTCAGACTGGCGGCGATGATCGCCACCACGAGTGTTCTCGACCGGGAGATGTACTCCGAAGCCGAAGCGGCTCGGTTGCTTCGGCTTGCCCCAGGGACGCTGCACTACTGGCTCGAGGGCGGTGCGCGTCGTGGCCGTACCTACAGCCCGATCATTCGAGAGGCCCCGACCGGGTCGCGCATCGTCACCTGGGCCGAGTTCGTGGAAGCTGGCATGCTGCGCCAATATCGCCGTGACCTCCAGGTACCCATGGTCGAGCTCCGGGCGTTCATCGACTCCCTTCGTGAGCGCCTGGGCGTCCCCTATCCGCTGGCTCATGCCCGGCCCTACGTCAGTGGCAAGGACCTCGTGATGGAGTCCCAGCTCGAGTCCCGGCTTGGCGCTGAGTTCGCGCTCGTAGCCGAGGTGAGGAACCAGTACGTCCTCTCTGCCGCAGCCTCGGACTTCTTCGGTCGTGTCACCTGGACCGGCGACGACCCTGCCAGCTGGCGGCCTGACGATCGACGCGACTCCCTGGTGGTCATCGACCCAGATGTTCGCTTCGGCCGGCCGTCCGTCGGCGGCATCTCAACCTCAGTGCTGTGGGAGCAGTTCGAAGGTGGAGAGACAGACGAGGACTTGGCCAGCACGTATGGGTTGAGCCTTGAGCAGGTTCAGTGGGCGCTCGGCTACGAGGCGACGCCCGCGGCGTGAGCCCTCCCAAGCCCGCTGTTGTCCGCTTCTACTTCGATGCGGACCTCCTCGGGCTCGGCAAGCTCTTGAGTCCTCAAAGGGCTGACTTCACCTACCCCGGCGACCCCGGCGGGTTGATCAGGAAGCGACTCCGACCGCCATGCCAGGTGGCCGACCCCGCGACGAAAGACCTCGACTGGATCCCCGTGGCGGCGAGAGCTGGCTGGGTCATCGTCACTCGCGACCGTCGTATCCAGGACCGGCCAGCTGAGCTCGCTGCGGTAAGAGACTTTGGGGCCAAGATGGTCAACCTGGCTTCGGCCGACGCGGGCACGACCTGGGCGCAACTCGAGGTGTTCATGAGTCAGTGGCGGCGGATCGAGGACTTGGCCGACCGTCCTGGCCCCTTCATCTACAGCGTCGGACGGACCTCGTTCCGGGAGCTCCCCCTGTAGTCGGCACGGTCCAGGCGCTGGCGCGGGGGAGGGTCCAATCGAGTCCACGGCCGGAGTGCAAGAGGTGTGTGAACTCGTTGCTACAGGTGTGCGGGCTCGGGGCTACAGGTGGTGGCGATCAGCGACGGCAGAGGTGCAGTAGAGCCGGCGTCCGAGTGGGCAGAGTTGCGCCTCGTAGCTGCACCGTCCTCGCGAGAGCGAGGGGGGATGGGCAGGGATGCAGGTCGCCGCCGGGGTCTCGGGGTCTTGTCTCAGGCTCCCGACACTCAGATAACGTCCTTTATCTGACCGCGCTTCTGCGAGTGCCGCTCTGGATGTCGCGATCCATCTGCTCGTCTTCTTCACGTGCCTGCGAGGCGAAGGCGTCGTAGGCCGTCCGTGCGTCAGCGTCTCCTGCCTCGCTCAGATCTCTGAACTCGCGCCACAGTTCAGCTGCTCGCTTCGTGCCATACAGCTCGACCTGAGACGTTGCTTTGCTGAGCTGCTTGACGTCGTCTTGATTGGCACCAAGCAGCAGGACACCCTGCTCGAGTACCGCGAGGTAGGCCTCCCTCCGGCGACTACTCCGACCATGTTCCCAGTCCAGCGCTCGCAGCCTCTCGATGTGCTTGCGATCGTCTCGACGGCTCACCTGCGTCAGGGCGGCCAGCACCCCTGAGATGACTACCGATGCGAGGGCGGTAAGGGCAGTGAGGGTGGGGACGTCCACGACGAGGTATTGCCGTAGTAGCCGAGACGCCGCCACCTGCGGTCGGGACGACCCAGCGGGAACCGATGTGCTTTGACCGAGGTTGCCGAATGCCTTGCTCGAGCGCGAACCGATTTTGCACTAGACGAAGCGAGCCTGAAGCGGGTCGCGGCGACGGAGAGGCTACCAGCAACTCGGGGCCCTTAAGGAGCCGCATGACCCATAGCGGTGAGCCCGATCGATCTAGATTGGGCTCACCGCCTCACGACTAACGGTCACCCCGTAACGATCGAACCGCCCGATCGGACCGCGTTTTGAATTGCTACGAAGGCTACTCCATTCGAACATCGCGAGGTCAGCCCAGAGCATGAAGTGGTCTCTGTTCCATAGAGCGCGCTGATGATGCCAACTGCCTTTATCTGACGCTTGGTCTTAGTGTTGATGAGTACAGCACCGCCACTGTCTCCTAGCCCATTTGCCCGACCTCCAGCGGTCTGACTCATCGCTGTAACACCTAGGATGACCACGTCTGAATGGGCGTAGGGCTTCTTGAGGCGGTAGCGGTACCGAGTATTAGTGACCTTGATATTGCAGTGCGTTCCGGTAGCTGAGCCAGACGTGCAGATGAACATTCCCTTCTTCGGATGTACAGCGCCTTTGACTACCTCACTAGTTGTCGAGTTCCAGGGTCCGTCGAACATCCTTCCTGCTACGGATCCGTTGGGCGTAATCATTACGCTGTCGTCGGAGTAGTCGACATTTGTTGTCGTACCCACAACGTCGTTCCCACCATCACGAATGGTCAATCCGTTACCGGGTGCACAGTGCGCCGCGGTCAGCATGTACTTCTTTCCAGCCTTACTCATCGCGAAACCAGTGGTGCAGCCACTGATATGGCCGGCGCCGTACCATGGCGACGAGTCATCCTGTCGAGACGACGGTTCAGCGGCATCACCGACGTCAAAGGTCAAGATTGGCGGGACATTAGCGGCACGTTGCCCCGGCCCCGGCTGATTACTTCGCGCGCTATCAGCGTCAGCCTGAGTGGCGTAGGTGGCGTTCAAGCCGGTACCGTCCGGGGCCACACTCATAGATGACATAGTTGTGTTGCTAGCCATCGTCGTCTCCGCCGCACTCTGTAATTGGTCATCAGTGTAGGGCGCAGGCGTGACCGTAATTTGTGTTCCAGAAGAGCTCCGAAGCGAATTCAAGAGCGAGTTGAAGTCGGCTGGAACGCTGCCAACCCAGTAGATAGTCGTAGTGAGGGTACCTACCGACATCTCCATTCCGGAGTAATGGCTGTCGCGCACTGAGGGGTTGCCGTCGAGGTAGGACTCCACTGCTTCCGACACATCAATGAGCGGTTGCTGAGCTACCTCATCGGTAGAGGCGCTTGAGGTGCCGTCGTCTTGCCACGTCCAGGTCAGCACAGGAAGGTTTGAGCTAGCATCACTTGACCAGAAACGATGGTAGTAGTTAGCGCTGGTCTCATTATCTGCTACAAGAGCCATCCCTTGAACTTTAGAACCAGCGTCCGAGGACCACGCCTGCAACTGGGAGGTCATATTGATGCTGACGCGGCCAGCAGCGCATGCAGAGCTAAAACCCTTAGTCGCCGTCGAAGTAGAATACTTAGTACTGGTCGCTGGCTGTGCCGTCCAGCGTGCGTCGGTCGTAGCAAGTGCGGCATCGTAGGCAGACCAACCACTGGGCGTGCAGGTGCCTGCATTATCAGCCCATAGCGACAGAGCAGCGGTATTGATGGTTAGGCCCTGGAAGTCACTAGTGTCAAAGTTTAGGAACGAGCGGTTCTTAGCGTCATCGAATCCGTAGCCAACCGGTAGATAGGTACTATCTGATCGATCAGTAGTTGCACCCTCTTTCACGTAAGTGTCGAAGATCGGACTCTGATCTGCGCCTGTGACGTAAGTTGGGTCGATCGTAATCGGGTACTGTCTTGCCGGATCATTCAACCAGTCTTCGTCAACCGTGACCGACAGTTCGGCGTCGCCTGTGACAGGTCGCCGATCCGGGACGACCTTACCGCTTTCAACGAGGCTGATATCCGCTTCTACTTCTGATGCAGGTGTACCGTCGGGGGCGAGGGTTGCGTCCCACACTGTCGGCGCCGGCACCTGCGAGACAGTGTCACTAGACGCGTCTGTCAAGTGGATCGACCCGTCGCCTTGCGGTGTGATGGTAGCGTTGCCCGCGTCAAGTTCTGCGCTGACACCACGATCGCCATTTGCCTGCTCAGACAACAACTCGTTTAGCCCTGCTCGATTTTTCGCAACCCATAGTTGCTCGAAACCGGTAGAACGGGCCTCGACTACGACGTCCACATCAGGAATCACATCCGGGTAGGTAGCGGTCGAGCCGTCAAGCCGCGGCGCTGGCAGCGTGTCCCCGACGCCTGTTCCAAAGACCAGTGTCTTACTTCCAGTCGCCGTGGTAACTAGGTTTTCGGCGTCCTCTCCGAATCCCGCTAGCACGATAGGTTCAGGCACTGCCTTCGGACTGATCGTTCCATCCGAGTTGGTTACTAATGTTGTGTCGACGTCCCGCCACCCTCCGGGTGCTGACTCGTCTTCAAACCTAGCTGGTGAACCAGTCGTCTCTGACTCGAAACCACCCTGCGGGAGAGCCCACGTACGCCCAAAGTTAGAGCGAGCATCGACTACCTCTACCCGTTCGTTGGTGACTCGGGCTCGTTGGCTCGCTGCGACCGAGTCGGGTTCCTGCAACCCCTCCGAGGTTGGTTCGAGACCAGCCTGCGTCAAGGGGAGGTCAGGTGTTGGAGTGGGTGTAGGTGCAGCCACAGCCGGACTGGTGCTGGGCGACAGAAGAAGCGCCACAAGCAGCAGAGCCACGAGTAGCGAGAAGCCAGAACGCCCGAGCGTATCCCTACTAGTTGATGCGGACGTTGACTTGGTCGTGCGAGCTCGAGACACGGACTCTCCTGTCGAGTCTAAGAACACGTACGGGCTCGTCTAGCCCGGCTCTCAGACTCTCTCAGAGACGTCTACATCATGGAAGTTTTGGCGAAACTTCCTAGTCAAATCTGGTTGAGCAATCAATAGTTGCTGATTAAGTAACTTGCGACGCTATCTATCGAGCCCTGCAGTTCCGGAGATGGCGCCGTAGCGTGCCGGACGAGTTGGTAGACGACAGTCGCGGCCAGGGCGACCAGTACGACCACTAGAGCAAAAACGAGCCAACGACTGCTCCTAGTCACGGGCCAATCCCTCCCTCAAGGCTGTACAGACGATCTTGGCTCGGGCTCCAAGCAAGGTTGTCCAATGATGATGACTGACCTCATCGCACACAACCCCTGCTCCGCGGAATCGTTATGAAGATCGGCGTGAGTGACGACCCGTCCTCGATGCCCACCTCGCCCGGGGGCCAGTTGCCTTCGGCGTCGCGACTACGAGATCTAGCCGGCGGCCGGGTGTCTTTCAGCATGCCCGACCAAGCGCCCCCTCACAGCTGCTAGAGCACCGGCAGGGGTCGTCGGCGTCGACCTCGGCGCTCGATTCGACGAAGTCCGCTTGGCTGGGCCGATTGGTTGGGCACAGTCCGGTGTCCTAGAAGGGCTGCTGTGCTACCCGGACGGCATCGGTGATGTCGTCGACGTGGGTTGCCCTGAGGCTGTGGTCGGCTCGTTGGCTGAAGACGGTGTAGCCGTCCTTGTCGGACTGCTGCAGGTCGGCGTCGAGCTTGCCCTTGGTGACGAAGCGGACGTACAGGTGCCCGGCGATGCCTCGGTACTCGGGCGTCGGCCAAGACGGTCGTCCTGGCTGAGCGCCGCTGTGTGGTGGTGGCCGGGGCCGACGTGATCGCACTAGGAGACGACACCGCACGGTGGATGCTGACCCACGAGGTTCAGCACGTGCTGCTGCACCAGCAAGACGCATCAGCCGTCGCGGTGCAACGCCGGCTCGGCAGGCAGATAGATCCGCCCCGCCCGTGGGCCTTCATCCTCTCGGCGCAGGGCTCGATCGACGAGTTCCGGTGCGAAAGGGCCGTCCACTCCGTGCGCGCGGGCCTTGAGCCGACCTACGACCCCATAGACGCAACGCGGCTGCTCCGACAGCTGCAGGCGGCACGGTCGGCGTCGCGGACCGATATGAACCAGGCCTACGAGATCGTGGTCAAGGTTATCGACCGGCTAGCCACCATGGCCGCCTACGTCGGGGCCGCGGTCGATGCTGGCGTCGAGCAGGAGTGGCGGTGGGCCGACGTGCCCGAGCTGGCGGTGCTGCGCGACTGCCTGGAGTCGGCTCCTCAGATCGGTGAGCACGTCGAGTTGGAGGATCTGTGGCGCCGAGCCCTAGATCTGTCCGAAGAGCTCGACCTCGTTCTCCGCGGCCACGGAGTCGAGCACGTCTTCGAGGGCGACGGCATCAGCCTGTACTTCCGCTGAGGCCAAGCGCGCTGGCGGCGGCAGAGCCTCAGCAGATATTCACTGCTGCACTCAGCGACGCAAAGGCTGCTGCGAGAGGGCTACGGTGCTTCTGCTGCTCGTCTGCGAGGGTCGGGGCTTGCCGACAGACTGCCCTTATGGACCTTGATAGTTACGGCTTGGGCCGGTTGCAGCGCGTGTCCGATCCCCGCGAGGTGTGGCCGCTAGAGGCCGGCGACTTCACACCCTGGCTGGCCGAGAACCTCGACGTCCTCGCTGACGAGCTCGGCGTGGTCCTCACCGGCGTGGCCACCGAGGTCCCGGTCGGCAGCTGATACCTCGACATCCGCGCCGAGACCGACGACGGTCGGACCGTCATCGTGGAGAACCAGCTCGCACGCACCGACCACACCCACCTCGGCCAGCTCTTGGTCTACGCCTCAGGGCTCGAGGCGGCTGTCGTGATCTGGGTGGCTCCTGAGTTCCGCGACGAGCACCGCCGAGCCCTGGACTGGCTCAACGAGCGCACCGACACCGGCGTCGACTTCTTCGGCGTCAAGATCGGGCTGGTACAGATCAACCCGGCCGGGCCCCGGGCTCCGGTCTTCGAGGTCGTGTCCCGGCCGAACGCCTGGCAGAAAGACGTGAAGGAGACCACTGCGGCTGCGGGGGGAGGAGCCGGTGCGGTCACGCCCCTGAACACGGCCCGGCAAGATTTCTTCGCCGACGTCCTCACGCAGGTCGTCGCGTCCAGACCCGGCATCCGGATGCCGCGCCGGACCACGACGTCATGGATCTCGTTCGCCTCCGGCCCGTTCGGCTACTGGTCGATCACCTTCGACCGCAGCAACCGCTGCCAAGTCGAGGCCTACCTCGACACGCCCGACAAGTCGCTGAACGAGGCACTGCTCGACGAGATGTCTGGCGATGCCGAGCATTGGGCCGCGAAGACCGGTCTGCTCCTGTCCTGGCAGCGCCGCGACGACAAGCGACACTGCCGGATCGCGGTGCAACACCAGCCTTTCTCTTTCGACGACGAATTCGCCCGCACTCAGGCCGTGGTGTGGGCCGCCGACGTGACCGGACGGATGTACGACGCCCTTGACGACACCCTGAGGACGCGGGCCCAGGCGCTAAGAAGCAGCGGAATGACCGGTGCGAATCAGCACGTAGCCGTTCAGAGCGTTCAGGGCGGTCGGTCGTGACGACGCAGGGGCAGGCGTCACCCGACGCACCGGACCCCGTCCGCCTCGTCCAGGGGTCCAGCACTGCGGCCCTGCTGCGGTTGTACGCGATCCTCGACGAGCTGCTGCACCGCAACGTGGTGCGCTCGCGCAACGCGCCGGCAGGGGACTTCGCCGAGTAACTCGCAAAAAAATGGTCTACGGCGGCGAGCTAGCGCCACCGTCAGCCAAGAGCTGGGACGTTCGCGCCCAGGACGGGCGACTCGTCCAGGTCAAGTGCCGAGTGGTCAAGCCCAAGCAATCAGGAGGCAACTACTCTTTCCTCCGCTCGTGGGAGTTCGACGTGTGCGTCTTCGTCCAACTCGACTCCGTCGGCTCCGCGGTCGTGTCGGCCGTCGAGGTACCAAGAGCGGGCGTCGAGTCGCTCGCGCGGGTCAGTGCGCACGTCAACGGCTCACGCATCCGGCTCGCCGACGACCTGCTGAAGGTTCGAGGTGCTGTCGATCGCACTACCAACTTCCGCCGTGCCTTCGAGGCCGTGAGCGACCCCGTTCGGCTCGATCAACACTGACGCGGCCCGCGCCAGATCAGCCCGTGCTCACCGGTACGAGTATCCGAACCAGGCTGACGGTCCACCTAAGTACTGTCACCGCCTCATGGCCAACAGCAGGTCAGTCGCCGTTCCGGGGGACGGTGGTGCTGCGGGCTCCGCACGAAGGCGCTGTACGACGAAGAATCTCCTCTCGACTGACAGTGCGACATAGGGAGGATCTGAACCTTCGTTCGCGCGCTGGCTCCGTGTCCGAGGGGTCGCCGGTTGACAGCAACGCTGACAGCAACGGAGTGGATCTCGTGCGGATGTAGCCGGGTCCGCCTGAACTCCAAAATTGGTCCGACAAGGGGCTTTAGCCGTGGCGACGTCAGTTAGATCGGTCTACGGATCAGAAGGTTGGGAGTTCGAGTCTCTCCGGGTGCGCCAGCAAGACCGCTCGACCGGGCCCAGCGGCCCAGGGCTCGGGCCGCATGCGCAGCGACCGGGGCAGACTGACGCCCGTGCTGCTGACTCTGTCGACGTCCGCGTCGACGTCGATGCCCGACCCGGCCGACCTGGGTTACCTGCTGCACAAGCACCCCGGGCGGGCCCAGTCGTTCGACGTGGCGTCCGGGACGGTGCACGTGGTGTGGCCGGAGGTCACCGAGGAGCGGAGCACGGTCGCGGTCCTGCTCGAGGTCGACCCGGTGGCACTGGTCCGCGGCCGGAGCGGGCGCGGCGACACAGGGTTCTCGCTGTCGCAGTACGTCAACGACCGCCCGTACGCGGCGTCGTCGATGCTGTCGGTCGCGCTGGGCAAGGTGTTCCGCACCGCGATGAGCGGCCGGTGCGAGGCGCGGCCCGAGCTGGTCGGGAGGGCGGTCCCGCTCGAGGTGCACGTCCCGGCCCTGCCGACGCGGGGCGGCGCTGACCTGGTGGAGCGGCTGTTCGCGCCGCTCGGCTGGTCGGTGACCACGACGGCCATCGCGCTGGACGAGGAGATCCCGTCGTGGGGTGACTCGCCGTACGTCGACCTCCACCTCTCGGGTCTGCTGACGGTCGCGGACGCGTTGACGCAGCTGTACGTGCTGATGCCGGTCCTGGACGACACCAAGCACTACTGGGTGAGCACCGACGAGGTGGACAAATTGATGCGGGCCGGCGGCCGCTGGCTCGCCGACCACCCCGAGCGCGAGCTGATCACGAGCCGCTACCTCGGCCACCACCGCACGCTGGTCCAGGACGCGGTGGGCCGGCTCGCCGAGCTCGACGACTCCGAGGCCGAGACGACCGGCGAGGAGGGGGCCGACGAGGGGGCCGGGGAGCGGCCGAGCTCGATGGCGCAGCTCCGCAAGGCGGCCGTGGTCGCGGCCCTGCGCTCCGAGGGCGCGGCCACCGTCGTCGACCTGGGCTGCGGCGAGGGCGCCCTGCTGCGCGAGCTGGTCGCGGACCCGACGTTCACCCGGGTGATCGGCGTGGACGTGTCGCACCGGGCGCTGGAGATCGCGACCCGCCGGCTGCACCTGGACCGCATGCCCGACTCGCAGCGCGCCCGGCTGCAGCTCCTGCAGTCCTCGGCGACCTACCGCGACGACCGGCTCGCCGGGCACGACGCCGTCGTCCTGATGGAGGTCGTCGAGCACGTCGACCTGCCGCGGCTGCCGGCGCTGGAGCGGAGCGTCTTCGCCCACGCCCGACCGACGTCCGTGCTGGTCACCACCCCCAACGTCGAGCACAACGTGCGCTACCCGAACCTGCCGGCGGGTGGGATGCGGCACCGCGACCACCGCTTCGAGTGGACCCGCCGCGAGTTCCGGGCGTGGGCGGGCGCGACGGCGACGGCGTACGGCTACACCGTCCGGTTCGAGCCGGTGGGCGAGGACGACCCCGAGGTGGGTCCGCCGACCCAGCTGGCCGTGTTCCGGAAGGTGGCGCCATGAGCGAGCTCGGCGTGCCGGAGCTGTCGCTGGTCTGCCTGGTCGGGGCGAGCGGGTCGGGCAAGTCGACCTTCGCCCGGCAGCACTTCGCGCCGTTCGAGGTCCTCTCCAGCGACTTCTTCCGAGGACTCGTCTCGGGCGACGAGAACGACCAGTCGGCGACGGCGGCCGCGTTCGACGCCCTGCACCACGTCGCCGGCCTCCGGCTCGACGGTGGACACCTCACGGTCGTCGACGCGACGAACGTGCAGCCCGAGGCGCGGCGCCAGCTCGTCGCGCTCGCCCGGGCGCACGACGTGCTGCCGGTGGCGGTGGTGCTCGACCTGCCCGAGCGGGTCTGCCTCGACCGCAACGCCGCCCGTCCGGACCGCGCCTTCGGTGACGGGGTCGTCAAGCGCCAGCGCGACCAGCTCCGGCGTTCGCTGCGCCAGCTCGGCAAGGAGGGGTTCCGCAAGGT
Source organism: uncultured Friedmanniella sp. (assembly GCA_964251895.1). Classification (GTDB taxonomy): domain Bacteria; phylum Actinomycetota; class Actinomycetes; order Propionibacteriales; family Propionibacteriaceae; genus Microlunatus. The sequence goes on from CAXULL010000028.1 coordinate 18,964, forward strand.
GCACGTCCTGCGCAGCGAGCAGGAGGTCGCCGACGCGGTCGTCGTCCGCGAGCGGCTGATGAACGACTTCCGCCACGAGCAGGGACCGTTCGACGTGGTCGGCGACGTGCACGGCTGCCGGGGCGAGCTGGAGTCGTTGCTGACCGAGCTCGGCTACACCGTGGTCCGCGACGAGCAGGGCCGCCCGGTCGACGCGCTGCCGCCGGGGCAGCGCAAGGCCGTGTTCGTCGGCGACCTGGTCGACCGCGGCCCCGACACCCCGGGGGTGCTGCGGCTGGTGATGGGCATGGTCGCCGCCGGCCACGCGCTGTGCGTGCCCGGCAACCACGAGAGCAAGCTGGTCCGCGCCCTGCAGGGCCGCGACGTCCAGGTCAGCCACGGCCTGGAGACGACGTTGGCCCAGCTCGCCGGCGAGCCGGAGGCATTCCGTGAGCAGGTGCAGCAGTTCTGCTACGACCTCGTCTCGCACCTGGTGCTCGACGGCGGCCGGCTGGTCGTCGCGCACGCCGGGCTCAAGCAGGCCTACCACGGCCGTGCGTCGGCGCGGGTCCGCAGCTTTGCCCTGTACGGCGACACGACCGGGGAGACCGACGAGTTCGGCCTGCCGGTCCGCTACCCGTGGGCCGACGAGTACCGGGGCTCGGCGATGGTCCTCTACGGCCACACGCCGACGCCGGTGCCGGAGTGGGTCAACAACACGATGTGCCTGGACACGGGCTGCGTGTTCGGCGGGCGTCTCACCGCGCTGCGCTACCCGGAGAAGGAGGTCGTGTCCGTCCCGGCCCAGCAGGTCTGGTACGAGCCGGCCAAGCCCTTCCTCACCCCGGCGTCAGCGCCGGCCGCCGCCCGTGAGCCCGACGAGCTGGCCATCACCGACGTGCTGGGCAAGCGCGGGGTCGACACCCGCCTGGCCGGTCGGGTCACCGTACGGGAGGAGAACGCGGCCGGCGCGCTGGAGGTGATGAGCCGCTACGCGCTCGACCCGCGCTGGCTGCTCTACCTCCCGCCGACCATGTCCCCGACCGCCACCACTCCTGACGGGGACCTGCTCGAGCACCCCGCCACCGCCTTCGACGCCTACCGGCGCTCCGGGGTCGAGCAGGTGATCTGCGAGGAGAAGCACATGGGCTCCCGCGCCGTCGTCCTGCTCTGTCGCAGCGCCGAGGTGGCCGCGACCCGCTTCGGCGCCGCCGACGGTGCCTCGGGGGCCGTCCACACCCGGACCGGACGCCCGTTCTTTCCGGCGGCCCCGACCGAGCAGCTGCTGCAGCAGCTCCGGCAGGCGGTCGACGCCACGGCGCTGTGGGACGAGCTCGACACCGACTGGCTCCTGCTGGACGCCGAGCTGCTGCCCTGGTCGGTCAAGGCCGACGAGCTCCTCCGCCACCAGTACGCCGCGGTCGGCGCCGCCGCCCGCGCCGCGCTGCCCGCCGCGGTCGGCGTGCTCGAAGCCGTGGCCGCCCGCGGGACCGACGTCGCCGACCTGCTCGCCAGGACCGTCTCCCGAGCCGGCAACGCGCAGGCGTTCACCGCCAGCTACCGCCGCTACGTCTGGCCCACCTCGGGGCTGGACGGCGTCCAGCTGGCGCCGTTCCAGCTGCTGGCGAGCGAGGGGCGGACCTGGACCGACCGCGACCACGGCTGGCACCTCGCGCTGGCCGACCGCCTCGCCGAGACCGCGCCCGCACTCGTCCGCCGGACGCGGCGCACCGTCGCCGACACCACCGACCCGGCGTCGGTCGCGGCCGCCGTGGCCTGGTGGGAAGACCTCACGGGCGGAGGTGGCGAGGGCATGGTCGTGAAGCCCTTCGCCAACCTCGTCGACACCGGTCGCGGCCACGCGCAGCCCGGCATCAAGGTCCGCGGCCGCGAGTACCTGCGCATCATCTACGGCCCCGACTACACGGAACCCGCCAACCTGGAACGGCTCCGCGACCGCAACCTGGGCCACAAGCGTTCGCTGGCCAGCCGCGAGTACGCCCTGGGCATCGAGTCGCTCGAACGCGCCGTCAGCCGCGAGCCGCTGTGGCGGGTCCACGAACCCGTCTTCGCCGTCCTCGCCCTCGAGTCCGAACCCGTCGACCCGCGCCTCTGACGCACGAGTGTCCTCGCGCTCGAACCGCACGACGGCGCGCTGACGCAGCCCCGTCGGCCTGACGACAGGTCACGAGGCGCGGGGTGCGAGTCTCTCCGGGTGCGCCAGTCCAGCCGATCGCTCGGCACGATGCGGGCCTACGTCCTGACCGCGCCCGGCGAGGGCGGCGTCCAGGAGGTGGCGGCCCCGGTCGCCCGGTCGGGCGAAGTGGTGGTCGACGTCGAGCGGGTGGGCGTCTGCGGCACCGACGTCGAGCTCTTCACCGGCGAGATGGCCTACCTGCACTCCGGGCACACGACGTTCCCCGTGCGGCTCGGTCACGAGTGGGCGGGCACGGTCCGCGCCGTGGGCGCCGGGGTCGACCCGGTCTGGTCGGGTCGACGCGTGATGGGCGACACGATGATCGGTGACGGGACCTGCCGGCGCTGCCGGCGAGGCCACCAGCACGTCTGCGAGAACCGGCGTGAGGTCGGGATCCGTGACGGGCTGCCCGGTGCGCTCGCCGAGCGGCTGGCGGTGCCCGCCTCGTCGCTGCACCTGCTGCCGGACACGGTGGACGCGGTCCTCGGGGCCCTCGTCGAGCCCGGCGGCAACGCGCTCCGGGCCGCGGAGGCGGCGGCCGCGGGAGCCGGTGACCGCGCGCTCGTCCTCGGGCCCGGCACCATCGGCCTGCTCGCGGCGATGTTCCTCCGCGCGGTCGGGGCGGAGGTGCATCTGCTCGGGATCAGCGGGCCGACCCTCGGCTTCGCCCGCTCGCTCGGCTTCGCGCACACCTGGACCGAGGACACGCTCCCCGACCTGCCTTTCGACGCGGTCGTCGACGCCACGAACGACGCCGGCATGCCCGCCCGCGCGCTCGACCTCGTGGAACCGGCCGGACGGGTCGTCTGCATCGGGCTGGCCGGCAGCCCGAGCCTGGTCGACACCCGGACGCTCGCCCTCAAGGACGTCACCGCCGTCGGCATCCTGTCCGCCTCGCCCGGTCTGGACCGGACCATCGCCGCGTACGCGGACGGCGTCGTCGACCCCCGTCCCCTGGTGGCCGCCACGGTCGGTCTCGACCAGGTCGGTGCGGTGCTGGCCGGTGAGCGCCCCGTCGGGGCCGGGCCGGGCCCGAAGGTGCACGTCGACCCCCGGCTCTGACCGGGCGCACGGACGACCCCACCGCCGGGCCGCAGGAACGACTCGGTTGGATGGAGCCATGACAACCTCCGACTACACCGACCCGGCGGTCCCCCTCGGTCAGCACCGGATGCCCCTGCTGGGCTTCGGGACCTGGCAGATCGAGAACGAGGACGCGCCCCAGGCGACGACGACGGCGCTGGAGCTCGGCTACCGGCACATCGACACGGCGACGGGCTACGGCAACGAGGCCGGGATCGGTGCGGCCCTCGCCAGCTCCGGGCTCGACCGCGACTCCCTCTTCATCACGACCAAGCTGCCGCCGGAGCACGTCGGCCGCGAGCGCCAGACCATCGAGGAGAGCCTGTCCAAGCTCGGCCTCGACCGCGTCGACCTGTGGCTGGTGCACTGGCCGCCGAACGGCGAGGCCGCTCCCGAGGTCTGGTCCGAGGTCGTCTCGGCCCAGCAGGACGGGCTCGCGACCAGCATCGGCGTCAGCAACTACTCGCTGGAGCAGATCGACGAGCTGACCGCGGCGACGGGCGTCACCCCGGCGGTGAACCAGATCCGCTGGAGCCCCGGCATCTACGACCCCGCGGTCGCGGCCGGGCTCGCGGAGCGCGGAGTCGTCCTCGAGGGCTACAGCCCGTTCAAGGCCAGCAACCTCGAGGACCCCACCCTGGTGCGGATCGCCGGGGCCCACGACGCGACGGCCGCCCAGGTGATCGTGGCCTGGCACGTGGCGCACAGCTTCGTGGTGATCCCCAAGTCGGTGCGTCGGGAGCGGATCGAGGCCAACGCCGCCGGTGCGCGGATCGAGCTGACCGACGACGAGGTCGCGGCCATCGACGCCCTGGGCGGCTGACGCCGCACGGTCGGCCCCTCAGGCCTCCGGCGTGCAGGTCCTCACGCCGGGGGCAGGGCCACCCCGAACCCGCGGACCGTCACCCGCAGCAGCGCCCACCGTGGTCCGCCGAGCTCGGTGACCTGGGCCGAGGGCGAGCTGCTCCCCGCAGTCCGGGCGGCCGCGACCGGCGACTCCCTGGTCGAGCCCTCGATCACCGAGGCGAGACAGCGGTGGCCGGGACCACGGTGCAGACGCACGTCGCACGGGCGCGACTGCGGGCCCTTCCGCCGGCCTCGAGGAACGTGGGCAGCAGCCCGGGGTGCAGCTCGTCGGACAAGGCCTCCGTCGGTGTCCTCGCCCTCGACCTGCGCGCGGAGCCGTTCGGCGCGGAGCTCGACCGGCTGCCCCCCGAACGACTCGTGCGGGTAGAGCTTGTAGCGCTGGCACCGGCAGCGGGCCGCCGCACCGCGAGCTCCGAAGAGCGTGGCGACAGCCGCGAACCCGGCCTCGTCGGCCGGGAGGACCCGGTACCCGGCGATCACTCCTGCCGGTAGAGGTGCAGGCGGCCGTACGAGTAGCTCCCGGCCGGTGACGTGCGGTCGAACGAGAGCATGAACCACCGCGTCCGGCCCGGCTGCTCGACCGCGAACAGGGCCGGCCAGGTCCGGCGCCCGCCGGTGTCGACGTCGACGTCGAGGTGGCCCAGGGCCGGCATCGCGGGGTCGTCGGCGTCGCGGACGACGAAGGCGGTGGTGGTGGTGCCCGCCACGACGTACCGCCTGGACCCCGACCTGACCAGGAGCTGCCCGGTCTCGTCCGTCCCGACCGCGGTCCGCGTCTCGCGCCAGGGCCCGGTGATCCCGCCGCTCGACTCCAGCCAGGCGGTGTGGCGGGCGTTCTTCGAGGCCGTGGCGACCCAGCGCCGACCGTCGCGGACCGGGTGGACGTCCTCCCACAGCAGGTCGCCGCCGGGCAGGGACACCCGCGTCGCCGGGACGTGGTTGACGCCGTGGCGCAGGTCGCCGGCCGAGGTGGCGACGTAGCTGCCCCGGGGCGCGGGGTGGTCGCTGTGGCTGACGGAGAACCACGTCCACCGCCGGCTCGTCCGGTCGAGGAACAGGTGCCCCGCGTTGTGGTTGTGCCAGACCCCGTCACCGTCCCGCTCGGCGAAGAGCGCCCCGGTCATGGTGATCCGGCCGGTGGTGGTGTCCAGGGCGTAGACCCCCTGGAAGGCGTCCGGGATGTTCGCGCCGCGCGTGGTCGCGAGGAACCAGACCGTGCTGCCCTCCTGGACCGGTGTGCCGTCCTCGTACGACACGATGCGCGGGTCGGCGTGACCGTTCCCGCTCAGGCTGGACTCGAACCGCGTGCAGGCCACCCGCAGGTCCGTGTGCCCCCGCACGGTGAGCCCGAGGGTCCAGCCGCGCGCCTCGGCCGCCACGCGCAGGTCGAGGTGCGGCGCGAGCTCGAGCCGTCCGACGTACGTCGTCGCCCGACCTCGGCGGTGCCAGACGAGGACCGAGCGCCCCTGCAGCTGGGCGAGCAGGGTGAACGGTCCCGCCAGGTCGGCCGGGACGGGCTCGAGCGTGGCGACCGCGGCCCCCGACAACGACAGGGTGGCGGTGATCGTGCCCGCGTGCCGCTGCGCCGCGACGGTGATGCGGCGCGTCCCGTCACCCGAACGCCACTCGATCATCGCGGTCGCGGACGCCGACCCCTCGACGACCAGGTCGGCCTCCACGGTGGCGAACGGCTGCAGACCGAAGAGCCCGAAGCGGGTCTCGGCCGGCGCGGCCGCGGCGCGGCTGACGACGAAGGCCCCGTCCGCGTACGTCGGGACCAGCTCAGGACCCTCGAGCGCCTCGGCGCGGTAGAGCGTGCCGCCCGGCGCGAGCGGGGACTGGCTGAGGTCGAACCGGGCCTGGGGGATCGCGAGCGTGTAGAGCTCGCGGCGGGCCCACAGCCGGGTCATCGACCACGTGACCGGGGACGTGCCCTCGTCCTCCAGCCGTCGGCCAGGGCCGCGTCGTCTGTGCAGGAGGTGGTGCTGGAGGCGGTGCAGACGGTCGGAGGCCGCCATCAGGTGCCCTTCCGGTCAGGAGGTGTGCCGTGGCACGGGCTCGGTCAGACGCCCCGGCTGAAGACCCCGGCCCCCCGGGTCAGGGGCAGGAAGCGGTAGTCGAAGCCCTCGAGCTGCGGCGCCCACCGTTGCGCCACACCGCGCTCGTCGGCCCGGTTCATGTCGTCGAGCACGAGGGCGCAGGTGCTCGCGAACCGGCCGGCCAGCAGGGGGACCATCGGGTAGCGGGCCTGGGGCCCGACGTCGCCGGGCGGGCCGTCGACGAAGACCAGCCCGATGTCGTGGAGGTCCTCCCACGCGGCCGGGTCGTACCAGGGGCCCGCGTGGTCGGTCAGCGGCGTCGGGGTGAGCGGCGCGTGCCGGACGTCGACCAGGTGCGCGACGCCGTGGTCGGCGAGGAGCGCGCGGGTCGACGCGGCGTATTCGGCGTTGTGCTCCAGCGAGACCAGGCGGCAGTCGAGGCCGTGCTCCTGCGCGGCGAGGGCCAGGAACAGCGTCGACGTGCCGCTCCCGCACTCGATGGCGAGGCTCGGGCGGATGGTCAGGAGCTTCTGGACGAGCACGAGGAGCACGTCCGGGGAGGCGACATAGCCCATCATCGGGGGCACGGGCCCGCGCGGTGGGACGAGGGCGAAGAGGTTCTGCGTCGCCTGCACGCGGTTGCCGAGGTCGCGGACCGTGCGCTCGATCGCGGCGCGTGCCTTGGCCGCGTCGGCGGACTGACGCTCCAGCACGCGGTCCTGCTGGGTGAGCCGCCGGTCGAGCGCACCGTCGAGCCTGCCGCCCCGGCCGCCGAGCCGGTGGACCGCGCGGGTGAGGTTCCGCAGCCGCTGGCCCGTCGTGCGGTGGGCCGCGAGGGCGAGCACGAGCACGGCGACGAGGAGATCGGTGACCAGACCGAGCATCAGGCCCAGGACCCCGTCGGCGGCTGTCCCCTCGCCCGCGGAGAGGACGAGCACCAGGACGACCGGCAGCAGGACGGCCACGGCGGCGACCAGGACCAGGACGGCCGCGCCGGCCCGGCCGTTCCCGGCGCCCACGGTCTCGGCGACGACCGCGACGCGCGACCTCAGGCCCGAGGTCATGTGGAGATGATCAAGGTCGTCGTCGCCGGCATCGCGACAGGGTAACGGCCCGGCACCCGGGCGGGCGCGATCCGACCCGCCGGGCTCAGCGGCGGCGGCGGGTGAGCCTTCGCAGCACCTGACGCGCGACGAGCAGGCGGCGGCGATGCGGCGACAGGTCGAGCGCGGCGGGCAAGGCCAGCAGCGGCGGCAGCGCGACCTCGAACAGCCGCGGCCCGCGCAGCGAGCGCACGGCCAGCGGGACCGAGGCCACCCGGACGAAACGGCTGCCGGTGGCCGGCACCTGCCACCAGGGCGCCCGTACGCCGTGACCGACGTGCAGCAGCGGTCCGGACGGGCCGGTGAGATGGACGGTCAGGCCGTTGTCGTCGAGGGTCTGGGCGAGTGGCCGGACCAGGGGACGGGTCCCGCCGCCGGCCAGCGACGGCGTCCGGGAGAACTCGACGGTGACGTCGCTGCCGTCGGCCCGCACCCGGCCCGTCGTCGGGGTCGGGTGCGGGTCGCGGTCGTCGTCGGAGGTGACCTCGAAGTGCAGGTCGGCGACGATCTTCATGCGCAGGGCGACGTGGTGCTCAGTGGTCTTGGTCGCTGGTGGTGATCTGCAGCGTGCCGTCCAGCTTCCACACCGCACGCGGGGCGTCGGCGCCGGTGTCGCGCGGCACCTCGACGGTCATGTCGATCAGCTTGTAGTTGATCACTGCACCGCGCCCGGTCAGGTAGGTCCACATCTCCTTGCCCAGCTGGGTCCAGGACTGCGGCTCGCTCGACTGGCTCTCGACTGGCTGCTCGCTCAAGGGGTTCCTCCTCGTTGGTGGCTTCACCCAGGCTTCGGGCGTCTGACCCTTCGATGGTTGCACCTGGTCATCTGCTGAGACGGGGCCGGTCCGAGATCCGCGGGCCGAGCCGGGGGCCACGAGAAGTTCACGGGCAGCGCGCCCGACCCCGGCGACCCCTAGGGTGGGCCGCGTCCGGTCCCCGAGCCACGAGGTCTCCACGCTCATGTCACAGCCCTACGGTCAGCAGCCCGACCAGCAGCCCGACCAGCCGCAGCAGCCGTACGGCCAGCAGCCGCAGCAGCCCTACGGCCAGCCCCAGCAGCCCTACGGCAAGCAGCCCCCGGCGTACGGGCAGCAGCCGCAGCAGCCCTACGGCGAGCAGCCGCAGCAGCCTTACGGCGAGCAGCCGCAGCAGCCTTACGGCGAGCAGCCGCAGCAGCCCTACGGCCAGGTCCAGCAGCCGTACGGCGGTCAGGCCCCTCAGCAGCCCTACGGGCAGCAGCCCTACGGACAGCTGGCCGAGGTGCCGCTGTCGCAGCCGCTGTACGGCGCCACCATCGGCCAGGCGGTGCGCCGGTTCTTCAAGAAGTACGCCACCTTCACCGGTCGGGCCAGCCGGGCCGAGTTCTGGTGGTGGTACCTGGTGTCGACCCTGGTCTCCTTCGTCCTGAGCGCGATCAACCGGCTGTTCGCCGGGCCTCAGCCGGTGGCGCCGACGACGCAGGAACAGCTGGACGGGTACTTCGGCCAGGTCATGGCCTGGAGCATCCGAGGGTCGGTGCTCAGCCTGATCTGGGGTCTCGCCACGCTGGTCGGCCTGATCGCCCTGTCGACGCGACGCCTGCACGACACCAACCGCTCGGGCTGGTGGAACCTCATCTACTTCGTCCCGCTGGTCGGCATCATCGTGCTGATCGTCTTCTGGGCCTCCGCGCCGAAGCCGGAGGGCCAGCGCTACGACCGCTGACCGTCGCTGGGCACCGGGTGGTCGGTGACCGGGGTGGGTGTGAGCTCGTCGCGGCGGAGGTCGTCGTCGGTGATCTTGCTGCCGTCCCGGCTCCACACCAGGCCGTAGGCCACCTTGGCCAACAGGTCGACGACGGTGATCCAGCCGGTCTCGGTGGTGGCTGTGACGACCCCGGCGCCGTGCGGGCCGAGCGCCACCACGACCGGGTAGACCCCCCACAGCCCCGCGAGGATCACCGTGTTGCGGACGTACGCGCGGCGGCGGCGGTCGTCCCGGGCGGCCGCCTCGCGGCGCAGCGGCCCGAAGAGGGTGGCGAAGACGGCGAGGAACGCGCCCGTGCTGGAGAGGAACCAGGCGAAGCGGTGCGTCGGGTCGTCGGACAGTCCCGAGAACAGACCGGTGACGATCATGAGCACGTCGGCCCCGAGCAGGGCGGCCACGAGGGCCGGGCGTCGGTGTGCTCCGTGCAGCGCCGTCATGGCGAGCCCGAGCAGCAGCAGCGGCGTCGTGACGCTCCAGTCCAGGTAGCGCGCGAACCAGAAGGTGCGACCGCCGAGGTCCCGGCCACCCTGGCCGAAGGCCATGGCGAGGTAGGAGATCGCGGCCACGAGGGTCACCACGACGTGGACGACCGTGTGCGCCTCTTCGTCCTGGGTGCGCCGCTTGCTGACGGCGAAGATGATCACCGCGCCGATCGCCATGCCGATGGTCCCGGTCCAGAACCACGCCGTCTCGGTCACGCTGACAGTGGTTCCCGGCGAAGTGTCGGCCGAAACCGGCGGTCCGCACCCGGCCGAGGCCTACCGGCATGATGGGTCCATGACCGACGACGAGATCCTGGCCAAGATCCACGACCTGGTGGCCCAGGAACGTGACGCCACCAACCACGGCGACCCTGCTCGGCGTGCCCGCGTCGAGGTGGCGCTCGACCAGGCCTGGGACCTGCTGCGCCAGCGCCAGGGCATGCGGGACGCAGGCAAGGACCCGGACGAGGCCAAGGAGCGTCCGGTGGACGAGGTCGAGGGCTACCTCCAGTAGTGACGGCTCTCGGCACGGCGCTCAACACGGCCCTCGACGTCGGTGCGCTGCGCGCCGCCTTCCCCGCGCTCGACGGACCGACGGCCTACTTCGACGGCCCTGGTGGCACCCAGACGCCGACCGTCGTCGGCGAGGCGATCGCGCGCACCCTGACCGGCCCCCTCTCCAACCGCGGGTCGGGCTCGCCCTCGCAGCGCAACGCCGACGCGGTCGTGCGGGCGTTCCGTGCGGCGTACGCCGACCTGCTCGGTGCGGTGCCCGACGGGATCGTGCACGGACGCAGCGCGACGCAGCTGACGTACGACTTCTCCCGGGCGCTCGCCCGCACCTGGGTCGCGGGCGACAACGTGGTGGTCAGCCGCCTCGACCACGACGCGAACGTGCGGCCGTGGGTCCAGGCCGCCGAGGGCCGGGGCGTCGAGGTGCGCTGGCTGGAGATCGACCCGGCCACCGCCGAGCTCGACCTGGACCCGCTGGGGACGACCGTCGACGAGCGCACCCGCGTCGTCGCGGTCGCCGGGGCGTCGAACCTGCTCGGCACCATCCCGCCGGTCCGCACCCTCGCCGACCGCGCCCACGCCGTCGGCGCCCTGCTCTACGTGGACGGCGTGCACCTCACCGCGCACCGGCTGCCCGACCTGGCGACGCTCGGGGCGGACCTGTTCGTCTGCTCGCCCTACAAGTTCTTCGGGCCGCACTGCGGGGTGCTGGCGGCCGACCCGGCGCTGCTCGAGACGATCCACCCGGACAAGCTCCTGCCCTCGACCGAAGCGGTCCCGGAACGTTTTGAGCTGGGCACGCTGCCGTACGAGGTCCTGGCCGGGGCGACCGCGGCCGTGGACTTCCTGGCCGACCTGCCCGGGGCGCCTGCAGCGGACGAGGCTGCCTCGAGCGGCACGCGGCGGGAGCGGCTGGAGCGGACCCACGCCGCGGTGGCCGGGCACGAGTCCGCCCTCCGCGACCGGCTCGAGGCCGGCCTCGCCGACCTCGGCGACCGGGTCGTCGTGCACTCCCGGGCCGCGGACCGGACGCCGACGCTGTTCCTCACCTTCCCGGGCCGGCGCAGCGCTGACGTCGCGCAGGGCCTGCTCGCGCGCGACGTGCTCGCGCCGGCCGGGTCCTTCTACGCGATCGAGCCGTTCCGCGCGCTCGGTCTCGACGACGACGCGGGCGTCCGGGTCGGCCTCGCGGCCTACACCGACGCCGGCGAGGTCGACCGGCTGCTCGACGGGCTGGGTGCGCTCGTCTGAGCCGTGGGGCTCACCCGGCGGGCGACCACGACGCTGTCGTCCATCGAGCCGTGCTCGCCGTCGGGACCCGTGGCCGTGCGCGGCGCGACCTCCACGCGGACGGCCTCCCAGGTGTCGTCGAGCGCGAGGCCGGTCCACACCGCCTCCGGCGACGGCAGGTCGCCGTGGTCGTGACCGTGGCTGTGACCGTGGCTGTGCTCGTCGTGCTGCTCGTCGTGCTGCGGGTCTGAGTCGGCGATGTCCTGCCACGCCCACGGCGGGAGCGACGCGTGGCCGACGACCAGCAGCGTCCCGCCCGGCGCGACGGCAGCCGCCGCGCGCCGCAGGACCTCGTCGCGCGGCAGGCCGTCCGGCGCGTGCAGGTAGTGGGTCGTGACCAGGTCGAACTGACCCGACGGGAAGGACGCCGCGAGGTCGTGCCGCTCGAACGCCGCCCGCTCGGCGACGCCAGCGCGCCCGGCCGCCTCCCGCGAGCGCTCGACGGCCGCGCCCGACACGTCGATGCCGAGCACCCGCCAGCCCTGCCGGGCCAGCCAGACCGCGTCGTCGCCGTAGCCGCTGCCCAGGTCGAGGGCGCTGCCGGGCGTGAGGCCGGACGCGACCTCGACCAGCGTCGGGTTGGCCTCGCGCGGGTGGATCCGTTCCGCCTCGCGGTAGCGCTCGTCCCAGAACGCCTCGGTCCTGCGCCGCTCGGCCACCGCGTGGGCCGCCTCCTCGGCGATGAGCTCGGCGTTGACCAGCGCGCCGGTCATCAGGCCGCCGGCGGCCGCGGTGGAGACCTGGGCCTGGATCGTCGAGACGTTCCCGGCGGTGTAGAGCCCGGGGACCGAGGTCACGCCGGTCGGCTCGGCCATCGCGTACGCGCCCAGCACCTGGTCGCCCACGACGAAGTCTGCGACCTCGACCCCGAGGTCGGCGAGCAGGGCCGAGCGGGCGACCGCGGGGGCCGCGATGGCCAGGTTCTGCAGCCCGACGACGGCGCCGGAGGCCAGCCGTACGCCGGAGAGCGCGTCGCCGGTGGTGAGGACCTCGACGACCTCGCCCCAGACGAACCGGACGCCGCGCGCCTCGAGCCGCTCCCGGTCCTCGTCGCTCATCGCCGGGCCGGTGTGGGTGAGGACCGTGACGTCAGCGCTCAGCTGGCGGAACATCAGCGCCTGGTGCGCGGTCATCGAGGTGCTGGAGAGGATGCCGATGGCGGTGCCGCGCGCCTCGTAGCCGTGGCAGTACGGGCAGTGCAGAACGTCGCGACCCCACCGTTCCGCGAGGCCGGCGATCGCGGGCAGCTCGTCGACCAGCCCGGTCGTGACGACCACCCGTCGGGCCTCGACCTGGCGTCCGTCGGCGAGGTGCGCGCGGAACCACGGCATCGACGGTTCCTGGCCGAGCCGCTCGAGGCGGGTGACCTCGCCGGTCTCGACGTGGCCCCCGTACGCGACGAGGGCAGCCCGGCCGTCGGCCAGGAGCTCGGTGGGGGAGGCGCCCTCGGAGCCGAGGAAGTTGTGCACGCCGGCGGCCGTGGCGTTGCGCGGGTGCCCGGCGTCGACGACGAGGACGGACCGCAGCGAGCGGGCCAGGGCGACCGCCGCGGAGAGGCCGGCCGGGCCACCTCCGACCACGAGGACGTCGACGGGCGAGGTGCTGGGCGCAGGTGCGGTGGTCATGCTCCGATGGTGGTCCGGGAGGAGCAATTTGACAAACGCTCTTGCCGGAACAGCAATAGAAGCATGGAGCACCAGCACAGCGGCCAGCACGACGTCCTGCCAGAGGACGGGCACGACGGACCGGACGACCTCGACGCGGTGCTGGGCGCGGTGGGCCCGCGGCTCCGGGCGTTGCGCGTCGAGCGGGGCACGACGCTGGCCCAGCTCTCGGAGTCGACCGGCATCTCGGTGAGCACGCTCTCGCGGCTCGAGTCGGGCGGGCGCAAGCCGACGCTGGAGCTGCTGCTGCCGCTGGCCCGTGCGCACCAGGTCGCGCTGGACGAGCTCGTCGACGCGCCGGACACGGGCGACCCCCGGGTGCGACCGAAGCCGCTGCACCGGTGGGGGATGACGCTGCTGCCGCTGACGCGACGTTCCGAGGGGCTGCAGGCGTACAAGATGATCATGCCGCCCAACCCGCCGGAGCGGCAGCCGGAGCAGCGGACGCACGAGGGCTACGAGTGGCTCTACGTCCTCTCCGGCCGCATCCGGCTGCTGCTGGGCCCGCACGACCTCGTGCTGGAGGCCGGGGAGGTGGCCGAGTTCGACACCCGGACGCCGCACTGGTTCGGCAACCCGGGTCCCGGCGAGGCCGAGCTGCTCTCGCTGCTCGGCCCGCAGGGGGAGCGCATGCACGTCCGGGCGCGGCCCAAGCAGTCGTCGTAGGCCCCAAGCAGTCGTCGTAGGCTCAGCCGCGTGAGCCGACGATGAGCAAGGTCGACGCCCAGAGGGCGATGCGCGAAGCCAAGTACGCCCGCAACAACGCCAGCGGCGGCCCGACCCGCCGGGAGGCCGCGGCGGCCGCTGCGGGCACCGCGCCGGCCGCGCCGACCACCCCGTCCGAGGGCCGGCCGGCCGCGCCGGTCAAGCCGGCCCGGACGACGAAGGCGGCTCCGGTCGCGGCCGCCGCGCCCCAGGGCGAGCTGTGCGGGCACAAGTCGATGAACGGCCGCGCGTGCACGCGCGAGGCAGGGCACGCCGAGAAGAACCACCGCTACGGCTGATCGCCGGATCGCCGTCAGCCAAGACCGCGTACGCCGGCCCGCCCACCCGTGGACCCCGACGGTGCACGCCGTGCTGCGGCACCTCCGGGCGAGCGGGGTCGACGCGGTCCCGGATCCGCTGCTGATCCGTGGTGGTTCCGAGGAGCTGTCCTTCGTGCCCGGGTCCACGATGCCACCGCCGCTGGCTCGGGCCGCCGGACGCCGTCTGGGGGCTGGCTCCGGTCGAGCCCCACGAGGTCGTCTGCCACGGCGACCCCGGCCCCTGGAACATGGCGTGGCGGGACGGCCAGGCGGTCGGGTTGTTCGACTGGGACTTCTGCCACCCCGGCCCTCGCCGCGAGGACGTCGCGTACGCGCTCGAGTACCTGGCCCCGTTCCGCGACGACGTCGACGCGCAGCGGTGGCACGCGTTCACCGACCCGCCGGACCGCGCCCGTCGGATCGCCGCCTTCTGCGAGGAGTACGGCATCTCGGCCGAGGGCATGGTGGACGAGGTCATCGACGTGCAGCGACGCGGGATCGATCGGGTGCGGATGCTCGCCGAGTCCGGCGTGCAGCCTCAGGTCGACTGGGTGGCCGAGGGCTACCTCGACGAGCTGGCGGCCCGGGTGGCCTGGTCAGAGGGTCGTCGCGACCTGTTCGCGTGACCCTCAGTCGAGGCAGAACTCGTTGCCCTCGGGGTCCTGCATGACGATGCAGAGGCCGTTCTCGCCGTCGGGCTCCAGCGTGCGGACGCGCTGCGCGCCGAGCGCGACCAGCCGGGTGCACTCCGCCTCGAGCGCCGCGGTCCGTCCCTCCGGCGGCAGGCCCGCGGCGGCGCGGAGGTCGAGGTGCACGCGGTTCTTGGCCGTCTTCGGCTCCGGCACCTTCTGGAAGAAGATCCGTGGTCCGCTGCCGTCGGGGTCGACGAGCGCCGAGTTGTCGTTGCGGTGGTCCGCGTCGACGCCCCACGCGTCGAGCGCTGCCTCCCACGTGTCGAAGCCGGCCGGCGGGGGCTGCAGCACGTAGTGCAGCGCCTCGGCCCAGAAGGCCGCGTGCGCACCCGGGTCGGCACTGTCGAAGGTCACCTGGAACTCGATCGCCATCGACCCATCGTGGCCCACCTGCCGGTCTTGAGGCCAGGGCCGGCGCACACCGAGCATGCGCGTGTCGAGTGGCGCCAGAAGTCACGCTCTCGGGCGCTGCGCGTGCCCGCTGGCGCCAGCGGGCACGTCCCGGTCAGTCGACCCGGGCTCCGCCGAAGGCCTGCTCGGCGGCGTCGAGGTACTGCTCCCCGCTCATCCAGCCGAAGAGGGC
The DNA here is from genome assembly GCA_964251895.1 of uncultured Friedmanniella sp. Classification (GTDB taxonomy): domain Bacteria; phylum Actinomycetota; class Actinomycetes; order Propionibacteriales; family Propionibacteriaceae; genus Microlunatus. The sequence continues at coordinate 34,227 of CAXULL010000028.1, forward strand.
GCTGTTGAGGAGGTAGCCCTGGCACATGATCACGCAGAGCGCGGCCGTACGGGTCCCGAGCTCGGCGTCCGCGTCGGGCTGCGCGGCCACCCAGGGCTCGAGCGCGCGGCCGAAGGCGTCGCGGAGCTGGTCGGCCCGCTGGCGGAAGACGGCGTGCAGGTCGGGGTCGACGGTGGCCTCGCCCCAGAACTGGAGCAGCACCGACAGGTCCTTCGGCGCGCGGTGCAGGGTCATGAACAGCCTCAGCACCTCGACCGGTGCCCGGACCGCTCCGTCGCTCACCGCATCGTGTAGCCCGCCTATGCGACGATGCAGCAGCTGCCCCGCGATGTAGCGGGCGAGGTCGGCCTTGTTCTCGAAGTTGCCGTAGATCGCGCCGGCGGACAGACCGCACTCGGCGACGATCTCCGCGATCGACGCGTCGGACCCTTTGCGCGCCAGGACCTGGAGCGCTGCCTCGGCGATCTGCTCGCGTCGGGCGGCGCGATGAGCATCACTCACGCGGGGCATGGCAAAAAGAATAACCGTTCGGTATTGTTCCGGAGGTTTCGCCTTCTCGAGGAGTGTTGTGTCTTCCGTCCCCATCCGTCTGCGCACCGTCGGTGCCGGCACCGTCGTCCTGGGTCTGACCTGGGCGCTCACGTCGTGCTCCGGCAGCCAGCCCGCCGCCCCGACCTTCGACACCGTCACCCGCGGGGACGTGTCCACCGGGGTCAGCGCGTCCGGTGCGCTGGCGGCCAGGTCGAGCGAGCAGCTGGGCTTCGCGCAGGGCGGCAAGCTCACCTCGGTCAGGGTCAAGGTCGGCCAGAAGGTCCAGGCGGGCGACGTGCTGGCCACGATCGACTCCAAGGCCGCCAAGGAGACCCTCAAGCAGGCCGAGGCCAACGCGGAGGCGCAGTCGGCCGGTCTGGGTCGCGACTCGGACGACCCTGGCGTGCAGAGCGCGGCCGCCACCCTCGCCCAGGCGCGCCACGTGGTCCTGGAGAGCAAGCAGCAGGCCGCCGCGACGCAGCGGGCCGACGACACCGCCATCTCGCGGGCCAAGAAGCAGAAGCACACCGACGAGGACGCCAAGGACGACGCCGAGGACGCGGTCGACGACGCGAACGACGCGTGCGACGAGGCCAAGGACATCGCGGAGAAGGCGGGTGATGCGGCGCAGAAGGCGCTGACGACAGCGAACCCGAACGCCGCAGCGCTCGCCACGCTGGCCGCGTCGGCCGCGTCGAGCGCGACCACCGTGTGCAGCGGGGCCGGCAGCGCTGACGCCGGTGTCACAGCGGCCAAGCAGCGCATCGTCGCCGACCAGACCGCGATCGACACGGCCGAGCAGCGCAAGCGGGTCGACGACGCCACGGGCGACCTCGCCCAGGCGAACGCCGAGCAGGGCGTGGTTACCGCCAGCAACGCGTACAACTCCGCGGTCGCGGCCCGGCCCCACACGCTCGACCAGCAGCAGGCGCTGGTCGACGCCGCGCAGTCGCAGGTCGACGCCGCGCAGAAGACGGTCGACGACACGACGCTGAAGGCGCCCGTGGCCGGCACCGTCTCCGTGGTGAACGGCACGAAGGGCGAGTACCTGTCGGCCAGCACCGGCACGAGCGCCCTGGCGCCCGGCAGCAGCGCGGCGATCCCCGGTGCCTCGGGTGCCGGCGGTGCGGCAGCCGCTGGAGCCGCGTCCCCGACGCGCCCGGGCGGGTCGCAGTTCATCGTGCTGTCCGGGCTGGACCAGCTGCAGGTGGTGCTGCCCTTCGAGGAGTCCGACGCGGCCCAGATCAAGAAGGGCCAGAGCGTCGACATCCAGCTGGACGCGGTCCCGGACCTGGTGGCCAAGGGCACGGTGGCGTCCGTCGCACCGACGGCCACGCCGATCTCGGGCGTCGTCAGCTACTACGCGACGGTCAACCTCGACACCCGCGACCCGCGCGAGCGGGACGGTCAGAGCGCCAACGTCACGGTGCTCACGGCCGAGCGCACCGGCGTGCTGACGGTGCCGAACTCCGCGGTGCACCAGCAGGGCGACGCGAGCACCGTCACGGTGTACGAGCCGAGCGGTGACCAGCGCACGGTCAGCATCGAGGCGGGCCTGGTCGGCCAGGACCGCACCGAGGTCGTCTCGGGCCTCAACGAGGGGGACCGCGTCGTGGTCCCCAGCCACCCGTGAACGCCTGCGTGCGTCTGCATAGGGCGCCTATTGTGAACAACGGTGAGCGCGGTACGACCGTCGCTCCAGGAGAACAGGACCCGCATGTCTGACACGGCGACCACCACGCCCTCGAACGAGACGGTGCCGGCCCCTGACGCCGAGCCGGGTGCGCCCGCCGAGGAGGGGGCTGCCCCCAAGAAGGGGATGTCCCGCAAGTCGAGGATCCGGCTGTTCGTGATCCTGGCCCTGGCCGTCCTGGTCGGTCTGGCGTTCCTGGCGCGCTACCTCATCGACACCTCGAACTACACGACCACCGACAACGCGCAGGTCGACGGCAACCAGATCTCGATCAACGCCCCGACCTCCGGCACGCTGCTCGACTGGCGCGGCCAGGTGGGCGCGGACCTCAGGAAGAACGCGTCCGTCGGCCGCATCGAGATCCCGGGCGGCTACGTCCAGCCCCAGATGGTGATCCGGGCCCCCGCGGACGGGACGGTCGCCGTTGACAACGGCGTCCCCGGCACCTACGTGACCGCCGGCACCCAGCTCGCGGTGGCGTACGACAAGGAGGGCGTCTTCATCACGGCCCGGGTGGACGAGACGTCGGTCGGCGACGTCCGGGTCGGAGCCCCGGTCAAGCTGGACGTCGACGCGTTCCCCGACGCCGACCTGACCGGGCACGTGTCGGAGATCCAGACCGGCTCGGCGGGCGTGTTCTCGGCCTTCCCGCAGTCCAACTCCTCGGGCAACTTCCAGAAGGTCACGCAGGTGATCCCGGTACGGATCACCATCGACGACACGTCGGGTCTGGCACTGGCGCCGGGCATGAACGTCACGGTCAAGATCCACAAGCCGTAGGGAGCGACACCATGAGCACCGACACGGCCCCGCCGATCACGACGGTCGACCTCGACGAGCGCCCGGTCGCCCGGGCGCCCCAGCCAGCCGCACGCCCGGCTCCTGCTCCGGCCAGGCCGTCCCGGCGTCCGGCCACCGTCGGTGCGGCAGGCGTCGGCGACAACTGGATCGTGCCGCTGGCGGTGCTGATCGTCGGCATGTTCATGTCCGTGCTCGACACGAGCATCGTGAACGTCGCGATCTCGGCCATCCAGACCGACTTCGGCGGCAGCACCGCCGACGTCGCCTGGATCTCGACCGCGTACAGCCTGGTGCTGGGCGTGGTCGTCCCGGCGAGCGCGTGGCTCGGCGACCGCATCGGCCTGGGCCGCGTCTACATCTGGTCGCTGGCCGCGTTCGCCGTCGGCTCCGCGCTGTGCGGGATCGCCTGGAACCTCGACAGCCTGATCGCCTTCCGCGTCGTCCAGGCCATCCCCGGCGGTCTGCTGCCGGCGGTCTGCCTGACGATGGTCTACCGCCTCGTGCCGCCGGCCAAGATCGGCGCCGCCATGGGCATGTACGGCCTCGGCATCATCGTCGCGCCGGCCATCGGCCCGGCGCTCGGCGGCTACCTGGTCGAGTACGTGAGCTGGCGGCTCGTGTTCTACATCAACGTCCCGGTCGGCATCCTCGGGCTGATCGCGGCCGTGATCTGGCTGCCGAAGTTCTCCCAGGCGCCCACCCGCCGCTTCGACGTGTTCGGCTTCCTCGCCATCGCGACCGGCCTGGTCTCGCTGCTGCTTGCCTTCTCCGAGGGTCCGGCCTGGGGCTGGAGCGGCTACCGCGTGATGGGCCTGATCGCCCTCAGCGTGCTGAGCCTCGCGACCTTCGTGGTGATCGAGCTGGAGGTCGAGTACCCGCTGCTCAACCTGCGGGTGTTCCGCAACCGCCTCTACACGACCTCGCTGCTCGCGATGAGCGTGATGATGACCGGCCTGTTCGCGACGCTGTTCTACATCCCGCTGTTCCTGCAGGAGGGCCTCGGCTACCCCGCGCTGCGAGCGGGGTTCCTGCTGCTGCCCCAGGCGCTGGTGATGGCGGTGCTGATGCCGATCGCCGGTCGGCTGTACGACAAGATCGGGCCCCGCTATCTGGCCTTCTTCGGCCTCCTGATCGCGGCGACGGGGACGTTCCTGCTGACGGGGATCAACCCGGACATGACGCGCAGCGAGCTCGTCTTCTGGCTGTGCGTCCGGGCGGCCGGCACCGGGCTGGCGATGATGCCGATCATGACCGGCGGGCTCTCCTCCCTGCCCGGCGACCTCACGACCAGCGGCAGCGCGATCAACACCGTCTCGCAGCGGGTCAGCGCCGCCCTCGGCCTGGCTGCGCTGACCGCGGTGGTGACCAACCAGGAGGGTGGCCTGATGGGTGCCCGGGCCGCGTTGGTGCCCGCCGGCAGCATGTCGCCCGGCGACGTGGCTTCGGTCTACCAGCGCACCCAGCTGGACGTGCTGGCGGCCTCGTACTCGAACGTCTTCCTGATCACCGGCGTCCTCACGCTGATCGCGGCCGGTCTGAGCCTGATGCTCCGCTCGGGCGGCAACCCGCACGGCGGCGGCGGCGGCGCGGCGATGATGGAGTGATCCGCTCCTGAACGTGCCCCTGGCGGCACACCCTTCCTGCGTCGGCACACCCTCCGTCCGTCCGCACACCCTGCAGGGTGTGCCGACCGGCGGAGGGTGTGCGGGTTCGGTACGGGTACGGATCAGCGCAGCAGCGCGGCCACGGCGGCGTCGACCGGGGTCTCGCCCTCGGTCAGCTCCACGACCACGTGGTGCAACCGCGGCTCGTGGAGCACCGCCGCGACGAACGCGGCCACGTCGTCGCGCGCCACGTCGCCGTACGGGATGACCCAGCCCGCGCGCACGTCGCCCGTGCCCGGACCGTCGGTGAGGGTGCCCGGACGGACGACGACCCAGTCGAGGTCGGTCGCCGTCAGGTAGACGTCGGCCGCCTTCTTGACCGCCATGTAGTGCTCGAAGCCCTCGTTCGTCTGCTGGCTCCGGCCGGCGTCGGGGAACACCGAGACCAGCACGAAACGGCGTACGCCGGCCTGGAGCGCCGCGTCGACCGTCTTCTCCAGGCCCTTGCCGTCGATGAGGGTCGTCTGCTCGCGCCCGGTGCCGTGCGCGCCGGCCGCGAAGACGACGGCGTCGTGGCCGGCGAGCAGCCCCGCCAGCGCCTCGGACGTGCCCTCGATCAGGTCGAAGACGACCGAGGTCCCGCCCGCCTGCTCGACGACGTCGGCCTGCTCCGGGTTGCGGTGCAGGCCGCTCACCTCGTCGCCCGCCGCCGTCAGCATCGACGTCAGCCGCCGACCCACCCCACCTGCGCCACCGATCACGAGTGTCTTCACAGCACTAGTGTCGCGGTATGAGCGCGCTGGACGGTTGGGCCGAGGGCACGCACACCGATCCGGCGACGGGGGTCGTGCACCCGACCTACCGTCGGGGCAGCGGGCCGGGGGTCGTGGTCGTCGCGGAGATCCCGGGGATCACGCCGGACGTCGTGACGTTCGCCGACGAGGTGGTGGCGCAGGGCTTCACGGTCGTGCTGCCGCACCTCTTCGGGGACGTGCCGAGCGCGGCCGGGCCGGGCGCCGCCGTACGCACGCTGGCGAAGGTGTGCGTCAACCGCGAGTTCAACAAGCTGCGGCTGCGCGAGACCTCGCCGGTCGCGACCTGGCTGCGGTCCCTCGCGCGGACGCTGCACGCCGAGCTGGGCGGGCCGGGCGTCGGGGCGCTCGGCATGTGCTTCACCGGTGGGTTCGCGCTGGCCATGATGGTCGACGACTCGGTCGTCGCCCCGGTGCTCGCGCAGCCGTCCCTGCCCTTCGCCATCGGTCGCGCGCGGGGGGCGGACCTCAACCTGTCGCCGGCGGACCTCGACGTGGTCAAGCGCCGCGCGGCCGCGGGCTGTGCGGTGCTCGGCGTCAAGTACGCCGACGACCCGGCCGTCGGCACCCGCTTCGACACGCTCACTGACGTGATCGGGGACGCGTTCGTCCGGGTCGAGCTCCCGGGGAAGAAGCACTCGACGTTGACCGGTCAGCGCCAGCAGGTGGCGGTCGACCGCGTGCTGGCGTTCTTCCGCGACAAGCTCCTGTGACGCACCCGACGTCGAACCGGCGGAAGCCGCGCGGTCGCCGCCGGCGTTGATCACTGCCGTGAGCGTGCTCTTCGAGTCCCTGACCCTGCGCGGCCTGACCGTGCGCAACCGCATCTGGCTGGCGCCGATGTGCCAGTACTCCGTCGAGCGTGAGGACGGCGTCCCGACGGACTGGCACCTCGTCAACCTCGGGGCCCGGGCCCAGGGCGGCTTCGGGCTGCTGCTGACCGAGGCGACCGCGGTCACCGCCGACGGACGGATCAGCCCGCAGGACACCGGCCTGTGGAACGACGCCCAGCGCGACGCGTGGACCCGCATCGTCAGCTTCGTCCACGACCAGGGCGCGGCGATCGGTGTCCAGCTGGCGCACGCCGGGCGCAAGGCGTCGACCTACCGCGGCTTCGCCGACGAGCCGGAGGGCAGCGTCCCGGTCGAGGCCGGGGGCTGGCCGACCGTGTCGGCGTCGCCCGAGGCCTTCCCCGGTTACGTCGCTCCGCGCGAGATGTCGCTCGACGACATCGCGGCCGTCGTGTCGGCGTTCGGTGAGGCCGCCCGCCGCTCGGTCGAGGCCGGGTTCGACACCATCGAGGTGCACGGCGCCCACGGCTACCTCGTCCACCAGTTCCTCAGCCCGCTGGCCAACCACCGCAGCGACGCGTACGGGGGCAGCTTCGAGGGGCGTACGCGCCTGCTCGTCGAGATCGTCGACGCCGTGCGCGCGAACGTCCCCGAGGACATGCCCGTCCTCGTCCGGCTGTCCGCGACCGACTGGACCGAGGGCGGCTGGGACTCCGAGCAGACCGTTGCGGTGTCGGGCGTGCTCAAGGAGCACGGGGTCGACCTGGTCGACGTCTCCACCGGCGGCGCGGTGCTCGCCGAGATCCCGGTCGGGCCCGGCTACCAGGTCCCGTTCGCCCGGGCCGTCCGCGAGGGCGCGGGGCTGCCCTCCGGCGCGGTCGGCATGATCACGTCGCCGCAGCAGGCCGAGACCGTGCTGACCTCCGGGGACGCCGACGTCGTCCTGCTGGCCCGCGCCGCGCTGCGCGAGCCGGCCTGGCCGCAGCGTGCCGCGGCGGAGCTCGGGGTCGACTGGCACGAGGCGAGCTATCCCGCGCAGTACGCCCGGGGGCACTGGCCGAGCGAGGCTCTGGCCCGCTGAGCTGAGCCGGCTGAGCCTGCCCGCCCCTTGTGGGCGGGGGCGACGCACGTCACAGTGAAGGGGAACCGTCCCCCGAGGAGCTCCTGTGCCACGTCGTCATCCGCTGGCCGTCGCCGTGAGCCTGGTGCTCACCGCTCCGCTCCTCTTCCTGGCCACGCCGGCCCGCGCGGCGACGGCCGCCCAGCCGGCCCGGCCGTACGACTTCAACGGCGACGG
>CAXULL010000029.1:0-26381 GCA_964251895.1 uncultured Friedmanniella sp.
AGGCCGTCGACTTCACCGCGGCGATGGACGAGCTCAACCAGGCCGGCCTGCACGTGGTCGGCGTCTCCCCCGACGAGCAGCCCAAGCTGGCACAGTTCCGGGAGCGGCAGTCCGTCGCGTTCCCGTTGCTGTCCGACCCGGACAAGGCGGTGCTGACGGCGTACGGCGCCTACGGGGAGAAGCTGTTCTACGGCAAGCTCGTCGAGGGCGTGATCCGCTCCACGTTCGTGGTCGACGTCGACACCAAGGGCGCCGGGACCGTCGCCGTCGCGCAGTACAACGTGCGCGCCGCGGGCCACGTCGACAAGCTCAAGCGCGACCTCGGCGTCTGACCGAGCCGCCGCGGCGGCACTGCGCCACTAGGCTCGGCGATCGAGCCGGAGTGGTGGAACGGTAGACACGCAGGATTTAGGTTCCTGTGCCCGCAGGGCGTGAGGGTTCGAGTCCCTTCTCCGGCACGGGGCTGACCTCGCGCCGGGCGTAGGAGACGAACGCGTACGCGGGGACTCCCTCGGCCGCGTCGTGATCCTCCCGCGCGGTCTCGCGCCAGAGCGCCGGGTCGACGACGGGCAGCCGGACGGAGCCGGACGGCTCGAGCGCGACCTCGGTGAGCTCGAGGCGGTCCAGCCGGTCCCAGGTCGCCGCGTAGACCTCGCCCCCGCCGGCGACCCAGACGGTCTCGGGCTCGCGGGCGGACGCCTGGGCGAGCGCCTCCTCGACCGACGGTGCGGTGAGCACCCCGTCGCCCCGCCATCTCCGGTCACGCGTGACCACCACGGTGATGCGGCCCGGCAGCGGACGGCCGATGGAGTCGTACGTCTTGCGGCCCATGACCAGCGTGTGGCCCGTGGTCAGGGCCTTGAAGCGGCGCCAGTCGGCCGGGATCCGCCAGGGGATGTCGCCGTCGGCCCCGATCACGCCGTTGCGGGCGACGGCGGCGATGCCGACGAGCTGCGGGGTGGTCACGTGGGGCGGCTCATACCGCGATCGGGGCCTTGATGCCCGGGTGCGGGTCGTAGCCCTCGATGCTGATCGCGTCGAGGGTGAAGCCGTCGATGCTGTGCACGTCCGGGTCGAGCACCAGCCGCGGCAGCGGCCGCGGCTCGCGGGTCAGCTGGAGCCGGGCCTGGTCGAGGTGGTTGAGGTAGAGGTGGGCGTCGCCGAGGGTGTGCACGAGGTCGCCGACCTCGAGCCCGCAGACCTGGGCGACGAGGTGGGTGAGCAGGGCGTACGAGGCGATGTTGAAGGGCACGCCGAGGAACACGTCCGCGGACCGTTGGTAGAGCTGGCAGGACAGCGCGCCGTCCGCGACGTAGAACTGGAACATCGTGTGGCACGGCGGCAGCGCCATCTCGTCGAGCTGGCCGACGTTCCAGGCGTTCACCAGGTGCCGTCGCGAGTCGGGGTTGGCCTTGATGGACCGGATCACCTCGGCGATCTGGTCGACGTGCCGGCCGTCCGGGGTGGGCCAGGACCGCCACTGGTAGCCGTAGACCGGCCCGAGCTCTCCGTCCGCGTCGGCCCACTCGTCCCAGATCGTGACGCCGTTCTCCTGCAGCCACCGCACGTTCGTCTCGCCGCGCAGGAACCACAGCAGCTCGGCGAAGACGGAGCGGGTGTGGACCTTCTTGGTCGTGAGCAGCGGGAAGCCGGCGGAGAGGTCGAAGCGCATCTGGTAGCCGAACGTGCTGAGCGTCCCCGTCCCGGTGCGGTCACCCTTGCGCACGCCGTGGTCGAGGACGTGCCGGACGAGGTCGAGGTACGTCTTCATCCCTGCGTCTCCTTCGTCAGGTCCTCGAGCAGCTCGTCGACCAGCAGGGCGACCATCGCCCGGACGGCCTGCCCGCGGTGGCTGATCGCGTCCTTGGCGGCCGGGTCGAGCACGCCGTTGCTGACCTCCTGGCCGGTCGCCACGAACAGCGGGTCGTAGCCGAAGCCATTGTCGCCGACCGGGGCCCGGAGCAGCCGACCCTCCATCCGGCCCGTCGTCGTGCGCTCCCGGCCGTCGGGCAGCACGAGCGCGACCGCGGACTCGAAGTGGGCCGTACGGTCCTCGTCCGCGACGTCGTCGAGCTGGGCCAGCAGCAGCGCGTTGTTGCTGGCGTCGGTCGCGTCCGGGCCCGACCAGCGGGCCGAGCGCACGCCGGGCATGCCGTTGAGGACGTCGACGGCCAGGCCGGAGTCGTCGGCCAGGGCCGGGAGCCCGGTGACCGCCACGCAGGCCCGCGCCTTGAGCAGCGCGTTGCCCACGAACGTCCGCTCGGTCTCGGCCGGCTCCGGGTAGGGCGGGAGGTCGCCCAGGCCGAGCACCGTGAGGTCGGCGCCCGCCGCCGCGACCAGGCGACGCAGCTCGACCAGCTTCTTCACGTTCCCCGTCGCGAGGACGACGGTCCGCCCCTCGACAGCCACCGTCATCCGGCGAGCGCGGCGCGCTGCAGCTCGGTGAGCGTCGCGGTCCCGGCGACCCCGAGGTCGAGCAGCGAGTCGAGCACGGCGCGGTCGAACGGCTGACCCTCGGCCGTGCCCTGCACCTCGACGAACCGCCCGGTGCCGTCGGTCACGACGTTGAGGTCGATCTCCGCCACCGAGTCCTCGGAGTAGGCCAGGTCGAGCATCGCGGTCTCTCCCACGACGCCGACCGAGACCGCCGCGACGGAGCCGGTGAGCGGCTCGCCGTTCAGGGCGTTGCGGTCCCGCAGCCAGGAGACCGCGTCGGCGAGCGCGACGTACGCGCCGGTGATCGACGCCGTGCGCGTGCCGCCGTCGGCCTGCAGGACGTCGCAGTCGAGGACGATCGTGTTCTCGCCGAGGGCGCGGTAGTCGATGACCGCCCGCAGGCTGCGCCCGATCAGCCGGCTGATCTCGTGCGTGCGCCCGCCGATCTTGCCCTTGACCGACTCCCGGTCGGAGCGGGTGTTCGTGGCCCGCGGCAGCATCGCGTACTCGCTGGTCACCCAGCCGAGCCCGGACCCCTTGCGCCAGCGGGGCACGCCCTGCGTCACGCTCGCGGCGACGAGGACGCGGGTCTGGCCGAACTCCACCAGCACCGAGCCCTCGGCCTGGCCGAGCCAGCCCCGGGTGATCTTGACCTCCCGGAGCTCGTCGGGTCGGCGGCCGTCAGCGCGGGTGGTCATGGTGCCCGAGCCTAGGCGGAACCGCTGGCACCGGGACAGCTACTCGGCGCCGATGGTCCAGACCCCGCCGGTGACGGCGAGCGAGGTGGGCCCGGAGAAGTGCGGGGTGGCCTCGGCCAGCACCTGCTGCGGGTCGTGCCACGGCGGGACGTGGGTGAGCAGCACCGCGGAGACCCCGGCCTGCTCGCCCGCGTCCGCCGCCTGGGCGCCGGTGAGGTGGATCCCCGGCGGGTTGTCGGGGCGCTCCAGGAAGGCCGCCTCGACGAGCAGCAGGTCGACGCCGTGCCCGTCCTCGCCGCGAGCGAGCTCGACGAGCGCCGCGCACGGACCGGTGTCGCCGGAGAAGACCAACGAACCACCCCGGTCCGCGACCGCACCGCTCTGCTCGGTGACGCGGATCGCGTACGCCTCGACGGGGTGGTCGACCGCCGCGGTGGCCAGGCGGAACGGACCAACCTTCTGCTCGGGCCGCCAGGTGCGGAAGTCGAACCAGGTCCCGATCGAGTCCCCCGGCTCCTGGGTGCGCCCCGGGCGCGGGTCCACGTCGTACGCGCGGGCGATGCGCTCCCCCGCTCCCCCGGGCGCGTAGACCGCCGGAGCCCGCCACGGCGCGGACGCCGAGTAGCGCCCGGCGACGTACGCGCCGCAGAGGTCGAGGCAGTGGTCGGGGTGCAGGTGGCTCAGCGCGTACGCGTCGACGGTGCTCGGGTCGACGTAGCGCTGCAGCGCGCCGAACGATCCCGGCCCGAGGTCAAGCACCAGGTTGAAGGTGCGCCCCTCGTACGGGGCCTGGACGAGGTAGCAGGAGGCGGGCGACCCCGGTCCGGAGGTCGAGCCGCTGCAGCCCACGACGGTCAGCCGCACGAGCGGGCTCCCTTCTTCGTCCGGCGTCTCACACGAACTGCTCGACGTCGCTGACCAGGCCGTTCAGCAGCCGGGCCCCGAGCCGCTCGAAGGCCTCCGGGTTGCCGGTGGTGAGGAAGCGGTGGGTGCTCGGCCGCGGCTCCCCGTGGGTGAGGCCGCGGCGGGTCAGCTCGGCGTAGACCGACTTGGCCCCCTCGTCCGCGCTCGACACCAGCGTCACCGTGTCGCCCAGGACGAGCGAGATGACGCCGGTCAGCAGCGGGTAGTGGGTGCACCCGAGCACCAGGGTGTCCACGCCCTCCCCGGGCCCCGCTCCGCGCAGCGGTGCCAGGTACTCCTCGGCCGCGGCGAGCAGCTCGGGCCCACCCGTGATGCCGGCCTCGACGAACGGCACGAAGCGCGGGCACGCCACGGTGCTCAGGGTGATGTCGGGCGCCGCGGCGAAGGCGTCGTCGTAGGCCTGCGAGGTGGCCGTCGCCTCGGTGCAGATGACGCCGACGCGACCGTTCCGGGTGGCTGCGGCCGCCCGGCGGGCCGCGGGCGAGATGACCTCGACGACCGGCACCGAGTAGCGCTCGCGGGCGTCGCGCAGCACGGCCGCGCTGGCGGCGTTGCAGGCGATGACCAGAGCCTTGACGCCCTGGGCGACGAGGTGGTCGAGGCACTCGAGCGCGTACTCGCGGACCTCGGCGATCGGCTTGTCTCCGTAGGGGCAGCGCGCCGTGTCGCCGAGGTAGACGATGTCCTCGTACGGCAGCAGGTCGATCACCGCGCGGGCGACGGTGAGGCCGCCGAAGCCGGAGTCGAAGATCCCGATGGGCGCCTCGGTCCCGGGTGCAGCCACAGCGCCAGATCCTAGAGGGACACCTGATCCCACCCGCTCAGCCGGGGAGGCAGCAGAGCTCGAGGTTGATGTCGTCGGGGTCCTGCAGGGACAGGATGAGCATCGACCCCAGGTCGATGATCTCGCCGTGCGGCACCCCGTCGGCGCTCAGCCGCTCGGCCGCTGCGTCGAGCTCGGCCCGCGAGTCCACCAGCAGGCCGACGTGGTCGAGCCCGACGCGGGTGGAGGAGAAGGTGTCGCCGGCCTCGGCGACCGGACGCAGGCCGAGCACCTGGTGGCCGAAGGAGTAGACGACGCCCCCGTAGAAACGGCTCTGGTCCTCCCGGACCCCCGGCTCGTCGACCGCTGCGGACTCGTCGATCACCGGCTCACGGCCCAGGAGCGTGGAGTAGAAGGCCTTGGACCGGGCGATGTCGGTGACGGTGAGGCGGAGGTGGTTGATGCCGCTGGGGACGACCGCGTCGACTGGCTGCTGACTCATGCCGCCCATTGTGGCCGGGCGGTCCTAGGAGGGTGCTGAAGAATGCCGTTCCGCGCGAGGACGTGCCGGGCAGGGCGAGCTGTGGCGCCTAGGCCCAGACCTGGGTGTCGAGGTAGTCCTCGGTGGTGTCGAGGTCGACGTTGTAGGCCCCCGTCGAGAGGTACTTCCAGCCCGCGTCGCAGATGATCAGGGCGATGTCGGCGCTCACGCCGGCCTTGACCGCCGCGGCCGCCTGCGCGAGCGCGGCGTGCACGATGGCCCCGGTCGAGAGGCCGGCGAAGATGCCCTCGCGCTCCAGCAGCTCACGGACGCGGCGGACGGAGTCGCGCGCACCGACGGAGAAGCGCCGGTCGATCATCGTGGCGTCGTACAGCTCGGGCACGAAGCCCTCGTCGAGGTTGCGCAGGCCGTAGACGAGCTCGCCGTAACGGGGTTCGGCGGCGATGATCTGGACGCCGGGCTTGTGCTCCCGGAAGAAGCGGCCCATGCCCATCAGGGTCCCCGTCGTGCCCAGGCCGGCGACGACGTGCGTGACGGTCGGCAGGTCGGCGAGGATCTCGGGGCCGGTGGTGCGGTAGTGCGCCTCGGCGTTCGCCGGGTTGCCGTACTGGTAGAGCATCACCCAGTCCGGGTGGTCCGCGGCGATCTCCTTGGCCACGCGGACAGCCTCGTTCGAGCCGCCGGCGGCCGGGGACGACACGATCTCCGCACCCCACATGGCCAGGATCTGCTTGCGCTCGATCGAGGTGTTCTCCGGCATGACGCAGACCATCCGGTAGCCGCGCACCTTGGCCGCCATGGCCAGGGAGATGCCGGTGTTCCCGCTGGTCGGCTCCAGGATGGTCGCGCCCGGGCGCAGGCGCCCGTCGGCCTCGGCCGCACGGATCATCGCCAGCGCGGCGCGGTCCTTGATCGAACCCGTCGGGTTGCGGTCCTCGAGCTTGGCCCAGAGACGGACGTCCTCGCTCGGGGAGAGCGAGGGCAGCCCGACCAGCGGGGTGTTGCCGACCGAGTCCTCGAGCGAGGCGTACCGCGTCATCGCTGGATCAGGCCCGACCCACCCGCCACGGCCGGGAGGACGACGACGACGTCACCGTCGGCGACCGGCGAGCTGAGGCCGCCGCTGAAGCGCACGTCCTCGTCGTTGACGTAGACGTTCACGAACCGCCGCAGGTTGGTGGAGCTGTCCGTCGCGTCGACGATGCGGGCCTTGAGGCCCGGGTGGCGACCTTCGACGTCGTCGATGACCTCGGCGAGGGTGGTGCCCTGCCCGGGGACGGCCTTCTCGCCGCCCGTGTAGTTCCGCAGGATCGTCGGGATCCGCACCTCTACCGCCATCGCCACAACCTCTTCCACTCGCCAGTCAGATCCCCGAGTCGAACGTCGGCGTCCGGAGGGCTATTCCGCGTCGATCACGTCCGCGAGGTCGGCCAGGAGCTCGATCTCCTCCTCGGTCACCGTCCCGTCGAGGATCCGGAAGGACCGGACGGACACCGGACCGGGCTCGCGGCCGGACTCGGCCGTCGACACCAGCACGTAGTGCGCCTGCGGCTCGGCCGCGTACGAGACGTCGGTCCGCGAGGGGTAGGCCTCGGTGGCCGTGTGCGAGTGGTAGACCACCACGATCTCCTCGTCGTCGGCCCACATCTGCTTGGCGACCTGGAGCTGCTCGCTCGGGTCGAACCGGAAGAACGTCGGCGAGCGGTCCGCGTTGATCATCGGGATCAGCCGGACGGGGGTGTCGGAGCCCTCCGGCCCGGCGATCACCCCGCACGCCTCGTCGGGGTGGTCGGTGCGAGCATGGGCGACCATCCCGTCCACCAGGGTCTGGCTGATCCGGAGCACGCAGCGAGCCTAGGTGGCCGGCTGCCAGCCGAGCGCCGGTCCCAGCCTCGTGGCCATGTCCGTCAGGATCTGCACGTAGTCCTCGGGCTCGAACGTGAACGGCAGCGCGAACGCCACCTCGTCGACCTCGCGGTAGGCCGGGTCCGAGTGCAGCAGCTCGGCCAGCTCCTCGGACGTGCCGACGTGGTCGGGCGCGAAGAGCAGCCTCCCCGGACCCTGCGGCGTGCGGGTCCGCTCGAGCCGGGAGGCCGCGTACGCCTCGTACTTCTCGCGCTGGGCGGGGGTGGCGGTGTCGGTGGGCAGGACCACGAGACCCTGCGAGACCCGCGCCCGCTCGCCGTCGGGGTGCGCGGCGCGGAAGGCGCGCACCTGCGCCAGCTGGATCTCGGCGAAGTCGTAGCCGCCCTCCGGCGCGTCGGCTCCCCCCTCCCACTTGACCACGCTGCTGGTCAGGTAGTTCATCGCGTGCTCGCCGGCCCACGTCGCCGAGCGCAGGCTGGCGCCGCCGTACCACATCCGTTCCCGCAGGCCGGGCGACTGCGGCTGCACGCGGTCGGAGAACACCTCGATCCCGCGCGACCCCGAGAACGTGCTCGCCTGCGCACCCGAGAGGAAGCCGAGCAGGCGCTCGACCCGGGCGTACCCGAAGTCCTCGACGTCGGCGGTGTCGGGGTAGAGCGAGGCGCGCACGTCGTCCCAGGACATCGGCGGCCCCACGCTGATCCCGGGGTTGAGGCGGCCGCCCGAGAGCACGTCGACGGTCGCGAGGTCCTCGGCGAGGCGGAGCGGGTTCTCCCAGGCGAGCGGGATGACCGCGGTCCCGAGGTCGATCCGCGAGGTGCGCTGGGAGGCGGCGGCGAGCACGGCGACCGGCGAGGAGATGCCGTGCTGCAGGTGCCGGTCGCGCAGCCACGCGCTGTCGAAGCCGAGCCGCTCCCCCAGCTCGATCATCTCGAGGGTGACGGTGTGGCCCGGGCCGGGGTCGGCGGCGTCGAAGAGGCCGATGGTCAGGAAGCCGAGCCGCCGCAGCGGTCGGTCCTCGGAGGACAGAGACGGCGCAGCAGACCCGGCAGGCATGGACCGAACGCTATCTCCCGGGTTGGCACCAGACCTACGCTGAACGCGTGGCCTGGTTACCTCGGTGGCTACGCGCCCGGCCGGCGGTCCTGATCGACCTGCCGCCCACGCCGCCCATGCCGCCGGTCGACGAACGCGCCCGGCTGCGTCGCGCTGCGGCCGAGGCCGTGATCCTGCAGGACCAGGCCGAGTCGGTGCTGGCGGCCATCCGTTCCCACGGCCACCTCGGATACATCGCGCCCCGGGGCGGACCGCTCGTCCGCCGGTTCTTCGCGCTGCGCGAGGAGCTGCCCGGGTGCTGCTCCCACCCCGACGACGAACGCCTGCGCCGCGTCCTCGACGTCGCCCTGCACAGCCACGCTCTGGTCGTCTCGATCAGCATGGACCTGCTCGCGGACGAGTGGCGCTCGCCCCGGCTGGCCGAGGTGGTCGGGCGGATCGAGGGCCTGGGCGCGGCCGGCGTCGCCCTCGACGCGGCGTACGCGGAGCTCGTCGGCAGGCCCGGCGTGCAGCAGGCCGTCCCGCTGGCCGGCTGACCACCTGACGACCTGACGACCTGACCGGGGAGGATGACGACGTGCCCGTCTGGATCTGTCGCACCTGTGCCGTCGAGCACCCCGACACCTCCGCACCGCCCGGGTCGTGCGCCGTGTGCAGCGACGAGCGGCAGTACGTGCGACCGGCCGGACAGCGCTGGACCACGATGGACGAGCTGGCGACGGAGGGCCACCACGGCACGGTCGGGGAGGTCGAGCCAGGCCTCCTCAGGGTCACCGTCGCACCCAAGGTCGGGATCGGGCAGCGCGCGCTGCTCGTGCAGACCCCGGGCGGCAACCTCCTGTGGGACCCGACGGGCTACGTCGACGACGAGCTCGCCGCCGCGGTGGCGGAGGCGGGCGGCGTGACGGCGATCGCGGCGAGCCACCCGCACATGTTCGGCGCGCAGGTCGCCTGGGCCGACCGGTTCGACGCTCCGGTCTGGGTGCAGGCGGCCGACCGGTCGTGGGTGCAGCGCGAGGACCCGCGGATCCAGACCTGGGACGAGTCGACCGAGGTGGCGCCGGGCGTCACCCTGCACCGCATCGGCGGGCACTTCCCGGGCAGCGCGGTCGCCCACCTCCGCGGCGCCGACGGGCGGGGCGTGCTGCTCACCGGGGACACCGTGGCCGGCACGCCGGACGAGCACTGGGTGTCCTTCATGCGCAGCTTTCCCAACCAGGTCCCGCTGTCCGCGTCCGTGGTGCGCCGTGTGGCCGACCGGGTGCTCGCGCTCGACTTCGACCGGCTCTACGACAACTTCGGCGGACAGGTCCTCACCGACGCGCACGCGTGGGTGGAACGTTCCGCGGAGCGCTACATCCGCTGGGTCCGCGGCGACCTCGACCACCTGACCGAGCCGGCGCCTCACTAGGCTCGGTCGGTGGACGACGACTTCCGGGTGGGCCTCGAGGGTCTCGACGCCGAGCTCGCCGACACCGAGCTCGAGACCCGCGGAACGTTCCCCCCGTGGCTGCGCGGCACCCTGGTCCGCAACGGACCGGGGCGTTGGAGCGCCCAGCCGGGCGGGCGGGGCGAGTGGTCGCGGCACTGGTTCGACGGGCTGGCGATGCTGCAGCGCTTCGCGGTCCGCGACGGTCGCGTCACCTACGCCAACCGCTACGTGCACTCCCCCGCGTGGCGTGCGGCGGCGGAGACGGGGGCGTACGCGTACGCCGAGGTGGGCACGACCCCGACCCGGTCGTTCGTCGAGCGCGTCCGCCGGTTCGGGCGACCGCCGCAGACCGGCACCAACGCCGTGGTCAACGTGCTGCGGCTCGGTGGGCAGCACGTCGCCGTGACCGAGACGCCGGACGCGATCCCGTACGACCCGCTGACGCTGACGACCCTCGACCCGATCGGCTACGCCGACGACCTGCCGGGCGACTGGTGCTGCGCCCACCCGCACCACGAGGCCGGGACCGGGGAGCCGGGTACCGATGAGCGGAGCCGCGGCGTGCTCACCGGCTTCACGGTCGAGTACGGCCGCCGCAGCACCTACCACCTGTACGAGCTGGCCGACGACAGCCTCGAGCGCCGGCTGGTGGCGAGCGTCCCGGCCGCCGACCGGCCGTCGTACATGCACTCGTTCGCGCTCACGCCCCGCTACGCGGTGCTGGTCGAGTACCCGCTGCTCGCGAACGCCCTGTCCCTGCTCGCCGGCCGCTCGATCGTCGACAGCCACGACTGGCGGCCCGACCGGGGGACGCGCTTCACCGTCGTCGAGCGGGCGACCGGCTCGGTCGTGTGCCGCAGCGTCGCCCCTGCCTTCTTCTGCTACCACCAGGTCAACGCGTTCGAGGACGACGGGGCGCTGCTCGTGGACCTGCCGTCAGCTCCCGGGGAGCGCGCGCTGCACCAGTTCGACCTCGACGCGCTGCGCGGCCCGGGCTGGCGGGCACCGGCCGGAGAGC
The DNA here is from genome assembly GCA_964251895.1 of uncultured Friedmanniella sp. GTDB lineage: Bacteria > Actinomycetota > Actinomycetes > Propionibacteriales > Propionibacteriaceae > Microlunatus. The sequence goes on from CAXULL010000029.1 coordinate 10,696, forward strand.
TGCGGCGCTACCGCGTCCCGCTCGACGGCAGCCCGGTGACCTACCGGCTGCTGAGCGCGACGCCGCTCGAGTTCCCGCGGATCGCGTACGAGCAACGCCTCGGCCGGCCCTACCGCCACGTCTACGGCGTCGGGACCCCGGACAGCGTGACGACCTCGTTCTCCGACCGGCTGGTCAAGGTCGACGTCGAGGACGGCAGCACCCGCACCTGGGCGAAGCCCGGCTGCTGGCCGGGCGAGCCGATCTTCGTCGCCGACCCGTCGGGCTCGGCCGAGGACGCGGGCGTCGTGCTGTCGCTCGTCCTGGACGGGCGCACTCGGACGTCCTTCCTGCTCCTGCTCGACGCGGCGACGTTCACCGAGGTCGCCCGGGCCGAGGTCCCGCACGCCGCACCGCTCGGGTTCCACGGGCAGTGGTACGCCGACGAGGCCGCAGGCGGGCTGCGTCAGCAGGTCGGCGCTTCGGCCGAACCTTCGTCGCGGCAGTAGAGGCGGTCGCCGTCGGGCGTCCGCGCCACCAGCCCGCGGCCCGACCGGTCCTCCCGAGGCAGGTGCAGCGTCGTCCCCCGGGGCAGGAACGTCGCGGCGCCGTCGGGCCAGGCGCCGGGGGCCAGCCGCCAGCCGTCCTCGTTGGGCATGGCGCTCACCGAGCAGGTGACGACTCCCAGCTCCGCGGCGGCGGTCGTCCGGCCCTCGCTCGACCAGTAGGTCCGACCGCCCCAGTGCACCGTGTCCCCGAAGTCCTCGGAACCGTTGCTCGAGTTCGTGAGCAGGGCCGGGCAGGCGGGGTCCACGACGACCGGGACCTCACGGTGCGTGAACCAGTCGGCGACCGACGCTCCGGTCAGGACCAGCACGGCGACCAGCACCACCGCGAGGAGGCGCCTGCGTCGGGTCAGCACCTCTGCATCGTGGCCCCGTTCCCGGCCACGCGCCAGGCTCCCGGACGGGTCGTGACCGAACCGTTCCGCCCTGCGTGAAGGTCCTGGTCAGGAGGCCTCGGCTCCGCTTGGGTGGAGGGGTGCGGATCCTGGTGCTGGGCGGGACGGCCTGGCTGGGCCGCGAGGTGGCCCGGCGCGCGCAGGCGGACGGGCACGCGGTCACCTGCCTCGCGCGCGGCAGCTCCGGCGACGCACCGTCGGGGGTCACCTGGGTCCGGGCCGACCGGACCGCGCCGGGCGCGTACGACAGGTTGACCGGGGCCTGGGACCTGGTCGTCGACGTCGCGCGGCAGCCGGGCCAGGTGCGTGGGGCGGTCCGGGCCCTGGGCGAGCGGGCCGCGCACTGGGTGTTCGTGTCGTCCGGCAACGTGTACGCCGACCACGCCACGGTGGGGGCGGACGAGACGGCGACCCTCCTCCCCCCGCTGAACTCCGACGTCATGACCGACATGACGGTCTACGGGGAGGCGAAGGTCGCGTGCGAACGCCTCGTGCTGAACGGCGTCGGACCGGAACGGACGCTGGTCGCCCGGGTCGGCCTGATCGGCGGTCCCGGCGACGCGTTCGACCGGACGGGCTACTGGCCGTCGCGGTTCGCGGACCCCTCTGCTCGGGACGGTTCGGTGCTCGTGCCGGACGAACCCGACCTGCCGGTCTCCGTGATCGACGTCCGTGACCTGGCCGGGTGGCTGCTCGACGCCGGCGTGCGCCGGCTCGCCGGGACGTACGACGTCGTCGGTCCGCGTCTCGGGCTGCGCGAGCACCTCGAGGTCGCGCGGCGGGTGGCCGGGCACACGGGTCCGCTCCGAACCGCCTCCTCCGCCTGGCTGCTGGAGCACGACGTGGAGCCGTGGATGGGTCCGAGGTCGCTGCCGCTGTGGCTGCCCGACCCGGGCTGGCGGGGGTTCAACGCCCGCGACGGCAGCCGCGTACGGGCGGCCGGCCTGCGGGCCAGGCCGCTGGCGGAGACCCTGGCCGACACGCTCGCCTGGGAGCGGGGACGTGCCGCCGGCCGCCCGCGACGTGCCGGTCTGACCGCCGACGAGGAACGTTCGCTGCTCGCCGAGCTGGCCGCGTCCGGCGGCTGACCGGGGCTCCGCGATGTCACGCGCACGCCACCCCACGTTCACCGGACGGCCCTAGGTTCTCGGCTCGTGACTCGTCGTCGAACCCTCACCGTCGGTACCCGCGCCCTCCTGGTCGGAGGCCTCACGCTGGCGGGGGCGGCGACCGCCGTCCCGGCCCAGGCGGCCCACCCGTTCGACCCCGCGAAGCAGACCTCGGTCTCGCTGCGCGTGTACACCGAGCGCGTCAGGCCGATCGGCACGGCGGGTGGCGTCCGGGTGAGCGGCGACGGCTTCGGCTCGGCCGTCGCACCGGTGCCCGGCCACCAGAACCAGGTCTACGGGCTGACCGACCGGGGCCCGAACGTCGACGGTCCGGACGGCACCAAGATCGAGCCGTTCCCCGGCTTCGCGCCGGCGATCGGGAGGGTCACGCTGAAGAACGGCAAGGCCGAGCTGGTCAAGCGGATCACGCTGCGGGCCAAGGACGGCACCCCGTACAACGGGCAGGTCGACCCGCAGGCCTCCACCGGCGAGACGATCACCGACCTCGCCGGCCGCGTCCTGCCGACCTCCGGGTACGGCTACGACTCCGAGGGCCTGGTCGCCCTCAAGAACGGCACGTTCTGGGTGTCCGACGAGTACGGGCCCTTCATCACGCACTTCGACAGGCGGGGCCGCGCGATCTCACGGCTGTCGCCCTACGACGGGACGCTGCCGCGCGAGCTGGCGCTGCGGACGCCGAACCGCGGCATGGAGGGTCTGACGATCACTCCCGACGGCAAGACCCTGGTCGGGATCATGCAGTCCGCGCTCACGCAGGCCGACGCGGGCAAGCCGAAGTCCGTCGCGGTGACGCGGATCGTCACGGTGAACCTGCGGACCAGGAAGACGCGCGAGTACGCGTACGTCCTGGACGACCCGAAGAACAAGGGCACCGCAGTGAGCGAGATCGCCGCCCTGTCGGCGACGCGCTTCGTGGTGGACGAGCGCGACGGGGAGTTCGGCCCGGGCGCGGAGAAGAAGCTCTGGGAGGTCGACCTCAGCCGGGCGACGGACGTGGGTCCGCGCACGAAGGCGGGACCGTACGACGCGGCGACCGGTGTGACACTCGGCGGGAAGAGCCTGGAGGCCGTGGCCGGGACCGGTGACACGCCCGCCACGACGGCGGCGCTCACGGGCGCCGGGGTCACCCCGGTGTCCAAGAAGCTCTACCTCGACCTGGGCGCTCTCACCGAGGCCGCCGCTCCGGGCGGCACGTTCTTCGACCACGACAAGATCGAGGGTGTGGCGGTGCTGAACGGTGGCCGTCGCCTGATCGTGTCCAACGACAGCGACTTCGGGATCGCGGACAGCACCGGCGACGCCGCACCCTTCGGTCTCGTGGCCAAGACGCGGCCGGACGGCACGGTCGACGACGGTCAGTTCCTGGTCATCGACCGGCACTGACCGCCAGGCGGTCCAGCAGCAGGCGCAACGGCGCCCACTGCTCGCGTCCGAGCCGGGTGACCGCGTAGGCGGTCATCCGGACGGGCGGGTCGTCGAGCTCCAGGAGGCGCACGCCCGGCCCGGTCGGGCGACCGGCCGGCAGCAGGCCGACCCCGAGGCCGGCCACGACGAGGTCCTCCACGAGGTCGAGGCTGTCGATCCGGTGCGCGATCCGGGGCGTGAAGCCCGCGAGGGACGCCAGGGTGCGGACCGCGTGCTCGTCGGCGGTGTTGCGCGAGTTGACGATCCAGTCGTGCTCGGACCAGGCGCCCAGGTCGCGCACGGGTGACTCGCGTGACGCGGACGACTCGGCCGCCGGCACGCCGAGACCCCATGCCGTCGTCCAGAGCGCGACCGACGCCATCGTGCCGGGCAGGGGCGCAGGAGCCAGGTTGTAGTCGTACGTCAGCGCCAGGTCCAGCTCGTCGCTGGCGAGGAGCGCGTACGCCTCCAGCGGCTCGTGCTCGTGCAGGAGCACCCGCACGGCTGGATGGGTGACCTCGAGCGCGGCCATCACCGGCAGGAGCAGGTCGCGGATGGCGGTCGCGAAGCCACCCACGCGCAGGGTCCCCGCCGGTTCGGTGTCCGGGTCGAGATCGGCCCGCGCCGCGTCCACACCGGCCAGGATCGACACCGCGTGGTTGGCGAGCCGCCGCCCGGCCGGGGTCAGGCGGACCCGTCTGCCGTCGGGCTCGACCAGCGGCGCGCCGACCTCACGGGCCAGGGCCGCGATCTGCTGCGAGACCGTCGAGGTCGTGAGGCCGTGGGCCTCGGCCACCTCGCGCATCGATCCGAGCCGCGACAGCTCGAACAGCAGCCGGAGCCGACGCAGGTCCACCCGGCCATTGTTCACCGATCGTGAACGGTGGGTCTGCTGGACTCACGTGGACGCGAAGGATGCGGTTCGCCTTGACTGGCGCCATGAGCACCACCCCCTCGTACGCCGTGCCCGGCCGGGCACGTTCCGGCGCGGCCATGGCCACCACGTCGATGCTCTGCGTCCAGGTCGGCCTCGCGGTGTCGGTCACGCTGATCGACCGGGTCGGCCCGGAGGGTGCCGCCTGGTTGCGGCTGGTCTGGGCGGGCGTGCTGTTCCTCCTGATCGGTCGTCCGTGGCGGCTGCGGCTGACGCGTTCGGCGCTGGGGGCGGCGTTGCTCCTCGGCGTCGCCACCGCCTCGGTGACGCTGCTGTTCATGGCGGCCGTCGCCCGGCTGCCGCTGGGGACGGCCAGCGCGCTGGAGTTCCTCGGGCCGCTCGGCGTGGCGGTCGCCCGGGGTCGCGGCTCGGGCCGGTTCGTGTGGCCGCTGTGCGCAGCCCTCGGCGTCCTGCTGCTCACAGAACCCTGGACGAGCACGGCAGACCCCGTCGGGGTGGCCTTCGCGCTCGCGGCGGCATGCTGCTGGGCGGCGTACATCCTGCTGACCCAGCGCGTCGGCGACCAGGTGCAGGGGCTGGCCGGGCTCTCGGTCTCGATGCCGGTCGCCGCCGTCGTCGCCACCCTGACCGTCGGTCCCTCCGTCATCGGACGGATGACACCCGAGCTGTTGCTGATCGGGCTCGGCCTGGCCGTCCTGCTGCCGATCGTCCCGTTCAGCCTGGAGCTGCTGGCCCTGCGCCGGCTGAGCACGGCCGCGTTCGGCACGCTGATGAGCCTCGAGCCGGGCTTCGCGCTGCTGGTCGGGCTCGTCGTCCTGAACCAGGTCCCCCGACCGCTGGCCGTGGTCGGCATCGCGTTCGTCGTCGTCGCCGGGATCGGCGCCGAACGCACGGGGGGCCGCGAGGTCGTCGCACCGGCTGCCGCCGTCAGCACCTGAGTCCGAGTCCTTGTTGTCGGGCGAGGACCCGGGTGTTGCGCAGGGGTCTCTGCTCGGGGTCGACCCACCTGGGTGGGACCCAGGCGGGCAGGTCGTCGATCATCACGCACGTCCAGCCCCGCGCGGCGAAGTTGTGGTGGTGCCAGCTGCACAGCAAGGTCAGGTTCGACAGGTCCGTCCGTCCCCCGTCGACCCACGCCACGACGTGATGGCGCTCCGACCACTCCGGCGGACGGTCACAGCCGGGAAAGCTGCAGCCCCCGTCTCTGGCGATCAGGGCCACCGTCTGCCCGCACGACGCCAGCCGCCGGGTCCGGCCGAGCTGCAGCACCACGCCGAACGCGTCGACCACCGCCGGATAGACGTCGGCCTCGCCGGCGAGGCCGACGACCGCGTCGGCCGACAAGACCGTGGCGTCGCTCGTCACGCCCCACCGGCGCCGAGCCCGGAGATCGTGCTCGTCGATCGTGACGATCACCGTCGCCGGCGTCCCGCCAGAGTCGGGCAGCGTGCCCGATCGGAGCAGCCGGTCGCACACCTGCTCCACCGCGTCGTGCATCCGCTGACCCGGCCGGCGCGGGTCGTCCTGCGACACCGCACGCCCGTTCTCCAACGTCACCGTCCCTCCCCGCGGCTTGGCGAGCGGGCCCAGGACCGCGGCCAGCTTCGCCCCGACGCTGCCGGTCAGGCGTCCCTCGACGTCGTACAGGCCGTCGCGCAGCCGGCGGAACGCGAAGTGGCGCCGGTCGGCGTTGACCTGCTCCTGCGGCACGGTGCCGTCCGGGTCGATCCGGTCCACCACCTGACGGGCCAGCCGGCCGAGCTCCTTCGGGGCGAACGTCCGCGCGTACTGCGCGAGCAGCCGATCCCCGGTCTCCAGGTCCGCCGGGTCGAAGCCCCGGCGGTCCACGCCCTCGAGGGCGCGCACGCACACGTCGACCTGCTCCGGCGACACGTCACCCTGGCGTTGCACCGCCGCCAGCGCCGGACGCAACGGGGCCAGCGCCTCACCCGTCATCGTCACCCGCTCGCCGACCTGCTCCGCCGCCCGGACCCGCCGCGCCGCCTCACCCCGCGACAGGCGCAACGCCCACGACCAGACCCCGACGAGGTTCGGCTCGGTCAGCTTCTCCGGCAGCCGCCGCACCTCCGCCTCACGCACCACCCGGTGGTCGACCAACGCCCACCGGTTGCGGACCCGCTCGTGCTCCTGCAAGAACCCGACCAGCCCCACGTCGGACAGCGCGTCGAACCCGCCACCCTCGACGACTCCGACCAACCCGTCGGCCGCCGCCCCGAAGACGTCCAGGGCGTGGTCGACCGCTGTCGCCTCCCGCGCCTCGACCTCCATGCCCTCAACCTACGGAGACCCACTGACACTTTTCGAACACCTGTTCGAGTACACGGTTCCGGTCCGGCGCGCCCTTCAACGAGCTCAGGGAACATGGGCGGGCCATCCCGACGTGGTCGCGTCCGCCCTTCGACAAGCCCAGAGACAAGCCTCGTCAGCGGGTCCGGTAGCGCGCATAGATCAGGCCCGTGCGGAACGCACGCTCCTCCACCAGCTCGAGATCGAGACGGACGCCGTCGGGGAAGAACCGCTTCCCACCGCCGACGACGGTGGTGGTGACGAACAGGTGGTACTCGTCGACCAGGCCGGCGGCGATCGCCTGCCCCGCGAGGTCAGGGCCGTCGATGCTGAGGTCGTGGCCGGCCTCCGCCTTGAGCCTGCGCACCGCCTCCGGGTCGAACGTCCGCTCGATCCGGGTCTTCGCGCTGGACGCGGACTCGAGGGTGGTCGAGTAGACGATCTTCTCCGCGGCCTGCCACCCCCGGGCGAACTCCACGACGAACGGCGGCACACCGGGGTCGGTGTGCGCGGTCTCCCAGAAGACCATCGTCTGGTACATCCGGCGGCCGTAGAGGTACGTGCCGACCGAGCGGAAGGTCTCGTCGATGAAGGTGTGCACCTCCTCGTCCTCGGCCCCCAGCCCGAGGCCGCCGACTGCCGCCTCGGCGTAGCCGTCGAGCGACGTGATCATCGAGTAGACGAGCTTTCCCATGGCGGGTGTGACCCGCGACGGACGTCCGACTCATCGACCGGCCAGCGCATCGACCGGCCAGCTCATCGGTCGGTGCAGGAACCGCGACTAGTGGATGCCGCTGCGGGCGAACCCCTGGACGAAGTAGCGCTGGAACGCGAGGAACAGCACGACCATCGGGGTCACGTTGATCAGCGCGAACGCCATCGTGGCGCCGTAGTCGGGACCGAACTGGCCCTGCAGGTAGAGCAGGCCGATCGGGAGGGTGAACAGCCGGTTGTCCTGCAGCGCGACCAGCGGCCAGGCGAAGTCGTTCCAGGTGCTGAGCAGGCTCATGAAGAACAGCACCGCGACGAGCGGCTTCGACATCGGCAGGATGATCCGGGTGAACACGCGGAAGTGGCCCGCCCCGTCGATCCGCGCCGCCTCGACGAGGTCGCGCGGGATCGCGAGGATGAACTGCCGCGCCAGGAACAGCCCGAACGCCGACGCCGCGGTGGGCAGGATGACCGCCCAGTAGCTGCCGTACAGGCCGAGCGCGGTGACCAGCCGGAACAGCGCGACCATGATCACCTGGACGGGCAGGGTCAGCGTGGCGAGCGCGGTCAGGAACAGCGCGTTCGACCCGCGGAACCGCAGCTGGGCGAAGGCGTACCCGCCCAGCAGGTTGACCACCACCGTGATGATCGCCGTGGTCAGGGCGATCGCGACGGAGTTGCCGAACCAGGTCAGCACCGGGAACGAGGCCAGCACGCGGGAGAAGTTCTCGAGCGTGAGCTGACGCGGCCAGAGCCGTAGCGCCGACCCGAGCAGGTCCGAGCGGCTGGAGAGGGCGACGACGACCATCCAGTAGAGCGGGAAGACGATGATCAACGAGACGATCACCGCCCCCACGAGCCGGGCCGCGTACAGGCCACGCTGCCCGCGCCTCACCCGCCCACCTCGTCGCGGTTGCGGTTCGTGCGCCACTGCAGCAGCGTGAACGCCATGGTGAGCACCAGCAGCACCATCCCGATGGCCGCGGCGTAGCCCTGGTCACGGACGTCGAACCCGGTGTCGTACGCGTACGTCACGAGCACCGACGTCGCGTTGCGGGGGCCGCCGCCGGTCATGACGAAGACGATGTCGAAGACCTGGAACGAGTAGATGACGTTCAAGATCAGCAGGAAGAACGTCGACGCCCCGAGCAGCGGGACCGTGAGGTGGCGGAACTGCTGCCACCGGCCCGCGCCGTCCAGCACCGCCGCCTCGTACAGGTCGGGGCCGATGCCCTGCAGGCCAGCGAGGTAGATCAGCATGTTGAAGCCGACGCGCCACCACAGGGTGACCAGCACGACCGACGAGAACGCCGCGGCGCTGCCCGACTGCCAGTGCACGCCCGGCAGGCCGACCGACGCCAGCAGCTTGTCGAGCACACCGCTGTTCTCGTCGAAGACCAGCACCCCGAGCAGCGCCGTCGCCACCCCGGAGATCGCCATCGGCACGATCAGGACCGACCGGAACACCCCGCGCGCCGGCAGCACCGAGTTGAGCAGGACCGCCGCCCCCAGGCCGAGGGCCATCGACAGCGGGGTGACCAGGACCGTGAACGCGGTCGTGTTGACCAGCGAGCGCCAGAAGAGCCCGTCGCCGATCAGCTTGACGTAGTTCGCGAGCCCGGCGAACGTCCCGGCACCGAAGCCGTCGGTGCGCTGGAAGCTGATCACCGCCGCGCCGACCAGCGGCACGAAGACGAACACGGCGAGCAGCACCAGGTTGGGGGTCAGCAGCAGGTACGCCGCACGGGCCTCCCCGCGGATGTGCCTCGGCCGGCTCACCGTCGGGTCCTCACCGTCGGATCACTGGGCACCGGTGGCCGCGGCGATGCCCTTGGTCAGTCCGGAGAGGGTCGCGGCGGTGCTCTGGCCGCCGACGAAGGCCTGCTCCAGCTGGTCCTTGAGCACGGTGATGATCTTGGCCATCACCGGCGAGGCCACCTGACCCGAGTCGCTCGCCCGCACCTGGGCCGCCTGGCCGAGGAAGACCGGCGTGAGCTCGGGACGCTTGGCGAAGGTGATGCCGTTCTCGACCAGGTCGGCCCGGGTCGGCAGCAGCGACGCGGTGGTGCAGAAGTCCTTCATCGACTCCGCCTCGGTGACGAAGTCGAGGAACTTCGCCGCGAGGGCGGGGTCCTTGGCCTTGGCCGTCGCCACGAGCGCGTTCCCGCCGAAGTCGCTGCCGGCCCGGACGTTGCGCGGCGCGTACGTCGCACCCCACTCGAAGTCGGCCGTCTTGTCCGCGTCCGGGACCATGAACGCCCCGCCCCAGACCATCGCGGCCGTCTGGGAGTACCAGGTGTCGGCGGCGTAGGTCGTCGACTTGACCGAGTCGTTGGCCGGCACGAGCTTGTCGGTGAAGAACCGCTTGCTGAAGTCGAGCGCGGCCCGACCCGCCGCCGAGTCGATCGCCGGCGTCTTGAGGTCCTCGGCGAGGAAGCGGCCGTCGGCCTGGAAGAGCAGGCTGAGCCAGCGGGTGACGCCGTTGCCCTGCCAGTTGTAGGCCATGGGGAACTTCGAGCCGGGCAGCGAGCCGCGCAGCTTGCCGGCGACGTCGAGGAGCTGGTCCCACGTCCAAGCCTGCTCGACCTTGGTCGGCACCGACGTCACGCCCGCGGCGTCGAGCAGCGTCTTGTTGTAGAGGATCACCGAGGTGTCCGTGTGGTGCGGGACCCCGAACGGCTTGCCGCCGTTCTGGACCGCGGCCCAGGCCTGCGGGGTGAACCGGTCGGCGAACCCGCTCGGGAGGTGCGCGGTGAGGTCGAGCAGCTGCCCGGCGCCGGCGTAGCTGCCGAACGTGTAGTAGGGCACGCGGAACACGTCCGGCGGGTTGCCCGCCTGGATCTGGGCGTCGATGTTGGAGAACATCTGCTCGTACGGCACCGCGTTCAGCTGGACGGTGGTGCCGGCGTTGGCCTGCTGGAAGCGCTCGATCACCTGGCGGAGCCCGGCGAGCTCGGCGTCGGTCCCCCACGTGGTGAAGCTGAGGGTGCCGGCCTGCTGGCTCGGCTGCGAGCCGGCGGGCGCGAACCCGCCGCACGCCGCGAGCGCCAGAGGCGCCGTCAGAGCCGCGGAACCAGCGAGGAAGCGGCGTCGGGAGAAGTCCATGAGGAGCGATTCTTCGCCCAGGGCGCTCTTGGTTGCGGGGGACCCCGGTCCGAGGTCGTCGAGCCCGCCGAGATGTCGTGCTAGGCGGACAGGCCGAGCCGGGCGCGCAGGACCGGCCACGTGCGGGCGAAGCCCGGGTGCAGCAGACGCTGCTCCACCTCGTCCACGACCACCCAGCCGAGCGCCTCGGACTCCGACTCGACCACCAGGGTGACGTCGGCGACGAGCGTGCCCAGCACGGTGGTGTAGCTCCAGCCGCCGCGGTCGTCGACCAGCGGGTCGCCCTCCACCCGGACCGCCTCGGCCGGCAGGCCGGTCTCCTCGTGCGCCTCGCGCAGGGCGGCGGCCACGGCGTCCTCGTGGCTGTCGCGTGCCCCGCCCGGGATGCCCCAGGTCCCGCCGTCGGCCGTCCAGACCGCGCGGTGCTGCAGCAGCACGGTCGGTGCACCGGGCCCGCGACGGTCGACCACCAGCAGCCCGGCGGCGCCGAAGCGACCCCAGTGCCGTTGGCCCTGGTGGTCCTCCACCCAGCCGTTGCCGTCGTGCAGCATCAGTCGGTCGTCCTCACAGCGCGCCGACCATGGTCTCCTGCGCGAAGCCCAGCCAGTCGTAGACGCTCACCATGTAGCTGCGGGGGTCGGAGTCGTCCAGCGAGGCCAGCTCGTCGGCCGACTCGGCGTCGGTGACCCCGAGCCGGGTGGCCACCGCGAGCCGCACGCTGGTGAGGGTGCGGAGCCAGGCCTCGGCGTGCTCGGGCCGGACCCGCAGGTCCACGGCCCCGGCCTCCGTCGCCGCCAGGTCCTCCAGCACCACGGTCGCGTCGGTGACCTTCGTGGTGCGCAGCCCGCGCTCGGTGAAGCGGCGGAAGTCCGACGACGCGTCGGCGTCGTGGGGGTAGGCGTTCGGGAACAGCCGGCGCAGCACCGGGTCCTCGGGGACCTCGGGCGCGTCCGGGTCGACCTGCAGGTCGGCGGTCAGCGTCTCGAAGGCGTCGGCGCCGGGGTCGGGGGTCGCGAAGCCCTCCGGCTCGCCGTCGGACACCAGGTCCACGACCTGCCGGACGAGCGAGCCGAGCAGCTCCACCTCGTACGCGCTCAGCGCGGTGGTCAGCACCCCGCGACGTCGGACGAACTTCTTCACGCGCGCGACCTGCCGGTCGGCCGTACGGGCTCGCTCGTCGGACAGGTCGTCGGCTCAGTCATCGGACTTGTCCAGGGTCGCCCACAGGCCGTACTCGTGCATCGCGGTGACGTCGCGCTCCATCGCCTCGCGGCTCCCGCTGGACACGATGGCCTTGCCCTCGTTGTGGACCTGCATCATCAGCCGCTCGGACTTGGCCTTGGCGTAGTGGAAGTACGTCGTGAAGACGTGCGCCACGTACGACATCAGGTTGACCGGGTCGTCCCACACGATCGTCACCCAGGGGACGTCGGGCACGCTCTCGGTGAGGGGACGCTCGGCGACCGCCGTGCCCCCGGCAGGCGTCACCGTGGGCGTTCCGGTCTCCGACACGGTCCCATGATGTCAGGACGCTGGTCGTCGGGCAGGGGGGCGACGCTCGTAGGCTGCTGCGGGTGACCGACGGGATGACCAGCACGACCCGGCCCGCACTGGCGACCGGACCCGCCGCGACGCTCGACCCCGAAGCCCGACGCGCGCGGTTCGGGCCGCGCGAGGCGCCGACGACGGCACTGCTGACCGACCAGTACGAGCTGACGATGCTGCGCTCGGCCCTGCAGGCCGGCACGGCGGAACGCCATTCGGTCTTCGAGCTCTTCGGGCGCCGGCTGCCGGACGGTCGGCGCTACGGCGTGGTCGCGGGCGTCGGGCGTGCGCTCCGGGCACTGCGCCAGTTCCGCTTCGACGAGGAGTCGCTCAGCTTCCTCACGGAGGGCGGGATCGTGGACGCCCGCACCGCCGACTGGCTCGCGGGCTTCGCCTTCCGGGGGCAGATCTGGGGCTACCCCGAGGGCGAGATCTACTTCCCGGGCTCGCCGCTGATGGTCGTCGAGGGCACGTTCGCCGAGTGCTGCGTGCTGGAGACCCTGCTGCTCAGCATCTACAACCACGACTCCGCGATCGCCTCGGCCGCGTCGCGGATGACGCTGGCCGCGGACGGGCGGCCGTGCGTCGAGATGGGCTCGCGCCGGACCCACGAGCTGGCGGCCGTCGCCGCCGCGCGGGCCGCGTACGTGGCCGGCTTCGACGCGACGTCCAACCTCGAGGCGGGCCGGCGCTACGGCGTCCCCACCACCGGGACCGCCGCGCACTCCTTCACGCTGCTGCACCACGACGAGCGCGAGGCCTTCACCGCCCAGCTCGCCGCGCTGGGCGAGAGCACCACGCTGCTGGTCGACACCTACGACGTCGAGAACGCCGTACGCACCGGCGTCGAGCTCACCGGGGGCCGGCTGGGCGCGGTCCGGCTCGACTCGGGCGACCTGTCGGTCCTCGCGGTCCGGGTCCGGGCCCAGCTGGACTCCCTGGGCGCGCACTCGACCCGCATCGTCGTCACCAGCGACCTCGACGAGAACGCCATCGCCTCGCTGTCGGGCGCACCGGTCGACAGCTACGGCGTCGGCACGGCCCTGGTCACCGGCAGCGGCCACCCGACCTGCGGCTTCGTCTACAAGCTCGTCGCCCGCGCCGAGAGCGACGAGCCCGACGCCCCGCTCGTCGCCGTGGCCAAGAAGAGCCAGGACAAGGTGTCCGTGGGCGGCCGCAAGTGGGCCCTGCGCCGGTTGGACGCCAGCGGCGTCGCCGAGGCCGAGGAGATCGGCGTGGGCGCGCTGCCCGTCGACGACGGCAACGACCGGGCCCTGCTCGTGCCCCTGGTCCGTGACGGCGAGATCGTCGGCGACGAACCGCTCGACGCCGCCCGCGCCCGGCACGCCGCCGCCCGCGCCGAGCTGCCGATCGAGGCCCGCAAGCTGTCGAAGGGCGAGGCCGTGATCCCGACCCGCTGGAGCGGCCCCGCCGCGCCCGTCGTCAACCCGTACGCCCCGGAGGGAGACCGCACATGAGCAGCACCGAGAGCACCGAGGGCACCCGGACGGCCCTGGTCGTCGTCGACGTCCAGCGCGACTTCTGCGAGGGCGGGTCGCTCGCGGTCGCCGGCGGCCTGGCCGTGGCCGCGGCCGTGAAGGACCTGCTCGGCTCCGACCACCGGTACGCGGCCGTCGTCGCCACCCGGGACCACCACATCGACCCCGGCGCGCACTTCTCCGCCCACCCCGACTACGTCGACTCCTGGCCGGTGCACTGCGTGGTGGGCACCGGCGGGGCCGAGCTGTCCGACCCGCTCGACGTCACCGACTTCGACGCGGTGTTCGACAAGGGCGAGCACGCCGCGGCGTACTCCGGCTTCGAGGGCCGGACGGGTGACGGCACCGGCCTGGCCGCGTGGCTGCGGGCGCACGACATCGACCGCGTCGACGTGTGCGGCATCGCGACCGACTACTGCGTGCGAGCCACCGCCCTGGACGCCGCCCAGGAGGGCTTCTCCCCCACCGTCCTGGCGGGCCTGACCGCGGCGGTCGCCCCCGAGCGGCTCGGCGACACCTACGAGGCCTGGCGCACCGGCGGCGTGGCGACGACGCAGGACTAGGCGGTGGGCGAGGTCCTGCGGGTCCCGCACGAGGAGGGGCGTACGGCCTTCCTCGACGCGCTCCAAGGCTTCCTCGACGCCGTCGAGCCGCTCGACGACCGATCGCTGCTCGGCGCGAGCCGCTGCTGGGGCTGGACGCTCGTCGACGTCGTCACGCACGTGAGGCTCGGGCTGGAGGAGGTCGCGTCCTGCCTGCTGACGGCCGGGACCAGCCGGGCCGCGCCGGACCGCGACGCCGCGACCTACTGGCTCACCGAGCCGCCCGGCAGCGGGAGCGGAGAGGTCGCCGGCACCCTGGCGATCCGGCGGATCGCGTCGGCCACACAGGTCCCGCGCAGCGCGCTGGTGCCGCTGCGGCAGGTGGCGGGCGGTCTGCGCAGCGCCGCCGGGCGGCTCACGGACGGGGTCCTGGAGTTCCAGGGCTGCGTGCTGACGACCGGCGACTTCCTCGCCACCTGGGCGGTCGAGCTCGCCGTGCACCAGCTCGACCTGGCCCGCGAGGTCGACGTCGCCCCGCCGCGACCCCCCGCGCTGTCGCTGGCCCGTCGTACCGTCGAGGCGTGGGCCGTGGCCGGCCTCGGCGTCCCCGCGTTCGCCGGACGGCTCCCCGCACCGTGACTCCCGAGAGGTACTGATGGTCGAGCTCGACCCGAAGCGACGCGCCGAGCTGGGCCAGTACGCCCGGCTCTGGCTGCTGGCGCTGCCCTGCGCCGCGGTCGGCACGTACGCGATCTCGCGGACGAACGACCTCTTCCTGGGGATCCTGGCGTTCCTCGTCGCGCTGGCCGTGCTGGGTCCGTTCCTGTGGCTCTACGAGCGACGGCGCAAGCGCCGGGACCGGTCCTCCCCGCCCCGACGTCCGTAGGGTGCCGGGCATGGACGTCTTCCGCGCGCTGCTGCACGACTCCGCCGGCCCCGGCGGCCAGCCCGACGTCGGTGCTCACTCCGCGCTGCTCGCCCGGGCCGACGGCTGGGCCGTGGGTCCCCTGGTCGTGGGCGACGAACGGCTGTCCGGCCTCGGCGGCGACGTCGGGCTGAGCGTGCTGACCAGCGGTGGCGCCGGCGGCGTCGCCGCGCTGGCCCGCCGCGCTGGTGACCTCCACCTGGTCGCCGTCGAGACCGTGCTGCGCGACCTCGACGACCTGGCCGGCAACGCCGCCCGCGTCGTCGCTGCGGCCGCCGAGCTGCCGGACGGTGTGGAGGTGTTCGTCGGGATCCCGGCCGCGCACGGCACCGTCGACGCGGTCGAGGTCGTCGAGGCGGCCGGGCTCCTCGCCCGGATCGACCTCGCCTCCGGCTCCGGCACCCCGCCGGTCGAGCTGCTGTCGGTGCTCGTCGAGGCCGACCTCCCGTTCAAGGCGACCGGGCTCGGCCCCGACCCCTTCGGCCCGTACGGCGTCGTGGCCTTCCTGATGGCGGTCGAGGCCCTCGTCGACGGGGCCGACCCGCGCGACGCCTCGGCGTTGCTGGTCGAGGTCGACGAGCACCGGGCCGGGGTCGCGCTGTCCGCCTGGGACACCTCGACCGCCTCGCGGGTGCGGCGCCGGCTCCGCGGGGTGGACTGCGCCGACGTCGCGGGCACGCTCG
>CAXULL010000029.1:26481-38069 GCA_964251895.1 uncultured Friedmanniella sp.
CTGCTCAGGGGCCCTGCTCAGGGCTGGCGGAGCCTGACCACCTGGGTCCGGGCCGCGAGGTCGTGCAGCGTCTGCCGCTTGGGGTGCCAGAGCGGCAGCAGCACGTCGGCCACCGTGAGGATGCGCAGGCTGACCGCACCGGGAAGCACCCACAGCAGCGCGCGGACCACGACCCTCGACCACGCCAGCCGACCGGTGGCCCGGCCCTCGTCCAGCGGCACGACCCGCAGGCCGCAGGCCAGCAGCCCGAGCGTGGCTCCGCGCACCCGCAGCAGCGGCAGGTGGTAGGCCATCCCGATCAGGAACGTCACGAGCGTCACGAGCAGCTGGTCGCCGCCCGTCATCATCGCGGCGAAGTTCGGCGTCACCGGCGGCTGCCCGCCGCTCTGGGTCACCCGCATCATGTCGGCGTACCAGGCACCGAACGCGGTGAACAGGTCGCGGTAGACCGGGAACGTCAGCAGCAGGGTGACGGTCCCGACGAGCGCCGAGTCGATGAGCCCGGCCAGCGCGCGCCACCACCACCCGGCCAGGGGAACGCCGTCAGCGGTCGACCAGGCCTGCCGGCTGGGCACGACGCCCGCGCCGTAGGGCGGGCGCGACGGCACGGACGCCTGGCCGGTCGACCACGGGCCGGGCGCGTACGGGCCCGGTGCGGGCGTCGCCGCGGCCGGCTGCTGGTAGGGCGGGCGCCCCTGGCCCTCGCGGGTGTCGCGGGCCCACTGCCAGCCGTCCCAGTAGCGTTCGCGGCTCGTGTCGAGCGGGTCGGGGTACCAGCCGCCAGGAGCCGCGTGGCGACCCGGAGGAGCCGGCGGTGACCCCACCGGGATGTCAGACATGGGCGTCATCCTAGTTTCCGAGCGCCGCAGAGCCTGATTCCCACCCTCTTCAGACCAGTGGAGCCTGATTCCAACCAGGTGGGCACGCCGACCGCCCGAATCAGGCCCCATACCGATCCGATAACAAAGACTCGGGCAACACGCGCAGCAGTCTGGTCACGACGGGCATGGTCGGCTATACCTAGACCAGCAAGGGCAGCCCGGCGACGGCCTGCGGAGCGACGTGTACTGATCAGCGTGAGATCTAGGGCGGCACGACGGGTCGGCGCGAGGCGCCGCGACCCGGGCGGGACGACCTGGACGGACGCGGGCGGACCCGGAGCTCTCACGGCCCTCCTGTGCTGCCGTCCCGCGTCGGAGCAGGCTCACGAGCTGGCTCCGGGCGGTCTCCGTCCGTAGTCAGAGAGGTCTTTCCAGATGCGTTTGACGTCCAAGCTGGTCGCCGCCGTGGGGCTTTCCACCGTGCTGGCCGCGACCGCCGCGTGCAGCGGCGCCGGCGGTGCCGGTGGAGTCGGAGGAGGCGGTGGTGGTGGGGGCGACAACTCCATCAACGTCCTCATGGTCAACAACCCGCAGATGCTCGCCCTGCAGAAGCACATCGGCGAGTTCACCAAGGAGTCGGGCATCACGGTGAACTTCACCGTCAAGCCCGAGAACGACATGCGCAACCAGGCGTCGCAGGAGTTCGCGAACCAGTCCGGCCAGTTCGACGTGGCGACGCTGTCGAACTTCGAGGTCCCGTTCTACTCCAAGAACGGCTGGCTGACCCCGCTCAGCGACATCCCCGCGTACAAGAGCGACACCACGTTCAACCAGGACGACATCTTCCCGTCGATGACGAAGTCCCTCACCGGGCCCGACGGCAAGATCTACGGCGAGCCCTTCTACGGCGAGTCGTCGTTCCTGATGTACCGCAAGGACATCGCCGACAAGGTGGGCGTCAAGTTCAACGACACCCCGACCTGGGACGAGGTGGCCGCGGCGGCCGCCAAGATGGACGGCGCCGAGTCGGGCATGAAGGGCATCTGCCTGCGCGGCCTGCCCGGCTGGGGCGAGGTCTTCGCCCCGCTGACCACGGTGGTGAACACCTACGGCGGCACCTGGTTCGACAAGGACTGGAACGCCCAGGTCAACGCGCAGCCCTTCAAGGACGCGACGACCTTCTACACCAACCTGGTCAAGGAGCACGGCGAGTCGGGTGCGGCGCAGGCCGGCTTCGCCGAGTGCCTGACGGCGACCACCCAGAGCAAGGTCGCGATGTGGTACGACGCGACCTCCGCCGCGGGCTCGCTCGAGGCACCGGACTCCCCGGTCAAGGGCAAGATGGCCTACGTCCAGGCCCCGGTCAAGGAGACCAAGTCCTCCGGCTGGCTGTACGCGTGGTCGTGGATGATCGAGAAGAAGAGCGCCAAGGCCGACAACGCCTGGAAGTTCATCTCCTGGGCGTCCTCGCAGAAGTACGAGGAGCTCGTCGGTGCGCAGGACGGCTGGGCGACCGTGCCGGCCGGCAAGCGTGAGTCGACCTACAAGAACGCGGACTACATCAAGGCCGCCTCGGCCTTCGCCGAGCCGACCCGCAAGGCGATCGAGTCCGCCGACCCGACCAACCCCGGCGTGCAGCCGCGGCCGACGGTCGGCATCCAGTTCGTCGACATCCCCGAGTTCACCGACTTCGCCACCAAGATCAGCCAGGACGTGTCCTCGGTGATCGCGGGCAAGAAGACCGTGGACGAGGCGCTCGACAACGGCCAGAAGCTCGCGCAGGCCGCGGGCGACAAGTACAAGGGCAAGTAGCTCCTCCGAGGTCGGGTCGTGCTCCCTGAGGGGGCGCGGCCCGACCTCGACCCACCTTCAGACCTCTTCCGTCGGGGCCCGCGCAGGGCCCACCCTCATCTCACCGCGAGGAGCGCGCATGGCCACCGCCACCGCCACACCACCCAGCCAGGCAGCTCCCGGGCCGAAGCCGGGCCAAGAGCCCCAGCCCGGCTTCGTCGAGCGCTGGAGCGACAAGCGGGGCTGGGCGCGCCGCGTACCGCTGCTGCCCGCGCTGGTCTTCATCGTGATCATGACGCAGCTGCCGTTCGTCGCGACGATCCTGGTCTCGTTCACCAACTGGAACGCGAACTACCCCGACGAGATCAAGTTCGGCACGCTGCACAACTTCGCGACCGTCTTCACCGACCGCGACCTGCGCAACAGCGTGTTCTTCACCATCCTGCTGACCGTCACGGTCGTGCTGGTCTCGCTGGCCTTCGGCCTGGGGATCGCGCTGCTGCTGAACCGGAACTTCATCGGCCGCGGCGCGGTCCGCACGATGATGATCGCCCCGTTCCTCGTGGTGCCCGTCGCGGCCGCCCTGCTGTGGAAGCACGCGATGTACAACCCGGAGTACGGCCTCTTCAACGGCCTGCTCACCCAGGTCTTCGGCGCGAACGCCCCGCAGCCGGACTGGATCACCGACTTCCCCCGCCTCGCGATCATGGGCGAGCTCATCTGGCAGTGGACGCCGTTCATGACCCTGATCCTGCTGGCCGGGCTCCAGTCGCGCCCCGGCGACGTGATGGAGGCCGCGCAGGTCGATGGCGCGAACACGTGGCAGACCTTCACCAACATGACCATGCCCCACATGCGCCGCTACCTCGAGCTGGCGGGCCTGCTCGGGACCATCTACATCATCCAGCAGTTCGACTCGGTCTTCACCCTGACCGCCGGCGCCTACGGCACGGCCAACCTGCCGTACACCGTGTACCAGACGCTCTACAACGCCCAGGACTACGGCCTGGCCTCCGCCCAGGGCGTGATCGTCGTGATCGGGACCATCATCGTCGCGACCTTCACCCTGCGCACCGTGTCCAGCCTGTTCGAGGAAGGGAACTGACGTGACCCCGTCGACCCAGCGAGGAACCACAAGATGACCACCGCACTCGCCTCCGCACCGTCCAAGACCGCCGCCGAGAGGCGCGCCTCGAACGACCGCGTCCGCCGGCCCGCGCGCAGCAAGGCCAACATCGCGCTCGGCCTGCTCGCCTGGGTGATCGGGATCATTTTCGTGTTCCCGGTCGTCTACATGCTGCTGACCAGCCTGCACTCCGAGTTCGACGCGGCGACCAACCCGCCGAGCTTCTTCGCCCCCCTGACCCTCGACGGCTACCGCGAGTTCTTCGGGGCGTCGTCGGGCGCCAGCCCCTGGCCGCCGCTGATCAACTCGGCGACCGCGTCGATCGTCTCCACGATCGTCGTGATCGTCCTCGCCATCCCGGCCGCGTACGCGCTGTCGGTGAAGCCGGTGCAGAAGTGGACCGACGTCATGTTCTTCTTCCTGTCGACCAAGTTCCTGCCGGCGGTCGCGGGCCTGCTGCCGCTCTACATCATCGCCAAGACGCTCGGGCTGCTGGACAACATCAACTTCATCGTGATCCTCTACACCGCGATGAACCTGCCGATCGCGGTGTGGATGCTGCGCTCGTTCCTGGCCGACATCCCGGTCGAGCTGTTCGAGGCCGCGTCGATCGACGGGGCCGGGCTGATCCGCACCCTGCGCAGCATCATCGTGCCGATCATCTCCCCCGGGATCGCCGCGACGGCGCTGATCTGCTTCATCTTCAGCTGGAACGAGCTGCTGCTGGCCAACACCCTGACCAGCGTGGTGGCCCAGACGGCCCCGGTCTTCCTGACCAGCTTCGTCACCTCGCAGGGCCTGTTCCTCGCCAAGGTCTGCGCCGCCGCCACCGCGGTCTCGCTGCCCGTGCTGATCGCCGGCTTCGCCGCGCAGGACAAGCTGGTCCAGGGCCTGTCGCTCGGGGCGGTCAAGTGAGCACTGACGTGTCCACCGCCGTGCCGCTGAACGCCCGCACCGTCGGCTCCCTGGACGTGCCGGTCCCCTCGTACGACCGCAGCCAGGTCTCCACGGGCATCGTCCACTTCGGGGTCGGCGGCTTCCACCGGGCCCACCAGGCGATGTACCTCGACCGGCTGATGAGCGAGGGCAAGGCGATGGACCTCGGCATCTGCGGGGTCGGTGTCATGCCGTTCGACCTCAAGATGCGCGACGCGCTGGTGTCGCAGGACTGCCTGTACACGCTCGTGCTCAAGGCCCCGGACGGCAGCTGGACCCCGCAGGTCATCGGCTCGATCGTGCAGTACCTCTACGCCCCCGACGACCCGGAGGCGGTGATCGAGAAGATGGCCGACCCGGCCACCCGGATCGTCTCGCTCACGGTGACCGAGGGCGGCTACAACTTCTCCCCCGTCACCGGGCGCTTCGACGCGGAGAACCCGCGCGTCGTCGCCGACCTGGCGCCGGGTGCGGTGCCGGGCACGGTCTTCGGCCTGGTCACCGAAGCGCTGGTCCGTCGCCGCGACCGCGGCGTGGTGCCGTTCACGATCATGTCCTGCGACAACATCCAGGGCAACGGCCACGTCGCGCAGGAGGTGTTCACCGCGTACGCCCGGCTCAAGGGCGAGGCCTCCGGCGACACCGGTCTGGGCGCGTGGGTCGCCGAGCACGTCGCGTTCCCCAACTCGATGGTCGACCGGATCACCCCGGTCACCACCGACGAGGACCGGGCCCAGGTGGCGGAGCGCTTCGGCATCACCGACGCCTGGCCGGTGGTCTGCGAGCCGTTCACGCAGTGGGTGCTCGAGGAGCACTTCACCGACGGCCGGCCGCCGTACGAGGAGGTCGGCGTCGAGGTGGTGCCCGACGTCGAGCCGTACGAGCTGATGAAGCTGCGCCTGCTCAACGCGAGCCACCAGGCGCTGTGCTACTTCGGCTACCTCGCGGGCTACCGGCTGGTGCACGAGGTGGCGCAGGACCCGTTGTTCGCCACGTTCCTGCTCGACTACATGAACCGGGAGGCGACGCCGACGCTGCAGCCGGTGCCGGGGATCGACCTGGAGGCGTACAAGACCGAGCTCATCGAGCGGTTCTCCAACGCCGGGGTCCGCGACACCGTGGCCCGGCTGTGCGCCGAGAGCTCCGACCGCATCCCCAAGTGGCTGGTGCCCGTCATCGCCGCGAACATCGAGGCCGGGCGCGACGTGAGCCTGTCCGCCGCGATCGTGGCGAGCTGGGCGCGCTACGACGAGGGTGTCGACGAGGAGGGCGCACCCATCGAGATCGTCGACCAGCTGGCCGACCGTCTGCAGGCGCTGGCCAAGGAGCAGTCCGAGGAGCCGCTGGCCTTCGTCCGCAACACCGACCTGTTCGGCGACCTGGCCGAGCACGAGGCGTTCACGAAGCCGTACCTGGCCACGCTCGCCTCGCTGCACGAGCGCGGTTCCCGCGCGACGCTGAAGGAGATCGTCGCCAGCACCCGCTGAGCCTCCGCCGGCGCTCCTGCTCAGGAGCGCCGGTGCAAGGCCCAACTGCGGATGGTGGCGATCCGGCGTTCCAGGTCGTCAGCCGAGGCCACGGCCGTGGGCGGACCCCCGCAGGCCGTGCGCAGGTCGGCGTGGATCACGCCGTGCGGGCTGGACGTGCGGTGGTGCCACGCGGCGACGAGGCCGTTGAGCTCGCGGCGCAGCTCCTTGAGCCGCTCCCCCGTCGTCGGGTCGGCCACCACGCGCGGCCGCTCCGTGCCCCGCGACTGCGAGTCCTGGTGGCGCCGCAGCAGGTCCTTCACCTGGTCGGGCTCGAGCAGGCCGGGCAGCCCGAGGTAGTCCTGCTCCTCCGCGCTCCCGCTCTGCGCGGCCATGCCGAACTCGCCGCCGTCGAAGACGACCCGGTCGAAGTCGGCCTCGCTGGCCAGCGCCGCGAACCCGCCGCCCTCGAGCCGGTCCTCCTCGGACTCGGTGCGCTCCGCGGCCTCCAGCAGGCTGTCGTCGAGCCCGTCGTCGTCCTTCCCCGCCGGGGCGCGGAGCACGTGGTCGCGCTCGCGCTCCATCTCCGCGGCGTGCAGCAGCAGGTGCGGGACGCTCGGCACGAAGACCGACGCCGTCTCGCCGCGCTTGCGGGCCCGGACGAACCGACCGACGGCCTGGGCGAAGAAGAGCGGGGTCGACGTCGACGTCGCGTAGACCCCGACCGACAGCCGCGGTACGTCGACGCCCTCGGAGACCATCCGGACGGCGACCATCCAGCGGTCGTCGGAGTCGGCGAAGGCCTGGATCCGCTTGCTCGAGCCCGGCTCGTCGGACAGGACGAGGACCGGCTTCCTGCCGCTGATCTCGGTCAGCAGCTCCGCGTACGCGCGCGCGACCGTCTGGTCGGTGGCGATGACGAGGCCGGCCGCGTCCGGGACGTGCGCCCGGACCTCGGTGAGCCGGGTGTCGGCCGCCTTGAGCACCGCGGGCATCCACGAGCCGTGCGGGTCCAGCGCCGTGCGCAGGGCCTGGCCGGCCAGGTCGCGGGTCATCGGCCCGCCGAGGCGGGCGCTCACCTCGTCGCCGGCGCTGGTGCGCCAGCTCAGGTCGCCGGAGTAGGCCATGAACAGGACCGGCCGGACGATGCCGTCGGCCAGGGCGGCGGCGTAGCCGTACGCGTAGTCGGCGCGGGAGCGCAGACCCCCCGCGGCATCGGCCTCGTAGCGGACGAACGGGATCGGGTTCGTGTCGGAGCGGAACGGCGTCCCGGTCAGCATCAGGCGGCGGGTGGCCGGCTCGAAGGCCTCGCGCACCGCCTCGCCCCAGCTCAGCGCGTCGCCCGCGTGGTGCACCTCGTCGAGGATGACCAGCGTCTTGAACCCCTCGACCCGGACGCGCAGCGCGAGCGGGTTGGCCGCGACGGCCGCGTACGTCAGGGCGATCCCGACGAAGTCGCGGGACGCGCGGCCCTGCCGGACGCCGTACTCGGGGTCGATGGCGAGGTGGATGCGTTCGGCGGCCTGGGCCCACTGCACCTTGAGGTGCTCGGTCGGGGCCACGACGACGATGCGGTCCACCCGGCGCCGGGCCAGCAGGTTGGCGGCGACGGTCAGGGCGAAGGACGTCTTGCCGGCACCCGGAGTGGCGACGGTGAGGAAGTCGCGCGGCTCGTCGGCGAAGTACTGCTCGAGCGCCGCGGTCTGCCAGGCGCGCAGGGCGCCGGCGGTACCCCATGCCGCCCGGCCCGGGAAGGCCGGTGGGAGCCCGGTCGGGCTCAGCTCGGGGGAGGACATCCGCAGGAGTCTAGACGCGGACGTGACGTCGGAGGTCACTCGACGGGGTCGCTGACCGGGCCCACGCGCAGAGACACGAGCATGGCCAGGACCGCCACGACGCTCATGCTCAGCAGCACGAGGCCGAAGGTCAGCGCGAGGTTGCCGCCGGGGTGCAGCGCCCCGAAGATCGTGCCCGCGACCCCGACGAAGATGCTCGAGCCGAGGGCGTCGCCGAGGTTGAGCGAGGCGCCGTTGCGCCCCTGCCCCTCGACGGACGAGAGGGTGATCGTGGCCAGCGAGGTGCTCGCGGTGGCGAACCCCATCCCCAGCCCGGCGAACACCCAGGCCACCGCGATGAGGACGTACGGCAGCGAGGGCACGAGGGCGATGACGCCCGCGAGCGCGAGCCCGACGGCCACGTTCAGGCAGCCGACGACGATGAGCTGGTCGCGCCGCAGCGGCAGCCGCCGGTTGGCCTGCAGGAACGATCCGGTCGTCCAGCCGACCGCGCCGACGGTCAGCGTCCCGCCCGCGAGGAGCAGCGGGACGTGGCGCTGCTCGACGAGCATCAGCGGCAGGAACGCCTCCCCGCCGAAGTACGCGCCGGGCAGCAGGCCGCGGGCCAGGATGACGCTCGGCAGCCCGCGCCCCAGCCGCAGGAACCCCGGCGGCATCAGGCGCGGCAGCCCGAGCGCGAGGAGCACGAGGGCGACGACGAGCAGGCCGAGGCTCCACCAGTCCAGTCGCGTCCCCGCCAGCTGGAGCAGCGCGGCGGCGCCGGCGGTGGCCAGGGCGGCCCAGACCGGGGCCGGGCGTACGCCGGCGGCCTCCTCCGACAGCTCGGGCATCGGGATCCGCATCATCACGCGCACCGTCGGCAGCACCATCGCGCCACCGATGACGGCCAGGGGGATGACGGTGAAGAACACCCAGTGCCAGGACAGATGCGAGGTGAGCCAGGCCGAGACCGGCGGGCCGACGAACGACGGCAGCACCCACGCGGTCGAGATGTAGGTGAAGACCCGCGGTCGCTGGGCGGGCCGGTAGGCCTTGGCCACCGTCACGAACATCGCCGTGTTCAGCGCACCGCCCCCGAGGCCCTGCACGAACCGACCGGCGACGAGCTGGACCATCGTCTCGGCCGTGCCGGCGATCACCAGGCCGACGACGAAGACGCCGAGGCCGAAGAGCAGCGGGCGCGACGGGCCGATCCGGTCGCAGACGCGCCCGGCCAGGACGGTCGCGAGGAGCATCCCGATGACGAACAGGGAGAACGCCCAGGCGTAGTACGCGATCCCGTCCAGGTCCTGCGCGGCCACCGGCATCGCCGTCGCCACCGCGATCGCCTCGAAGGCGATCGAGACCGTGATCGTGCAGATCCCGATGGTCAGTGCACGCTGGGAGAGCGGCAGCGGCGACTCCTGATCGGTGGGGATCGCCTCAGACCTGCTCATTCCGCACAGTTCACCACCCGGGGCCTCATCGACGCGAACTCGTTCGTCGCGTACGTCCTCCGAGGCCTTCCGCGACGCGCAGCCGGCACGAAAAGCTGGCGGCTGCGGGGGACCTCCCTAGAATGACGCGTGTGAGTCAGCAGACAGCACCTGGCGCCGAGACCATCGTCGACGAGCGGACCGAGACCCGCGAGTTCCGCGTGGAGGACGGTGACCACGAGAAGTTCGCGCACTACGTGCCCAAGGAAAAGCTGACCGAGGCGATGGTCATGGGCACGCCGGTCGTCGCGCTGTGCGGCAAGGTGTGGATCCCCAGCCGCGACCCCGAACGCTTCCCGGTCTGCCCGGAGTGCAAGGAGATCTGGGAGGGCCTCAAGCCGGGCAAGCCCGACAAGGGCAAGGGCCCGGGGTTCGGTTCGGGCAAGGACAAGTAGGCAGGACGCTCTCAGCGCTCGGCTCTGTCGGCCGATCGCCCGTACGCCGAGCGTCGCCGCCGCCGTGCGTCTTCAGACCACGGACGACTTCCTGCGCCCTGCCGGCTCGGGTCGAGCGCGTCTTCAGACCGCTGCAGCGTGACGGTCGGACGCGCGGTCGCTAGTGCGTCTTCAGACCGGTGCGGGCAGCAGCGGAGCTGTCGGGCGTACGGAATCCGCGTCTTCAGACCACGGCCGGCGGACCGCGTACGCACGTGGGAGGCCGACGTCGTACGCCCGCAGCGGTCTGAAGACGCATGCGCAACCCGGCGTCCGGACCGCGTTCCCCCGCAGCGGTCTGAAGACGCACACGCAACGCAGGCGCCCCAAGAGGCGCCGACGCCGGCTAGCAGCTCTGGGCGAAGACCGACCGGGCGAGGGCGGCGCTGCGGGCGGGTTCGACGGCGCAGTTGATCTGGCCCGTGGCGGGGTCGCTCTCGGCGGTGAAGACCCAGGTCTGCTGCTGCCCGGCGCACTGCACGACGGCCTCGGTCGTGACCAGGCTCGAGGCGTTGTAGAGCGCGTACGTCCCGGGGCTGTTGAACGGTCGCCGCGTCGGGTCCGTGCTCTCGTCCGGAGCGGGCGGACGCTCGACCAGGACGCGGTGCTTCTGACCGACGAGCAGGTTCGCGACCTGCTGGACCGTCCCCGGGTCGGTGATGGTCCCGCCGCCGGGGGCGGTGAGCACCGGGGTCGTGAAGTCGGTCTGCTGACGCGTGCCCGGCGTGAGGTTGCGGCCGTCGGAGACGACGGTCGCGACGTCGGTCGTCCGCAGCGGTCCGACGCTCGTACGCCCCAGCCCGGTCACGGTCACCGCGGCGCAGGTGACCTGGACGCCGCTGCTGCTGGGGCCGCCCGTGCCGCCAGTGCCGCCGGAGGGGCCTGCCGTGGCCGGCGACGCCGTACCGGGTGCTGCGGTGCCCGGCGACGCGGTGCCCGGTGAAGCGGTGCCCGGCGAGTCCGAACCGGTGGGCGACGGGCTGAGCGAGGCGGACGACGCGGACGACGTCGGCGCGGCGGTGGCCAACGGGTCGGCGCTGCCGGTGGACGAGCAGGCGACGAGCACCAGGGCTCCGAGGCCGGCCGGGACCAGACCGGCCGCACGCCGTACGGCTCTCGCACGCCCGCGTGTCATGTGCGCACTCTAGGGTGCCCTCCCATGGAGGACGAGCCGGGTTCGGGCGCACCGTCGGCACGACGGCTGGTGCTGCTGCGGCACGCGAAGTCGTCCTGGGACGGCGACCTCCCCGACCCCGATCGATCGCTGTCGCCCCGCGGTCGCCGGGACGCCGCGGTGGCCGGGACCTGGCTCGCCGAGCACGTCGGGCGACCGGACCTGGTGCTCTGCTCGACCGCGGTCCGGACCCGGCAGACCTGGGCCCGGGTGTGCGAGGCCGGGCCCGACGTCCTCGCGACGGTGCCGGTCCGCTTCGAGGCGTCGATCTACGAGGCCTGGTCCGACACCCTGCTCGACCTCGTCCGCGCCCTGCCCGACGACGTCGGCACCGTGGTTCTCGTCGGCCACGGGCCCGGGCTCCCCGACCTGGCCGAGCGGCTCAACCGGGTGTCCGGCGACGGCCCGCTCGGGAAGTACAAGACGAGCGCCGTCGCCGTCTTCGCGGTCACCGGCCCCTGGGACGCCCTCGGTCCGGGCTCCGCCGTCCTCGCCGCGTACGTCGTCCCGCGCGGCTAGCGAGCCGCAGCCGGTCCGGCGGCGCGCCGGCACCACCTCGAGGCCCTACT
>CAXULL010000030.1:0-32809 GCA_964251895.1 uncultured Friedmanniella sp.
AGGCCGAAGGTCGCCGGCCAGAACGAGGCGCTCCGCATGTAGCCGAAGATGTTCTCGACGCTGGTCAGCAGCACGCCGGTCGGTAGCTGTTCCTCGACACCCATGACTTACTTCTTCCCTACGACGGAGACGATCAGGTACGTACAGATCGGACAGGTCAATCCCATTCGAGGCCTCCGCGGCGGAGGACGTAGAAGTAGGCGACGAAGACGGTGACGATGAACAGCACCATCTCGACCAGCGCGAAGGACCCCATCAGGTCGAAGCTGACGGCCCAGGGGTAGAGGAAGACGATCTCGATGTCGAAGACGATGAAGAGCATCGCGGTGATGTAGTACTTCACCGGGAACCGGCCGCCGCCCACCGGCTGCGGCGTGGGCTCGATGCCGCACTCGTACGAGTCGTACTTGGCCCGGTTGTAGCGGCTGGGCCCGACGAGCAGGCTCGTCACGACGGTGACGACCACGAACCCCGTGGCGATGATCAGCAGGATCACGATCCCCAGGTAGCCGCTCATCGCGTCACCCCCGGGGCCGGGCAGGGCGCAGCCACGCCTGCATGGGCGGTCAGAACGATCATCGTTCTCCTCCTGCGCTGGAGCCTGCTGGGTCCTGAGGGGGCGACCCCCACACCCCCGAGAGGTTCCACTCGCTGACGCTCGCGAAACCCTGCTGCGGTGCTCGTGAAAATCTTCACGAAGTCCCGCGGCTCACTGTACGACTCCCGTCGCGCGGGTCAAACGGCGCCACGACCAGGGGAAACACCGGGAATTACGCAACGTCCGCGCTGCGAAAAATCCGCGGAGGCCCGCGTCCCGATGGAGGGCCCTGGCAGAATCGAACGCGTGGGTCGACCGTGAGCAGCGCGACGAGCAGCACGAGCCGTACGGGCCGTGCGGGCCTGAGCGCCGAGGTGCTGGTCGTCGGCGCCGGGCCGGCCGGTTCGGCGGCCGCGGCCTGGGCCGCCCGTGCCGGGCTGGACGTGCTGCTGGCCGACGCCGCGCACTTCCCCCGCGACAAGGCGTGCGGCGACGGCCTCACCCCCCGGGCCATGGCCGAGCTCGAGCGGCTGGGCCTCGCAGGCTGGGCGCGCTCGCGGGTCACCAACCGCGGGCTGCGGGCGCACGGCTTCGGCCAGGTGCTCGAGCTGCCCTGGCCGGGCGGGCACCTGCCCGACCACGGCTCGGCCGTCCCGCGGACCGAGCTGGACGACCGCATCCGGCTGGTCGCCGACGCGTCCGGAGCGCGGATGCTGCTGGGGGCCCGGGCCGTGGACGTCGTGCGCGAGGCAGCCGGTGACGGGCAGCGCGTCCGGTCGGTGGTCTTCGAGACCGCGGACGGTCGCGTGGAGGTGGCCTGCCGCTGGCTGGTCGTCGCCGACGGCGTGCGCTCCCCGCTCGGGCGGCTGCTCGGCCGCACCTGGCACCGCGAGACCGCGTACGGCGTGGCGGCGCGCGGCTACGCCGAGACGGGCCACGACGACGACTGGATCTCCTCGCACCTGGAGCTGCGCGGCGAGCAGGGCGAGCTGCTGTCCGGCTACGGCTGGATCTTCCCGCTCGGGGGTGGTCGGGTGAACGTGGGCGTGGGCACGCTCGCCACCGCCAGGCGCCCCGCGAACGTCTCGCTCAAGCCGCTGATGCGCTACTACGCCGACGGTCAGCGGGACCGGTTCGCGCTGGGGCCCGAGGTCTCGGACCCGTCCTCGGCGCTGCTGCCGATGGGAGGCGCGGTCAGCGGTGTCGCCGGCCCGAACTGGCTCCTCGTCGGCGACGCGGCCGCCTGCGTCAACCCGCTGAACGGCGAGGGCATCGACTACGGGCTCGAGACGGGCCGGTTCGCGGCCGACCTGATCGGCGCGGGCACCGACCCGACGCACGCGTGGCCGGCGCTGCTGCGCGAGCACTACGGCACCTCGTTCAGCATCGCCCGACGCCTGGCCGGACTCATCACCGTCCCGGGCCTGCTGGCCCGGCTGGGGCCGGTCGGAATGCGGTCGCGGACGCTGATGACCGTCGCGCTGCGGGTCATGGGCAACCTCGTGACCGACGAGGACGCCGACGTCGTCGCCCGCGCCTGGCGGCTGGCCGGCCGGGCGAGCGTGGCGGTCGACCAGCGCCCTCCGTTCTCCTGACCGACGCCACCAGTTTGGTTGAATCGTCTTCTACCGCCGACTAGTCGTGCGAGACTAGTTGCGTGTCCTCCATCCGCCTGTACATCCTCGACGCGCTCGCGCGCCGCGGTGACATGCACGGCCACCAGCTCCGGCTGCTGGCCGAGGAGGAGCACGTCCACCTCTGGACCGACATCTCGGTCGGCGCGCTCTACGGCGCGCTCAAGCGCCTGGCCGCCGAGGGCCTGCTCGCCGACGTGCGGGTCGAGCGCGAGGGCAGCTATCCCGAGCGGCAGGTGTACGGCATCACGCCGGCCGGCCGCGCCGCCCTGGCCGACCTGCACCGCCAGGGCCTCGAGCAGGTCGCGTTCCGACCCGACCCGTTCGACCTGGCGCTCAGCAGGCCGGACCCCGAACGGCTCGACGAGCTGCCGGCCGCGCTCGACGCGCGGCTGGCCACCCTGCGCGAGCTGCTCGACGACACCGAGCGGCAGAACGCCCGGGCCCGGCCCTACCTCTCCCTCGGCGAGGCCCACGCCCTGCTGCACCGCGAGCACCGCCTGCGGGCCGAGATCGAGTGGCACCAGACCCTGGTCGCCGCACTGCCCGACGTCATCGCCGACGAACGGGTCCGGACGCTGACGCCCGACCCGCTACCCACCGCTGGACACGTAAGCACCCCCACCACAGCACCCGAAGGACACCACCGATGACCGACCAGACCACGACCGCGGGTGCGCCACCCGCTCACGGCGGCCCGCCGCCGACCGCCGTCCCCCGCCGCTCCTGGCAGGCCCTCGTGGTGCTGCTCGCCGGCATGTTCATCGCGCTGCTCGACACCACCATCGTGAACGTGGCGCTCCCGACCATCCGGACGAGCCTGGACGCCTCCGAGTCGGTGCTGTCCTGGATCATCTCGGGCTACGCGCTCGCCTTCGGCCTGGCCCTGATCCCGGCGGGGCGGATCGGTGACCGGATCGGCCACAAGTGGGTCTTCTTCACCGGCATCGCCCTGTTCACCGTCGCGAGCGCGGCGTGCGGGCTAGCCCAGTCCGACACCCAGCTCGTCGTGTTCCGGGTGGTCCAGGGCCTGGCCGGCGGCATCTTCGTGCCGGCGGTCACCGCGTTCATCCAGCTGCTGTTCCCGGGCCGGACCCGGGGCCAGGCGTTCGCGATCATGGGCGCCGTCATCGGCGTCTCCTCCGCGCTCGGCCCCATCATCGGCGGCCTGATCATCCAGGCCTTCGGCGAGACGGACGGGTGGCGGCTGGTCTTCGGGGTCAACCTGCCGATCGGCGTGGCGACCCTGGTGGCCGCGGCGCTGCTGCTGCCGGCCAGGCACCCCGCCGACCCGGCGGGCAGGGCCGGGATCGACTGGCTCGGCCTGCTCCTCCTCACCGCCGGTCTCGTCGCCCTGCTGGTCCCCCTGATCGAGGGCCAGGACAAGGGCTGGCCGACGTGGACGTACGTCACGCTCGGCGCCGGGGTCCTGCTGCTCGTCGTCTTCGCCCTGTGGGAGATCGCGTACACGCGGCGCGGAGCCAGCCCGCTGGTGCCCCCGCACCTGTTCAGCCACGCCTCCTTCACCGGCGGCGTGATCCTCGCGCTCGTCTACTTCGCCGCGTTCACCAGCATCTTCTTCACGCTGTCGATCCTGTGGCAGACCGGCCTGGGGCACACCGCGCTGCAGTCCGGCGTCGTGTCGATCCCCTTCGCGATCGGCAGCATCATCGCCTCCTCGCAGAGCAACAAGCTGGCCCAGAAGCTCGGCCGGACCGTGCTCGTCATCGGGGCCGGGCTGCTCACCGTCGGGCTGGTCTGGCTCTGGCTGGTGCTGCGCAACGGCGACCCGGCCACCCTCACGCACTGGGACCTGCTGCCGCCGCTGCTCATCGCGGGCCTCGGCAACGGTGCGTTCATCGCGCCGAACGCGCAGTTCATCATCGCGACCGTGGACCGCGCCGAGGCCGGTGCCGCGAGCGGGGTGGTCTCGACCGTGCAGCGCGTGGGCAGCGCCGTCGGCATCGCCATCATCGGGAGCGTGCTGTTCGGCTCGCTCGTCATCACCGGGCCGGACACGGTCGCCTCGGGCTTCACGAGCGCCGCAGCCGACGCCATGGCCGTGAGCGCGGCGTTCAGCCTCGCCGCCCTGCTGCTGGTCTTCGCGCTGCCCAAGCGCACGGGCGGACCCGGCCCTGCGGCACCGCGACGGGCCGCGCCCGCCGAGGGGGCGGCGCTGCCGACCGCGTGAGCTGTGGCCCGGGCTTCTCGACCGTGCGGGAGGCCCGGGCGTATCAGGGGGGTCGCGCCGGGGCTCTGCACCGGTGACCCGTGCCGACGGGCGCCTGCGGGGACCGCGGGCACGACCATCCCGGAGGAACCCTGATGTCTGATGTGGTGCTGGACGGCGACGCGCAGGTCACCGTCGTCTGCGAGAACCTGAACGTGCTCGGCCACGACCTGCTGCTCGACTCGGACGCCCGCCGGTCACCGGGCGGTCCGCGGTTCCGCCGGGCGCTGGTGCACGACCAGGGGGACGGGCTCACCGTCAACTTCGGCAACGACTACCCGGGCGGGGTCGCCCTCAACGGCGTCTCGTCGATCACCCCCTTAGCCACGCCGCACGTCCCCGGCCTGCGTCGCAAGCCCGACCTGGTGGTCCACGGCGGCATCACCTACGAGGTGGAGGGCCTGGCGCTGGTCCACGGCGGCCCCAGCACCGTGACGGTCTCCGTGGAGCAGGAGTTCGCCAGGCTCGGCTCGCTGATCAGCGAGCTCACCGCGCGGGTGGCCGAGCTCGAGGGGCACTGATGCGCACGCTGCAGGAGGTCGTCGGCTTCACCGGAGCCGCCGGACCCGCCGGACAGCTCGTGGGGGCGGGGACCAGACCGCTCAGCCTGCGCTCCGGCGGCGACCTCGTGCGGGCCGTCCTGCCCGCAGACCAGCGGCTCTCGCTCCGCGCTCTGTGCGCGGCGCTGCCCACGCTGCCGCCGATCGCCCTGGACGCCCGGATCACCGGGCACGAGGACGTCGTCGCCCCGAGCCGGCCGATCATCGAGGTCGACCCGCCCTCGGGAGCCGTCGTCGAGACGGTGGTCACCTTCTTCGCCGGTGGCGCAGCCGCCACTCCGGTGTCGTCGGCCCGCCTGCTGCTCGACGGGCAGGAGATCGACGGGACCGTCTTCGCCGCGGCGGTCTTCGCTGAACCGGGGGCGTACGAGGCGGTCGTCCGCCGGGTCGGCGTCACGGGCAGCGGGGTCGTGACCCTCGAGCGTCGGCTGCCCTTCCGCGTGCGGGCCGTACCGACGCCACCGCCACCGCCCGGACCCACGCCGACCCCGGCTCCCGGACCGACGGGGCTGCCGACCTGCGAGGTCGAGCTCGCCCGTGCGGGCTTCGGCGGGATCACCGACGTCCGGGTGTTCGGCGGAGGCTTCGCGTCGGGCGAGGCGTTGACCGTGCTGCAGGACGGCGCCCTGGCGACGACCACATCGGCCGACGGGCTCGGCTCCTACGCGGTGGTCGTCGGGGTACCGGACGCGACGCCACCCTTCCCGCACCGTTTCCGGGCGGTGAGCCAGGCCACGGGAAGAGCCTCGAAGGAGGCCGGCTTCACCGTCTGAGCCGTAACTCTCCTGCGGGCCGAAGATCGGGGACGATCTGACCGCGTCTACGCGGTCAGATCCTTCCCGATCCTGCTGAGGTCGGCCGGGGTGTCGACGTCGAGGAGCGCGGGAGCGTCCAGGACGACCCGGGTGGGCGGGGGGTCCAGGGACTCGAGCAGGCGTCGTACGGAGGCGCCGGCACCGCGACCGGGACCGGTGGCCTCGACGAGGCGCCGCGCGCCCGCAGCCGTGCCGGCGAGCTGGAGCGGGAAGACCTGGCCGTCGGAACCCTCGGCGACGACGAGGTCGCTCCTGTCGAGCGCCGCCAGCAGCACGTCCACCGCCGAGCCCGCGGCCGGGGCGTCGCCCGGGAGGGTGCTGAACGTCTCGGCCCCCGCTTCGAGCGCAGCGGTCAGGCCGGCGACCAGCGCGGCCGCGGGCCCGCCGCCCGGAGGTTCCTCGCGCACGAACCGGACGGGCCGGCGTACCGGACGCTCAGGTCCCACGACGACCACCGCCAGACCGTCGGGGACCGAGTCCAGCGTGGCGTCGAGGAGCGGGCGGCCGTCGAGGTCGGCCGCGAGCTTGTCGCTGCCGAACCGACGGGACCCACCACCGGCCAGGACGACGACCCAGGTCCCGGCCACCGCCCGCCTCAGCGCGCGGGCTGGGCGAGAGCAGGTTGAAGAAGAGCACTGATCATCGGCGCGAGCTTGGCCTGCGCCTCGGCCCACTCCGACCCCGGGTCCGAACCCGCCACGATCCCGCACCCGGCGAAGAGCCGGATCCGTCGCCGGTCGGTCTCGTCGAGGATCCCGCAGCGCAGGGCGATGGCCCACTCCCCCGCGCCGGTCGCGTCCGTCCAGCCCACCGGGCCGGCGTAGCGCTCACGGTCGAGGTGCTCGA
Organism: uncultured Friedmanniella sp.; assembly: GCA_964251895.1. Lineage (GTDB taxonomy): Bacteria > Actinomycetota > Actinomycetes > Propionibacteriales > Propionibacteriaceae > Microlunatus. Next base: position 6,624 of record CAXULL010000030.1, read on the forward strand.
GCTCGGCGATGAGGTCGCGCGCGAGGTCGGTCGGCGTCCCGCACACGGCGGCGCTGGGGTGGAGCGCGGCGGCCAGGCCGAGGGCCGTGACGCCGGGCGCGACGGCCGCCGTCACGTCGCTGGCCAGGTGCAGCACGTTGGGCAGCTCGAGGACGTACGGGTGCTCGGGCACGTTGAGCGCGGAGCAGAAGGGTTCGAGAGCGGCGGCGACGGAGGCGACCGCGTACTCGTGCTCCTCCAGGTCCTTGCTCGAGTGCGCGAGAGCGTCGGCGCGGGCGAGGTCGGTGCGGCCGTCGCCGGTGCGCTGGATGGTCCCGGCGAGCACCCGCGACGTGGCCAGTCCCGCCTCGAGACGGATCAGCATCTCCGGCGTCGACCCCACGAGGCCGTCGACGAGGTAGGTCCAGCACCGCGGGTAGGTCTCGCTGAGCCGCGCGACCAGCCAGCGCGGGTCGAGGTCGGCGTCCGCGACGGCGACGAGGTCGCGCGCCAGCACCACCTTGTCGAGGAGCCCCCCGCTGATGTCGTCGACCGCACGCGACACCGCGGCGCGCCACTGCTCCGAGGTCAGCGAGCCACCCTCGAAGCGCACCCCGTCGGGAGCGAGGGGGACGGAGCCGGCGACGGGCGCGGCGCGGTCCTCGTCGTCCTCGACGCCGATCTGGGTGAGCCAGGCACGCCCGGAACGCCGTCCGAGCACCGTGCGCGGGACCACCATGCCCGAGGAGGACGCCGTGTTGTCGGGGTCGAACACGAAGCTCCCGAACGCGACCAGGCCGCTGCCCGGGACGGGGACGTCGAGGTCGGACTCGACGTCGCTCTGCGCGACCAGCGAGGTCCACCACTCCTCCGCGTCGGCGGGGCTGGCCGCCTTGTGGCGGACCACCTCGCCCCACGCGACCATCCCGTCGCCGCCACGCAACCACGCCACGGCGTCGGTCTCGGGGAGAAGGGCCACCAGCGGCCCGGGGTCGGGCACCGCGACGGTGCGCACACGCAACCGCGGGGGGACCAACCGCACCCCAGCCGGACTGCTCACCTCTCCAATGTAATCGGCTCCTAAGGTGGCCAGTCGTGACGAGCAACAGAGCCTCTGGTGACTTCCGACGCACCCCGGGGTCGGACCGGTGACGCTCGCCCGGACGGCCGACCTGCTGGCCGACGCGTACGCCCGCGGCACCGGCCTCGCCGCGCTCAACGTCATCACCCTGGAGCACGCCGAGGGGACGGTGCTCGGGGCGGAGCAGGCCGGGCTGCCGGTGGTCCTGCAGGTCAGCCAGAACGCGGCGAAGTTCCACCTCGACGACCCCGCACCGCTCACGGCCGCGCTCCTCGCGCTGGCGCGCAGCAGCCTGGTGGACGTCGCGCTCCACCTCGACCACGTCACGCAGGTCGACCTGCTGCACCGGACTGCCGAGTGCGGCTTCAGCTCGGTGATGTTCGACGCCGGACCCCTGCCCTACGACGAGAACGTCGCCGCCACCCGGGAGGCCGTGGCCTGGGGGCACGAGCACGGCCTGCTGGTCGAGGCCGAGCTCGGCTACGTCGGCGGCAAGGCGTCCCAGGAGGAGGGGCAGCAGGTCGAGAGCGCGCACGGCAGCGGGGTGCGGACCGACCCCGACCAGGCCGCCGCGTACGTGACGGAGACCGGCGTCGACGCGCTCGCGGTCGCCGTCGGGAGCCGGCACGCCATGAAGACCGCCGACGCCGAGCTCGACCTCGAGCTGGTGGCCCGGCTGCGCGCGTCCGTGGACGTCCCGCTCGTGCTGCACGGCTCGTCCGGCGTGTCGCAGCCGGACATCGCGGCCGCGGTCGTGGCCGGGATGACCAAGGTCAACATCGGCACCATCACCACCGTCGCCTTCACCCGCGCGATCCGGCAGCACCTCGCCGACGTGCCCGGGGTGACCGACCCCCGTCAGTACCTGGCCCCGGCCCGCCGCGCGGTCAGCGCGCTGGTCGCCGAGCTCGTGTCCACGGTCGCCCTCGCGGGCACCCGGACGTCCTGATCCCACCCCGCTGAACCCACCCGCCCCAACCCACCCCGAAGAAGGAAGGTCCACCCGTGCGCGGCGTCTACCTGCCCGGCCACTCCGACGTCGACATCAAGGAGGTGCCGGACCCTGTCCCCGGCCCGGGCCAGGTGCTGCTCGCGATGAAGGCCTCGACGATCTGCGGCTCCGACATCCGCGCCATCTACCGCGAGCACCTGCAGGGCGACCCCGCGGAGATGTACCAGGACGTCGTGGCGGGCCACGAGCCCGCCGGCGAGGTCGTCGCCGTCGGCCCCGACGCGGTCCGGCTGAAGGTCGGCGACCGGGTCTGCGTCTACCACATCAGCGGCTGCGGCCAGTGCGACGACTGCGTGCGCGGCTACCAGATCAGCTGCTCCTCGCCGAGGCGCGCGGCGTACGGCTGGCAGCGCGACGGCGGGCACGCCGACCTGATCCTCACCGAGGAGCGCGACTGCGTCGTGCTGCCCGACTTCGTCACGTTCCTCGACGGGGCCTGCGTGGCCTGCGGCTTCGGGACCGCGTACGAGGGCCTGATCCGCGCGAACGTCAGCGGCCGCGACAGCCTGGCCGTCGTGGGCCTCGGACCGGTCGGTCTGGCCGCCGGCCTGCTCGGCGGCAAGCTCGGCGCCACCCCGCGCGTCGGGGTCGACCCCAGCCCGGAACGTCGCGAGCTCGCGCTGCGGCTCGGCGCCGTCGACGCCGCGTACGCGCCCGACCAGGCCGCGGACGCGCTCGACGTCCTCGGCGCCGGTGCGCACGTGGCCATCGACTGCTCCGGCAGCGCGCCCGGCCGGGCCAGCGCGATCGGGCTGCTCCGCGCCCGCGGACGGATGGTCCTGGTCGGCGAGGGCAACGGCCTGACCGTGCCCGAGGTCAGCCCGACGCTGATCCACCCGTCGATCACGATCATCGGGTCCTGGGTCACGAGCCTGGAGCACATGCGCGAGCTGGTCGAACGCCTGCCCGTGTGGGACCTGCACCCCGAGGTGATCGTCACCGACAGCTTCGGCATCGACGAGGCCGACGCGGCGTACAAGCTCGCTGCCGAAGGACGGGCCGGCAAGGTCGCGCTCGTCCCCTGAGCCCTCGCTCCGGTTTCCGTGTGTCGACCTGTGCACCGACCTCGGTGCACAGGTCGGCTCACCCGTGCGGCGGACGGCTCAGCGCTTGCGCTGCTTCGCGTTGACGGCCTGGGCCTCGCGCTCACGCTTCTGCAGGTCCAGCTGACGCTGGGCGTCCTGCTGCCGGGCGCGCATGGAGTCGGCGTCGAAGGAGTTGAACAGCACGATCGCGGTGATCGCCTCGATCGCCAGCGACCACAGCGGGGAGAAGCCGAGCAGCATCGGCGCGGTCGCGAGCAGGCAGACGTCGAAGCCGCGGAACAGGTTCGTCACGAGCCCGGGGGGCAGCGCGCCGGCCTGGGTCGACACCATCGGCTTGCCGAAGTCCACGCCCTTGGCCTGGGTCCAGCGGATCGCGGCCAGCAGGCCGGCCCCGGCCGTGGCCACCGCCATCAGCGACGCCATGCCCAGCGGACGGGCGGCGCCCCCGCTGACCACACCGGCGAAGGCGGGTGCGACGAGCACGGCCCAGACCGCCGCGAGGATGGCGGGGGCCGTGACCATGGACATCTTGATCTGCGCCATGGAGAACGGCAGGCAGCGCGCGAGCCCGCCCGAACGGGTGAGGACGCGCAGCCCGTTGAGCATGGGCACGATCGCGCCGAACAGGGCCAGCGCGCCGAACACCGGGGTCACGGCGCTCATCCCCAGGGCCTCGGACGCGTACGGGACCACGATCGTCCCGGCCCAGCCGATCAGCGGCTGGGGGAACCGGCGCAGCCGCTGCCACTCGCGCCACGTCAGGGCCTGCAGGCCCTCCCCGTGACCGCGCTTGGGCGTCACGTGGCCGATCTCCATGGTGCGGCGCTGGACGACGATGTCGCGGGCCAGCCCGATGTCGAGGGCGAAGAAGGCGCCCGAGATGCCGCGGACCAGCGACCCGCCGCTGACCAGGCGCGTACGCCGGATCGAGGCCAGCCGCGACACGGCCAGCACCCCGGCGACGAGCAGGACGACGAGCGCGAGGGCCGCCACCGCGCCACCGATCTCGGTCCCGAGCGTGGTGGTGAGCGAGAAGGTGAGCCGGTCGGCCGCCACCCCGACCACACCGAGGAGCGCGACCACGGCGAGGAAGCCGAACACGAACGAGGCGGCCCGGCTGAGCTTGTGGCGCTCGCGTCCCTGCTGCGCGGCGGCGGCCGCGACGGCAGCGGCGGCCGCGACACCCGTCGCCACGGCCCAGACCGCCGACTCGGCTCCGCCCGACCCGGTCAGCAGCGCCACCAGCCCACCGATCAGGGCACCGCCGACGAACGCCGCCGCCAGCGCCGCCACGAGGCGGGAGCGCAGCAGCCGGGACCGCGAGATCGGGGCGTCGAGCAGCCAGAAGCCCTCCGCCGCCGAGGCGAGCACCGGGCCGAAGAGCCGCGCCACCGCCAGCGCGGTCGCCACCGCGGCCAGGACGGCCGCCCAGGGCAGCAGGGCCCGGGCGGACAGGCAGGACGCGGTGTCGCACCCGGCCACGACGCGCTGCGCCTTGAGGATGACGTTGACCGTCATCGCCCCGATCATCAGGGCCGCGATGACGGCGACGTACGCGTCGCTGAGCGCCTGGCCCAGGTTGCGGGTGGCGCGTCCGCGGCGCCAGTCCTTCATCAGCCCACGGAGCTCGCGGGTGGAGGCGGGAGCCAGGACGGGCGGCTCGGGCAGCTCGGGCCCGTCGAGCTCGTCGACGTCGGAGGTGCTCATCCGCGCGGCGCCCCGAGCGTCACGGTGCGCGTCGCCACGCTCTCGACCAGGGTCGGCTCGTGGCTGGCGAAGACGATCGCGAGGCCCTGCTGCCGCTCGGCCTGGAGCCGGCGCGACAGCCAGCCGATGCCCTCGACGTCGAGCCGCTGCTCCGGCTCGTCGAGGATCAGCAGCCGGCGCGGCCGGACGAACGCCGTCGCCAGCGCCAGGCGCCGACGCTGGCCCGAGGACAACGTCCCGGGCAGCTGGCCCGACTGCGGCACGAGCTGCACCTCCTCGAGCACCTCGTCGACCTGCGCGTCGGGGTCGGTGATGCCGTGCGCGCGGGCGAGCAGGTCCAGGTGCTCGACCACGGAGAGGTCGGGGAAGAAGTCCAGGTCGTCGATCACCGTCGCCACGTCGCGCCGGACCTGGGGGTCGGTCTCCGACATCGGGTTGCCGCAGACCTCGATCGTGCCCTCGTCCGGGCGGTCCGCCCCGACCAGGCAGCGCAGCAGCGTCGACTTGCCCGCGCCGTTCCGGCCGGTCAGCGCGATGGCCTCGCCGGCCCGCACCTCGAGGTTGAAGTTGTCGAAGATGGTGTTGGGTCCGAAGGCGCGGCGCAGGCCGGACACCTTGAGCACGGTTGCGCGTTTGGCCACCGGAGAAGTGTGCCTCAGCCGGACAGGACCAATCCCTCTCGGCGCGGTCACCGAACCACCTGCCGACGGGCCCGCCGGGCGTACGACCGTCCGAGCTCGAAGGGTGGGTCGCTGCGTGTCCGCACTGCTGGTCGCGCCGCCGGTCCGACGGCTCCGGAGCGACGCGGGGTACGGTCGCCGCGTGAATCTGCGCGTCGTCGCCGACGAGCCGGAGCCTTCCGGTCCGACGCACGACGCTGCCACCAGGGGTTCCCGTCCCGACCGTGCGCAGGAGGCGGCTGAGCTCGCCGAGCTGCTCCGTCAGGTCTCCCACGGCGACGCCGAGGCCTTCGCCCGCCTCTACGACGCCACGTCGGCACGAACCTACGGCGTCGTCTGGCGGGTCCTGAGGTCGGCCGACCACGCCGCCGAGGTGACGCAGGAGGTCTACACCGAGGTGTGGCGCCAGGCGGCACGGTTCGAGGAGTCGAAGGGGTCGGCCACGGCCTGGATCACGACGATGGCCCACCGCCGGGCGGTCGACCGCGTACGTTCGGTGACGAGCGAGGTGGCGCGCGACGAGCACTACGCGCGGGCCGAGCCAGGTCGCGAGATCGACCACGTCTGGGAGGGCGTCGCCGAGCGTCTCGACGCCGACCGCGTCCGCAAGGGCCTGGAGTCGCTGACCCCGATCCAGCGCGAGGCGCTGACGCTGGCCTACTTCGGCGGCTTCACCCAGAGCCAGGTCGCGGAACGGCTGAAGGTCCCGCTGGGCACCGTCAAGACCCGCATCCGTGACGGTCTGATCAGTCTGCGCAACGTGCTGGGGGTGGAGTCGTGAGCGAGATCCACGACGCGGCCGCCGCGTACGCGCTCGACGCCCTGGACCCGGCCGAGCAGGAGGAGTTCGAGCTCCACCTGGACACCTGCGCCCGCTGCCGCACCGAGGTCGCCGAGCTCCGTGAGGTCACCTCGGACCTGGTCCTGTCCGCCGCCGCGCCGCCGCCCCCGCCCGACCTGCGCGCCGCGGTCCTCGCCGGCATCGTCGGGGTCGAGCAGCTCCCTCCGGTTCCCGGGCGTCCCCGGCGGGCGATGGCCGACCCCGGCCGCGAGGAGCCCGAGACCGTCCCGCTCGCGGTGGTGCCGACGCCGACGGCCGATCCCGGCGACGAGCTCGCGCTGCGGCGTGCCAGCCGTCGCGCCCGGGCGCTGTCGTTCGCGGTCGCTGCGGTGACCGTCGTCGCCCTGGCGCTCGGGGGCGTCGTCTACTCCCTCGCCCGTCAGTCCCAGACACCGGTCGCCGAGGCACCCGTCTCCTCGCAGGCCCCCCAGGTGGACCCGTCCCTGCTCGCGGCTCCCGACGCCGAGATCTTCCCGGCCACGCTCAAGAACGGCGCCAAGGCCTCCTTCGTCGTCTCCAAGAGCCAGAACCGGGCGGCGTTCGTCAGCACCGACCTGCCCTCGCCCGGCGCCGGGAACGAGTACCACCTGTGGACGCTGAAGGGCACGACGGTCCGGCCTGACCGCACGCTCCCGGGCGGGACCGACCAGGTCCAGCTGTTCTCGGGCCCGGTCGACGACTCGAACCAGCTCGCGGTGAACATCGAGCCCGCCGGGACCAACCCGCAGGCGCCGACCACCGAGGTCCTCGGGATCGTCAAGATCTGACGCCCCTGCTGGTCCCGCTGCTCGTCCCGCTGCTCGTCGGCGGGGTCTGTCGGTGGGCCGTGCCACAGTTCATCCCATGGTCGACGAGGTAGCCGGTTCCCCGGCCCGGACGGGTGCCCGGGCGACGCTGGCCAAACGACGGGCCGACGTCGCCACGATGTTCGACGACGTCGCCGCGCGCTACGACCTGGCCAACGACGTGCTGTCGCTGGGGCAGGACCGGGCCTGGCGCCGCGCGGTGCTCGAGGCCGTGGACGCCCGGCCGGGCGAGCGGGTGCTCGACCTCGCGGCCGGCACGGGGACGTCGAGCGAGCCGTTCGCCCTCGCCGGCGCCACCGTCGTCCCGACCGACCTGTCGCTGGGCATGCTCCGGGTCGGCAAGCGGCGGCGGCCGGCGCTGGCCTTCGTCGCCGCGGACGCGCTGCAGCTGCCGTACGCCGACGCCGTCTTCGACGCGGTGACCATCTCCTTCGGGCTGCGCAACGTCGAGGACACCCAGGCCGCGCTGACGGAGATGCGGCGCGTGACCCGGCCCGGCGGACGCCTCGTGGTCTGCGAGTTCTCCGCCCCCACCTGGGCCCCGTTCCGCACGGTCTACACCGAGTACCTGATGGCCGCGCTGCCGCGGATCGCGTCGGTGGTCTCGTCCAACCCGGCGGCCTACCACTACCTGGCGGAGTCGATCCGGGCCTGGCCCGACCAGGCCCGGCTGGCCGGCCGGATCGCCGAGGCCGGCTGGCGCGACGTCGCCTGGCGCAACCTGTCGGGCGGGGTCGTCGCCCTCCACCGGGCCGTCCGGTGACCACGTACGCGTCCCTGCCGACCGTCCAGGGCGACGCCGGGGCGGCCACCCCGGACGGTGGGTCCGCGACCGGCCGCGCCGTGGTGCTCGACGCCTGGGCCGCCCGGAGCTGCCCGGTCAAGACCCAGCACCGCTTCGACCCGCGCGAGGAGCCGCTCGTCACCGCGCCCCCGGCGCCGGACGACCCCCTGGCTCTGCGCGCCGACGCTGCCCGTCGGCACCGGGCCGTCGTGCTGGAACGACTCATCGACCGCTGCACCGGCCGGGTCGCCGACCTGCGGCTGCTGGCCGCGGACGGCCCCGAGGTGCAGGCGGCCGCGACGCGCCGGGCCTTGGCCGACGGTGTAGACGTCGTCGTCGGCGGGGTGCTGCCCCTCGACGTCGCCGGGCACCGGAGCGGAGCGCCCGACCTGCTGGTCCGGGGTGCGGACGGCCCGTCGGGGAGCCCGACCTACCACCCGGTCCTCGTGGTCTGGCACCAGGTGCTGACCACCGCGGCGAAGCCAGCGGAGGGCGAGCGCGTCGCCACGCTGCCCTGGACGTCCTTCGCACACCCGTCGCCGGTCCGGCTCGAGCACCGGACCGGCGTGGTGCTGCGCCTCCGCTCCGAGGAACGTGACCTGCGCCAGCTCGCGCACCACCACCGGCTGCTGCAGGCGGCCGGGTTCGGCGCGGCCACGGCCTGGGGCGGGCTCGTGGGGACAGACCCTTCGACGAGCTCAGGGAACGGGCGGACGAGCTCACAGAACGGGTCGGACCCGACGCTGAGCTGGTGCGACCTCGCCGAGCCGCTGCTGCGGACGTACGACCCGGACGTCCCCGGCGGCTACCGGCTCGAGCCCGTCCTGGACCGCTACGACGCCGCGTTCGCGCGGCGGCTCGCGGTCGCCCGGGCGGCCGTGCGCGGCGAGCCCCTGCTCGAGCCGGTCGTCGTCCGCGAGTGCGCCACCTGCCCGTGGTGGGACCGGTGCCGGTCGCGCCTCGACGACGACGACGTGAGCCTGCGGATCGACCGCGGCGCCCTCGACCGCACCGAGGTGGAGGCCCTGCGCGGCCTCGGCACCGGGACGGTGCACGCGCTGGCCGGCACCGACCTCGACGCCCTGCTCCCGCGCTACCTGGAGCAGGTGCCGCTCCGCAGCCACGCCGAGTCCCGGCTGCGGACGGCCGCCCGCCGTGCGCGGCTGCTCGTGAGCGGGGTGCCCTTCGTCCGGGAGACCTCGGGCCCGATCGAGGTCCGCGCCGGGAGCGTCGAGGTCGACCTGGACATCGAGAGCTCCGCGGAGGGCCGGGTCTACCTGTGGGGCTTCTGGGTCCGACGACCGGGCGGAGCCGGGAGTGCGCACGAGCAGGACGAGGGCGCGTACGTGGCCTTCGCCGCGTTCCGTGACCTGCACGACGAGGCCGAGACCGCGCTGGCGGTGGAGGCGTTCACCTGGCTGCGCGGCGTGGTGGAGTCCGAAGCGGGGGCTGTCCTGGAGACCGGGTCGGGAGCGGGGTCCGGGGTGGTGGTCTACCACTACAGCGCGTACGAGATCCAGCAGATCGACGCGCTCGCGCGGCGTTCCGGGCACCCGGTGCTCGCCTGGGCCTCGGCGTACGCGCGGGAGGGGTTCGTCGACCTGCTCGACGTCGTCAAGGAGCACTGGTTCGGGGTGAGCGGGCTGGGGCTCAAGCTGGTCGCGGCCCACGCGGGCTTTGCCTGGCGCGACGAGGACCCGGGCGGGCTGAACTCGCAGCGCTGGTTCGCGGACGCGGTGCACGGGCCCGACCCGGACGTCCGGGCTGCGGCCGAGGCACGGGTGCTCGCGTACAACGAGGACGACGTCCTCGCCACCCGTCACGTGCGGGCGTGGTTGCGCGCCCAGGGGTAGCCGGTGGCCGCGCTGGTCCGGGGACGTTCAGCCGGTCCAGGGCGGCGCGACGCCCCAGCCCCAGCGGGGGACGGGGGCGTGCTCGGCCACCGCGGCGCCAGGCTGGGAGTTCGCCATCGCCAGCCGGGTGCCCCACTCGACGTAGGCGAGCAGGGCCGAGCGGAACTCGGGGTCGGCGGGCAGGTCGGCGTCGTCCGCCGCCCGGCTCATCAGCGACACGAAGCGGTGCCGCTGGTCGCCGGTGATGCCCAGGCCGCGGTGGTGGGCGAGCATCGCCTCGTAGCCGCCGTGCTCCTCGGTGTAGACGGCCGGTCCTCCGAAGACCTCCACCCACCAGTCGCCGACGTGCTCCCGGTGCTCACGGCTGACCCCGCCCGGGAACAACGGTGACAGCAGGTCGTCGTGCTCCACCCGGTCGTAGAAGGCGTCGATCATGGCGTGCAGGGCACGCGGACCACCCGCCCACCCGACCAGCGTCGGTTCGTCGCTCATGTCTGATGATTACACCGTTACACCGACGTGGCCAGAGCCCGGCCAGTGCCACCGTCAGCGGCCGAGCAACCGAACCGCCTCGTCCAGCTCACGGCGCCGCGCACGGTCGACGACCACCTCGACCAGCTCGATGCCGCTGGGCGGCACGGCGATCGCCTCCTGGAGCTCGACGGCCGTCGTGACCCGCCGGTAGGGCAGCCCCGCCGCGTGGGCCAGGCCCTCGATGCGTACGCCCTGGGGGGTGCCGAACACCCGCTCGAACGACGCGGCGTAGCCCGCGGCGCCCTGCTCGAGGGTGGTGAAGATGCTCCCGCCGTCGTCGTTGACCACGACCAGCCGCAGGTCCGGCCGGGGCTCCAACGGTCCGACCACCAGACCGGACGCGTCGTGCAGCAGCGAGAGGTCGCCCAGCAGCGCGGTCACCGGCCGCCCCGAGCCCCAGGCCACCCCCACCGCGGTCGACACCAGGCCGTCGATGCCGGCCAGCCCCCGGTTGGCGTGTACCACGGGCGCCCAGGCGGCGACCGGGGCGAGGTCGAGGTCGCGGACCGGGTTGGAGGAGCCCACCAGGAGCGCGTCGGACGACCCCAGCGAGGCGAGCACGGTGCGGGCGACCTCGGGGCCGCTCAGGTCCGGCCAGCCCGCGAGGAGCCGGTCGAGCCGGGCCCGGGTCCGCTGCTCCGCCGCGCGCCACCGGGCGAACCAGTCGCGCTCGACCGCGCCGGGGGCCGGGAGCGCGACGTCCTCGACGACCCTCGCCGCGGCGCGTCCGGGATCGGGCCACTCGGCGTACGACGTGACGACCACGAGCTCGACGTCGGGACGGGCCAGCAGCTGGCTGACCGGTCGGGACAGGGTGGGGTGCCCGACGACGACGACCCGTTCGACCTCGGCGGCGAGACCGGCCAGCAGCAGGCGGTAGGTGCTGAGGGCGGCCGCGCCGGCGCGGGCGTTGCTCGACGCCTCGGCCAGCAGCGGCACCGACGCCGCCGCCGCCCGGGCGGCCCAGGTCCGACCCACGGCGGGCGGCGCGTCGCCGGCGACGACCACCGTCCGGACGCCGGGCGCGAGCCCGACGGCGGGCGACGGGTCGGGCGGTCGCACGTCGGTCAGCACGACCTCGGGCAGCGCGGCCCCGAGCGCGTCGGGGTCGGGCACGAGCGGGTCGGCGAGCTCGACGTCCAGGTGCACCGGCCCGGGCAGCCGGCTCCGCACCCCGGTCGCGGCGGCGAGCAGGCGTCCGACCTCGAACGCGACCCCGTCGGGCGCGACGAGCGTCGCGGTCGCCCGGACGTGGGTGGTGAACAGGCCCTGCTGGTGGGTGGTCTGGTTGGCCCCGGTCCAGCGCAGCGCTGCCGGGCGGTCGGCGCTGACCACGACGAGCGGCACGTGGCTGTGCCACGCCTCGAGGACGGCGGGGTGCAGGTTGGCGACGGCGGTGCCGGAGGTCGTGACGACCGCGACGGGTCGACCGGACGCCTTGGCCAGGCCCAGCGCGAGGAACCCGGCCCCTCGCTCGTCGACCCGGACGTGCAGCCGCAGCGCCCCGTCCCGGTCCGCGGCCCACAGCACCAGGGCGAGCGGGGCGCTCCGCGAACCCGGCGCGAGCACCACATCCCGCACGCCGCCGGCCAGCAGGGACGCGACGAGCGTGGCCGCCAGGGCCGCCGCGTCAGCCACGAGCCGCCTCCGCCCCGGCGGCCAGCGCGCGCGTCGCCGCCAGCCGGAGGAGCCAGCCGGCCTCGTCGCCGCCCGCCATCCGGTGCCGGGCCAGCCGGTCCTCGTCGACGACCACCGGCCGGACGGCCAGCCTGCCGTCGACCGGGCGCAGCGGCTCGGTCACGACGTCGTCGCTCAGCAGCCCGATGGTGGCGAGGCCGCACGCGTAAGGCAGCTCGGGCAGGGCGGCGGCGAGCGCGACGCCGGCCGCCAGGCCCACCGAGGTCTCGACGGCGCTGGACACCACCACGGGCAGCCCGATCCGCTCGGCGATCTCGAGCGCGGCCCGGACACCGCCGAGCGGGCCCACCTTGAGGACCGCCACGTCGGCCGCGTCGAGCGCGACGACCCGGTAGGGGTCCTCGGCCCGACGGATGGACTCGTCCGCGGCGACGAGCACCGGCCGGCCGGCGCGGGCCAGCCGGACCCGGAGCGCCGCCAGGTCCTCGACGGCCGCGCAGGGCTGCTCCACGTACTCGAGGTCGAAGCGGTCGAGCGCGCGGACCGCACGTTCCGCCGTGTCGAGGTCCCAGCCCCCGTTGGCGTCGACCCGGAGGCGGCCGTCGGCGCCGAGCGCGTCGCGCACCGCCTCGCAACGGGCCAGGTCGTCGGCGAGCGTCTGGCCACGTTCGGCGACCTTGACCTTGGCCGTCCCGCAGCCGGAGGCCGCGACGATCGCGTACGCCTGCTCCGGCCCGACCGCCGGGACGGTGCAGTTGACGGCCACCTCGGTCCGGACCGGTGCGGGCCAGCCCTGTTCCGCCGCCTCGTCCGCAGCCCGCAGCCAGGGCAGCAGCTCGGCGCCGGCGTAGTCGAGGAACGGGCTCCACTCGGCCCAGCCCGCGGAACCTCGCCAGAGCAGGCCCTGCCGCTCGGTCAGCCCGCGGAACCGCACGGGCATCGCCAGGGTGTAGCCGCGTACGCCGACCGCTGCATCCTCGTCCGCCGGCTCGCTCGTCACGACGTGGAGTCTCCCCCATGAGGCCACGCCTAGGCTGGTTCGGTGATCCCAGGCCGCACGGCGACGCTGCTGCGCGCGGTCGAGGGGTCCGAGCTGCCCGCGGCGCTCGCCGCGGCCCTCGACGGTGGTGCGCCCGTCGCACCCCTGCCTCCCGACCCCGTCGAGCGGGCGCGCGCCGTCACGGCCTTGCGCCTCGACGAGCCGGCCGACCCCGGCGCCGCCGTCGTGGTGCTGAGCTCGGGCTCGACGGGCGAGCCCAAGGCCGTGGTGCTCTCGGCCGCCGCGATCAGGGCCGGGGCGGAGGCCACCCACGACCGGCTCGGCGGTCCGGGCCACTGGCTGCTGCCCCTGCCCAGCCACTACGTCGCCGGGCTGATGGTGCACGCCCGTGCGCACCTGGCCGGCACGACGGTGGTGCCGCTGGCGCGCGACCTCGCCGACCTGGCGACCGTGACCCTGCCGGCCGGCCGTCGCTACCTCTCCGTCGTCCCGACCCAGCTCGTCCGTGCGCTCGAGCGGCCGGACCTCGTCGCCGTGCTCGCCGGGCTGGACGCCGTCCTCGTCGGCGGGGGCGCCGTCGACGCCGCGGTGCTCGCGCGGGCCCGCGCGGCCGGCGTCCCCTGCGTCACCACGTACGGGATGAGCGAGACGTGCGGCGGCTGCGTCTACGACGGCGTCCCCCTCGACGGCGTGGACGTGCGCGTCGACGAGGACGACCGGATCAGCGTCGGCGGGCCGGTGCTGTTCTCCGGCTACCGCGGCCGGCCCGACCTGACCGCGGCGGCGTTCGAGCTCGCGCGCTTCCGGACGGCGGACCGCGGCGGCTGGGTGACCGAGGGCGACGGGACCCGGCGGCTGCAGGTGCTCGGACGCGTCGACGACGTCGTCGTCAGCGGCGGCTACAACGTCGACCTCTTCGCCGTGGAGCACCGGACCCTGGGCTGGCCGCAGCGCGGCACGGCCGAGGTCGTCGTGATCGGGGTGCCGCACCGCGAGTGGGGGGTCGAGGTCGTCGCCGTCGCCGACGCGCCCCTGCCGTACGCCAGCCTGCTGGCCTGGGTCCGCGCGGAGCTGCCCGTGTTCGCCGCCCCACGGCGCCTGGTCGTGCTCGACCGCCTGCCCCGGACGGCCAGCGGCAAGGTCGACCGGCGCCGCCTGCAGCAGGACCTGATCGACCCGGAGGACGCACGATGACCGCCCACGCAGACCAGGGCCCCGCGGCTCGCGCCACGCCCGCGCAGTGGCTCGAGGGGGCCCGCCCCCGGACCCTGCCGGCCGCCGTCTCCCCGGTCGTCGCCGCCACCGGCCTCGCCGCGTTCGAGGGTGGCGCCGTGCCGGTCGCCGCCGCGCTCGCGCTCGTCGTCGCCCTCGCGCTCCAGGTCGGTGTGAACTTCGCCAACGACTACTCCGACGGCATCCGCGGCACCGACGCGGACCGGGTGGGTCCGCTGCGCCTGGTGGGCTCCGGCCTGGCCCGGCCCGGCGCCGTACGGGCCGCCGCGTTCGCCTCGTTCGCCGTCGCCGCGGTCGCCGGCCTGGTCCTCGTCCTGCTCACCGGCCACTGGTGGCTCCTCGCCGTCGGTGCCGCCTCGGTGCTGGCCGCCTGGTACTACACGGGCGGGCGGCGCCCGTACGGCTACCGCGGCCTCGGCGAGGCGTTCGTGTTCGTGTTCTTCGGGCTGGTCGCCGTCGGCGGGACCGGTTACGTGCAGACCGGGCGCGTCACCGTGCCCCTGCTGCTGACCGGCATCTGGGTCGGAGCCCTGACCACGGCGATCCTCGTGGCCAACAACCTGCGTGACCTGCGCGGGGACGCGGCGACCGGGAAGCTGACGCTGGCCACCCGGCTCGGCGACCGGCGGACCCGGTCGTTCTACGTCGCCCTCGTGGCCGTGGGGGCGCTCGGGCTGGCCGGCGTCGCGGCGCTCACGACGCCGTGGGCGCTGCTCGGGCTGGTGCCGCTGCTCCTGCTCGTCCGCCCTTGTCGGGCGGTTCTCTCAGGTTCTGTGGGTCGGGAGCTGATCGCCGTGCTCAAGGCGACCGGGAGCGCGGAGCTCGCCGCAGCCGTGGTCAGCGCGCTCGCCCTGCTCCTCCTCTGACCGCGGACGAGCGCACCTCGGCGCGCTGACATCGGTGTCAAGGTGATCCTGAGACATTCCTGCGCAACCTCAAGGAAGTCGGGGCAACCTCAAGGCCGGGCGACGTCCAGGCCTGCGAGTTGAGGCAAGGCTGAGAGATCGCCGCGATCGTCTGAGTGGAACCTGAAGGTTGAAGACTCAATCTTGTTCTTGCCGGCACGAGGCCGGCGGCGACGAGGAGAACCCCCGATGAGCACCTACTTCGAGCTTCCGCAGGGCAGCGAGACCGACGAGACCCCCGAGGTCGATGCCCCGGTCGCCGAGCAGGACACCGCCGAGGACGCCTCGCTCTCCCGCTACCTCCACCAGCACCTCGCCGACCTCGACGCCCTCCCGACCTACCGGCCGCGGATCGGCGTGATCATCCCCGCCTACAACGAGGCCGAGTCGATCGAGGACGTGCTCCACGGCCTGCTGGCCCAGACCCGGCTGCCCGACGAGATCCACGTGATCGTCAACAACACCAAGGACAGCACCTTCGAGCTGGCCGCCGCGTTCGCCGGGCTGCACAAGGGCGCGAAGGTCAAGGGCCAGAAGCGCCAGCGCACCGAGGTCTTCGTGCACGACATCGGCGAGAACCCGGACAAGAAGGTCGGCGCCCTCAACTACGGCTTCGCGCTCATCAAGGACGCGGACTACCTGCTCGGCGTCGACGGCGACACGGTCCTCGCCACGAACGCCGTCGAGAAGCTCGAGGCGGAGATCACCTCGGACACCCGGATCGGTGGCATCTCGGCGATCTACTCGATCGACGACACCAGGATCAAGGGCGTCGTCGCCAAGCTCCTGATCGCCGGCCAGCGCACCCAGTTCGCGGCCTTCAACATGCAGAACATGCTGCGCGGCCGGAACATGGCCGTCCTCGGCGGCCAGTGCTCGATCTTCTCCATGAAGGCCCTGCGCGCGGTGATGGCGGAGAACCACCAGCAGACCCCCTGGGTCAACGACTCCGAGGTCGAGGACTCGCTGCTCAGCCTGCAGATCAAGTCGGCCGGCTACCTCACCAAGATCTCCGCCCAGGCCCGCGCCGACGTGGGCGGGATGACCACCGTCCGGTCGCTCGACGGGCAGCAGGTCAAGTGGAACTACGGCGCCATCGACCTGATGTGGCCGGGCCAGCGGGGTGACACGAAGGGTCAGCCCTTCCACCCCAACCTGCGGCTGCGGTGGGCCGAGAACGTCGGCATGGCGACGAACATCTTCACCCGCATCGCCTTCGTGCTCCTGCTGGTCGCCTCGCTCAGCATCCACGCGTTCGTGTTCTCGCCGGTCTGGGTCATCCCGCCGGTCGTCGCCATCCTGCTCAACGTGCGGATCGCCTTCTCCATGAAGAACCGGAACGCCCGCGACGTGCTCTTCGCGGCGACCGGCATCCCCGCCGAGATCTACATGTGGCTCCGCGCCGGCCACTTCGTCCGCGCCTGGGCCAAGTTCCTGTCGCGGGTCAAGGTCGACAACTGGGCCGAGCAGGCCAAGGCCGAGCGCGGCTCGGGCAACTCGCACCTGATGCCGCTGATCATCCTGGCCGTCACCTTCGTCGTGCTCGGCTACACCTGGTTCCAGCTGCCGATCCTCATCCAGTCCTCGATCCTGTGGCTCGGCTGGCCCATGCTCTACGTCGTCACGATCGCCCAGACGGTGGTCATGATCGGCAAGCTCTTCCGCCGCGAGCGCGGCTACAAGGTCTGAGCCCCCCTCCCTGGGCTCGGAGCCGCCGCCTGCGCCTCCACCGGAACCACGGTGTCGAGGCGCGGGCGGTGCTATCTTTTCGGCTCTCGGGACAACCGACGGCCGTTCCAACTCCCCCGACAGGAACTCCCGATGCTCCTCCGACGTCCGCTCGCCGCGGCCGCGGTAGCCGCCGCACTGCTGCTCGCCTCCGGCTGCAGCACCCCGCCCTGGGAAGAGGCCGCCGCCGGCGCCAGCCCCACCCCGTCGGCGGCGCCCAGCGCGACCGTGCTGCCCACGCCGACCCCGACCCGCGCCAAGGTCAAGAACGACCTCAGCCGTGGCGTCGCCAAGCACACGCTCGACGCCGGCGCGATCGAGCTCAAGACGGTCTACTACTCGACGATGCCGATGGCCCAGTGGACCCCGCAGGCCAGCAAGCCGCTCACGCTCTCGCTCACGGCCGGCTTCCCGGGCGGCTACAAGCAGGACATCTACCTCGCCGAGGTCGACGTCCGGATCGACGTCACGGGCGCCGACGGCCCGCTGACCCCGCCCGCCCCGATCGTCGACGCGGCGACGGTCTCCCCGGGCTACCTGGTCAAGAAGCCCAACTCGTACGGCAACGTCTTCACCGTGCCCGCGGTGGACGAGGCCGCGCAGTCGGTCACGCTGACCTTCACCTACCAGCTGCTGGCCCCCGCGAAGCCGAAGTCGAAGGTCTACACCAAGCAGGTCGCGACCGACACCGTCACCGTCGCCATCACCGGCGCCTGACGTCCCGTCGCAGGGATCGAGCACCGTCCGGGTGCAGGTCCCGCGCAGGCAGGGACCCACGAACGTTCCCTGAGCCCGTCGAAGGGCGAGGGGTTGCAGCCACGCGCGCACACAGGACCTCGCCCTACGCCGCGCCCTCGTCCCACACGCCGGTGGCGAGGAAGTGGTCCAGGACCCGGGTGGGTCCGCCGAGGTCCCAGCCCCGCGCCGCGACCCAGGCGTCGTCGTAGTAGCTGTGCGCGTAGCGCCGCCCGTCGTCGCAGAGCAGCGTGACGACGCTGCCCCGGCGCCCCTGCGCCACCATCTCGGCGACGAGCTGGCAGGCGCCCCAGAGGTTGGTGCCCGTGGAACCGCCGGCCATCCGGCCCATCCGCGCCGTGCCCCAGCGCATCGCCGCCACCGAGGCCGCGTCGGGCACGCCGATCATCCGGTCGACGACCTCGGGCACGAAGCTCGGCTCGACCCGCGGTCGCCCGATGCCCTCCATCCGCGAGCCGGTGGCGGTGACGCTCGCGTCGCCGGTGCTCCAGGAGCGCCAGAACGCGGAACCCTCGGGGTCGACCACGCAGAGCGAGGTCGCCAGCTGGTTGAGCCGCAGGTAGCGCCCGATCGTGGCGCTCGTCCCGCCCGTGCCGGCACCCACGACGACCCAGTCGGGCACGGGGTGGGGCTCTCGACCCAGCTGGGCGAACATCGACTCGGCGATGTTGTTGTTCCCGCGCCAGTCCGTGGCGCGCTCGGCGTACGTGAACTGGTCGAGGTAGTGCCCGCCGCACTCGGCCGCGAGCCGCTCGGCCTCGGCGTAGATCGCACCGGGGTCGTCGACGAGGTGGCAGCGGCCGCCGTAGAACTCGATCAGTGCGCACTTCTCCTGGACCGTCGAGGCCGGCATCACCGCGACGAACGGCAGGCCGAGGAGCCGGGCGAAGTACGCCTCGCTGACCGCGGTCGAGCCGGACGACGCCTCGACCAGCGTGGTCCCCTGCTCGATCCAGCCGCTGCAGAGCCCGTACAGCACGAGCGAGCGCGCCAGCCGGTGCTTGAGGCTGCCGGTCGGGTGCACCGACTCGTCCTTGACGTAGAGCGAGACGCCCCACCGCGGCGGCAGCGGGAAGACGTGCAGGTGGGTGTCGGCGCTCCGGTTGGAGTCCGCCTCCACCTGGCCGAGCGCCCAGTCCAGCCAGGCGCGGTCGTGGGCACGACCCTGCTCACCGCGCACGGCCGGCTCCTTCGGGCGTGCCCTGGTGGAAGCGCTGGCGCCACCGTCCGCCGGAACGCACCCAGACCGAGGTGCGGAGCGACGTTCCCGCGTCGGTGTGGCTGCGCCAGAGCAGCAGCACGACGTCGTCGGACAGCCGTTCCACGGACAGCACCTCGAGATCGGCGGGGTCGGCGAGCGGGGCGATGCTTCCGAGCATCTCGTCGCGGGACCAGTGGCGGCCCGACGCACCGTGCTCGGTCCAGCCGGGGTCGAGCAGCGCCGCCACGGCTCCGGGGTCCGAGCGGACCTCGGCGGTGAGGAGCGCCCGCTCCAGCGCGACCACCTCGTCGACGTCGCTGCCGAAGAGCGAGCGGGACGGCTGGGTCGCGCCAGTCGGCTCGGGAGCGGCCTCGGGTGCGGTTCCGGCGTCCGAGAACAGGTCTTGCTCGGCGGCCACCGCCTCCACGCGCCCGCTCGCCGCGGCGCCCGGGTAGCCGGGTCCGGGGTCGTGGGGCCGTCGGGCCTGGAAGGCGGTCGACGCGGCGACCGCCCGACGGTCGGCCTCCTCGTTGAGCGGGTGCCCGGCGTGGCCCTTGACCCACTCGAACGTCACCCGGCGGCCCTGGATGGCGGTGTCGATGGCCTGGACGAGGTCGACGTTCATGACCGGCTTGCCGTCCTTCTTGCGCCAGCCCTTGCGCTTCCAACCCGCCATCCACTGGGTGACGATGTTGATCACGTACATGCTGTCGCAGTAGACGAGCAGGTCCTCGTCGACGTGCGCGGTCTGGCGCAGCAGGTCGAGCACGGCCATCAGCTCGCCCATGTTGTTGGTGCCGCGGGGCCAGCCGCCGCTCGCCCAGATCGCCTGGTCCACGTACCAGGCCCACCCGGCCGGACCGGGGTTGCCCAGAGCCGAACCGTCCGCAGCCGCCACGATCGTCACGGGGCCAGTCTCGCGTGCTCGAGCGTGCGCACGAAGTCGGCGAAGGCCCGGTCGGCCCGTGCGGTGTCGCCGGTCGCGTCGAGGTCCATCAGCAGACCGCGGATGACCGCGAGGACGAGGGTCGCGAGCCCGGGCTGCCCGACCGTGCGCAGGCCGTCCTCCAGCGGCGCCAGCCAGTCGGTGGTCGCCACCCGGCGGAAGCCGGGCCACAGCTGCTGCTCCGCGCTCTCGCGCAGCGGTCCGAACATCCGCAGGTACGGCTGCCCCTCCGGTCCGGTCATCGCCGTCCAGGCCCGCTGCAGGGTGCGGGTGTACGGCTCGTCCGGTCGCACGCCCAGCAGGTCGCCGTAGAGGTCGCGCTGGCGCCGCCGGGCCTGCTCGAGGATCGCGCGGAGCAGGGCGTCACGGGTCCCGAAGTGGTAGATCAGCACCCGCGCCGAGGCGCCCGTGGCGCGGACCAGCGGCTCGAGGCGGTCGGGCAGCCCGTGCGCGAGCGCATGGTCCGTGCAGGTGGAGAGCAGCCGCTCACGGAGCTGCGGCTGCGGTCGACGGCCCATGGCGCCATCTTTTCGCGTAACGCGCGCTACGTCTAACGTCGAGGAGGAGAAGTGACCGAGACGAGGAGAAGTCGATGAGAGTCGTGTTCGTGCACGGGGCCTGCGTACGCGACGGGTCGTGGTGGTGGCGCCGCACCGCCGCGCTGCTGGCCGAGCGCGGGGTGGCCAGCGTGGCGCCGGGCCTGCCCAGCTGCGGCGAGGCGGGGACGCCGGGCGGGACCGACGGTCCGGGTCTGGCCGAGGACGTCGCCGCGGTACGTCGCGTGCTGCAGGACGGCGACGAGCCGACCGTCGTGGTCGCGCACAGCTACGGCGGCATCGTCACCGCGGAGGCCGCGGCCGGCGTCGCCGGCGTGCGGCACCTGCTGCTCGTGTCCAGCTATCTGCCCGAGGTGGGGCAGAGCCTGTCCGACTTCGGGGGCGACGACGGGCCCGCCCCGTTCCTCGACGTCGACCCGGCGGCCGGAACCTTCCGGGTGCGCCCCGAGCTGTTCGTGGACACGTTCCTCGCCGACTGCGACCCCGACGACCAGGAACAGGCGGCGCAGCACCTCGCTTCGCAGAGCGTCCGGGTGACCGGGCAGCCGGTGGGGGTGGCCGCCTGGCAGCAGATCCCCTCGACGTACCTCGTCTGCGCCGCGGACCGGGGCACCTCGGCGTCGCGGCAGCGTGCGTACGCCCGCCGGGCCGATCACGTCGTCGAGATCGACGCCGGGCACCACCCGTTCCTGTCCCGGCCCGCGGAGGTCCGGGACCTGCTGCTCGGCCTTGGCTGAGTGACGTCTCAAGACCGGTGACGCCTCAGGACCGGTGACGGGACCAGGCTCAGAAGCCGCTGCCCGCGTAGTCCTCGCCGGCCGGCTCGGGCCGGTGCGCACCGTCGGGGTCGTTCGTCGCGCCCTCGGCGTACTCGGTCTCGACGACCGGGCCCTGCCCCGGCTCCGGGTCCGCCGGCTGGGGCGGGTCCGGCACCTGCGCGAGCTCCTCGTCGTCCATCGCCCGCGGGTCGCTCGGCTCGGGCTGGCTGGGCTCGCTCATCTGGTCTCCTGTGGTCACGGCCGGTTGTTGCTGCTGCTTACCCCGTCTTGCGACGGAACGTGCGCTTGGTCTCGACCCGGCCGTGGGCGTGGCCGGGCGTCTGGCCGCCGTCGAGGTGGTCCTCGCCGTGGCGCGCCTTCTTGGCGTCCAGCGCCTCGCGGAACTTGCGCTTCGTCGCCTCGGCCGGGCTCTCCTCGGCCGGGGTCTCGCTGTCGGTGGCTGGGGTCGTCTCCGGCTCGTGGGCACTCATGGGGCCATTGTCTCCCCCGGGCCCGTCTCGCCCCGCCCGTCCCCCTCGACGACGCCGCTGGACGTCCCCGCTCGACGTCCTGCCCGCACCCGGCCCTACAGCAGCGGCGGGTGGCCCGCGCGGGTCATCCGCCAGACGGTGCGCCAGCTCAGGGGGCGGCGCTCCCCACCGTCCTTGACCAGCCCGAGCCGATAGCCGCGGAGCGTCTCGCGCAGGGCCTCGGCCGACCGCAGCCGGCTCCCCCCGATGGTGGCCCAGGCGCAGACGTACGCGATCCCGACCGGGAGCGGGAGGTTCCGCCGGGCGAGCCAGACACGGTTGCGCGCCTGGTAGCGGTAGAACTCGGCGTGCCGGGTCGGCGCGATGGCGGGGTGGTGGACCTCGATGCTGCCGTCGTAGCGGACGTGGAAGCCGGCGTCCCACACCCGCCAGGCCAGCTCGACGCCCTCGTGGGCGTACCAGAACGGTTCGGGCCAGCCGCCGGCGTAGTCGAACGCGGTGCGCCGCATGGCGACGGCGCCCTCCCAGACGTTCATGGCCGGGCTGCTGCGGCCGGGGTCGCCGACCCGCACCCGCGGGGTCCAGCGCCGCGGCGCCTCGAGGCCCTCGGGGTCGACCACCCGCGGCTGGACCAGCCCGAGCGTCGGGTCGGCCGTGAACGCGCGGGCCATCCGGGCCAGGACGTCGTCGCGCGGCAGCACCGCGTCGTCGTCGAGGAAGAACAGCAGGTCGCCACGCACCTGGCCGACACCGGCGTTGCGGCCGGCGGGGATGCCGCGGTTCACCGGCAGGCCGAGCCCGTGCACGCCCTCGGGCAGGTCCGTCGGTTCCCAGCCGTTGCCGACCACCACGACGTCGAGCTCGACGTCGCGCTGCGCGAGCAACGACTCCAGCCCGGCCCGGAGCTCGGCCGGACGGTTGCCCATCGTGAGGACCACCACGCCGAACGGGACGTGGCCGTCGGGCAGCAGGCCGACCGTCCCCGACGGCTCCACGGCGCTCATCGCAGCCGCGAGGAGCCGAGGACCGCGAGCAGGTGCCCCACGACGGTGACGACGGCCGAGGCGAGCATGACGAGCAGCAGCCCCTGCGTGGCGACACCGTGCGCGAACAGGTCGACGACGGCCGCGGCCAGGATCAGCAGCGACATCTCGATCGAGTGGAAGATGCGGTGGAACGGGACCAGCCGCGCGCCACGTCGGGCGAGGCGCAGCATCCCGGTCTGCGGGACCCGCACGCTCTCCACGTCGGCTACCTGGGCCATCCCGGCGTAGTGGCGCGCGACGTGCACGAGGTCGTTCTCCACCTTGTTCAGGCAGACGAGCAGCCCCAGGGCCAGCCCGGCGCTGATCCACACGCTGCTCAGGGCGAGGCCGCCGTTGGCGCGGACGCCCAGGGCCACCGCGATGCCGCACTCGGCGACGTAGTGGCCGACCCGGTCGAGGTAGACCCCGCGCGGCGACGACGTCTGGCGCCAGCGGGCGACCTCGCCGTCGCAGCAGTCGACGAGCTGCTGCAGCTGGGCGAGCACGACCACCCCGATCGCGCCGGCGAGCGTCGGCCAGCCCGTGGACACCGCCGACAGGGCGGCGCAGAGGATCATCAGCCAGGTGACCGCGTCGGCGGAGAAGCCGAGCCGCAGCAGGACCCGGGTCAGGTAGGGCGAGAGGTCGCGCAGGTAGAGGTTGGCCACCCAGTGCTCGGCCCCGGCCCGCGTCCGTACGCTCGGCGGCTGCGTCACCTCGCGCAGCTGCGCGATCGTGGGGTGCGCGGGGCGCTCGACGAGCATCGGAACAGCGTAGGACGACGGGCCGCCCGCGCTCGGCACGTGGACGTGCGAGCCGCGCCCGTGCGCCGCTACTTGGCCTCCGCTCCGCTCCGGCGCGGATCCTGCTGGTCCCGGTGTCTTCCTCCCTCCCGGTGAAGACGGGAAAGCGTGTCTTCACCGTCCGTCCGTCCAGACACCGGCGCAGGATCCGGTGGGGGTCGAGTTCGAGAGCCTCGCTGCGCTCGATCCCTGCCGGAGCGGAGAGCAGGCAATTCTGCGAGTGCATACTCTTGGTGCATGGGGCGCTTCCTCCCGCTGGTGATCGTGGCTCTGCTGACGATCTACTGCGTGGTGGAGGTCGCCCAGGCCGCTCCGTACGCCGTCCGTCGCGCTCCTCGCTGGCTGTGGGCCGTGGCGGTCATCTGCCTCCCGCTCGCGGGCTCGCTCGGCTGGCTGTTCTTCGGCCGACCGAACGCCGAGTCCCGGGGCGAGCCCGGCAGGGTCCCCGGTCGACCGAGCGCCCCCGACGACGACGTGGACTTCCTGCGCGGGCTCTGACCCGCCCGGCCTCGCGGCTCTCGCCGACGCGGCCTCCAGCCTGGGTTCAGGCCGACGCGAGCGTCCAGGCGGCCTCGACGGCGGCCTCGAACCTCACGGTGCTCGCCCCGTCCGCCGTCTGTCCGAAGTAGTACGCGGACAGGTCCGCGAGCAGCGGGTCCGCACCCGCCCCACCCGGCTGCCCGAGACCGCGTCCGCGCAGCACGTCCAGCACCGACCCGGCTGCGGACGCCGGCAGCAGCGGGAGCTCGTCCAGCAGCCGCGACGCCGGCCGGTAGGCCGCGACCGACGCCGGCTCGGTGACGACGAGCGGCTTGGACGTCGCCAGCCAGTCGTAGGCGACCGAGGACACGTCCGTCACGCAGGCGTCCACGAAGGACCACTGCCACCCGTACGCACCGGTGTCGACCAGGTGACGACCACCGCCTTGCCGGTCGCCGTCGCGCGCGAGCACCGCACGGACGGCCCGGTCGGCCTCGGCGTGCCGGGGCGAGCTCAGCCCGGTCCGCGGGTGCGGGCGGTAGACCACCCGCACGTCGGGGTCGGCGACCAGGGCCTCGACCAGCGCGACACCGTGGCTGACCAGGGAGCCGTACGCGACGCTGGGCCGGTCACCCTCCCAGGTCGGGGCATAGAGCACCCGCAGCCCGCTGTCGCGCGACCAGTCGGGGGCGCCGGGGTAGGTGTGGTCGAGCTGCGGCCGCCCGACCTGCACGGTCCGGGCGTCGGCGTCGAAGCCGCGCAGCGCGGCGCCGAGCCGGTCCCGGCCCGCGCGGCCCCCGACGAACGTGAGGTCGTACGCCTTGTGCTGGTTGGAGACGCTGTAGGCCTTGTCGCTCTCCCCGTGCCCGAGCTGGACGTGCACCGGACCGGCGAAGCGCAGCATCCGGAAGTTGCGCTCGACCTGGTTGACGTAGAGCACGACACGCACGTCGCGCTCCTCGACCAGCCGCTCCAGCGCACCGCTGCCCGGCGCGAAGGCGACCGGGAGCGTGGTGCGCTCCAGCAGGGCCGCGCCCGTGTCGGGCTGGTCGACGACGACGAAGGCCGGCCGGGTGCGCGCCAGGTGCTCGAGCGGGCGTCGCCACTGCTCGAGCTGGAACAGGTTGTCCGGGTCCGTGCAGAAGTAGACGGCGACCCCGCCGTTCGGGACCATCCCGTTCTGCTCGGCCCGCTCGGCGAAGCCGCCCGCGGCCGCGGCGTTGCGCGCGCGGCGCACCGCCTCGGCGCCGAGACCGGCCGTGCGTCGGAGCCGGGCGGCGCCGGGCAGCGCGGGAAGGGGCAGCGTGGGAAGCGGGAGCCTCACGAGATCGGCTGGTCGACCTTCTTCTCGTCGGTGTGCGCGCTCTTGTCCTCCTTGAAAGACCCCCCGACCGCGGTCTCGGAACGGTCGCCGCTCCACTCCGTGTGGAAGGTGCCCTCCTTGTCGACCCGCCGGTAGGTGTGGGCCCCGAAGAAGTCGCGCAGGCCCTGGATCAGCGCCGCGGGCAGGTGGTCGGCCCGCACCCCGTCGTAGTAGGCCAGCGAGGAGGAGAACGCCGGGGTCGGGATCCCGTTCTGCGCGGCACCGGAGACGACGCGGCGCCAGGACTCGAGGCACTCGGTGACGACACCCACGAAGAAGTCGTCGGCGAGCAGCAGCGGCAGCTTCTCGTCGCGCTCGTAGGCCTCGGTGATGCGGTTCAGGAACCGGGCGCGGATGATGCAGCCGCCCCGCCAGATCCGGGCCATCGCGCCGCGGTCGACGTCCCAGCCGTACTCGTTGCTCGCGGCGGCGATCTGGTCGAACCCCTGGGAGTACGCGACGACCTTGGAGGCGTAGAGCGCGCGCCGCACGTCCTCGACGAAGGCGTCCGCGTCGTCCGCGCTCGTCGGCCGGTGCCACTCCACGGTGCCGGCCGGCAGCACGCCGCGGGCCGCCTCGCGCTGCGGGACCGAGCCGGACAGCGCCCGCGCGAACGTCGCCTCGGCGATGCCGGTGATCGGGACGCCGAGGTCGAGCGCGTTCTGCACGGTCCAGCGCCCCGTGCCCTTCTGCTCGGCCTGGTCGAGGACGACGTCGACGAGGGCCTTGCCCGTCGTCTCGTCGGTCTGGGCGAGGACGGTCGCGGTGATCTCGATGAGGAACGACTCGAGCTCCCCGCGGTTCCACTCGGTGAAGATCTCGGCGATCTCGGCCGGGCTCTTGCCCGTGCCCCGGTGGATCAGGTCGTAGGCCTCGGCGATCAGCTGCATGTCGGCGTACTCGATGCCGTTGTGCACCATCTTCACGAAGTGGCCGGCGCCGTCCGGACCGACGTAGGTGCAGCACGGGACGCCGTCCA
>CAXULL010000031.1:0-31681 GCA_964251895.1 uncultured Friedmanniella sp.
GTCGTAGCCGTCGATGAGGTGCGCGTCGCCCAGGCGTTCGGCGACGGCGCCGACCACCACGTCGTCGAAGTCCGGGGCCTCCGGGGCCAGGCAGACCCAGACGTAGCCCAGGTACTCGCGCACGTGCGGCTTGACCAGCGCGTACGTGTCGCGGTCGACGTCGGGCATCTTCGTCAGGTTGGGCGCGGCGACCAGGCGACCGTCGAGGTCGTACGTCCACGCGTGGTACATGCACTGGATCGAGCGCTTGAGCTGGCCCTCGGCCTCGGTGCACAGCTGCACGCCGCGGTGGCGGCAGACGTTGAGGAACGCGCGCACCTCGCCCTTGCGGTTGCGCGTGACGATCACGCTCTCCCGGCCCACCTGGACGGTCCTGAACGCGCCCGGCCCGGTCAGGTCGTCGGTCCGGACGGCGCAGAACCACATCGACTCCAGCAGCCGCGCCTGCTCGGCGGTGAAGACGCCCTCGTCGACGTAGCTGCAGCCCGGGAGCGTCGTGATCAGGCTGTCGGAGACCCGGGTCGAGACCATGTGACCGGCGGACGCCAGGCTCTGCTCGCCCGCACGGGTGTCGAGAGTGGTCATGCGGCTGCTCCTTCGGTCGGGGCGGGCGCTGCGACGCTCGGGGCGGACCCGAGGGCAGGTTCGGTGGGGATCTCGGGCAGCTGGCCCAGGCTGGCGACCAGCGTCTTGCGCCAGCGCACGAACTCGCGCGGCCGGTCGAGCGAGAGGACGGCGACCGGTTCGCCGGCCCGGCGGTAGACCGCGAGGAAGCCCTGCTCCCCCACGTCCGTCTCGACGTCCACCGTGTCGGCCAGCGAGCCGTAGCCGGCCATCTGGATCCGGTGGCCGTGCTGGTCGGACCAGAAGTACGGCAGGTACGCGCGGCGCGGTGGCGCCGGCACGCCGAGCAGGGCGGCCACCGCCCGCCCGGGACGTTCGAGGGCGTCGGTCCAGTGCTGGGTGCGGTGGTGGCGACCCAGGTGCGGGTCCCACCAGGCCGCGCAGTCGCCGACGGCCACGAGGCCGGGCACCGCGGTGCCGTCCGCGAGCGCGCGTCCGGAGGCGTCGCAGCGCACGCCGTCCGCGAGGTCGATGCCCGTGCCGGCCAACCACTCCGTCTCCGGCTCGGCCCCGACCGCGACGAGGACGACGTCGGCGCCGACCTCCTCGCCGTCCCCGAGGCGCAGCGCGGTGACCCTGCCCTCCGAGACGTCGGCCCCGGCGACCGACACCTGCGTGCGTACGGTGACGCCGCGGCCCGCGTGCAGGCCGAGCAGCCGAGGGGCCAGCTGCGCTCCGTAGATCCGTTCGAGCGGGATCTCCTCCGGGGTGAGCAGGGTGACGCGGCAGCCCAGCCCAGCGGCGGTCGCGGCCACCTCGCACCCGACGAGTCCGGCGCCGACGACCACCAGGTGGCGCCCCGGCCCGAGCTCGGCCCGCAGCCGGTCGGCGTCGTCGCGGGTGCGCAGGACCACGACGTTCTCGCACGCGTGCGGCAGCTGCGGGAGCGTCCGCGCGCGGGCCCCGGTGGCCAGGACGACCCCGTCCGCCGCGAGGAACCGGCCGTCCGAGGTCTCGACGCCGCGACCCGGCACCAGCGACGCGGCCGACCCGGTCAGCCACTCGGCGTCCAGGTCCTCCGTGGGGGCGACGAGCTCGAGGTCGGTGCGGCCGGCCCGGCCCGCGAGGTAGTCCTTCGACAGCGGCGGCCGGTCGTACGGCGGACCGGGCTCGGCGCCCAGCACCCGGACGGGGCCCGTGAACCCGAGCTCGCGGGCCGCGCGTACGGCGGACAGGCCCGCCAACCCGCTCCCGACCACCAGCAGCGACGTCATCGCGTTATCCCCTGAATTGGTAATGATGCAATTCTCGTGCGTCATGCGAGACAGGTCAAGCGATAGAGTCCGCGTGTGCTGAAGGTCGGTCCCGTCGCGTCCCTGCCCCCCGGAGAGGCGGTCCGCCTCGAGACCACGCCGCCGATCGCGGTGTTCTGCACCGACGACGGCGAGCTGTACGCCATCGACGACACCTGCACCCACCAGGACGCCTCGCTGGCCGACGGCTGGCTGGAGGGCTGCCGCGTCGAGTGCCCCCTGCACGCCTCGACCTTCGACCTGCGGACCGGCCAGGTGGACGTCCCGCCGGCCAAGCGCGGCGTCCGGACGCACCGGGTCGTCGTCGAGGACGGCGAGATCTTCGTCGAGGAGTCGAACGACACCCCCAACCTGCCCCCGGGCGTCACGTACTCCTGACGCCGGCGGTCAGGCGGGGAGCCAGGCCGCGACCTTGTCCGGGTTGGCGGCGATCCACTTGTCGGCCGCGGCCTCGGGCGCCATCTTGTCCTCGGCGATGTACTTGGCGACCTCGTTCTGGTCGTCGTTGGTCCAGGTGAACTTGTGCACCACCTGGTACGCGGGGCTGCCCGAGTCGACGAACTCCTTGGACACGACCTTCTGCAGCGGCGTCGAGGCGTAGTCGCAGGCGATCTTGGCCGGGTCCGCGTCGCACCCGTCGACGTACGGGGGCAGGTTGACCTTGACCAGCTTGACCTCGGACAGGAACCACTGCGGTGAGTAGAAGTAGCCGATCAGCGGCTTCTTCTGCTGCTCGGCCTGGCGGAACGCGGTGATCAGCGCGGCCTCGCTGCCGGCGTAGACGACCTTGTAGTCCAGGTTCAGGTTCTTCACCAGCGCCTCGTCGTTGGTCACGTACGACGGGTCGCCGTCGAGGAGCTGGCCCTGGCCGCCGGACTCGGTGGTCTTGAACATCGAGGCGTAGGAGTTGAGGTTCTTGTAGTCGGTGATGTCGGGGTACTTCTCGGCCATCCACGGCGGCACGAACCAGCCGATCTGGCCGACGTTGCCGTTGGGACCGTCCATCACGGCGGTCGGGCTGGCGGACTCGACGTACTTCTTCTCCAGGTCGGGGTGGCCCCAGTCCTCGATGACGACGTCGACCGAGCTGCCGAACCCCTGCCAGGAGACCTCCTCCTTGAGGTTCTGGTACTCGACCTGGCAGCCGAGCTTCTGCTTGGCCACCTCCCCCACCACGTACGCCGACGCCTCGTAGCCGACCCACGGGTTGACGGCCATCTTCATGGTCCCGGAGCAGGCGGCCGCTGAGCCGGCGGCGCCCGCCGACGGGGCACCGCTGCCGATGTCACCCCCGCCGCAGGCGGTCAGCACCAGGCTGCCGACCGCGACGAGCGCGGCCAGGCCGAGCGGGACGCGGGCACGGGCCGTACGGGTTCGAGCATGAGCAGTCACAGAGTTTCCTCTCGAGCGTGCGTGGTCAGGTCGGTCGATCCCCAGCGGTGCGCGCGACCCAGCCCTGGGTCGTGCGGTCGAACAGGATGGCGAGGGCGACGATGGCGACGCCGGCGGCGACGCCCTTGCCGAAGAGCTCGGACTGGGAGAACCCGGCGACCACGAGGTAGCCGAGCCCGCCCGCCCCGACGAGGCCGCCGATGACGACGACCGCGAAGACGTAGAGCAGACCCTGGTTGGCGGCGAGCGCCACGCTCGAGCGGGCCATCGGCAGCTGGACGCGGGTCACCAGCTGCCACGGGGTGGCCCCGGTCGAGCGGGCCGCCTCCACCGTGGTCGGCGAGACCCCGCGGATGCCGTCGCAGACCAGCTTGATCGCCACCGGCGCGCCGTAGATCACGGCCGCCACCATCGCGGTGAAGCGCGTCGAGCCGAAGAGCGCGAGCGCCGGGACGAGGTAGACGAAGGCCGGGATGGTCTGGGCGGTGTCGAGCACGGGGCGGACGACGAGGTCGATCCGGCGGTCGTTCGCCATCAGCACGCCGACGACCAGGGCGAGCACCACGACCAGCAGGGAGCCGACGACCGCGGTCGCCAGGGTGACCATCGCCTCGTGCCAGATGCCGACGACGAGGACGACCCCGACGCAGACCAGCGCCACGACCCCGGCGCGCCAGCCGGCGAGCAGCGCCGACGACGCGACCAGGACGAGCGCCACCAGCCACCAGGGCGAGGACGCGAGCAGGGCCTGGAACGGGTTGAGCAGCACGACGGTGAACGCCTGCGACAGCGGGCCCGTGATCGCGCTGCCGTTCGCGGCGACCGCGTCCGCCACGCCCTGGGCCGCGGCCCCGACCGGCCGGCCCAGGTCCGGCGCGTCCGGGAACCGGGCCAGGACCAGGTACAGGTGGGAGTAGTAGACGCAGACCGCGGCGACCACCGCGGCGGCCCCGAGCCCGAGGCGCCGACGGCGGACCGCGGCGGGGGTGCGCAGGAGAGCGGTGCGCTCGCCGGCCGCGGTGGTGACGCGGTCGAGCATGACGGCGGCCAGGGCGACCAGCACGCCGGCGGTGAAGGACGTCCCGACGTCGAGCGAGGCGAGCGCGCTGATCACCGGCACCCCGAGCCCGGGGGAGTTGATGAACGCGGCGATGGTGACCATCGACAGCGCGGCCATGACCGACTGGTTGACCCCGACGAGGATCGTGCGCCGCGACATCGGCAGCAGGACCCGGAGCAGACGTTGCCCGCCGGTCGTGCCCAGCGACTCGCTGGCCTCCAGCACGCTCGGGTCGACCCCGCGGACGCCCTCCGCGGTGACGCGGACGACGGGCGGGAACGCGTACACGAAGGTGGCGATGACGGCGGGTGCGCCGCCGATGCCGAAGAACAGGGTGACGGGCAGCAGGTAGACGAAGGACGGGAGCGTCTGCATGACGTCGAGGACCGGGGTGACCACGCGCCTGACCTGCCGGTTCGTGCCCATCCAGACCCCGAGCGGGAGCCCCACCACGAGCACCAGCACGATGGAGACGAACGTGACGATCAGGGTGTCCAGGCTCTCCTGCCAGTAGCCGAACGTCCCGAAGGCGGCGAAGACCAGCGCGGTGAGGACGGCGAGCCGCCACCCGGCGACGGCGAGGGTGACCACCACGGCGACGGCGACGACGCCGAGCCAGCCGACCTGCGGGGTGGGACGGCCGGGCGGGGCGTCGCTGACCAGGTGCTGCAGGGCCTCGATGACCGCGTTCAGGGCGCCGGCGACCCCGTCGAGGACCTGGAGCAGCACGCTGCTGCCGCGCGAGGCGTCGAGGGAGTCGCGCAGGCCGTTGACCCCGACCTGGAACGGCGACAGGTCGGAACGGGCGACCTCCAGGGTCGCCCGGCCCTGGAGCACGATCCCGCCCACCACGCCGACCAGGAGGACGGCGAGGAGGGCGGTCGTGCGCGGGGCGAGCCGACGTACGGGCGTCGGCTCGACGGGGACGGGCGTCGCCCGCTGCGCCGGGCGCACCGGTGCGGTCGTGCTCATCGGGGGCTCACCGCGGCGCTCATCGGGGTACTCACTGCGGTACTCACTGGGGCCCGGCCCCAAGCAGGGCGAGCACGTCGTCGCGGCGGACGACGCCGAGGGTGCGGTCGCCGTCGACCACGCGGACCGGCAGGTCGGTCGCCAGCACCCGGTGCGCCGCGTCGCCGACGAGGGTCTGCACCGCCAGCGGGGTGCCGTCGCAGACGGGCGCGTCGCCGGGGTCGCGCACCAGCCAGCGCAGGGTCAGGACCCGCGCCTTGGGGACCTCGCTGACGAAGTCGCGGACGTAGTCGTCGGCGGGTGCGCCGACCACCTCGTCCGGCGTCCCGACCTGCACCACCTCGCCGTCGCGCATCACCAGGATCCGGTCGCCGAGCTTGAGCGCCTCGCTGAGGTCGTGGGTGATGAAGACCATCGTCTTGCCCATGTCGCGGTGCAGGCGGACGACCTCGTTCTGCATGTCGCGCCGGATGAGGGGGTCCAGCGCGGAGAACGGCTCGTCGAACAGGATCAGCGACGGGTCGGCGGCCAGCGCCCGGCCCAGCCCGACCCGCTGCTGCATGCCGCCGGACAGCTGGTCGGGGAAGGACTGCTCGTTGCCGGTCAGCCCGACCAGGTCCACGACCTCCTGCGCCCGGACCAGCCGTTCGCGCCGCGACTCCCCGCGCACCTCCAGGCCGAAGGCGATGTTGTCGATGACCCGGCGGTGCGGCAGCAACCCGAAGTGCTGGAACACCATCGCGACGTGGCGCCGACGCAGCTCGCGCAGCCGGGCGGGCGACATCGTGCTGACGTCGTCGCCCTCGATGCGGACGGTGCCCGCGGTCGGCTCGACCAGCCGCGTCAGGCAGCGCACGAGCGTGGACTTGCCCGAGCCGGACAGGCCCATGACCACGAACACCTCGCCCGGCGCCACGGAGAACGAGACGTCGCGCACCGCCGCCGTGCACCCCGTACGGGCGCGCAGCTCGGCCCGCGGCAGGTCGGCCTCCGGCGAGCCGGGGATCTTCGATGCCCGTGGGCCGAACACCTTCCAGAGGTTCTCTACCTCCATGGCTGCTGTCGTGCCGCTTGCCGCGCTCATGCTGCCTGCCTCACGTTGCGGGGGTCGCCGGGCGGGTAGAGCGGGCCGCCCATCCGGTAGCGGTAGTACGGCGCGTGCTCCGGCGCCAGGGGGGTCCGGCCGGCGATCAGGTCGGCCGCCTTCTCCGCGAGCATCACCACGGGGGCGTAGATGTTGCCGTTCGGCACGTACGGGAACGACGACGCGTCCACCACCCGGAGCCCGTCCACGCCGTGCACCCGCAGGTCGGCCGGGTCGAGCACCGCCTGGTCGTCGGTCCCCATCTTCGCCGTGCACGAGGGGTGCAGCGCGGTCTCGGCGTCGCGGGCGACCCAGTCCAGGACCTCGGCGTCGGTCTGCACGCCGGGTCCGGGCGAGATCTCGCCGCCGCTGAACGCGGCGAACGCGGGCTGGGCCAGGATCTCGCGCGCCTTCCGCACCATCTCGAGCCACTCGCGCCGGTCGTCGGGCGTGGACAGGTAGTTGAAGCGCAGGGCGGGGTGCACCTTCGGGTCGCGGCTGCGGATCCGCACGTCCCCGCGGCAGTCGGAGTACATCGGCCCGATGTGCACCTGGTAGCCGTGCTCCGAGGCGGGCCGCGAGCCGTCGTAGCGGATCGCGATCGGCAGGAAGTGGAACATCAGGTTCGGGTAGTCGACGCCGGCGTTGCTGCGGATGAACCCGCCCGCCTCGAAGTGGTTGCTGGCCCCGACGCCGGACCGCAGGAAGAGCCACTCGGCGGCGACCCGCGGCTTGTGCCGGTGCTTGAGCCACGGCGCGATGGAGACCGGCTGCACGCTGGCGTGCTGGATGTAGACCTCGAGGTGGTCCTGCAGGTTGGCGCCGACACCGGGCAGGTCGGCGACGACGTCGACGCCGAGCGGACGCAGCACCTCGGCCGGTCCGATCCCCGACAGCTGGAGCAGCTGCGGGGTGGCCAGCGCCCCGCCGGACAGCACCACCTCACCGGCCTCGACGCTGTGCCGGTGACCGCCGCGGAGGTAGTCGACCCCGACCACGCGCGGGCGGCCGGCGACGGTCGTCGTGCGCAGCCCGGTGACGTGGGCCAGCGTCCGGACGCCCAGGTTCGGCCGGGACCGGACGGGGTGGAGGTACGCCCGGGCCGCGCTGAGCCGGCGGCCGCGGTAGACGTTCCGGTCGAAGGGCGCGAAGCCCTCCTGGCGGTAGCCGTTGACGTCGTCGGTCAGGTGGTGGCCCGCCTGCTGCACCGCCTCGAAGAACGCGCCGAACAGCGGGTTCGTCGCGGGGCCGCGCTCCAGCACGAGCGGCCCGCTGCCGCCGCGCCACCGGTCGGCCCCGGCGAGGCAGGTCTCCATCCGCTTGAAGTAGGGCAGGCAGTGGGCGTGGTCCCAGTCCGCCATCCCGGGGTCGGCCGCCCAGCGCTCGTAGTCGGCCGGGTTGCCGCGCTGGAAGATCATCCCGTTGATGCTGCTCGAGCCCCCGAGCACCTTGCCGCGCGCGTGCGAGATCCGTCGGCCGCCCATGAACGGCTCCGGCTCGGAGGCGTAGCGCCAGTCGTAGAACCGGTTGCCGATCGAGTACGGCAGGGCCGCAGGCATGTGGATCAGCGGGTCGAGCCGGAAGTCGCTACGGCCGGCCTCGAGCACCAGCACCGACACCGACGGGTCGGCGCTGAGCCGGTTGGCCAGCACGCAGCCGGCCGACCCGCCGCCGACGATCACGACGTCGTAGCGCCGGCTGCTCACGGTGTCCTCCCGGTCCCTGGCTCCCGCTGTTCCCTCTCCGGTGTCCCGGCGAACCACCGCTGCGGCGCCGGGGCGATGTTGTGCCAGACGTGCTTGGTCTCGCGGTACTCGGCCAGCCCGGACGGCCCGAGCTCGCGGCCCACGCCCGACTGCTTGTAGCCGCCCCACTCGGCCTGCGGGACGTACGGGTGGTAGTCGTTGATCCAGACCGTGCCCATCCGCAGCCGGCCCGCGACCCGCTCGGCGCGGCCGGCGTCCGCGGTCCACACCGCGCCGGCCAGCCCGAAGGCGGAGTCGTTGGCCAGCGCGACGGCAGCGTCCTCCGCGCTCGCCCGGTCGGCGCCGGAGAAGCGCTCGACGGTCAGCACCGGCCCGAACGACTCCTCCCGCACGACCGTCATGTCGCTCGTGCAGCCGTCGAGGACCGTGGGTCGGTAGTAGCAGCCGTCCGCCAGCGCCGGGTCGTCGGGGCGTACGCCGCCGCAGCGCAGCACGGCGCCCTCGGCGAGCCCGGCCGCGACGTACGCCTCGACCTTGGCCCGGTGGGCCGCGGAGATCAGCGGCCCGGCCTCGGCCTGCTCGTCCTCCGGGCCGCCGAGGCGGATCTGCTCGGCGCGCGCGACCAGCTCGGACACGAACGCGTCGGCGATGGCGTCCTCGACCAGGAGCCGGGCCCCGGCCGAGCAGACCTGGCCCGAGTGCAGGAACACGGCGGTGAGGGCGAAGTCCAGCGCGGTGTCGAGGTCGGCGTCGGCGAAGACGATGTTCGGGTTCTTGCCGCCGAGCTCCAGGGCGACCCGCTTGACCATCGGCGCGGCGGCCGCCATCACCGTGCGGCCCGTGGCGAGGCCGCCGGTGAAGCTGACCAGGTCGACGTCGGGGTGCGCGCTGAGCACGCCACCGGTGCCCGGACCCGCTCCCAGGACCAGGTTGGCCACGCCCGGGGGCACGCCCGCCTCGGCCAGGGTCTGCATCAGCAGGACCGCGGTCGACGGCGTCAGCTCGCTCGGCTTGAGCACGAACGTGCAGCCCGCCGCCAGCGCGGGCGCCACCTTCCACGAGGTCTGCAGGAGGGGGTAGTTCCAGGGGGTGATGAGGGCGCAGACGCCGAGGGGTTCGTGCACGACCCGGCTGACCACGTCCGCGCGGCCGACGTCGACGACCCGGCCGGCGTCGCTGCCCGCCAGCCCGGCGAAGTAGCGGAAGACCGCGGTCACGTCGGCGAGGTCGTAGCGGCTCTCGACCAGCCGCTTGCCGGTGTCGGCGGACTCGGCCCGCGCGTACGTCTCGGTGTCGCGCTCGAGCAGGTCGGCCACGCGGTGCAGGAGGGCGCCGCGCTCCCCCGAGCCGGTCTGCGGCCAGGGGCCGTCGTCGAAAGCCGCGCGGGCCGCCGCGACCGCCGCACGGGTGTCCTCGGGACCTCCCTCGCTGACGGTCGTCACGAGCTGCCCGTCCGCCGGGGACACGATGTCGCGGGTGGCCCCGTCGGCGGCCGGACGCCAGGCGCCGTTCACGTACAGGTCGCTCGTCCCCACGCCTCGACCTCCCCCGGTGCCGCCGCGAGCCCCGAGCCCGCGTCCTCGTCACCCTGGCACAGGGCCTCCACGGCGTGAAGAGGCCACGACGGCTGTCCTCAAGTTGTAACAGGCGCACCGGGGGTGCTCGATGCGCAACGATCGAGGGCCTTTGGTCGTCCGACGGATTGTGACAGTCGCGAACCGAATCGGGCCCGACCCTTGACAGCGTCGATCAACGCTCGCCAGCCTGTCTCGCATCGCGTTCCTGCCCACGCAGCATGCGAGACACGACCATCTGACGGCACCTGTCCCGGGAGCAGCGATGACCGACCTCAAGCGTCACACCACCCCTGCCGACCTCGGCGAGGTCGAGCCGATCGCCGCCGGTCCGGCCGAGGAGGTGGCCGACCAGACCGCCGACGACCGCTCGCTCCTGCAGCGGATCCGCTCGCACCTGCCCGACGACTTCAAGGCCGAGGCCGAGGGGAAGGGGATCGACTGGGTGGTGTTCGGCATCGTCGCGCTGCTGGCGGTGGGCTTCGTGCTCTGGGGCTTCCTCGGCACCGACAGCCTCGCGACCGTCTCCACCGACGTGCTGGGGTCGCTGATCGGCGCGACCGGATGGGCGTTCGTGCTGACGGCCTCGCTGTTCGTGGTCTTCGTGCTGTGGCTCGCGCTCGGGAAGTTCGGCAGCATCCCGCTGGGCCAGGACGGCGAGAAGCCCGCTTTCAAGATCTGGTCGTGGATCTCGATGATGTTCGCGGCCGGCATGGGCATCGGGCTGATGTTCTACGGGGTGGCGGAGCCGCTCTACCACTACGTCTCCCCGCCCCCCGGCACCGTCGACGGCCAGACGCCGGCGGCGATCCAGACCGCGATGGCCACGTCGCTCTTCCACTGGACGCTGCACCCGTGGGCCATGTACGCGGTGGTCGGCCTGGCGATGGCGTACGGCACCTACCGGATGGGACGGCGCCAGCTGCTCAGCGACATCTTCACCCCGCTCTTCGGCCGCCGTGCGGTCAACGGTGCCGGCGGCAAGGTGATCAACATCCTGGCGATCTTCGCGACCCTGTTCGGCTCGGCCGCCTCGCTCGGCCTCGGCGCGATCCAGATCGGCGGCGGCCTGCAGGCCAACGGCGTGATCAACGCGCCCAGCCGGGGCGTCTACGTCGTGATCATCGCGATCCTGACCGTCTGCTTCGTGGCGTCGGCCGTGTCGGGCATCGAGCGCGGCATCCAGTGGCTGTCCAACACCAACATGGTCCTCGCGATCCTGCTGGCGCTGGTCGTGTTCGTGGCCGGGCCGACGATCTTCATCCTGAACATGATCCCGTCGGCCCTCGGCGACTACATCCGCGACCTCCCCGACATGTCGGCGCGCACCGGCGCGGTCGGCGACGCCGAGACGACCGCGTGGCTGGCGAGCTGGACGATCTTCTACTGGGCCTGGTGGGTCAGCTGGACCCCCTTCGTCGGCATGTTCATCGCCCGGATCAGCCGCGGGCGCACGATCCGGCAGTTCGTCACCGGTGTGCTCCTGGTGCCGAGCGTCGTGTCGCTGCTGTGGTTCGCGATCTTCGGCGGGGCGGCCATCGGCCTGCAGCAGCAGGCGACGCAGGCCGGCGGGTCCACGTCGATGGTCACGACCGTCGACGGGGCACCGAGCGTCTCCTTCGACGGCGCGCTCTACAACCTGATCGACACCCTCGGCATGCCGGGCGTGCTGACCACGGTCGCGATCGTCCTGGTGATGGTGCTGGTCGGGATCTTCTTTGTCACCGGCGCCGACTCGGCCTCGATCATCATGGGGTCGATCTCCTCGTACGGCGTCGAGGAGCCGCGCAAGCCCCTGATCGTCTTCTGGGGGGTCCTGATGGGCTGCGTCGCCGCGGTGATGCTCGTCGCCGGCGGTGACGACCCGTCCGAGGCGCTGTCCGGGCTGCAGCGGATCACGATCATCTCGGCCGTGCCGTTCATCCTCGTCATGGTGGGGATGTGCGTCGCCCTGACCAAGGACCTCTACCGCGACCCGATCACGCTGCGCAAGCGCCTCACCGAGTCGGTCGTCGAGCGCTCGGTCCGGGTGGCGGTCGACCAGCACCAGGGCGAGACGTTCGACATCGTGACCCTGCCGAACGACCACGTCTCGGCGCCGGTGTCGGCCACACCCGGCGAGTACGCCCGCGCGCGGGCGGCCGTTCCGGACTAGCAGCCCGAGCTCGCTCGTCGTGGCTAAAATCATGGCCATGACGACGACGAGCCTGGCCGACGCCAAGAACCGGCTCAGCGAGCTGGTGGCCTCGGCCGAGTCCACCCACGAGCGGACCGTGGTGACCAAGAACGGCCGACCGGCCGCGGTGCTGATGTCGGTCGACGACCTCGAGTCGCTCGAGGAGACCCTGGCGCTGCTGTCCGACCGTGACGCGCTGGTCGACCTCGCCGAGAGCGAGGTCACCAGCCGCCACGGTCTCTACTACACCGCCGACGAGACCTGGGACGGAACCCACGCCTACTCGGCGGAGGAGTCGGAGCGTCGGCTGATCGCCCGGATGGGACGTGCGGCGTACGACGCGGCGCGGGCGGATGTCCGAGCCGACCTCCTCGCCTCACCAGACGCCGCCGTGCGCGAACGGGCCGCCGAGTACGCGTGAGCTGGTCGATCGAGCTCGAGCCAGCGGCGCGACGTTCCCTGAACCGGCTGCCCGAGAAGATCCGGGACGCCGCGCTGGCCTTCATCCACGGTCCGCTGACCGAAGACCCGCACCGCCTCGGCAAGCCGCTCGGGCGCGAGCTCGCGGGGCTCCATTCAGCCCGGCGCGGGTCCTACCGGATCGTCTACCGCATCATCGACGAGCGGGTGCTCGTCCAGGTCGTGAAGGTCGGACCGCGCAGCGATGTCTACCGCTGACCAGCCGAGGGGCGTCGGCTCGACCACGCGCGCGCAGGTCGCGGTCCTGGGCCTGGGGCCCGCGGGTCGGGCGACGGCGAGCCGGCTGGCCGGCGCCGGCGTCGACGTGGTGGCGGTCGACCCGTCGCCGGAGCGGCGCTGGACCCCGACGTACGCGGCGTGGGCCGACGAGCTGCCCGGCTGGCTGGCGCCGGAGGTCGTCGCGACGCGCACGGAGCACCCGCGGGCGTGGGCCTTGGTCGAGCACCGCGTCGAGCGCACTTACGTGGTGCTGGACACCCCCGTGCTCCAGCAGTCCCTCGACCTGACCGGCGTGTCGGTGCTGCGCGGCTCGGTCGTGGACGCGGGCGCGCACCGGGTGACGCTCGTCGACGG
Organism: uncultured Friedmanniella sp.; assembly: GCA_964251895.1. GTDB lineage: Bacteria > Actinomycetota > Actinomycetes > Propionibacteriales > Propionibacteriaceae > Microlunatus. Next base: position 12,895 of record CAXULL010000031.1, read on the forward strand.
GCGGGCGGTCGAGGCCGACCTCGTGCTCGACGCCCGCGGCACCCGGGTGAGCCCGGACCGGGCGGCGCAGACCGCGTACGGGCTGGTCGTGCCGACCGAGCGGGCGGCGGCGGCGGGCGGGCCCTGGTTCATGGACTGGCGCCGCGACCACGGCGCGGGACCCGACGCGGTGCCGTCGTTCCTCTACGCCGTCCCGCTGGACGCCCACCGCACGCTGCTCGAGGAGACCTGCCTCGTCGGCCGCCCCGCGCTCGGGCTCGACGAGCTGCGTCGCCGGCTGGAGCACCGGCTGGTCGCCCGCGGCGTCGTGCTCCGCGGCGACGAGGCGGTGGAACGGGTCCGGTTCAGCGTGGAGGCCGAGCCCGGGGACCCCCCGCCCGCGCGGCGCGCCCCCGCCGGCCGTCCGCTCGCCCTCGGGGCGCGTGCCGGGGTCATGCACCCGGCGACCGGGTACAGCGTCGCGGTCTCGCTGCGCCTGGCCGAGCAGGTGGCGCAGGCCGTCGCCGCCGGTCGTGACGTGTGGGACGTCCTCTGGCCGGCGTCGGCCCGTCGGGTGCAGCGGCTGCGCCAGATGGGGCTGACGACCCTGCTGCGCCTGCCGCCGGCCGGCGCGGAGCGGTTCTTCGCCGCGTTCTTCGCCCTGCCGCCCGGTCGTCAGCATGCCTACCTGTCGGAACGCGCCGATCCGGCCGGCACGCTCGCCGCCATGGCGCGGATGGCGGCGACCTTGCCGCCGGCGCTCACCGCCGTGGCCGTAGGGTCCGCCCTGCCACGATGGGCCCACCGGGGCGGACGAGTAGGAGCTTGAGATGGAGCTGGACCTGAGCGGACGCGTGGTGGTCGTCACCGGCGCCGCCCGCGGCATCGGGCGCGTGATCGCCGAGACCTTCGTGCGCGAGCGTTCCGTGGTCGTCGGGATCGACGTCTCCGCCGACGGGCTCGGCTGGCTGGACGAGGCCCGCGCCGCCGCCGGCCTGGAGGGGGCCTCGCTGGCCTGCGACGTCACCGACGGCGCCTGGACCCGGAGGCTCGTGGACGACGTGGTCGAGCGGTTCGGCCGCGTCGACGTGCTGGTGAACAACGCCGGCGTGCTCGTCGACGGGACCGTCGAGCAGCTCTCCGACGAGGACTGGGACCGCACCTTCGACGTGAACGTGGGCGGGGTGTTCAAGATGTGCCGCGCCGTCATCCCGACGATGAAGGCCCAGCGGTCCGGCCGCATCGTCAACGCCGCGTCCTTCGCGGCGATCGTGCCCAGCGTCGGATCCGCCTCGTACGCGGCGTCGAAGGCGGCCGTGGTCCAGCTGACCCGCACCCTCGCGGGCGAGGTCGGCCCGTGGGGCATCACGGCCAACGCGTACGCGCCGGGGATGATCCCGACGGCGATGAACGGGTTCGCCGACATGCCCGCCGCCGCCCAGGACCGGCTCCTCAACACCCTGAGCCTGCGCCGCTGGGGCGACGCCCAGGAGGTCGCCGACGCCATCTGCTTCCTGGCCAGCGACGCCGCGCGCTACGTGACCGGCACGCTGCTCGACGTCAGCGGCGGCAAGCTGGCCACCCAGTTCCCGCAGCGGGCGTACGAGCTCGCCGACGCGGAGGCCGAGGCGGCGCGCGCGGACGGGCAGCCGTCGTGAGCGGGCGGGTGCTCTGGGTGACCGGTGCCGGCAGCGGCATGGGCCGGTCCAGCGCGGTCGCGGCCGCGCGGACGGGGCGGCGGGTCGCGCTGAGCGGGCGCCGCGAGGACGCGCTCGCCGAGACCGCCCGGCTGGTCGTCGAGGCGGGCGGCGAGGCGCTGGTCGTCCCGCTCGAGGTGACCGACGCGGACGCGGTGGCTCAGGCCCGGACGCAGGTCGCCGACCGCTGGGGCCGGGTCGACGACCTCGTCCTCGCCGCCGGGCTGAACAACCCGCGACGGGCCTGGGCGGACCAGTCGGTGGCCGGGTTCGCCGAGGTCGTGGCCACGAACCTCACCGGCGTCGTGACCGTCGTCGACGCCGCGCTGCCCGACCTGCGCGAGGCCGGAGGGCAGGTGGTCGTGGTGTCGTCGTTCTCGGGCTGGCGCTTCTCCCCCGGTGCCGGCGTCGCCTACTCCTCGAGCAAGACCGCGCTGACCATGGTCTGCCAGACGCTCAACGCGCAGGAGGCCGCGCACGGCGTACGGGCGTGCCACCTCTGCCCCGGCGACGTCGACACGGACTTCCTCCGGCTGCGGCCGAACGTGCCGGACGCGGACGCCCGCGCGGTCATGCTCACCCCCGACGACGTGGCCCGGTCCGTGCTGTTCGTCCTCGACTCCCCCGCCCACGTCCGCATCGACGAGCTGGTGATCAGCCCGGTCTCGCAGGCCTAGTCGTCCAGGTGGGCCGCTCGCCGTGCCCGGCGTCTTCGGACACCGGTCTGAAGACGCGGCCTGCACGCGGCCCACAAGCCGCGTCTTCGGGCACCGGTCTGAAGACGCAGGCTCGACCCGGCCGCTAGGTTGCTGCCGTGAGCCCGCTGACCTGGCTGCGCCGGCACGACCCGGGTCTGCGCGCCCTGCGGCGGGCGGCGCGGGTGGCGATCGCGATGCCGCTGCTGTTCGCGTTCGGGGCACGGGTGGTGGGCGACGTCGACGTCGCGACGTTTGCGGCGTTCGGGTCGTTCGCCCTGCTGCTCCTGGTCGACGTCAACGGGTCCCGGGCGGAACGGGTGCAGGGCGTCGCCTGGCTGGCCGTGGTCGGCGCGGTCCTCGTCTGCCTGGCGACCCTCGTCTCGCGGCAGCCGGTGCTGGCGGCGCTGTCCATGGCCGTGGTCGGGTTCGCCGTGCTGTTCGTCGGGGTCGTCAGCTCCAAGCTGGCCGGGGCGTCGACCGCGCTGCTGCTCGCCTTCGTGCTGCCCGTGGCGACGCCGGCACCGGTGGGCGCCATCCCCGAGCGCGTCGCCGGCTGGCTGCTGGCCGCGGCCGTGGCCACGGTCGCCGTCGCGTTCTGGTGGCCGGCCCCGCCGCGCAGCCCGCTGCGCGGCCCCTCCGCCCAGACCTGCCGGCTCGCCGCGGAACGCCTCGTCGCCGACCACCGGGTCGCGGTCGGCGAGCTCGACCCCGCCGAGCGGGACGAGGTCAGCGCCCGGCTCACGAGCGCGTACGGGGCGTTGCGCGACGCCTTCTACGCCACCCCCAACCGGCCGACCGACCTCGGCACGTCGTCGCGGATCCTGGTCCGCCTGGTCGACGAGCTCGGGTGGCTGCTGACGCTCTTCGAGTCGTCGCCGACGGTGGTGCCCGGCCACCGGGTCGACGAGCGCGTCCTCGCCGTCAAGGCCGCCTGCGCGCACGCCCTGGCTGCGGCCGCCGACGAGCTCGACGCGCTCAGCCGTGGGTCGGTCCGGTCGGAGCACGGGTCCGGCGAGACGCGCCTGCGCGCCGCGCTGGCCGACCTGCGCGTCGCGGTCGACGCCCTCGAGACCAGCGCCGAGGCGCTGCCCCTGGGCCGACCCGGTCGGCAGGCCGACCTCGACCCCGGGCTGGTCGACGGCCTCGAACCCACGTTCCGGGCGCAGGAGACCGCGTTCGCGGTCATGGAGGTCGTCGGCAACGTCGAGCGGGCGCTGGCGGCCGAACGACGGCCGTGGCTGGGTCGTCTCCTCGGTCGCGACACCGATGGTGCCGGCGGCGCGTACGCGACCGCGCTCGACCGCGCCCGGACGCACCTCGACCGGCATTCCGTCTGGCTGCACAACAGCGTCCGCGGGGGTGTGGCGCTGGGCGCGGCGGTCCTGGTCGCGGACCTGTCCGGGGTCCAGCACTCGTTCTGGGTGGTGCTCGGGACGCTCTCGGTGCTGCGCTCGAACGCGCTCAGCACCGGCCAGACCGTGCTGCGCGGGATCGCCGGCACCGTGGTGGGGATCGTCGTCGGCGGCGTGCTCGTCACGCTCGTCGGGACGAACCAGACCGTGCTCTGGGTCCTGCTCCCCGTGACCATCCTCGTCGCGGGGCTCGCCCCGGCGGCGATCTCGTTCGCCGCCGGGCAGGCCGCGTTCACGCTGACCCTGACGATCTTCTTCAACATCATCGCCCCCGTCGGCTACCGCATCGGCCTCGTACGGATCGAGGACATCGCCATCGGGTGCGCGGTCAGCCTCGTCTTCGGGGCGCTGTTCTGGCCGCGCGGCGCGGGGTCCGCGCTCGGGCGTGCGCTCGCCGAGGCGTACACGAGCACGGGGGTCTACCTCGCCGGCGCCGTGCGCTACGGCGTGCACCGCTGCGAGCGGGGCGTGCCGTGGCTGCCCCGGCCGGCGCTGGAGTCCACGCAGGCGGCGGCGGCGTCGCGTCGCCTCGACGACGCGTTCCGGGAGTACCTCGCCGAACGGGGGCGCAAGCAGTCCGACCTCGCCACCGTGACCGCGCTGGTGACCGGCGTCGTGGCCCCGCGCCTCGCCGCCGACGCGGTCCTCGCGCTCTGGGAGCGGGAGGACGGGTCGCTCGACGGCGACCGTTCCGAGGCCGGGCGCGAGCTGAGCCACGGCGCCGACGCGGTCGCGGGCTGGTACGCCCGGCTCGGCGAGGCTCTCGCGGGCGAGGCCCGGCTGCCCGACCCGGCCACGCGGGACGCCGCCGGCGAGGAACGGCTCGTCGGCGCGGTGCAGCGGGACCTGGGCGACCGCACCGGCATGGCGAGCCCCACGGCGGTGCGGATGATCTGGACCGGGGACCACCTCGACGCCCTGCGCCGCCTGCAGCCCGCGCTGCTCGCCCCGGCTGCGGATCTCGCCGCGGCGCGGTGATCGGGGCCGACTCCACCTAAGGTGTGCGCGTGACCGAGCAGGCCGGACCCGCACAGCCCCAGCGTTCACCGCTGGACTGGGCCGAACCACTTCCCGACGCCGAGGTCGAGCGCGCTCTCGTCGTGGCCGCGCACCCCGACGACGCCGACTTCGGCTCCGCCGGCACCCTGGCGGGCTGGGTCGACGCCGGCATCGCGGTGACCGTGCTGCTCTGCACCCGGGGCGAGCAGGGTGGGTTCGACGACACCCCGCGCGACCAGATGCCGCGGATCCGTGAGCGCGAGCAGCAGGCCGCGTCGGCCGCGCTGGGCGTGACCGACGTGCGGTTCCTCGACGGCCACAGCGACGGCTGGCTCGAACCGACGTGGGAGCTGCAGCACCAGATCGTGCGCGTCCTCCGCCAGGTCCGGCCCCAGCGGGTGCTGTGCCAGTCGCCGCAGCGGATGCTGCAGCGGCTCCAGGCGTCGCACCCCGACCACCTGGCCGCGGGCGAGGCGACCGTGCGCGCCGTCTACCCCGCGTCGGAGAACCGGTTCGCCTGGCCCGAGCTGCTCGACGAGGGCCTCGAGCCGTGGAAGGTCACCGAGCTCTGGCTGATGGCCCACCCCGACAGCCCGCACGTCGTCGACATCACCGACCGCTTCGACCGCAAGGTCGCGGCGCTGCAGGCGCACGCCTCCCAGACCGCCCACCTCGGCGACGGGCTGGAGGCGATGCTCCGCGGATGGAACGAGGGCAACGCCCAACGGGCCGGCCTCGCCCCGGGCCGGCTCGCCGAGACGTTCGCGGTGTCGCGGATCAACTGAGTCCCGGATCAACTGAGGCGCGGAGCAACTGACTCTCGCATCAGCTGAGCTCGCGCATCCCTGCGTCGCAGGCTCGCTGAACCTTTCGTACCGCTGACCCGTTGTCGGGTCAGGCGAAGGGATCGAGGGGCCAGATGCTGCGGACGACCAGCCGACGACCAGGGCTGCTGCCCGGCCTCGCGGTGGTGCTGGCCCTGGCGGGCTGCACGCCCGACGTCGAGTCACGGCGCGACGAGGCGACTCCACCGCAGACGACGACCACGCCCACCCCGACGTCGCCCCCGACGCCCACGCCGGCGACGGAGGCCGGCAACCCGGCTCCCCGGTCCAGCAGGACGGTGACGCTGGCCTTCGCCGGCGACGTCCACTTCGAGGGCGGCGTCGGACAGCTCCTCGAGGACGGCGCGGACCTGGGCCCCATGGCCGACGCCCTCCGCTCCGCGGACGTGGCCGTCGTCAACCTCGAGAGCGCCCTCACCACCGGTGGCTCACCGGCCGCCAAGGAGCTCGAGGACGCCGACAACCGCTACTGGTTCCGCAGCCCGCCGTCGGCGCTGGCGTTCCTCGAACGCTCCGGGGTCGACGTGGCCTCGATGGCCAACAACCACGGCGCCGACTTCGGCGCCGACGGGCTGCGCGACAGCCTCGCGGCCGCGCAGGACGCGAACGTCGACGTGATCGGGATCGGCGACGGCCGCGACGAGGCCCTGCGAGCCTCCCGGACCACGGTCGACGGCACCAGGGTCGCCGTGCTGGCCGCGGACGCCTCGGCGCCGGAGAGCGAGGCGTCGATCTGGGACGTCGGCCGGGACGGTCCCGGCATCGCCCGGGCCGGCAGCCGCCTCGTGGCGGCGGTGAAGAAGGCGGCGAAGGCGAACGACGTCGTCGCCGTCTACCTGCACTGGGGGCGCGAGAACGCCGGCTGCCCGACGGCCGGCCAGCTCGACCTCGCCGCCGACCTCGCCGCCGCAGGGGCCGACGTCGTCGTCGGTTCCCACGCCCACGTGCCCCAGGGGTCGGGGATGCTGGGCGACACCTACGTCAGCTACGGGCTCGGCAACTTCCTCTGGTACCACGGGAACCAGCCCGACACGGGCGTGCTGCGCGTGAAGATCCGCGACGGCGCAGTCGTCGACGACCAGTGGGTGCCCGGGACCATCCCGCCAGGAGGCGGTCAGCCGCAGCCGCTCACCGGCAGCGCCCGGACCAGGGCCGTCGAGGAGTGGGAAGACCTTCGCGGCTGCACGAACCTCGCCCCCGTGCCGAGCCCGCCGAAGTCGACCGGCGACGCCGCGGCCGCGCTGCCGGCGTACGCGTCGTCGGTGCAGAAGCTGCCCGCGGCCCTGCGCGACCGGATGCGCGACGAGAGCCACTCCTCGTCCCGCTGCCCGGTCGAGCTCGCGGACCTGCGGCTGCTCCACCTGACCTACGTGGGCTACGACGGCCGGGCCCACAACGGCCAGCTCGTGGTGCACGAGGACCACGCCCGTGACCTCGTGAAGGTCTTCGCCGAGCTCTACCGCGAACGCTTCCCGATCCGCCGCATGCAGCTCGTCGACGACTACGGCGGCGACGACGACCGGTCGATGGCGGCGAACAACACCTCCGCGTACAACTGCCGCACCGTGGCCGGCCAGAGCACGTTCTCCGCGCACGCGTCCGGCGCGGCCGTCGACCTCAACCCGGTCGAGAACCCGTACGTCACCTCGGGCGGCGTGGCCCCCGACGCCGGGCGCCGCTTCGTCGAGGTCGACCGCTCCCCCGGCACCGACGCCTCCCGCGGGGTGATCGTCGCCGACGACGTCGTCGTCCGCGCGTTCGCACGCGTCGGCTGGTCCTGGGGCGGGGTCTGGGACGAGCCCGACTTCCAGCACTTCTACGCGGCCTGACCCAGCGGGTCCCTAGCCTGAGGCCGTGACACCTCCGGACGAGTACGAGCTGTACGGCGACCACCCGGCGACGGACCCGCCCTCCGTCCCCGCGGGACCGACGGGCCACGCGGCCCCGACCTGCTCGAACTGTGGGTCGAACGACCGGGAGGACGGCTTCATCGAGAGCACGTCGGACTCTCTCGTGCGCTACTACGTCGGCTCGCGCGTGAGCGGCTTCTTCGGCGTGAAGCGGTTCGGGCTCGAGCGGCGCACGGTCGTCGCCCGCCGGTGCCTGGGGTGCTCGCACCTCGAGCTCTTCGCCGGTGAGGTGACGGCCTGAAGCTGCCCCGACGAGGGGCGCCCGCCCCCGCTAGCGTCGCCGGATGGCAGCGGAGCACCCGAAGGACTGGGCGAAGAAGTACACCGACCCCGACCTGCGCGGGCGGCTGAAGGACGAGGTCCAGGCCGACGACAAGGGCGGCAGGCCCGGCCAGTGGAGCGCGCGCAAGTCGCAGCTGCTCAAGGCCGCGTACGAGCGCGAGGGCGGTGGGTACCTCGGCGAGAAGGACGAGTCCCAGCAGCACCTGTCGCAGTGGAGCGGCGAGGACTGGCAGACCTCCGACGGCAGCGCGCAGGCGCGGACCGGGTCGGCGCAGGAGAAGGGCGGGGCGTCGAAGCGCTACCTGCCGAAGGCCGCCTGGGACGAGCTCTCTGACGCCGAGAAGCGCGAGACCGACGCCGTGAAGGCCGAGGGCAGCGCGCACGGCGAGCAGTTCGTGGACAACCCCGAGGCCGCCAAGGCGGCCGGCCGCCACGCCCGTGACCACGACGGGCCCGGCATCCCCGGCTACGCCGACCTCGACGCCAAGGAGGCGGTCAGAGCCGTCGGCCGGGTCGACGACGTCGCCCGCCTGGACGCGGTCGAGGCGTACGAGCGGGCGCACGCCAACCGCAAGACCGTGCTCGACCGGGTCTCCCGCGTCCGCGACCGCCTGGGCTGACGTTCCCAGAGACCTTCCCTGAGCCCGTCGAAGGGCCTCGAAGAGGATGGCACCACTTCTCCCGAACCCTGGAATTTCGATATAGAAGTCTTCGTTGAGAAACTTCGGTATTCGGAAGCAGGAGGTGGGACGTGCGGGGCAGTCGGTGGGTCGTCGGTGCATCAGCGGTGGGGATGCTGGGGTGGGGCACGGTGCTGCCGTACCAGTACGCGTACGCGTCGACCACCCGCGGCTGGGGCGGGGCCGTGGCGGCCGTCGCGGCCAGCCTGTTCTCCGTGGCCGCGCTCGTCGCCGGACCGGTCGGCGGCCGCCTGGCCGACCGCTTCTCCCCCGCGCTCGTCGCCGTCGTCACGAAGCTCGCCGCCGCGCTCGCCGCCGGCGCCCTGGTGCTGGCGGACACACCCACGACCTTCGTCGTCGGGATGGCCACGTTCGGCTTCGCCCTGGCCGCCGGCGGTCCCGCCCAGTCGGTGCTGCTGCTGGAGCGCAGCGCCAGCACGGACCGGCGCACGACCTTCGCCTGGCTCGCCGCCGGGCAGGCCCTGGGGATGGGCGTGGGCGCGTTCGTCGCTGGCTACCTGGTGGACCTGGCGCGGCCCGACGGGCTCGACGTCGCCTTCCTCGCCTCCGCCGCCGGGTTCCTGGTCTCGGCCGGGATGCTGGCGACCCTGCCGCGCGGGTCGGTGGCCCACCGGCCGGGGTCGGCCGCCGTCGACCAGGGTCGCGGGCAGTCGACCGAGGCGCTGCGCCTGGTCCTGCGGCAGCCGGCCCTGCGCTGGACGGCTCTGCTGACCGTCGCCCTCGCGCTCGCCTTCTACGCCCAGTTCGACACGGGGCTGCCCGCGTACGCCCTCACGATCCTGCACCTGCCCGCCCGGACCGTGGGGCTCGCCGCCGCGGTCAACTGCCTGGTGCTGCTCGTGCTCCAGCTGGCGGTCGTGCGCTGGACCGCTCACCGGCCTGCTGCGCCGCTGCTGATGGCGGTCGGGGCGATCTGGCTCGCCTGCTGGGTCGGTCTGGGCCTGGTCGCGTCGGTGCCGCAGCTCGGGGCGGTCGTGCTCGTCGCGACCTTCGGGGTCTTCGCGCTGGGCGAGACGATGTACGGCCCGGTGCTCAACCCGCTCGTCGCCAGCCTGGCGCCGGAGGGTCACGTGGGGTCCACGCTCGGCCTGTTCACCGGCCTGCAGACCGGCGTCTCCGCCCTCGGGCCGCTGATCGCCGGCCTCGCGCTGAGCGGTGGGAGCGGCAGCGGGTTCGTGGCGCTGCACGTGCTGATCAGCGCGGTCGCGGTGGGCGCGGCCTGGCGGCTGCGGCACCACCTCCCGGCTCCGCGGTCCGCGGCCGGAGCAGACGCTCGTGCTCACGCGGACGAGGACCTGCAGCCCGTGGTGCCCGAGGCGGCCTGACCCACGTCAGGCAGCCTCGTCGAGGTCGCCGATCTCGCTCCGGAGCTTGCGCATCAGCCGGGCGAGGCGCCGCGACACGCCCATCTGGTTGATCCCGAGGGTCACGGCGATCTGGGCCTGGCTGAGCTCGTCGAGGAACCGCAGCGAGAGCAGCCGTCGCTCGTCGTCCGTCAGGGCCCGTACGGCGCGGCCCAGCAGCACCCGGGTCTCGACCGCGTCCCACTCGGGTGGTTGCACGGGCACCCAGCCGTCCCCGACGAGCGCGTCGAGACTGGTCGCGCTGAGCCCCTGGTTGGCCAGCTCCGCCTCGCGGGCCTCGCTCGGCGTCCAGCCGAGGTGCTCGGCGGCGTCCGCCGTGCTTGGTGTCCGGCCCAGGTCCTGCGTGAGCTCGGGGATCGCCTGGCGCAGCCGGTTCGCCGAGACCTGCAGCGACCGGGGCGGGCGGACCGACCAGCCGAGGTCGCGCAGGTGGCGGCGCAGCAGCCCGGTCACCGTCACCCACGCGAACGTGGAGTACGTGCTCCGTCCCGGGTCGAAGCGGTCGAACGCCTCCATGAGGCCGATGCGCGCCACCTGGACCAGGTCGTCGTACTCGCTGCTGGGTCCGAAGCGACGGGCCACGCTGGCGGCCAGCCAGAGGTGCAGCGTCACGACCTCCTCGCGGATCGCCGCACGTTCCGCCGGGCTCGCGTCGGGGAGGCTGCTCATCAGGTCGCGGGTGCGCTCCCGCGTGTCACCCCGGTCCGGCCAGGCGAGGTCTGCCGGTGCCTGGGACCGCTCGGCCGACAGGACGACGCTGGACGAGTTCATCGCACCAGGCTGGCCGCGACCAGGGGTGGTGCACCACACCCGAAGGAGCGTAGGAAGCGGCTCCTCGGAGGTCAGCCCGCCTTGGCCGCGGCCTTCGCCTGCTTCTTGAACGCCCGCACCTTCTGCAGCGAGTCGGCGTCGACCACGTCGGCGACCGAGCGGAACTCGCCCTCGTTCCCGTACGCCCCGGCGGCCTCGCGCCACCCGTCGGGCCGGACGCCCCACCGCTTGCCCAGCAGCGCGACCATGATCGACGCCTTCTGGTCACCGAACCCGGGCAGCGCGGCGACCGCCTTCTTCAGGGCGTCGCCGTCCGGGACGTCCTCCCACAGGTGCACCGCGTCGCCGTCGTACTCCTCGACGAGCCGTCGGGCGACCTCGTGCACCCGCTTGCCCATCGACCCCGGGAAGCGGTGCACGGCCGGCTTCTCGGCGCAGACCGCGACGAAGTCGTCGACCTCGAGCGCGGCGATCGCCGGCACGTCGAACGTTCCGCCCATCCGGGTCGCGATGACGTGCGGCCCGTGGAACGCCTTCTCCATCGGGACCTGCTGATCCAGGGTCATGCCGAGAAGCAGCGCGTTGCCGCTCGTCGTGAGCAGGTGATCCGCGTCCGGACTACCGGTGATCCACAGCTCGTGCGGCGCGCGTCGGCCGTGTCTCGCAGTCATCGCGTCATCCTGCCGGGCAGCATCAGGCCGGGTCCACTCCCCTCGGCCGTTGTTCTTGCGACTCGATGCGAACAAGCTAGTGGGCCTGCTCACGCCCGCGAGGCACACCTTCGCGGCCCTGTGGTTGAGCTGGACTACCTGGTCGGCGCCCCGCTGGCGAGCCGGAGCCCAGTTCCACAAACGATCGACGTTGATCGGGCCTCCCCGCGAAGCCCTCGCGCGGACCTGTGTGGTCCAGCCAAGATGGTCCCGACACGCCGCGGTGGCCGTGCACCTGAGCGCTCGGCGCTCTTCCACCGAGACCGCTAACGCCGCTTCAACCTAGGTAGCGCTTGCTTCACCTGGACCGCTTCTGACGGTCCTGCGCAGTAGCGTCGATCCGTGGTCGACTTCAGCCGGGTAAGCAACGACGACCTCCGCGATCTGGTGCGCTGGTGGGGGCCCTTGCACTGGCCGATCACGCCGGCGCAGCTGCTCGAGATGGCAGCGGCACGCGACTGGACGGTGCTGGTCGAGCGAAAGAACGGTGGAGCGGTATGGGACACCGGGCTCATGGAGTTCCGACCGTGGGCTTCTTCCTCCATCGTGAAGGGCGACGTCGCCGGCATGGACGTGTCCGTGGTGAGCGCCCGTGAGCCGGAGGCCGACGACGTCGAAGGGGCGCTGCGGGACGTGTTCGTCGAGCAGGTCGAGGTGCTCACGAGCGTGCTGGGGGAGGCGACCGAGAAGAGTCCTGGCAGGGTCGTCTCGGTGACCTGGACGTTGGAGAACGGTTCGTCTGTCAGCCTGGGCGGGACGGCGTCGCTCTACAGCATTGAGATAACAAGCCCGGCGTTCACCGAGACCATGGAGGCGGCCCGTCAACTGCCTCCGCTTCCGTGACCAGTCCTGGAGAGCTGGCCGCTTCGACGTAGGAGCAGGTGACCGCGGGTTTGGCCGCAACACTTCCGCAGCTTGAGGGCCTTGCACAGAGTCGACGCGCCGGTCGCGGGGAGCGACGAACAGCACGACGGCGACCGACGCGAGCACGAGAGCCCGGCTCACGACGATGAACAGCCGAAGCGTCCTCGACCCGGATCGTCGCTCGACGAGGTCCTGCACGCGGCTCGTGAGCGTGCCGGTGACGAGCGTCGCCGTCAGGCCCGCGGCACCGGCGATCCGCTGCGCCAGCACGGTCTGCAGCCCGAGCGCGTCAAGGTCACCCGGCGAGCTGAGCACCGCCGGCACAACCTTGTCCACTGTCAGCGAAACGGCTGGTCAAGGACCATGCCGATCAGCAGCGCGTTCCCGCTGGTGGTCAGCAGATGATCAGCTTCGTCGTCGCCCGTGATCCACAGCTCGTGCGGGGCTCGGGGGTGCGTCGTGCTCATCCCGTCATCCTGCCCGTGGTCCGGCAGTTCGGCGAGCCCGTCCTCCTCTCCCGTCTGAGCCGCGCCGGCCACCTGTGGTCGCGCTCTGCCGGAGGGATCACGCCGAGGCCGGCGACCGCCGGATCCGCAGGCTGAGCAGCGCGGTGGCCAGCAGCAGAGCCGCGGCCACGACGAAGCTGGTCCGCAGCCCGGCCACGAACGAGTCCGGATGGGCGACGAACGCGCCGAAGACGGCGATCGCGACGGCACCACCGACCTGGCGGAACGTGTTGAAGACCGCGCTCGCCGTCCCCGCCAGGTCGGCGTCGACCCCGGCGAGCACCACGCCCGTGACCGGCGGCATCGCCAGCGCGCCACCGGCGCCGATCGGGATGGTCAGCAGCGCCACCAGCAGCGGCGAGCCCAGCGAGGCCGTCAGCACCAGCCCGACCAGGCCGCCCACCATCAGGAGCAGTCCGCCGACGATCGGCAGCCGCGGGCCGAAACGGTTGGTGACCGGCCCGCTCGAGAGGTTGGCGACGACGGCGCACGCGGCCGACGGCAGGAAGGCGAGCCCGGCCCGCAGCGGGCTCAGCCCGAGGTGCTGCTGCAGAAACAGGCTGGAGACGAAGACGTTGCCGTAGTTGCCGACCATGAAGGCGAAGCCGACGGGCAGGGCGATGCGGAAGCCGCGGGCGCGGAAGAGGCCGAGCGGCATCATCGGGTGGTCGCTCCGCGCCTGGACCACGAGGAAGCCGGCGAGACCGAGGACGGCCACCACGAGGGCCACGACGGCCGGCGGGCTGGCGAAGCCGCCGTGCCCGCCGTCGATGAGGCCGTAGACCAGCGCCGCCAGCGCGACGATCGCCAGGGCCTGGCCGGGCCAGTCGAAGCGCACCGTACGGGTGGACGACGGCTCGATCCTGGTCAGGAAGCCCAGCATCGCGAGGCAGACGGGCACGTTGATCAGGAAGACCCAGCGCCAGTCGAGCGTGGTGAGCAGCCCGCCCAGCGGCTGGCCCACGAGCCCGGCCACGGCGCCGCCGACCGCCCACACGCCCAGGGCCCGCGCTCGGGCGCGCACGTCCGGGAAGGCCGTGCGGACCAGGGCCATGGAGGCCGGCAGCATGACCGCCGCCCCGGCGCCCTGCACGCAGCGAGCCGCGACGAGGACCCAGGCGCTGGGCGCGGCCGCGCAGGCGAGGGAGGCGAGCCCGAAGACGACGACACCCAGGGCGAAGGCGCGCCGGGCCCCGACGCGGTCGGCGAGGTTGCCGGCGAAGAGCAGCAGCGCCGCGAAGAGCAGGGTGTAGCCGTCGATGATCCACTGCTGCCCGGCGGTGCCGCCGCCGAGCTCGCCCTCGATGCGCGCGAGCGCGACGTTGACGATCGAGATGTCCAACGTGATGAGGAAGAAGCCGGCCGAGGCGACGGTCAGGACGACGCGGGCGTGCCGGGAGGTGGGGGCCGCGACCGTGGTCAGGTCGTCGGAGGTCCGGCTCGTGATGGCGGTTCTTCCCTGGTACGTCGAGGACACGGCGTGCGGCGCCGGCGCGACCATACCCGGTGCGCACCGGCGGCGGTGGCGGCGAGGACCGGTCCCACGCGACGGTCACGCGAAGTCGCCGACGTGGTCGCGGGCCCAGCGGTCGAACGCGGTCGCGGGCCGGCCGAGGACGCGCTCGACACCGTCGGTCGCCGGGGAGCCGCCCCCAGCCGCGTCGTCGAGGAACTGGAGCACGGCTCCGGCCTCGGTGCCCGTCATGAAGCGGGAGAGGTGTGCCCTGGCGTCGTCGCGCAAGAGCTCCTCGACCTCCACCTCGGCACCGATCGCGGCGCCGATGGCCGTCACCTGGTCACGCTGGCTGAGCCGCGCCGGCCCGGTCAGCAGGCCCGTCGGGTCACCGAGGCCGTCTCCGAGCAGCGCGGCCACCGCGACGTCCGCGATGTCGCGCTCGTGGAGGGGCGCGGTCAGCGCATCCGGTGCGTAGAGGGCGACCCTTCGCCCGGCCCTGATCGAGCGGGCCCAGCCGAGGGCGTTCGTCGCCAGCACCAGCGGACGGATCGGGACGACCGTGAGCCCGACGGCCGCCGCGAACGTCCGCTCGACCTCGCGGTGCTCCTCGGTGATCGGGTTCCCCGCCGAGGAGGCGTGGACCACGCTGCCCGAGGACATCAGGACGACCCGCTCGACCCCTGCGGCGCGGGCGGCGTCCACGACGCCCTGCACCCCGACGGGGTGGGCGTAGAGGAAGACCTGCCGCACCCCCTCGAACGCGGGTCCCAGGGTGCCGGGCTCGGTCAGGTCGGCCGCGTACACGTCGACGTCGCGCGGGAGCTGCCCCGGCTGGGGTCGGCGGACCGACGCCCGGACGGGCACACCCCGAGCCAGCAGACCGTCGAGGACGAGTCGGCCGACGCTGCCGCGCGCCCCCATCACGAGGGTGGGCGTGTCGCTGGACCTGGTCATCTGAGCTCCTTGTTGCACGTGGCGGACCACGCGCCAGGGAGCCGGAGGCGACGGGGCGTTCCGACGCCGCACCCCGCTGAGAGGCGATGCTACGACCTCCGGCGGTTCACGGCAGCGAGGTGGTGGGTGACGCCCGAAGGGACGATCGCGGGCTGGCGGAACGTGGCCGGCAGGGCCAGAGTGGATGCGGCACATCGCGGGTCGACGTCGACCCCGCCGTGAGCAGGGAGGCCACCATGGCCACGACCACGCCGGCCCGGACCGCGCCGCACCCGCAGGACCACCGTGTCGAGGCCGGGGTGGGACGCCGTCGCGGCCGGGGACGCGGTCTCCGGACCCTGGTGATGCTGCTCCTGTGCTGCTCGACGGTGCCCCTGGGGGCCGGGCGGGCGGACGCGGCGGTCGACCAGGCGGTCGACGGCTTCGACCGTACGGTCACCTCCGGTCTCGGCACCGCGGACGGAGGCGGCGCGTGGACGGTGGCCCGGGCCCCGTCGGACTTCTCGGTGTCCGGTGGGGCCGCGCACCTGAAGGTGGGCAGGGGGCTCACCCGGGCGGCCTACCTCGACGACGTCGCTCTGACCGACGTCGACACGTCGGCCACCTTCTCCACCACGACCACCCCGACGGGCGGCGGGGTCTTCGAGAGCCTCGTGGTGCGCCGCCGCGACGGTTCCGACTACAACGCGCGCCTCGTCCTGAGCCGCTCGGGCGCGGTCAAGCTCGCGATCTTCCGCGGCGACACCGCCGTGAAGACGGTCCTGGTCGACGGTCTGACCGTGAAGGCCGGGACCAGGGTCCGCGTACGGCTGCAGGCCCAGGGGACCAACCCGACCGTCCTCCGGGCACGGGCCTGGCGTGTCGGCGTCGGGGAACCCTCCCGGTGGCGGGTGGTCGCCAGCGACGCCACGCCGGCCCTGCAGGGCTCCGGCAGCGTGGGGGTGCGGAGCTACCTCAGCGGCTCGGCGACGTCCACGCCCGTCGTCACCGACCTCGACGACCTGAGCGCCACCGACATCGCCAACACCCCGCCCCTGCTCACGTGGAGCACGAGCTCACCTCCCGGCCTGACCGTCAACTTCGACGCGCGCCAGACCCGCGACCTGGAGGGCCCGATCGTGAGCTGGGCCTGGACCTTCGGCGACGGGGCGACGGCGGCCGTCCCGCGCGTCTCGCACACGTACGCCCGACCCGGCACGTACACGGTGACGATCACGGTGACGGACACCGACGGCGCCAGCGTCACGTCCCGGAACGACGAGGTCTTCGCCGTCGCCACCGAGGAGCAGTGGCTGGCCGACGTGGCGATCGCCCTGAGCGGCGCGAAGGACTACCTCGACAGCCAGCAGCCGGTGCCCGGGCGGGCGATCGTGCTCGACCTCGAGAACACCGCCCTGAAGTCCGATTACCCGCCCGGTCGCGCGGTCCCGGACGTCCTCGACCTCGCCGAGCGTGCGGAGCAGGACGGTTACCAGGTCCTGTTCGCGACCAGCCGTGCCGCTGACGACGGGGAGACGCTCGCGGAGCTGAGGACCGCCGGCTACCCGGCCGGCACGGCCGGGAACCTCTGCTTCCGCAACCCCAGGGTGACGGTCGAGGCGTCCAAGACCGCGTGCCGCGCAGCCTGGGTCGCGCAGGGGGCCACCATCGTCGCCAACATCGGCAACCAGGACGAAGACCTGGCCGGGCCCAACTCCGGGAAGACCTACCTCCTGCCGAGCTACGGCTATCTCGACTGAGTGCGCCGACTCACCGCTCGCCCCCGCCACCGGCGAGGCGGTCCCGGGCTGAGACCTTGCGGGACGGGGTAAACCTCGCTCCGTGCCCGAACCTGTCGCGACCGGTCCCGCCCTCGACCTGCCCGCCCGTCCGGACGGCCTGATCCCGGACGTCCGCCGCATCGCCGTGCTGCGCGCCAACGGGATCGGCGACTACGTCGTGTCCGAGCCCGCCCTCAGCGCGCTGCGCGAGGCCTACCCGGACGCGGAGATCACGCTGCTCGGCGCCGCCCATCACGCGGCCCTGCTGGACGGGCGCCCCGGACCGGTCGACCGGGTCGTCAGGCTGCCGCTCGTCAGCGGCGTACGCGTCAAGTCCGACCTGCCCGACGCGAGCCCGGAGGAGCTCGAGGCGTGGTGCGCGGAGCAGCGCGCGTACGGCTACGACCTGTCGGTCCAGCTGCACGGCGGAGGCGGCAACTCCAACCCGCTGCTGCTCCGGCTGGGCGCCCGGGTCAGCGTGGGCGCGGCCGCCCCCGGCGCGCCGCGGACCGACCGCTGGGTCCCGTACACCGCCTACCAGCACGACACCGTGCGCTGGCTCGAGGTGGTGGCCGCCGCCGGCGCCTGGGGCACCCGCCTCGAGCCGCAGCTCGCGGTGACCGACGCCGACCGCACGGCCTGCGAGGCGGTCCTGCCCCGCGACGACCGGCCGCTGGTCGTCGTGCACCCGGGCGCGACGGACGCACGGCGCTGCTACCCCGAGGACCGCCTGGGCCGGGTGGCCCGCGTCCTCGCCGACGAGGGCGCCCGGGTCGTGGTGGTGGGCGGGCCCGGCGACGCCGACCGGGTGGCGGCGGTCGCCGACGGCTTCGGCGCAGACGTGGAGACCGTCGTGGGCGGGCTGAGCCTCGGCGGGCTGGTCGGCACGCTGGCCCGCGCCTCCCTCATGATCGGCAACGACTCCGGCCCGCGGCACCTGGCCGGTGCGGTCGGCACCCCGACCGTCGGTGTCTTCACCTACGCGAACCTGGCCGACGTCGCTCCCCTGACCCGCACCTGGCACCGCGTCCTCGTCTCCTGGCACGGCGGCTGCCAGGTGTGCGGGATGCGGGTGCTCGACGGCTGGTGCGGTCACCACGCCAGCGCGACCCACGACGTGGCCGAGGGCGAGCTCCTCGAGGCGACGCGTGAGCTGTGGGCGCAGGTGGTCGGGGCCGGCCGCGTACGGCGGTAGGCCCACCTCGCCCGCGGGCGTGCCGGGAACCTTCAGTAATTCGCGGACCCGCACACCCGATGTTTCTCGTGACAGGCGCTCGTCCTTCCCGACGCCTCCAACCGGAGAGACGGTGCACCATGACGGACCACCCGGGAACGCTGACGATGGTGGACCGGGTCGAGGCCGCGCTCGAGCTGGTGCTCCCGGCCGTCCGCACCTCCGCGCCGGCCCGGTCGGCCGTCATGTACGCCGAGTCGATCGACGACGACGACGACGGCGACGGCTTCTTCCGGTTCGGGTCGCGCCTGCTCACCGCGCTGGAGGCGCTGGGGCTGGCCTCCACCGCCCGCGCGCTCCTCCTGCCCCGTCCGGTGATCGGCCGCCTGCAGCCGGTCGACCACCCGCGCCACCTCGTGGCCGTGCCCTCCCGTCGGGTGTCCCTGGCCGCCTAGCGCGACGAGGCGTCCGCGAGCGCCGAGCTCTCCTTCGACCCGAAGGTCACCCCACGGTTCTCCGGCCCGAGCGCGGCGAGGACGGCGACCACCACGAGCACGGGGACGATCGTCACCGCCAGCGCGAACGGGTAGCCGTGCGTCGCGGCCACCGCCTCCTGGATCGGCAGGTTGAACGCCGCGAGGCAGTTGCCGAGCTGGTAGGTCACGCCGGGGTAGAAGCCGCGGACCTCGTCGGGCGACAGCTCGG
>CAXULL010000032.1:0-29871 GCA_964251895.1 uncultured Friedmanniella sp.
AAGGGCCTCATGACGACGATCCACGCCTACACCCAGGACCAGAACCTGCAGGACGGCCCGCACGCCGACCTGCGTCGCGCCCGCGCGGCGGCCATCAACATCGTGCCGACCTCGACCGGTGCGGCCAAGGCGATCGGTCTCGTGCTGCCGCAGCTCAAGGGCAAGCTCGACGGCTACGCGCTGCGCGTGCCGGTGCCGACGGGCTCGGCCACGGACCTGACCGTGGAGCTCGGTCGCGAGACGACGGTCGCCGAGGTGAACGCGGCGTTCAAGGCCGCCGCCGAGGGTCCGCTCAAGGGCTACCTCAAGTACACCGAGGACCCGATCGTCTCCTCCGACATCGTGACCGACCCGAGCTCCTGCATCTTCGACTCGGGCCTGACCAAGGTCATCGGCAACCAGGTCAAGGTCGTCGGCTGGTACGACAACGAGTGGGGCTACTCCAACCGCCTCGTCGACCTCGTCACGCTGGTCGGCAAGTCGCTCTGAGCCTGATCGTGCACCGAGCCCGTCGGAGGTCCTCCGACGGGCTCGGCCCACGTCCGGCACCTGCTGCACCCTCGAGCACCGCCATCCAAGGAGAGCCCCGATGAAGTCCGTCGCCGACCTGGGGGACCTGCGCGGCAAGCGCGTCCTCGTCCGCTGCGACCTGAACGTCCCCCTCGACGGGCAGACGATCACCGACGACGGCCGGATCCGGGCGTCCGTCCCGACCCTGACCCAGCTGCGTGACGCCGGCGCCAGGGTCGTCGTCATGGCCCACCTCGGGCGGCCCAAGGGGCAGGTGAACCCCAGGTACTCGCTCGCCCCGGCCGCCGCGCGGCTCGGCGAGCTGCTCGGCTCCGAGGTGACGCTCGCCGGCGACGTGGTCGGGGAGTCCGCGGCGGCGATGGTGGCCGGGCTCGGCGACGGCGAGATCGGGATGCTGGAGAACGTCCGCTTCGAGCCCGCCGAGGAGTCCAAGGTCGACGCGGAACGCGCCGGGCTGGCGGCCAGGTACGCCGCGTTCGGCGACGTGTTCGTCTCCGACGGCTTCGGGGTCGTGCACCGCAAGCAGGCCAGCGTCTACGACGTGGCCGCGCTGCTGCCGAACGCCGCCGGTGGGCTCGTGCTCGCCGAGGTCGAGGTGCTCGAGCGCCTGACCGAGTCGCCCGAGCGCCCGTACGTCGTGGTCCTGGGCGGCGCCAAGGTGTCCGACAAGCTCGCCGTCATCGCCAACCTGCTCGGCACCGCCGACACCCTCGTGGTCGGCGGCGGGATGCTCTTCACCTTCCTCGCGGCCCAGGGCCACGAGGTCGGCACGAGCCTGCTCGAGCGCGACCAGATCGACACCGTCCGCGGCTACCTGGAGCAGGCGAAGGCCGCCGGCAAGCGCATCGTGCTGCCGACCGACATCGTCGTGGCGCCCGAGTTCAAGGCCGACAGCCCGGCGACGGTCGTCGCCGCCGACGCCATGCCGGCCGACCAGCTCGGGCTCGACATCGGCCCCGACTCGGCGGCCGCGTTCGCCGACGTGGTGCGGGGCGCGAAGACCGTGTTCTGGAACGGCCCGATGGGCGTCGCGGAGTGGGCCGCCTTCGCGAACGGCACCCGCGCCGTCGCCCAGGCCCTGACCGAGGTCGACGGCCTCTCGGTGGTCGGTGGCGGTGACTCCGCCGCGGCCGTGCGTGACCTCGGCTTCGCCGACGACGACTTCGGGCACATCTCGACCGGCGGCGGGGCGAGCCTGGAGTACCTCGAGGGCAAGACCCTCCCCGGCCTCGCCGTCCTCGGCTGAGCCCCGACCCACCCGTACGTCCCCCCGCACCACCCCGAGCAGAGCAGAAGAAGGAAACCCTGTGCCCCGCACGCCGCTGATGGCCGGCAACTGGAAGATGAACCTCAACCACGTCGAGGCGGTGGGCCTGGTGCAGAAGCTGGCCTGGACGCTCGAGGACAAGAAGTACGACCCGGCCCGCTGCGAGGTCGTCGTGCTCCCGCCCTTCACCGACCTCCGCTCGGTGCAGACGTTGATCGACGGCGACCGGCTCAAGCTCGTCTACGGTGCGCAGGACGTCTCCGCGAACGACGCCGGCCAGTACACCGGCGAGGTCTCGGCGGCCATGCTGGCCAAGCTCGGCTGCCGCTACGTCACCGTCGGGCACTCGGAGCGCCGGTTCTACCACCACGAGGACGACGCGCTGGTCAACATCAAGGCGCGCAAGGCGCTGGCGGCCGGCATCGCGCCGATCGTCTGCGTCGGCGAGGGCCGTGACGTCCGGCAGTCGGGCGACCACGTGGCGTACGTCGTCGCCCAGGTGCACGCGGCCTTCGCCGACATCACCGCCGAGCAGGCCGGATCGGTCGTCGTCGCGTACGAGCCGGTGTGGGCGATCGGGACCGGTGAGGTCGCGACCCCGGAGAACGCGCAGGAGGTCTGCGCCGCGATCCGCGCGGTCGTCGCCGAGCTCTACTCCGACGCGGTGGCCGACTCGGTCCGCACGCTCTACGGCGGCTCGGTCAAGGCCGACAACGTCGCGGGCACGATGGCGCAGCCCGACGTGGACGGCTGCCTCGTCGGCGGGTCGAGCCTGAAGGTCGACGAGTTCGCCGCGATCGCCCGGTTCTACGACCTGCCGGTGCTCTGACGCCTCCCCGTCAGCGCTCGCGCGGGTCGGGTCCTCTGCGTCGCTGGGTTAAAGTTGCGGCGTGCCTGTGCTCGTGCCCCTGATGACCACCCCGATCCTGATCTTCTCGATCGTGCTGGTCGTGACCAGCGTCGCCCTCGCCCTGTTCGTGCTGCTGCACAAGGGCCGGGGCGGCGGGCTGTCCGACCTGTTCGGCGGCGGGATCTCGTCGTCGCTGGGCGGTTCGTCGATCGCGGAGCGCAACCTCGACCGGCTGACGATCATCATCGCGGTCGTCTGGCTGGCCTGCATCGTGGCGCTGGGCCTGCTCTACAAGCTCGGCGCCTAGGGCTGCTGCGGCGCGGCGCGTCGGAGCAGACGTCTCACCACCGCACACCTGAGGATGTGCACAGGTTCACGACGTGCACGATGTGCTCGCCGACAAGCAGAGATCGGGGGATCAGACGGTGGCTGGTAGCGGGAGTGCGATCCGGGGTAGCCGGGTCGGCGCAGGTCCGATGGGCGAGGCCGAGCGCGGGGACACCGCGCCACGCCTGTACGTGTCCTACTTCTGCTCGTCCGGTCACGAGACCCGTCCGGCCTTCGCCGCCGAGGCCGTGGTGCCCCCGGTGTGGGACTGCCCGCGGTGCGGGCTGCCGTCCAACCTCGACGCGAAGAACCCCCCGTCCCCGCCGAAGAACGAGCCCTACAAGACCCACCTGGCCTACGTGAAGGAACGCCGCAGCGACCACGAGGCCGCGACGATCCTCAGCGAGGCGCTCCAGTCCCTCCGGGACCGGCGGGCGCGTGGCGAGGTCATCTACTGACCGTCCCGCCGCGACCGCCGCGGTACGCCGGCTTCGAGGGCCTGTACCGCGCGGACGCCGTCGAGGTGGCGTCGGTCGCCTTCCTGAACGTCTTCGCCGGCGCGACCGTGGGCGCACCGGTGCGCGACGGTGGTCGGGTCGACGAGGTCGTCGCCTGGCTGGCGGGCGTGCCCCTGAACGGCGGGCTGCTCGGGACCGTCGACGCGACGACGTGGCAGCTCCTCCAGCCGTACGTGCTCGAGAGCACCTGCCTGTGGGAGCAGGCCCGCATCGCCTCCACCAGGACCATGGGCGGGGACCACGCCCGGACCATCTGCTGCCTGCTGAAGCGCGGGGAGACGGTCCTCGGCTCGGCCGACCCGCTGCGGACCGTGCGGGAGCTGCTCGACGGGGTTGAGCTGCGCTGAACGACGAGATCCCCGCCCGCCCGTACGTGCTGGCCCGCTACCTGCACGGGGCGGTCGCGCTGGTCGTCGCGGTGGCGCTGGTGGTCCAGCTCGCACTGATCCTCGCCGGGGGCACCGACGTCAGCACCGGTGAGACCGCCGCCGACGTCGGCCTCGGCACCCGGCTGGTGCGGCTGGTCAGCTACTTCACCATCCAGAGCAACGTCCTCGTGCTGGCCGCGTCGATCACGCTGGCCGTCTCCCCGGCGCGCGACGGTCGCGTCTGGCGGGTCCTGCGGCTCGACTCGCTGCTGGCCATCGTCGTGACCGGGATCGTCTACAACACCCTGCTCGCGCGGCTCGTCCACCTCGACGGGCTCGCGCTGTGGACGAACGCGGCCCTGCACATCGTCTCGCCCGTCGCCACGGTCGGCGTGTGGCTGCTCGTCGGGCCGCGGCCGCGCATCACCTGGGAGGCGGTCGCCTGGGCTTTCGTGTGGCCGGTCGCCTGGGTGCTCTTCACCTTCGTCCGGGGCGCCGTCACCGGCTGGTACCCGTACCCGTTCATGGATGCGGCCACCATCGGCTACCCACGGGCGATCGGGACGACGACCTTCGTCATCGTGCTCGCGCTGGTTCTCGCGCTCGCGTTCCGCCACCTCGACCGGCGCCTCCGGCCGTCGCGCCTCCCGCCCGAGGTCTAGCCCCGGTCGCGCTCCACGTCCGCGGGCAGGTCGGCGACGGCGGCGGTGTCGACCAGCCAGACGGTCGCCTCGGTCCCCGACGCCCGGGCGGCGGGCACGGGATCGGGGCCGGTGCCCAGCACGCCCTTCGCCACCGCCTCGGCCTTCTCCGCCCCGCTCACGCAGAACCACACCTGGCGCGACCGGTTGATGACGTCCAGGGTCACGCTGATCCGGTCCGGCGGTGGCTTGGGGGAGTTCCGCACGGCGATGACGGTCCCGGCCGTCTCCGGACCCGGGTGGCCCGGGAACAGCGAGGCCACGTGCCCGTCCGGGCCCATCCCGAGCAGGCAGACGTCGAACACCGTGCCGCCGAGCTCGGCCGCGTACGCGACGGCGGCCTCGTCCAGGTCGAGGTTGGCGTCGGAGGCGGGCATCACGTGCACGAACGAGTCGCCGAGGCGGAGCGGTCCGCGCAGCACCGCGAGCGTGGGCTCGGCGTTGCGGTCGGCGTCGCCGGCCGGCACGAAGCGCTCGTCGCCCCACCACAGGTCGACGTGCGACCAGTCGACGTCACCGGGACCGTCGGCCGCGAGCCGGGCGTACGCCTTGGTCGCGATGCCGCCGCCGGTCAGGCACACCTGCGGGGTGCGCCCGCGGGCCTGGACGTCGGCGAGCGTGCTCGTGAGCCGGGCGGCGAGCGCCTCCGCCACGTCGTCGGGACCGTCGTGGACGATGATCTCAGCAGGGGTCGACACGTCGGGCGCTCCTCGAGGCGATGAGTTCCGCGCTCACGGCGCGGAGACGGGAACGCCGGACGGACCCTGACGGGCCCGTCCGGCGTGATCGTGCCGGGCTTACTTGTTGGGGTCGTCCACGTCGGTCGACTCGCCGGGGGACTTGCCCTTCTTGGCGTCGTCGAGCGCGACCTGCACGGTCTCGACGAGCTCGCCCCACGACTTGTCGAACTTGTCGACGCCCTCCTTCTCGAGCACCTCCCAGACGTCGTCGAGGTCGACCCCGACGGCCTCCAGCTGCGCGAAGGTCTGCGCGGACTCCTCCTCGGTGCCGCTGACGCGGTCGCCGGTCAGCTCACCGTGGTCGGCGAAGGCCTGCATGGTCTTCTCCGGCATGGTGTTGACGGTGTTCGCGACCACGAGCTCGGCGACGTAGAGGGTGTCGGGCAGGTTCGGGTCCTTGACGCCGGTCGAGGCCCACAGCGGACGCTGACGGTTGGCGCCCTTCTCCTGCAGCGCCGCGAAGCGCTCGGAGCTGAACACCTCCTCGTACGCGGCGTACGCGAGCCGCCCGTTGGCGATCGCCGCCTTGCCCTTGAGCGCCTTGGCCTCGTCGCTGCCGATGGCGTCGAGGCGCTTGTCGACCTCGGAGTCCACCCGGGAGATGAAGAACGAGGCGACCGACTGGATGCGGCTGAGGTCGTGGCCGTTGGCCGCGGCCTGCTCGAGCCCGGTCAGGTAGGCGTCCATCACCGCGCGGTAGCGGTCCAGGGAGAAGATCAGCGTCACGTTGACGCTGATGCCCTCGCCGATCGCCGAGGTGATGGCCGGCAGGCCCGGCTTCGTGGCGGGGATCTTGATCAGCACGTTGGGCCGGTCGACGATCTTCCACAGGTCGGACGCCTGGGCGGTGGTGCCGTCGGTGTCCATGGCGAGGCCGGGCTCGACCTCGATGGACACGCGGCCGTCGACGCCGCCGGTCGCCTCGTACACGTCCTTGAACAGGTCGCAGGCGTGGCGGACGTCGTCGGAGGTGAGCGCCTTGATGGCGTCCGCGACGTCGGTGTCGCGCGCGGCGAGCTCGCGGACCTGGTCGTTGTACGCCGCCCCGTTGGAGAGCGCGGAGGCGAAGATCGTCGGGTTGGTGGTGACACCGCTGACCGACGAGCTCTTGATCAGGTCGGCGAGGTTGCCGGTGTTGAGACGCTCGCGGGACAGGTCGTCCAGCCAGATGGAGACGCCTTCGTCGGCGAGGCCCTTGAGTCGGTCTTCGCTCATGTGCTTGTTCCTTTGCTGGGAGCGGGGGTGCTGGTGGCCGCGGGGTCCGCGGTCAGTGGATCGTGACGCCGGGGTCGGACTCGAGGTCCTCCGGGCCCTGGGGACCGCTGGGAACGGTGTGCACGGGGGCGGAGTCCGCTCCCGGCCTGGTCGCGGCGGCGAGGCTCTCCTGAGCAGCCGCGACCACCGTCTCGGCGGTGAAGCCGAACTCCTTGAGCAGGAACGCCCCCGGAGCGCTGGCACCGTAGTGGTCGATCGCGATGATGCGACCCGAGTCGCCGACCACGTCGCGCCAGCCCATCGGGATGCCGGCCTCGATGCTCACGCGGGCCGTCACGTCCGGCGGGATGACCGAGGCCCGGTACTCCTCCGTCTGCTCGCTGAACCACTCGACGCAGGGCATCGACACCACGCGGGCGTGGATGCCCTGCTCCAGCAGCTGCTGCTGGGCGGTGACGCAGTACTGCACCTCCGAGCCGGTCCCGATGAGGATCACCTCGGGCGCCTCGTCGGAGTCCTTGAGGACGTAGCCGCCCTTGCCCACCCCGTCGGTCGTGGCGAAGCCGTCCGTGCCGCGCGGCACGATCGGCAGGGCCTGACGGGTGAGGATGAGGCCGGCCGGCCGGTCGCCGTTCAGCAGGATGTGCTTCCAGGCGGCCGCGGTCTCGTTGGCGTCGGCCGGACGGACGATGTCGAGGCCCGGGATGGCGCGCAGCGCGGCGACGTGCTCGATCGGCTGGTGGGTCGGGCCGTCCTCGCCCAGGCCGATGGAGTCGTGGGTCCAGACGTAGGTGACGGGCAGGCGCATCAGGGCCGACAGGCGGACCGCGCCGCGCATGTAGTCGCTGAACGTGAGGAACGTGCCGCCGTACGGGCGCGTCCCGCCGTGGGCCTTGATCCCGTTCATGATCGCGCCCATGGCGTGCTCACGGATGCCGAAGTGCAGCGTGCGGCCGTACGGGCTGCCCGGCCACATCTTCGTCTGGCGGTCGGCCGGCAGGAAGCTCGGCTCGCCCTCGGCCGTCGTGTTGTTGGACTCGGCCAGGTCGGCCGAGCCGCCCCACAGCTCGGGCATCCGCGGGGCGATGGCGCCGAGGACCTTGCCGGAGGCCGCGCGGGTGGCGATGCCCTTCTCGTCGGCGTCCCAGGTCGGGAGGGCCTCGTCCCAGCCGGGCGTGAGCTCGTCCGCCACGAACCGGTCGTAGAGCGCCTTGCCCTCGGGGTTGGCCTCGGCCCACGCGGAGAAGCTCTGCTCCCACGCGTCCTGGGCGGCCTGCCCGCGCTGCTGCAGCTCGCGGGTGTGGGCGATGACGTCGTCGTCGACGGCGAAGGACTTGTCCGGGTCGAAGCCGAGGACCTTCTTGAGCGCGGCGACCTCGTCCTTGCCGAGCGCGGAGCCGTGCGCCTTGCCCGTGTTCTGGGCGTCGGGCGCGGGCCACGCGATGATCGTGCGGAGGCTGATGAAGCTCGGCCGGTCGGTCACGCCGCGAGCGGTCTCGAGGGCGTCGTTCAGGGCCTTGACGTTCTCGACGTACTTGGTCTCGTCGTTGGTCCAGTCGATCGACTGGACGTGCCACCCGTACGCCTCGTAGCGCAGCGCGGTGTCCTCGGTGAGGGCGATGTTGGTGTCGTCCTCGATCGAGATGTGGTTGTGGTCGTAGATCAGCGTGAGGTTGCCGAGCTGCTGGGTGCCGGCGAGCGAGGACGCCTCGGAGCTGATGCCCTCCTCGATGTCGCCGTCGGAGGCCAGGCAGTAGATGTGGTGGTCGAAGATCGACTGTCCCGCGGGGGCGTCGGGGTCCAGCAGGCCGCGCTCGCGGCGGGCGGCCATCGCCATGCCGACCGCGTTGCCGATGCCCTGGCCGAGCGGGCCGGTGGTGATCTCGACGCCGTCGGTGTGGCCGTACTCGGGGTGGCCCGGGGTCTTGGAGCCCCAGGTGCGCAGCGCCTCGATGTCGTCGAGCTCGAGGCCGAAGCCGCCGAGGTAGAGCTGGAGGTAGAGCGTCAGGCTCGAGTGCCCGCAGGAGAGCACGAACCGGTCGCGCCCCGGCCAGTGCGGCTCGTTCGGGTTGTGGCGCATGACCTTCTGGAAGAGCAGGTACGCCACGGGCGCGAGGCTCATGGCCGTGCCGGGGTGGCCGTTGCCGGTCTTCTGCACGGCGTCGGCGGCGAGGGCACGGACCGTGTCGACCGCCTTGGTGTCGAGATCGGTCCAGCCCTCGGGGAAGACGTCGTCCTCGGTGGGAGAGGTGGTGGCGGTGGTGGTCACAGGCAGTCCTTCCGGGGTGCAGGCGAGGAGCGCCGACCGCGGTTGGGCCGACGACTCCGACGTCGTCGAGCCTATCGAGCGGTCCTGCCTCACCAACAGGGCCTACCCGCTGCGGCGCCGACCATTCACCTGCGCGTCATGCGCCGTCCGACGAGAAGCGGGTGGGACGCGGGTCACGCGGCGCCCCGTCCGCCACGGCGCGGGCGCGCACTAACCTGGGCTCTGCACCCCACGCGCCCCCGCTGCGCGCCCGCCGCTCGGCGACCGGGCTCGAGGTGCTCGACGTGAGAGAGTGCAGCCTGTGACCGCCCTGGACCTGACCGGCGACGCAGCCGCGGCGGACCGCGGGGAAGCGGTCGAGCGGACCGGTCCGACCGTCTCGGTGCGCGACGTCGTCTCGGCCTACGTCAACCTCACCAAGCCGCGGATCATCGAGCTGCTGCTCGTCACCACCGTGCCGGCCATGTTCCTGGCCGCGGGCGGCGTCCCTCCGCTGGTGCTGGTGCTGCTGACGATGGTCGGCGGCTGCTTCGCCGCCGCCAGCGCGAACGTCTTCAACTGCGTGCTCGACCGCGACATCGACGAGCGCATGCGTCGCACGCGGCGGCGTGCGCTGCCCCGGCACATGGTCGGTCCGCGGTCCGCGACGATCTTCGGCGCGGTGCTCGGGGTCGCGGCGACGCTGGTGCTCGGCTACGGCGTCAACTGGCTGTCCGCGCTCCTGGCTCTCGGGGCCAACGCCTTCTACGTGCTCGTCTACACGATGCTGCTCAAGCGGCGCACCCCCCAGAACATCGTCTGGGGCGGGATCGCGGGCTGCTTCCCGCCGCTGATCGGCTGGACGGCGGTCACCGGTCACATCGCGCTGGCGCCGTTCGTGCTCTTCGCCATCGTCTTCTTCTGGACCCCGCCGCACACCTGGGCGCTCGCGTTCCGCTACCGCGCCGACTACGCAGCCGCCGAGGTGCCGATGCTGCCGGTCGTCCGCTCGGCCCCGTACGTGGCCCGGCAGATGCTGGTCTACAGCGTCGTCACCGTGCTGGTCTCCCTGTCCCTCTGGCCGGTCGCGCACACCGGGTGGCTCTATCCCTCGGTCGCCGGGGTGGCGGGCCTGGTGTTCCTGGTCGAGGCGGTGCAGCTGTACCTCCGCGCCCGCGCCGGGCTCGTCGACGCCGCGCTGCGCCCGATGCGGCTGTTCCACTGGTCGAACTCATACCTCGCACTGATCTTCGTCGCCGCCGCCGTGGACCCCCTGCTGCGCTGACGGTTCCCGCCGCCGCGGGTCTCAGCTGCACACCTCCGGCTCCAGCCGCACACCTCGGAACCAGCCGCACACCTCGGAACCAGCCGCACAGGTCGCTACCTGTGCGGCTGGCTGCACGTTGTGCGGGTGTGCACCGGCACCGGCGCCGCGGCCGCCCGCCCGTCGGCCCGCCGCCGTCGCGACTGCTGGCGGTGCAAGAGGATGGAGCCCGTGACCCAGTCCGTGGAGCTGCTGCTCGACGCTGCGTCGGAGGCGGTCGTGCTGGGGGAGTGGGCGCGGCTGGCCGAGGCCGGGCAGCCGACGGAGCAGCGGGTCGACCCCAGCCCCAGCCACCGCCCGCACGTGACGCTCTGGGCGGGGTCGGCGGTGCCCGCGGAGGTCGACGCCGCGCTGCCGACGCTGGTCGCCGGCCTCGACCTCTCGTTGCTGCTCGGGTCGCTGCTGGTCTTCGGGCGGCGACGGGGCCAGGTGGTGCTCGTACGGCAGGTGGTGGCGAACGCGGCGCTGCTGGCCCTGCAGGCCCGGGTCGCGGAACGGTGCGGGACCGAGCCGGACAGCCACTTCGCGGCGGGTCGGTGGAGCCCCCACGTGACCGTCGCGCGCCGTGTCCCGGTGGACCGGCTCGGTGAGGTGGTCACGGTGCTGGGCGAGGTGCCCGACGTCCTCGCGACCAGCCGGAGCTGCCGGCGGTGGGACGGCGACGCCAAGGTGGCCTGGGACCTGACCTGACCTGACCCGACCCGACCTGACCTGACCGCCGCGGCCGCGCCAGAACGACCACAGCCGCCCCCCGGTGACGGGGAGCGGCTGTGGTCGAAGAACGCTGCTGGGTCAGCGGCGACCGGCGCTGAAGCCGGAGGCCGAGTGGTTGCCGGTCGAGGCGGCGGAGCCGCCCGAGGAACCCGAGCTGCTGGTCGAGTAGGCGAGGGAGTTGCCGCCACCGCCACCGCCGGAGGGACGACGGCCGGCCGGACGAGCAGGCCCGCGACCGGTCTTGGCCGGACCCTGGGCGCTGCGACCGCGACCCGCACCGGCGCCACGCGCCCCGCCCCGGGCGTCGGCCTGGGCCGGAGCCTTGCCGGTACCGGCGCCGCGACGACGACCCGCGCCGGCGTTGCGCGGCCCCCGGTCGCCCGACTCGGAGCCGGACGTGGCCGCGGGCACCTCGAGGCCGCCCGGGAGTGCACGCACCCCGGGGGCGACCGTCGTGAGCACCGGGTCGGACATGCTCTGGACCCGGGTCGTGGTCGGGTTGATGCCGGCCGCCTTGGTCAGCGAACGGACCTCGCGCAGCTGGTCGGCCGTGGCGAGGGTCACGACGGTGCCGTCGCTGCCGGCCCGGGCGGTGCGCCCGGAGCGGTGCGTGTAGGCCTTGTGCTCGACGGGCGGGTCCGCGTGCACGACGAGCGCGACGTCGTCGACGTGGATGCCGCGAGCGGCGATGTCGGTCGCCACCAGCGTCGTGGCCTTGCCGCTGTGGAACGCGTCCATGTTGCGCGTCCGGGCGCCCTGGCTCAGGTTGCCGTGCAGGTCGACCGTGGGGATGCCCTTGGCGTTGAGCTGGCGGGCCAGCGCCTTGGCGCCGTGCTTGGTGCGGGTGAACACGACTGTCCGGCCCGGCGCGCTGGCGAGGTCGATGAGCACCGGCAGGCGCTGGTCGCGCTCGACGTGCAGGACGTGGTGGGTCATCGTCGAGACCGGCGACAGCGCCGAGTCGGCCTCGTGGACGACCGCGTTGGTCAGGAAGCGACGCACGAGGACGTCCACCTGGTTGTCCAGCGTGGCGGAGAACAGCAGCCGCTGCCCCTCGCGCGGGGTCTGGTCGAGCAGGCGCCGGACGACCGGCAGGAAGCCGAGGTCGGCCATGTGGTCGGCCTCGTCGATGATCGTGATCTCGATGCTGCCGAGCGATCCGTGGCCCTGCTTGATCAGGTCCTCGAGCCGGCCGGGGCAGGCGATGAGGATGTCGACGCCGCGCCGCAGCGCCGCGACCTGCGGACCCTGCCCGACGCCGCCGAAGACGGTGCGCGAGGTGAGGCCGGTGGTCGCCGCGAGGGGAGCGAGGGCCGCCTCGATCTGGCCGACGAGCTCACGGGTGGGAGCGAGGATCAGCGCGCGGGGAGCGCCGGGCCGACGACGCGGCGAGGACGCGGACAGGCGGGCGACCAGCGGCAGCAGGAACGCGTACGTCTTGCCGGAGCCGGTGCGGCCACGGCCGAGGACGTCGCGGCCCGCGAGGGCGTCCGGCAGCGTCGCGGCCTGGATCGGGGTGGGGTCGGTGATGCCCCGCTCGGCGAGGACGCCGACGAGGGAAGCGGGCACGCCGAGCGTGCTGAAGTCGTGCTGGGTCAAGGAGTTCCGTCCATGATGTCCCGCCGACACCTTCCGAGGTCTTCTCGGAGGCGCCTCGTACGGAGCCACGGTGGGCTACGACGTACGGACTGCTTGCGGCAGGAGCGAAAGCAAGCTGATGTGATCATCATAGCGCCTCGGCGTGGTTGAAGTGACAACCACTCTCGCAGCAGTCACCCGTCTGTCATCTGCCCGGGCTTGACTGGGGTCGTGCAGAGCGACCACGAGATCTCCGACGCGCCCATCACCGTCGCCATCGAGCGGCGGGTGGACGCCCACCGCCAGGCCGAGGCGCTGGCGTGGGTGCAGACCGGGACGAGCCTGGCGAGCCGGATGCCGGGCTACCTCGGCTCGGGCTGGGTGCGTGCGAGCGGGTCGTCGTCGCTCTGGTACACGCTCTACCGCTTCGCCGACGCCGGCTCGCTGGCCGGCTGGGAGTCCTCGGACGAGCGGCGGTGGTGGCTGCGCAGCGGGGAGGAGTTCGTCCACGACGCCCGGGTGGAGCGGCGGACCGGGATCGAGGGGTGGTTCGACGTGCCCGAGTCGAGCCTGCTCGACCACCAGGCTGCGGCCACACCGCGTACGCCCCCGCCGCGCTGGAAGCAGGCGGTGACGATCTGGCTCGGCTTCTTCCCGACGAACCTGGTGTTCAGCCTGCTGGTGTCGCTGCTGCCCGTCTGGGGCGTCGTACCGCTGGCGCTCCGGGTCCTGATCACCACCGTCGTCCTGACGCCGGTGATGACCTACCTCGTGCTGCCCTTCGTCACCGCGCGGCTCCAACCGTGGCTCGAGCGTCGACCGTGGGGGTCCGGGGAGTCGTAGCA
This sequence comes from uncultured Friedmanniella sp., assembly GCA_964251895.1. Classification (GTDB taxonomy): domain Bacteria; phylum Actinomycetota; class Actinomycetes; order Propionibacteriales; family Propionibacteriaceae; genus Microlunatus. The sequence goes on from CAXULL010000032.1 coordinate 13,227, forward strand.
CGGCGCCGCCGGACCGCGAGCAGGACGTTCGTCGCGGCGGCGACCGACAGCGAGGCCCCCAGCAGGTGCAGCGCGACGAGCGGGACCGGCACGCCGAGGTGGTACTGCGCGAGCCCGAGGATCGCCTGGAGCACCTCGACGGCCAGCAGCAGGACGACCGGCCGGGACCGGTTCAGGACCAGCAGACCCAGCGTGAACGCGATGGTCACCCAGACGGCGGCGGCGTGCACGTGCGCGACCAGCCCACCGTCGAGGCCGTTGCGCACGGCGTTCAGGTCACCGGCGTGCGGCCCGCTGCCCGTGACGACCGTGCCCAGCCACACGGCCGCCACCATCCCGGCGAAGGCCACCCGGGCGAGCACGACGGCGGGCCCGTGCTCGACGACGACGCTCCGGGCGGGCCACGTCGCGCGCACGAGACCGACGGCGAGGCCGACGAGCGCCATCGAGACGACGAAGTGCAGGCCGACGACCCACGGGTTGAGGTGGGTGAGCACGCTGATCCCGCCGATGACGATCTGCGCCGGGATGCCCAGCAGGAGCCCGCCCGCGAGCCAGCGCAGGTCGCGGCGGCGCCCGCCGCGCTCGGCGAGACGGGACGTGTCCCGCAGCCGGAGCGCCGTGATCCAGGTGAGCGCGATCACCGCGACGAGCACGAAGGTCAGCAGCCGGTTGCCGAACTCGATCGCGCCGTGCACGCCCAGCTCGGGGTGCGTGACGAACGAGGTCTCGCTGCACCGGGGCCAGGTCGGGCAGCCGAGCCCGGAGGCGGTGAGGCGGACCAGGCCGCCGGTCACCACGATCACGACGTTGATCGCGAGGGACGCGACCGCCCAGCGTCGCAGGGCGACCGGTCCGGTCACGAGCCGCAGCAGGGTCGAACCAGTCACGCGCAGCACCTCGTGCGTCCCGACGTCATGCGTCCATCATGCTGTCCACCGGAAAGCCCGCCGGGCGAGCAGCCCGGCCAGGACCAGCCAGACCCCCAGCACGGCGAACGTCCAGCCCAGGACCAGACCGGTCGCACCGGCCCGCAGCCCTTCGCCGAGCGCCGCGGTGGGCAGCGCCTCGACGACCGGCTGCAGCACCCGCGGGTAGCGGGACACGCTGATGACCAGGCCCCCGCCCACCAGCAGCACGACGTAGACGAGGTTCGCCACCGCCAGGGTGGCCTCGGCCCGCAGCCGACCCGCCAGCAGCAGCGCGAGCGCCACGAACGTCGCCGCCGCGAGCACGACGAGCGCAAGGCTCGCGAGCAGGGAACCGGGCGTGTACGCCGGGCGCCAGCCGAGCAGCAGGGCCACGACGACCAGCACCACCAGCTGCCCGAGCAGCACCAGGCCGACGGCCAGGGCCTTGCCGAGGAGGAGTCCGCCCCGGCCCAGGGGTGTGGCCGCGAGCCGCTCGAGGACCCCGTAACGGCGCTCGAAGCCGGTCGCGATCGCGGTCGAGGTGAACGCCGACGACCAGACCGCCAGCGCGAGCACGGACGGGGCGGCGGCGGCCAGCGGCACGAACCGGCCGCGCGTCGCGGCGGCCAGGACCAGGATCGCCAGCGGGATGACGAGCGCGAGCAGGAGCTGCTCGCCGTTGCGGACCAGCAGCCGGACCTCGGTGAGCGCGTGGCGGACGACACGGCGTCCGGCGGGCGCCGCCCCGGGGGCGGGGCTCAGGTCGAGCGGGGCGCTGATGTCGGGTCCCGCCGCGGGCGCGCTCATCCGACGACCCCGTGCGTCCGGGCCAGGAAGACGTTCTCCAGGGTCTCCCCGCCGGCCGTCAGCTCGTCGACGGTGCCGGACGCCGCGACCCGGCCCCGGTCGATCATCCAGACCTGGTCGGCCAGCGCGGCGGCCTCGTCCATGGCGTGGGTGGTCAGCACGATGGCGACCCCGGCCGACCGCAGGTCGCGCAGCAGGCCCCACGTGGCGCGGCGCGCGTGCGGGTCCATGCCGGCGGTCGGCTCGTCCAGGAACACCAGCTCCGGGCGGCCGACCAGCGCGCCGGCGAGGTTGACCGCCTGCTGCTGGCCCCCGGACAGCCGGCGGTAGGGCGTCCTGACGTACGCGCCGATGCCGAGCCGGGCGACCAGGGCGTCCACGTCGAGCGGGTGGGCGTAGAGCGAGGCGAGGTAGCGCAGCAGCTCGCCGGCCCGGATGCCGGACCAGGCACCCGTGCTCTGCGGCATGAGCCCGACCGCAGCGGTGACCTCGGGAGAGCCGGGGTCGAGGCCGAGCACCCGGAGATCGCCGGCGTCCGGCGTGACGAGTCCGGTGCAGCAGCGCAGCAGCGTGGTCTTGCCGGCCCCGTTCGGGCCGAGGACGGCGGTGAGGGCGCCCGTCCGCGCCGTGAGGCTGAGGCCGTCGAGCACCGTCGTCGCGCCGAAGCGGACCGTGAGGTCCGTCACCTCCAGCGCGGGCGCGGTCGGGCTGGGCACCGGCCGAGTCTAGGTCGCGGGTCGCGCCCACAATGGCCTGATGGACCTGCCCGTGATGCCACCGGTCGCGCCGATGCTGGCGAAGGCGGTCAAGACCGTCCCGACCGGGGACCTGACCTACGAGCCCAAGTGGGACGGGTTCCGCTCGGTGATCTTCCGCGACGGCGACGAGGTGGAGATCGGCAGCCGCAACGGCAAGCCGATGACGCGCTACTTCCCCGAGGTGGTGGAGGCCGTCCTCGCCAGCTTTCCCGAACGTGCGGTGGTGGACGGCGAGATCATCGTCGTCGACCCGACGGGGGAGCGGGTGGAGTTCGAGACGCTGCAGCAGCGCATCCACCCGGCCGTGAGCCGCGTGACGCGGCTGGCGCACGAGACGCCGGCGAGCTTCGTCGCGTTCGACCTGCTCGCCCTCGGCGACGAGGACTGGACGCCGCGGCCCTTCGCGGAGCGGCGGGCCGCGCTGGAGGCGGCGCTCGCCCACGCCCGGCCCCCGGTCCACCTGACCCGGGTCACCGACGACCCGGCGGTGGCGCAGGAGTGGTTCACCCAGTTCGAGGGCGCGGGGCTCGACGGCGTGGTCGCCAAGCCCAACCAGCTGCGCTACGCCCCGGACAAGCGGGTGATGTTCAAGATCAAGCACGAGCGGACGGCCGACTGCGTCGTCGCGGGCTACCGCGTGCACAAGAGCGGCCCGGACAGCATCGGGTCGCTGCTGCTCGGCCTCTACGACGGTGCGGGCGAGCTCACCTCCGTGGGCGTCATCGGGGCCTTCCCGGCCGCCCGGCGCAAGGAGCTGTTCACCGAGCTGCAGCCGCTCGTGACGACCTTCGACGACCACCCCTGGGCCTGGGCCAAGCAGGAGGAGGGCACCCGTACGCCGCGCGCGTCGGAGGGCAGCCGCTGGAACAACGGCAAGGACCTCTCCTTCACCCCGCTGCGCCCGGACCTCGTCGTCGAGGTCCGCTACGAGCACATGGAGGGGGAGCGGTTCCGCCACATGGCGCAGTTCAACCGCTGGCGCCCCGACCGCGACCCGCGCTCGTGCACGTACTCCCAGCTCGAGGAGCCCGTGAGCTACGACCTCGCCGACGTCCTGGGCACCACGCCCGGCCCGTCAGGTTCCTGACGCCGCTCGCGCGGTCCTGACGCCGCTCGCGCGGTCCACTCGGCTCGTCGAGCGGCCCGGAACCGCTGCTCGGGCGCGGTGAGCACGTCACCGGCCCGCGGCTCCAGCTCCGCCAGCGCCGCGTCGTAGCGCCCGCACCGGGCCAGCAGCTCGCTGCGGACGCCGCGGACCCGCGCGTTGCCCGGCAGGTCGGCGACGGCCCGCAGCCCCGCCTCGGCCCCGTCGCGCTCGGCGACGGCGACACCGCGGGCCAGCGTCGCCGGAGCGCTCGGTGCGACCGAGAGCAGCAGGTCGTAGAGGCGGACGACCTCCGCCCAGTCCGTGCCGGCGTAGCTCGGGGCACGGTCGTGCTCGAGCGCGACCGCCGCCTGCAGCTGGAACGGGTCGGCGATCCCCTCGGTGCGGCGCAGGCTGGCGTCCAGGAGCGCGGCACCCTCCCCGACGAGCCGGGTGTCCCAGCGGGCGCGGTCCTGGTCGCCGAGCAGGACGGGGTCGCCGTGCGCGTCGACCCGGGCCGGTCGGCGGGCCTCCGTCAGCAGCAGCAGGGCCAGCACGGCGGCCGGACCGGCCTCGTCCGGCATCAGGCGGACGAGCTCGCGGGCGAGTCGTACGGCCTCGGCGCACAGGTCGGTCGCCACCACGACCTCACCGCCCTGGGGCGCGTGCCCCGCCGTGTACATCGCGTGCACGACGCTGCAGACGCTCGTCAGCCGCTCGGGGAGCTCGACGGCCGTGGGGGTCCGGTAGGGGATCCGGGCGACGGCGATCTTGTTCCTGGTGCGGGTGAGCCTGCGGGCCATGGCGGTCTCCGTGGTCAGCAGGGCTGCGGCGACGTCGGCGACCGAGAGCTGGCACACCGTCTTGAGGGTGAGCGCCAGCCTGGCCTCGGGCGCCAGGCTCGGGTGGCAGCAGGTGAAGACCAGCCGGAGCAGGTCGTCGTCCACGGCGTCGTCCCCCTCGTCGCGGTCGGGTCGGCCGAGCTCGGTGAGCGCTGCGGACGCCCGTTCCTTGTCGCCGCGGGCCCGCTCCCGGCGCAGCACGTCCACGGCCTTCCGCTTGGCGGTGACGGTCAGCCAGGCCCGCGGCTGCTCGGGCACCCCGTCACGCGGCCAGGTCTGCAGTGCGGCGACGGCCGCCTCCTGGACGGCCTCCTCGGCCAGCGACCAGTCGCCGAGGTGGCGCACGAGGACGGCCAGCACCCGGGCCCCCTCCGTCCGCACCACCTCGGCGAGCCGGTCGGCGGTCGTCATGACGTGGTGAGTCCTCCGCGGCGCGCGGGGTCAGCCACCGAACTCGAGCACCGGTCGGACCTCGACCCCGCCGTCCCAGGCACCCGGGCAGCGTTCCGCGATCGCGAGCGCGGCGTCCAGGTTCTCCGCCTCGACCAGGTAGAAGCCGGTCAGGGCCTCCTTGGTCTCCGCGAACGGACCGTCGGTGGTCACGGCGTCGCCGCCGCGGGCACCGCGCACCCGGACCGTCGTGGCGGTGCTCGTCGGGTGCAGGGCCGCACCGCCGCGGAACGAAGCGCCGTCCTGCTCGTGGAAGGTGTCGTACTCCTTCATGTCCTCCGCGTGCTCCGGCTGGGACCAGTCGACGTCCCGGCCGTAGATCAGCAGCGCGTACTGGGTCATGCGTCCTCCTCGGCTCGGCCGGGCCCTGTGCCCGGTCCTGCCAGCAGGACGAACGGCGGCCCTCGGATCGGACACTACGACCCGGAGCACGTGGTTGTCCCGGCTCCCGGGCTGCTCCCGGGCTTAGGCCCGCCTTGGTTGAACGCTGTGCGAATAAGAGCACACTGGCATTGTGAAAAGCGTGGAGCAGGCGCACCGGGAGGTGTTCGGCGAGGAGCCGGACGTCGACCCGAACGCCCCCACCCGCCAGCGGGTCGCCCGCTCGGTCCTCGAGCACGGGCCGTCGACCGCCGCCGAGCTCGCGACCCGTCTCGGGCTCACCGCGGCGGGCGTGCGCCGTCACCTCGACTCCCTCGCCGAGCAGGGCCTGCTGACCTCCCGGGAGCAGCGCGTGTACGGCGCCCGCGGCCGCGGTCGTCCGGCCCGCGTGTTCGTCCTCACCGAGGCCGGCCGGGACAGCTTCGGCGCCGGCTACGACGACCTCGCCGTCCAGGCGCTCGAGTTCCTCGCCAAGACGGCGGGGCCGGAGGCGGTGGAGCGTTTCGCCCAGTCCCGCTTCGCGGACCTGGAGGAGCACTTCCGGCAGGCCCTCGGAGCGGCCGACCTCGACGAGACGCCCGTGCAGACCCTGGTCCGGACCCTGTCCGCCGAGGGGTACGCGGCCACCGTGCGGCCCGCGGGGGCCGGCGACCAGCTGTGCCAGCACCACTGCCCGGTCGCCCACGTGGCCGAGCGCTTCCCCCAGCTGTGCGACGCGGAGACCGAGGCGTTCTCCCGCCAGCTCGGCGTCCACGTCCAGCGCCTCGCCACGATCGCCCACGGCGACGGCGTCTGCACGACCCACATCCCCCGAACCATCACGACGGCCGCGCTGCCCGCGCAGACGTCCCCACCGACATCACACGCGCCGACCGGAACATCCGCCCCCGGCGCGGGCTTGAACCATGAGACGGCTTCACCCATGCACGGCCCCGATCACGAGGAGCACGCGATATGACCGACATCCTTGACCAGACCGCCGTCACTGGAGCAGCCGCTGGTCCCAGCGCGCCCGGCACCGGGCAGAGCCAGGACGAGCACCTCGACGCCCTCGGCCGCTACCGCTTCGGCTGGTCGGACTCCGACGTCGCCGGCTCGACCGCCAAGCGCGGCCTGAGCACCGCCGTCGTCGAGAACATCTCCGCCCTCAAGAGCGAGCCGCAGTGGATGCTCGACCTGCGCCTCAAGGGCCTCAAGCTCTTCGACCGCAAGCCGATGCCCGCGTGGGGCGCGGAGCTCGACGGGATCGACTTCGACAACATCAAGTACTTCGTGCGCTCGACCGAGAAGCAGGCCGCGACCTGGGACGACCTGCCGGCCGACATCAAGAACACGTACGACAAGCTCGGCATCCCCGAGGCGGAGAAGGCGCGCCTGGTCTCCGGCGTGGCCGCTCAGTACGAGTCCGAGGTGGTCTACCACAAGATCAACGAGGAGCTCGAGAAGCAGGGCGTCATCTTCCTCGACACCGACACCGCGCTGAAGGAGTACCCGGAGCTGTTCGCCGAGTACTTCGCCACGGTCATCCCGGTCGGGGACAACAAGTTCTCCGCGCTCAACTCGGCGGTCTGGTCCGGCGGCTCGTTCATCTACGTCCCCAAGGGCGTGCACGTCGAGATCCCGCTGCAGGCCTACTTCCGGATCAACACCGAGAACATGGGCCAGTTCGAGCGGACGCTGATCATCGTCGACGAGGGCGCGTACGTGCACTACGTCGAGGGCTGCACCGCGCCGATCTACTCGTCCGACTCGCTGCACAGCGCGGTCGTCGAGATCGTCGTGAAGAAGGGCGCCCGCTGCCGCTACACGACCATCCAGAACTGGTCGAACAACGTCTACAACCTCGTCACCAAGCGCGCCACCTGCGAGGAGGGCGCGACGATGGAGTGGATCGACGGCAACATCGGCTCCAAGGTCACGATGAAGTACCCGGCCGTCTACCTCATGGGTGAGCACGCCCGGGGCGAGACCCTCTCCATCGCCTTCGCCGGCGAGGGCCAGCACCAGGACGCCGGCTCCAAGATGGTCCACTGCGCGCCGTACACGTCGAGCTCGATCATCTCCAAGTCCGTCGCCCGCGGCGGTGGCCGCACGTCGTACCGCGGTCTCGTGCAGGTGCAGGACGGCGCCCACCACTCGGCGTCGATCGTCAAGTGCGACGCGCTCCTGGTCGACTCGATCAGCCGCTCCGACACCTACCCCTACGTCGACGTCCGCGAGGACGACGTCTCGATGGCGCACGAGGCCACGGTCTCGAAGGTCAGCGACGAGCAGCTCTTCTACCTGATGAGCCGCGGGATGGGCGAGGACGAGGCGATGGCCATGATCGTGCGCGGCTTCGTCGAGCCGATCGCCCGTGAGCTCCCCATGGAGTACGCCCTCGAGCTCAACCGCCTGATCGAGCTGCAGATGGAGGGCGCGGTCGGCTGACGCCGGCCCCGCTCGACGCTCCAGCCCCCGATCCACGAAGGAATCTCACTTGTCCGTCCAGATCGACGCGCCCATCGAGGTCGTGCCGGCCGCTGCCCCCGACGGTTCCGTCGCGGCGGTGGCCGGCGCGGTGGAGACGGTCTCGTCCCACCTGCACCCGGTGGCCTCCTACGACCTCGCCGACCACCCCCGCCCGACCGGGCGCGAAGAGGTGTGGCGGTTCACCCCGATCAAGCGGCTCCGCGGCCTGCTCGACGCCGAGGGTGCCGACGAGGGTCGGATCGACCTGACCGTCGACGCTCCCGACGCGGTGGAGGTGCGCACGATCAGCGCTGACGAGGCGCGGGCGTACGAGGGTCCGGCGCCGGTCGACCGGATCGCGGCGCTCGCCGTCGCGAACGCCGACGGCGCCACGCTGATCGACGTGCCGGCCGAGGTCGAGCTGACCGAGCCGATCACGATCACGGTGACCGGTCAGGGCGTGGACGCGGCCGCGTTCCGCTCCCTGGTCATCCGGGTGGGCGCGTTCGCCAAGGCCACGCTCGTGCTGGAGCACCTCGGCTCGGCCGTGCTGGCCAGCTCGGTCACCCTGCTCGTCGGCGACGGCGCCCGGGTCGACCTCGCCGGCCTGCAGCTGTGGGACGACGACGCCGTGCACGCGGGTCACGTCGGCATCCGGGTCGGTCGCGACGCGCACGTCCGCACGCTGACCGCCTCGCTCGGCGGGGACCTCGTCCGGCTCGTCGAGACGGCGGAGTACGCCGGCCCCGGCGGGGAGATCGAGCAGCTCGGGCTCTACTTCGTCGACGCCGGCCAGCACCTTGAGCACCGGCTGTTCGTCGACCACAACGCGCCGCGCACGATCAGCAACGTCGACTACCGCGGCGCCCTGCAGGGCGTGGGCGCGCACTCGGTGTGGGTGGGTGACGTCCTGATCCGCAAGGTCGCCGAGGGCATCACCACGTACGAGTCCAACCGCAACCTCGTCCTCACCGACGGCTGCCGCGCCGACTCCGTGCCCAACCTGGAGATCGAGACCGGCGAGATCGCCGGCGCCGGGCACGCCTCGACCACCGGTCGCTTCGACGACGAGCAGCTCTTCTACCTGCGCAGCCGGGGCATCGACGAGGTCGAGGCCCGCCGGCTCGTGGTGCACGGCTTCTTCGCCGACATCATCCGCCGGATCGGCGTGCCGTCGGTCGAGGACCGGCTGCTCGCCGCCGTCGAGGAGGAGCTCGCCGTCAACGTCGGCGCGCCCGCGTCGTCGAGCCGCAACGCGGACGCCGACTCCGACGAGGCCGACGCCGCCGAGGCAGACCTGGAGGCGCCGATCGTGGCGCCGGAGCAGGTCGAGGGTCGCGACGCCGACGACGCCGGGCACCACGCCTTCGCCGCCGACGACGACCTCGCGGCGATCGCCAAGGAAGCCGAGCAGCAGTCGTGAGCGCCCTCGCATCGAGCCCGGCGACGCCCGGCTTCGTCCGCGCCTGCGCCGTCGGCGACGTCGCGCCCGAGTCGGCCCTCGCGGTCGAGGTCGACGGGACCGAGGTCGCCATCGTCCAGAGCGAGGGGCGCTTCTACGCCATCGCCGACGAGTGCTCGCACGCGTCGGTCCCGCTCTCCGAGGGTGACGTCGAGGGCTGCACGCTCGAGTGCTACCTGCACGGGTCGCGCTTCGACCTCCGGACGGGGGAGCCCCTCGGGCTGCCCGCCATCGACCCCGTCCCCGTCTACCGCGTCCGCGTCGACGGCGACGACGTCCTCGTGGACCTCGGCGCCCGGCCGGACACCGACCCGGTCCCGCCCAGCGCCGCACCGACCACCTCACCGGCGGGGACGACCCCGCTCAGCCCCAGCCAGGAGTAACACATGTCCACTCTCGAGATCCGCGACCTGCACGTTTCGGTCAACACCGAGTCCGGCGCCAAGGAGATCCTCAAGGGGGTCGACCTCACCATCGCCAGCGGCGAGGTGCACGCGATCATGGGCCCGAACGGGTCGGGCAAGTCCACCCTGGCCTACTCGATCGCCGGCCACCCCAAGTACCAGATCACCTCGGGCACCGTCACGCTCGACGGCGAGAACCTGCTCGCCATGAGCGTCGACCAGCGCGCCCGGGCCGGGCTGTTCCTGGCCATGCAGTACCCGGTCGAGGTGCCCGGTGTCAGCGTCGCGAACTTCCTGCGCACGGCCAAGACCGCCATGGACGGCGAGGCCCCCAAGCTGCGCACCTGGGTCAAGGACGTCAACGAGGCGATGGACCGCGTCCAGATGGACCGCGAGTTCGCGAACCGCAGCGTCAACGAGGGCTTCTCGGGCGGGGAGAAGAAGCGCCACGAGATCGTCCAGCTCGAGCTGCTCAACCCGCAGTTCGCGATCCTCGACGAGACCGACTCCGGCCTCGACATCGACGCGCTGCGGATCGTCTCCGAGGGCGTCAACCGCTTCTCCGCGCAGGGCGACCGCGGCGTGCTGCTGATCACGCACTACACGCGGATCCTGCGCTACATCAAGCCCGACTTCGTGCACGTCTTCGTGGCCGGCAAGGTCGCCGAGCAGGGCGGCCAGGAGCTGGCCGAGCAGCTCGAGGCCGAGGGCTACGACAAGTACGTGCGCGCGGCTGCAGCGGCGGCGGTCTGACCGTGACCACTCAGCTGGACGGGCGCACGCCGCTCTCGGGCGGCGCGCAGTACCCCGACGTCATCGAGCCGGAGGAGCTGAGCCCCGCCGAGGGGCTCACGGGGTCCTCCGGCTTCGCGGAGGAGCCGATCCCGTTCGACGTCGACGCCATCCGGGGCGACTTCCCGATCCTGGAGCGCACGACCGCCGACGGGCACCCGTTGGTCTACCTCGACAGCGCGAACACCTCGCAGAAGCCGCGCTGCGTCGTCGAGGCGATCGAGGACCACTACCTCAGCCACAACGCGAACGTCGCGCGCGCCATGCACCTGCTCGGCGCCGAGGCGACGGAGGCCTTCGAGTCCTCCCGGGCCGTGCTGGCCGAGTTCGTCGGGGCGACGTCCAGCGACGAGATCATCTTCACCAAGAACGCGTCCGAGGCGCTGAACCTCTGCGCGCACACGCTCGGTGCCTCGCTGCAGCCCGGCGACGAGATCGTCGTCTCCGTGATGGAGCACCACTCGAACATCGTCCCGTGGCAGCTCCTCGCGGAGCGGACCGGCGCCGTGCTGCGCTGGTTCGACGTGACCGAGGAGGGTCGCCTCGACGTCGAGGGCGGCCTCGCGGCGGGGTTGATCAACGACCGCACCAAGATCGTCTCGATCGTGCACGTCTCGAACGTCCTGGGCACCGTCAACCCGGTGGCCCGCGTGGCCGAGGCCGCGCACGCGTACGGCGCGACGGTCGTGGTCGACGCCTCGCAGTCCGTCCCGCAGATGCCGGTCGACGTGCACGCGCTCGGGGCCGACCTGGTCGCGTTCACGGGCCACAAGATGGTCGGTCCGACCGGGATCGGCGTGCTCTGGGGCCGCTACGACCTGCTCGCCGCGCTGCCGCCGTTCCTGGGTGGGGGCGAGATGATCGAGACCGTCCGGATGACCGGGTCGACGTTCGCGCCGCCGCCGCACCGCTTCGAGGCGGGCACGCCCCCGATCGCGCAGGCCGTCGGCCTCGCGGCCGCCGCGCGCTACCTCACGGCCCTCGGCCTGGACCAGGTCGCGGCGCACGAGCGCCTGATCACCGCGTACGCGCTGGACGGGCTGAGCACGGTGCCGGGCCTGCGGGTGCTGGGGCCGACCACCACGACCGACCGCGGCGGGGCGATCTCGTTCACGATGCAGACGCACTCCGGCGAGCAGATCCACCCGCACGACGTCAGCCAGCTGCTGGACGCACGGGGGGTCGCCGTCCGCGGCGGGCACCACTGCGCCCGCCCGCTGCACGAGCGCTTCGGGGTGCAGTCCTCGACCCGTGCGTCGAGCTACCTCTACACCAAGACGTCGGAGATCGACGTGCTCGTCGACGCTCTGACCAGCACGGTCGGGTTCTTCAGCCGGCCGCCGCGCACGAGGCCCACGAGGGCGCCGCGGACGACCACAGAAGGAGGTGCACGGTGAACGTCGAGGACCTCTACCAGGAGATCATCCTGGACCACTACCGCGCCAAGCACCACAGCGGACTGCGGGACCCGTACGAGGCCGAGGTGCACCACGTGAACCCGTCCTGCGGCGACGAGGTGACCCTGCGGCTGCACCTGGACGGCGACACGGTGGCCGACGTCTCGTACGAGGGCCTGGGCTGCTCGATCTCGCAGGCGTCCACCTCGGTGATGAGCGACCTCGTCATCGGCCGCAGCGTGACGGACGGGCTGGACCTCCACGCCGAGTTCCTGACCCTGATGCAGAGCCGTGGCACGGTGGAGCCCGACGAGGACCGGCTCGAGGACGGCATCGCGTTCGCGGGCGTGGCGAAGTTCCCGGCGCGCGTGAAGTGCGCGCTGCTGGGCTGGTCGGCGTTCAAGGACGCGGCCGCACGGGCCCTGAGCGAGCAAGAGCCGACCGAGCACAAGCAGCACCAGACCGAAGGAGCCTCATGACGAGCGAGCTGACCGCCGAGACCCAGACCCAGGGGATGCGCCCCTCCGAGCTGGTCCAGGACGACCTGCCCGACGTGAACGGCGCCGGTGACTACTCCCCGGCCGCCCGCGCGACCGTCGCCGACATCGAGGAGGCGCTGAAGGACGTCGTCGACCCCGAGCTCGGGATCAACGTCGTCGACCTCGGCCTCATCTACGGGCTCAACCTCGAGGACGACGGGTCGCTGACGATCGACATGACCCTGACGTCCGCCGCGTGCCCGCTGACCGACGTCATCGAGGACCAGACCGACACCGCGCTCGAGGGCCTGGTCGAGCGGTTCGTCATCAACTGGGTCTGGATGCCGCCGTGGGGCATGGAGAAGATCACCGACGACGGCCGTGAGCAGCTACGGGCGCTCGGCTTCAACGTCTGAGCCTCGGACACCTGCCGTGCCCGTAGCCGGGGTCACCCTCCGACCGCAGCGACCGTCCGACCTCCCGCTGCTGGTCGGCGGGGACACCCCGTTCGACGACTTCGGCCCGCTCCCGGTCGGCTCGCACCCCGCACCGTCGCGGATGGACGACGCCGGCGCGCTCACCGTGGTCGACGAGGCGGGCCAGGTGGCGGGAGACGTCAGCTGGCACTGGCGCGGCTGGGGGCCCAACGCCGGCTCCCGCTGTCCCATGATCGGCATCTGGTTGCGGCCCGAGCACCGGGGACGCGGGCTCGGCCGCCTGGCCCAGCGACGGGTGGTCGAGCTGTTCTTCACCCACACGCGGGCCAACCGGGTCGAGGCCCACACGGACGTCGAGAACGTCGCCGAGCAGCGCGCGCTCGAGGCCGCCGGCTTCACCCGCGAGGGCCTGACCCGCGGGGCCCAGTGGCGCGACGGCGCGTTCCACGACGGCTACCTCTACGCCGTCCTGCGCGCCGACCTCTGAGCCTGTGGCCCTCGGCGTCTCGCACGAGGACAGCGACCAGACGCGACGAGCGCGACCAGGGCGGCTGAGCCTCAGAACAGGCCGTGGTGCTCCTCGACCCACGCGTCCATCGTCCTCGGCGCGGACCCGGTGACCCTCTCCACGTCCCACGTGGTGTCGATGTCGACGTGGTGCCGCACGACGTCCGCGAACTGGGCGCCGAGACCGTGCGCCATGAACGCGTCCACCCCGGCGGCTCGCAGCAGCGCCACGTACGCCGGCTTCGGCAGCGCGACAGCGCGGACCCGGGAGCCGAGACCCGCGGTGAGGCGTCCGGCGACGTCGGCGAAGGTCAGCGACTCGGGTCCGGTCAGGAAGTAGGTCGCGCGCCGGTGGGTCGCGGGTCCGTCGAGCAGGACGCGGGCGGCGACGGCCGCCACGTCCCGGGTGTCGATCCAGCCGACGGCTCCGCCCCCGGCGGTGTGGGGCAGCAGGCCGCGCCGGATCACGGCCGCCTGCGAGGCGAGGTTCTGCATGAACGCCGACGGGCGCACCGAGGTCCAGTCGAGGTCGGTGGCCGCGAGCCGACGGTCGCCCCACGCGTGCGCCCGGGCCCACGGCACCGGGCTGCGCGGGTTCGAGTCTCCGGCGGAGATGCGGACGACGTGCTGGAGGTGCGCGGCCTCCGCAGCCGCGATGACCTGTCGCTCGAGGTCGACCTGCTGCGGGACGGGCGGCGTGAGCAGGAACAACCGGTCGACCCCGCCCATCAGCCGTCGCAGGTCGGACGCGTCGTCGAGACGGCCGAGGACCGGTTCGGCGCCCAGCTCGGCGAGCGCCGCGGCCTGCTCCGGTCGGCGGTGCAGCGCGTGCACCTCGGTCCCCGCCGCAGCGAGGAGCCGGACCACCTCGCCGCCCACGTCACCGGTGGCGCCGGTGACGAGCACCGGGCCGGAAGAAGTATCAGACTTCTGATTCATGGGTACGATCGTGCCATGGAGGATCAAGGGGGCACGGTCGTGTCCGAGGCCGACATCGAGGCGATGACGACCTGGACGCTCATCCGTCTCGGTCGTCACCTCGAGCGCCTGCTCACCGACGCGCTGCGACCCCACCGGCTCACCCCGCAGCAGTACGGGATCCTGGCGCAGCTCAGCGCGCGCCCGGCCCTCACCCAGGCCGCCCTGGCCGAGGCGGTGCTCATGCGTCCGCAGTCGATGCAGCACCAGCTTGAACGGCTCGACGAGCTCGGACTGATCGAGCGGCCGGCCCTGCGAGGGCGCGGCCAGCGCAACCCGGTGCACCTCTCCGAGGCCGGCCTGGCGGCGCTCAGCCAGGTCCAGGAGCGGATCCAGCACGCGAACAGCGACCACGCGCTCGGCGTCGACCCGCACGAGCACCAGGTCCTGGACGCGATGGCCCACCGGCTGCTGCTCCTCGAGTCGCTGGGCTGACGTCCCGGCGGGCGTCCCGGCGGGCTGCCGCCCTGCGGTCGGCCACCCGGCGGTCGGCGCAGACGTCCGCGTCCTGGGAGCATCGACGTGTGCTGCGCTTCGACGTCCGCCCAGGTGAGGCACAGGCAAGAGGGGCGTCGCTGTGGTTCGACGACCCGGTCCGCTTGGTGGTCGCGACGTCGCTCGAGCGGGTCGTGCCCGCGCTGGAGGAGGTCGACGCCGCGAGCGCGAGCGGGCTCTGGGCCACCGGGTTCGTCAGCTACGACGCGGCGCCGGCGTTCGACCCGGCGTTCAGCGTGCCGGGCAGTCGCCACGAGGGCGACCTCCCGCTGGTGTGGTTCGGGCTGCACGACGCCCCGGTCGAGGCACCTCCGCGCCCGGCCGTTCCCGTTCCCGTCCGCGTTCCCGGACCCTGGCGCGCCTCGGTGGGGCTGGAGGCGTACGAGGTCGCGTTCGCGGAGGTGCAGGCGGCGATCCGGCGGGGCGAGACCTACCAGACGAACCTCACCCTGCCGCTGACGGCGGACTGGGACGACGGTGCCGACGACCTCGCCCGGTACGAGCGGCTGCTGGCCGCGCAGGGGGACGCGTTCGGGGCGTACCTCGACCTGGGGCGCCAGCATGTGCTGTCGGTGTCGCCGGAGCTGTTCTTCGCGAGGCGGGGAACCACCGTCACGACCCGGCCGATGAAGGGGACCGCGCGGCGCGGGCGGTCCAGCGCCGAGGACGAGGAGCGGCTCGCGGATCTGCTGACCAGCGAGAAGGACCGCGCGGAGAACGTCATGATCACCGACCTGCTGCGCAACGATCTCGGTCGGCTCGCGCGCACGGGCAGCGTCGACGTCCCGGCGCTCTGCGTCCCGGAGCGGTACCCGACGGTGTGGCAGCTGACGTCGACGGTGACGGCGGAGGTCCCGCCGTTGACGGGGCTCGCGGACCTCTTCGGAGCACTGTTCCCGTGCGGGTCGGTGACGGGAGCGCCCAAGGTGTCGACGATGGAGCTGATCACGCGGCTGGAGCCGCACCCGCGCGGCCTCTACTGCGGAGCCGTCGGCCTGGTCGCACCGGGCGGGGACGCGACCTTCAGCGTGGCGATCCGCACGCTGGTCGCCGACACGACGGCGCGGACGGCGACGTACGGGGTCGGCAGCGGCGTCACGGTCGACTCGACGGCGGCGGGGGAGCACGACGAGCTGCTGGCCAAGGCAGCGGTCCTCACCGTGGCGCCAAGACCGGCCTTCGACCTGCTGGAGACGCTGCGGCTGGAGGACGGGCGGTGGTGGCAGTTGGAGGAGCACCTCGACCGGCTGGCCGGCTCGGCCCGCTACTTCGGCCGGCCCGAACCGGTGCTGGCCGCCCGGACCGCGCTCGAGGCCGTCCTTGCGGACCACCGGTCGGGCCGCTGGCGGGTGCGGTTGGTCGTCGGTCGCAACGGGCTCGCCCAGACCACGGTGGAGCCGCTGCCCGAGACGCCGGACGGGCCCGTGACCCTCGCGCTCGCCGACCGTCCGGTCGACCCCGCCGAGATCTTCCTGACCCACAAGACGACCTGGCGAGAGCCGTACGCCGCTCACCGCGAGCGGGCCGCTGCGCTGGGCGTCGACGACGTCCTGCTGTGGAACACCCGGGGCGAGGTCACCGAGACCACCATCGGCAACGTCGCGGTCCACGACGCCGACGGCTGGTGGACGCCGCCGGTCACCTGCGGGCTCCTCCCGGGCGTCGAGCGCGGTCTGGCCCTCGTTGAGGAGCGCCTCCGCGAGCGGGTGCTGACCGTGAGCGGCCTGAACGACACCCTGGCGCAGGGCGGAGAGCTCTGGTTCCTCAACAGCGTGCGCGGCTGGCGCCGGGCCCGGCTGCACGACCCACTTCCCTGAGCGGGTTCGCGGGCGCCTGCACCGCCGCGCGACAACGCTCGCCTTGCGCTCACGAGCTCACCCCAGACCTGCCGCCGGTCGGACGGGTCCGTCCTTCGCGCGGCTCACGACCTCAGCTGGCCGGCGAGCTGTCGGGCGGTGATGCGGGTGTTGCGGATCGGTCTCTGCTCTCGGTCGATCCATCTGGGTGGGA
>CAXULL010000033.1:0-28135 GCA_964251895.1 uncultured Friedmanniella sp.
GGGAGTGGGGGTCGGCGTGGGCGTGGGGGTCGGCGTGGGAGTGGGGGTCGGGGTCGGCGTCGGGGTGGGCGTGGGCGTGGGGGTCGGCGTCGGGGCGGCGAGGGTGAGCGTCGCGGCCGTGCTGCGAGCCGATGCGTTGCCCGCGCGGTCCACGGAGCTGACCTGGTAGCTGTAGTCGGTCCCGACGCTGACGTCGTCGTCGAGGTAGCCCGCGCTGGTCACGAGGTCGGACGAGATCTTGGTGTAGCTGCCGGAGCCGGTGGCGCGGAAGACGTTGTAGCCGGCCACGTCGGCCTCGGGGCTGGCGGTCCAGGTGAGCCGGGCACCCGTGCCCTCGGCGGCCGCGGCGAGGCTCGTCGGTGCCGACGGAGCGTTGGCGTCGACCACGTCGATGTAGTCGACGGTGACGTTGCGGCCCGTCGAGCTGTCGTTCTTGGTCGTGGTGCGCGCGATCTTGAGCGTGTGCGTCCCGTCGGTCAGCCCGTTGGCGGCGTAGACGCTCTGCTTCGTCTTGGTGGTGGCCGAGTACAGGTCGACGGTCGCCTTCTTGACCCCGTCGACGTAGACGTCCGCGATGCCGGAGAAGTTGCTGGTCCGGGTGTACCAGGTGACCCCGGTGCCGGAGAAGGTGATCGAGGCCGAGCCGTCCGCGTTCAGGTTGGCGTACGAGCCGGCCGAGTCCGACGAGGAGCTCATCGTCGTCCAGGTCCCGGTGTAGGAGATCGAGCCGGAGGTGTTCTCGTACCGGTTCGGCAGCACGCCGCTGTCGGCGGCGTGCGCGGGGGTGGGGACGAGGAGTCCGGCGACCACCGCGAGAGCGGCGACGCCGCTGGTGCACGCGAGGCGCGCGCCGGAGGAGATCGTGGGCATGCCAACAGAAGCTGAGCGCATGAGGGGGCCTCTCGAAGACCGGGACGAGCCATTCGGCTCGACCTGACTGACGTTCCCCCGAGGACTCGGTGCCGCCCCTTCTCGGGGCTTTTCCTTGCCTGCACGCTGATCGTAGGCAGGGGTCGTGGAGCCGTATGGTCCGGTTTGTCCGCATTTAGGAATGAGGACGAGCCTCAGGATCAGTGCTCAGCGAGAAGCCTGAAGAAAAGCCAACCTATCTTCCGGCTGGAGGCGGCTGATCACGTTGTCAGCGTGCTCTGGTTGGGGAATGTCTCAGGGCCGTTCAGGGTTCAACCCGAAATGCTTTCTTAGGTTCAGCCCTTGATCTTCGTTTGCTCGTGTGTATTACTCGGTCGTCGGACGGTTCAGGGCACGATGCGACTCTTGGACCTGACTGCTTGCTGATCGAGCATTACAGATCTGGCTCGACCAGTTCGAAAATCTTTTGCGCCGGCATTCCGGTGCGGCGGGCGCGGGTGAACGCCTGCTGCGTCCGCAGACCGGTGACGAGGAACGAAGCCGCCGGCGTAGCGGTCAGTGCGAGCGACGCGTTCCGGTGATGCTCTGGAGCACGTGGACGAGGGCGGCGCCGCTCTCGGCGGGGGAGAACCGTTCGAGCCAGGCGGGCACCGACACGGGGGCGAGGCCTCGCGCCCGCAGCACGGCGTCGGCGTAGTCGGCCGGGTCCGAGCCGATCGCGAACTCACCGGTCACGTGCGGGACGATCGCGTCGGCGCTGCCCAGGGCGCGCGAGGAGGCGACGCTCGGGATGCCGGCGGCCGCGGCCTCGACGAGCACGTTCGCGAAGCCTTCCGCGGCGGAGGTGAGCAGGACGACGGCGTCGGGCTCCGCCTCGTCGAACCAGCTCGTCACCCAGCCCCGGAACGTGACCGGCACGCCGAGCCGGTCCGCGGCGCTGCGCACCTCGGCCTCGAGCGGGCCCTTGCCGAAGAAGTCGACGCGGGCGTCGAGACCGTCGCGCGAGCGCAGGAGCGCTGCCGTCTCGACCGCCAGCACCGGCCGCTTCTGCGGGACGAGGCGCGCCGGGACGGTCAGCGTGACGCTGCCGTGGTCGGCCGGCGCCGCCGCCGCACGTGCAGCCGCCGCCCGGGCGGGGTCCTTGCCGGTCGCGGGGTTCGGCACGACCCAGACGCGGTCGGGGTCCAGGCCGTAGACCCCGGCGGCCTCGGCCGCCACCGGGTGCGAGATGGCGACGTACGCGTCGGCCCGCCGGTAGAGCGCGTGCGCCAGACCGAGCTCGGCGCGGTAGGACATGGCGTGGATCCGACGCAGCGGCGCCTCGACGTTCCGGCCGCTGATCACGGTCGCGGGAGCGCCCGCGAGGCCCCGGGTGGCGAGCAGCACGAGCAGGTTCCAGTGCGGCATGAGACCCATGAGCACGTCGTAGCCGGCCCCGCTGACGTGGCTGCGCAGCGCGCGCACCCGGGACGGGAACGAGGCCGCCGTCAGGGCGACCACCGGGACGTCCGGGTGCGCGGCGTCGGGCTCGTGGGTGGTCAGCAGGGTGGGCCGGTGCCCGGCGGCGGCCAGGTGCTGCGCCCACTGCACCGCGACGAACTCGGCCCCGCCGCCGCTGAGGCTGGGCAGCAGGATGCCGACGCGCAGACCGTCCCGCGTCGCGGGGGTCGTGCCTGCCTCCGGGGTCGTGCCTGCCTCCGGGGTCGTGGTGGTCATGTCTGCGGGCCGAACGTCTTCTTCGCCCAGTCGAGGTGCCGCGCCAGGCCCTCCTCGATGGTGACGGTCGGCTTCCAGCCGAGCAGGGACGTGATCTTGGTGGTGTCGCCGCCGGTCCGGAAGACGTCACCCTTGACCGACTCGGTGTGCTCGACGCGCAGCGGCCGCCCGTTCGCCGCGGAGAGGATCGCGAGGGTGTCCAGGACGGAGACGTTCGACCCGCCCGCGACGTTCAGCACGGTGCCCGGCGGGACGGTCTCGTTCGCCGCGGCGATGTTCGCGGCGACCACGTCGTCGACGAACGTGAAGTCGCGGATCTGCTCACCGGTGCCGTAGATGGTGATGAGGTCGTCGAGCACCGCGGCCCGGACGAAGCGGGTGAAGGCCATGTCGGTGCGCTGCCCGGGGCCGTACACGGTGAAGTAGCGCAGCGAGACCGTCGGCACCCCGAAGTTCGACGCGTAGAGCGAGCACAGGTGCTCCGCCGCGAGCTTGGTGACGCCGTACGGGCTCACCGGCTGCGGGCGGTCCTCCTCGGAGGTGGGGTAGCGCTCGGCGTTGCCGTAGATCGACGACGAGGAGGCGTACACCAGGCGCTTCAGGTTCGGGGCGTCCTTGGCCGCCTCGAGCAGGCGCTGGGTGGCCTCGACGTTCTGCCGGACGTAGATCGCGAAGTCCTTGCCCCAGGACATCCGGACGCCGGGCTGGCCCGCCTGGTGGAAGATCCAGTCCACGTCGGCGAGCAGCGCGGTCAGGTCGACGGTGTTGAGGTCCGCCTCGACGAAGGTGAAGCCGGTCTCCGGGATCGACGCGAGGTTGCCGCGCTTGATGGAGACCTCGTAGTAGTCGGTGAGCACGTCGATGCCGACGACCTCGTGCCCCTCGCGCAGGAGCTGGCGTGCCAGGTTGCTGCCCACGAAGCCGGCGGCGCCGGTCACGAGTGCTCTCATCGGGGGGTTCCTCGTTCCAGGGGGGTGGGGGAAAGGGGTGGAGCAGGTCGAGCGGTCAGGCGGCCGTGACGTCGTAGATGCGGTCGATCAGCACCGGGGCGCTGAGGTCGGCGACGGCTGCGCGGACGACGGCGCGGTCGAGGTGCGCCGCCTCCCGGAGCCGGCCGGCGAGCTCGAGGGGGTCGCGTCCGCAGACCCAGCCGGTCCGGCCGTCCACGACCAGGCCACCGGTGTCCGAGCCGTCCGTGACCACCGACGGCAGGCCGGAGGCCATGGCCTCGACGAGCACCCGGGGGTAGCCCTCGTAGCCGGGGTGCGAGGTCATCAGGAAGACGCCCGCGGTCCCCATCTTGTTCGCCACCTCGGCCGGGGCGACGCGGCCCGCGACCGTGATCCGGCCCGCGATGCTGGGGTGCAGCGCGTCGACCTGCGCCTGGACCTGCTCGAGCATCGAGCCCTGGCCGAGCAGCTCGAGCCGCCACGGCTCGTCGGGGTCGGTGTCGACGAGCGCGGCGAAGGCGGCGACGGCCAGCACCGGGTCCTTGGGGACCTCGAGGCGCCCGACCCAGACGACGTGGTGCGGGTCGCGCTCGGAGTCCGGCACGTCGGTGATGAGCGCGGGGTCGAACCAGGTGGGGGAGAAGCGGGCGCGGGGGTTCCAGCCGCGGACGGTCTCGGCGTAGTCGCGGTTGAAGACGACCACGTCCTTGGCCGCACCGACGGTGCGCCGTTCGAGCGCGCCGTGCGCGTCGCCCGTGAACCGCCAGAAGGAGTCGGACGTGCTGCCCGTGAGGCCCTGCTCCTGGGTGTGGATGAAGTACGCCTGCGGCCGCCGGACGAGCGCCCGGAGCGCGAGCGCGGAGTTGAGGCCGTGCACCTGGACGAGGTCCGTGGTGGGGAGCGTGCGCCGGAACCTGGCGAGGCCGGCCATCAGCCGGACCGAGTGCGGCACGCGACGCACCCCGGTGGCCGGGTCGAGGGCGGCGACGGGCAGGAACCAGAACGGCCGGCCGTTGCCGAGGTCGTGCTGCTCCCAGCGGCCGAGCCGACGGCCGGGCCGGCCGACGCCGGTGTCGACGCCCACCACCGCGACGTCGAGCCCGTCGGGGAGGTAGCGGCACATGCCGCGCAGACAGGTGTCGATGCCGCCGGGTGACGACCGGGCCGGGTCGAACTGGTGGACGATCAGGCGGTCGACATGGGCGGGGGGTCCCTGGGGGTCGGGCACGCGCTGTCCTTTCCGAGCCGGTCTTTCGGGTCGCTGTCCCGGCGCGAGACCTGGGCGGTCGGTGCGGGACGGGACTTGCCGTACCGGGACCCGGTCTGGAGGGACAGCGTTGCTCCTCCTCGACGAGGACGACGTGCTGA
Source organism: uncultured Friedmanniella sp. (assembly GCA_964251895.1). Taxonomy (GTDB): domain Bacteria; phylum Actinomycetota; class Actinomycetes; order Propionibacteriales; family Propionibacteriaceae; genus Microlunatus. The sequence goes on from CAXULL010000033.1 coordinate 4,905, forward strand.
CGTCGGTCACCACTCTCGGCAGGATTCAACCACGGCGCACGGCGGTGCCCGACCTCACCGCACGGCCAGCTCGGCCATCAGCCCGCTCGCCGTCCGTCGCGGAGCCGGGCTCGGGGTCGGTCGTCGCGCTGGTCGGCGACGCGTCGGCGCTCGTTGCTCGGTAGTCGGTGCTGGGTGATCGGGAACGGTCGGACACCGCCACGGATGCCGCTGGATCTGAGAGATCGGTCACGCGTCGAGCTGCGAGGAAGCCCTGCTGACGCCGGGGCGGAGCGGGGGTGTATACGTCGGCGGCGCCGACGGGCCTCGCGTCGGACGGCGCCGGAGCCAGCTGTGACAGACTTCGTCCGACACCACCCCCAGGTGCTCACGAAAGGCTCTCCGTATGGATCTGCGCGCCTACCTCAAAGTCCTGCAGCGACGCTGGATCAGCATCCTGGTCATCACGCTCGCCACCGTGGCCGTGACGACGGCGATCACCTTGGCGATCACCCCCAAGTACACGTCCTCGACCCGCCTCTTCTTCGGTGTGCAGGGGGCGCAGTCAGGCAGCGACCTCGCGCAGGGCTCGACCTTCGCCGAGAACCAGCTGTCCTCGTACGCGCAGGTCGCGACGTCTCCGCTGGTGCTGCAGCCGGTCATCGAGCAGCTCGGCCTGCAGACCACGCCGGTCCTGCTGGCGCAGCAGGTCTCGGCCTTCGCTCCCACCGACACCGTCATCATCCAGGTGACCGTGACCGACACGAGCCCTGAGCGGTCGGCTCAGATCGCCAACGCCATCGGCCAGCAGCTCGCCTCGGTCTCGAGCGACCTGTCGCCCCGTCGGCAGGACGGTTCGCAGGCGGTCAAGGCGACCGTCCTGGCGCCGGCCCAGGTGCCCACGGACCAGGCGTCCCCCAGCGTCCTGCGCAACATCGCGGCCGGTCTCATCCTCGGCCTGCTGCTGGGTGTCGCGGTCGCCATCCTCCGACGGTTGCTGGACACCAAGATCCGTAACGAGGCCGACCTGGAGCTGGTCACCAGCGTGCCGGTGCTCGGCGTGGTGCCGTTCGACGCCGGTGCGGAGGCCCATCCGGTCGTGATCCGCGACGACCCGCTCAGCGTGCGTTCCGAGGCCGTTCGTCGGCTGCGGACCAACCTCCAGTTCGTCGAGGCCGCCGAGCACTCGCGCTCCGTCGTCGTCACCTCGTCGATCCCCGGCGAGGGCAAGACGACCGCTGCTCTGAACCTCGCCGTGTCGTTGTCCGACGCCGGCCTGAGCGTCGTGCTCGTCGACGCCGACCTGCGTCGGCCGAGCGTCGCCCGCTACCTGGGCCTCGAAGGTTCCGTGGGGCTGACCACCGTGCTGATCGGCGAGGCCGACCTGGACGACGTCCTGCAGCCGTGGGGCGACAGCTCCCTCCGGGTGCTGGCCTCCGGTCAGGTCCCGCCCAACCCGAGCGAGCTCCTGGGCTCCGGGGCCATGGCCGACGTGCTCGAGCAGCTCACCAGCCGCTTCGACATGGTGCTGCTCGACAGCCCGCCGCTGCTGCCGGTGACGGACGGCGCCATCCTGGGTCGCCTCGCCGGAAGCACGCTCGTCATCGTCGGCGCCGACCGCCTGCACCGTTCGCAGCTCCGGGGAGCGCTCGAGTCGCTGACCACGGCCGGGGTGCCCGTCTCCGGCGTCGTGCTGAACAAGGTCGCTCCGCACAACTTCGGTCCGTACGAGTACGGCTACACCTACATGCAGCGCTCCGACGGCGACGTCGCGACCGCCAAGCCCCCCCGCCGCGCCGAGGGCAAGATGCCGCGCGACGCGGACAAGGAAGTCGCACGCGTCCAGGGGTGACCTCCGTCGAGCAGGGCAGGGCGGGCACGGACGGCTCAGGGCCGTTCCGCCTGCTCTGCGTCTGCGAGGGCAACATCTGCCGTTCCCCGGTCGCCGCGCTGCTCCTGCAGGCCGCGCTGGGCCCTGACGTCGAGGTCGCCTCGGCCGGGACCCATGCCCTCGTGGGAGCTCCGATGGCGCCGCCCATGGCGGCGCTGCTGGGCGACCAGGAGCTGGGGAGCGACGCGTTCCGCGCCCGTCAGCTCGAGCGTCACCACCTCCGCCAGGCGGACCTGGTGCTGACCATGACCAGGGAGCAGCGGGGTCGGGTCGCCACCCTGGACCCGGCTGCCGTGCGCCGCACGTTCACCCTGCGAGAGCTGGCCCGGCTGCTGGCCGCCGTCGATCGCGCGGCGCTGCCGCCAGGGACGGTGGTGGAGCGGCTGCACGAGGCGGTACCGGTCGCTGGAGCAGCTCGGCGTTACGTGGCCGACCCGCGCGACGACGACATCGCCGACCCTTACGGGCGTGCCGACGCGGCGTACCGGCGCGCGTTCGAGGAGATCGCCGACGCGGTCCGCCGCATCGGCGCGGCCCTCGTCCCCCGGGTGTCGGGCACCGGCGGGGACCGAGAGGCACCGGGGCAGTAGCACGCCCGCGTCGTCTCCTCAGGCCACCGCGGAGACGCCGTACCCCATGACGGCCTTGGTCTCGAGGAACTCGTGGAACGCGAGCTCCCCGCACTCGCGGCCGTTGCCGCTGCGGCGGTAGCCGCCGAAGGGCGCGGCGAGGTCGTACGCGCCGTTGATCGAGACCTGCCCGGCGGCGAGCCGCGCGGCCAGGCGGCGTGCGACGTCGAGGTCGCGACCGGAGACGTACGCCGCGAGGCCGTAGTCGGTGTCGTTCGCGAGCCGGACGGCCTCGTCGAGGTCGTCGTAGGCCAGGACGACCAGGACCGGTCCGAACACCTCCTCCCGGGCGATCGTCATGTTCGGGGTGACGTCGGCGAGCACCGTGGGGCGTACGTAGTGGCCGTGGGCCAGCCCGTCCGGCAGGCCGAGGCCGCCCGCGACCAGCGTGGCCCCCTCGGCGATGCCGCCGGCGACCAGGCCCTGGATCTTGCGCCACTGCGCACCGGAGACGACGGGTCCGAGGTCCACCGGACCGTCGGGGTCGCCGACGGTGAGCCCCTCGGCCACGGTCCGGGCGACCTCGAGCGCCGCCGTCAGCCGGCGCCGCGGGACCAGCAGCCGGGTGGGCGCGCTGCAGGTCTGACCCGAGTTCCCCATGGCCGCCCGGACGCCCCGCGCCACGCTGTCGGCCAGCAGGTCGTCGTCCAGCACCACCAGGGGGCTCTTGCCCCCGAGCTCCTGGTGGACGCGCTTGACGGTGGGGGCCGCGTTCCGAGCGACCTCGACACCGGCCCGCGTGGAGCCGGTGAACGAGACCATGTCGACCTCCGGGTGCCGCGACAGCGCGCTGCCGGCTCCCGCCCCGTCGCCGTGGACCAGGTTGAAGACCCCGGGCGGCAGCCCGGCCGCGTCCACCACCTCGGCGAACAGGTGGCCGGAGGAGGGTGCGGCCTCGGACGGCTTGAGGACCACGGTGCAGCCGGTGGCCAGGGCGGGGGCGACCTTGCACATGATCTGGTTGAGGGGCCAGTTCCAGGGGGTGATCAGCCCGGCCACGCCGATGGGTTCGCGCACGACCAGGGTCTCGCCGCGCTGCTCGGCGAAGGCGAACCCCCGCAGCACCTCGATCGCGATGGCCAGGTGGTGGGTCCCCGACGGCACGTGCGCGCCGCGCGCCAGCGCCGCGGGGGCACCCATCTCCTCGGTGACCGCGGCGGCGAGGTCGTCGACCCGCCTGCCGTACTCCTCCTGGACGCGTTCGAGCAGCGCCAGACGTTCCGTGGGGCTGGTCGCGGCCCAGCCGGGCGCGGCGGCGCGCGCCGCCCGGACGGCGCGCTCCACGTCGGCCTCGCCGCCGAGCGCGACCCGGCCCACGACCTCCTCGGTCGCCGGGTTCTCGACGTCCAGGACGTCCTCGGAGAGGGGTTCCACCCACCGGCCGTCGATGTAGAACTGCGTGCACTCGCGCATCTGCGTCTCCCTGGGACATACGTATGCTCTAGGCTCCGCCCGGACGCTACCAGCCCTTCAGCCCCACCGAGAGGTCCCCGTGCGCGCAGCCGTGTTCCGTGCCCCTGGCACCGAGATCGCCGTCGAGGAGGTCGACCTGGCCCCGCCTCGGGCCGGCGAGGTGCGCGTCCGGATCGCCGCCGCCGGGGTCTGCCACTCCGACCTCCACGTGCGCGACGGCGACTGGCCCCTGCCGCTGCCCCTGGTGCTCGGGCACGAGGGCAGCGGGACCGTCGTGGAGACCGGACCGGGGGTCGAGTCCCTGCGGGTCGGGGACCACGTCGTCCTCTCCTGGGTCGCGCCGTGCCGGACGTGCGGGCCGTGCCGCCGCGGGCACCCAGCGCAGTGCCTGGTCGCCTCGGGCGTCGTGTCGCGCGGTGGCGTCCTGACGGACGGGACCAGCCGGCTGTCCGCCGGCGGCCGGACGGTGCACCACTACATGGGCGTGTCCGCCTTCGCCGAGGAGGCGGTGGTGCCCGAGGCCGGCGCGATCCGCGTCGACCCCGCGGCGCCGCTCGAGGTCGTCTCGCTCGTCGGCTGCGGTGTCGCCACCGGGGTCGGGGCCGTCCGGAACACGGCCCGCGTCGAGCCCGGCTCGACGGTCGTCGTGCTGGGCTGCGGCGGCGTCGGGCTCTCCGTGGTGCAGGGCGCGCGCCTGGCCGGGGCCGCGCGGATCGTCGCCGTCGACCTGAGGGCCGAGAAGACCGCGCTGGCTCGCACCCTCGGCGCGACGGACGTGGTGGACGCGTCGGACGGTGACACGGTCGCGGCCGTCCGCGAGCTGCTCCCGGAGGGGGCCGACTACGCCTTCGACGCGATCGGCGGGCGGGCCCTCACCGAGCAGTGCGTGGCCGTGCTCGGGATGGGCGGGGCCGCGGTCGTGGTGGGCATCCCGCCCGCCGGGGTCCGTGCGACCTTCGACCCCGGGGTCCTCGTGGCGATGGAGCAGCGGATCCTCGGCTCCAACTACGGCGGCATCGACCCCGCCCGGGACATCCCTCGGCTCGTCGACGAGTACCTGGCGGGAGACCTGCTGCTGGACGAGCTCGTCAGCCGCCGTCGGCCCCTGGCCGAGGCCGCCGCCAGCCTGGACGAGCTCGCGGCCGGCACCACGCTCCGCCAGCTGCTCGTCCCGTGACCGCTCCCGGCCGGGCTCAGCCGGGCCGGGTCGTCCGCAGCCCGCGGACGACCGCGACGGCGCAGGCGACGCACCCGGCCGCGACGACCACGAGCAGCGCCTGCTCGCTCACGAGGCGGGCCAGCTCGGACAGCAGCACGGGCAGCAGGAACCCCACGTAGATCAACGAGTAGTAGACGCCCGTGAGACCGGCCACCCGCTCCGGGTCCGCGAGGGCCTGCGTCTCCACCAGCCCGGTGAGGATGCAGATGCCGTACGCCGTGCCCAGCAGCGCGGCCGCGAGCAGGGCCAGCCCGACGGACCGCGTCCGGACGTCGACCGCCAGCAGCAGCGTCCCGACCGCGGTCAGGCCGAGGCCGAGGACCGCCTGGCGCCCGCCGACGCGGCGGGCCAGCCGGGGCACGAGAGGCTGCACGCCGGCCCCGCAGGCGAGCGTGACGACCGCGGCCAGCGCGGCGAAGGCGACGCGGTAGCCGCCCGTCCGGTCGCCCACCAGCGCCGGGCCGACGACGAAGGCCAGCGCGGGGGCGCCGAAGACCCAGGGCGCCATCGGGACCACGACCTGCAGGAACCGCGCGCGGCTCTGCGGCGGCAGGTAGAGCTCTTCGCGGACCGGACGGGCCGGGAGCGCCCCGCGTGGCCGCGTCTCCGGGCTGCGGACCAGGGGGACCGCGGCCAGCAGGGAGAGCAGGACCTGCACGCCGTAGGGCAGCAGGGTCGGGGCCGGACCCCACTGGGCCAGCCCGCCGCCCACCGCCGCCCCGAGCCCGAAGCCGGCGGTCAGCGTCAGCGCGGCCCGGCGGGCCCGCACCCCCGGGATCGCGGCGGCGGAGAGCTCCTTGACCCAGGTCGTGCCGGCCACCATGGCCGTCGCGACGCTGACCCCGCTGACGAACCGCCCGGCGCAGAGCGCGACCGGGCTCGCGCTGCCGAGGGCCAGCACGACGCTGCCGACGACGCTCAGGGCGAGCGCGGCGACGACGACGGGCCGGCGCCCGAGCCGGTCCGAGAGCGGCCCGGTGAGCAGGAACCCCGGGACCAGGCCCAGGACGTAGAAGGCGAAGAAGACGTCGACCTGGACCGCCGAGTAGTGCTCGACCTCGCGGTAGAGCAGCAGCAGCGGGGAGAAGTGGTTGCCGCCCCACGCGACCATGAACATGGCCGGTGCGACCCCGAGCCAGGCGCCGCGCGCGGTGCGCTCGGTCACCCGCGGTCCGACCCCGGCGCGGGCGTCCAGCCGCGGAGGAAGTCGAGCACGACCCGGGCCGGCATCTCGCAGGGGCGCAGCACGTCGCCGCCGCTGGTGTGCCAGACGTTCGCGCTGACGGCGGACGTCCCGCCGAGCTCCTCGGCGTAGAGCGTGGTCGTGCCGCCACCGGCGTGGTCGGAGCGGGTCAGGCCCCAGGTCCGTCCTGCGTAGCCGACCTCGGTCCACCCGGTGGGGACCCGGTCGACCAGCGCGTGCAGCTCGTCGGGCTCGACGGTCTCGTCGCTCATGACGGGCGCCGCCCCACCATCTCGTGCGCCCGCCTGATCCGCACCACCGTGTTCGCGGCGCACACCGCGAGCATCACGACCAGCAGCACCACGAAGACCCACAGCGGCCACGTGTAGAGCTCGGTGACCTCGTACGTCTCCTTCACGGCGATGAAGAACGCACCGGCGGCGACCATCGACCAACCCGTCGCGACGCTCGTGAACTCGACGAAGCCCTCGACCTGCTCGGCGGTGAGCGAGTCGAGCACCTGCCGGCGGTACTCGCGCTGGCGGCGGTACTGCTTGACGTACGCGACGGGTGGCAGCAGCCACCACCAGGGCGACAGCCGCGGCCGGTCGCCGACCTCGCGCGCTGCCTGCCCGATCCCCGAGCGCCGTTCCCCCTGCTCGTCGAGCTCGACCGCGGCCTGGAACAGCGGCCCCGCGACCAGGAGCCAGGCGCCGACGAAACCCGACCAGGCGATCAGCTCGTGCACGCGGACACGCTAGCCACACCCTCGGACGTTCCGTGATCCCGTCGTGCTCCCTGATCCCGTCGTGCTCCCTGAGCCCGTCGTGCTCCCTGAGCCCGTCGAAGGGTCAGCCTCGCGACCATCCACTCACGTGGGTCGGGACCTCGATGCCCGGCGTCAGGTCGGGAGCCGGCACCGGCGCCTCGGGCACGGCGTTGCGCAGCGGCAGCACGCCGGCCCACCACGGCAGGTCGAGGTCCTCCGCGTCGTCGCCGGGCGGCCCCGACCGGCTCTTGCACGAGACCTCGTCCAGGTCGAGCCGCAGCACGGCGGTCGCGGCCAGCTCGCGCCGGCTGGGACCGCGGACGTGGTCGGACCGGCCGGGCACGATCGCGTCGACGAGGTGCCGCAGCACCGCGTCCTTCTCCGCCGCGTCGGTGACGAGGTGCGCCCGTCCGTGCACGACCACGCAGCGGTAGTTGGCGGAGTGGTGGAAGGCCGAGCGGGCGAGGACCAGGCCGTCGAGGTGGGTCACGGTGACGCACACGTCGAGGCCCTCGTCGACCGACCGGCGCAGCGCGCGGGCGCCGGTCGAGCCGTGCAGGTAGAGGGTGTCGCCGACCCGGACGTGCAGCTGGGGCAGCACGACCGGGGCGCCGTCGACGACGAACCCGACGTGGCACAGCACGGCCTCGTCGAGCGCGGCGTGCACCGCCGCGCGGTCGTACGCGACCCGCTCGCGCGCCCGGGTGGGCGTGGTCCTGGCGGTCGGGGTGTAGCTGTCGGTGGTCACGCGGTCACGTCCCGAGAATTGATCTAGTACAATCTTCTGATTGTGACAGAACGATACCGACTGGCCGGTCGCACGGCAACCGAGATCGTCGCCTCGCTGGAGTCGACGATCCGCGACGGCGCTCTCGTGGCCGGGGACCTCGTCCCCACGGTGCGGGCCCTGGCCGAGGAGCTGGGCGTCGCGCCCGGCACGGTGGCCAGCGCGTACCGGACCGCTCAGCAGCGCGGCCTCGTCGAGACCCGCGGCCGCAACGGCACCCGGGTCCGCGCCCGGCCGGCGCTGGGGACGCGAACCGGTGGGTCGGCCGTGCCGACCGGGGTCGTGGACCTGGCCTCGGGCCAGCCCAGCGCCGAGCTGCTGCCCCGGCTCGACCCGGAGCGCCTCGGCTGGACCCGGGCGTCGGCGCCCGAGGGCCTGGTGCTGCCCGAGCTCGCCGACCTGGCCCGGCGACGCCTGGTCGCCGACGACGTCCCGGCCGAGCACCTCACCCTGGCGGGCGGTGGGCTCGACGCCATCCGCCGGGTGCTCGCCGCCCGGCTCGCGGCGGGGGACGCGGTGGCCGTGGAGGACCCGGGCTGGCCCAACCTGCTCGACCTGCTGGCGTCCTCCGGCCTGCGCGTGCTCCCCGTCGTGGTCGACGAGGCGGGACCCGTCGCGACCTCGTTGGCCACGGCCCTGCGGGGCGGTGCCCGCGCCGTCGTCGTCACCTCCCGCGCGCAGAACCCGACGGGGGCGTACGTCACGGCGCAGCGGGCGACGGCCCTGCGCCGGGTGCTGGCCGGGCACCCCGACGTGCTGGTCGTCGAGGACGACCACGCCGCCGAGCTGGCCGGCGTGCCGCTGGCCGGCCTGGCGGGCTCGACCGGGGCGTGGGCGTTCGTCCGGTCGCTCTCCAAGCCGTACGGGCCGGACCTGCGCCTGGCGGTGCTGGCCGGCGACGAGGCCACGGTCGCCCGGGTCGAGGGCCAGCTGCGGATCGGGTCGGGGTGGGTGAGCAGCCTGCTGCAGCGTGCGGCCGTCGCCCTGTGGTCGGACCCCGACGTCGGGTCGGTCGTCGCCACGGCGGCCCGCACGTACGACGCCCGGCGCGAGGCGCTGCGGACCGCGCTGACCGCGGCCGGGCTGCCGGCCCGGGGCGCGACCGGGCTGAACGTGTGGGTGCCGGTGCCCGACGAGGACCGGGTCGTCGCCGCCCTGCTCGCCGCCGGGTGGGCGGTGTCGCCGGGGCGACGGTTCCGTCAGAGTGCTGGGTCGGCCGTCCGCATCACCGTGAGCAACCTCGAGCTCGACCGGGTCGACGAGCTGGTCGGCGTGCTGCGGGCGGCGACGCGCGGGCACGCCGCCGGCCCGGTCACCGCCTGACGCCCTGCCGACCCGCTCGCGTCGTCGACCGGCTGGCTCACCAGCCGCGAGCGCGCCACTCCGCCAGGTGCGGTCGCTCCGCGCCGAGGGTCGTGCCGTCACCGTGGCCGGGGTGGACGACGGTGTCGTCGTCGTAGACCGCGAAGACCTTGGTCTCCAGGTCGTCCATCAGGGAGGTGAAGTCCTCCGGGCTTCTCGTCCGGCCCGGGCCCCCCGGGAACAGGCTGTCGCCGGTGAAGAGGTGGGTCGGTCCGTCCGGCCCGCGGTAGGCCAGCACGATCGAGCCCGGCGTGTGCCCGACGAGCCCGACCACGTCGAGGTGCTCGTCGCCGAACGCGACCGTGTCGCCGTCCCAGACCCCGTCCGGCACGGCGACGCCGGCGCCCTGCGCGATCTCCTCGGCGTCCGGCGTCCCCGCGACCAGGCGTCCCGCCCGCCCGGCCACCGCCGCCAGCCCCTGCCAGTGGTCGCGGTGCCGGTGGGTGGTGACGACCGTGCCGAGCGGGCGCTCCCCGAGCAGGTCCAGCAGCGTGGCCGCGTCGTCCGCCGCGTCGACGAGCACCAGCGCGCCGCCGCCGTCGAGCAGGTAGGCGTCGTTGTCGCCCGGTCCCACCGAGACCTTGGTGACGCTGACGGTGGGCGACAGGGCGATCGTCAGCGGCTGGCCGCCGCGGCTGACGTGGTGGAGTCCGGGCATGCCGCCAGTCTCGCGCCCACCACCGCCGGAGGTCGGTCCGGGTGCCCGTGGGACGCGGCTCAGAGGCTGGGCAGCCGCAGGCCGCGGGTGCCGGGGACGGCGTCCGGGCCCAGCCGGTTCGTGAGCCAGCCGACCAGCGCGGGGGCGGGTCCGTGGACCACGATGCCGTCGCCGACCCGCCCGACCGTGGTCGTGCCACCCGAGTCGGTGCGCAGCTCGACCCGCGGGAACTCGTCGCGGGCCCGGGCGCGGAAGGCGATCCACTCGATCAGCCACTCCGCGACCTCGGGCTCGATCTGCTCGATCTCGTAGCCGACGCCGAGGTCGACGTGGTGGACCTCGACCTCGAACAGGCGGCCGAGGGGCAGCAGCCGGGCCGGCACGACGAGCCCGCCGCGCAGCTCCACCGACGTCGACCACCGGTCCGGGTCGGTGTCCAGCCGCTCGAACGCCGCGGTCAGCCGCCCCGCGCTGGTGTCGAGGTCGGTCTGCAGCTCGAGCCCCGACCGCGCCGCGCCGTCCTCGATCTCGGCCGTGCGGACCTCCGGCGAGGCGTACATCGCCTGCGGGACCCCGGACGCAGCGCCCTCGACCAGCCGGCCGAAGCCGTCGGCCTGCCGGGCGAGGTGGGTCGCCAGGTGGGCGCGGCTCCATCCCGGGAGCCGGCTCGGGGCCGCCCACTCCGCGTCGGTCACGACGATGGTGCCGCCCAGCAGGCGCTGCGTCGCGGCGGTCAGCAGGACACGCAGCTCGGCGAACCGGGCGTCGGGGGAGGGTTCGCTCACGCGCTCACGCTAACGGTGGGGCGACGGGTGCTCGTCCCGCCGGGCCTCCCGCCGGGCTCGTCGGTCCGCGCGTACCGCCCGACCCGGGCCGACGGACGCGTCCCGGACGGGAATAGCGGGCCGGTCCCGCGTCGTTTCGAACTGTCAGTGAGCACATCTACTCTTTCGTCCGTGCCCCCCGCAGCGAGCCAGCAGGACAACCGCCTCGTCGTCCGGGGTGCCCGCGAGCACAACCTGCGCAACATCTCCCTCGACCTGCCCCGCGACGCGCTGATCGTGTTCACGGGCCTGTCGGGCTCGGGCAAGTCGAGCCTCGCCTTCGACACCATCTTCGCCGAGGGCCAGCGCCGCTACGTCGAGTCGCTGTCGGCGTACGCGCGTCAGTTCCTGGGCCAGATGGACAAGCCCGACGTCGACTTCATCGAGGGCCTCTCGCCCGCGGTGTCCATCGACCAGAAGTCGACGAGCCGCAACCCGCGCTCGACGGTCGGCACCATCACCGAGGTCTACGACTACCTCCGGCTGCTGTACGCCCGCGCCGGCCGTCCGCACTGCCCGATCTGCGGGGAGGGCATCAGCAAGCAGTCGCCGCAGCAGATCGTCGACCGGCTGATGGGGCTGGAGGACGGCACGCGCTTCCAGGTCCTCGCCCCGATGATCCGTGACCGCAAGGGCGAGTACGCCGACCTGTTCCGCCAGCTGGCGACGCAGGGCTTCAGCCGCGCCCGCGTCGACGGCGAGCTGGTCCAGCTGACCGACCCGCCCGTGCTGGACAAGAAGTACAAGCACTCGATCGACGTGATCGTCGACCGCATCGCCGTCAAGGCGACGATCAAGCAGCGCCTCACCGACTCGATCGAGACCGCGCTCGGGCTCGCGCAGGGGATCGTGACGGTCGACTACGTGGACCGCGGCACCGACGACCCGGAGCGCGAGCGGACCTACTCGGAGAAGATGGCCTGCCCCAACGGGCACGACATCGCCATCGACGAGCTCGAGCCGCGGCAGTTCTCCTTCAACGGGCCGTGGGGCGCGTGCCCGGTGTGCTCCGGCATCGGCACCCGGATGGAGGTCGACCCCGAGCTGGTCGTCCCCGACGACGAGCTCAGCCTCGACGGCGGCGCGATCGCGCCCTGGGCGTCGGCGCACGTGGCCGACTACTTCCAGCGGCTGATCGAGTCGCTGGCGGAGGAGCACGGCTTCAAGACGAGCACGCCGTGGCACCGGCTGCCGGCCGCGATCCAGAAGCTGCTGCTCTACGGCGTGCCGGGCCAGGTGCACGTGCGCTACCGCAACCGGTACGGCCGCGAGCGCAGCTACAACGCCAAGTACGAGGGCGTCGTCGCCTACATCGAGCGCCGCCACAGCGAGGCCGAGACCGACACCTCCCGCGAGCGGTTCGCTGGCTACATGCGCGAGGTCCCCTGCAAGACCTGCAAGGGGGCCCGCCTCAAGCCGACCTCGCTGGCCGTCACCCTCGGCGGCATCAACATCGCCGAGCTCTCGGCCATGTCGATCGACGCCGCGGCGACGTTCCTGCGCGAGATCCAGCTGAACGAGCGCGAGCTGCAGATCGCGGAGCGGGTGCTCAAGGAGATCAACGAGCGGCTGCGCTTCCTGCTCGACGTCGGCCTGGACTACCTCTCGCTCAGCCGGCCCACCGGCAGCCTCTCCGGCGGCGAGGCGCAGCGCATCCGGCTCGCCACCCAGATCGGCTCCGGCCTCGTCGGGGTGCTCTACGTGCTCGACGAGCCGAGCATCGGGCTGCACCAGCGCGACAACCGGCGCCTGATCGAGACGCTGATCCGGCTGCGGGACCTCGGCAACACCCTGATCGTCGTCGAGCACGACGAGGACACGATCCGCGTCGCCGACTGGGCCGTCGACATCGGGCCGGGCGCGGGGGAGCACGGCGGCAACGTCGTGGTGTCCGGACCCGTCCAGGAGCTGCTCGACAGCGCCGAGTCGATCACCGGCGCCTACCTCTCGGGCCGCCGCTCGATCCCGCTCCCGGCTGAGCGCCGGCCGCGGGTCAAGGGCCGCGAGATCGTCGTGCACCAGGCGACCGAGCACAACCTGCAGAACGTCACGGTCGGCTTCCCGCTCGGCCAGCTGATCGCCGTCACCGGCGTGTCCGGCTCGGGCAAGTCGACCCTGGTCAACAGCATCCTGTACGCGGCCCTGGCCAAGAAGATCTACAACGCCCGCGAGGTCCCCGGCCGGCACCGCTCGATCACCGGCGCGGACGAGATCGACAAGATCATCCACGTCGACCAGTCGCCGATCGGACGCACGCCACGGTCCAACCCGGCGACCTACACCGGCGTCTACGACCACGTCCGCCGGCTCTTCTCCGAGACGCCGGAGGCCAAGGTCCGCGGCTACCAGCCCGGGCGCTTCTCCTTCAACGTCAAGGGCGGTCGCTGCGAGAACTGCGCCGGCGACGGCACGATCAAGATCGAGATGAACTTCCTGCCGGACGTCTACGTCCCGTGCGAGGTCTGCCACGGCGCGCGCTACAACCGCGAGACGCTCGAGGTGCACTACAAGGGCAAGACGATCTCCGACGTGCTGAACATGCCGATCGAGGAGGCCGCCGACTTCTTCGCCGCCATCCCGGCGATCGCGCGGCACCTCGTCACGCTCAAGGAGGTCGGGCTCGGCTACGTCCGCCTCGGCCAGTCCGCACCCACGCTGTCCGGGGGCGAGGCGCAGCGCGTCAAGCTGGCCAGCGAGCTGCAGAAGCGGTCGACGGGCCGCACCCTCTACGTGCTCGACGAGCCGACGACCGGGCTGCACTTCGAGGACATCCGCAAGCTCCTCGGCGTGCTCCAGCGGCTGGTCGACGCCGGCAACACCGTCGTGGTCATCGAGCACAACCTGGACGTCATCAAGACGGCCGACTGGCTCATCGACATGGGCCCCGAGGGCGGCAACAAGGGCGGCACCCTCGTGGCCGAGGGCACGCCGGAGCAGATCGCGGCGACCCCCGCGTCGTACACGGGGGAGTTCCTGCGCCCGATGCTCGAGGGCCGGGAGGTCCCGGTCGGGGCGGTCCAGGAGGCCTACGCCAACCGGGTCGCCGCGCCGATGACCAAGGCGGCGGCCAAGCGGGCGGTGCAGGCCGAGAAGGCCGCGGCGACGAAGCGGAAGCCGGGCGAGATCCCCACGAACGGGCGGGCGCCCGCCAAGAAGACGGTGGCCAAGAAGGCCGTGGCCAAGAAGGCGGCGGCTCCCGCGCGCAAGGCCAGCTGACCGTGCCCGCGAGGACCGGCGCGTACGGGTTCGTGGGCGTCGGTTCCATCACCCGGGCGATGGTCGAGGGGCTCAGCGGCGCCGACCCGGTGCCCGAGATCGTGCTCTCGCCGCGCGGCGCCGACGTCGGTGCGGCGCTCGCCGCCCGCTTCGGCCACGTCCGCGTCGCCGCGGACAACCAGGCCGTGGTCGACGCGTCAGCGTGCGTGGTGCTGGCCACCCGACCCCAGGACGCGCGGGCGGTCCTCGCCGACCTGACCTTCAGGGCCGACCAGGTCGTCGTGAGCGTGGTCGCCGGGCTGGCCCTCGACGACCTGCGGTCGGCCGTGTCTCCCGCGAGGGAGGTCGCCCGGGCGATCCCGCTGCCGTCGGTCGCCGGGCGGCAGGCTCTGGTGCCGGTCTTCCCGCCCGTGCCGGGTGCCCTGGAGCTGTTCGGGCGGCTCGGATCCACCGTCGCGCTCGACGACGAGACCGCCTTCGACTCGTTCAGCGCCGCGTCGGCGTTCGCCGCCACCCAGCTCGACCTGCTGGCCACCGTCGAGGCCTGGCTGGTCGGCCGTGGGGTGCCGGCGCCGGACGCGAGCGCGTACGTGCGGGAGCTGGTCCGGGGTCTGAGCGAAGCCCTGGCCGAGGAGCCCGACCGGGAGCTGGCCCTGGTGGCTGCCGACCACGCGACGCCCGGCGGGCTGAACGAGCAGGTCCGGACCCAAGTCCGCGACCACGGCGTGCACGGGGTCGTCGCCGCTGCGCTCGACGACGTCGCACGGCGGGTGGCCGGCACCCGGGGCTGACGGGAACCGTCCGCACCACCCGGGTCGTTGTTCCGCCGACGAGCGGCTGGCCCCAGCTGCGCGACCCCGGAGGCAGCGATGGACCCCGACCCGTACGCCGAGAGCCGTCCTGACGCCGGGCCCGGCCCGGTGAGCCCCAGCCGCCGCGGTGTGCTCCGCACCGCCGGGATCGTCGCCCTCTCCGGCGGGGCGGTCCTCACGCTCGCCGCCTGCGGGGCCGAGGGCCAGGCCGGCGACCCGGTCCCGACCTCCGCGGCCCCGAGCGGCACCCCGAGCAGCGCCGCGGCCTCGACCTCGCCGAGCGCGAGCAGCACACCGAGCACGTCGGCGTCCCCGTCGAGGTCACCGTCGCCGTCGAAAGCGCCCTCGACCAGGGCACCGAGCGGACCGAGCGTCGCGATCGCGGACGTCCCGGTGGGCGGCGGGGTCGTCCTCGACGACGCCGACTACGTGGTCACGCAGCCCACCAGGGGCGCGTTCAAGGCGTTCAGCAAGATCTGCACCCACGCCGGCTGCCCCGTGACCAAGGTCGAGGACGGCGTCATCAGATGTCCCTGCCACGGCAGCGAGTTCTCGATCGAGGACGGTTCGGTGAAGCAGTCGCCCGCGAGGAAGCCGCTGGCGGAGGCCAGGACCACCGTGGCCGGCGCGAAGGTCTACGTCACCGGCTGAGCCCCGCTCGGCCCAGGAGCCGGCGGCGTCGGGGGCGTCGGGGGCAGCACCAGCCTGGGCAGGGCCCGGGCGACGAGCGGTCCGACGCCGAGGGCGTAGACCACCGTCGCCACGCCGATGGTGCCGCCGAGCAGCCAGCCGACCACCAGCACCGTGCCCTCGATCAGCGTGCGGGCGAGGTAGACGGGCACCCCGAGCTCGACCAGCCCGGTCATCAGCCCGTCGCGCGGACCCGGCCCCCAGCCGACGCCGACGTACAGCCCGGTCCCGACGGCCACGAGGACGAGGGCGAGGGCGAGGAAGACGAGCCGCAGCGCCAGCGGTTGCGGCGACGGCAGGAGCGCGACCCCGGCGTCCAGCACCGGCCCGATGACGAGCGCGTTCGCCACGGTGCCGATCCCGGGGCGCTGGCGCAGCGGGATCCACAGCAGCAGCACCCCCACCGAGCTGACCACGGTGACCTCGCCCAGCGTCAGGCCCACCCGCTGGGCGACCCCGTCGCTGAAGACCGTCCACGGGTCCAGGCCCAGGTGCGCCCGGACGAGCAGGGCCAGCCCCAGGCCGAAGAAGACCAGACCCACGAGCAGGCGTGCGCTCCTGAGCACCGGCCGGTCGGACCACCGGCTGCGCGTCAGCCCTGGGCGGGTCACCGGCTGGCCTGCAGCAGCACGTCGGCCGCCTCCCGCGCCTCGGCGGCGGCGGTGCGGGCCGCGGCCCGACCACCGACGACGGCCCGCCCGGCCACGCCGTCGAGCAGCAGCAGCAGCTGCGAGCCGACCACCTCAGGCGTACGGCTGCCGTACGCGGCGGACCCCCGGACGAGCACGTCGCGCAACCAGGCCTTCTCGGCCGCCACCACCGCCCGGGCGCCGCCGTCGCGCCCGCCCAGCTCGGCGGCGGCGTTGAGGAAGCCGCACCCGCGCTCGCCACGGTCGGCGTAGAAGTGCTGCAGCCAGTCCAGGACGGCCAGCGGATGACCCGCGACCGGGACCGGCTCGAGCCAGGCCTCCAGCTCGGCCCGCCGCTCGTCGAAGCGGCGCTGCAGCACGGCGGCGACGAGGTCGGACTTGGAGCCGAAGTGGGCGTACAGCGTCGGCTTGGTCACGCCGGCGGCCCGCACCACGGTGTCGACGCCGGTCGCGGTGATCCCGTCCTCGTAGAACAGCCGGCCGGCGGCGTCGAGCAGGGAGTCGCGGGCAGCAGGAGCCATGTAGGTAAACATACCGGTCAGTAAGAATCTGGTCCGGCGGGGTAGGTGGTGAGGTCGTCGCCCCAGTCGGTCGCCGCCGTCCGCAGCTGGTCGACCGACACCCGCAGCCGGAGCACCGACGGGCCGTCGGGGTGCAGCTTGCGCGGGCTGGGCCGGGCGTGGAGCTCGAGGTCCAGCTCGACCCGCAGCGTCGCGTGCCCGCCGTCCACCGCGATCAGACCGAAGGCGAGATCGGGTTCGGTGAACGAGAGGCTCGGCCGGGTCGGCGGACCTTGCCGGTCGAGCGCGTCGGCCACCTGGGACAGCCAGCCGGGCAGGCGCGCCGACTCGTCGCAGGTCAGGGCCGGCCACCGGAAGGTCCAGTCACCACCCCTGGTCCGGGCGCGGCCCTTGACCACGTGCCAGCTGAACCGTTCTCGAGGGTCGGTCGCCTCGGGGAACTGGTAGCCCACGACCGACAGCTCCAAGGTGTCGCCGGGCGACGTGCCGAGTCTCATGCCGGCAAGGTTCTCCCGGGACGCGTCCGCTGTCAGACCCCCCGCCTAACCTGGGGCGCGTGCCACCTTCTCGTACGCGGCGAGTGCCGTTGTCCTACCGGCCGGCACCGGGGTCCATCCCCGAGCAGCCCGGGGTCTACCGCTTCTCCGACGAGAACGGTCGCGTCATCTACGTCGGCAAGGCCAAGAGCCTCCGCTCGCGGCTGAACTCCTACTTCGCCGACCCGGCCGGGCTGCACGAGCGCACCCGCACGATGGTCACCACGGCCAACAAGGTCGAGTGGACCGTCGTCCAGACCGAGGTCGAGGCGCTGCAGCTGGAGTACTCCTGGATCAAGGAGTACGACCCGCGCTTCAACGTGAAGTACCGCGACGACAAGTCGTACCCCTGGCTCGCGGTGACGCTGAGCGAGGAGTTCCCACGGGTCACCGTCGGGCGCGGCGCCAAGCGCAAGGGCAACCGCTACTTCGGCCCGTACTCGCACGCCTGGGCGATCCGCGAGACCGTCGACCAGCTGCTGCACGTCTTCCCGATGCGCTCGTGCCGGTCAGGGGTGTTCCGCAACCACCAGCTCCTCGGTCGGCCCTGCCTGCTCGGCTACATCGACAAGTGCTCGGCGCCCTGCGTGGGCAAGGTGAGCCCCGAGGAGCACCGCGAGATCGTCGACGACTTCTGCCAGTTCATGGGCGGCCAGGCGACGCCGATGATCCGCTCGATCGAGCGCAAGATGCGCGCGGCGAGCGACGAGATGGACTTCGAGCGCGCGGCGCGGCTGCGTGACGACGCGCAGGCCATGCAGCGGGCGCTGGAGCGCAACGCCGTCGTCTTCACCGACGGCACCGACGCCGACGTCATCGCGCTGGCCGAGGACCCGCTCGAGGTCGCCGTGCAGATCTTCCACGTGCGCGGTGGCCGGATCCGCGGCGAGCGCGGCTGGGTGGCGGACCGCTTCGACGAGGGCGGCACGCCCGAGCTGGTCGAGCAGTTCCTGCTCCAGCTCTACGCCGAGGCCGACGACGAGCCCGACCCGCGCGAGGCCGTGCCGCGCGAGATCCTCGTGCCCGAGCTGCCGACCTCGCTCGACTCGCTGACCGAGCTGCTGAGCGAGCGGCGCGGGTCCCACGTCGGCATCCGGGTGCCGCAGCGTGGGGACAAGCGGACGCTGATGGAGACCGTGGCCAAGAACGCGGCCGAGGCGCTGATCCGGCACAAGACCACGCGGGCCAGCGACCTGTCGACGCGCAACCGGGCCCTCGAGGAGATCCAGGAGGCCCTCGAGCTGCCCGGCGCCCCGCTGCGGATCGAGTGCTTCGACATCTCCAACCTGCAGGGGACCGAGGTGGTCGCCTCGATGGTCGTGTTCGAGGACGGCCTGCCGCGCAAGAGCGAGTACCGCCGCTTCGTGATCCGCGGCGTGGACGGCCAGAACGACGTCGCGTCCATGCACGAGGTCATCACGCGCCGGTTCCGCCGGATGATCGACGACCGGAAGGCGGCCACCGCCGCGACCGACGGGGCGGACGGCGAGGGCCCGTTGCTCATCGACCCGGAGACGGGCGCGCCGCGACGGTTCGCGTACGTCCCGCAGCTCGTGGTCGTCGACGGCGGACCGCCGCAGGTCGCCGCCGCGGCCCAGGCGATGGACGAGCTGGGCGTCGACGACGTGGCCCTGTGCGGCCTCGCCAAGCGGCTCGAGGAGGTCTGGCTGCCCGACTCGGAGGTGCCCGTCATCCTGCCGCGCACCAGCGAGGGGCTCTACCTGCTGCAGCGCGTCCGTGACGAGGCGCACCGCTTCGCCATCACCCATCACCGGGGTCGGCGCAGCAAGTCGATGGTCGAGTCGGTGCTGGACGAGGTCCCCGGGCTGGGCGAGGTGCGCCGCCGGACCCTGCTCAGCCACTTCGGTTCGCTGCGCAAGCTCCGCGCCGCGACCGTCGAGGAGATCGCCGCCGTGCCGGGCTTCGGGACCAAGACCGCCCTGGCGGTCAAGGTCGCGCTGGACGCCAAGCCCGCGGGCGAGGCGATCGACATGGCCACGGGTGAGGTGCTCGCCGAGCGCTGAGCGCCACTTCTTCAGACCGCTGCGGCGTTCCTGGGGACTGGGGTCTTGTGTGGCCGACGTCTTCGGACCACTGCGGGGGGAGCGTCCTGGCCTTCCTACGAGCTCCGGGAGCGTTCCTGGCCTTTCACGAGCTCAGGAAGCGTTCCTGCCCTTCGACGAGCGCAGGGAGCGTTCCTGCCTTCCGCCAGCGGTGGCGCGTTCAGGCTCCGCGGCCCCGCTGCGGGTGCGGCACCTGCGACGTTGGGTCCGACCACGGATAATGGCGGCGTGAGCACCGAGACGGCGACCGCCCCCACGCCGCCCGTCGACGACCTCGACGAACCCACCGCCCTCGCCGAGCCCGTGGGGGAGGTGGAGGAGGTCGACGCGGCCACCATCGCCCGGCGCCCGCTCCGGGTCGTCGTGGTCAGCGGCATGTCCGGAGCCGGGCGGTCGACGGCCGCGGACAACCTCGAGGACCTCGGCTGGTACGTCGTCGACAACCTGCCGCCGAGCGTGCTGCCCGAGGTCTGCGCGGAGGCCCGGCGGACCGGCATCCGCCAGCTGGCCGTCGTGCTCGACGTGCGGACGCGCTCGTTCTTCGAGCAGCTGCCGGCGATGTTCGCCGAGCTCAAGCGCGGCGGGACCGTGCCCGAGATCGTCTACCTCGAGGCGTCCGACGAGGTGATCGTGCGGCGTCAGGAGTCGGTGCGGCGCCCGCACCCGCTGCAGGGCGACGGCCGGCTGCTCGACGGCATCCACCGCGAGCGCGACCAGCTGGCCACGCTGCGGGCGGCGGCCGACCTGGTCATCGACACGTCCTCGCTGAACGTGCACCAGCTCGGCTCCCGGATCAACCACGCGTACGGGGGTCCGGACAACGCGCTGCGCGTCACGGTGCTGTCGTTCGGCTTCAAGAACGGGATCCCGCTCGACGCCGACATGATCTTCGACGTGCGCTTCCTGCCCAACCCGCACTGGGTCCCCGAGCTGCGTCCGCAGACCGGGCTGAGCGCGCCGGTGAGCGCGTACGTGCTGAGCCAGCCGGGCGCCGCCCCGTTCCTGGCCTCGCTGGAGGAGGTCCTGCGCACCGTCGCGTCGGGCTACCTGCAGGAGGGCAAGCGCTTCGCGACCATCGGGATCGGGTGCACGGGCGGCAAGCACCGCAGCACCGCGATCTCGGAGGAGCTCGCCCGCCGGCTGCGCGTCGACGGCCTGCCGACGACCGTCCTGCACCGGGACCTCGGGCGCGAATGAGGCCGTCCGGCGAGCCGCGGACCGCCATCCGGCTGCAGGGCCGGCCGGTGGTCGACGTACGCCCGGCCGTGGTCGCCTTCGGCGGCGGGCACGGGCTCGCCGCCTCGCTCTCGGCGCTGCGCCGGGTGACCGACCGGCTCACCGCCGTGGTCACGGTCGCCGACGACGGCGGCTCGTCCGGGCGGCTGCGCCACGAGCTCGGCTGCCTCCCGCCCGGCGACCTGCGGATGGCCCTGGCCGCGCTCTGCGGCGACGACGAGTCCGGCCGTACGTGGGCCGACGTCCTGCAGTACCGCTTCGTCTCGCCCGGCCCGCTCGGTGACCACGCGATCGGCAACCTGCTGATCGCCGGGCTCTGGGAACGGCTCGGCGACCCGGTGGCCGGCCTCGACATGGTGGCCAAGCTGCTCGGCTGCGCCGGCCGGGTGCTGCCGATGGCGTCGGTGCCGCTGGAGATCGAGGCCGAGGTCATCGGGGTCTCGCCCGAGCGGCCCGACGAGATCTCCTCCGTACGCGGCCAGGCCCGCGTCGCCAAGACGACCGGCGAGGTCTGCTCGGTGCACCTGGTGCCGCAGGACCCGCCCGCCTGCCCCGAGTCCGTCGAGGCCGTGCTGGACGCGGACTGGGTGGTGCTGGGGCCGGGGTCCTGGTTCACGTCGGTGATCCCGCACCTGCTCGTGCCGCGGCTGGCCGAGGCCATCGAGACCACGACGGCCAAGCGGATCCTCGTGCTCAACCTCGAGCCGGCGGAGGAGACCGCCGGCTTCTCCGCGGCCAAGCACATCGAGCTGCTCGCCGACCACGCGCCCAAGCTCCGCCTGGACGTCGTGCTGGCCGACAGCGCGTTCGCCTCCGACGACCCGCACCTCGTGGCCTGGGCCGACTCGCTCGGCGCCGACCTGGCCGTGGCCGACCTGGCCGCGCGCGACGGCTCGCCCCGGCACGACCCGCTCCGGCTCGCGTCGGCGTACGCCGAGATCATGGGCGTCTGAGGAGGGACGAGCCTCCTCGCACCCTGCCGAGCTCCACCCGTCAGCGCCGGCCGAGGCCCCCTCACGACTGGTTCTCACGCTCCTCCGAGCAGCTGGGGGTGCGTGACACGCGTGGCATCATTCCCAGCATGGCGATGACGGCGCAGGTCAAGGCTGAGCTCGCGACCATCAAGGTCACGAAGCCCTGCTGCCGCAAGTCCGAGGTGGCCTCGACGCTGCGCTTCGCGAACGGCCTGCACGTGGTCAGCGGCAAGATCGTGATCGAGGCCGAGCTCGACACCGGTGCCGCGGCGCGGCGCCTGCGGACCGACATCGCCGACGTCTTCGGCCACAGCAGCGACCTCGTCGTGGTGAACGGCAACGGGCTGCGCCGCGGCACGCGCTACATGGTCCGCGTCGTCAAGGACGGCGACGCGCTCGCGCGCCAGACCGGCCTCGTCGACTCGCGCGGGCGTCCCGCCCGCGGCCTGCCGGCCCAGGTGGTCAGCGGCGGTCCGTGCGACTGCGTCGCGGCGTGGCGGGGTGCGTTCCTGGCGCACGGCTCGCTGACCGAGCCCGGGCGTTCCATGGCCCTCGAGGTCACGTGCCCGGGGCCGGAGGCCGCGCTCGCCCTCGTCGGCGCCGCGCGTCGCCTCGGGATCTCCGCCAAGGCGCGCGAGGTCCGTGGGATCGACCGTGTGGTGGTCCGCGATGGAGACGCCATCGCCGCGCTGCTCACCCACCTCGGCGCGCACGACTCCCTGATGGCCTGGGAGGAACGTCGCATGCGCCGCGAGGTGCGCGCCTCGGCCAACCGGCTGGCCAACTTCGACGACGCCAACCTCCGGCGCTCGGCGCGCGCGGCGGTCGCGGCCGGGGCCCGGGTGGAGCGGGCCCTGGAGATCCTGGGCGAGGACGTCCCGGAGCACCTGCGGATCGCCGGCAACCTGCGGGTCCAGCACCAGCAGGCGAGCCTGGAGGAGCTCGGGCAGCTGCACAGCCCGCAGCTGACCAAGGACGCCGTCGCCGGCCGCATCCGGCGGCTGCTGGCCACGGCTGACAAGAAGGCTTCCGAGCTCGGCATCCCGAGCACCGAGGCGTCGCTGACCTCGGACATGCTCGACGACTGACGCGGCTGCGTTCGTCCGGCGCTCGTAACGTCGGCGTAACCAGTGGTCCCTCTGGTATCAGACCAGTGTGCGATCGGTCGTAACGCGTCCGCACCGACTTCGTTATCGTGGCGTGTGGCCTCGTGAAGAGGCTGCAGACCACCGATGAGGAGATTGCTTCATGACCGTGCGTGTCGGCATCAACGGCTTCGGCCGGATCGGGCGCAACTTCTTCCGCGCCATCCAGGCGTCCGGGGCGGACATCGAGGTCGTGGCCTTCAACGACCTCGGAGACGACGCCACCCAGGCGCACCTGCTCAAGTACGACTCCATCCTCGGCCGCCTCGGCCAGGACGTCGAGGTCGTCGACGGCGGCATCAAGGTCGGGGACCGGGTCATCAAGTCCTACGCCGAGCGCGACCCCGCGAACCTGCCCTGGGGCGAGATCGGCGCCGACGTCGTCATCGAGTCGACCGGCTTCTTCACCGACGGCCTCAAGGCCAAGGCGCACCTCGACGGCGGCGCCAAGAAGGTCATCATCTCGGCGCCGGCCAAGAACGACGACTTCACGGTCGTCATGGGCGTGAACGACGGCGACTACGACGCCGCCACCCACAACATCATCAGCAACGCGTCCTGCACCACGAACTGCCTCGCGCCGCTGGGCAAGGTGCTCGACGACGAGTTCGGGATCGTCAAGGGCCTCATGACGACGATCCACGCCTACACCCAGGACCAGAACCTGCAGGACG
>CAXULL010000034.1:0-25897 GCA_964251895.1 uncultured Friedmanniella sp.
GCACCTCGCCCGACACGTTGCGGGCGGCGCGGCCGATGGTCTGGATCAGGCTCTTGGCGCTCCGGAGGAACCCCTCCTTGTCCGCGTCGAGGATCGACACCAGGGACACCTCGGGCAGGTCGAGACCCTCGCGCAGCAGGTTGATGCCGACGAGGACGTCGTACTCCCCCATCCGCAGCTCGCGCAGCAGCGCGATCCGCTGCAGCGTGTCCACCTCGGAGTGCAGGTAGCGCGTGCGGACCTTGTTCTCCAGCAGGTAGTCGGTGAGGTCCTCGGACATCTTCTTGGTCAGGGTGGTGACGAGCACGCGCTCGCCCCGCTCCGCCCGGATCCGGATCTCGGCGATCAGGTCGTCGATCTGGCCCGAGGTCGGCTTGACCACGACCTGCGGGTCGACGAGACCGGTCGGGCGGATGATCTGCTCGACGTAGCCGTCGCCCTTGGCCAGCTCGTAGTCGCCCGGGGTCGCGGAGAGGTAGACGGTCTGCCCGATGCGCTCGGCGAACTCCTCGAAGCGCAGCGGCCGGTTGTCCATCGCGCTCGGCAGCCGGAAGCCGTGGTCGACCAGGGTCCGCTTGCGCGACATGTCGCCCTCGTACATCCCGCCGATCTGCGGGATGGTCACGTGCGACTCGTCGACCACGAGCAGGAAGTCCTCGGGGAAGTAGTCGAGCAGCGTGTTGGGCGGCGTCCCCGGGCCGCGCCCGTCCATGTGCCGCGAGTAGTTCTCGATGCCCGAGCAGCTGCCGATCTGGCGCATCATCTCGATGTCGTAGCTGGTCCGCATCCGCAGCCGCTGCGACTCGAGCAGCTTGTGCTGGGCGTCGAGCTGGCCCAGCCGTTCACCCAGCTCCCCCTCGATGTCGTGGATGGCCCGCTCCATCCGCTCGGGACCGGCGATGTAGTGGCTGGCCGGGAAGACGTAGACCTCCTGGTCCTCCGTCACCACCTCCCCCGTCACCGGGTGCAGCGTCGAGAGCCGCTCGATCTCGTCGCCGAAGAACTCGACCCGCACCGCGAGCTCCTCGTACATCGGGAACACCTCGAGGGTGTCCCCGCGCACCCGGAACGTCCCGCGGGTGCCCGCCAGGTCGTTGCGGGCGTACTGGATGCTGACCAGGCGGCGCAGCAGCGCGTCCCGGTCGACCTCGGCCCCGACGCGGAGCCGGACCATCCGGTCGACGTACTCCTGCGGGGTGCCCAGGCCGTAGATCGCCGACACGGTCGCCACCACGATGACGTCGCGTCGGGTGAGCAGCGAGTTGGTCGCCGAGTGCCGCAGCCGCTCGACCTCCTCGTTGAGCGAGGAGTCCTTCTCGATGTAGGTGTCGCTCTGCGGGATGTACGCCTCGGGCTGGTAGTAGTCGTAGTACGAGACGAAGTACTCCACGGCGTTGTGCGGGAAGAACTGACGCAGCTCGTTCGCGAACTGCGCGGCGAGCGTCTTGTTGGGCTGCATGACGAGCACGGGACGCTGCACGCGCTCGGTCAGCCAGCCGACGGTCGCCGTCTTGCCGGTGCCGGTCGCGCCCAGCAGCACGACGTCCTGCTCGCCGGCGCGGATCCGGCGCTCGAGGTCGTCGATGGCGGTCGGCTGGTCCCCCGAAGGCTCGAACCCGGCCTCCATCTTGAACGGGGCTACCGTGCGCTGGAGGTCGGTGATCGGACGCATGCGTCGAGCCTACGCAGGCCCACCGACAGTTTCGCGCGGACGAGGAGACCCGGCTCCGCAGCCGGGACGGTCAGCCTCCGGCGGCCTGCGACGACAGCATGCTGTTCGCCATCGACGAGAAGTCCTTCTGCAGCTGGTCCTCGTCCGCCGCCGAGGTGAAGGCGACGGTGCCGAGCACCACGACCCCGTCCGAGCTGCGCACCGAGACCACGCTCACCAGCAGGAGGTCGCTCGACCCCTGGCCGCTGCTCGCCGTGACCTGCGCCGAGCAGGTCGCAGCGGTCAGCTTGTCGGAGCCCACGTCGGCGGTCTTGGGCGTGCTGAACTTGCCGCCGCCCTCGCCCTCGGCCAGCTGCTTGTGCCAGGCCGTGCAGATCTGGCCCGGGTTGGAGCCCGCGTCGACGGTGGCCGTCTGGCCGACGTAGACGTTCTTGCCGTCGCTCAGCTGGGCCAGGGAGCTGGTCTGCTTCTTGACGTCCCAGCCGTCGGCCGGGACCAGCGTCACGTCGTGCCCGAGGTCGATGGGCGTCCCGCTTCCCCCGCCACCACCGGGCGTAGCGCCTCCCGAGGGCTCCTGGCCCGGTTCCGACGGAGCGGGGCTGGGGTCGCTGGACGGGTCGTCGGGGGGCGGGGTCTGCGGGCCCGGGGTGATGGTCGTCGTCGGCACGTCGGACCGGCCGGAGCCGAGGCCGATCGCGATCCCGCCGATGGCGGCGAGCGCGACCACGGCGGCGACCACGATCCCGATGATCAGCAGCGGGCTCTTCTTCTTCTGCGCACCGCCTCCCGGACCCGACGGCCGATACCCCGGCTGCCCGCCGGGACCCTGCGGCGGGTAGCCGCCCTGGCCCGGCGGGTACTGCTGACCACCCTGCGGCGGGTAGGAGGTCTGCGGCGCGTAGCCGGCCTGCGGCGGGTAGCCCGGCTGGCCGTACCCCGGGCCGGACGGCTGCGGGTAGCCCTGCGGCGCCGGCTGCTGCGGGTAGCCCTGCGGATAGGAGGGCTGGCCCTGGCCGGGCCCTGGTCCCTGGGGCTCGCTCATGGCTGCTCCTCCTCGTCCGGGGTCGAGGGTCGTCGCAGGGCGACGGTCTCCTCGCCGACCTGCGGGGCCGTCCCCGGGCCGACCGGGGCGGCGGCGCCGACCTGGGGCCGGTGGGCGTTCGTCGTCGCGGCCACGGCCGTCCCGCACGCCGCGCAGAACGCGGCACCGGGCTGCAACGGCATCTCGCACTGCGCGCAGAAGTCGAGCTCGCCGTCCGGACCCACGCCGGCCGTGCGCGCCGCGTGCTCCAGCGCCGCCTCCATCAGACCGGTGTGCAGCACCACCCGCAGCCGCAGGACGAGGACGCCCAGGACGAGCAGGCCCCACAGGATGCTCAGCAGCACCCCGAGCGTGGCGCTGCCCACGAACGAGAAGAGGTAGGTGCCCGCCTGGTAGGCGATGTTCGCCACGACCGCGAGCACGACGGCTCGGACGTAGCGCGGGGTGAAGCCGTCGTGGCCGCGGCCGAGCCCGGAGAACTCCGCACAGGCCAGGCCGGTCGCCGTGCCGAGGACGAGCGGCTTGACGAAGCCCTCGAGGAAGATCAGCGAGACCCACAGCCCCGGGTCCGACTCCTGGATGCCGCCGGTCAGCAGCGCCCAGTGCCGCACGAGGGTGTCGAAGGTGGCGTACGAGACGCCGCTGATGACGCCGAAGGTGAGCCCGTCCATCAGGTCGTCGAACCGCGGCCGGCGGGCCAGCAGGACCGGGCCGACCTGCCGGATGGCCTCGCCGACGACGGGGACCAGCACGGCGACGAGCAGGAACGTCCCGAGCGCGGGTGCCGCGCGCCCGCCCCCGTCGTACGAGGGCGTCGCGAACGACACCGGTCCGCGCAGCAGCGTCCAGACGATCGTCCAGACGATCGCGAGCGCGCCGGTGAGGGCGAAGGCGAAGCCCGTCACGGGGATCGGCTCGTCCTCCCAGAGGTTCACGTCGTACATGTAGACGATGTAGACGATCGGCACCGCGAAGGCCGCGACCAGGACCGCGATCGGCATCGCCCCGAAGATGGCGGCAACGAGGGCGACCACGAGGGCGAACGTCAGGGCGATCCGGTAGGTCTGGGGCCGCTGCCCCGACCCCTGCGGCATGATCGACGACATCAGCGCGAACGACGCGACCGGTTCGTCGGGCTTGGCCGCGAAGGACCGGCGACGCGCCCAGTCACCGCTGCGCCGGTCGGCACCGCACTCCGGGCAGAAGTGTGCGGTGCCGGGGATCTGCGCGTGGCAGCGCGGACATTCCATCAGGGTCCTCCTCGCACCGGGCCCGGTCGCCAGGGCTGGCAGGACGCCGGCCGGCGCCCGGACCGGTTGGTCGGGAGTATGGCAGCCGACGGAGTCAGTGCGCGCTGATTCGCACCCAGAGCTCGTCGACGTGTCGCGCCAGCGCGTCGGTGTCCCCGCCGTTGTCCACGACGACGTCGGCCACGGCCAGCCGCTCGGCGCGGGAGGCCTGCGCCGCGATCCGGGCGTCCGCCTCGGCCTCGCTCAACCCGCCGCGGGCGAGCAGCCGCGCGCGCTGCACCTGGGCCGGGACGTCGACGACCACCACGAGGTCGAACGACGCCGCCTGGCCGGTCTCGACCAGCAGCGGGATGACGTGGACGACCACCTGCTCGGGCCCCGCACCGGCCTCGAGCTCGGCTGCCCGGGCGCGTACCGCGGGGTGGACGACAGCCTCGAGGTCGCGTCGCGCGGCCTGCGACGCCGCGTCGTCCGCGAAGACCAGCCGGCCGAGCGCGCCCCGGTCGAGGCGTCCGTCCGGCTGCAGCACCGCCGGTCCGAAGCGGTCGACCACGGCCGCGAGACCGGGTGTACCGGGCTCCACCACCTCGCGGGCCAGGACGTCGGCGTCGACGATCAGCGCCCCTCGTCGCGCGAGCAGCGCGGCGACCGTGCTCTTGCCCGAGGCGATCCCGCCGGTGAGCCCGATCCTTCGCCCGCTGCCCGCCGAACCCGCTGAGCCTGCCCCGTCCGTCACGTCGGTCAGCCTAGGCAGCGCAGACGGAGCGGGCCCTCCCACCGTGGAGGTGGAAGGGCCCGCGCCGGCCGCGCCGAGTGGTTGGGGACTGCGGCGCGACTCGCCGTGAACGATCGGTGCGCGACCACCGCGACCCGGTGGCGCCCGCCGACCTCGATTCGAAGCCCCTCCCGACCCGGATTGCTCCGCCTCACGGCAAAATCAGGGACGTCGTCGTCCGTGGAGACCCGGAGACAGCAGCAGGCCCCGCTCCGACGAGTCGGAGCGGGGCCTGCTGACGGGTCTACCTCAGCGGTCAGGCGTTCCCGGTGAGCTTCTCCCGCAGAGCCTGCAGCGCCTCGTCAGAAGCGAGCGAGCCCTCCGGTGCGGCCGGCGCAGCCGGCGCGGAGCCGGTGGTGTCGCCGTCCGTGCTGGCCGCGGCCACGTCGCCCGAGGACGACGAGTACGTGGACGGCACCGCAGCAGCGCTGGCACCCTCCTCGGCCTCCACGACCTGCTTCTTGTGCGCCTCCCAGCGGGCGTGAGCCTCGGCGTACTGGGCCTCCCAGGCCGCGCGCTGCTCGTCGTAGCCCTCGAGCCACTCCCCCGTCTCCGGGTCGAACCCGTCCGGGTAGAGGTAGTTGCCCTCGGCGTCGTACGACGCGGTCATGCCGTAGAGCGTCGGGTCGAACTCCTCGGAGTTGATGTCGACACCCTCGTTGGCCTGCTTGAGCGACAGCGAGATGCGGCGACGCTCGAGGTCGATGTCGATGATCTTGACGAGCACGCTGTCGTTGACCTGCACGACCTGCTCGGGGATCTCGACGTGACGCTCGGCGAGCTCGGACACGTGGACCAGGCCCTCGATGCCCTCCTCCACCCGGACGAACGCACCGAAGGGCACCAGCTTGGTGACCTTGCCCGGCACGATCTGACCGATCTGGTGGGTGCGGGCAAACGCCTGCCACGGGTCTTCCTTGGTCGCCTTCAGCGACAGGGAGACGCGCTCGCGGTCCATGTCGACGTCGAGGACCTCGACGGTGACCTCCTGGCCGACCTCGACCACCTCGGACGGGTGGTCGATGTGCTTCCAGGACAGCTCCGACACGTGCACGAGGCCGTCGACGCCACCGAGGTCCACGAAGGCACCGAAGTTGACGATCGAGGACACGACACCCTTGCGGATCTGGCCCTTCTGCAGCTGCGTGAGGAAGTTCTGGCGCACCTCGGACTGCGTCTGCTCGAGCCACGCGCGGCGGGACAGGACCACGTTGTTGCGGTTCTTGTCCAGCTCGATGATCTTGGCCTCGAGCTCCATGCCGACGTACGGCTGCAGGTCGCGGACGCGACGCATCTCGACCAGCGAGGCGGGGAGGAACCCGCGCAGGCCGATGTCGATGATCAGACCACCCTTGACGACCTCGATGACGCTGCCGGTGACCACACCGTCCTCGTCCTTGATCTTCTCGATCGTGCCCCAGGCGCGCTCGTACTGTGCGCGCTTCTTGGACAGGATCAGGCGACCCTCCTTGTCCTCCTTCTGCTGGACGAGGGCCTCGATCTCGTCGCCGACGCTGACCACGTCGAACGGGTCCACGTCGTGCTTGATGGAGAGCTCTTTGGAGGGGATGACCCCTTCGGTCTTGTAACCGATGTCGAGGAGGACCTCGTCACGGTCGACCTTGACGACGATGCCGCTGACGATGTCACCGTCGTTGAAGTACTTGATGGTCGCGTCGATGGCGGCGAGGAAGGCCTCGTCCGACTCGAAGTCGTTGATCGCGACCTGGGGAGGAGCCTCGAGAGAGGACGTCATGTAGTAGGTGCTCCGGGTGGTGGATGAGGGATGTCTGGTGCGCTGGGGCCCGGTCCGTACTGCACGACGAGGCCTGCTCAGCGCTTATTGGGACAACGCCGGACGAACACCATCTGATTCCGTACGAGCGCGACCTGCTCCGTCTGAGGTAACGCAGGCCACAGCAACACCCGAGGTTACCCGCGTGTCGTCAGGCGGGTCAATCCCACCGGCCGGGCGAGACGCCCTCGGACCGGCGCGCGGTAACGAACGCGGGCCCGCCGACGATGGAGGGGGTGTGGAGACCCCTGGCAGGACCCGTCCGGCCTGCCCGCCGGGGCTCGCCGCCCTCGTCGGCCTCGTCCTGGCGCTCGTCTGCACCTCCGGTCTCAGCGCGTGCGGTGCGGGCGGCCGGGCCACGGCGGCGACCGGCTCCGAGCTGACGGGCCCCACGACCGCGTTCCTCCAGGGCTACGTGGACCCCGACGGGCGCGTCGTCCGCCGCGACCAGGGTGGCGACACCGTCAGCGAGGGCCAGGCGTACGCCCTGCTGGTCGCGGTCGGCACGGGCGACGCCGCGACGTTCCGCCGGGTGTGGGGCTGGACCCGTCAGCACCTGCTGCGTCCCGACGGCACCCTCAGCTGGCGCTGGGCCGACGGGGCCGTCGTCGACCCGTCCTCCGCCTCCGACGCCGACCTCGACGCCGCGCGGGCCCTGGTGCTGGCGGGCCGCAGCTTCGGCGACCTCGACCTCCTCGCCGACGGTCTGCGGCTCGGCCAGGCGGTGCTCGACGTGGAGACGGTGCCGACGCCGACGGGCCGGGTCCTCACGGCCGGCAGCTGGGCCACGACCGAGCCCTGGGCGTACAACCCCGGCTACGCCTCCCCGGCGGCCTACGCGGTGCTCGGCGACGCGTCCGGCGACGCGCGCTGGTCCGACCTCGCGGCCGGCAGCCGGGCCGTCGGCACGCGGCTGCTGACGGCGGTCGCCCTGCCCCCCGACTGGGCCCAGGTCCACGCGGACGGGCAGGTCGACCCGGTGCCGGGAGCGGCCGGGCACGGCGGTCAGGGCGTCCGCTACGGCTACGACGCCACCCGGTTCGCGCTGCGCCACGCCGAGTCCTGCTCGGGCGACGACCGCGGGCTGGCCGCCCGGCTGGTCCCGGCCCTGGAGCAGCACCCCGGCTCGGCCGCGGAACGTGACCTGGGCGGGCAGCCCCTCACGTCCGACCGGTCGGTCGTCGGCCTCGAGGGCGAGGCCGCGGCGCTGTCCGTCGCCGGCGACACCGCCGGCGCCCGTGACCGCCTGGCCCAGGCCGTGACGCTGCAGCAGCAGAACCCCACCTACTACGGCGCCGCCTGGGCGGCGCTGGGACCGATGTTCCTCACCAGCACCGTCCTCGGCGGCTGCGCCCCGCTGCCCGCGGCCTGACCCGGAGCTGTGGCGATCAGCTCGCCGTCGTGACCTCAGGCGAGCGCCGCCAGAGCGACAGGAGATCCAGCGGGCCCGGAGCTGTGGCGATCAGCGCTCGCCGTCGTGACCGGGGACCCCGATCGTGAAGCACGCCGAACTCAGCACGGCACCCCGGCTGCGCTTCACTGAGGGGTCCGAGGTCACGACGTCAGGCGAGCGCCGCCAGAGCGACAGAGGATTCAGTGCGCGGCGTCGTGCCAGCTGCGGCCGACTCCGACGCTCACGTCCAGCGGCACGCTCAGCTCGACCGCGTGGCCCATCCGGGCGCGGACCAGGGCCTCGAGCGCCTCGCGCTCCCCCGGCCCGACCTCGAAGACGAGCTCGTCGTGGACCTGGAGGAGCATCCGGCTCTGCATCCCGGCGGCGTCCAGGGCCTGCTCCACGTCGAGCATGGCGACCTTGATGATGTCGGCGGCCGACCCCTGGATCGGGGCGTTCAGCGCCATCCGCTCGGCCATCTCGCGCCGCTGCCGGTTGTCGCTCATCAGGTCGGGCAGGTAGCGGCGCCGGCCCAGGATCGTCTCGGTGTACTCCGTGCGCCGGGCGTCCGCGACGAGCCCGTGGAGGTAGGTCCGCACGTCGCCGAAGCGTTCGAAGTACTCGTCCATCAGCGCCTTGGCCTCGGACGTCTCGATGTGCAGCTGCTGGCTCAGGCCGAAGGCGCTCAGCCCGTACGCGAGGCCGTAGTTCATCGCCTTGATCCGCGCCCGCTCGGCACCGGTGACCGCGTCCGGCTCGACGCCGAAGACCCGCGAGGCGGTCACGGTGTGGAAGTCCATGCCGGAGTTGAAGGCCTCGATCAGGGCCTGGTCGTCGCTGACGTGCGCCATGATGCGCATCTCGATCTGGCTGTAGTCGGCCGACATCAGCGACTCGTAGCCCGGCCCGACGACGAACGCCTCGCGGATCCGGCGTCCCTCCTCGGTGCGGATCGGGATGTTCTGCAGGTTGGGGTCGGTGCTGGAGAGCCGGCCCGTCGCCGCGATCGTCTGGACGTACGTCGTGTGGATCCGGCCGTCGTCGGCGATGGACTTGAGCAGGCCGTCCACCGTCTGACGGAGCCGGATGGCGTCGCGGTGGACGAGCAGGTGAGCCAGGAACGGGTGCTCGGTCTTCTCGTAGAGCGCCTGCAGGGCCTCGGCGTCGGTGGTGTAGCCGGACTTGGTGCGCCGGGTCTTCGGCATCCCGAGCTCGTCGAACAGCACCACCTGCAGCTGCTTGGGCGAACCGAGGTTGATCTGCTTGCCGAGCACCTCGTACGCCTGCGCGGCGGCCGAGCTGACGGTCGTGTCGAACTCCGACTCGAGCAGGTGGAGGTGGTCGGCGTCGACGGCCACCCCGGTGTTCTCCATCCGGGCCAGGGTGCGCAGCAGGGGCAGCTCCACGCCGTTGAGCAGGCTCGTGCCGTTGCGCTCGGCGATCTGGGCGTCGAGCGCGTCCGCGAGGTCGATGACCGCCCGGGCCCGGACCATCGAGGAGTCGGTCGCGACCTTGGCGCCGGAGTCGTCGTCGCCGAAGTCCAACGCCTCCTGGTTGGCGTCGGTGACCTCTTCCTCGCCCTCGACCTTGAGCTCGCGCTTGAGGTAGCGGACGGTCAGGTCGGCGAGGTCGAAGGTGCGCTGGTCGGGCCGGACCAGGTAGGCGGCGAGCTGGGTGTCCGACGTCAGCCCGGCGAGCTCCCAGCCGCGGGCCCACAGCGCGAGCAGCGGTCCCTTCGCGTCGTGCATCGCCTTGGGCCGGTCGGGGTCGCTGAGCCACCGGGCGAGCACCTGCTCGTCGGCGGGCAGCAGCTCGGTGACGTCCACGTACGCCGCCGCGCCGTCCGCCGCGGCCAGCGACACGGCCCGCACGTCGCCGGTGCCCGAGGCCCAGTGGCCGATCACGTCGACGCCGGTGCGGCCCGTGCCGGTGTGCTCGGCCAGCCAGCCGGCGAGCCGGTCGGCCTCGAGCCGCTCGCCGACCATGTCGAAGCCGCCCTCGGCCACCATCTCGTCGGAGTTGGGCAGCGCCTCGAGCAGCCGGTCGCGCAGCACCCGGAACTCGAGCCCGTCGAACAGGGTGTGGGTCGCCTCGCGGTTCCACGGCTGGCGCTCGAGCTGGTCGATCGTGACGGGCAGGTCCAGGTTGCGCACGAGCGCGTTGATCTGCCGGTTGAGCAGCACGGAGTCGGTCCGCTCCTGGAAGGCCAGCGCCGCCTTGCCCTTCAGCTCGCCGGCGTGCTGGACGAGCGTCTCG
Organism: uncultured Friedmanniella sp.; assembly: GCA_964251895.1. Classification (GTDB taxonomy): domain Bacteria; phylum Actinomycetota; class Actinomycetes; order Propionibacteriales; family Propionibacteriaceae; genus Microlunatus. Next base: position 10,184 of record CAXULL010000034.1, read on the forward strand.
AGGTCGCCGTACTGCTCCAGCCACTTGGCTGCCGTCTTGGGCCCGACCCCGGGGACGCCCGGCAGGTTGTCGCTCGTCTCCCCCACCAGGGCGGCCAGGTCGGGGTAGCGCTCCGGGCTGGCGAAGTACTTCTCCTCGACCGCCTGCGGCGTCATCCGCGCCAGGTCGGAGACCCCCTTGCGGGGGTAGAGCACGGTGACCTGCTCGCTCACCAGCTGGAACGCGTCGCGGTCCCCGGTGCAGATGAGGACCTCCCAGCCGGCGTCGCGCGCCTGGGTGGTGAGGGTGCCGATCACGTCGTCGGCCTCGAAGCCGGGCACCTCGACGTGGACGATGTTGAGGGCGTCGAGCACCTCCTTGACGAGGTCGACCTGGCCGCGGAACTCGTTCGGGCTCTCCGACCGGGTGGCCTTGTACTCGGAGTACATCTCGTTGCGGAACGTCTTGCGGCTGACGTCGAAGGCCACCCCCACGTGCGTCGGCGCCTCGTCGCGCAGCACGTTGATCAGCATCGAGGTGAAGCCGAAGACCCCGTTGGTGTGCTGACCGGTAGCAGTGGAGAAGTTCTCCACCGGCAGCGCGAAGTACGCCCGGTAGGCCACCGAGTGGCCGTCCAGCAGCAGCAGCTTGGGCCGCGTCGGGGCCGCTGCCGACCCCTTCGCGCCCGGCTTCGTCTTCGTCGCGGTCGGCACGTGTGCACCCTAGCCGTGGCCACTGACGAGACCGGGCCCGAACGGGTGGCAGGGTTGCGGGCGTGAACGACGAGGCCGACCCGACGACCCTCCCCGACTGGTGGGCGACGACCTCCAGCGCGCTGGACAACAAGATGGGGCTCGAGGTGACCGAGCTGACCGCCGAGCGCACGGTCGGCTCGATGCCGGTCGAGGGCAACACGCAGCCGTACGGGCTCTGGCACGGCGGGGCGTCCGGCGTGCTCGCCGAGACGCTCGCCTCGATCGCCTCGTACGCCCACGCGCAGCCCGGCGGCATGGCCGTCGGCGTCGACCTCAACGTCACCCACCACCGGCCGGTCCGGGCCGGCCGGGTGACCGGGGTGGCCACGGCGCTGCACCTGGGCCGGCGGGTCACGTCGTACGAGGTCGTCATCTCGCACGAGTCGGGCGTCCGGGTCGCGACGGCCCGCGTCACCTGCCACGTCATCCGCCCGGGCCACGACGACCCGACCCCCGGCTGACCCTGCGTCGTGCCGCAGGTCGTCGCGCAGGTCTGGGTCCCGGTCGCGCCGGAGGTCGCGTTCGCCGTCAGCCAGACCACCGGGGCGGCACGGCTGGCCTGGGACCCCTTCATCCGCAGCCAGCACCTCATCGGTGCCGACCGGCCCGGCAAGGACGTCCGCACCTTCACCCGGGCCCGCGTCGGGCCGGTGCGCGGGTTCGCGATGGTGAGCCGCTACGTCTCCTACCGCCCGCCCACCTCGGTGGGCATGACGATGGAGAGCGGACCGTGGTTCTTCGCCACGTTCGGCGGCGGCTGGCGCTTCGAGCCGGCGACCCGCGACGGCGTGCCGGGGACGACCGCGACGTGGAAGTACACGTACAGCATCCGGCCGCGCATGCTCCGCGGCGTGGCCGAGCCGGTCGGGCAGCGGCTGCTCGGGCGCGAGATCGCCGCCCGGATCGAGGCGTTCCGGCGGGCCTGCTCCGACCCGGCGACCCTGCGGGCGGCGCTCTAGACAGGTGCGGGTGTGGGCGCAAGAATGTTGCGCCACTGCCCGGACCTCACGCAGGAAATATTGTCCGACGACCCATAACAATCAGCCCCGACGGTTCCAAGGTCATAACGACCGGTAACGGCGTGGTCATTTTCGGTAACACGTCGGATATAACCCTGCGTAAGGCTTCGGCAGCGCACCACGTCTGCCACTGACCTGGTCGGTGCCACGACGCGTCCGGTTTCCCCCTGGTCGACCCTCTCCGAGGGCGGCTCCACCACCGGACGGGTGGCCGTACGACGAGCACGACCCGGTCGGCGCACGGTGCGCCGGCCGACATGTACGAGGAGGAAATCTCTTGCCCGCACGATCACTGACGCGCATCGTCGCACTGGGCGCGATCGCCGCACTGTCCCTGACGGCGTGCGCCAACGGAGCCGACAGCGGCACCGGCGGCACCGGGGGCGACGCCCCGACCGACCTGGTCATCTCGACCGACCTGCCGCTCCAGGGGGCCAGCGCCTCCACCTCGCAGTCGACCAACCAGCTGATCCAGCTGTACCTCGACTCGATCGGTGGCAAGGCCGGCAAGTACAACATCACGCTGAAGACCTACGACGACTCCACGGCCGCCAAGGGCTCGTGGGACGACGCGGCCTGCGCCAAGAACGCGACCGACCACGTCGCGAACACCGCCGAGGTCGCCGTCATGGGCACCTTCAACTCGGGCTGCGCCAAGATCGAGGTGCCGACGCTGAACAACGACAGCACCGGCCCGATGCTCATGGTCAGCCACGCGAACACCAACCCGGGTCTGACCAAGACCTGGGACACCGGGGAGCCCGACAAGTACTTCCCGACGGGCGTCCGCAACTTCGCCCGGGTCATCACGACCGACGACTACCAGGGTCAGGGCGCGGCGACCTTCGCGGCCAACGACCTCAAGGTCAAGAAGGCGTACGTCCTGAACGACAACCAGACCTACGGCATCGGTGTGGCCAAGGCGTTCATCGCCGCGGCGAAGACCAACAACATCGAGATCGTCGGCGACCAGAGCTGGGACGCCAAGCAGCCGAACTACACCGCGCTCTACCAGGCCGTGAAGGCCTCGGGCGCCGACATGGTGTACCTCGGCGGCATCTACGACAACAACGGTGGCCAGCTCATCAAGGACAAGGTCGCCGTGCTCGGCGACAACGAGGGCAGCGTCAAGCTGATGGCGCCCGACGGCTTCACCGGCTACCCGGACCTGCTGGCCCTCTCGCAGTCGGCGGGGATGTACCTGACCTTCGCCGGTCTGACCCAGGACCAGCTGCTCAAGGCCGGTGGCGCGGGCGGCAAGCTGCTCGCCGACTACCAGACGAAGTACGGCAAGGCGCCGGACGGCTCCTACCCGCTGTACGGCGTGGCGGCGACGCAGGTCATCCTCGACGCCATCTCCAAGTCGGACGGCACCCGCAAGAGCGTGACCGAGCAGGTGCTGGGCGGCGCGGGGATCACGATCCCCGCCGAGACCTCGGTGCTCGGCAAGGAGATCAAGATCGACCCGACCACCGGTGACACCAGTGCGAAGGACCTCACGATCGAGATCGTGAAGGACAAGAAGGAGACCTTCGAGAAGTCGCAGTCCATCTCCTGATCCCCGCCGTCGGGGCCCGGTGCACGCCGGGCCCCGACGGTTCTTCTTTCCACGTCGGCTCGACCGAGCTCGTCACCACGGGTCAGCGGACCCGGCTCATCATCGGCGCCAGCGGCGCCGCCGTCCGAAAGGTTGACCAGTGGCCACAGCGTCGCTCGTCGTCGGGGGTACCCAGAGGAAGGCCAAGGTCCGGCTCGGACCCATGGTCGAACGCGTCCTCGGGTACGTCATCGTCGCCCTGATCCTCGTCTGGTTCGTCGCGAACATCTTCGCGGACCCCAACCGGTTCCTGGGCTCGCTGCTCGTGGGCCTGCAGAACGGCCTGCTCTACGCCCTCGTCGCCCTCGGCTACACGATGGTGTACGGCATCGTGGAGCTGATCAACTTCGCCCACGGTGACCTGTTCATGCTGACCACGATCATCGCGGCGGGCCTGATGGTCAGCCTGCTCGGCGTCGGACAGCTCAGCGCCATCAGCATCCTGCCCCTGCTGCTGGCCCTCGTGGTCTGCATGGCGGCCGGCGGCTTCATCAACATGTCGGCCGAGTTCCTCGCCTACCGACGGCTCAGGTCGGCCCCCAAGCTGGCGCCGCTGATGACCGCCGTGGGCATCAGCTTCATCTTCCGGGGCATCGCCCAGCAGGACTACATCAACGGCTCGGCCCAGAAGAACTGGCCGATCAGCTGGGGCGGACCGCAGGTCGAGGGTGTCTTCATCTACAAGCTCGTCATGGTGTTCGCGGTGACCGTGCCGCTGCTGCTGCTCATGACCTGGATCGTGTCGCGGACCAAGATGGGCAAGGCGATGCGGGCCGTCGCCCAGGACCAGGACGGCGCGCGCCTGATGGGCATCAACGTCAACGGGACGATCTCGTTCGTCTTCGGGCTCGGCGGCGCGCTGGCCGGTGCGGCCGGCGTCCTCTACTTCCTCTGCCAGACGCAGACCTACTACGACACGGGCACCCAGCTCGGCCTGATCGCGTTCACGGCCGCGGTGCTCGGCGGCATCGGCAACCTGACCGGCGCGGTCGTCGGGGGTCTGGCCATCGGCATCATCCAGGCCCTCAACGAGGGTGCGGTCTACGGCCTCGGATCGAACTGGTCGCAGAGCGTCGTCTTCATCATCTTGATCATCCTGATGGTGTTCAAGCCCGAAGGCATCTTCGGCCGACCGACGACCGAGAAGGTGTAGGGCCATGGCTGCAGCACGCTCGACCGCGACGCACGCGCTCCCCGACCAGGGGCGGCGGGGCCTCGGACGCCTCGCGTGGCCCGTCGGCTACGTGGTCGTCATCCTGTTCCTGTTCTTCCTCTACCACTCCATCCTGCCGAGCCTGGTGAAGCCCGTCTCGGCCCCGGTCCTGGCCTGGCTGCCGGTCGCGACGATCAACGAGTGCCTGATGTGGGCGATCATGGCGCTCGGGCTGAACGTGGTGGTCGGCTACGCCGGTCTGCTCGACCTCGGCTACGTCGCCTTCTGGGCCCTCGGCGGCTACACGGCGGGCTGGCTGATGGCCTACCCGTTCAACTGGACGTTCAACTTCCGGCTGTTCTCGCCGGTCCGGGCCAACGCCCCCGGCACGCACATCAACTTCTGGCTGGTGTGCGTCATCGCGGGCGTCCTCTGCGCGATCCTGGGCCTGATCATCGGCGCCCCGACCCTACGGCTCCGCGGCGACTACCTCGCGCTGGTGACGCTGGGCTTCGGCGAGGTGATCACCCAGTTCTTCCGCAACTCGGGCAACATCGCCGGTTACAACGTGGCCGGTGGTGACCCGGGCATCTCGGCGATCGACCCGATCGGCACCGGTCCGCTCGGTGCCCTGGGGATCGCTCCCAAGCTGCTGACGAACTCGGCGGCCGGCAACATCTGGAAGATCCTCGTCCTGGGCCTGCTGGTCGGGATCTGCATCTTCATCTCGCTGCGGATCCGTGAGGGCCGCCTCGGCCGGGCCTGGCTGGCCATCCGCGAGGACGAGCTGGCCGCCAGCATGATGGGCGTCCCGCTGGTGCGGGTCAAGCTGCTCGCGTACGCGGTCGGCGCCTTCTTCGGCGGCATCGGCGGCGTCGCGAACGCCTCCGGGATCACCACCGCCGTGTCGCCGTCCGGCTTCGACTTCGGCAAGTCGGTCCTGGTGCTGCTGATGGTCGTGCTGGGTGGCATGGGCAACGTCTGGGGCGTGACCATCGGCGCGTTCCTGCTCTCGTGGCTGAACAGCAACGGGCTCAAGCAGATCGGCGTGCAGTTCGACGCGATCGCCGGGACCAACCTGGAGGCGAGCCTGCCGCGGTACAACTACGTGATCCTGGGCCTGCTGCTCGTGCTGATGATGCTGTTCCGTCGTGAGGGTCTGATCCCCGAGAGCAGGACGAAGGCGCTCATGCAGATGCCGTCGCGCACGGAGGCCGAGTCCCTGGGCGCCGAGAGCGTCGAGGCCGAGGCCGAGACGGACTCCTTCGAGCACAGCGACTCCGCAGCCGACGCCCGGATCGCGGCCTCGGCCGCGGCCATGGCCGGCTCGGGGGCGGGCACGAGCCACGGGAGCACCGGAGCACGACGGGAGGACGAGTCGTGAGCGAGTCCACGCACGGGGTCCGCGAGACGCTGGGCGACGTCACCCAGCTCGGCGGGACGCCCAACAGCCCGGGTGACCCGTCCGGGGCCGCCGGCTACGGCCGACCCGACAGCTCCGAGAGCGGGGTGGACGGTCCCGTCGCCCTGCGCGAACCCGATCCCGGGGTCGACCCGGTCGAGGCGAACGTCCTCTACGCCGACCGGATCACGATCCGGTTCGGCGGGCTCACGGCGGTCGACAACGTGTCGTTCTCCATCCCGCCGAGGTCGGTCGTCAGCCTGATCGGGCCCAACGGCGCGGGGAAGACGACGTTCTTCAACGTGCTCACCGGGCTCTACGAGGCCACCGAGGGTGCCGTCTACCTCGACGGCAAGGACATCACCGCGGTCAAGCCGCACCGGCGGGCGTCGATGGGCCTGGCCCGGACGTTCCAGAACATCCGGCTGTTCGGCCTCATGACGGCCGAGGAGAACGTGATGGTCGCCATGCACTCCCACCTCAAGGCGGGCGTGCTCTCGACGATCATCAAGACCCCCGGGCAGCGCCGGGAGGAGCGGGAGGCGCGCGACACCGCGCGCGAGCTGCTCGACTACGTCGGCATCGGCAAGACCGTGGGCGAGCTGGCCCGCAACCTCTCCTACGGCGACCAGCGCCGCCTGGAGATCGCGCGGGCGATGGCGCTCAAGCCCAAGGTCCTGCTGCTCGACGAGCCCACGGCCGGCATGAACCCGCAGGAGTCGGCGAACTTCAACGACTTCGTCTACCGGGTCCGCGACGAGAAGGGCATCTCGGTGCTGCTGATCGAGCACGACATGAGCGTGATCATGAAGATCAGCGAGCGCATCACCGTGCTCGACCGCGGCGCCATGATCGCCCAGGGCACGCCGGACGACATCCGCAACAACCAGCAGGTGATCGAGGCCTACCTCGGCAAGACCGGGACGCGGGAGGGCAAGCGCCAGCCCAAGCCCGGCTCCGAGCAGGAAGGGGCGGCCGTGCCGACCGACGGAGCCAGCACGAACGGGGGGCAGGCATGAGCGCCGACGTCCAGGAGACACCGGCCGGCCAGCGGGCCCGGGGCGAGGGCAAGGAGGTCATCCTCCAGCTCGAGGGGCTGAGCGTGAGCTACGGCAACATCGCCGCGGTCCAGAACCTGTCGATGACCGTCTACGCCGGCGAGATCGTCACCCTCATCGGCTCCAACGGGGCCGGCAAGTCGACGACGCTGCGCACGATCTCGGGCCTGCTGCGGCCCAAGAGCGGCGACGTCGTCTACGAGGGCAAGAAGATCAACGGCATCCCGGGCCACGACGTGGTCAAGCTCGGGATCTCGCAGTCCCCCGAGGGACGCAAGATCTTCCAGCGCATGACGGTCTCGGAGAACCTCGACCTCGGCGCGTACACCCGCAAGGACACGGCCAAGATCGCCGAGGACCGCGAGAACGTGCTGGAGCTGTTCCCGCGGCTGCGGGAGCGGATCAACCAGAAGGCCGGGACGATGTCGGGCGGCGAGCAGCAGATGCTGGCCGTGGCCCGGGCGCTGCTCGGCGACCCGCGGCTGCTGCTCCTCGACGAGCCCTCGATGGGGCTCGCGCCGGTGCTGGTCGACGTGATCTTCGAGACCATCGAGAAGATCAGGGCGCAGGGCGTCACCGTCCTGCTCGTGGAGCAGAACGCCCTCGCCGCCCTGGAGATCGCGGACTACGCGTACGTGCTCGAGTCCGGCCGGCTCAACCTGGAGGGCGACGCGGCCAAGCTCCTCGACGACCCGTCGGTCACCGCCGCGTACCTCGGCGGCCACTAGCCGGTCCTCCTCGACCGGAAAGTGGTCCCTGCCGCCTCGCGACACGCGGTGCGGGCGGGCCGGAGGGACCACTTTCCGGGTCAGGGAGGTGAGCTCAGGCGGCCGCCAGGCGCCGGACGAGGTCGCGGGTGGCCTCCAGCTGCGCCTCCCAGACCGGCCGGAGCATGTCGATCCGCCGCTCGAACGGCTGCTCGGCCTCCAACGCACCGGCGAGAGAGGTGTCGAGACCCTGCTCCCACAGCTCGACCATGGCCAGGGCGAGCGTGGACTGCACCGGATAGAGCGCGATCTGCGGGCCCCGGGGCGCTGCGAGCCCGATCAGGTACAGCCGGTCGAGCCCGGCCGGGACGATCCCGCCGCCCGTACGCAGCGGCACCCCGTCCACGCGCTGCAGCAGGGCGTCGTCGAGGAACGGCAGCGTCGGGTGGAAGCCGGTCGCCCACAGGATCGTGTCGACGTCGCGGGCGGTGCCGTCGCTGAAGTGGACGGTCAGCCCGTCGAAGCGCTCGATCCCGGGCACCACGGTGACCCGGCCGTGCTGGATCCAGTGCAGGAGCAGGTCGTTGACCACGGGCGCCCCCTCGGCGAGGGTCCGGAACGGCGGCTCCGGCAGCCCGGGGTAGTTCTCGTACGTCCCCCTGCTCGCCGTGATCAGCAGCCGGGTCAGCAGGTCCTGCTCCTCGAAGGTGAACTGCTTCAGGAACGACAGCTCCGAGCGGGGCACGCCGAAGAACGTCTTCGGCTGGAAGATGTGGCCCGACCGGACGCAGATGAACGTCTCGAGGCGGTGCTGGGCCGCGTCGACCGCGAGGTCGCAGCCGGAGTTGCCCGAGCCCACGACCAGGACGCGGGTGCCCTCGACGTCGGCGGTGCTGCGGTACGACCCGGAGTGGAGCTGGCGCCCGGTGAACTCCCCCGGCACGGCCGGCACGCGCTGGTCGTGCAGGTGCCCGTTCGCCACGAACACCCCGGCGTACGTCCGCTCGTGACCGTCCGAGGTCGTGACGACCCAGCCGGCCGAGCCGGTGGACGCGTGCGTCGGCACGGGCACCACCGACTCGACCCGGACCCCGAAGGTGATCCGCTCGTGCAGGCCGTGCGCGTCGGCGTACGCACGCAGGTAGGCGGTGACCTGGTCGCGCGACGGGAAGAGCGGGTAGTCGCGCGGCATCGGGAACTCGGCGTAGCCGGTGACGTCGCGGGAGGTGATGAGGTGCAGCGCCTCGTAGTCGGTGTTCCAGTGCCCACCCACCCGCTCGGTCGCCTCGAAGCAGTCGACCTCCCGGCCGCTCGCGAGCAGGGTCTGGAGGGCGGCGAGGCCGGCGGCGCCGGCGCCGATCACGCAGTAGGTCGCGGAGGTCATGCGGTTCTCTCCCGGGGTGGTTCGGTGCGGGTGGGCCGGTCTCAGCGGATGAGGCTGCCGCCGCTGATCACGAGGGTCTCGCCGGTGACGTAGCCGCCCCCGGCGGCGAGCTGCACCACCCAGTGGGCGATCTCGGCCGGCTGCGCCACGCGGCGCAGCGGGATGGTGCCGGCGGCGCCCTCCATCCGCCCGGTCGCGGCGTTGCCGGGGGTGTCGACCCAGCCGGGGGCGACCGCGTTGACGGTGATCTCGGGGGCGAGCTCCACGGCGAGCGACCGGGTCAGCGCGCTGACGGCGGCCTTGGAGGCGCTGTAGACCAGCTGGCCCTCCGACACCGCGAGCGCGTCGACGGAGGAGAAGTTGACGATCCCCCCGCCGCCGGCAGCCCGGAGCAGGGGCACGGCGGCGCGGCAGACGTTGAGCACGCCGAGCACGTTCACGGCGAACACGCGGTGGAAGACCTCGTCGGTGTAGTCGGCGAGCGTGGTGGGCGGGTAGATGCCGGCGGCGTTCACGACGGCGCGGAGCCTCTGCCCGTCAGCGGCGGCACTCAGGGCGCAGGTCAGGGCTGGTCGGTCCGTCACGTCGGCGACCACCGGGACGAACCGCTCCCCCAGCTCGCGTGCCGCCGCCTCGAGCGCGGGCGCCGAGGCGTCCAGCGCGAGCACCGCCCACCCGTCGTCGAGGTAGCGACGCGCGGTCGCCAGCCCCATGCCGCTGCCCGCACCGGTGACCAGCGCCGTGTCGCTCATGGCGTCGAGCCTGGCCGAGTTCCGCTGGCCGGTAAAGCCGCAATCGGTCAGGCCAGGTCAAGGACGAGCCTTGACCAGGCCCGCGAGGGGCCGGCGCGAGAACTACTTCTTCTTCGCGCCGCCCGCGCCGTGCTCGATGACGCCCTCGGCGACCTCGCGCATCGACTTGCGCAGGTCCATCGCCGTCTTCTGGATCCAGCGGAACGCCTCCGGCTCGCTCAGCCCGAGACCGGTCTGCAGCAGGCCCTTCGCCCGGTCGACGGCCTTGCGCGACTCGAGCCGCTCGGTCAGGTCGGTGACCTCGGCCTCGACCGCGGTGATCTCGGCGAACCGGGCCCGCGCGATCTCGATCGCGGGGATCAGGTCGGCCTTGCCGAAGGGCTTGACCACGTACGCCATCGCGCCCGCGAGCCGCGCCCGGTCGACGAGCTCGCGCTGGCTGAACGCGGTCAGCATCACCACGGGGGCGATGCGGTCCGTCGCGATCTTCTCGGCCGCGCTGATCCCGTCGAGCTTGGGCATCTTGACGTCCATGACCACGAGGTCCGGACGCAGCTGGGTCGTCAGCTCGACCGCGGCCTCGCCGTCGCCCGCCTGGCCGACGACGTCGTAGCCCTCTTCGGTCAGCATCTCGACCAGGTCGAGCCGGATGAGGGCCTCGTCCTCGGCCACGACGACGCGGGTGGCTGAGGGCTCCGACGCTGGAGTGTCTGTCGTAGTCACGCAGCACACCCTAGCGAGCGGATGTTACGGACTCGGCTCCTCGGTGAGGAGGTGTGGAACACTGACCGACGCGCGGGTGTGGGCCGAGGTGGCGGAATGGCATACGCGGACGGCTCAAAACCGTCTGTCCGAAAGGGCATGGGGGTTCGAGTCCCCTCCTCGGTACGGGTTCGCCTGTCCCCGTGCATCGTGGCCGGGTAAGCCGGAAGGCCCTGGCGGAGGCGGCCCCCTCACAACCATCCGCCCTCGCAGGCTCGGGCTCCCGCCAGACCCATCCACGCTCGGGGGCCACCTCCGCCAGGACCTTCCGGCTCTTCGGTCTCGTGCGCGCCGCGTGCCGGTCGGCGCCCGGAACCCGGGCCCGCCCGGGGAGGTGAGCCGTCCGCGTCAGCTGGGGCGGGCAGAGGCCTGGAGGCTGGGGCGGGAGGGGTCGAAGAGGGCGATGTCGTGGGTCGTGGCGCCGGAGACGACCAGGTCGGCGAGGATCTCGCCGATCACCGGGACGAACTTGAAGCCGTGGCCGGAGCAGACCGAGGCGATGGTGACCTGCGGGCGGTCGGGCAGGGCGCCGACGACGAAGTCGCGGTCGGGGCTCGTGGTGTACAGGCAGGTGAGGGCCTTGACGAGCGGGCCCGTGAGGTGCGGGAACAGCTGCCTGGCCCGGGCTCGGATCGCCTCGGTCTCGACCTCGGTGACGGTCCGGTCGACCGCGTCCGGGTCGGTCTCGGCGAAGGTGTTGAAGAAGGCCAGCTTGAGCCCGCCCGCGGGTCCGTCGACCATCGGGAAGCCGTAGATGTCGCGGTTGGAGTCGGTCTCCTCGATGTAGACCGGCAGCTCGGCGCTCGTCCAGCGCTCGTACGGCACGGCGTCGTAGTCGGGGGTGAACCAGCAGACGACCTGGCGCTCGACCCGCAGCGCGAGCCCGAGGTCGGCGAGCAGCCGCGGCGCCCAGGCCCCCGCCGCCACGACCAGCCGGTCCGCTCCGTACGTCCCGGCGTCGGTGACGACCTCGACCCCGCCGCCGGGCGTCGCGCGCCAGGAGCGCACCCGCTCGTCGTAGCGCAGCTCGGCGCCGTGACGGGCCGCCAGGTCGAGGTTGGCCAGGATCGTCTGCTCGGGCCGGACGAAGCCGGCGTTGTCCTCGTAGAGGCCGAGCGCGTGGTCGGCCGGGTCCATGGCCGGGAACCGCGCCCGGATCTGTGCGGCGTCGAGCACCTCGTGGGGCAGGTCGTGCGCCTCCGCGGCCAGCCGCGCGCCGGAGAAGATCTTGGACTCCGGGTCGCCGACGTAGATCCCCCCGCAGAGCGTGAGGATGTCGCGCCCGCTGGTCTCGTGCAGCTCGTGCCAGCCCTCGTACGCCCGCCGCAGCAGGGGCACGTAGGCCGCGCCCTCGAAGTAGGACTGCCGGACGATCCGGGTCTCGCCGTGTCCCGAGCCCAGGTCGTGCGCGGGCCAGAACTGCTCCAGGCCGAGCACCGAGAGGCCGCGCGACGCGAGCTGGTGCGCGGCCGCCGAGCCCATCGACCCCAGGCCGAGCACGATGACGTCGTGGTGCCCGCCGGTCAGCGCGCTCATGCGCCGACCTCCGCCGCGGCGGCGGTCAGCCGGGCCGCCAGGGGTGACGGTGGTGCCGCGCCCCAGGTGTCGGCCAGCGTGTAGCCCGAGGGGAAGGGGTCGCTCGGGTCGACCCCCACCTGGCAGAGCTGGGTGATCCAGGCCTGGCCGGCCACGCTCGGGACGACGGCCGGGACGTCGCCGACCGTCGTCAGCTCCTCGATCCGGCTGTCGAAGCGCGAGCCGATGATCGAGGTGTGGACGAAGTTCTCGCCCGGGGCGACGAGGCCACGGGCGTGCAGCACGGCCAGCCGGGCCGACGTGCCGGTCCCGCAGGGCGAGCGGTCGAGCCGGCCCGGGCTGACGACGACCGCGTTCCGCGCGGTCAGCTCGCCCTCCGGCGTACGCCCCAGGGGCCCGGTGAGCTCGAGGTTGGTGATGCCCGGGAACTCGGGGTGCTCGGGGTGCACGGCGGGCAGCTGGTCGGCTGCGGCGAGCTTGATCGCCTCGCCCACGACGCACAGGTCGCGCCCCTCGTCGGGCGTCAGGCCGAAGCCCAGCGACGCCGCGTCCACGAGCACGTACGCCATCCCGCCCCACGCGACGTCGACGGTCACGGTGCCGAGGCCGGCCACCTCGACGGGAGCGTCGAGGTGGTAGACGAAGGCGGGCTGGTTGGTGAAGCGGACCGAGGTGACCTTGCCGTCGGCGCAGGTGCACTCGACGCGGATCAGCCCGGCCGCGGACTCCAGGGTGAGGTGCGTGACGGGCTCGATCATCGGCAGCATGCCGGTCTCCAGCAGCGCCGTCGTCACGCAGATGGTGTTGCTGCCCGACATCACCGGATACTCGGTCGACTCGGCGATGACGTAGCCGAGCTGGGCCTCCGGGTGCCGCGAGGGCAGCACGAAGTCGGCGCTGTGGATCACCCCGCCACGCGGCTCCTGCAGCAGCCGCAGCCGGAGGTCGTCACGCTGCTCCGTGAGGTACGCGCGCTTGTCGAGCATGGTCTCCCCCGGGACGTCACCGATCCCGCCGGTCACCACGCGTGCGTTCTCGCCCCCGCAGTGCACGTCGACCACGTTGAGCACCTGGCTCCAGCGCATCTCAGCCTCTCGTCTCGCGACCCGCAGGGCTCCGACGCTAGCGGAACCCGTCCGCGAGACTGCAGCGGTGACCACGGCTGCCGCTCCCCCCACGCGCGCGCTCTCGACCCTGGTCCTCGGGCTCAGCCTCCTGGTCGTCGCCGCGAACCTGCGCCCCACGCTCACCGCGCTGGGCCCGGTCATCGCCCTCGTGGGGGCCGGCACCGGGCTCAGCCCGTCCGCGCTGGGCGTGCTGGGCTCGGTGCCGCTGCTCGCCTTCGCCGCCGTGTCGCCGTTCGTGCAGCTCGCCAGCCGCCGCTGGGGTCCGGACCACACCGTCTTCGGGGCCATGGTCGTCATGCTCGCGGCGACCGTCCTGCGCTCGCTGCCCGGACCGCCCGGAGCCTCCGCGACGCTCTGGGCGGGCACGGTCGCCCTCGGCGCGGGCATCGCGGTCTGCAACGTGCTGGTGCCCGCGCTGGTCAAGCGTGACTTCCCGCGGGAGGTCCCGCTCATGACGGGGGCGTACACGGCGACGCTCAGCCTGTCCGCGGCGCTCGCCTCCGGCCTGGCCCTGCCCATCGCCGACCGCGGCGGCTGGCGCCTGGGGATCGGGGTGTGGGGGTTCGTCGGGGTGCTCGCCCTCGTGGCCTGGCTGCCCCGGCTGCGGGGCCACGAGCGTGACGTCCCCGTGCCCGTGGCGCTGCCCGTGGCGTCGCCGGGGGCACCCGCCCGCGCCGGCGGTTCCGTGTGGCGCTCCCCGCTCGCGTGGCAGGTGACGACGTTCATGGGGACGCAGGCGATCTTCTTCTACCTGATGGTCACCTGGCTGCCGAGCATCGAGGTGGCCCGCGGGGTCAGCCCGGTCCGCGCGGGCTGGGACCTGTTCCTCTTCCAGGCGACGGGCATCGCCGGCGGCCTCCTGGTCTCGCTCGCCATGCGCGGCCGACGTGACCACCGGCTCGCCGGGGTCGGCGTGAGCCTGGGCATGGCGATCTCGATGCTGGGCCTGCTGCTCCTGCCCGGGCTGGACGCGCTGTGGCTGGTGCTCGCCGGGCTGAGCAGCGGGGCGTCGCTCGTCGTGGCCCTCTCCTTCGTGGCGGAGCGGAGCCGGAGCACCGCCGACGCCGCGCAGCTGTCGGGCATGGTGCAGAGCATCGGCTACCTGCTCGGGATCATCGGGCCGATCGGCGCGGGTGCGCTGTTCGAGGCCACCGGCGGGTGGGCGTCGACGCTGGTCGCGGTCGTCGCCGTCAACCTGGTGCAGCTGGTCGTCTCGCTGTTCGCGGGTCGTGACGCGTACGTGGAGCGGGCACGCACGTGACCCGGGCGTCACCCGTGCGTGCGAGGGTGACGCCGTGACCCTCCCCCACCTCGACGCCGCCGCCGTGCTCGCGCTCGGGCCGGTCGGCGCGGCCGACGCGATGGAGCGGGCGCTGCGCGCCGGGCTCGACCCGTCCGCGACCGTCGCGCGGTCGTTCGTCGACGTCCCGGCCGGCGAGCTGATCGTCATGCCGGCCGCCGGCCCTCGTCACGTCGGGGTGAAGCTCGTCGGCGTCGCTCCTGGCAACGCCGCGCGGGGGCTGCCGCGCATCGGGGCGGTCTTCGTCCTCTTCGACGCCGAGACCATGCAGCCGGTCGCGACGCTCGACGGGACCGCGCTGACCTCGCTGCGGACCCCGGCCACCAGCATCGTGGCGCTGCGGCCGTGGCTGCGCCGCGCCGACGGACCCCGGGATGTCGTCGTCTTCGGCGCCGGCCCGCAGGGCGTCGGGCATGTCGACGCGCTCGCCGCCGAGGTCGCCCTCGGTACGGTGACGTTCGTGGTCCGGACGCCTGCCCGGGTGACGCTCCCGGCCGAGGGCCCCGCCGCCGGGGCGACCGTCCTCGCCGCCGAGGACCCCGGGCTCGTCGACGCGCTGCGGGCGGCCGACGTCGTGGTCTGCGCGACCACCGCGCGTACGCCGGTCTTCGACTCCACCCTCCTGAGCGACGACGCCCTCGTCGCCGCCGTCGGCTCGCACGAGGCCGAGGCCGCCGAGGTGGACGCCGCCTTCGTCCGCTCCGCCACGGTCGTGGTCGAGGACGTCGCGACGGCGCTGCGGGAGTGCGGCGACGTCGTCCAGGCCGTCGCGGCCGGGGCCGCCCGCGCGGAGGACCTGGTCGCGCTGAGCCAGGTGGCCCGCGGTGGCGTCGAGCCGGCGAGCGGGAGGGTGCTCTTCAAGGGCAGCGGCATGGCCTGGCAGGACCTGGTCGTGGCCGAGGCCGTGCTCGACCACACCCAGAGCCGCACCGCCCTGCCGTCACCCTGAGCCGCAGCCGCGGTGAGAGACTGGCGGCGTCCGACGCCGAGCCCTCAGGAGCACCCGTGACCACCTTCGCCGAGACGACCGACGCCCAGCTGGACGACGCTCGAGAGACGGACAGCGCCGCGGACGTGGCCACGAGCGGCCCGTCGAACGCCGAGGTCGGCGCGGCGGACGCGGCCGTCGTCTTCCACTCCTGGTCCAAGCAGGGCGGGCTCAAGCCCCTCCCGCTCGCCGGCG
>CAXULL010000035.1:0-25884 GCA_964251895.1 uncultured Friedmanniella sp.
CACCACCGACCGCGTCGCCCAGCCCCTCACCACGTCTCGCTCCGGGCCGCCGACCGGTCCGGGCCCTTCGGCGGTCGCGCCCGGCGGCACCACGAAGGTGAGCAGCGCCTGCCCGAGGTCCGCCGCCGAGGCCGGCCGTCGACCCGGGTCCGGCGTGAGCGCCGCCGCCAGCAGCGCGTCGAGCCCGACCGGCAGGCCGAGCGCCCGCGCGACAGGCGGGGGCCGACGCCCGACGGCGGCCACGGGCAGCTCCCCGGTCCCCGCCGGCGGGAAGGGCCGGCGGCCGCAGAGCAGCTCGTACGTCACCACGGCGAGGGAGTAGACGTCGGTCCGGGCGTCGAGCGTCCTGCCGCCGGCCTGCTCGGGCGCGACGTAGGCGGGGGTCCCCGCCGTCACGGTGTAGCCGGATCCCTCGGCGATCGCCTTGGCCAGCCCGAGGTCGGCGACCAGCACGGTGGGCCGCGGGTCCTGACCGGCCAGCAGCAGGTTGCTGGGCTTGATGTCGCGGTGCAGGACACCCGCCTCGTGGAGCACCTGGGTGGCGAAGCAGGCCTCGGCCCCCAGCCACAGGGCCACGTCCGGCGGCCAGCCCGTCGGCGCGGCGTCGGCGAGGGTCCCGCGGGCCACGTGGTCCATGACGAAGTACGGCTGGCCACCGTGCACCCCGACGTCGTGGACGCGGACCACCCGGGGGCTGGAGATGCGTCGCAGGAGCCGGGCCTCGTCCAGGAAGCGCTCGCGCACGCCGGCGTCCGCCGACCAGTTCTCCGCCAGGACCTTGATCGCGACGTCGACGTCGAGGTCGTCGTCGCGGGCCAGCCACACGGTCGCGAAAGCCCCCGAGCCCAGCACCCGGACGAGCCGGTAGCGCCCGATGTGGTTCATCGACGGCCATTGTGGCCGCTCCCGGATCGGTACGGTGGGCGGGCCGGCGGCCGGGTCCGCGCGCACCTGCCCGACCAGCCGAGGTGAGGACCAGCGAGATGACGAGCGAGGACGCCGAGCTGGAGCCGCTGCGGCTCGCGGCGGTCGCCGGCGAGCCGGGAGCCATGGACGTCCTCCTGCAGCGGGTCCAGCCCCTGCTCTACCGTCGTTGCGCCCGGATCCTGCCGCACCGCCCCGATGCGGAGGAGGCGGCGCAGGACGCCCTGCTGGCCGTGGCCACGCGGCTCGGCACCTACTCCGGGCAGGGCTCGTTCGCCGGCTGGTTGCAGGTCGTCGCGGCGAACTGCGCCCGCTCGACCTACCGGGACCTCCGCCGCCGGTTCGTCGAGCAGCACGGCGTCGACTCCCTGATCGGGCAACGACCCGAGCCCCGGACGACCAGCGTCATCGCCGGCTCGCGCCTGGACCTGCTCGACGCGCTGGAGGCGCTGGAGGCGACGCGACCGACGGTGGTCGAGGCCTTCGTGCTGCGCGACCTGGGCGGCCTGGCGTACGACGAGATCGCCGAGCGGACGGGCGCCAGGCTCGGGACGGTCAAGGCCCGCATCCACGAGGCGCGGGGCTTCGTGCGGTCCCGGCTGGCCGACCGGCTCGCCTGATGCGGCGCCGTGCTGCCCTCGCCCTGGTGGCGCTCGGTCTCGTGGCGGGAGCCGGGACCGGGGCCGGGATCCGGGCCGAGCTGACCTCCCCGGCCGCAGCGCCACCGCTGCCGGGGCCGACCTCCGTCGCGCCGACCGCGACCAGGCCGACGCCGTCGGGCACCCCGACCGCCGAGGGCACACCGACCCTGGCCGGGTCGCGACCGCTCGGCCGCGACGACCTGGTCTCGGTCGCCGAGCTCGAGGCCGCCGGGTGGCGCGACGGAAGCACGACCCCGACGGTCACGTCGGACGAGGTCGACCCGGTCGTGACTCCCTGCCAGCGGCCCGGCCCGTTCACCGGTCTGGCTGGCGTGGTGGTGGGCCGGTGGCAGGGTCCGGCCGGTCGCGCGGGCGAGGTGGTCGCCGAGGCCACGTCGGTCGACGACGCACGTCGCCGGGCGAACGACCTCTACCAGCAGCACCTGCGCTGCACGGAGCTCGAGGGCCGCAGCGTCGGAGCACGCCACGCGATCACCGTCGACGGTGGGTCGATCACCTGGTTCGAGGTCGCCCAGGGCGGACGGACCGGGCTGAGCGCGGTCGTCCGGCAGTCCGACCGGTTCGCCGTCGTGTACGCCGACGAGGCGCAGATCCCGATCGGCCGGCTGCCCGGCCTGCTCCGGGACGCCGCCGACGAGCTCCGCTGACACCGGCCGTCGACGTTCGTCGAAGCTGGTGAGTGCGGCGATACAACTTTTGGCGCGGCACGGGCGTCTCTCGGACAACGCCGCCCGTCGGGTGGCCCCACCCCAGGGAGCTCCCGTGCAACTCACCACCCTCAGCACCCGTGTCGCGACCACGCTGGCCGCGCTGCTGACCGCCCTGGCCGTCAGCGCGCCGGTCGCGGCCCGGGCCTGCGACGACGCGCCGGCCCCGCCGCCCGCGCGCCTCGCCTACGCCGACCTCGCGCACTCCGCGGAGATGACTGCGGCGGGCGTCCCCTCGTCGACCCGCTCGGTGCACCGGGGGACGGGCGACCTGCTCGGCGACCCGCACCTCTCGTACACCGGTGGTCGCCCGCTCGCCCTGCTGCTGCCCGACCAGCACGGGAAGGTCTTCTGGCAGGAGGCGCAGACCCCGGACCAGAAGGGCTTCCTCGGGCAGGAGCTGACCGAGGCGACGAGCTTCGCGGCGGCCCATGACCTCGGGATGGCGCTGTACGAGCAGGTCAGGTCGGACTCCGGGCACGCCCGGCACGCGATCCCGGTCAACGGTGGGTCGCTCACCTGGTTCCACGAGGACAACCAGGGGCCGGGGGTGACGGTCTCGGTCATCCGGATGGGCCGGCGCGTGTCGGTCGTCGTCGTGAACGCCGACGTCGCGCACCGCGACCGGCTGCTGGTCGCGATCGCCGGACGGATGCGCTGACCGCCTCGTGACGCGCCGAGGCCCGGCCCCTCCGGAGGGAGGGACCGGGCCTCGGTCTGGGTGTGCTGAGCTCCCCGGCAGAGCGCCGAGGATCAGATCACTTGTAGGAGACCTTGGCGCCGGCAGCCTCGAGGGCAGCCTTCGCCTTGTCCGCGGTCTCCTTGGTGACCTTCTCCAGGACGGCCTTCGGCGCGGCCTCGACCAGGTCCTTGGCCTCCTTGAGGCCCAGGCTGGTGAGCGTCCGCACCTCCTTGATGACCTGGATCTTCTTGTCGCCGGCGGCCTCGAGGATGACGTCGACCTCGTCAGAGGCCTCCTCCTCCTCGACGGCTGCGCCGCCGCCACCGGCGGCCGGGGCCGCGGCAGCGACCGGAGCGGCCGCGGTCACGTTGAACGTGGTCTCGAACTCCTTCACGAACTCGCTGAGCTCGATGAGGGTGAGCTCCTTGAACGCGTCCAGGAGCTCGGAGGTGCTGAGCTTCGCCATGGTGGCAGTCCTTCCTTAGTTTTCGTCCGCAGCGGGAGCTGCCGTCGTCTCGGCGGATTCCTCCGCCAGGGGTGCAGCGTCTGCTGCGGTGTCGGCCGCGGGTGCGGCGTCGGTTGCAGCGTCGAGCTGCGTGTCGGGCTCCGGGTCCGTGCTCGGCGCAGGCGTCCCGGGTCCGGCGATGAGATCCGGGTTCTCGGAAGCGGCCTGCTCCAGGGCGGCCATCACACGGGCGGCCTGGGCGAGCGGTGCGGCGACCAGGCTGACGGCGTTCTGCAGGACTCCCTGCATGGCACCGACGGCCTTGGCCAGGAGCACCTCGCGGGACTCCAGGTCGGCCAGCTGGCGGAACTCGTCCGCCGACATGGCCTTGCCGTCCAGGACGCCGCCCTTGATGATCAGGAGCGGGTTGGTCCGTGCGAAGTCGCGCAGCCCCTTCGCGACGGCGACGGCGTCGCCCTCGATGAAGGCGATCGCGGTCGGCCCGCTGAGGAGCGGCTCGACGCCGGGAACCCCAGCCTGCCGAGCGGCGATCGTGGTGAGCGTGTTCTTCGACACGGCGTAGCTCGCGTCGTCACCGAGCGAACGGCGCAGGTCCTTCAGCGCCTTCACGGTGAGTCCGCGGTACTCGGTCAGCACGGCGCCCGAGGAGCTCGAGAACTTCTCCGTGAGCTCGGCGACCGCGGCTGCCTTGTCAGGCCTCGCCATGGGTCTCCTCTACATGAACGCGCTGCGGCTGCAGCGCTTCCGAAGGACTGGACCCAGCGGCGGGAGGGACACGCGCGGGAAGCACGAGAGCGGGAGCGAGCGGCGCACAGACGTACGTCACGGTCGGGTCCAGCTGGTCGAGCTCACCTGCGCGGGTCCCCGGCATACGGGATCTTCGGGCACCTCCGCACAGGGGAGGTGTCGACCAGCGGTCTTCGGTGACCCCAGAGTAGCCGGGGCTCACGACCGCACCCAAATCCCACCCGACGCGCACCGGACATCCGTCGAATTTCGTTGCCTCTCGTACGGCGTGTCGACTGGATCACGGCCTCCGTGATCATTTTCACGGTCGCTTCACAGCACTATCTCAAGTTGATAACGTCCGGGCTCTTCAATCGACGAGGAGTGAAGCGTGAGGCTGCAGACACGAGTGGTGACACGAGTGGTGACACGAGTGGTGACAGGAATGGCCGTGCTGGCTGTCTCGACGGGTCTGCTCGCCGGCACCGCCGGTCCGGCCTCGGCGGCAGGCTGCGCGAGGTCGTTCGGCACCTACTCGACGGTCAGGGCGGGGACGAGCGGCAGCAAGGCCCGGGCGGTCGAGTGCCTGCTGCACGAGGGCGGCTACGCCACCACGCAGAACTCCTCGTTCTCCTCCTCGGACGCGGGCAAGCTCGCCGCGCTGCAGCGCAAGCACGCCATGAAGGCCACCGGTCGGACGAACGCGGCGACCTGGGCGGCCCTCGTCGCCCAGGGCTCCAGACCCTCCCTGAAGCACGGCGACCGAGGTGCCGACGTGCGCCGGCTCCGGCTGACGCTGCGCGCCCTCGGCCACGACGAGCTGGCCGCCGGCTCCTCCTCCTACGACGCCAGGACCGTCGCGGCGGTGAAGACCGTGCAGGCCAAGGTCGGGCTCGAGCGGACCGGCAGGACCTCGGGCGCGGTCTGGGCGGTGCTGCAGAACGGCGGCCGCAAGGTGCCGGCGAAGACCACGACGAAGGGCGCCGAGGCGCTCGCCTTCGCCAAGAAGCAGCTCGGCGAGAAGTACAAGTACGGTGCGGCCGGCCCGAGCCGGTGGGACTGCTCCGGGCTGACCATGAAGGCGTGGGCGGCGGCCGGCAAGAAGCTGCCGCACTCGTCGAAGGGTCAGTCGACGATCGGCAAGAAGGTCAAGAAGTCCGACCTCCGCCCCGGCGACCTCGTGTTCTTCTACTCCGGGCCCTCCCACGTCGGCATCTACGCCGGCGACGGCAAGGTCATCCACTCCCCCCGACCGGGGTCGAAGGTCAGCTACATCAAGATGAGGTACATGCCGTTCTCGGGTGCCCGGCGCCCCGCTTGACGGTCCGCCCGCCCGAGGTCCGGCAGAGTAGCGGGGTGACCACCGAGCACCCCGCCGCCGAGCTCCGTCCCCCCGTGCAGGTCCGCGAGGGCCGCGAGACGGACGTGGGCGTGGTGGTCGCCCTGGTCCGCGAGCTGGCCGAGTACGAGCGGGCCGCGGACCAGGTGCGGCTGACGCCGGAGCAGCTGCAGCGGGCCGTGTTCGTCGGCGCCGCCCCCGGCGGCCACCCGGCCGCGTACCTGCTGGTGGCGGAGGTCGGCGGCGAGGTCGTGGGCTTCGCCCTGTGGTTCCTGAACTTCTCGACCTGGGAGGGGGTGCACGGCATCTACCTCGAGGACCTCTACGTCCGGCCGGCCCACCGCGGCAGCGGGGCGGGGCGTGCCCTGCTCACCGCGCTCGCCCGCACCGCCGTGGACCGCGGCTACGCCCGGGTGGAGTGGTCGGTGCTGGACTGGAACGAGCCCGCCATCGGTTTCTACCGGCGGATCGGGGCCATCGGGATGGACGGGTGGACGACCTACCGGCTCGCGGGCTCGGCACTGGCGTCGCTCGCCCGCTGAACCCGCGCGTCCGGCCCGAGCCCGAACCAGCTCACCGCCGCGCCCACGAGCAGGGCGCCGCAGCCGATGAGCATCGCGGTCGGGAAACCGGCCTGCAGGGCGGAGGGGTCGCTGGTGCTCGCCCTCGACAGCCCCGCGAGCGACGGGATGACGGCGACGGACAGCAGGCCGGCGGTCCGCGCGACGGCGTTGTTGACCCCGGACGCCGCACCCGACAGCTGCGCGGGTGCCGCGGCGAGGACGGTGGCGGTCAGCGGCGCGACCGCGGCCGACAGCCCCAGCCCCAGCAGCACGGCCGACGGAGCGAGGTCGGCCAGCCAGCGCGCGTCGGGGCCGATCCGGGTGGCGAGCGCGAACGCCGCGGCGGCGAGCAGCGCACCACCGGTCATCAGGACCCGTGGTCCCGTGCGGACCGCGAGGTTCCCGGCCCGCGAGGAGAGCAGGAGCATGAGCACGGTCGCGGGCAGCATCGCCGTGCCGGCGGCCAGGGGTGACCACCGGGCGACCACCTGCAGCTGCAGCACGACCAGGAAGCCGTACGTGCCCAGCGCGCCGTAGATGAAGAACGTGGCGAGGTTCGTCGCGGAGAACACGCGGTCGGCGAAGACCTGCAGCGGGACGAGCGGGTGGCTGCTGCGCTGCTCGACGAGCACGAACACCACGCCGGCCGCGAGGCCTCCCACCCCCGCGAGGACGACCGGGAGGGTCCAGCCCCGGGCCCCCGCCTCGGTCAGCGACCACGTCAGCCCGGTGAGGCAGGCGACGATGGCGACGGTGCCGGCCAGGTCCAGGCGACGCGCCCCGTCGAGCGTGTCGCGCGACTCCGGCACGTGGCGCAACGTGCCGAACAGGATCACCGCGGCGATCGGCAGGTTGATCAGGAAGACGAGCCGCCAGTCGACGGCGACGAGCCAGCCACCGAGGAAGGGACCGATCGCGCCGGACAGCCCGCCGAGCCCGGCCCACGTCCCGACCGCCCGCGGCTGGTCCTCGGCCGCGAAGGCGGACGAGATGATGGCGAGGCTGCCGG
Organism: uncultured Friedmanniella sp.; assembly: GCA_964251895.1. Classification (GTDB taxonomy): domain Bacteria; phylum Actinomycetota; class Actinomycetes; order Propionibacteriales; family Propionibacteriaceae; genus Microlunatus. The sequence continues at coordinate 7,079 of CAXULL010000035.1, forward strand.
GGGTGAGCAGCGCTCCCCCGACCCCCTGCAGCGCACGCGCCGCGATCAGCACCTCGGTGGACGGGCTCAGCGCGCACAGAGCCGAGGCGACCGCGAACCACACGACCCCGAGCAGGAAGATCCGGCGCCGACCGAGCTGGTCGCCGAGCACGCCGCCCAGCAGGATCAGCGCGGCCAGCGTCAGCGTGTAGGAGTTGGCGATCCACTGCAGCGCCGTGAAGCCGGCGTCGAAGTCCTCACCGATCTTGGCCAGGGCCACGTTGACCACGGTGGAGTCGAGGAAGGCCATGCCGGACCCGGCGATGGTCGCGGCGAGGACCCACCGCCCCTGGACCGTGCCGAGGCGTACGGGCGTGGCCACCAGGTGCACCTCTCCCGGGGCCGGGTGCGACTCGGTGAGACGCGCTACTCGGCGAACCGTACGAGAGCGACCGTACCGCCCACGGCGAGCACGAAGCCGACCACCGCCCACGGTGCCTGCCCGGGCAGCACGCCGTCGCCGAAGAGCCAGAGGCCGAGCAGGGAGGGCACGAGCAGCTCGAGCATGAAGGTGACCGCGGTGACGGTCGTGACGTCGCCGCGCTGCAGGGCGAGTGCGAAGAAGACGGTCCCCAGGACGCCCTGGACGACGACCGTCCAGACCAGGGGGTGCGCCAGCGCCGACCACGCGAGCGGCTCGGCCGAGAACGCCCGGGAGGCCAGTGCGAGCCCGGTCCAGGAGAGGCCGGCCGCCGCGGCCAGCACCGCCGCCGCCACCCGCCCGTGCAGCCGCAGGCCGACGAGCCCGGCCACGACCGGGAGGACGGTCGCCGCCAGCAGCAGCCACTGGCCGGCCAGGACCAGGGGGACCGCCGGCTTGGGGTCGGCCGTGACGCACAGCAGCACCAGGCCTGCGGCCAGCGCTGCGAGAGAGCCCCAGTCGCGCCGGTCCAGCCGCTGACCACGGAACGCGGCGAGCACGGCCGTCACGCCCACGCTGCCGACCAGCACCGACTGCACGAGGAACAGCGGCAGGCGCTGCAGCGCGACGACGTTCGCCAGGAAGGCGACGCCGTCGAGCCCGAGACCCAGCAGGTACGGCAGCTGGCGCAGGATCCGGGTGACCCCGCCCAGCCCGGTCGCCTCAGCGGTGCGCCGGGCGCCGACCGACTGCAGGACCGACCCGACCCCGTAGCCCAGGAGCGCGACGAAGGCCGCGACCCAGCTCAGTGCGAGCACAGGTCACGGCCTTCGTCTTGGAGATGCGCGGGGGTGGAGCCGGCGGGCCCTACAGCTCGCTGTCGACCTTCACCTTCGCCGGGTCGACCGGGACGCCCGGGCCCATCGTGGTGGAGAAGGTGATCTTGCGGATGTAGCGGCCCTTGGACGCGCTCGGCTTGAGCCGGAGCACCTCGTCGAGGGCGGCGAAGTAGTTCTCCTGCAGCTGCTCCTGGGAGAAGGACGCCTTGCCGATGATGAAGTGCAGGTTGGAGTGCCGGTCGGCCCGGAACTCGATCTTGCCGCCCTTGATGTCGGTCACGGCCTTGGCCACGTCGACGGTCACGGTGCCGGTCTTCGGGTTGGGCATCAGACCACGCGGGCCGAGGACACGGCCCAGCCGGCCGACCTTGCCCATCAGGTCCGGCGTGGCGACGACCGCGTCGAAGTCGAGGTAGCCGCCGGCGACCTTGGCGATCAGCTCGTCCGAGCCGACCTCGTCGGCCCCCGCGTCGAGCGCCTGCTGCGCCCGGTCACCCGTCGCGAAGACGAGGACCTTGGCGGTCTTGCCGGTGCCGTTCGGCAGGTTGACGGTGCCGCGCACCATCTGGTCGGCCTTGCGGGTGTCGATCCCGAGCCGCATGGACACGTCGACGGTCTCGTCGAACTTGGCCTTGGCGTTCGCCTTGGCGAACTCCAGCGCCTCGACCGGCCCGTAGAGCTTGTCGGCGTCGACCTTCTCGGCGACCTCGTTGTAAGCCTTGCTGCGCTTCATTCTGCTGGTCCTTTCTGATGGCCAGTTCTGGTACGAGCTGCGTGCTCTCCCAGGTACTTCATTGGTGGTTGCTTAACCACGACGAGCGTCGGACGGATTCCCGACGACCACCGAGGACCGCCCGCCCTGTCTGGAGGAGGGAGTGGTGAACACGCTTTTCGTTCACCACGAGCTCCGAAGACAGGGCGTGGAAGGCGGTCCGAGCGCGATCCGCGAGCCCGCGAGCGGGCGCAGATCAGCTGTCGACCGTCACGCCCATGCTGCGGGCGGTGCCCTCGACGATCTTCATGGCGGCGGGGACGTCGTTCGCGTTCAGGTCCGGGAGCTTGGTCTCGGCGATCTCGCGGACCTGGTCCCGGGTGAGGCGCCCGACCTTGGTGGTCTGCGGGACGCCCGACCCCTTGGCGATGCCGGCGGCCTTCTTGATGAGCTCGGCGGCCGGCGGGGTCTTGGTGATGAACGTGAACGAGCGGTCCTCGTAGATCGTGATCTCGACCGGGATCACGGTGCCACGCTGGGCTTCCGTCGCGGCGTTGTACGCCTTGACGAACTCCATGATGTTCACGCCGTGCGGACCGAGGGCGGTACCGACGGGCGGGGCGGGCGTCGCGGAGCCGGCGTTGAGCGCGACCTTGACGAGCGCGGCGACCTTCTTCTTGGGAGGCATTGCGGTGTGGTCCTTCGTAGTGGGTTGGTGCTACGTCCCTCGGCTGGCTCAGGACGGGCTGGACGAGACGGGTCAGACCTAGGTCTTCTGGATCTGCGGGAAGGTCAGGTCGACCGGGGTCTCGCGACCGAGGATCTCGACCAGGGCCTTGAGGCGCTGGTTGTTGACGTTGATCTCCGTGATGGTGGCGTGCACGCCCGCGAACGGGCCGTCGACGACCATGACCGAGTCCCCGACCTCGAAGTCGGCGACCTCGATCTTCTTCTTGCGCTTCGACGGGGTGTCCGAGCCCGCCGTCGCCGCGGCGATCACGGCGGGAGACAGCATCTTCTCCACCTCGTCGAGGCTGAGCGGCACCGGCGAGTTCGAGTGGCCGACGAAGCCGGTCACCGACGGCGTGTGCCGCACGGTCGACCAGGACTCGTCGGTCAGGTCCATGCGGACGAGCACGTAACCCGGGAGCACCGTGCGGCGGACCTGCTTGCGCTGGCCGTTGCGGATCTCGGTGACCTCTTCGGTCGGGACCACGATCTCGAAGATGTAGTCCTCCATGTTGAGCGAGGACACGCGGTTCTCGAGGTTCTGCAGCACCCGGTTCTCCATGCCGGAGTAGGTGTGGATGACGTACCAGTCGCCGAACTTCGCGCGGAGCTCGCTGCGGAACGCCTCGAGCGCGACGGCGCCGGCGTCGTGCTCGTCGTCACCCGCCTCGTCGTCGGACTCCGCCTCGTCCTCCTCGGCCGCACCGAAGTCGAGGTCGATGTCGTCCGTCTCGGGCTCGGCGGCGGGGGTGCCGGCGGTGAAGTCGAGGTCGATGTCGTCGGTCTCGGTCGCAGCGGTGCTCGACCCACCGAAGTCCAGGTCGATGTCGAAGTCGACGTCCCCGGTCGAGCCGTCGTCGGCCGTGGTGGTGGGGCTGGCCTCGGTGGTGGGGGCAGAGCCTTCCGCCGACTCCGCCCCAGGGCGCGAGTCGTCGTCGAAGGTGTCGGGCACGTCAGTCGTCTCCAGAAGTTTCGAGGTCAGGGGTGGGATCAGCTGAAGATCAGGAAGACCAGCTTGCCGATGCCCAGGTCGAGCAGGGTCACGATCGCGATGATGAACAGCACGAAGACGAGCACGACCACGAAGTAGTTGCCGAGCTGCTGGCCCGTCGGGTAGACGACCTTGCGCAGCTCGCCCACGGACTGCTGCACGAACGCGACCGGCGTGGTCCGCTTCTCGGCGGCCTCCACGTCGCGCTTGGCGGTCGGCGTGCCCTTCGGGACCGGGGCCTTGGCCCGGGGTGACGCGAGAGCGGAGCTCCCGTGCGACCCGCCGGCCCCGACACCTGCCGTCTCGAGCTCGGCCGGAGCCGCGTCGAGGTCGTCGGGCTCGGCTCTCGACTCGTCGGAGGCGTCAGCCTCGGCGAGCTCGGGCGGGAGGTCGTCGGCGTTCGACGCAGACCCGTTGGGCCCTGCCTCGTCCTTGTCTGCCACGTTTCCTCCCGGTCCAGTTCTACGTCGTGCAGGGCAAGAGGGACTTGAACCCACAACCTTCGGTTTTGGAGACCGATGCTCTGCCAATTGAGCTATTGCCCTCCGGCGACCCGACCCCGCCGCCGGACCCGGAACCCGGGCACAGCGGGGCAGGGGTCCTGCCACCAAGGGTCGAGTGTAGTCGAGCCCTCGCCCGCAGGTCGAACGGATGGTTCCGGCGTCCCGTCACGGGCCCGCCCGGTGGTGGCGGCGGGGGTCGACCTCTCCGAGGCCCTTCGACGAGCTCAGAGGACGGACCGGCTCACGCCCGGGTGCTGAGGCGCTGCTCGACGGCCGCGAGGAGGACGCAGGTCGCGAGGCCGTCGATCGCGGCCGCGACGTCGTCGGGGGTCGGCATCGAGGGCGCGATGCGGATGTTCCGGTCGCGCGGGTCACGCCCGTACGGGAACGCGGCGCCCGCGCCGGTCATCGAGATGCCGGCGCCCTTGGCGAGCGCGACGACGCGGCTGGCCGTCCCGTCCGGCACGTCGAGGCTGATGAAGTAGCCGCCCTCCGGGTCGGTCCACGTCGCGAGGTCGAGCTCGCCGAGACGCTTGGCGAGGATCTCCTCCACCTGGTCGAACTTGGGGCGCAGGATCGCCCGGTGCGCCCGCATCAGGTCGCGGACCCCGTCGGCGTCGCGCAGGAACAGCGCGTGCCGCAGGTGGTTCAGCTTGTCCGGGCCGATGGTGCGCTTGCCGAGGTGGTCGAGGTACCAGGCCACGTTGGCGGGGCTGCTGCCGAAGAACGACACCCCGGCCCCCGCGAAGGTGATCTTGGAGCTGGACGCGAAGACGTAGACGCGGTCGGGGTGCCCGGCTGCGGCAGCGAGGCCGAGCACGTCGACCGGGGGCCGCTCGTCGTCGGTGAGGTGGTGGACCGCGTACGCGTTGTCCCAGAAGATCCGGAAGTCCGGCGCCGCCGTCGGCATCTCGACGAGCGCCCGGGTGACCGCCTCGGAGTAGACGGCGCCGTCCGGGTTGGCGTAGGTCGGGACGACCCACATGCCCTTGACGCTCGGGTCCTCGGCGGCCAGCCGCCGGACCTCGTCGAGGTCGGGCCCGTCGGGGCCGAGCGGGACCGGCACCATCTCGATGCCGTACGTCTCGCAGAGCGCGAAGTGCCGGTCGTAGCCGGGGACGGGCGTGAGGAACTTGACGGGCCCGTCCACCCAGCGCGGGCCGTCGGTGGTCCCCTTCAGCAGGCTGAAGACGAGGGTGTCGTGCATGATCGACAGGCTCGCGTTGTCCCCGGCGACCAGCTGGGCGACCGGGACGCCGAGCAGCGGGGCGAAGATCTCGCGGACCTCGAGCAGGCCCTGCGTCCCGCCGTAGTTGCGGCAGTCGACGCCCGAGGCGTCGACGTAGCGTCCTTCGCCGGGCAGGGTCAGCAGCTCGTTCGACAGGTCGAGCTGCGCGGCCGAGGGTTTGCCGCGGGTCAGGTCGAGCTTGAGGCCCTGCGCGACCAGGGCCTCGTACGCGCTCGTCTGCTCCGTGTGCAGGGCGAGCAGCTCGTCGTGGGACAGGTCGGCAAGACGCATGGGGCCCAGCCTATCGAGCGGTGGAGCAGGAACCCCTGCCATTCTTGGCCGGTGACGACGACGCGGGACCCTCGATGACCAGCGGCGACCAGGTCAACCTGGCCCACTGGGTCCACGACCGGGCGACGACCAGCCCGGACGCGGTCGCCGTACGGCAGGGTGGGACGACGCTGACCTACGCCCAGCTCGATGCGGCGTCGGCGGCGTTCGCGGGCCGGCTGCGGCTGCTGGGCGTCGAGCCGGGGGACCGAGTCGCGCTCGTGGCGCCCAACGTGACGGCCTTCCCCGTCGCCTACTACGCGATCCTGCGCCTCGGAGCGGTCGTGGTCCCGATGAACCCGCTGCTCAAGGCCGGGGAGGTCGCCTACACCTGGTCCGACTGCGGGGCCCGCGTCGCCGTGGTGTTCGCGCTGTTCGCCGAGACGGCGCAGGCCGCGTCGGGGACGACGGGGACGCAGGTCGTCGTGGTGGGCCCGGACGACCTGGGTGCGCCCGACGGGCCGCTCGACCCGGGCGCGCTGGAGATCGTGGAGCGGGCGGCCGGCGACACCGCCGTCATCCTCTACACCTCCGGCACCACGGGTCGCCCCAAGGGCGCCGAGCTGAGCTGTGCCAACCTGCGCACCAACACGCTCACCTGCGTCGAGACGCTCTTCCACAACGGACCGGACGACGTGCTGTTCGGCGGGCTGCCGCTCTTCCACTCCTTCGGCCAGACCTGCGCGCTGAACGCGTCCGTCGCGGGCGGCTCCTGCCTGACCCTGCTGCCGAAGTTCGACCCGCAGCAGGCGCTCGACGTCGTGGCCCGCGACGGCGTGACCGTGTTCCTCGGCGTGCCGACGATGTACATGGCCCTGCTGGCGGCGGCGGAGCGCGACCCGTCGGCCGGCGCGAAGGCCGCGACGGTGAGGTTCGGCGTGAGCGGCGGCTCGTCGCTGCCCGTCGAGGTCCTGCGGGGCGTGGAGACGACGCTCGGGATGCGGGTCCTCGAGGGGTACGGGCTCTCGGAGACCTCGCCGGTCGCCTCGTTCAACCACCCCGACCGCCCGAGCAAGCCGGGTTCGGTCGGCGTGGCCATCCGCGGCGTGGAGCTCGCGCTCGGCCGGCCCCCGCAGGAGGAGGACGGGTCGGACGGGTCCGACCCGGGCACCGTCGACCTGCTCGACGCCGGCGACCCGGACGCGATCGGCGAGATCCTGGTCCGCGGCGAGAACGTCATGCTCGGCTACTGGGCCAACCCGGAGGCGACGACCGAGGCGGTGCGCGGCGGCTGGTTCCACACCGGCGACCTCGCCCGTCGGGACGCGGACGGCTTCTACTTCATCGTCGACCGGGTCAAGGACCTCATCATCCGCAACGGCTTCAACGTCTACCCGCGCGAGGTCGAGGAGGTGCTGTACGCCCACCCGGCGGTGGCGGAGGCGGCCGTCGTGGGCGTGCCCGACCCGCTGCGGGGCGAGGAGGTCGGTGCGCTCGTCCAGCTGCGCGACGGCGCCGAGGTGACCGCCGAGGAGCTGCGCGACTTCGTGGCCGAGCGCATCGCGGCGTTCAAGTACCCCCGGGTGATCCGCTTCGGGCCGGTGCCCAAGGGCCCGACCGGCAAGATCCTCAAGCGCGAGATCCACCTGAGCGCCTGACTCCTCCCGCGACCAGGCCCCCCGGTCGAAGAAACCGCTGGCTCCGTACGCGCCTCCGGGGCGGTCCGGAGGCGGGAGTCAGCGGGTCCTTCGGCGGCGGTGGTGCAGCCGGGCCGGAGCGGGAGCTCGTCCGCAGGGTGCGGGTCAGCTACCGGGGGTGAACGAGGTCGGCAGGTTCGGCCGCTCGACCCGGGTCACGAGCGCGCTCGTCGGACCGAGGCGGACGGTGGCGCCCTCGACCTCGGCCTGACCGACGTGCAGCAGGGTGTCCGTGGGGCTCTGCTCGAGGTGGACCTCGGTGGCCTGGGCGCCGAAGTTCACCACGATCACCGCGTCGTCGCGGGTCAGCACGAGCCAGTGCTCGTCGTCGTCGGAACGAGTGTGGCCCGTGTCGAAGCGCGGGTCGGTGAACGCCGGGACCGAGCGCCGGATCTCCAGCAGCCGGCGGTAGAGCGCGAGCAGCTCGGCGTGGGCCGGCTCCTCCGGCTCGGACCAGTCGAGCTTGGACGACGTGAACGTCTTCGGGTCCTGCGGGTCGGGGATGTCGGAGGTGTCCCACTCCATCGCCTTGAACTCTTCCTTGCGGCCCTCGCGCACCGCCTCGGCGAGCTCCGGCTCGGGGTGGGAGGTGAAGAAGCGCCACGGGGTGCTGGCGCCCCACTCCTCACCCATGAAGATCATCGGCGTGAACGGGCTGAGCAGCGTGACGACCGCGGCGATGGCCTGCTGGTCGGCGGACAGCTTGGCCGACAGCCGCTCCCCCGTCGCCCGGTTGCCGATCTGGTCGTGGTTGTCCGAGCAGACGACCAGGCGCCAGGTCGGCGTCCGCAGGGTGTCGATCGGGCTGCCGTGGCTGCGGCCGCGGAACGTGCTGCGCGTGCCGGTGTGGAAGAAGCCGGCCTCGGTGACCTTGCCGAGCGCCTCGAGGGAGTCGAAGTCGGCGTAGTAGCCGCTCGTGTCGCCGGTCAGGCTCACGTACAGGGCGTGGTGGAAGTCGTCGCTCCACTGCCCGGTCAGCCCGTAGCCGCCGCCCTCGCGGGAGGTGATGAGCCGGGGGTCGTTGAGGTCGGACTCGGCGATGAGGGTGAGCGGGCGACCGACGAAGGCGCTGAGCACCTCGGCCTCGATGGCCAGCTCCTCGAGGATGTGGGTCGCGCGGGTGTCGTGCAGCGCGTGCACGGCGTCCAGCCGCAGCCCGTCGACGTGATAGTCGCGGAGCCACTGGTGCACGTTGTCGACGATGTAGGCGCGGACCTCGTCGGAATCCTCGCCGTCGAGGTTCGGCGACTCGCCCCACGTGTTCGCGCCGCCGGCGTTGAGGTAGGGGCCGAACTCGGGCAGGTAGTTCCCGCTCGGACCCATGTGGTTGTAGACGACGTCCTGGATGACCCCCAGACCGCGGGAGTGGCAGGCGTCGACGAAGCGCTGGTAGGCCTCCGGGCCCCCGTACGCCTCGTGCACGGCGAACCAGAGCACGCCGTCGTAGCCCCAGTTCCAGATGCCGTTGAAGTCGTTGACCGGCATGATCTCGACGAAGTCGACGCCCAGGGACACGAGGTGGTCGAGCCGGCCCGTCGCGGCGTCGAGCGTCCCCTCCTCGGTGAACGTGCCGACGTGCATCTCGTAGATCACGCCGCCGGGCAGCTGGTGCCCGGTCCAGCGCTGGTCGGTCCAGGAGAAGGAGAACGGGTCGTACGTGCGCGACCAGCCGTGCACGCCGTCGGGCTGACGCCGCGAGCGCGGGTCGGGACGGACCTCCCCGGAGCCGTCGAGCTCGTAGCCGTAGTCGAACTCCCCGACACCGGGCTCCCCCGACGGACCGGCGGGCAGCGGGCCGTCGACGGACCACCAGCCCTCCTCGTCGCGGGTCATCGGCACCGCGCTCGCGGTGCCGCCGACCGGGCGGAGGTGCAGGGTCACGGCGCTGGGCACGGGGGCCCAGACGGCGAACGGGGGGATGCTCACGGCGCGTTGCTCCTGGTCAGGTAGAGATCGTGCTGGTCAGGCGAGCAGCGTTGACGGCGCCGAGGGTATCGGGGATCAGCCGGGCGTGGGCGCGGGTCTTGCCCGACCGCCCGCCCTCAGAGCGCGCAGCCGACCAGCACCGGCTCGGGCTCGAGGGTGATCGCGTACGTCTGCTCGACGCCGGAACGCACCTGGCGGGCGAGCGCGAGGACGTCGGACGCGGTCGCCGAGCCCCGGTTGGTCAGCGCCAGCGTGTGCTTGGTCGACACCCGCGCCGCGCCGTCGCCCCAGCCGCGGCCGAACCCCGCGTGCTCGATCAGCCACGCCGCGCTCGTCTTGACCCTGCCGTCGGGCTGGGCGTAGCGCGGGGCACCGTCGGGCAGGGCCGCGGCCGCCGCGGGGTCGAGCACCGGGTTGGTGAAGAACGAGCCGGCGCTCCACGTGTCGGGATCGGCCTCGTCGAGCACCATGCCCTTGGAGCGCCGCAGCGCCAGGACGGCCTCGCGCACGTCCGCCGCCGGTACGCGGGTGCCGACGTCCACGCCGAGGACACGGGCGAGCTCGGCGTAGCGGACGGGTGCGGACAGCGAGCCGAGGCGCAGCTGGAAGGTCACGTCGAGCACGACGTAGCGGCCCGGGTGGGTCTTGAACACCGAGGTCCGGTAGCCGAACCCGCACTCCACGGCGAACAGCGTCCTGACCCGGCCCGTGCTGCGGTCGAGCGTCCGCACGGTGGTGATGTGCTGGCCGACCTCCGCGCCGTACGCGCCGACGTTCTGGATCGGGCTCGCCCCGACCGAGCCCGGGATGCCCGACAGGGCCTCCATGCCGCTCCAGCCGTTCGCGACGGTGAGCGCGACGAACGGGTCCCAAGGCTCGCCCGCCGCGACGGTCACGACGGCTCCCGAGCACGAGGCGACGTCCTGGCTCACGCCGCGGGTCGCCACGAGGACCACGGTGCCGTCGAAGCCGGCGTCGCCCACGAGCACGTTGGAGCCGCCGCCCAGCACCAGCACCGGCTCGCCGGCCGCGTCGAGCGCGCGGACGACCTCGACCAGCTCGTGGGCGGACGTCACCTCGACGAGCGCACGGGCCGGTCCCCCGACGCGCAGGGTGGTGAACCCGGCGAGCGGGACGTCGTGGCGGGCGGGGAGCCCGCCGAGCACCGCCGCGGTCACGCCGAGGCCCCGGCGAGGACGACGCGGGCCGCCCCGAGCACCTTCTCGCCGTCGCAGGTCGCCTCGAGGGTCACGGTCACGGACTCCGCGTCCGCCGCCGTCACCGTCCCGCCGACGAGCAGCTCGGCGCCGACGCCGTCGTCGGGCACCGGCACCGGCCTGGTGAACCGCACGCCGTAGGAGACGAGCCGGACGTCGGGGCCGGCCCAGTCGGTGACCGCCCGGACGGCCAGGCCCATCGTCAGCATCCCGTGCGCGATCACCCCGGGCAGGCCGAGGGCCGTCGCGGCGTGGTCGGAGTAGTGGATCGGGTTGAAGTCGCCCGAGGCGCCGGCGTAGCGGACGAGCGTCTCCCGGGTGACGCGGAGGGTCAGCGTCGGCAGGGTCGTCCCGACCTCGGCGGTGAGGCCGCTCACGCCGTCACCTCGCGGCTGTGCACGAAGGTGGCGTCCGCGACGAGGACGGTCTGCTCGACGGCGTCGCGGACGTCGACCGACGTCGTGATGATCTCGGTGGTCCCCCGCACCCGCACACGCGCGATGCTCAGCGTGGCGGTGACGACGTCCCCGGGCTCGAGCGGGCGGTGGTAGCGGAACTGCTGGTCGGCGTGCACGACCCGGCTCAGCTGCAGCGCGAGCTCGGGGTCGGTGAAGAGGACGTCCCACGCCGGACCGGTCACCACCGCGCCGAAGGTCGGCGGCGCCACGGTCGGCCCGCTCCCCTCGACCAGCGGCGCGCCCAGGGCCGCCGCGAACTCCGCCACCTTGCCGCGCGTGACCTCGTACGGGGCCGTCGGCGCGTACGTCCTGCCGGCGTGGTCGGGGGTGATCGGCACGAGAATCAGACTAGGGCGCCGGGCTGACGGTCCCGGGCGGCGGCGTAGCGGGCCAGCACGAGGGGTGCGGCCTGGGCGCCGAGCGGCTCGACGAGGGTCCAGCCGCGCTCGTCGGCCAGCCGACGCAGAGGGTCGAGCAGCAGCCCGTCGGCCAGGAAGAGCGGCCAGAGCGCGACCGGCGGGGTGAGGTCCTCGAGGACCGCCGCGACCTTGGGCGCGCACGTGCCGAAGGCCGCCCGGACGGCGCCGCGGCGACCGTCGGACAAGCGGGCGGCGAGGTCGGCGACCGCCGCGTTCGCCTCGGGCCGCGAGGAGCCGACGGCGAACAGGAGCGCGTCGTCGTCCCCGCCGACCCCGGCACCGTCGAGCGCACCGCGCAGCACGGCGGCGACGTCGTCGCCCGTGCCGAGGATGTCGGTGACGACGAGCTCGACCCCGTGCGCCTGCGCGGCCTCGGTCACGGCCTCCGGGACGTCGACCGTCGCGTGGAACGCGACCGTGAACAGCAGCGGGACCACCACGACGCGACGGTGGCCGTCCGCGGCCAGCTGCGCCACGACGGTTCCGAGGTCGGGCTCGGCGAGGTCGAGGTACGCCGCGTGGGCAGGGACGCCGGCCGCGGCGCCCACGGCGATCATCAGCGCCTCGATCGCGTCGGCGGCGCGCGGGTGGCGGCTGCCGTGGGCGAGCCCGATGACCGGGATCCCGGCCGGGTGGCTTTCCGAAACGGACGAGCCGCCCGCGTTCGCGGACGGCTCGTACGGGTGTGTCATGTGCTGACCCTGGTCAGACGTGAGGTCAGCGGGTCTCGCGGTGGATCGTGTGGCGACGGTCGCGCGGGCAGAACTTCTTCAGCTCGAGCCGGTCGGGGTCGTTGCGCCGGTTCTTCTTGGTGATGTAGTTCCGCTCCTTGCACTCCGTGCACGCGAGCGTGATCTTGGGACGGACGTCCGAGGACTTGGCCATGGTGGTGCTTCTTCCTGGTGGGGTGCTCGGACCGACTGGGTGATGCCCGAGCCCTGGCCGCCTCTCGCGAGGCGGGTCGTGCTGGTCGTGCTGGTCGTACGTGTAGCGGGAGCGGGACTTGAACCCGCGACACAGCGATTATGAGCCGCTTGCTCTACCACCTGAGCTATCCCGCCGTGGTCGGCCACCGGGCGACCGGTCGGAGAACGCCGCCGGCGAGCGCCGTGTTCCGCTGGTGCGCGGTGGCACCGGAGCCTTGCGACCGAGCCCCCATGCGGATTCGAACCGCAGACCTTCTCCTTACCATGGAGACGCTCTACCTACTGAGCTATAGGGGCACACCGGTGCCCTGCCCCAGGGGGCGGCACCGGCGCACAAAGATACACGGCGAGACGGGTCCGGGGCCAACCCGTTGGTTCCGCGGACGCGACAGGTGCGCCGGGCTGTCCGAGCTCACGGCGGAGCTTCTGTGCGGTTCGCACCCGTCAGGTCGGTAGCCGCAGAGAAGTTCTCGAAGGTCGGGCTCACGGCCCTCAGCCAGCCGCGCTCGGGTGGTAGGCGGGCGTGAAGCCGGCGCGCAGGGCCGCCACGGTGGGTTCGGGGGTCCGGACCCGGACGACCGCAGGCAGTGCGGTGCGCGCCACCGCGTCCTGGTAGCCGTCGAACGACCACGCGAGCACCCGGGACCCGCGCACCAGCCAGGACCGGGCCTCGTGCTCCACGAACGTCCCGTCCGGCAGCTCGTCGAGCGCCGCCTCGTACGTGCGGTGGGTCCCGGGCGCGACGAGCCGGGCCTCGTGCAGGCGACGGTCGACCAGGGCCGCGGTGGTGTCGGTCGGGAACGCCCGCGTCCACGCCGCGCGGAAGCGGGCGTGGTCTGCGTGGCGGCACTCGCCGCAGGGCCGGTGCCCGGCCGCGAGGGCGGTGGCCTCGTCGAGGAAGTACAGCTCGGTGAGCCGGCCCGGACGCCACTGCTCCCGCCGGCGTCCGTGGAGGTCGAGCACGCAGCAGACCCAGCCGCGTCCTCGGGAGTGCCGGGCGAGTGCCCCGTCCGCGTCGAGCAACGGACCGCGGTTGCCCCAGAGGAGCCCCCGCGAGGCGACCGCGTGGAGCGAGCCGTCCGGTGCCACGCGGTTGGCGCGGCCGCTGTCGTTCTGAGTCATCTCGAGGTCATCTCGAGCCGTGGCCGTCAAGCGGTGTGGCAGGTGTTGGGTTCGAACCAACGTAGGCGATGCCGGCAGATTTACAGTCTGCTCCCTTTGGCCACTCGGGCAACCTGCCATGCCGGGCGAGCCCGGCGGAGCGCCACCCTACCAACCGTCGGGGGGCAGGGCGAACCGCTTGAGACGGCGGCCCGACGCTGGGAGTCTGAGCGCGTGCAGGCCGTACGCGAGAGCCCGCGGACCGGGTGCCCGAAGCGCATGCAGCACGGGCCCTGCGGCGGCGTGCGCCGCGACGGGCGCTGCGAGATGGTCGACGTCGCGTGCGTCTTCCTCCCGCCCGACGCCTGGCCGGCCGCGCCGGCGGTGGTGCCCGCCACGCCGGTCCGCGTGCCGCTGGTGCTGACCGACCTCAGCACCCCGCCGGGTGACGCGGACCTGCTCACGCGGGTCGTCGAGCTCCTGGCGCCGACCTGCGACGCGGTGCTCGTCGGCGACCACCAGGACCGTCCCGACTACCCGCCGAGCACGCTCGCCCGGCTGGTCGACGCCGCCGGCGGCGTCCCCTGGGTCACCCTGGCCTGCCGTGACCGCAACCGGTTCTCCCTCGAGCAGGAGCTGCGCGCGCTCGCCCTCGACGGCGTCGCGACCGTGCTCTGCGTGACCGGGGACGGCCGGGCGTACGACGTCCGCCCCGACGTGGCGCAGGTGTTCGACCTCGACGGCACACGGCTGGCGAGCCTCGCCGCCTCCCTCGGGCTGCCCGTGGCCGTGCCCGAGACGCCGACGGCGCCGCCGGTCGGCCTGCGGCCACGCCGGCTGGTCCACAAGCAGCGGGCCGGAGCGGGTGCGGCCGTGCTCAACGCCGTCCGCCGGGTCGACGACGTCGCCGCCTTCGTCGCCGCGGCCCGCACGCTCGGCCTGACCATGCCCGTCGTGGCCTCGGTCCCCGTGTTCACCGACGCGCGGTCGGCCGCTGCGCTCGCAGCCCTGCCCGGGGTGGAGATCGACCCGGCCCGCGTCGAGGCGGTCGTCACCGCCGACGACCCTGTCGCCGCCGGCATCGCCTCCGCGGTCGCGACCGCGACCAGCCTGCTGGCGATCGACGGTGTGGCCGGCGTGAACCTCTCCGGCCTGGCCTCCGCCCGCGGGGTGCTCGAGGCGGCGGAGATCCAGGCCGAGACCGGTCGGGCCGTACGGGCCGCGGCACGACCACCAGCCAGGGGGCGCTCATGACGGACGCGGACGACACCGGTGCGGCGATGGCGGCCGAGTTCGACACCGTCGCCGCCTGGACGGCCGACGTCGCGCTCGACCTCGGGCCCGAGCACCACGTCCCTGCGGGCTGCCGCGGCAGCGGCGGGCCGGCTGCGCTGCGCTGGTTCCTCGAACGGCTGCAGCCCGGCCCGCGCACGACGTTCCTCGACGTGGGCGCCGGTGCCGGGGGCCCGGCCGCGTTCGCCGCGCAGGAGGCGGGCGTCCACCCGGTCCTCACCGAGCCCCAGGGCGGGGCGTGTCGCGCCGCACGGCGGATGTTCGACCTGCCCGTGGTGCAGGCGGACCGGCTCCCCGTGGCCGACGGCGCCGTGTCGTCCGGCTGGTGCCTGGGGGTGCTGTGCACGGTGGCGGACCAGCCGGGCTTCCTGCGTGACGTGCGCCGGGTGCTGGCCCCCGGCGCACGCTTCGGGTTCCTGGTCTACGTGGCCGAGCACGCCACCGTGCGCGACGCCCCGGAGGGCAACCACTTCCCCACCCCCGACCTGCTCGCCGCCCTCCTCGGCGACGTGGGCCTCACGGTCGAGCACAGCGGGCACCTGGCCGACTTCGCCGCCACCCCGCCGCTGTGGCAGGAGCACGCCGACGCCGTGGAGGCCGAGCTGGCCCGGCGGCACGGCTCCGACCCCAGGTTCGTCACGGCCGAGCGGCAGGCCGGTCGCATCGGCCGGCTGATCGCCGAGGGTGAGGTGCGGGGCACGATGCTCGTCGTCCGGCCCACCCGCGCCTGAACCCCGGCCGGCGGCCGCCTGCCCGGCGGGCGGCCTGCCCCCGGGACCAGGCTTGCGGCAGGATGGGGCCGTGGCTGCGGAGAGCTCGTTCGACATCGTCAGCAAGGTCGACCGTCAAGAGGTCGACAACGCCCTCAACCAGGCGGCGAAGGAGATCCGGCAGCGCTTCGACTTCAAGAACACCGAGGCCTCGATCGCCTGGTCCGGCGAGGCCATCGAGATGGAGGCCGTCTCGGAGGAACGCGTCAAGGCGGTGCTGGACGTCTTCGAGTCCAAGCTCGTACGCCGCGGCATCAGCCTCAAGTCGCTCGACGCGGGCGATCCCCGGTCCTCCGGCAAGCTCTACAAGATCACCGCCACCACCACCGAGGGCATCAGCACGGAGAACGCCAAGAAGGTCGCCAAGCTGATCCGCGACGAGGGTCCCAAGAGCGTGAAGACCCAGATCCAGGGCGAGGAGCTGCGCGTCAGCAGCAAGAGCCGCGACGACCTGCAGGCCGCACAGAACCTGGTCAAGGGCGCCGACTACGACTTCGCCGTGCAGTTCACCAACTACCGCTGACCGCACCCCGATCCTTCAGGAGAACAGAGCCATGGGCATCCTCGACGACCTCAAGAACAAGGTCGAAAAGCTCGGCGACCGGGCCAAGGAAGGGTTCGACGACGCGCGGGACAAGGCGGGCGACCTGCTCGACGACGCCAAGGACAAGGCCGGCGACCTCGTCGACGACGCCAAGGAGCGCCTCGGTCAGCACGACGACGAGCGCTCGCCGCTGAGCGAGAGCTCGGACGTCGGCCCGGACAGCTCGACCACGGACGCCGTGCAGCCCGGCTACGTGACCGCGGAGGACGACGCCACCGAGGACAGCGACGAGAGCTCGCTCGAGGCCGAGACCTCCAGCGACGACGACGACGCTGACGCGATCTCCGGCGCGGACGACCCGGTCGCGGAGGAGGAGGTCTTCGTGGCCGAGCCGGCCGCGCCCTCCGACGTGGTCCCCCCCGCCGCCGCCGAGCTCGACCCCGTCGACCTCGACGCGCAGGAGACCGACCTGGCTGACCCCGCGGACCCCGCGGACCCCGCGGACCCCGTGGACTCGGCCGATCCCGCTGACCCGATCGTCCAGAAGGACGTCGACCCGTACGACCAGCCGCTCACCGAGTCCATCGGCGACGAGCTCGCCGACGCGCTGGTCGACCCCGAGGCCGTGGCCAGGGCCGTCGAGGACGACCGGGGCGCCCGGTCCTGACCGAGCCGATGATCACGGACGCACCGGCGGACGGCGCGCGGCCGCTCGACGGACCCCTCCCCGACGTCGACGAGCTCGAGGCCGAGGCCTCCCGGGTCCTGCCCGAGCACGTCCTCGGCTACTTCCGGGGGCCGACCGGCGCGTACGGGATCCCGACGGAGGCGGAACGCTGGTCGCAGCTGCGCTTCCGCCCGCGGGTCCTGCGGGACACGCGACGGCTGACCCTGGCCACGACGGTGCTCGGCACCGAGGTCGCCAGCCCGGTCCTCGTGGCCCCGATGGCGCAGCAGCGGGCGGCCCACCCCGAGGGTGAGGTCGCCACCGCCCGGGCCGTACGCCGGCGTGGCGTCCTGCTCGGGGTGTCGACGAACACGGGGGTCCCCTTCGCCGACGTCGCGGCGGTCGGTGCGCCGTGGTGGTTCCAGGTGTACGTGATGGACGACCGGGCGGCCACCGCGGACCTCGTGCAGCGCGCGGCGGCCGAGGGCGCGTCCGCCCTCGTGCTGACGGTGGACACGCCCGGCGTCGACCCGCGTCGGCCCCACCACGAGCCCCGCACCTGGCCCGAGCGCTACGGCATGCAGGTGAACCTGCCCGGTGGCGACGTCGGGCGCGCCGTGTTCGCCGGGACGCGGAACCTCTCGGTCGCCGACATCGGCTGGCTGACGGAGCTGACCGGGCTGCCGGTGGTCGTCAAGGGCGTGCTGCGGGCTGACGACGCGGTGGCCTGCGTCGACGCGGGGGCGGTCGGGGTGATCGTCTCCACCCACGGAGGCCGCTGCCTGACCCAGTCGATCACCTCGGCCGAGGCCCTGCCCGAGGTCGTCGCGGCGGTGGGCGACCGGGCCGAGGTCTACGTCGACAGCGGCCTGCGTACGCCCGAGCACGTGGCGGCGGCCCTGTGCCTCGGCGCCCGGGCCGTCTTGCTGGGGCGCCCGGTCCTCTGGGCGCTGGCCACGGGCGGCGACGCCCGGGTCGAGCAGCTGCTGGCCGGCTTCGACTCCCGGCTGGAGTGGGTCCTGCGATCGCTGGGCGCCGCGTCGCTGGACGACCTCGGACCAGACCTGGTGGCCTGACGTCATGGCCCTGCGGATCAGCCACCTGACGTTCGACGCCCACGACGCGAACACCCAGTCGCACTGGTGGGCCGAGGCGCTCGGCTGGTCCGAGGACCCCGAGGACCCGAACCTCCCCGGCCACGAGGAGTGCATGATCTTCGCCCCGGACGGCCGGCAGCGGCTGCTGTTCATCGAGGTGGGTGACGACAAGGTCGTCAAGAACCGGCTGCACCTCGACCTGGTGCCGACCGACACCTCCCGGGAGGCCGAGGTGGAGCGCCTGGAGTCGCTGGGCGCGACCCGGGTCGGCGACCACCGCCGCGACGACGGCACCGGGTGGATCACGCTGGCCGACCCCGAGGGCAACGAGTTCTGCGTGCTGACCGGCAAGCTGGATCGGCCCGACCCGTACGCCCACCTCGTGCGCTGAGCCCCAACCAGGGCTTGTCGTCCCGAGGGGGCGACGGGAGTTGCGAGACACCCCTAGCCTGTCGCCCGTGGCCATGACCGCTCAGGTGGACGGCGTCGAGCTGGCCGTGACGCGGCTCTGGTCGCGCCGACCGTACGTCAGCGTCCGCGGCCAGGAGCTGCCGAAGGACCCCCAGGGCCGCTACGAGCTCCGGGACCGCCGCGGCCGCGTCCGCCGTGTCGAGGCCAGGTTCGACTGGCGGCAGTTCGGGCCGCGGCTGCGGGTCGGCGAGGAGGACGTCCTCCTCGGCCGGCCGCTCCCGTTGTGGGTGCGGGTCGGGTTCCTGGTCCTCTTCGTCCTGGGCTTCGGTCTCGGCGGCGCGCTCGGCGGGGCGCTCGCGGTGGGGAGCTCGATGGGCAGCGCCGCGCTGCTGCGGCGCACCGACCGCCTCGGGTCCCACGTCGTCCTGGCCGCCCTCCTGCCCGTCGCCGCAGCGCTCGTCTACGTCGGCCTGACCACGCAGCTCGTGAGCTGAGACCCGCCTCACGGCCTGAGAAGTAGCTGCCTACGTGATCGAACACTTGTTCGAAAAGTGTCAGTGGGCTTCCGTACGTTGAGGTCATGGAGATCGAGGGGCGGGGAGCGACCG
>CAXULL010000036.1:0-24246 GCA_964251895.1 uncultured Friedmanniella sp.
ACCCGCTCGCGGGGACGTTCCAGTCACGGGCGATGCGGGTGGCGTAGTCCTCGTTGAGCACGGGGTAGAAGATCGGCTGGTCGGGCAGCCGGGGCGGCCAGGCCCGCCAGCCCGACGCCTCGACCAGCGCCAGCTCCTGGGGTCCCGTGGGTCGCCAGAGCGTCACCGTGTCCATGCCGGCATCCTCCCCGCCCGATGGCGGGTGCGCGCCCTGGTTTTCGACGCGTCGAGAATCAGGGGACGCGCGTCAGAGGACCCGCCGCATCCAGCCGTGGGGGTCGGCGGCGCGGCCGTACTGGACGTCGAGCAGGTTCTTGCGCAGCGCGGCCGTGACCTCGCCCGTCTCGCCCGCCGACACCTTGTGGTCGCCGCTGTCGTCGGCCAGCAGGCCGATGGGGGTGATCACCGCGGCGGTGCCGCAGGCGAAGACCTCGGTCACCTGGCCCGAGTCGACGCCCTCCAGCAGCTCGGCGAGGGAGATCTGCCGCTCCACCGGCGTCAGCCCGAACTCGCGCGCCATCGTCAGGATCGAGTCGCGGGTGACGCCCTCGAGGATGGTCCCGCTGAGCGCCGGGGTGACGAGCTCGTTGTCGCTGGTCACGAGGTAGACGTTCATCCCGCCGAGCTCCTCGACCCAGCGCTGCTCGACCGCGTCGGTGAACATCACCTGGTCGAACCCCTTCTCCGCCGCCTCGGCCTGCGCGATCAGGCTGGAGGCGTAGTTGCCGCCGGTCTTGGCCGCGCCGGTGCCGCCCGGCCCGGACCGGTTGTAGGTCGTCGACACCCAGATGCGGACGGGGTGCACGCCGCTGGCGAAGTACGGGCCGGCCGGGCTGGCGATGCAGCAGTAGGTGACGCGTCGGGCGGCGCGGACACCGAGGAACGCCTCCGAGGCGAACATGAACGGGCGCAGGTAGAGGCTCTGCTCGGCGTTCTGGGTCGGCTCCCCGGTCCCGCTCAGCCCGGACGGGACCCAGGCCTCGTCCGCGCCGACCAGCGCCTCGATGCTCGCGAGGAAGTCCTCCTCGCTCAGCTCGGGCAGCGCCATCCGGCGCGCGGAACGGCTCAGCCGGGCGGCGTTCTGGTCCGGGCGGAACAGCCACACGCTGCCGTCCGCGTGCCGGTAGGCCTTGAGCCCCTCGAAGATCTCCTGCGCGTAGTGCAGGACCGCGGTGGCCGGGTCGAGGGTGAACGGCCCGTACGGCACGACCGCCGAGTCCTGCCAGCCGTCGGTCGACGTCCACGTGGCGAGGGCCATGTGGTCGGTGAAGTGCACGCCGAAGCCGGGGTCGGCGAGGATCGCGGCGCGCTCCTCGGCGGAGCGGGGGTTCGGGTGCGGGCGGAGGTCGAAGGCGAGGCTCACGAGCTCACTTCCTGGGTGCGTGGGTGGTCGGACGGGACGTGTCGTCGGGTGGGCGGTGGGGCTTGCGGAGCGGGGTCGGGCGGGTGGACGGACGGCGGCGAGCCGGCTCACGAGCCCGGCTACGATGCGCCGGTGACGCAGAAGAAGCTGGCCGTGATCGGGGGCGACGGCATCGGCCCCGAGGTCGTCGCCGAGGGCTTGAAGGTGCTGGAGGCCGTGGCTGGCCCCGACGCCTTCGACACCACACCGTACGACCTGGGCGCCGCCCACTGGCAGCGCACGGGCGAGGTGCTGTCCGACGAGACCATGGCCGAGCTGGCCACCGCGGACGTGATCCTGCTGGGCGCCGTCGGCGCGTCGCCCGGCGCGAAGGACGTCCCCAGCGGCCTGCTGGAACGTGGACTGCTGCTCAAGCTGCGCTTCGCCTTCGACCACTACGTCAACCTGCGGCCGAGCCGGCTCTTCCCCGGTGTGCCGACGCCGCTGGCCGACTCCGTCGTGGGCGGTCGCGAGGTCGACTTCGTCGTGGTCCGCGAGGGCACCGAGGGCCTCTACTGCGGCAACGGCGGCACCTTCCGCGGCGGGACCCCGTACGAGATCGGCACCGAGGTCAGCATCAACACCGCGTACGGCGTGGAGCGTGTGGTGCGCGACGCCTTCGAGCGGGCGAGCCGCCGGCGCAACAAGCTGACGCTCGTGCACAAGCACAACGTGCTCGTCTACGCGGGCGGGCTGTGGCGGCGCGTCTTCGAGGCCGTGGCCGCGGAGTACCCGCAGGTCAGCACCGACTACCTGCACGTCGACGCCGCGACGATCTTCCTCGCCACCGACCCGGCCCGCTTCGACGTCATCGTGACCGACAACCTGTTCGGCGACATCCTCACCGACCTGGCGGCCGCGGTCACCGGCGGCATCGGACTGGCGGCGAGCGGCAACATCAACCCCGGCGGCGCGTTCCCGTCCATGTTCGAGCCGGTCCACGGCTCCGCGCCGGACATCGCCGGGCAGGGCGTGGCCGACCCGACGGCCACGATCCTCTCGGTGGCGCTGCTGCTCGAGCACGTGGGACTCCTGGACGAGGCGGCGCGCGTGGAGAAGGCCGTGCTGGCCGACATCACCGCGCGCACGCCGGGGACGAAGCGGTCGACCTCCGAGATCGGCGACGCGGTCGCGGCGAGGGTCTGAGCGGACCCCACCGGGCAGACCGGCGCCCGGTCGTCCCGACGGACGTCCGGGCTCGCTCCGGTCGCTCAGTCGCTGGGGCGCGTACGGTCCCGGACCGCCGGCGTGACGGGGACGACGGGGATCACCGGGTGGTCCCTGCGCACGCGCCGGCGGGGCCTGCCGGCGGAGTCGTGGTGACCGTCCTCGGCGACGTGCCACGTGTCCGGGTACATCTCGTACATGCCATGTCCTGCGTTCGTCGGGACCTGCTCCGTGCCACAGATAGTAGGACATCCGACTATCGGGCGTCGGAGCATTGGCATGCCTTCCACATGATGGACGTGGTGTCCACCAGTCAGGCAGCACACGCCCACACTGCTGGGATGAGTGCGCCTCCCGAGCTGCCCGAGCTCGTCCTGCGCGCGCTCCGGATGTCGCTGCAGCGCGGCTACGTGCAGGCCTCGCGCACCGAGACCGGCCGGCTCCTGGCCACGCTCGCCGCGACCCGCACCGGGACGATCGCCGAGTGCGGCACCGGGTGCGGCGTGGGCGCGGCCTGGCTGCGGAGCGGGGCGCCGAAGACCACCCGGGTCGTGACCGCGGAGGTCGACCCCGGGCTGGCCCACGGGGTGATGGCGATGTTCGCCGACGACGACATCGACGTGATCCACGCCGACTGGCGCACCCTGGCCGGTCACGCGCCCTTCTCCCTGATCTTCATGGACGCCGCGAGCGCACGCGACTGGCCGCGCGAGGAGGTCACCGCCCTGCTCGACGAGGGCGGGATGCTCGTGCTCGACGACTTCGTGCCCTGCGCGAGCTGGCCACCGCTGCGCGGCGGACGCGTGGACGACCTCCGCGTCGAGTGGCTGTCCGACGACCGCTTCACCAGCGTCGACGTCATGGTCGCCGAGGACACCTCGGTCCTGATCGCCGTCAGGCGCTGAGCCGGCCGCCTGGCGAAACACCGGCTCGCCGTTCGTGTCCTGGGTCGTCGTCAGGCATCCTGTAGCGCGTGTCAGCGCTGTCCCCCGCCCTTCGTCGTCGGGCCAAGGCGCGCAAGGCGCTCAACATCGCGATCTTCTGCGTCACGCTGGTGCTCGCCGTCATCGTCGCGCTGCTGGTCCTGGCCCGCTTCGCCGGGACGTGGGGGGTGCCGTACTTCTCCACGACGACCGAGCGTGGCTCGCGCTGCGTCAACACGTTCACAGGCTTCGAGTGCGCCTCGCTGACGCTGGCCGACATCGGGTACTTCGGTGACGTCGAGCTCCCGCCCGGCGCGCGGGTCGTCAGCTCGCACTACCGTTCGACGCACGACTACCAGCTCGAGGCGGTGCTGGAGCTCCCGCCGGCCGGCTCCGCGGCCGGGCTGAAGAGCCTGCAGGAGTCGTTCGGCCCGTGCGTGAAGAACCACCCGTCGCCCCTGACCGAGCCGGGCCTGAAGTCGCTGTGCATCCTCGCCAACGACCAGGAGACGACCGAGTCCGGCGTCCCCGACAGTCGCGTGTACGTCGTCGCCACCGCCCTGCGCGCCGACAAGACCCGCGTGGTCAACCTCTCGGTCCGCTCCCGCTGAGCGTCGGCGCCCACGAGGCACGCCGCAGCACGGAACCCAGGCAGACGTACCAGGCGGCCTGCAGCAGCACCCCGACCGGCGCCGCCCACGCGAGCCCGGGCAGCAGGAAGTAGCCGAACTCCACCAGCTGCAGGACCGCGGCCACGACGCCGAGCGTGGCGAGCCGGGAGGGCAGGACGCCGGTCCGGCGGACGAGGGGCGCCAGGGCGAGCATCGCGAGGGCCGTCGACGCGACCCCCAGGTAGTAGGTCGTGTCGCCGAGCGCGTGCAGGATCTCGGCGAGGTGCACCGCGCTCGCCCGGTCGGCCCCGACCAGCACGTCGAGCGCGGCGACGTGCCACCCGAACACCCCGTGGAAGATCCCGCTGAGGACGAACAGGGCCCCGGCGGCCGCGAGCTGGACCCGCACGAGGACCCCCTGCGGGCCGAGCACCTCGGCGAGCCCGAGCACCACCGCCAGAAGCAGCTCCTGCCCGACGACGAGGAGGACCTGGGCGAGGACCCAGGGCACCTGGAGCCGGGCCACGTCGGCCACGAGGTCGGCGGGCGAGACGATGGACACGTCCAGCACGACGGCCTCGAGGACCGCCGCCCCGAGCGAGGTGACCGCGAGGCCCGGCGCCGCCAGGCCCGCCCGACGACGCCAGGACAGGCCCGGCAGCAGCGGCTGGACCAGGCTCGGCCCGCTCACACCGCGACGTCCTGCCGGCGTCGGGCCCGGCCGGCGAACCAGTCCTGCCCCTGCCGACGCGCGACCGATGAGGCCGCGGACCGCGCCGCCACCGCGTCCGCCTGCTGCCCGGCGTCGTCGAGCACCTCCGCCCTGACCAGGTGCACGTGCGGCAGGTAGAAGCCCTCCTCCAGCTCGTCGGCGAGCGCGACGGCCTCGTCCAGCAGGTCCCGCGCCTGGCTGAGCCGTCCCGCCCGGCGGTGGGCGTCGGCCAGCATGCTCATCAGGTGCGGGCGGTGCTGGCGGATGCCGCCGACGTGGTCCATCGCCTCCTGCAGCAGCGCGCTGCCCTCGACCGGGTTGCCCTGGGCGGCCAGCGCCCAGCCGAGCAGCCCCTGGGCCTGCACGAACCACCAGTCGTTCCCGACGGCGAGCGCCAGCTCGGCCACCCGTTCGGCGTGGTGGCGCGTCTGCCCGGCGTCGCCCCGCAGCTGGTGGGACACGGCCAGGATCACGTGCGACAGCGACTGCGCGTCCGGCGACCCGGCCTGCTGCGCCGCCTGCAGGGCGGCGGCCAGCAGCCGCTGCGAGGAGTCCTGCCGGTCGCGGGTCAGGTCGGCGAGCCCGCCGAGCGACAGCCCGGCGCAGCGCACGACCGCCTGGAGCCCCCGCATCGCCTCGGGCACCGGGGGCTGCGGCCCCAGCAGGAGCTGCGGGTCGAAGAGCCGGTCGGCCTCCTGCAGCCGACCCATCCAGACCAGCGTCGCCCAGTGGAACTGCGGCACCGTCCCGGTCAGACGCGGGTCGCCCACCCGCTGCAGCTCGGCGAGGCTGGCCTCGCCGTAGGTCCTGGCCTCGGCGTAGCGGCCGGCGGCCTGGAGGGTCGAGATCATCGCCGGGTGCACCTGGACCTGCAGGTCCAGCCGACCCAGCCGGACGGCGAGGGTGGTGGCCCGGCGCAGCGCCGCGTCGATGTCGGGGTGGTAGCCGAGCACCATCTTGCTCGAGGTGGCGAACAGCAGGGCCGCGATGAGGGTGACCTCGTCCGCCACGGCGGGCAGGTCGGCGCCGTCCAGGAGCTGGAGGGCACGGCGCGCCTGGTGCGAGGCGACGGCGAAGTCGCCGTCGGCGCGGGAGCGGAGCGACGCCTGCACCCAGCGGCCGGCCGCCTCGAGGGGCCGACCGCTCAGCTGGAGGTGCTGCGCCATGCTGTCCGGGTCCTCGCCGCCGGACGTCGCCAGCCAGTCGGCCACCCGGCGGTGCAGCGACTCCCGCACCGAGCGGGGCAGCGAGGTGTACGCGAGGTCCTCGAGCAGGGCGTGGGCGAAGCGGTGGTGCACGACACCGTGCCGTGTGGTGCTGCGCAGCACCCCGGCCGTCACGAGCCGGTCGAGCTCGGCCGGCATCGCGGCCCGCAGGACCGCCTGCTGCTCGTCCGTCGCCTCGCGCTCGGGGTCGGCCGCGACGACCGCCGCCAGGTCGGCGTCGAACTCCCCCCGGCAGGCGGCCAGGCATTGGACGAGACCGCGGGCCGGGCCCAGCGCGTCCAGGCGGGCGAGCAGCGAGGCCTGCAGGGAGACCGGGACGCCCTGCGGAACCTGCTCGACCAGCCCGCCGCGGTCCGGCGCGCCCTCGCGCGCGGCGGCCGCGGCCAGCTCGCTGAGGTGCCACGGGTGGCCGGCCCCGGCCTCGACCAGCCGGCGGACCGTCGCGTTCCGCAGCCGTACGGGGGCGGCGGCCGCCTGCACCAGCGCGGCGGCCGCGGCGTCGTCGACCCGGTTGACCGCGACGAGCCGCACCCGGCGCGCGAGGCCCGGCGGCACCGCACGCGTCCGGCTCGTGAGGACGATGCTGCGAGGGACCACCTCGTCCGGGAGCTCCTCGAGCACGGCCAGGGTCTCGGCGTCGACGTCGTGCAGGTCGTCGACGACGACGTGCAGCGTCCCGGCACGCGCCAGGGCCTGCCACCAGCCGAGGAGCGCGGCCCGGGTGGCGCCGGTACCGGCCGGCGGGACCGGCGTTCCCGCGGTCGCGGCACCCGGGAGGTGGGCGGCGGCGGCGAGCCGGTCGGCCAGCGCCGTCGCCGCGTCGCTCCCGAGCCCGGACCTCACGAGCTCCTCGGTCAGCTCGTCCGCCTCCGCGTAGCGGGCCGCGACGGCCCGTAGCAGGGGGTGGAGGGCCCGGTCGCGCCGGTGCCGGTCCCCGCGCACGAGCACGACGGCCGCGCCGGCGTGGTCCAGCCGGTCGACCACGGCGGACAGGAGGGACGTGCGGCCGGCGCCGGGCTCGCCGTGCAGGAGGACGACGGCCGGGGCGGGCTCGAGCAGCGCCTGCGCGACCGCCGCGAGCTCGGGCTCGCGCCCCACGAGGACGCCGGCGCTCGGCAGCCGGGCGCCGGCGGCAGCCTCCCCGACCAGCCGGACCGGCGCCTCGTCCAGCCCGGCCACCGCCCGGTCGGCGGGGGCCAGGCGGAAGTCGGGTCCGAGCAGCGACGCGGTCACCGTCGACAGCAGCACCTCGCCGTCCTCGGCGGCCTCGGCCAGCGCGAGCGCCCGGGCCCGGGCCCGCCCGGTCGCCGGCCGACCGGCGCGGAACAGCGCGACACCGGTGTCGAGCCCGACGCCGGCACCGACCCCGGAACCGTCGACCCCGGAACCGTCGGCCGCGGCCGGCGAGGCGCTGGGACCGACCGCGTCCAGGGCGGCGCGGGCCGCGCGCACGGTGTCGTCCTCGGACGCGAGCGGGTGACCGAACGAGGCGACCAGCCCGTGCTCGCTGCCGCCGTCGACCGAGCCCCCGTGCCGGGCGACGACGTCGCGCACCCGGTCGGCCAGCGTCCGGTGCAGCTCCGCGAGGTCCTCGGGGTCCGACGCGGCCTCGCTGCGCGCCAGCCGACCCACGCTGAACGCGACGAACGTGGCCGTGCGCCGCTCCCCCGACACCGGCCCGCCGGTCGGCGCCGCGGCGGGTGCCGACACCGGGCGCGGCGTCGGGACGACGACCTCGTGGCGCAGGACCGCGGCGGCCAGCGACCGCAGCTCCGGCCCGGGCTCGACGCCCAGCTCCTCGCGCAGCTGGCGTCGGGCGCGCCGGTAGGTGTCGAGCGCGTCGGCCTGCCGACCACCGCGGTAGCAGGCCTGCATGAGCAGCCACCACCAGCGTTCGCGCCACGGGTCGTCGGCGCACAGCTGCAGCAGCTCCCCCACCAGCTCGGCGTGGCGACCGCGCTCCAGCTTGAGCGTCATCAGCTCGTCCAGCGCCTCCGCGCGGCGCTCCTCGTGGGGACGCAGCAGCCGCCGCGTCGCCTCGAAGCCGCGCAGGTCCCCCAGCGCGGGCGGCGTCCACAGGGCCAACGCCTCGGCGTACGTCCGCAGCGCGTCGTCGGTCGGGCTCTCGCGCAGGGCTCTGGCCTCGGCGAGCAGCCGGTCGAACTGTGCGAGGTCGAGCTCGTCGGCGGAGAGCCGCAGCGCGTAGCCCGCCGGTCCGCCGACGAGTCGGTCAGGAGCCTGGAGGAGCCGGCGCAGGTTCGCCACGTAGACCTGCAGGGTCTTGCGGGGGCGGCTCGGCGGGTCCTCGGCCCAGACCTCGTCGATCAGCTCGTCGACGGCGACCGCGCGGTTGGCCCGCACCGCGAGGAGGGCGAGCACGAGGCGCTGCTTGGGGCCCCCGAGCACCACGGAGGCGGACCCCACCTCGGCCGTCAGCGGCCCGAGCACCCGTACCCACATCGTTCCACCAACCCGGGCCGGCACCCCGGCGCCATCGCACTGGGTCGAGGTGGAAGATAACTGCCGTGATCGTAGACCGCGGCGCGCGGAACCCGACCGAGGACACCCGTCGTGGGACCGGCTGACCTCGTCGACGAGCCCGACCCCGCCCGGTGGGACCGGCTGCGGTCCGTGGGCGACCCCCTCGCCGACGCGGTCGTGGCCGAGCACTTCGCCGGGGGCGGGCCGCCGGCCGCGCTCTTCGGTGCGCTCGTCCGACGCACCTACCGCCCGGCCGGCGACCCCGACGACCCGGACGACCCCGTCGGTCGCTACCTCGCCGAGCAGCCGGCGTGGCCCGCCTGGGCGGACCCCGCCGTCGTCCGGCGGGGCCAGCAGGTGTTCGAGCGCTGGGGTCCGCAGATCCTGCCCTCGCTGCTGCTCGCGTCGCTGCCGGAGGCGTACGCCGCGGCCAAGGGCGTGCAGGTCCTCGCCCTCACCGCCCGGCTGGCCACCGACCCCCGGCGGCGCCTGGTCGAGACCACCCAGCTGACCGTGGACGCCATGAGCGTGGGCGGCCTGGACGTCGGCGCGCGTGGCTACACCGCGGTCCGCCGGGTCCGGCTGATGCACGCCGCGATCCGCTACCTGATCGCCCACGACCCGCTGGTCACGCACACCTGCGACCCGTCGGTGCCGCACCGCTGGTGCCCGGGGTGGGGCACGCCGATCAACCAGGAGGACCTGCTCGGCACGCTCGTCACCTTCACCACCGTCGTGCTCGAGTCGCTGGAGCGGTTCGGGGTCCACCTGCCCGAGGCCGACGCCGAGGCGTACGTGCACGCGTGGAGCCTCGCGGGGCACCTCCTCGGGATCGACCCCGACCTGCTGCCGTTCGACGTCGCCACGGCCCGCCGCGTGCAGGAGGTCGTCCGGGCCCGGCAGTTCGCCGCCAGCGAGGCCGGGCGCTACATGGCCGCGGCGCTCGAGGGGCTCGCGGCGTCCCAGATGCGACCCCGCTGGCTGTCGGGGCTGCCGCGCACGACCACCCGGCACCTCGTCGGCGAGCACACCGCCGACCTGCTGGGTCTCGCGCCGGCGGACTGGACACGGGTGTTCTTCGCACCCGCCCGCCGGGTGCTGACCGCGATGTCGCTGCAGGAGCAGCACGACCGGCTCGTCCGGGGCCTGGCGACCCGGCTGAACCGGCGCTTCGTGGACGGGTTCGTCGACGTGGAGTCGGTGGGCGACCGGGCCACGTTCGCCCTGCCCACGCACCTCGCCGACGCCTGGGCTATCCCGGCGGCGCCAGCAGCACGTCGCTCTGCTGGCGCGAGCGGAACAGGTTGACGATGTAGTTCATCCGCTGGTCGAGGTCGGCCCAGTCGCGCGCCGCGGAGCCGACGAGGGTCCCGCCGGTCCGGTCGAAGGCGGCGACCAGCCGGGCCGTGCCCGTCGCGAGCACGGTGAGCGCTGCCGGCCCGCGCGACCCGTCCGGCAGCGGGGGCACGTCGCGGCCGAGGTCGAAGACGCGTTCCGGGGTGGCCATGGTCATGGCGTGCCGGGTCATCACGGAGTCCCACACCGTCGCGGCCGCGGCGAAGGCCCGCTCGCCCTCGGCGCCCAGCCGAGCCACTCCGGCCGCGACCGCACGCTCCCGCTCGAGCCGGTGCGCGACGTCGGCCAGGGCCCGGTCGAGCGACGTCGCGATGTAGGGCTGGAGCCGCTGCTGCTCGTGGTGCACGGCGAGCACGTTGGCGGCGAGCACCTGGTCCGCGGCCCGGCCGGGGTCCGTCGTCGTCTCCGCGTCGCGGTAGCGGGAGAACGCTTCGCCGAGCGGGGCCGGAGTGCCCGCCGGTAGGTCCTGACCGGCGACGAGCGCGACGAAGAGCGGGGCCAGCTCGGCGAAGACGAGGGTGTTCCCGGCCGAGACGCTCACGCTCACCTGCGCGGCGACCGCCTCGGCCGCGCCCAGGACGCCGGCGTGGGCGTGCGGGCCGGCCACCGCTCGCGCGGACCGGTAGTCCTCGTCCCGCTCCAGGTCGGCGGCGAAGCGCCGCGGGAGCTCGTCCATCGCGATCATCCGACCCGCGGTGGCGGAGGCCCACGTCGCGAAGGCGCACCACGTCAGGTCGCGGTGCGGCGACCGCCCCGCGAGCGCGGTCGCGAGGACGTGGTAGGTCGTGGTCACCTGCTGGTTGCGGCGGACGGCGTCGGGCTCGGCCAGCACGTCGGCCACGACCGGCAGGTCGGCCGGGAGGGGTCCCGCCACGTGCGCAACCTACTCCGCGCCCGGCTCCAGCCATTTCTTAACCGGGGTGGGTCAAGGTCGTCCCATGCACCAGCGCGCACCGCTCCCAGGGAGGCCGACGGCCGGGCCCGCCGCCGTCCGGGCGGCCGCGGCCGGGGCTGGTCGCGACCGGTTCCTGGTCGAGCAGCGCGACGGCGGGTCCTTCGCGGCCTGCCTGTGCGCCACGCTCGTCCTCGAGGGGTTCGTCGCCGACGTCGCGAGCTGCCTGCGGGTACGGGGCACGGCCCTCGTGTCGCAGGCGGTCCACCCGGTCGTCGACGTCACGGCCGACCTCGTCGGCTCGCTGGTGCTGCAGGCGCCGGACGCGGCGGGCCGCGCGGACGTGGCGGTGGACCTCACCGGGACCGACGCGTACGGGTGTCCCAACCTCACGGCCTCGCTGCACACCGACCCGCTCGCGGGCGGGAGCGAGGACGAGGTGGACCTCGTCGGCAGCTATCGCTACGCCCTCGACCGCACCTGGCACCTGGTCGAGGACGTCTGTTTCACCACCACGCTCGTGGTGCCGGGGAGCTGCCGGACGGCCTCGCGGCCGCCGCAGGGCACCGAGGACGGCCTTCGTCGCGACCCTGGGGGGTGGTAGCGGCGAAGGTCCGACCAGGGGGACACGGCGCCCTGCCCGTCAGGGGCAGGGCGCCGTCTGGTCGTGCGGCGGGCGGGTCGTTCAGCGGGCCGCGGAACCCTCGACGTAGTCGTCGTCGTGGCTCTTGACCCAGGACATCAGGTTGCGGAGTTCGTGCCCCACGGCCTCGATCGGCCGCTTCTCCTCCTCCTCGCGCCGCGCCTTGAACTCGGGCGCCCCGGCGTCCTGGTCGTCGATGAAGCGCTTGGCGAACGTGCCGTCCTGGATGTCGGACAGGACGCCCCTCATGTTCTCGCGGACGTGCGCGTCGATGACGCGCGGGCCGGAGACGTAGTCGCCGTACTCGGCCGTGTCGGAGATGCTCCAGCGCTGCTTGGCGATGCCGCCCTCGTACATCAGGTCGACGATGAGCTTGAGCTCGTGCAGGCACTCGAAGTAGGCGACCTCCGGCTGGTAGCCGGCGGCCGTCAGGGTCTCGAAGCCGGCCTGGATCAGCTCGGAGGCACCACCGCAGAGCACGGCCTGCTCACCGAACAGATCGGTCTCGGTCTCCTCGGTGAAGGTGGTCTTGATGCCGCCGGCGCGCAGGCCGCCGATGCCCTTCGCGTACGCGAGCGCCAGGTCCCACGCCTTGCCGGTGGCGTCCTGCTCGACGGCGACGAGCACGGGGACGCCGCGACCCTCGCTGTACTCGCGGCGCACCAGGTGGCCCGGACCCTTCGGCGCCACCATGGCGACGTCGACGCCCTCGGGCGGGGTGATGTAGCCGTAGCGGATGTTGAAGCCGTGGCTGAAGAACAGGGCGTCGCCGGGCACCAGGTTGGGCTCGATCGCCTCCGCGTAGAGCTTGCGCTGCGACGGGTCCGGGGTGAGGACCATGATCAGGTCCGCCTCCTCGCAGGCCTCGTACGGCGTCAGCACGCGGAGGCCCTGGGCCTCGGCCTTGGCGCGGCTCTTGCTGCCCTCGGGCAGGCCGACGCGGACGTCGACGCCCGAGTCGCGCAGCGAGAGGGCGTGCGCGTGGCCCTGGCTGCCGAAGCCGAGGACGGCGACGTTGCGCCCCTGGAGCAGGGACAGGTCGGCGTCGGTGTCGTAGAACATCGTGGCGGGCACGGGCAGGTTTCTCCTGGTGAGTCGGACGGGGTGGAAGAAGAGGGGCGAGCGGGTGGGTCAGGGGACGAGACGGATGGACTTGTGACGTTCGGCGCGGGTGCTCCGGTCGGTGATCGACCGCGGGCCGCGACCCATGGCGACGACGCCGGACTGCACGAGCTCCCGGATCCCGAAGGGCTCGAGCAGCTGCATCAGCGCGGCCAGCTTCTCCGGGCTCCCGACCGCCTCGATCGTGATCGTCTCCGGGGAGATGTCGACGGCCTTGGCGCCCTGGAAGAGCTGCAGGATCTCGAGCACGCGTCCGCGGTGGTCGAGGTCGGCCCCGACCTTGATCAGGATGAGCTCGCGGTGCACGGCCGAGTGCTCGAGCTCGACGATCTTGAGGACCTCGATCAGCTTGTTCAGCTGCTTGGTCATCTGCTCGAGCACGAGGTCGTCGACGTCCACCGACAGCGTGATCCGGGAGATCTCCGGGCTCTCGGTCGGGCCGACCGCGAGCGACTCGATGTTGAAGCCGCGCCGGCTGACCAGACCGGAGACGCGCGCCAGGACGCCGGGGACGTTCTGCACCAGGACCGACAGGGTGTGCGCGCTCACAGGTCCTCCTGCGCCCAGCTCGGCGCCATGTCGCGGGCGATCTTGATGTCGTCGTTGCTCGCGCCGGCGGCGACCATCGGCCAGATCATGGCGTCCTTGTGCACGACAAACTCGACCACGACGGGGGCGTCGTCGATGGACAGCGCCTTGTCGATCACGGCGTCGACGTCGTTCGGGTGCTCGGCGCGCAGCCCGACGCAGCCCATCGCCTCGGCGAGCTTGGGGAAGTCGGGGATGCGGTTGGTCTTGAGGTCCGTGTTGGAGTAGCGGCCCTCGTAGAACAGGGTCTGCCACTGCCGCACCATGCCGAGGCTCTGGTTGTTGATCACCGCGATCTTGATCGGGATGCCCTCCAGCGCGCAGGTGACGAGCTCCTGGTTGGTCATCTGGAAGCAGCCATCGCCGTCGATGCCCCACACGGTCGAGCCGGGTCGCCCCACCTTGGCGCCCATCGCCGCGGGCACGCAGTAGCCCATGGTCCCGAGACCGCCGGAGTTCAGCCAGCGGCCGGGCAGCTCCCAGGGCAGGAAGTGCGCGGCCCACATCTGGTGCTGCCCCACGCCCGAGGCGTAGTACGCGTCCGGCCCGGTCAGCTCGCCGATCCGCTTGATCACGTGCTGCGGCGACAACGAGCCGTCGTCGGGCAGGTCGAACGAGGTCGGGTAGCGCTTCTTGAGGTCGTACAGGGTCCGGATCCAGGCGCCGATGTCGGGCAGCGGGTGGTCGTCGCTGCGCATCAGCGAGACGAGCTCCCCGATGACCTCCTTGCTGTCGCCGACGATCGGCACGTCCGCGGTCCGGTTCTTGGAGATCTCGGCCGGGTCGATGTCGGCGTGGATCACCTTGGCGTCCGGGGCGAACGAGGACAGCTTGCCGGTCACCCGGTCGTCAAAGCGGGTGCCGAGCGCGATCAGCAGGTCGCTGCGCTGCAGCGCGCCGACCGCCGCGACCGTGCCGTGCATGCCGGGCATGCCCATGTTCTGCGGGTGGCTGTCGGGGAACACGCCCCGCGCCATCAGGGTGGTGACCACCGGGATCCCGGTCAGCTCGGCGAGGTCCTTCAGCTCGTCCCAGGCCCGGCCCTTGATCACGCCGCCGCCGACGTAGAGCACCGGGCGCCGCGACGCGCTGATCAGCCGCGCGGCCTCACGCACCTGCTTGGCGTGGGGCTTGGTCACCGGGTGGTAGCCGGGCAGGTCGATCTTCGGCGGCCACGAGAACGACCCCGTCGCCTGCAGCGCGTCCTTGGTGATGTCGACGAGCACGGGTCCCGGGCGCCCGGTCGAGGCGATGTGGAACGCGGACGCGATGGCCCCCGCGATCTCCTCGGGACGCGTCACCAGGAAGCTGTGCTTGGTGATCGGCATCGTGATGCCGCGGATGTCCGCCTCCTGGAAGGCGTCCGTCCCGATCGAGGGGGCGGCGACCTGGCCGGTGATCGCGACGATCGGCACCGAGTCCATGTAGGCGTCGGCGATCGGGGTGACGAGGTTGGTGGCGCCCGGGCCGGAGGTCGCCATGCACACGCCCACCCGGCCGGTCGCGACCGCGTAGCCCTCGGCGGCGTGGCCGGCGCCCTGCTCGTGGCGGACGAGGATGTGGCGCACCGTGGACTCGAAGAGGGGGTCGTACGCCGGCAGGATCGCGCCGCCCGGGATGCCGAAGACGACCTCCGCGCCGACGTTCTCGAGCGACGAGACGAGTGCCTCGGCTCCAGTCTGCTCGGGTGCGGCGGAGTCGGTCCTGGACATCGCGGGTGTCTCCCTCATGCTCTGCGGGCCGCGTGGAGCGAGCTGGCGGCCCTGGTGGATGTTACGCCGGTGCAACGGACACCTCTGTCGCCCGACGCGGCGTGACGACGCCCGGGCAACAAAAAACCCTCGCTGCCCGGAGGCAGACGAGGGGGCGTCGACGAGCGAGGTGGGCTCAGCCGACGCGGGTGCGTACGAGGAGGCGCTGCATGACTCAAGAGTCCGCGCCGCCCGCCCGCGCGTCAACTCGCGAGCACGGTCGTCCCGACATCCGGAAGGACGCTCGGAGGCCCTACTAAACCGGGCGTCCCTGCGCGACCAGCAGGGCCGCGGAACGCAGGAACGGCTCCCCCACCCGCGGGGCTCCGAACGACGTCACGTAGAGACCGGTCGACACCCGTTCGAGCAGGCCCCAGGACCAGACGCGCCGGGGGTCGGCGCCGCTCGCCGCCGCGACCCGGACGCACCAGGACCAGACGCGCGCGGCGGCGGTCTCGGGCTCGGCGAGCAACGTCGCCGAGAAGTCGCGCACGGCGACGCCCAGGTCGTACGCCCGGTCGGTGACGGACGGTTCCGGGTCCACGAAGCACCAGCCGGTCTCGGCCCCGGGACGCGGGTGGCGGACCCGCAGCAGGTTGCCCGGGTGCGGGTCGCCGTGCACGACCACCAGGTCGTCCGGGTCCGGGGGGTCGAGCGCGGCGGCGCAGGCCAGGGCGTGCTCGACGACGTCCGTCCCGACGGCGTCCGGCGCCTGCGCCTGGAAGGTCCGGATCCCGGCGGCCACCGCCGCGGCCCTGTCCGACGGCGGCCGGTCCGGTGCCCGCCAGGCCCGCAGGAGCGTCGCGACCAGGGCGTCCAGCTGGGCCTCGGGCGCGAGCCCCCCGTGGTCGAGCGACGGCCCGAGACGCTCGAGCAGCAGCGCCCCGAGCCCGGGGTCGGCCTCGAGGACCCGGACGTAGCCCTGCCCGTCGGCCGCCCGGAGCGCCGCAGCGTGGCCGGTCGGGTCGGGACCGGGCAGCGCCACCTTGAGCACCGCCTCGCTCCCGTCGGCGCGCAGCACGGTGGTGAGGTAGGACGCCGAGCCGCCGGGCAGCCGCCGGCCGAGACGGAGCGACCAGCGACGGCAGAGCTCGCCGAGCACCCGCGGCAGCGCGTCGACCCACGCCTGACCCTCGTGCCCGAGCGTCGCGACGCGGGCCCGGACCAGAGGCTGGAGCCGGAGGGTTCCGCCGGCGTCGTCGGGCACGAGGGGAGGCTAGTGCCCCTTCGGCGCCGTGGCGCCGCTACAGGATCCCGTCCCGTGCCGCGGCGTGGATCGTGGGCACCGTGGGACTGAAGCCCAGGTCGCGCAGCAGCGTCGAGTCCATCCGGCCGGACCACGGGTCGACCAACGGCTCGGCCGACCCCTCGATCGGGTCCCCGGCCAGCCGGGCCAGCTCGAAGACGGTGACCGGCGCGTCGTCGGTCAGGTTGACCACCCGACCGTCCAGGGCCCCGGACAGGGCCAGGCGGACGACCACCGCGACGTCGCGGTGGTGGGCGACCGAGTACGTGTGCGCGGGGTGCAGCCCGAAGCGCGCCACGAGCGGCGGCAGCGACGCGAGGTGGCCGTCACCGTCGCCGTAGACGAAGGGCAGGCGCAGGACCGACCAGGTCAGGCCGCTCCCCCGCAGGAGCTCCTCGGCCGCCAGCTTGCTCGCCGGGTAGGCGGCGGTCGGCGTGCAGGCGTCCGTCTCCCGGCCGGGACGGGTCGCGTCGGCGTCGTAGACGTTGCCCGTGCTGGCCATCACGACCCGGGCCGAGGGCGCGTACGCCGAGACGGCCTCGACCAGGTTGCGCGTGCCGTCCAGGTTCGCCCGCCAGATCGCGTCCTCGTCCCCCGTGCGGAAGAGCGCCGCGAGGTGGACGACCGCGTCGACGCCCTCCACCGCCGCACGCAGCGACCCCGGGTCGGCCAGGTCTCCGCGCACGCCGGTCACGCCGGGCGGCAGCGACACCTCCCGGCGGACGAGGGCACGACAGCTGACGCCGTCCTCGACGAGACGCGGCAGCAGGCGCGAGCCCACGAGCCCGCTCCCGCCGGTGAGAAGCAGTGTCGACATGATGTTCCTCCTACTGATCGTCAGTACTACTGACGATCAGTGTAGCCGTAGGCTCGGACGGTGACCAGCGAGGAGGAGATCGGCGCCGCGCTGAGCGCGCGGCTCACCTACCTGCTCAAGCACGCCCTGCTCGACCTCGAGGAACTGCACACCGAGCACCTCGCGCCGTCCGGCGTCAACGTCCGCGAGCTCGCGGTCCTGCTGTTCCTGGACGGTCGTGAGCCCGAGTCCCAGCAGGAGGCCGCCCTCCGGCTGGGGGTGGACCGCACCACGATGGTGGGGCTGCTCGACGCCCTCGAGGGCAAGGGCCTGGTGGCACGCCAGCCGGACCCCGGCGACCGTCGGCGCAACGTCGTCGCGCTGACCGGGGCGGGTCGACGGGCGCTGCACCGGGCGACGGCAGCCAGCGACGAGGCCGAGCGGCGTCTGCTCGACGGGCTGTCGACGGCGGAGGCTGCACAGCTGCGCGACCTGCTGGGCCGGGTGGTGACCCGCCGGACGGGGAGCTAGCCCCAGAGCTCCGCGTGCACCCGTCCCGGGAACCGGACGGTGTAGCGCGTCTCCCCCACCGCGTCCGCCAGGACCGCGAGGCGCTCGTCCAGCTCGGCGCGACGCGGGGCGCCCACCGGCTCGAAGTAGTGCGTGAGCGTCCGACCGTCGGCCGCCTGCGCCCACGCGCCGACGACCCGACCGTCCACCCACAGCGTCGGACCCGCGTTCCCGTTGCGGTCGAACGCGTCGGCCGCGGCAGCGGGCAGGTACCAGGCGCGCTCCTTCCACCCCATCGTGGTGGGGTCGAGGCTGGGCAGCGCGGCCACCCAGGGCTCGGCGTCGAAGGGCGCGTCGTCGTCCGGCAGGACCCAGCCGGTTCCGCCGTCGAGAGCGACCTCCTCGGCGGCGACGTCGGCCAGCGCGGCCCGCGTCGCGGTCACCGGCCACCCCGTCCACCAGCGCAGGTCGTCGCCCCGAACGGGTCCGAAACGGTTGAGGTAGCGCCGGGCGAGCTCCGCCCGTGCCACGCGCGCGTCGACGTCTCCGAGCCCCCCGGGGAGCCAGTCCTCCGCGACGGCGTAGCGGTAGGCGCCGCTCACCCAGCTGCCGAGCGGCCGGGTGCGCAGGATCGCCCCGGCGAAGCCGAGGCCGAGCAGCACCCGGGTGTGCGCGGACTGCGTCGCGCCCCAGCGCGGTCCCCCGACGACGATCGGCTGCCGCAGGGCGTCGATGCGCTGCCCCAGCTCACGCGCGGTGCTCGGGCCGTGCTCGCGCAGGTCGGCGAGGACCTGGGCCTCCGCGTCGTCGAGCCAGGCCTCGGGCTCGTCGATGCCGCTTTCGGCGAGGTAGCCCGCGGTGCGCCGACGTTCGGGCCCGACGAGTGCGCGGGTCGCCGCGGCGTGCAGGACCCGGACGACCTCCGGCCCACCGACCCACAGGGTCCGGCGTACGGCGTGGTGGCGGACGAGGACGCGCTCCTCGTAGAGCGCCGTGTCGACGGCGCCGAGCGAGGGGTGGGCCATCCGGGCGAGCACGGAGAGGTAGACGGTGACCGGGTCGGAGGAGTGCAGCGCGACGACCGCGTCGGCGACGGAGGCGACGTCGTCGGTCCGGAGGCCGGGCAGCAGCAGGTGCCGGCGCGCCAGCCGCGCGCGACGCTCGTCGACCGTGATCGTCCGCATGGGCCGAACGTTAGGCGCCCGACCGGCTGCCGCGGGGGTGGGTCAGTCCGCGACGAAGATGCAGAACGGGTGACCGGCCGGGTCGGCGTAGACGTAGAGCGGCTCGTCGGGGTCGTCGGAGCGGTCGTGCAGCAGGCGTGCCCCGAGACCGAGGGCGCGGAGGTGCTGGACCGCGAGCTCGGCCGCGGTGGGGACCGTCGTGTCGAGGTGCAGCATCTGCGGCCGCTCCCCCTCGGGCCAGGTCGGCGCAGCGAGGGACGCCACCCGCTGGAAGGCCAGCGCCGGTGCGCCGCCCTCGCCGACGAGCACCAGCCAGTCCTCGCCCCGCGGGTCGGGCTCGCCGGCCGTCGGCGGCTCGTCGCCCGGCCGGTAGGACAGGCCGAGCAGGACCCGGTAGAACTCGGCGAGCCCGCGCGGGTCCTCGGTGTCGAGGACGGTCTGACGCAACCGCGGCGTGCTCACCGGCCCATCATGCCGGGTCCTGCTCGGTCGAGCTCAGGTCGTGGGACCTGTGGAGGCCTGAGACCTCGGGGTCGTCGGACCCCGAGGTCTCAGGCTGCGGACCTCAGTGGCCCGCGGTGACCGTGTCCGTCCCCACCGTGCTCGGGGCGCCCACGGTGTAGGCGTAGCCGAGCGTGGTGATCACGTCGCCGGTCGTGGCGAACGTCGGGAAGTTCAGCCCGGGCGGGGTGATGACGTTCAGCACGCCGTGCACCGTGGACCCGACCTCCCCCGTCGGCTT
The DNA here is from genome assembly GCA_964251895.1 of uncultured Friedmanniella sp. Classification (GTDB taxonomy): domain Bacteria; phylum Actinomycetota; class Actinomycetes; order Propionibacteriales; family Propionibacteriaceae; genus Microlunatus. The sequence continues at coordinate 19,353 of CAXULL010000036.1, forward strand.
GATGGTCACCGTCACGGTGGCGCTCTTGCCCGGCTGGATCGTCACCGGGGTGCCGATGTCGGCCTGCGGGTCGAACGCTGCCTGCCAGAAGTCACCCGTCGAGGACGTGACCGCCGGGTCGAGGTCGGGCGTACGGGCGACGAGGTCGACCCGCGAGTCCGCCGTGGGCGGGGGCTGGTTGCCGACGGCGCCGATCTCGTTGACGTCGGTGTACCAGATCCCGGTCGAGACGGTGCCCTGCTTCTCCTTCACCGTGGCGCTGGAGACGACGCTGCCCTTCTTGCCCTCCTCGAGACCACCGACGACGTCGATGCCCTGCGCGCCGGACAGCAGGTCCACGACCGCCGGGACGTCGGAGACGGACGTCGCGGTGAGGGCCGTCGTGCCCGGCGGGACCAGGAAGGTCGGCGCCGCGTGGTCGGGCAGCGTGAAGTTCTGCGACCCGAACGGCGACGGCAGCGGGGTGTTGTGCACGGCGTCGGTCCGTGCGTCGAGCTGGACGTTGATCGGCGCGATGCCGGTGTTGGTCACCGTCACCCGTGCCGTCGTGGCCTGGCCCTGGGGCAGGGTCGTGCGGGTCGAGTCAGGTACGCCCGCCTCGCGGACCTTGGCCTGCCCGAAGCGGATCGTGCCCGAGAAGTTCTCGCCCAGCTCCTTGCCCGTGACCGGGTTGATCACCAGCACGATGATGCGCCAGCGGCCGGGGACCGGGTGGGCCGTGCTGAGCTGCATGGTGCGGCCCTGCGAGGCGACCTCCGTGCCGGCCGCGTTCAGGTACGCGTTCGTGCCGATTGACTGCGTCTCGGAGTTCGGGTCGACGAGGACCCCTTCGAGCTGGATCCCGGCGTCGTCGGCCAGGGTCACGCCGGCGCCGAGGTCGGGGGTGCCGGCCGGGACGTCGAACGCGTAGGTGAAGACCTGGGCGGCGGACCCGGCGCGGGCGTTGCCACCCGTGATCGTGCCCTTGAACGACCCGGTGCCGCCGGACACGGGCACGACGGCCCGCTGGACGACGGGCACCGCGGTCTGGTGCCCCTTGGAGCTCAGGGTGATCGCCCGGGCGATGTCGCCGGCCCTGCTCGGCATCTTGAGCGACACCTTGACCGTCTTCTGCTGGCCGGCCTTGAGCTTGAGCGTGCGGTGGTCGACCGACCCGACCTTGATGGCCTCCTCGGCCGTGTTCTGCAGCGTCACGTCACCGGTGTAGCCGGTGGCGCCCGCCGGGGTGTACAGGACCGCGGTCCAGGTCCCGGCGACCGGCTTGCGGACGTCGAGGTTGGCGTAGTTCGCCGAGACCGCGCCGCCCTGGGGGCGGCTGTTCGTGGCGAACGTGCCGTCCGGGGTGAACAGGCTGACCCGGACGACCGGGGTGACGGTGGTGCCGGCGACGGCACGGGCCGCGCCCTGCCACGCCGCTGCGGTCGCGAGCCGGTCGGTCCCCTTCGGGACGACGAACGTCACCTTCTTGAAGACCCACGGGGCGGCGGTCGTCGGGTAGGGGAAGGTCTGCGTGCTGCTGGAGTCGATCTTGGTGGTCGTGGTGCTGACCTCGAGCGGGCGCAGGTCCCGGGTCGAGACGGCGACCGACAGCTTCTTTTGGCCGACGTTGCGGACCTTGAGGGTGGCCGTCTTGGTGGAGCCGGGCGTCCCCGAGAGGCTGACCTGGCTCTTGTCGATCAGGATGTTCGAGCTCAGCCCCGACGGCACCTTCTTCTTCTTCGCACCGGGCGAGGTGAGCGCCGCCTCGACCGCGGCCCGGGCGTCGAGCAGCCCCGCGCCCTGCTCGAAGGTGGGCAGGCCGAGGTCGGAGGCGGTGCTGGTGAGCAGGTGCTTGACCGTGGCCGGGCTCGGGGAGTCGCCGCCGTGCGTGCTGCGGTACGCCGAGATGACGAGGGCCGCAGCCCCGGCCGTCAGGGGTGCCGACTGGCTCGTGCCGCCGAACAGCTGGACGTCGGACGTCCCGCCGCGGTAGTTCGTGCACTCCGGGCCGCCGCAGATGGCCCAGCCGGACTCGCCGGGCGCGGTCAGGTCGACCGTCCCGCCGCTCTGGGTGAAGCCGCCCGAGGACAGCGAGGAGATCTGGTCGTTGAGCCAGCGCCCGTTGCCGAAGGTGCGCGCGCCGGCGTAGCCGGTCTGGGCGTACCCGCGGTTGTTCGTGTTCGCGGCCACCGAGATGACCTGCGGGTCCGTCGCCGGGTTGCCGATCGTGCTCGTGGTCCCGGCGTCGCCGGAGGAGACGGTGACCGTGATGCCGGCCTTGACGGCGGCGTCGTTGAAGAGCGAGATCGCGCTGCGGGTCGTCGCGTCGGGGATGACGTTGCCGCCGAAGGACTCGTTGATCACGTCGACCTTGGCGGTGGTCGTGGCGTAGTCGATGGCCTGGATGATCGAGGTCGTGTAGAAGTCGATCTTGAGCGCCACGATGCTGGCGCCGGGCGCCATGCCGAGGATCTTGATGTTGCAGCCCACGGGCAGCGGGTAGGCCGGGTTGACGAAGGTCGAGAGGTCGTGCGCCACCCGTCCCTGCGCCGCGATGGCCGACGCGTCGCCGTACGCCTCCGCGCCACCCTCCTCGGGGGCCGGGCCGTCGGCGGAGAACGCCTTGTAGTCGGTGACGACGCGTGAGCCGTCGGCCCGGATCAGGTCCGGGTTCGCCGGGTCGATGCCGTCGGCGATGTAGGCGACCTTGACGCCCTTGCCCGTGGTCAGCTGCTGGGCCGTCTTGGCCGAGCGGTCGGCCGAGGCGGTGCGGGTGTCGGCCAGGGCCTCGGGCTCCAGCAGCGGCTTGCTCGGGTCGCTCGGGCAGATCTTCGACGTGTCGGGCGGGACCGTCGCCCCGCTCGTCGTGCCGGCCGCGGACGCTTCCCGGCGAACCGGGAGGCTGAAGCGGCGGTTCGGCACCACGACGGAGACCGAGGGGTCGGCCGCGAGGGCGTCGGCCTGGGCCTGGGTCACGGTGGCGGAGAAGGCGTTCGCCGACGCGTAGTGCACGACGTCGGCCGGCGCACCGCCGGCCACGGCCGCGACGTGGTCCACGACCCGGTCCTGGCTCGCGGTGGCGGCGGCCTGGCGCTGCACCATGCGGTTCTTCACCACCGGGGTGCGGCTCAGCTGGTCGCGCAGGAGCACGACGACCGACCCGCTGGGCGTGCTGCCCGGCGTGACGGGTGCTGCCTGCGCCGGTCCACCCACGAGGGCGAAGGCGGCGGTCAGCGCGGTGACGCCGACGGCAGACGGGACGAAAACGGACCAGCGCGAGCGCCGTTCAGACAAGCGGACCCCCAGGGGACGAGTGCACCGGACGGTGCCGGCTCACACTCACATTCCTGAGGCTGGCTACGCAAGACCCTCAGGGAGGTATTCATCTAGGCGACCTATGTGTCGTGCATCACCCGTGTCTGGTGCATCCGGGGGCACCGCGGGCGCCGCCTCCCGGCGGCCGCGCTCAGCTGCAGACGGCGCCGACGTTGGCCGAACGGACGAGCTGGGCGTACTTGCCCAGCACGCCGCGTCGGACCGGTCGTGGCTCGGGCACCCAGGCGGCCCGGCGGCGCTCGAGCTCGTCGGCGTCGACCCCGAGCTCGAGGGTGCCGTTCGCGACGTCGAGGGTGATGATGTCGCCGTCCTCGACCAGCGCGATGGGGCCGCCCTCGGTGGCCTCGGGCGCGATGTGGCCGACGCACAGGCCGGTCGTGCCGCCGGAGAACCGCCCGTCCGTGATGAGCATGACGTCCTTGCCCAGCCCGGCGCCCTTGATGGCCCCGGTGACGGCGAGCATCTCGCGCATGCCGGGCCCGCCCTTGGGGCCCTCGTAGCGGATCACGACGACGTCCCCGGCGCCGATGGTGCCGTCCTCGAGCCCGTCCATCGCGGCGCGCTCGCCGCTGAAGACGCGGGCGGTGCCCTGCCACACCTCGGTGTCGAAGCCGGCGCTCTTGACGACCGCGCCCTCCGGCGCGAGCGAGCCGTGCAGGATCGTGATGCCGCCGGTCGGGTGGATGGGGTTCGAGAGCGCGCGCAGGATCGTGCCGTCGACGTCCGGCGGGGCGATGTCGGCGAGGTTCTCGGCCATGGTCTTGCCGGTGACGGTCAGGCAGTCGCCGTGCATCAGGCCGGCGTCGAGCAGCGCCTTCATCACCACGGGGACGCCGCCGACCCGGTCGACGTCGGTCATCACGTAGCGCCCGAACGGCTTGAGGTCGCCCAGGTGCGGGACCTTCTTGCCCACCCGCACGAAGTCGTCGAGCGTGAGGTCGACCTCGGCCTCGTTCGCGATCGCCAGCAGGTGGAGCACGGCGTTGGTGGAGCCGCCGAACGCCATGACCACGGCGATCGCGTTCTCGAACGCCTCCTTGGTCAGGATCTGGCGGGCGGTGATGCCGCGGCGCAGGAGCTCCACGGCGGCCATGCCGCTGCGGCGGGCGAAGCCGTCGCGACGCCGGTCGACGGCGGGCGGGGCGGCCGAGCCGGGCAGCGACATGCCCAGGGCCTCGGCGGCGCTGGCCATGGTGTTGGCGGTGTACATGCCGCCGCAGGCGCCCTCGCCGGGACAGATGGCGCGCTCGACGACACCGACCTCCTCGCGGGTGATCAGGCCCTTGAGGCAGGCGCCGACGGCCTCGAACGCGTCGATGATCGTCACGTCCTTGTCGCCCACCCGCCCGGGCATGGTCGAGCCGGCGTAGAGGAAGACCGACGCGAGGTCGAGCCGGGCCGCGGCCATCAGCATCCCGGGCAGCGACTTGTCGCAGCCGGCGAGCAGCACGGAGCCGTCGAGCCGCTCGGCCGACATCACGGTCTCCACGGAGTCGGCGATGACCTCCCGGCTGACCAGCGAGAAGTGCATGCCCTCGTGGCCCATCGAGATGCCGTCGGAGACCGAGATGGTGCCGAA
>CAXULL010000037.1:0-22027 GCA_964251895.1 uncultured Friedmanniella sp.
CCGGCACCCGGGGGTTCCTGGTCGGGCTCGACGTCAACATCGCCGAGGGCACGCTCGCCGAGGTGACCGGCGACCTCAGCCGGCTGATCGGCCGCCCGACGACGCCGCTGGTGACGACGCTGCGCTCGCTCGTCTGAGCGCTCGCCTCAGAGCGCGCCGTAGGCGTACGTCGGCCTGAGCCGGACGACGACGCGGCGGTCGGCGACCATCGAGCGGCGGTAGTCGTCCCAGTCGGGGTGCTCCCCGGCGATGCTGCGGTACAGGGCGACCAGCTCGTCGACGGCGGCGTCGGCCGGGTCGGCCGCGACCTCGGACAGCGTCACGTCGCCCTCGAGGACCGCGTACGACCAGAAGCTCTCGCCGTCGACCTTCAGCGACGCCCAGGGCGTCCGTCGCACGTTGTGGAACTTCGCCCGGTCGGCCGTCGTCGACACCCGGACGAGACCGTCGTCGCCCACCCGGTGGACGACGTTCGACAGCTGCGGCCGCCCGTCCCTGCGCAGCGTCACCAGCACCGACTGCGTCGTCGCCCGCGCCGCCGCCAGAGCACGCTCCAGCTCCACTAGAGGCTGCCGTCCTCCTCGGTGGAGGGCTGCACGGGCGCGTCGTCGGTGTCGTCGTAGCCGGCGGCCACGTCCGCGGCGTGGGAGTCGGTGACCGACTCCTCGTCGTTGCTGACCACGGCCTCGTCGATCCGGTCGGCCTCGGGGCTGTGCTCGCTCATGGGTGCTCCTTCGACTCTGAAGTGGCGCCGGACGACGCCCGCAGAACCCACTCTGGCACGGTGCCCTGGCACGGCGCCGCGCACGGTCCCGGGCGGCCGCTACGGTCGGTGCGGGGTGGCCGCACCCTCACCAGCAGGAGGAACCATGAGCCCCGACGACACGAGCCCCGACCACGCCAGCCCTGACCACGTGGACGACTCCCGGGTCGAGGAGCGCGCCCTGCTCCTGCCCGAGGAGCGGGCGGCCGGCAGCGACGACCCCGAGGCCCAGGCCGCGGCGATCCTGGCCGACTCCGACCTCCGTGAGGACCACCCGGAGCGTACGCAGCAGGAGTCCCCGCAGTCGCCGGACCTGGACGACTGACCTCGTCCCCGGGCGGGCGCCGCTACAGCGCGGAGCCCTCGCCGAGGGAGTGGTAGGCGCGGTCGTGGTAGACCAGCGGCGCGCCCCGTCGGACCTGGGCCGTCTCGCGTGCGTGGACCACGACCAGGTGGCTCGCCCCGACGGCGACCCGTTCCACCACGTCGCCGCGGATCCAGGCGAGGACGTCGTCGAGGACCGGTTCACCGCTGGGGAGCCAGTGCCACGGGACGCCGGCGAACCGGTCGACGCCGCGGGTGGCGAAGCGGGCCGACACGTCGACCTGGTCGGCCGCCAGAAAGCTGATCGTCAGCGTCGCGGCCTGCGACAGCGACGGCCAGGCGGACGACGTCTCCGCCACCGAGAAGGTGAGCAGGGCCGGGTCCGCCGACACCGAGACGACCGACGTGGCCGTGAAGCCCACCGGACGGTCGCCGTCACGCAGCGCGACGACGGCCACGCCGGCAGGGTGCTGCCTGAAGATCGCCCGGAACGCGTCCGAGGTGACCGGTTCCGTGCTGGGCTCGGCGGTCATGGTCGTGCTCCCTCGGGGTCGGCGGCCAGCAGCGCCGCGACGGTCCCGGCGGCGTCGTCGGCCCACGTGCCCGCCAGCTGGTCGAGGTCACCGAGCTGCTTCTCGGTCACGGCGAAGGGGCGCGTCGGTGCGGACGCGCCGAGCTCGACGAGCAGCGGGCGGAGCAGGTGCTCGGCCACGAACGAGTGCGCCGGGCTCGCCGACACCACCACGGGCACGGCGAGCACGCCGCGCAGGCCGCCGCTCGGGTAGCGGTCGAGGAACGCCTTGAGCAGACCCGTGTAGCTGGCCTTGTAGACCGGCGTGGCGACGACGGCGACCGAGGCGCCCGCCAGCGTCGCGGCGAACCGGTCGGCGTCCGGGGCGCTCTCGGCGAACAGCTGCGGCGCGACCTCGGCGAGGTCGAGCGACGTGACCGGTCCCGCGCCGAGGCGCTCGGCGAGCGCACCCGCCAGCGTCCGGGCGACGAGCAGGGTCCGCGACCCGGGACGCGGGTTGCCCGAGAGGGCGACGACGCCGGTCTGACGCGTGCTCACGAGGCCGCTCCGACCGAGGTGCCCCGGTGCGCGACGCGCGGCGCCGCCTCCAGACCGAGGTGCTCGCGCAACGTCGAGCCCTCGTACTCGGTGCGGAACACTCCGCGTTCCTGCAGCAGCGGCACGACCTCGTCGACGAAGCGGTCGAGCCCGCCGGGGGTGATGTGCGGGACGAGGATGTAGCCGTCGCAGACGTCGGCCTGGACGTGCTCGTCGATCGCCTGCGCGACCGTGGACGCCGAACCGACGAAGGTCTGCCGGTTCGTCGTCTCGACGATCAGCTCGCGCAGCGAGAGGTGCTCGGCCTCGGCCTTGGCCCGCCACTCGCGCGCGGTGGCGACCGGGTCCTTGTGCATGCGCACGCTGGCGCGGCCCTTCGCGATCGTGTTCTCGCCCACGACGGGGTCGAAGGACGGCACCGGACCGTCGGGGTCGAGGTCGGACAGGTCGGTGTTCCACAGCTGCTCCGCGAGCTTGATCGCGGTCGCGCCGCTCACCTGCTGCAGCCGGACCCCCTGCGCGATCTCGGCCGCCTCGGCGTCGGTGTCGCCGAGCACGAACGTCGCCGCCGGGAGCACGACGAGCTGGTCGGGACGACGCCCGTACGCGGCCAGCCGGCCCTTGACGTCGGCGTGGAACGCGCGGCCGGCGTCCCAGGTGGCGTGCCGGGTGAAGATCGCGTCGGCGGTCGCCGCCGCGAACTCGCGGCCCTCCTCGGAGTCGCCGGCCTGGAAGATCACCGGTCGGCCCTGCGGGCTGCGCGGCGTGCTGAACGCCCCGTCGATGGCGAAGTGCTGGTCGTGGTGGGAGAAGGTGCCCACCTCCGGACGCCGCAGGAACTCACCCGTCGCCCGGTCGGCGACGATCTCGTCGCCGTACCAGGCGTCGAAGAGGGCGAAGGCGGCGTCGAGGAAGTGCTGGGCGCGGGAGTAGCGCTCCTCCTTCGGCAGGTAACCGCCGCGGCGGAAGTTCTCGCCGGTGAAGGCGTCCCACGACGTCACGACGTTCCAGGCGGCCCGCCCGGCCGACAGGTGGTCGAGCGTCGCGAACTGCCGCGCGACCTCGTACGGCTCGTTGAACGTCGAGCTGACCGTCCCGGCGAGGCCGAGGCGCTCGGTGACCGCGGCGAGCGCGGACAGCACCGCGAAGGTGTCGGGGCGGCCGACGACGTCGAGGTCGTAGATCTCGCCGTTCTGCTCCCGCAGCCGCAGGCCCTCGGCGAGGAAGAAGAAGTCGAAGAGCCCGCGCTCGGCCGTCTGGGCCAGGTGCACGAACGAGCTGAACTCGATGTGGCTGCCGGCCTGCGGGTCGCTCCACACAGTGGTGTTGTTCACGCCCGGGAAGTGGGCGGCGAGGTGGACCTGCTTGCGGGTCCGCTCGGGGGGCGTGCTCATCGGGTTCCTCCGGTCGAGGCGTAGCGGTTGGCGGGACGCTCGAGGCCGAGCCGGTCGCGCAGGGTGCCGGCCTCGTACGCGGTGCGGAAGGCCCCCCGTCGCTGCAGCTCGGGGACGAGGCCGTCGACGATCGCGTCGAGGTCCTGCGGCAGCGCGGCCGGTCGGAGCCGGTAGCCGGTCAGCCCCGCGTCCGCACGGGCGAGGAGCAGGTCGGCCAGGCCCTGCGGCGTCCCGGCGAACACCTCGGCGTCGCTGGTGAACGGCTCCCCCGCCCACCCCTCGAGCCGGGCCCAGCGCTCGGTGGCGCGGATCTCGTCGTCGTCCAGCAGCACCACGAGGTCGGCGAACACGTGGTCGGGACCCGTCCGACCCGCGTCGCGGCGGACCGCCACGATCTCGTCGACCTGCGCCGCCGCGCTCGCGTTGTCGGTCGGGGTGATCAGCACGACGTCGGCCGACCGCGCGGCGAAGGCCCGCGGCACCTCGGCGTGGGCCAGGGCGACGACCACCGGCTGGCCCTGCGGGGGCCGCGGGGTGATCGAGGGCCCGCGCACGGAGAAGAAGCGACCCTCGAAGTCGACGTAGTGCAGCTTGTCGCGGTCGACGAACCGTCCGGTGGCGACGTCGCGGATCTCCGCGTCGTCCTCCCAGCTGTCCCACAGGCGCCGGACCACCTCGACCGCGTCGCCCGCCTCCTCGAAGAGGTCCGCGAGCGCCTGCCGGGCGGCAGGGTCGTCCCCGCGCGGGTCGGTCCAGGACGTGCGCCGGCCGATGTTCGCGACCTCGGCCGTCCCCGCGGACACCTGCGGGCGCCAGCCGGCCCGACCCTGCGAGACGAAGTCGAGCGTGGCGATGGCCTTGGACACGTGGAACGGCTCGGTGTGGGTGACCGTCGCGGTCGGCACCAGGCCGACGTGGTGGGTCAGCGGCGCCACGCGGGCGGCCACCAGGACCGCGTCGAGGCGCCCGCGGACCTGGTCGGTCCGCCCGTCCGGACCCGTCGACGCGGTGCTCTGCAGCGCGAGCGCGTCCTCGAACGTGACGAGGTCGAGCAGCCCCTCCTCCGCCCGGCGGACCAGGTCGACCCAGTAGCCGGCGGTCAGCAGGTCCTGCGGCCGGGCGGTCGGCAGCCGCCAGGCGGCGGGGTGCCAGCCGGCGCCGTCGAGGGCGACGGCGAGGTGCAGGGGACGCGTCATCGAGAGCTCCTCGTGAGGTCGACGGGAGGTGCGTCGAGGAAGGACGGCGTCGCGCCCGGCGCGCTGAACGCGGACCAGCGCGTGCTGGCGCGGAAGGCGGGCAGCCCGGCGAGGTACGCGGCGTAGCGGGCCAGGTGCGGATAGCGGCTGAGCGGCGGGCCGAGCCGGCCGGTGGCGTTGCCCTGCACGTCGTAGCGCGCGAGCGTGACCCAGAGCCGGATGTCGGCCTCGGTCAGCCCGTGACCGACCAGGAACCCCCCGTCGACGAGCCGGTCGTCGAGCCGACGGAACGCCGCGTGCAGGTCGGACCGGGCCTGCTCGGCCCCGGGACCGTCCCCCGCCGCCCGGCCCACGCCGGCGTTGACGGCCGGCCCGACCCAGGAGTCGAGCTCCTCGATCTCCGCACGGTGCGCCTCCGGGTAGGTGTCGACGCCGGGGTGCCGCAGGTCGCCGAACTGCGTGGCGACGTCGAGGCCGAGCGTGCGGAAGTCGTTGCTGACGATCCGGTTCGTCTGCGTGTCCCACAGCGTCGGGACGCTGACGTGGCCGTCGAAGCCGGGCTCCGTCGCCTCGTACGCGTCGCGCAGCAGGGTGAAGCCGTTGACCGGGTCGGGCCCGTTCGTCTCCCGGAACGCCCAGCCCCGGCCGTCCCGGGCGCCGTCGACGTACGACACCGAGACGGCGCCGCCGGGTCCGGTCAGCCCGTTGGCCTCCAGCTCGAGCACCACGCGCTGCGCCCAGGGGCAGAACCAGCCGGCGTAGAGGTGGTAGCGCCCGGGCACCGCCGGGTAGCCGCTCGAGCCGTCCGCGGTGAGGCGCCCGGTGAAGCGGTAGAGCGGGCGGGGGTCGTCGGGGCGCTGCGGGACGGCGTAGGTCCCGTGGCGGTCGACGTCGACGGGGCTGGCGTACAGGCTCCGGGTGGTGGTGCTGGTCATCGGTCGGCTCCTGCCGTCGAGCTGGACATCGCGGGCTCGGCCGACCGGCGCGGCAGGGCGAGCAGGGCGCGCGCCACCTGGTCGTTCAGCCGGTGGACCGGGCCGTTGCTGAGGGGCCGCGCGAAGGCGGCGGCCTTGAGCGCCGTGTGCATCCCCAGCGCCAGCCGGCGGGGAGCGACCGAGCCGTCGGCACGTACCAGGTGGTGGGTCGGGTCGGTGCGCAGCTGCCCGGTGTCGAGCGGGTGGCCCGCCGCGTCGACGAGGACCTGCGTCGACGCCTCGCCGCGAGCGGCCAGGGCGGACAGGAGCGGGTCCTCGGTGCGGCTCAGGTCGAAGGCGGGCAGCGTCGCCTCGACCAGCGAGCGGGCCTCGACCTCGCCCGGCACGGCGGAGGAGCGCGCGACGAACGTCCCGCGCCCCGCGTCCGCGACGATCTCGAGGTCCGGCCCGAGGAACGTGACCACGCCGGCCTCCTCGAGGGCGAGCAGCTGCTCGAGGCGGTCGTGCGGCGGGCCGCTGGCCCAGAAGCTGAAGAAGCCCATGAACCAGCCGTAGAAGTCGTCGACGAGCGAGCGCGGGTCCATCCGCGGCGAGCCCAGCGCCGGCGCGACGACGGGCAGGATCGCCAGCAGGGCGAAGAAGGCGCCGAGGTCGGCGCTCCACGTGTCGTCGTCACGGCGGGCGAGGTCGGCGGTGATGTACGCCCGGACCACGCGGGAGAGCCCGCCGGCGTCGGCGACGCGGAGCCCGCGCAGCGGCCGGTCGAGCACGGCGGGGTCGAAGCGGTCTGCCGGGTCGGGCACCACTCCGGTGATCCACCGCGCGTACGCGTCGCTCCCCCACTCCAGGGCGGCGAAGGTGTCGGCGAACGTGTCCCACGACGTCGTGATGCGCTCCGGGTGCCCCAGGCCGAGCTCGCGGTAGTAGCCCCAGGCCACCTCGCGCCCGACCAGCGGCCACAGGTCCGCGGCGAAGTCGATGACGTCGCCGCGCCGCAGCACCGCACCGACGGTCTGCTGGGTGCAGAACGTGGTGGTCGCCGGCTTGCCCGCGCGCAGCCGGTACATCGGCTTGGCGTGGTACGGCACCCCGCGGCGCGAGCCCACGAGCAGGTGCGGCTCGGCTCCCGACGGCAGGTAGACCAGCCGGTCGCCGTCGTTCACGTAGCGCCCGCCCCGACCCTCGGTCAGCAGGACCATCAGGTCGACGAAGTCGAGGCCGAGACCGCGGACCAGGACGTCCTCACCCGCGGGGACCCCGCTGAGGTCGAGGTCGCCGGCGTAGCCGGGCGGCAGGTAGGTGAGCCCGCGCTCGTCGGCGAAGGCCGCCAGGGCGGCGAAGCGCGGCGCCGGGCGGACGTCGACGTGGCTGTTCACGAGCACGACGGCGTCGGCCGTGATGCGCTCGCCGTCCTCCAGCACGACGACCTCGCGGTCGCCGTCGTCCGTGGCGAGGCTCCGCACGTCGACGGCGCGCTGGGGGTGCGTCACGAGCGTCATCCCGGCCGGCACCCGCTCCAGCGTGCGGCGGACGGCGAAGTCGAAGTAGGCGTGGCCGAGCCGCCGGCTGGGGAAGTCCAGCGGTCCGAGCGCCGCCGCCTCGGCGGCCAGCACGGGGTCCTCGAGGTCCACCCCGTGGGTCCGCGACCACTCGGCCAGCGTCGGCCCTGGCGTCACCGGACCAGCCATCGTCACGCTGTCGTCGACGAACACGGTGAGGTCCTCGGCCGTCGTGTTCAGCCGGAGCAGCTCGGACTGCGTCGAGCGCCACACGCGGCCGCCGCCGACCGGGTACGGGTCGACCAGGTGCACCTCGACGGTCCCCGGAAGCTCACCGTCGGTGCCCGCAGCGGTGCTCGCGAGGTTGGTCACCAGACGTTCCAGCAGCCCGGCCCCGCGGGGTCCCAGGCCGACGAGCACGAGCACCAGGCTCGGGGTGTCGTCGGTCACCAGCACGGGGTCTCCTCGGTCGTCGTGCCCGCCGGGGGGCGAACGCATTGCCTACAGGATTACTCGGGAATCCCGTCGATCCCGGCGCCGTCCGCTGCGCAGACGGGGCCGACCCGGCAGGAGGTCTCGGAGGGAACAGCACCGAGGGCGGCGGAGTTCTTCCCGGCGTGGTCATCACCGTCCCGAACGTGAGCGACGCCTCAGTCGGCTCGCCGCACCCGCTCGACTCCCCGACCTGGGCCTCCCTGACCGGCGCGCACGCCCGGTTCGCGCTGGGTGGGGGCCGGGCGCGCCGCTACCGGCCCGACCTCTCCCCCTTCGCGGCGGTCGCCGACGTCGACGACGAGCGCGGCTGGCGCGACCTGCGCGACCTCTACGCCGAGGGCGAGGTGGCCGCGCTCGCCGGTGACCCCGGCTTCAGCCGGAGGGTGCACCCGGGCTGGGAGCTGGACGGCGCCGTCCCCGGGGTGCAGCTCGTGTCGACCGACGCGCTCGACTCCTCCCCCGCCGACGACGCGTACGTGCTGGGGGCCGCTGACGCCGCGGAGGCGGTGGACCTCGTCGCCCGGACCGAGCCGGGACCGTTCCGCCCGCGGACGTACGGGCTCGGAACCTACCTCGGCCTGCGCCGCGAGGGGCGGCTGGTGGCGATGGCGGGCGAACGGCTCCACCCGACGGGCTGGACCGAGATCAGCGCGGTCTGCACGGACCCCGCCCACCGCCGCCAGGGACTGGCCTCGACCCTGGTTCGCGCGGTCGCGGACCTCGTCCGCGCACGCGGAGAGGTGCCGTTCCTGCACACCAGCGCCGCGAACACGCGCGCCATCGACCTCTACCTGGCGATGGGGTTCGAGCTGCGGTGCGAGGTCGAGTTCGCGTCGTTCCGGGCGGTCTGACCCCTCAGGACGCTTCGCGGCGGGCCTCGAGCGCGTCCGCCAGCTCCTCGAGCCACGTCGCGACGCCGGCGGGACCCTGGACGACGACGTCGGCGAGGGCCGACAGCGCGTCCTCCTCGTGCGACGCCGAGCAGACCAGCAGACCGCCGCGGCCCTCCCGACGCAGCTCCTCCACCACCCGGTACGCCGGCAGGTCCCCGAGGTCGTCGCCGACGAACACGATCTGGCGCGCCCCGGTCTCGGCCACGATGTCGCGCAGCGCGATGCCCTTGTCGACGCCGGGCGAGCGGATCTCGAGCACGTTCTTGCCGGGCTCGACCACCATCTCGTGACGTTCGGCCAGGTCGTTCAGCGGACCGGTGAGGGTCGCGAACGAGGCGTCCGGGTCGGGGAGCTGGCGGGTGTGGACGACGACGGCGCGGCCCTTGTGCTCGACGTGCGCCGCGCCCTGGCCCAGCCGGTCGAGCAGCGACGGGATCTCCTGCTCCAGGGCGGCGACCTGACCGGGGTCCGGCGGGATGACGAACTCGTCCGTCGCCGCGTCCCAGCGCTCGACGCCGTACTGCCCGAGCACCACCAGGTGCCCCAGCCCCGCGACGCCGCGGAAGCCGCCGAGCCGGACGGCGGTGCGCGCCGGCCGGCCGGTGATGACGGCGACGGTGCCCAGCAGGCTCCCCAGCCGGGCCAGGGCGGCGACCGCCCGCGGGTCCGCGTGCGCCTGCTCCGGGTCGGCCACGATGGGGGCGAGGGTGCCGTCGAAGTCGATGCCCACCAGGGTCTCGTCCGGGTGCTCGAGCACCGCCTGCCAGCGGTCCTGCGCCAGCGCTCGCGAGGTCATGGGGAGAGCCTGACAGAAGTTCCGGCCGTCCGCCCCCCGCTCCCGCTCAGCCGATCGGCTGCTGCTCCCCGTAACCTCCTCCCGTGAGGGGACAGAAACGGTGACGGCTTCGGCGGCAGGGCGGGACGCCGAGCCCGGGACCGCGCAGCACGACGAGCCGGGCACGGCACAGGTGCGGCCGACGCGCCAGGCCAGCTTCGTCGTGGTGGCGAACCGGCTGCCGGTCGACCGGGTCGAGCACCCCGACGGGACCACCACCTGGCGCACGTCGCCGGGCGGGCTGGTGACCGCGCTGGAACCGGTCATGCACTCCCACGACGGAGCCTGGGTCGGCTGGCACGGGGCCCCGGACGAGGTGCTCGAGCCGTTCGAGAACGACGGGCTCGAGCTCGTGCCGGTGCCGCTGTCGGAGGCCGAGATCGCGGACTACTACGAGGGGTTCTCGAACGGCACGCTCTGGCCGCTCTACCACGACGTGGTGGTGCCGCCCGAGTTCCGGCGCGAGTGGTGGGACGCGTACGTCCGGGTCAACCAGCGCTTCGCGGACCGGACGGTCGCCGTGGCCGAGCCGGGCGCGGTCGTCTGGGTGCAGGACTACCAGCTGCAGCTGGTGCCGCAGATGCTGCGCGAGCAGCGTCCCGACCTGCACATCGGCTTCTTCCTCCACATCCCCTTCCCCCCGACCGAGCTCTTCATCCAGCTGCCGTGGCGCGACCAGATCCTGCGCGGCCTGCTGGGCGCCGACCTCGTCGGCTTCCAGCTGGGCGGGGGCGCCCAGAACTTCCTGCGCCTGGTCCGCCAGCGGCTGCACCTGGAGACCCGCCGCGAGTACGTGCACGCCGCGGACCGGCGCACGGTGATGGCGCGGGCGTACCCCATCTCCATCGCCGCGGAGTCGCTGCACGAGCTGGCGTCCAGCGACGCCACGGCCGCACGCGCCGCCGAGATCAGGGCCGACCTCGGCGAACCGAAGACCCTGTTCCTGGGGGTGGACCGCCTCGACTACACCAAGGGCCTGCTCGAACGCCTGCAGGCGTTCGGCGAGCTGGTCGCCGAGGGCCGGATCGACCCGGACGAGGCCGCGATGGTGCAGGTGGCGACGCCCTCGCGCGAACGGGTCGAGCAGTACCGGAACCTGCGCGACGACATCGACCGCCTGGTCGGACGGATCAACTCGGAGGTGGGCCGCATCGGTCGGCCGCCGATCACCTACCTGCACGCCTCCTACCCCCGCGAGGAGATGGCCGCGCTCTACCGCGCCGCCGACGTCATGATCGTCACGCCGCTCCGCGACGGGATGAACCTCGTGGCCAAGGAGTACGTGGCGTGCCGCCAGGGCGACGACGGCGCGCTCGTGCTGAGCGAGTTCGCCGGCGCGGCCCGCGAGCTGCGCCAGGCCTACCTGATCAACCCGCACGACATCGACGGGCTCAAGGAGACGATGCTCGAGGCGATGAACGCGCCGGCCCGGATCAAGGCGCGCCGGATGCGGCTGCTGCGCCGGCAGGTGTTCGAGCACGACATCGACCACTGGGCGCGGGCGTTCCTGGACGACCTGGCCCGGGTCGTCCGGGGCGAGGTCGAATGGCCGGCCCGGCCGGCGGTCGCGAGCGGCAGCGGCGGCGGCGAGCCCGGGGTGCCCCACGGGCCGGCCCGGGGGCAGCACTAGGGCCCGAAGCCCTAGCCGAGCCGCTTCCTGAGGCGCCCGAGGTCAGCGCGGCTCAGGCCGCACCCGTCGACGAGGTAGTCCTCGACCGTCCCGTGGTCGCGGGCCAGCTGCGCACGCGCGGCCGCCAGCCAGTCGAGCTCGACGTGGGCGCCCGAGTACGACCGCGTCGCCAGGTAGTCGAGGTCGCGCACCCCCCGGTCGACGCCGGCGACCGCCTGCATCAGGTCGCACACCCACCCCGTACGGTCCTTGCCGGCCTGGCAGTGGACGAGCACCGGGGCGTCGGAGCCGGCCACCCGCCGCAGCACCCGGCCGACCGCCGCCCGGTTCTTGGACCGGGTGACGTAGCCGCGGTAGAACTCGAGGTGGTCGCCGGCGTTGCTGATCGGGTAGTGCCGACGCGTCACGCCGGGGATCGCCGGGTCGCCGCCCGAGTTCATGGCGATCATCGTGGTGATGCCGAGGTCGACGACGACCCGCCGCTCGAGCGCGGTGCACCCGTCGAGGTCGTCGGTGCGCCACAGGTCGCGCACCCCGGAGACGGGCCGGAAGTTGGCTGCCGACCCGAGCCGGACCCGAGCACCGAGCCGGTCCACCAGCCCGACCCCGGAACCCCACCACACAGTGCCGCGCTCGAACCGCTGGCCGTACGTGTTCGCGTGGGCGATCCGGCGCTTGACCTCCCCGTGCACCGCGGTGCCCAGCACGGCCGGCCCGCCGGCGGCGAGGTAGGTCTGGAGGATCCGGCCGCTGACCCGGGGTGCCGCCTGCGCGGCCGGCACCCCGACCAGCGCCGCACCTGCGAGCCCGAGGGCACCGGCGAGGACCGAGCGGCGGGCGAGGAGGAAGGAGGCGGGGCCCGAGGCGTCCGGCACACTCGTCAGGGACGACGCGTCGGCCGGGTCGTGCAGGTCAGGTGCGGGCATCCGTGCTCCTGGTTCGAGAGCGCCCCGCGGCTCGGCAGGGGTCGGACCGGTGGTCCGACCCGCGGCGAGACATCCGTCCCGCCCTGCAGCGGCATGGCCGCTGCGTCGCTCCCCCGACTGGACTCGAACCAGTAACCTGCCGGTTAACAGCCGGCTGCTCTGCCAATTGAGCTACAGGGGATTGGCCTAGAGAAAGTTACCAGCCCCGGGCGGTGGATCCGTACTCCGACTCAAGCTCGGCCGAGGCGCGGGCTGCTTCCTCAGCCACACCCTCGCCGCTCCAGCTCAGTCCGCGGGTCAGGGACGAGTGCCAGCTGAGCGTCCCGTCACCACCCAGATCGCGCCGGGCGGTGACCGTCACGCCCCGCTCGCCCCGGATCGGGACGAACCGCTCGACGGCGATGCTCGCCGCGACCCGCTCACGGAACAGCTCGGGCAGCCGACCCGGTTCGGCGAGCTCGACGCGCCCCCGGCGCCCGCCGTACAGGGTCCAGGAGAGCGAGCGGGCCTCGGTGTTCCAGCCACCGTGCTCGATCTCGTGCCACCCGAGGTGGCGCCACTCCTCCTCGGCACCCCGCTCGGGGCCGGCCTCGTCGTCGGGCCCCGGACCGCCCACCGACAGCACGGCCGGGCTGCCCACCACGAAGCCGTCGGCCGACCGCGCCCAGGCCAGGATCCGTGCGGGGGCACCACCGCGGACGCCCAGCGAGGCCCGCCAGGACGCGAACACGTCGGGCGGCAGCCCTCGGGTGCCGAAGCGGGGCCTCATCGGCGGCACACGGCGGGAAGGGGCACAGCGCCCATTCTGCGCTGCCCTCGCTGCCCTCGCTGCCGTCGCTGCCGTCGCTGCCGTCGCTGCCGTCGCTCCCGTCGCCTCCGTCGCCCGCGGCGACCCCGGCCGTCCCGACCAGCCGAAGGGCGGCCGGCCGGGACGGGGAGGACCGTACGGCTCAGGTCTCCCCCCCAGGGACCCGCGCGTACCGGTGCCCGACCATGCTCGGCCGTCGCCGACCGTGCCCTCCAGTACCGGAACGCGCCATTGACACGGGCCTCGAGATCGACTAGGCCCTGCACTGTGCCACCGACCCGGACCCTGAGCGCACCGGCGGAGCTCGTCCTCGACCTCGCCGGCTCTCTGGCCACCGCGACGTCGCTGACCCGTCAGGTGGACGTGACGCTGCCTGTGCTGGCCGACCTGTGCGACGCGACGGTGGTCGTCTTCGGCGTCGCGGGCACGCGGGCCGCCGGCGTGCGGTGCTGGCCGCCCGACCTGGCCTGGGCCGCAGCGCTGCGCGACACCCTCGCGGCCGCGTGGGAGACCGGTCCCCTCACGCTCTGGTGCCGCGAGGTCGGAGTCGTCCCGGCGGTGCGGGTGCACGACGTCCTCCCGGCGTGGGGCACCGGACCGGGCCTGGTGCTGCAGCACCGGGGACAGGTGCTCGACGAGCTCCTCGTCGTCCCCGTCGCCCAGACGGGCGGCACGATCGCGGCGTACTTCGTGGGCCGGCCCGGGCAGGCCTTCACCGACGACGAGCTCGCCGAGGCCCGGGCGGTCCAGACCGCCGCGGTCGCCTCCCACGGCCGCTTCCTCCGTCCGCCCGACCCGGCCCTGACCGCACGGCAGCACGACGTCCTCCGCCTGCTCGCCGAGGGCCGCACCGCACGGGCGATCGGCAGCCGGCTCGGCATCAGCCAGAGCACGGTCGACAAGCACGTCCGGGACCTCTACCGCCGCCTCGGCACGCAGGACCGTGGCTCCACGATCCGCACCGCGCAGGTCCGCGGCCTGCTGGACGGGCTGGTCGGCGAGGCCTGGCAGGACCTCCTCATCGTCGACGACCCCTGACCCGTCGACCTGCGCGACCACTCCCGTCACGAGGCCACCCCGGCCATCGCCTCCCGGGGGCAGCACCCACGCAGCTGCTCGAGCCCACGGACCTCGGCCCGACGCACCCGCCCGACCGGGACCCCGAGCTCCCGGGCGATCGAGGCGAGGCTGCTCGGCGTCCCGCCCCCGAAGCCGAGCCGGAGCTCGAGCACCCGGCGGTCGAAGCCGGTGAGGGTCGCGAGCAGCCGGCGTGCCCAGAGCTCCGGCTCCGAGGAGACACCGTCGCCAGGCCCTGCGGTCGCCTCTGCCAGCCGGAGCAGGGCGCGTTCGTCGAGGTCGTCGAGCGCCAGCGCGCCGCGCTGACCGAGCAGCCCGGCCGTCCACCGCTCGCCCCGGCCCAGGTCGGCAGCCACCTCCGCGACCGTGGGCAGACGCCCGAGGTGCTGGGCGAGCGCGCTCTCCACCCCGTGGGCCGCGCGGAGCTGCTCGCTGCGGCCCGCCGGAACCGTCGCGGCCGAGTCGAAGCGCGAGGCCGCGGCGCTGACGAAGGCCCGGATCCAGTAGGTCGCGTAGGTGGAGAACCGGACGCCGCGCCGGTGGTCGAACCGCTCGACGGCCGCGATGAGACCGAGGCAGCCCTCCTGGAACAGGTCGCCGACCGGCGCGCCGCGGCGGGCGTGGGGCGCGAGCACGGCCCCGACGAGCCCCAGGTTGGCCAGGACGAACTCCCGCTGCGCCTGCGCCCCCGCCTCCTCGAGCGTCCGCAGCTCCTCCTCGCCGGCGTCGCCGCGCCACGGCGCCTCGGGGTCGGCCAGGGCGGCGGCGGCCAGGACACCGACCTCGATGGCGCCGGCCCAGAGCGCGACCTGGTCGGAGGCGTGCGCGGCCGAGGGGTCCGGACGGCCGCGGGAGTCGGTCGCGGGCCTCGACGCCGGGGTCTCACGTGCTGGGGTCTCACCTGCTGGGGTCACACCGGCTGCGGTCACACCAGGAGTCTGGTCACGACGGGCCGGACGTGCCGCTGCCGAGCGTCAGCCTGTGGAGAACCTCGCACGGCCGGAGCGCGCTGTGGACGGACGGCGGGTCCGTCGGCACCCGGCCGAGCTCAGGCCCGGGTCAGGCGTGGGTCAGTCCTGGGCCCCGATGCTGCGGGTCAGCAGGGCCTTGCGGCGGGCCTCGAGGACCACGAGCTCGGAGAACATGGCGTTGTAGCGCTGCTGGGCCGATACCGGGTTCGTGCGCTGCAGCCGGGACTTCAGCGTCGCGATGCTGCGCATCACCGTCAGCAGCTGCAGCCCGGCGGTGTGGGCCACGACGAAACGTTCGTCGGGCGCCCCCTGGAGCGGCAGCGGCTCGACCGACAGCGCGACGACGAGCGAGCGCACCCGCTCGTCCTCCACGGCGTCGCTGACGCGCTGGGTCCACTCGCCGGTGGCGTCGTCGTCCTCGTTCGCCGCGGCCTTCTCGACCCCGGTGAACACCGCGGCGTACGCGGGATGGGTGAAGTCGGTGGGGCTGAGGCCGTCCCAGTGGTCGGGGAACTGCTCGGGCGCCTGGACCAGGAGCTGGGCGGTCTCGCGCTCGAGCGCGAGGTGGCGGTCGCGCGGGTCGGGGATCGGGATCCCGGTCGGCTGCGTGGTCGGCGCCGTGGTCGGCTCGACCGCCTCCTCGACGGGGGCGCTGCGCCGCGTCGAGCGGGCCGCAGCCCGCGACACCTCGGCCCGGACCTCGTCCTGGTCCATCCCCAGCAGGCCGGCGAGCTCACGGGCGTAGCCGCTGACCAGGCTGGAGTCGCGGATGCTGCCGACCAGCGGGGCGGTCTCCCGCAGGGCCGCGAGCCGGCCGTCGGCCCGGTCGAGGTCGTGGGAGGCGAGCATGTTGCTCATCACGAAGCGGTACAGCGGCATCCGGCGGGCCACCAGCTCGCGCACAGCCGCGTCGCCGTGCTGCAGCCGCAGGTCGCACGGGTCCAGGCCGGTCGGCTCGACGGCGACGTACGTCTGGGTGATGAAGTTCTGGTCGCCCGCGAAGACCTTGAGCGCGGCGTTCTGGCCCGCGCGGTCACCGTCGAAGGTGAAGATCACCTCGCCGTGGAACGCGTCGTGGTCGCCCATCAGCCGCCGCAGCAGGCGGGCGTGGTCGTCACCGAACGCGGTCCCGCAGACTGCCACCGCGGTGTCGACCCCGGACAGGTGCGCCGCCATCACGTCGGTGTAGCCCTCGACCACGACGGCCTGGCTGCGCGCGCTGATCTGCTTGCGGGCCAGGTCGAGGCCGTAGAGGACGTGCGACTTCTTGTAGAGCGGGGTCTCGGGGGTGTTGAGGTACTTGGCCGGCATCCGGTCGTCGTCGCGCAGCCGACGGGCCCCGAAGCCGAGGACCTGGCGGCCCGAGTCCCGGATCGGCCACAGCAGCCGACCCTGGAAGAAGTCCCAGCCGGACTCGCGTGCCAGGCCCGCCTTGACCAGCTCGGTGTCGGAGAAGCCGCGCCCGCGCAGGTGTCGCAGCAGCGCACGACCGTCGGTCGGCGCGAACCCGACCCCGAAGCGCTCGGCGGCGGCCCGGTCGAAGCCGCGTTCGCCCAGGAACTGGCGCCCGATCAGGGCGTCCGGCGTCGAGAGCTGCTCGGCGTAGAACTCCTCGGCGGCCTGGTTGGCCTCCATGAGCCGGACCCGCTGGCCCGGCTCCTGGCGCGGCCCGGACTGCTCGGTGTAGCGCAGCACGATGCCGACCCGGTCGGCCAGCCGCTCCACGGCCTCGGCGAACGAGAGGCTGTCGATCTTCATCATAAAGCTGATGACGTCGCCGCCCTCGCCGCAGCCGAAGCAGTAGTAGAACCCGCGGGCCGGGGTGACCTGAAAGCTCGGCGTCTTCTCGTCGTGGAAGGGGCACAGGCCCTTCATCGACCCGCCGCCGGCGTTGCGCAGGGCGACGTAGGACCCGACGACCTCGTCGATCCGGGCCCGTTCGCGGACGGCGACGACGTCCTCGTCGTTGATCCGCCCGGCCACGTCGGGAGTCTAGTGGCGCTCGACGCGCCCGTTCCCGCTGTGCACAGGCGGGATCGGGACCGGCGGCTCGAGCGGGGGGTGGCGGGCCCGCCACCAGGGCAGGAGGCGTTCCAGCGGGGCGAAGGCCAGCCAGCAGACGACCGTCGGCGCGAAGTGGATGTAGAGCAGCGCGACCGTGAAGGCGTGGAACCCCATCCAGAACACGGCCGCCGCGAGCAGGGCCCGGCCGCGCAGCCAGAGGACGACGACCGAGGAGAGCTCGGCGAGGATCGAGCCCCACTGCATCACGTGCAGCACCCCGGGGTACGGGACCAGGAACTGCCCCAGCCCGTGCGGCCGACGCACGATCGCCCACATCAGGATGTAGCTCTCCGGCCAGCTGGTCAGCGACCAGTGCCCGCTGCGGATCTTGGCGACCGCGGAGAGGAAGTACGTCGCGATCACGGCGATCTGCACGCACTTGAGCACCCACCCGGCCTGCGCGGACGAACGGGTCGAGGACCACCCGCCGGGCACGGCGCCGACGGTGGGCAGCAGCCAGAGCGCGACGACCAGGGCGAGGTGGTCGTGGTCGACCTTGCCGTAGCTGAAGCCGATCGCGACCCACCAGGTGAACGCGGCCGCGACGACCCAGCCGGCCACCCGCGGGGCGCGCCCGGCCGCCGCGACCAGGCAGCCGACGACGAGCACGGCGTACAGGGTCCAGGTCAGCGGCAGGCTCGGCGGCGGCAGGTGGAGCAGCACCGCCAGGTCGAGCGGACGATAGAGCTCGGTGTGGTGGCTGAGCGGGATCGGGTCGCGGACGATCAGGTGCAGGTCGAGCAGCACGAACACGTAGAGCACGGTGCGCAGGACCGCGATGCGGGCCTCGGGCCGGACCGGGGCGAACCAGCCGACGACCGACCCCGGCTGCGGGGCGCTCACGGGGTCACCCGCCAGTCGGCGAGGGTCACCTGGTCGGTGGACTGCACGCGACCGCGCAGCAGGTGGGTCCGGTCCTCGACCAGGAACAGCTCGACGAGCCCGGGCCGGGCCGGGTTGCGGGCGGTCCAGCCGTCTCCGACCGTGCGCAGCAGGCTCGGGTCGCGCACGATGAACGGGATCCGGGCCTCGATCTCGGCTCGGCTGATCCCTGCGGTCTCCACCCGGAGCGGCACCTCGACCCGCTGACCGTCCGCGAGCGTCGCGTACACGCGGGTGATCTCGATGGTGTCGTTCGCCGGCGGCGAGAACGCGTACTGCGACATCGGCCCGAACGGCCAGTCGCTGTCCTCCAGCCGGAGCGACCCGTTGAACAGCAGCACCACCAGCACGAGCGTGGCCAGGACCCGCCACGCCAGCGACCAGCGGCTGATCTGTCGCACCTCGGCGACGTCCGGCTCGGTCACGTCCGCGATTGAAGCACGCGCGCGAGGCCTCGACCGTGAACGATGAGGATCGTGCACCGATGTCGGTGCACGATCCTCATCGTCGTCGCGCTGGCTCAGCCGGCGGCGTTCAGCCGGGCGAGCTCGTCGCTGGAGAGCTCGAGGTCGGCGGCCGAGGCCGAGTCGGTGATCGTCTGCGGGCGCGAGGCCCCCGGGATCGGGATGACCACGTCGGCCAGCGCGAGCTCCCAGGCCAGGCAGACCACCTGCGGGCTCACGCCGCGCTCGGAAGCCACCTCGGCGAACGGGGCGAACTTGTCCCCCAGGCCCGCCGCGTTCGTGATGCCGCCCAGCGGGCTCCACGGCAGGAACGCGATGCCCAGCTCGGCGCAGAGCTCGAGCTCGCCCTGGCTGGTGCGGAACGCCGGGCTGAACTGGTTCTGCACCGAAGCCAGCCGACCGCCGAGGATGTCGTTGGCCTGGCGGATCTGGTCCACGTCGGTGTTCGACACGCCGGCCAGGCCGATCAGGCCCTCGTCCAGGAGCTCCTTGAGCGCGCCGACCGACTCCTCGAAGGGGACGTCGGGGTCGGGACGGTGGTACTGGTACAGCCCGATCTGCTCGACGCCGAGGCGCTTGGCCGAGGCCTGCGCCGCCTCCCGCAGGTGCTTCGCGCTGCCGTCGATCGTCCAGCTGCCGTCGCCCGGGCGCTCGTGGCCGCCCTTGGTGGCGACGAGCACGTGCTCGGTCGACCCGCCGTACGAGGCGAGGGCCTCGGCGATCAGGGTCTCGTTGTGGCCGACCTCGTCGCCGTGCCAGTGGTAGGCGTCGGCGGTGTCGATCAGGGTGATGCCGGCGTCGAGCGCGGCGTGGATGGTGGCGACGGACCGCGACCGGTCCTCGGGCCGGCCCTCGATGGACATGGGCATGCCCCCGAGGCCGATGGCGGAGACGGTCTGGCCGGCGATTCTGCGTTGCTTCATGTCCTCACCCTTACCCACCCGGGCGCAGGGGCAGGCGGTCGGGGTCCCAGCCGAGATCGCGCACCGCGAGGTCGAAGGCGTAGCGGTCGGTCATCCCGGCGACGTAGGTGACCGCGGCGCGCACCGGGTCGTCGTCCGGGGCGGCGTGGTCGGCCGAGGCGGCGTCGGGCAGCAGGTCGGGCCGGGCGACGAAGTGCTCGACCAGGGCCTGGAGCACGACGACCACCGCCCGCGACTGGGCCAGCGACTCCGGACGGACGTAGATCCGCTCGTAGTTGAACGCGCGCAGCGAGGCCAGCGCGGCCGCCGACCCGGCGGCCATCCCGACCTCACCGTGCTCGGCGACGCCGGCGACGACCGCGCGCACGAAGTGGCCGAGCTGCTCACGGCGCGTACGCCCGGCGACGTCGGCGACCGCAGCCGGGATGTCGTCCACCCGCACGATCCGGGCGTGCACCGCGTCCTCGAGGTCGTGGGCGCAGTAGGCGATCCGGTCGGCCCAGCTGACGATCTCGCCCTCGACCGTGCTCGGGGCGGGCCGCGACCACGAGTGGTTCCGGATGCCGTCGAGCGTCTGGGCGCAGAGGTTCAAGTCGGCCAGCGAGACGTCGGCGCCCCACGGGCCGTGGTCAAAACCGCCGGGGACGTACGCGTCGAACGCGTCCTCGCTGGCGTGCCCGCCCGGACCGTGACCGCAGTCGTGGCCGAGCGCGATCGCCTCGGCGAGCGCCGCGTTCACCCCGATGCCGCGGGCGATGGAGGTCGCGACCTGGGCGACCTCGAGCGCGTGGGTCAGCCGGGTGCGCTGGTGGTCGCTCGGGTGCACGACGACCTGGGTCTTGCCGGCCAGCCGGCGGAACGCGGTCGAGTGCACGACCCGGTCCCGGTCCCGCTCGAAGCAGGTCCGCTCCGGGTCGGGCTCCTCGGGACGGGCGCGGTCCCCCGCACCCTCGGCGAACGTCGCCCCCGCGCGCAGCGTCTCGCGCTCGTACGCCTCCCGCGCCAGCCGGTCGACCGTGCGGCCGGGACCGACGCGGCCGTGCGACGTGGCGTGCGCCCGTACCAGGCCGTCGGCCCCGGCGCCGCCGTGCCCGTGCATGGTCGTCGCCCACTGCTGGGCGCGAGGGGACGGTTCAGCCACCCGAGACGTGCTCGTCGTCGTCGAGGTCGAGGCTCGCGCCGCTCGTGTCGTCGAGCCAGTGCTCCGGCAGCGCGACCTTGGCCTTGGGCGCGCCCTGGCGCCCACGCGGCGTCCCGAGCTCGGTGACCGGGAAGGCCAGGTCGGGGTCGAGCGTCGCGAGCGCCGCGTCGAGCTCGGCGAACGACGACACCATGGCCAGCGCGCGCCGGGTGTCGCCGCCGACCGGGTAGCCCTTGAGGTACCAGGCCATGTGCTTGCGCAGGTCGGTCAGCGCGCGCCGCTCCCCCTGCTCCGGGTCGGTCTGCAGCCCGGCCAGCAGCTCGGCGTGCCGGCGGATGGTCGTCCCGACCTGGCCGGACGTCGGCAGCACGCGTGCGTCGGCCTCCGTACCGCCGCCCTGCAGCGCCGCCGCCAGGTCGTGGAACAGCCACGGCCGGCCCAGGCAGCCGCGCCCGACGACGACGCCGTCGGCGCCGGTCTGGTCCAGCATCCGCCGCGCGTCGTCGGCCTCCCAGATGTCGCCGTTGCCGAGCACCGGGATGCTCACGTGCTCCTTGAGCTTGGCGATGGTCGACCAGTCCGCGTGCCCGGAGTAGGACTGCTGCGCCGTCCGCCCGTGCAGGGCGATGGAGGCGCAGCCCTCCTCCTCTGCGATGGTCCCCGCGTCGAGGTACGTGTGGTGCGCGTCGTCGATGCCGACCCGCGTCTTCATCGTGACGGGGACGCCGTACGGGGCCGCGGCCGCCACCACCGCGCGCAGGATCGCGCGCAGCCGGTCGCGCTTGTACGGCAGCGCCGCGCCGCCGCCCTTGCGCGTCACCTTGGGGACGGGGCAGCCGAAGTTGAGGTCGACGTGGCCCACGTCGAAGCGCTCGGCCAGGATCGCCGTCGCGTCGGCCATGGTCGCCGGGTCGACGCCGTAGAGCTGCACGCTCCGGGTCGTCTCCCCCGGGTCGAACTGCAGCATCTCCATCGTCTTGCGGTCCCCCGCCACGATCCCGCGGCTGGTGATCATCTCGCAGACGAACAACCCGTCGGTGCCGCCGCCGGCCTCGTGCTGCTCGCGGCAGAGCTGGCGGTAGGCGGCGTTCGTCACCCCCGCCATCGGGGCGAGCTCGACGACGGGGGCCTCGGCGGTCCAGGGGGCGACCATCAGCAGCCCGGGAGCCGCGCGCCCAGGTAGGCGACGACCTGGTCGAGGGAGACGCGCTCCTGGGTCATCTCGTCGCGCGAGCGGATCGTGACCGCGTCGTCCTCGAGGGTGTCGAAGTCGACCGTCACGCAGAACGGCGTGCCGATCTCGTCCTGGCGGCGGTAGCGGCGACCGATGGCCTGGGCGTCGTCGAAGTCGACGTTCCAGTGCTTGCGCAGCTGGGCCGCGAGGTCGCGCGCCTTGGGCGAGAGGGCCTCGTTGCGCGACAGCGGCAGCACCGCGGCCTTGACCGGGGCCAGGCGCGGGTCGAGCTTGAGCACCGTGCGCTTGTCGACGCCGCCCTTGGTGTTGGGCGCCTCGTCCTCGGTGTACGCGTCGACGAGGAACGCCATCAGCGACCGCGTCAGGCCGGCCGCCGGCTCGATCACGTACGGCAGGAACCGCTCGCCGCTCGCCTGGTCGAAGTAGGAGAGGTCGTTGCCGGAGTGCTCCGAGTGCGTCTTGAGGTCGAAGTCCGTCCGGTTGGCGACGCCCTCGAGCTCGCCCCACTCGCTGCCCTGGAAGCCGAAGCGGTACTCGATGTCG
>CAXULL010000038.1:0-20625 GCA_964251895.1 uncultured Friedmanniella sp.
CAGCGGCTGAACGTCGAGCTGCTGCGGATCTGGACCGAGAAGCCGGCGACCACGCTGATGGTCACGCACGGGATCGCCGAGGCCGTGTTCCTGTCCGACGTGGTCGCGGTGATGAGCCCGCGGCCGGGTCGGGTCGTGGAGGTCGTGACCATCGACCTGCCGCGGCCGAGGACCCCGGACATGATGCGGACGCCCGAGTTCCACGCCTACCACGACCGCCTCTCGGAGGTGCTGTTCGGACGCGGGGGAGAGGCGGCCGAGTGAGCTCCACCGGTACGGCCGTCCCGACGGCTCCCGTCGTCGCACCGAACCTGCGTACGCGGGTCGACGGCCTGCCGACCTGGGTCGGGGGCATCGTCGGCGTGGTGGCGATCATCGTGATCTGGTGGATCGCCTCGCGCACCCTCTTCACCGCCAGCGGTGCGATCCCGCGCCCCGGCTCGGTGCTGGCCAAGCTGGTCTCCCCGACCACGTGGTCCGACACCCTGGGCAACCTCACCGGTACGCTCACGGCCGCCGGCGAGGGCTACGCCATCGGCAACGTCGTGGCCCTGCTGCTCGCGGCGCTCGTGCTGCTGGTCCCGCGGCTGGAGCAGGTGGCCACGCAGATGGCGATCGTCACCTACTGCCTCCCGCTCGTCGCCATCGGTCCGATCCTCGTCATCGTCGCCGGGCGGGACGCACCGCAGGGTGCCTCGGTCGCGCTGGCCGCGCTCAGCGTCTTCTTCACCACCGTCGTCGGTGCCCTGCTCGGGCTGCGCGCCGCGCCGAGGACCAGCCTGGACGTGATCGCCGCGTACGGGGGGACCCGCTTCACCCAGCTGCGCAAGGTCCAGCTGATCGCCGCCCTGCCGAACCTCTTCGCGGCCCTCAAGATCGCCGCGCCGGCCGCGTTCCTCGGGGCCGTGCTGGCCGAGTACCTGGGCAGCGGCGGCGACCGGAGCCTCGGACGGGCGCTGATCGCCGCCCAGAGCGCCTCCGACGCTCCGCAGCTGTGGTTCCTGGCCCTCGTGTCCGGCGCCGTCGCCGGTCTCGCGTACGCGCTGATCGGGCTCGTCGGGCGGTTCGTCACCCCGTGGTCGTCGGGCTCGGCGGGTGGCCAGCTGTGAGCGCCGCCTCCGTGTCCACCGCCGCCCCGGTCGCCGAGCGCGTCTCGAACGCCGGTGTGGCCGCCGCCGCCCTGCGTCGCCTCGGCGCCTCGCTGCTCGTGGTCGTCGTCGCGCTGGTCGTGCTCGCTGTCCTCTGGGTGGCGCTGCTGCGCCTGTTCGACGTGTCGACCTTCGTCGGCAAGACCCCGCTCGACGTCTGGGGCTACCTGTTCAGCGACGCCCCGCCCCGCGCCGTGCGCGCGTCCTCGCTGACCGCGGACACGGCGCGCACGCAGCTCTTCGGCGCGTGGCTGGTCACCGTCGGCGACGCGGCCATCGGCTTCGTCACCGGGCTCGTGGTCGCGAGCGTGATCGCGGCGCTGTTCGTGATCGTCAAGCCGTTCGAGTTCGCGTTCATGCCGATCGCGATGCTGCTGCGCTCCGTGCCGCTGGTCGCCATGGCGCCGGTGCTGCTGCTGATCTTCGGGCAGGGCAAGCTCGGCGTCGCCACCATCGGGGCGATCGTCGTGCTGTTCCCGGCGCTGGTCAACATCGTGCTCGGGCTGCGTTCCGCCTCGCCCCTCGCGGTCGACCTGATCAAGGTCAACGGTGGGGGTGAGCTCAAGACGCTGATCATGGTGCGGGTGCCCGCAGCGCTGCCCGCGCTGTTCGCGTCGATCCGGATCTCGGTGCCCGGGGCGATCGTCGGCGCGATGCTCGCCGAGTGGCTGTCCGGCTTCACCGGCCTGGGCGGGATCCTCAACGCCTACAAGGGCCGGGGCAACTTCTCCGGCGTCTGGGCCATCGTGGTCGTCTCGGTGGTGACGTCCATCCTCGGCTACGCGGTCGCCGCGGTGGTCGAGGCCGCCGCCCTCGCCGCCTGGGGCCCGGACGCGGGCAAGTCCGCCCAGCGGTAGCCGTTCCCCGAGCCTGTCGAAGGGCAGCCCTTCGACAGGCTCAGGGAACCTGGTCGGGCTCGTGCGCCTAGCTGGGGCGGCCCTCCGGGGAACGCGTCTGCGAAGCGTCGGTCGACGGGAGGTCGCCGAGGACGTCGTCGATGCGCTTGAGGACGTCGGCGTCGAGCTTGACCCCGCTGGCCCCGGCGTTGTCGGCCACCTGCTCCGGCTTCGACGCGCCGATGATCGCGGCGGAGACGTTGTCGTTCTGCAGCACCCAGGCGACGGCGAGCTGGGCCATCGAGAGGCCGAGGTCGGAGGCGACCGGCTTGAGCTCCTGGACCGCGCCCAGCACCTTGTCGTTCATGAAGCGGCTGATCATGTCGGCGCCGCCCTTGTCGTCCGTCGCGCGGGACCCCTCGGGCAGCGGCTGGCCCGGCGCGTACTTGCCGGTCAGGACGCCCTGGGCGATCGGGGACCAGACGATCTGACCGATGCCGAGCTCCTCGCTCGTCGGCACGACCTCGGACTCGATCACGCGCCAGAGCATCGAGTACTGCGGCTGGTTGGAGATCAGCGAGACGCCGAGGTCGGTCGCCAGGGCGTGCGCCTCGCGCATCTGGTCGGCGGTCCACTCGCTGACGCCGATGTAGAGGGCCTTGCCCTGGCGCACGACGTCGGCGAACGCCTGCATCGTCTCCTCGAGCGGGGTCTCGAAGTCGTAGCGGTGCGCCTGGTAGAGGTCGACGTAGTCGGTCTTGAGCCGCCTCAGCGAGCCGTTGATCGACTCGAGGATGTGCTTGCGGGACAGCCCGGAGTCGTTGGGGCCGGCCGGGCCGGTCGGGAAGTAGACCTTGGTGAAGATCTCGAGCGACTCGCGCCGCTCGCCCGCCAGCGCGTCGCCGAGGACGGTCTCGGCCTTGGTGTTGGCGTACGCGTCGGCGGTGTCGAAGGTGGTGATCCCGGCGTCGAGCGCCGCGCGCACGCACTGCGTGGCGATGTCGTTCTCGACCTGGGACCCGTGGGTCAGCCAGTTGCCGTAGGTGATCTCGGAGATCTTCAGGCCGGAGCGGCCGAGGTAGCGGAAGTCCATGGTTCCGTTATACGTGGCGGCGACCGCCGGCTGCTGCGCGGCCGGTCAGGCCGCCGCGGGCTCCGCGTCGGCCTGACGCGTGCGACCCCGGTTGCGGCCGGCCCGGACGAGGCCGTCGGTCGTCATGATGATCAACGCGAGCCAGACCAGGCCGAAGCCGACCCAGCGGCCGGGGGACATCGACTCGCCGAAGTAGCTGATGCCGAGCAGGAACTGCAGGGTGGGCGCGAGGTACTGCAGGAGGCCGAGGGTGCTGAGCGGCAGCCGGCTGGCGGACGCGGCGAAGAACAGCAGCGGGACCAGGGTGACCAGCCCGGTGGCGATCAGCAGCAGGTTCATCCTCGCGCCCTGGTGGCCGAACGACGCGTGCCCCGTCACCTCCAACCAGCCGAGGTAGACGAGGGCGAGCGGGGTGAGCAGCGCCGACTCGACGGCCAGGCTGTCGACCGCGCCGGCACCGAGCCGGTTCTTGAGGAACCCGTACGTGGCGAAGCTGACGGCCAGCACGAGCGCGATCCACGGCAGCGTGCCGTAGTCGACGGTCAGGACCACGACCGCCACCACGGCGAGACCCACGCTGAGCCACTGCAGGCGGCTGAGCCGTTCCCGCAGGACGATCACGCCCAGCAGGATCGAGAGGATCGGGTTGATGTAGTAGCCGAGCGCGGTCTCCACGACGTGGCCGTGGTTGACCGACCAGATGTAGGTGCCCCAGTTGACCGAGACGATCGCCGCGGCGCCACCGAGCAGGAGCAGCGTGCGACGTCGCGCCATCCGCGTCCAGAAGCCGCGCCGCACGGTCACGGCGACCAGCACGACGGAGATCACGAACGACCAGACGATGCGGTGGGCCAGGATCTCGATCGAGCCCGCGCGCGCCACCAGCGGCCAGAACAGGGGGACGGCACCCCACAGCCCGTACGCGGCGAGGCCGTAGCCGATGCCCCGCCGTTCCCGATCCGCCACCGGATCCTCCTTGTCGTCTTCGCGGCTGCAGCCCGACAGCAGCCCGGACGAGGTTAGGCGTTGGCCGGACCCCGGGTCTGCGAGATCGTGGTGTCGAGATCCAGGGTCCGGTTCCGACGTCTCGGACGGAGGGGCCGACCGGCCCGTCGCACCGACGAAGGAGTCCGCCGTGAAGTACGTGATCCTCATCCACTCGAACCCCCACCCGTGGGGCCACCCGACGGGTGACTTCATCGCCGAGCACCAGGCGCTGCCGGTGGAGCAGCGCGAGGCGCTCGAGTCCGGCTTCGAGGCCGTGCTGACCGAGCTGTCGGAACGCGGCGAGCTGGTCGGCGGGGAGGCGCTGGCCGACCCGGCCAGCGCCCGCCTCTACCGCTGGGAGGGCGGACGTCCGCTGGTGACCGACGGTCCGTACGCGGAGGCCAAGGAGCACCTGGCCGGCTTCTTCCTCATCGACGTCGAGAGCCAGGAGCGGGCCGAGGAGGTGGTCGCGCACTTCTCCGGACCCGGAGAGACGGTCGAGCTGCGCCCGACCATGAGCGGGCGGGCCGAGGACGCCTGAGCCGTGCTCGAGCGCGAGGTGATCGAGGACGTGTGGCGGCGTGAGTCGGCGCACGTCCTCGCCGCGTTGCTCCGTCGGCACGGCGACCTCGGCGACTGCGAGGACGCCGCCCAGGAGGCGCTCGCCGCCGCGGCGGTGCAGTGGTCCACCGACGGCGTGCCGGACCACCCGCGGGGCTGGCTGATCCGGGTCGCGTCGCGCCGGCTCGTGGACCAGGTCCGGGCCGACCGGGCCCGCTCGGCGCGAGAGGTGACGGTCGTGGCGCGGGAGCCGGCGGAGACCCTGCTGTCCCCGGCGGCCGACGCGGGCCCGGCCACCACCGACGACAGCCTCCAGCTGCTGCTGCTGTGCTGCCACCCGGCGCTCCGCCCGACCTCGCAGGTCGCGCTGACCCTGCGCGCCGTCGCGGGCTTGAGCACCGCGCAGATCGCGGCCGCGTTCCTCGTGCCGGAGACGACCATGGGTCAGCGGCTCAGTCGGGCCCGCGTGACGCTGCGGTCGACCGGGGCCCGCTTCGTGGCGCCCGAGCCGGGCGAGCTGCCCGCCCGGGTGGCCGCGTGCCTGGAGGTCCTGCACCTCGTGTTCAACGAGGGGTACGCGGCCAGCTCGGGCGCACGGCTCCTGGACACCTCGCTCACGGCGGAGGCGGTCCGGCTGACCCGAGCGCTGCACCAGACGCTGCCCGATCATGACGAGGTGACGGGCGCGCTCGCGCTCATGCTGCTGACCGCGGCGCGCGAGACGACGCGGACGGACGGGCGCGGCGACCTCGTCCCGCTCGCGGAGCAGGACCGCAGCCGCTGGGACGCGACGGCGATCGCCGAGGGCGTCGGCCTGCTCGAGACGGTGCTGCCGCGCGGGCACCTGGGCCGGTTCCAGCTGCAGGCCGCGATCGCGGCCGTGCACGCCGAGGCGGCGACGTTCGCCGAGACCGACTGGCGCGAGATCACCCTGCTCTACGGGATGCTCGAGCAGCTCGCGCCGAGCCCGGCCGTGACGCTCAACCGGGCCGTCGCCGTCGCCATGGCCTTCGGGCCCGAGCAGGGCCTGGCCGTCGTCGAACCGTTGCTGGCCGATCCGACCATGGCCCGGCACCACCGGACGTACGCGGTGCAGGCGCACCTGCTCGAGCTGGCCGGGGACCGCGCGGCCGCGCTCGCGGCGTACGCGCAGGCCGCCCGCCTCACGGCGAGCATCCCGGAGCAGCGCTACCTGAACGCGCGGGTCCGACGGTTGAGCGCCCCCGACCCGCCCACAGGAAAACGCTGACTCCCGACCAGGATCCGCGGCTGCGGAGGTCGGGAGTCAGCGTTTCCTCGCACGAGTCGGGGCCCGGGGGCGCGGGGGCGCGGGGCGCGGGGCCGGGGAGCGGGGCGGGCTCAGTCCTCGGTGTCGTCGACCTGCCAGGTGTCGCCACCGTTGACGAGGTCCTGCAGAGCGGCCGCGTCGTTCGAGCGTCCGCTCGTGGCCAGGGCGACCTGCTCGCGGGCGAGGTCGTCGTACGCCGGTGCCTCGACGTCGCGGAACACCCCGATCGGCGCGCGGTGCAGGACACCGGCGTCGGTCAGGCGCGAGAGCCCGAACGCGTACGAGGGGTCGACGATGTGCGCGTCGTGGACGACGAGCGCGTCGACACCGACCGCCTCGACGTCGACAACCGAGAACTCGCCCGTCCGCGGGTCGCGAACCACGCCGAGGCGCTGGCCCTCGCCGAAGCGGATCGGCTCGCCGTGCGTCAGCGGGATGATCGCGTCGGCGGACGTCTCGCGGTCCTTGACCGCGGCGAAGGCGTCGTCGTTGAAGATCGGGCAGTTCTGGTAGATCTCGACGAACGACGTCCCGCGGTGCTCGGCCGCGGCCCTGAGCACAGAGGTGAGGTGCTTGCGGTCGGAGTCGATCGTCCGTGCGACGAACGTCGCCTCCGCGCCGATCGCCAGCGACACCGGGTTGAACGGGTTGTCCAGCGAGCCGAACGGCGTCGTCTTGGTGACCTTGCCCATCTCGGAGGTGGGGGAGTACTGGCCCTTCGTGAGGCCGTAGATCCGGTTGTTGAACAGCAGGATCGTCACGTTGACGTTGCGCCGCAGGATGTGGATCAGGTGGTTGCCGCCGATCGACAGCGCGTCGCCGTCACCGGTGATCACGAACACGGCGGCGTCGGGCCGCGCGGTCGCGACGCCGGTGGCGATCGCCGTCGCCCGGCCGTGGATCGAGTGCATGCCGTAGGAGTCGACGTAGTAGGGGAACCGGCTGGAGCAGCCGATGCCCGACACTATGACCGTGTTCTCCTTCTTGATGCCGAGGTCCGGCATGAAGGCCTGGAACGCGGCCAGCACGGCGTAGTCGCCGCAGCCCGGGCACCAGCGCACCTCCTGGTCGGAGGTGAAGTCCTTGCGGGTCAGCGGCTCCAAGGACAGCGGGACGCCGGCGAGGCCGCCGCCGCCCAGGCCTGAACCGATGGTCGGCCGGTCGATCGTGGTCACGCGAACGCTCCTTCGAAGGGTGCTGGCTCGGGCAGGGCGTCGATCTCGAGCTCGAGGTCGCGCGCCAGCTCGCTCAGCGAGATCGGCAGCCCGCGGACGCGGGAATAGCTGTGGACGTCGACCAGGTACTTGCCGCGCAGCAGCAGGGCGAGCTGGCCGAGGTTCATCTCGGGGACGATGACGCGGTCGTAGCTCCGCAGCACCTCGCCGAGGTTGGCCGGGAACGGGTTGAGGTGGCGCAGGTGCGCCTGCGCGACCTGGCGACCGGTGTTGCGGACGCGGCGCACGGCCGCGCCGATCGGGCCGTACGTCGACCCCCAGCCGAGCACGAGGGTGCGGGCCCGGCTGCCGTCCGGCGCGGTCGGGTCGTCGACGACGACGTCGGGGATGTCGCGCACGATGCCGTCGATCTTGGCCTGCCGGGTCCTGACCATCTCGTCGTGGTTGGCCGGGTCGTACGAGACGGCGCCGGTGTCGCGGGCCTTCTCGATGCCGCCGATCCGGTGCTGCAGGCCGGTCGCGCCCGGGATGGCCCACGGGCGGGCCAGGGTCTCCTCGTCGCGCAGGTAGGGCAGGAACAGCGGCTTGCCGGCCGCGTCGGTCGCGTTCGGCTCGGTGGCGAAGCCCGGGTCGATCGGCGGGATCGCAGCGACGTCGGGGACCTGCCACGGCTCGGCACCGTTGGCGATGTAGCCGTCGGAGAGCACGATCACCGGGGTCCGGTACTTGATGGCGATCCGGACGGCCTCGATCGCGGTGTCGAAGCAGTCGGACGGCGTCGAGGCGGCGATGACCGGCACCGGGGACTCGCCGTTGCGCCCGAACATCACCTGCAGCAGGTCGGCCTGCTCGGTCTTCGTCGGCATGCCCGTGCTGGGTCCGGCGCGCTGCACGTCGATGATCACCAGCGGCAGCTCGGTCATGACGCCGAGCCCGATGGTCTCGGCCTTGAGCGCCATGCCGGGCCCGGACGTCGTGGTGACGCCGATGTGGCCGGCGAAGCTCGCACCCAACGCCGCGCCGACGCCCGCGATCTCGTCCTCGGCCTGGAACGTCGTGATGCCGAACCGCTTGTGCTTGCTCAGCTCGTGGAGGATGTCGGAGGCCGGGGTGATCGGGTAGCTGCCGAGGAACATCGGCAGGTCGGCCTTGCGGGCGGCGGCGACCAGCCCGAGCGACATGGCGAGGTTCCCGTTGATCTGGCGGTAGCGCCCGGCCGGCATCGGGGCCGGGGCGACCTCGTACGAGACGGCGAAGACCTCGGTGGTCTCGCCGAAGGCGTAGCCGACCTTGAAGGCCGTCACGTTGGCGTCGCGGATCGCGGGCTTGTTGGCGAACTTGGTGGTGAGGAAGTTCAGCGTGCCCTCGGTCGGGCGGTGGTAGAGCCAGGACAGCAGGCCGAGCGCGAACATGTTCTTGGCCCGCGACGCGTCCTTGCGCGACAGCCCGAACTCCTTGACCGCGGCGACGGTCATGCCGGTCAGGTCGAGCGCGTGCAGCTGGTAGTCGGCCAGCGACCCGTCCTCGAGGGGGTTGGCGGCGTAGCCGACCTTGGCCAGGTTCCGGGTGGTGAAGTCGGCCGTGTCGGCGATGATCAGCCCACCGCGGGGGACGTCGGCGATGTTGGCCTTGAGCGCGGCCGGGTTCATCG
Source organism: uncultured Friedmanniella sp. (assembly GCA_964251895.1). Taxonomy (GTDB): domain Bacteria; phylum Actinomycetota; class Actinomycetes; order Propionibacteriales; family Propionibacteriaceae; genus Microlunatus. The sequence goes on from CAXULL010000038.1 coordinate 8,740, forward strand.
CGACCAGCACGTCGGGGCGGTCGCCCGGCGTCATGATGTCGTAGTTGGCGAAGTGGAGCTGGAAGCTCGACACCCCGGGCAGCGTGCCGGCGGGTGCGCGGATCTCGGCCGGGAAGTTCGGCAGGGTCGAGATGTCGTTGCCGAAGACCGCGGAGTCGGCGGTGAACCGGTCCCCGGTGAGCTGCATGCCGTCGCCGGAGTCCCCCGCGAAGCGGATGACCACGCGATCGAGCGTGCGGACCTCAGTCATGGAGCAGAGCCTTCTTCCTGTGGCGGTCGTGCGCGCCATGGTTCGGGGCGTACGCGGCCCGCGGATGGGCCAGCGCCGGGAGGACGTCGAACGTCCTCGTGTGGCCCCGTTCCTGGCGAAGGACCAACGTCCATGATAAGGGCGCCCTTACTCCAGACACGGATCGTTCAGGCGGTGAGAAAGACCTCACCCGGAGCGTGCAACCGTCGACCACCGGCCAGTGCGGGGACCACAGACACCTGGTGGGCGGCTGGGAGGGATGTACCACCTGTGTCCGCTGCAAGCCTTGGCAGGACGCTGAGATGTTCTTAGGCTCGGTAAGCAGGTCGTCGTCGCGACACTTCCACCGGTGCCCGTGCTGACGAATCCCCCCGGAAGGTGCACCCATGGCGCTGGCCCCTCGGCCGATCGTTCCGACCCGAGCACGACCGCCACGCGTGGGCCTCGCCGTGGTCACCGCGGCCCTGGTCGGCCTCCAGCTCTGGGCGCCGACGTCCGCCGGAGCCGCTCCGACGGGGTCGCCCTCCGCCGCACCGTCGAGCACACCGGCGGCGACGAGCACACCGACCCCGACCAGCACACGGACTGCGGCCAGCGCACCGACCCCGGCCAGCACATCGACCCCGGCCAGCACACCGACCTCGTCGGCGGGCGGTCTCGTCGGTGAGAAGCCCACGACCACGGCACCCGCCCGCGTGACGGCCAGCGCCGGGCCCGGGCTGGCCTTGACGGTAACGGCGAGCCCCACGAGCGTCTCGCGGCCCGGGCAGAGCGACGCGTACACGTTCGTCGCGCGGAACCGCGGCGACCAGACCCTCCAGAACGTCCTGGTCACCGCCCCGTTCCCGGGTCTGTCGGCGCTGGTCTGCTCGCCGGTCCGGCAGGGCGGGACGCTGGCCCCGGGGGCCACGACCACCTGCCGCGCGACCCGGACGCTCGGCGTCGCCGACCTGCGCAGCGATGCGCTGGAGAACACCGCGAAGGTCGAGGCGACGACCCTGACGGGCACGCGGGTGGCCAACGTCGGGAGTGTCTCGGTGGAGGTCAAGGCGCTGGCGCCGACCGTCAGCGACGACACGGCGCGCGCGGTGAACCGGGGACCCGACGTCTTCCTGCCCGGCGCCACGAACGACGGTCCCGGCGAGGTCGGCGGCGCGGCGATCGACCCGTCGCGCACCGTCTTCGTGGGTGACGACCCCCGCTCCCCGTTCGGCGGCAAGCGGATCCAGACCACGTACGCGCTCTGGTCGCTGCTGCCCGACGGGTCGGTGCGGATGAGGCCCCTGCTCGACGGCAACGGCACCGCCGTCGCCCAGGCCGACTACCGGGTCTACGACACGGCGGGCCGCAGCAGCGTCGGGCACCTCACCGTGACGATCCGCAAGGGTGCGGCGGCCGGGGCCAACGTGACGGTCACGACCCTGCAGAACCGTCCGGTCACGGTCGACGTGCTCAGCCACGACGATCCCGGGCAGAAGGCCGACGGCACCCCGAGCTCGTTCGACCGCGCCTCGCTCCGGCTGACCGGGATCTCCGGCGCGGGGGAGTTCCCCGACCTGGACCCGGTGACCTACGGCGAGGACGGGCGGAGCGTCAGCTTTCCGCTCTCCGGGACCTACACGGTCACCTCGGACGGGCGGATCACCTTCACCCCCGTCCCCGGCTTCGCCGGGACGCCACCCACGGTCCGGTACACCGCCAGGAGCCTGGCGGGCAGCAGCGAGACGAACTACCTGGTCCCGACGGTGAAGGCGGTCACGCCCACGGCGGGTGAGAAGACGGCCACGGTCACGTACGGGCGCGAGGCGGTGCTGGCCGTCGCCGCCGGGGCGAAGGCCGGGGACCCGTCCGCCCCGATCGTCCCCGCGTCCGTGGTGCTGACCGCGGCGACGGCGACCGACGCCGGCAAGACGCTGGGCACCTCCTCGGGCACCTGGCGGGTCCAGACCGACGGGTCGGTGCGCTTCACCCCGGCGGACGGCTTCGTCGGCACGACCGCACCGGTGGAGTACGCGGTGGCCGACCGCAACGGCACGCGGGCCACGTCGACGATGACCGTCACGGCCCGTCCCGCGCCGACGACGGTGCCCGACCGCACGACCACGCCGAAGGGCGCGGCGGTCTCGCTCACCCCGTTGAGCAACGACGTCGCCGGGGTGGAGGCCGACGGGTCGCCCGGGTCGTTCGTCACAGCCTCCCTGGCCTTTCCCGCGGCCGGTCAGCCGGCCGGGGCGACGGTGAGCGACGCGGGGCACACGCTGAGCGTGCCGTCGGAGGGGGTGTGGCGCGTCGGGTCTGGCGTCGTCAGCTTCGCACCGACCGCAGGCTTCGTCGGCGGGGCCACCCCGGTCTCGTACACCGCCACCGACGACCTCGGGAACGTCGCCACCGGGCGGATCAGGGTCGCGGTGACGTCGAGCACGCCGGCCGCCACCGACGACGAGGCGGTCTCGGTCTCGGGAACCTCGGTCCGGCTGCCCGCGGCGGCCGACGACAGCCCGGGCAGCTCGCCGCTGGTGCTGGCCTCGACCGTGTTCCCGACCGCCGGCCAGCCGGCCTCGGCGACGGTGTCGAGCGACGGCAAGACCCTGACGGTACCGAGCCAGGGCGCGTGGACCCTGGCCGCCGACGGGACCGCGACCTTCGCCCCGGTGTCGGCCTTCGCGGGCATGACCACTCCGGTGACCTACCGGGTCACCGACCGGGCCGGCCGGGCGGCGAGCGCGACGCTGGTCGTGACCGGGCGACCGGGTCCGACCGGCACGCCGGACGTCGTCCCCCCGCAGGGGGACCGGGTGGTGGTCCCGCTGACCGAGAACGACGACCCCGGCCGGAGCGCCGACGGGTCCCTGGGCACGATCGACCCGCTCACGCTGCGCTTCGCCCCGACCGGTCAGCCCAAGGGCTGGACCATCAGCGAGGACCGCCGTCTGGCGGCCTACTACCCCAACCCCAAGACCGACGGCATCGGACAGACGCTCTCGATCGACAGCACCACGGGGGTCGTGACGGCCACCATCGCGCCGAACGTCACCGCAGTCGTGGGACCGATCGTCTACACCGCCCAGAACACGGTGCGCGACGCGTCCGGCGCCGCCCGCCACCGCACGCTCACCTCGACCGTCCGGGTCGGTTTCACGGCGGTCGGGCCGGTCGCGACGGACGACCACGCCGTGACCACGACGCAGGTCGCGGCGTTCCTGGCCGGGCAGACCAACGACCTGGCGGCGCCGGGCCCCTACGGGTTGAAGTTCGAGGGCGCGAGCTTCCCCACCGATCAGCTCGGCCGGCTCCCGGCAGGCAGCCGGGTCGACGGGGACCAGCTGGTCGTGGCGGGCGAGGGCACGTACGAGATCACGTCCGTGCGCGGCGAGGTCGAGTTCACCGCCTCGGGCGGTTTCACCGGTGACACGACCCCGGTCGACTACCAGATCACCGACGAGCTGGGGAGCCACGCGAGGGCGAGCCTGACGGTGACGGTGCTGCCTGGCGCCGTGACACGGCCGGACACCGCCACCACCCCGCAGGACGTCCCCGTGACCGTGGACGTCCTGGCCAACGACGACCCGGGGCCCAGCCTGACCGGGGGTCGTGCCACGTGGTCCGACTACGGCAACGTCAACCCGGTCCTCACCACGACGGGGCTGCCGCCGGGCAGCAAGCTCAGCAACTACGGGGACCAGCTGACGGTCCCGGGTCAAGGTGTCTACTCGGTCAACCCCGGGAGCCACGCCATCACGTTCGACCCGGTGAGCAGCTTCCGCGGTGCGGCGACCCTCGTCACCGTGTCCCCGGAGCTCGAGGTCGACAGGCCGTTCGACGCCCCGACCTACGTGAGCGTCGGTCTGACCTCGACGCTCCGGGTCACGGTCGTCGGGGCAGACCCGGTCGCGCGTCCGGACCAGGCCAGCACGCGGTCGGGTCAGCCGGTCGTGGTCCGGGCGCTCGCGAACGACACGCCCGGCTCGCCGACGGCGCCGCTGGTCGGGTCCAGCATCCGGCTCCGGCTCGCCCCCGGGCTGCCGGCCGGCTCGACGCTCTCCGGGGACGTCAAGCTCCTGACCGTCGCGGGCCGGGGGTGGTTCCTGGCCGCGGGCAACGGCGAGATCACGTTCGTGCCGCTCGGCGGCACGACCGGTCCGGTGCCCACGGTGGGCTACCAGGTCGCCGACGCCAACGGCTCGACGTCGCGCTCCACGCTGACCGTGACCGTGAGCTGACGGGGAGTCCGGCGGGCCCGAAGCTCATCGAAGGGGCACCGGCGGCCGCCAACCTGAAGCAAGAGTAGGGAGTTTGCGACACTGCTGTGACGTATGGGGCTGCAGTGATGACGCACCCGAGATGTCACCTCTGGGGGTCTTCCCAAGAGCCTGAGAACATTCTTACGCTCGCCATGCCCGTCATCCCGGACCCCGCTGTCGGCGGACCCTGCCCGAGGGGGCGTCCCCCGCGAAGGTGCACCGATGCCCCCTGCCCGACCTGCCTCCGTCGCCCGCCGAGCACCAACCTTCCTGCTGGCCCCGGTGGTGGCTCTTGCTGACCTCCTCGGCCTCGGGCTGTCGCATCCGACGCGCGCAGCTGTGGCGCCACCGAGCACACCGGCGGCGACCCCGACCCCGACCGCGACCCCGGGTCAGGCGAGCACGGAGTCCGCCGGTCCCAGGACCATGAGCCGAACCGTCGTCCGCCCGCTGCGCCGCGCCACCGCGTACGCCCTCCCTCTGGTCCTGCTCGGGGCCGGGCTGTCGCTGGTGACGGTGGGCGTCCCCGTGCCGGCCGCGGCGGCGGAACCGGTCCGCTGCGACGCCGACGCGCCCCTGGCCGCGGCGGGCGGAGGGGCCGTCGAGCCCAGGAGCGGGATCGTCTACGCGGGCGCGTACGAGGGTTCGACGCTGGTGCTGCGCCGTGACGACCCGAAGACCCATCGGCCGGCGGAGGTCGTGGCGCGGGTGCGGCTGCCGGACGCCCCGGGCCACCAGGGAGACTTCGCGTTCGACACGGCCGGCCACCTCTACCTGGTGGCGTCGTCGACGAGACGGGCGGCGCTGTACGTCGCCTCCCTGCAGCTGCCGGCGTCGGACTCGGGGTCGACGCCCACCTCGGTGACGGCGACGAAGCTGCGCACGTCGGAGGTCGCTGGTCCGGTGCGGGAGCTGGCCTTCTCCGACGGCTCCCTGTACGCCTCGACGGCGCGCACCGTGGCGCGGATCGACCCCTCGACCGGGGAGCTGGGCGCCGCCAAGGACCTGGGCGCGGACGCCACCGACCTGGGCTCGTGCGCGGTCCCGGCCACGCCGGACAAGACCGCGTCGCCGTCGCCGTCGCCGTCGCCGTCACCGTCGCCGTCGCCCTCGCCGTCGCCCTCGTCCTCGCCGACGCTCTCGCCCTCGCCCTCGCCCAGACCCGAGCGGCCGCGTGCGTCGGAGCCGAGTGCCACTCCGGTCGCACCGGCGGTGGCCGCAGCAGCGGCACCCGCGCTGTCGGTCTCTGTCTCGGCCACCCCGGCCACCACGACCCGCATCGACCAGCAGGTCGCGTACGCGGTCGTCGTCCGCAACAGCGGGGACCAGGCGCTGCGGAACGTCGTCGTCGCGGCCGTGACGCCCCGGTTGTCCGCGTTCACCTGCGCGCCCGTCGCCCAGGGCGGCACCCTGACCGTCGGGGCCGCGACCACCTGCACCGGGAGCCGTACGGCCGACCAGGCGTACCTGAGCAGCTACGGCGAGCGCCTGACCGCTGTCGCCCGCGGCGTCAGCCCCGACGGCACCACCGTGACGGGGACCGGCAACGTCCGGACGTCGACGTCGACCCTGGCGCCGAAGGTCACCGACGACTCCGTGACCGTCGTCTACGGCACGCCGTCGGTCGCCGTGCCGGGCAGCAGCAACGACAGCCCCGGCGAGACCGGTGGTCCGGTGATCGACCGAGCCGCTGCGTTCTTCCCCGACGGGACCACGCCCACCGGCAAGAGCGGCAGCACCGAGGACAACACCTTCCACGGGTCCTGGCAGGCCCTCGAGGACGGCACGGTCCGGTTCCTGCCCAGCAACGGGGGCACGGCCTACCCCAGCGGCTTCACCGAGTCGGTCCGCTACACGACCGTGGACACGGCCGGCCACCGGACGACCGGGACGCTGACGGTGACGATGCGACCGGGCCCGGTCGCGAGGGACGACGCGACGACGACGACGACCCAGGGAGACCCGGTCGAGATGAAGCCGCTGGCGAACGACACCCCCGGCGTGACGGTCGCCGGTCAGCGTGCCCCGTTCCTCGTCTCGTCCCTCCGGTTCCCGGCGGACCAGCCGATCGGCGACTACGCGGTGGGAGACGCGCAGGTCTCGGCCGACGGCAAGTCCATGTCGATCCCGTACAAGGGGACGTTCTCGATCATCGGGGACACCATCCGGTTCGTGCCCGCGCCCACGTTCATCTACAGCTTCGCCATCAGCTACACCGTCACGGACGGCACGGGCAGCAGCGTCCGGGCCCGGGTGAGCTTCAACGTGCTGTACGCGGAGCCGAAGCTCGTCGACGACTCGGCCGTGACGACGTACGGCCGACCGGTGCCTCTCGCGGGGGCGGGGAACGACACCCCCACCTTCCCGGGGCACACCCTGCGGTTCGCCGGCTTCGTCGATGCCGGCCACACCTTCACGGGGCCGACGTTGGCGACCCCGGAAGGCACCTGGTCCTACGCGGCCTACGACGGCAGACCGGTGTTCTCACCCGCTGACGGGTTCTCGGGCGTGGCCCACGCCGGGTACGCCGTGGACGAGGTCACCGCGACCGGGACGGTGCTCGGCACCCCGTACAACTTCCTCGGTGTCTGGGGTGGGCGGTACACGGCAGGTCTCACCGTCACCGTGCGCAAGGGCCCCTCGGCGCGGGCCGCGGTGCTGTCGACCCCGCACGACGTGCGCGTGACGATCGACCCGCCCGCCACCCCGAGCACCCACCTCGACGGGACTCCTGGTCGCTTCGTGCCCGCCCTCACCGTCTTCACGGACGCCGGGCAACCCGCGGGGAGCCGGGTGACCGACGGCGGCAAGACCCTCGTCCTGGCCGTCGGCGGAAAGCTCAGCGTCAGCGCCGCGAACGGGCAGATCGCGTACACGCCGGCGGCGGGGTTCGTCGGCTTCGCCGGCACGGTCGGCTACCGGCTGGAGGACGACACCACGACGGCCGACGGCGGCGGGGAGACCGTCTCGGGCCGGCTCGCCGTTCTCGCCACGGGGACGGTCCCGGTCGCGACCGACGACAGCGCGACCACGGTGCCCGACGCTCCGGTCCGGCTGGCCGGCGCCACGAACGACGACCGCGGGACGGCCGGAACGGCCCTGACCGTCGACCTCGCCGTGGGTGGTCAGCCCACCGGCAGCACGGTGGGCTCGGGCGGTCGGAGCCTGACGGTGCCCGACGAGGGCACCTGGTCGGTCGGGACCGACGGCTCGGTGACCTTCACGCCGGTCTCCGGGTTCGTCGACGCCACCAGCCCGGTGACCTACCGGATCCGCAGCACCGCCGGCACCGCGACGGCTCACCTCGGCGTCACCGTGCAGCGCGGTGCGGCCGCCCGGCCCGGCGTCCTCGACCTGCCCGAGGTGTACTCCAGCTGGGTGGACCCGATCGCCGACGACGTCGCCGGCCGTAACGCCGACGGGACGCTCGGGACGATCGACCGGGCGTCGCTGACCTTCCCGACCTCCGGGCAGCCCGCGGGCGCGACGGTGTCGGACGACGGCACCGGGGTGAACGTCCCCGCGCAGGGTGATCTGCCGAGCTTCAGCGCGTTCGTGTACTTCAAGACGGGTGCGGCCATCGTCAGCTCTGGCCGCTCGTCGTTCCATGGCACCTCGCCCGCCATCCGCTACAGCGTGCAGGCGGTCACGCACGACAGCACCGGCAAGACCGTCCGGTCCACGATCAGCTCGACCTTCCGGGTGAGGTTCACCGGCCGGGACCCGGTCGCCACCGACGACTCGACGACCGTCGCCCACGGCGTCACGGCCACGTTGGCCGCGGCGACCAACGACACCGCCTCCGGCCCCGGGGCCAGCGTGAGCGGGACCGAGTTCCCCGAGGACCAGCTCGGGGACCTGCCGCCCGGCAGCACGACCGGGCGCTACTGCTACGACCCGGAGGAGGGGTGCTACCACTACGACCTCTTCGTCCGCGTACCTGGCGAGGGGTACTGGCAGACCACCTACCTGGGCACGGTGACGTTCGCCCCGGAGCACGGGTTCGTCGGCACGACGACGCCGGTGCGCTACCGCATCGGCGACCCCGAGGGCTCGGCCGAAGCCACGCTCACGGTGACGGTGCTGCCGCCCGGCACGGTCCGCCCGGACGTGGTCTCCACGTCGCAGGGGGTGCCCGTCACCGTCGACGCCCTGGCCAACGACACGCCGGCGCGTGGGCCGGACGGCACCGCGACACCCGTCGACCCCGACGGCTACCCGCTCGAGCTCATCACGGGCCAGCCCAAGGGCTCGTACGTCGAGGACGCGAGCAACTTCCGCGTCCTGGTGGTGCCGAAGCAGGGTCGGTACCGGATCGAGTACGGGACGGGGCGGATCACCTTCACCCCCGACCCGACCTACCGCGGCTGGACCAGCTCCGTCTACTTCCGGCTCGCCGGGGGCCCCTACCAGCCGGACGACGAGGTCGTCACGAGGTTCCAGGTGCACGTCGACCACGTCGACCCGACGGCTGCTCCGGACGAGGCGACGACGACGGCGGGCGTGCCCGTCCGCGTCGCGGTGATCGACAACGACGACCCCGGCACGCTCCGACGTCCGCTCGTGCCCTCGAGCGTGCGGCTGCGGTCGACCCCCGGGCTGCCGTCCGGCTCGAGCGTCTCCTCGGGCGGGCTGCTCCTGACCGTGGCCGGGCGGGGCACCTTCGCCGCGGCCGGTGACGGCACCGTCACCTTCTATCCCCTGCCCGGGTGGACCGGGACGCTGCCGCCCGTGCAGTACGACGTCGCGGACGCCAACGGCACCCGCACCCTCTCGACCGTGACGGTCCGGGTGAAGGGCTGAGGTCGTACGCGTCCGGCCGGCCGCTGCTCGCGTAGCGTGACGTCGTGCGCTGGGTCGACTGGTACGGGGACGGTTCGCTGCACGTGCTGGACGTGGCGCTCGCGTGCTGCTCGCTGGAGTTCGACGCCGCGGTGCCCGGCTCGGCGTCCGCGACGGTCGAGCCGCCCGTCGGCGGGCGTACCGCCGTGGTCGTCTCCGGGACGGTCACCGACCGGCTCGCACCCGCCGTCGCCTCGATCGTCGACGCCGTCCGGGACCGTCAGACGGTGGCGCCGGTCGTGGTCGCCTACGGGGTGTGCGCCTGCTCGGGCGGGCCGTACTGGGACTCGTACGCCGTGACGAAGGGCGTCGACACCCTCGTCCCCGTCGACGTCTACGTCCCCGGCTGCCCGCCGACGCCGGCCGCGCTGCGCGAGGTGCTGGACGCGACGGTCGGCCGGACGGCGGGCGTCGCGTGACCGACGTGGCGCCGGACGCCTGGCACGACGCCGTGCGCGCGGCGCAGGAGGACGGGTACGACTGGTTCGACTGGCTCGGCTGCGTCGACGAGATCGGGGTCTCCGACGAGCTGCGGGTGGTGCTGTCGCTGCGTCGGCTGGACGACCCGGGAGCCGCCGAGCTGCTGCTGCAGTGCCGGGTCCCGCGGCTGGAACCGCGGCTGGCCAGCATCCGCGACCTCTACCCGGGCGCGGCCTGGCACGAGCGCGAGGCGGCGGAGGAGTTCGGCGTCGAGCTCGTCGGCGGCGACCGCCGGCGGCTCCTGCTCGATGCCGGTGTCGAGACCCCGCTGCGCAAGGACGACGTCCTGGCGGCCCGTACGGCCGAGCCGTGGCCGGGCGCGAAGGAGCCGGGGGAGAGCGATGCGGGTGCCGCGGGCGCGGCCTCGCCCAGCCGGCGCCGGATGGTTCCGCCGGGGGTCCCCGCGCCCGAGGTCTGGGGCGACCGCGACCCGGACGCCCCACCGGCGGACCCGGCGGACGTCGCCGCCGCGGTCAGTGGCGGCCGGGTGCGGCGGCGCGGACGGTGAGCCCCCTCGACCCCCCCGACCCGGTCGACCCGGGTGCGCACGGGCGGATCCGGCTGATCGAGCCCGCCTGCACCTCCTGCATGCTCTGCGTCCGGGAGTGCCCGGTCTGGTGCATCAGCCTCGACTCCCACACCGAGCCCGACCCCGACGTCCCGCCGGGCGCGCGGGTGCGGCTGGTCAACGTCCTCGACCGCTTCGTCATCGACTGGAACCTCTGCATGTACTGCGGCATCTGCGTCGAGGAGTGCCCCTTCGACGCCCTGGTCTGGGACGCGGACCATCCCGCTGCGGCCGCGGTCCCCGGGGATCTCCACCACGGGATCGTCGACCTGGCCCGAGCCGGTGCTCACTGCTTCAGCTGATCGTCGAGCTGTCGGGCGGTGATGCGGGCGTTGCGCAGGGGTCTTCGCTGAGAGTCGATCCACCTGGGTGGGATCCACGTGGGGAGGCCGTCGGTCATGAGGCAGGTCCAGCCGCGGCCGGCGAAGTTGTGGTGGTGGTAGGTGCAGAGCAGGGTCAGGTTGCCGACCGCCGTCGAACCTCCGTCCACCCAGGCCACGACGTGATGCCGCTCGCACCACTCGGGCGGGCGTGCGCAGCCGGGGAAGCTGCAGCCAAGGTCCCGGGCGATCAGCGCGAGCGTCTGGGTGGGGCTGGCGCACCGGCGGGTCCGGCCGAGGTCGAGCACGGCGCCGAGGGGGCTCAGGAGCACGGTGACGACGTCGGCGGAGTCGGCGAGACCGATCACGGCGTCGACGGACAGCCGGGTGCCGTCGCTGGTGGTGCCGCTGTCGCGGCGGGCGCGCAGCGCGGCCTCGGTGATCGTGACGATGACGGTCGCGGGGGTGCCGCCCGAGTCGGGCAGCGTCCCGGAGCGCAGGAGCCGGTCGCAGACCTCTTCGAGCGCGTCGTGGGTGCGCTGGCCGTGGTGCCGAGGGTCCGGTTCGTCGACGACCCGGCTGTCGTCGAGGGTGATCTTCTCCACCCGGGGCCTGGCCAGGGGACCGAGAACGGCCTGGAGCTTCGCCCCGACCGTGCCGGTCAGGCGGCCTTCTACGTCGTACATGCCGTCGCGCAGCTTGCGGAGCGCCAGGTGGCGCCGGTCGGTGTTCACGCGTTCCCGCGGGACTGATCCGTCGGGGTCGATCCGATCGACGACCTGCCGGGCGAGGTCACGCAGCTGCTTCGGCTCGAACGTTCGCGTGAACCCGGCCAGCAGCTCGTCCGCCGTGTCGAGGTCGGCCGGGTCGAACCCGCGGTGGTCGACCGAGGCGATGGCGCGGACGCACACGTCGACCTGCTCCGGGCTTGCGTCACCCGCCCGCTGCGCGGCAGCGATCCCCGGGCGCAGCGGCGCCAACGCTTCGCCGGTCATCGTGACCCGCTCGCCGACCTGCTCCGCGGCGCGGACCCGGCGGGCCGCTTCCCCGTGCGACAGCCGGAGCGCCTGGACGAGCACGGCAGCCAGGTTCGGCTGGGTCCACGTGTCGGCCAGCCGCCGCGCCCCGGCGTCGCGGACCACGCGGTGGTCGACCAGCGACGTGCGGTTGCGGAGACGTTCGAAC
>CAXULL010000039.1:0-20251 GCA_964251895.1 uncultured Friedmanniella sp.
ACGAAGTGGCCGGCGCCGTCCGGACCGACGTAGGTGCAGCACGGGACGCCGTCCACCTTCGCCGAGATGTCCTCCAGCAGCGGGCCCAGGGACTCGTAGGACTTGCGCGAGCCGCCCGGCATGATCGAGGGGCCGTTGAGGGCGCCCTCCTCGCCGCCGGAGACCCCGCTGCCCACGAAGTGCAGACCGTGCTCGGCCAGCGCGTTCTCGCGCCGGATGGTGTCGGGGAAGTGCGCGTTGCCCGCGTCGACGACGATGTCGCCCTCCTCGAGCAGCGGCACGAGCTCGTCGATCACGGCGTCCGTGCCCGGTCCGGCCTTGACCATGATGATGATCTTGCGGGGCTTCGCGAGCGACGCGACGAAGTCCTCGAGGCTCTCCGACGCGACGAACGTGCCCTCGTCGCCGGCCTCGTCGAGGAGGGCCTGGGTCTTGGCGAAGGTGCGGTTGTGGATGGCGACGGCGTGCCCGTGCCGGGCGAAGTTCCGGGCGAGGTTGCGACCCATGACCGCCAGGCCCGTGACACCGATCTCGGCTTGCTGGCTCATGCCCTGCTCCTTGTCCACTTCATGACATCATCGGGCGAGGACGGGACGTCGCCGCGCGTGAGCGAGCGTATCTGTACGGGTTGGTCGGGAGGCCCCTCCCCCAGGGGTTGGTGAACGACACCGGAGGGTCGAGGTTTGCTGCAGCCGCTGGGTATCCCCGCGGACGCCGAAGCGCTCTACATCGTGCTCGCCTCGCTCGACGAGGCCACCGCGGCAGAGCTGGCGCCCCGCGCGGGCACGACGACGACCGAGATCGGACCCCACCTCGACACGCTCGCCGACCTCGGGCTGGCGGTCGCCCTCGGCGAGGGCCGGTGGCGCGCGCTCCCGCTCGCCGACGTCGTCCGGGGCCTCAAGGCGCTGCGGACGGCCGAGATCGAGGCCGCCGCGATCGCGGCGGACACGCTGCAGAACCAGCTGCTCGCGGCGTCGCACAGCGCGGACGACGACGTCCAGGTCTTCGTCGGCCAGACGTCCTGGGCCGAGTACGAGCGGCTCTGCGACGAGACGACGTCCGAGATCTGCCTCTTCGACAAGCCCCCGTACGTCGGTGGCCCCTCCATGCTGTCGCCGGCCGAGCTGCGCGAGGCCTCCGGGGAGTGGCGGGCGCTGGAGCGCGGCGTGACGCAGCGCAGCGTCTACCACCCCGGCTTCGACCCCGAGCGGCTCGAGGAGATGGCCCTGTTCGCCGACATGGGCGAGAAGTCCAGGACCGCGCCGGTCCCGATGAAGCTCGTCCTCTTCGACGCCAAGATCGCCTGGATCCCGTCCATGCCGTCCTACATGCCCGGCCACGAGCGGCGCGCGAGCTTCGTGCGGCACCCGTTGATCGTGGAGTCGCTGGTCTGGCTCTTCAACGCGGTCTGGGACACCGCCATCCCGATCACCGCGGGCACCTACCTCAACGGGGACCCACGCCGGCAGATGCTGATCTCGCTGATGATGAGCGGCTCGACCGACGACGCGATCGCCAACCAGCTCGGGATCAACGTCCGCTCGGTGCGCCGCTGGATCGCCGAGCTCATGGACGAGCTCGGCGTCACCACGCGGCTCCAGCTCGGAGCGGCGCTGGTGCGCGCGGACTCCATGCGGTCCGGCGGCTGAGCGCTCCCCCCAGCTCCGGACCGGGCAGGTCCGGGTTCGGGCAGGTCCGGACCGGGCAGGTCCGGACCGGGCAGGTCCGGACCGGGCAGGTCCGGACCGGGCAGGTCCGGGTTCAGGCAGGTCCGGTCAGGCGACGCGGCTCAGGCGGAGCGGACCAGGCGGAGAGGACCAGGCGGGGCAGGTCAGGCGGAACGGTTCACGGGTCCGGACGCACAGAAGGGTGCCTCCGGACGGAGGCACCCTTCGTGCGGTGCTGTGCTGTGCAGTGCAGTGCTGTGTAGCGCAGTGCGTTGATCTGCAGTGCGGCGCAGGTCGTACGGGCGTCGGCCAGGGGCGGCCGGCCCGACGATCAGTAGCCGCGGCCCATCTTGCCCACGTAGGTGACGATCTCGGCGGCGTCGGCGGGCCCGCCGAGGAAGACGAGGGCGATGGTGGCGCCGGCGGCGACCGAGGTGGCGGAGAGACGGACGACCTTGCGGAGGTTGAGGGAGGAGAACACTGGTCAATCCTTTCGATATCGGCCCGAGATGCGAGAACTTTTTGCATCGCCAGCCGCGTTGGGGGGTCATTCGGAACGTTATGCGACCGCGCCGGGCTCGTCACGCCAGCGCCGTGTCAGGTTCAGGACATTTCCGCACTCGGACACGACAAAATCGCGTTAGGTCCGCTATCGACCTCAACGCGTACCGGCGAATCGTTGCTCGACGCCCGCCGTCGACCCTGGGTGCGGCTCCTCATCCCCGCAGACGACTCTGCCGAGCCGGAGCCGAGGGCTCGAGCGGTCTCGACGATGGTGCAGCGGTGCAGCACCAGAGGCACGTCCTGACACGCGCCCCGTCGTCGTGTGACACACTTCACCCCGCAGAGGGCAGAGGTCAAGCGAATCGTTCGATTGTCGTCCTTGAGGACGACACCGGGTCGTTCCTTCGGGATGTTAGCCCGGCCGGTCCGACCGTGCCCGCGATGCGGCGGGACCCGCTCCTGCAGCCCGCGCACCTGGGCTGTCAGTGCCGGGTGCGACTGTAGGAACATGACGCGCACCACGACCGCCACCACCGCCGGCGCCGCCCCGCAGCGCTGCGGGTTCGTCCCGCCCTACCTCCTCCAGCGAGTCACCGAGACCGCCCGCGAGCGACGTCTGGTCGCCGACGGTCGCGACACGCTGGTCGTCGACGAGAGCCTGCGCGAGCGGCGCGCCGCCGCCTCGTCGGCGACGCCGCCGCTGGCGCCCGACACCGGCGGCAACCGCGTCGTCTACGACGCCGGCCACACCGAGGAGCTGCCCGGGACCAGGGCTCGCGACGCCGACGACCCGCCCACGGGCGACGCCGCCGTCGACGAGGCCCACGCCCACTCGGGCGTGGCCTGGGACCTGTTCGCCGACGTGTTCGCCCGGCGCTCGGTGGACGGTCAGGGCACGCCGCTGACCGTCACGGTGCACTACAGCACCGACTACGACAACGCCTTCTGGGACGGCACCCAGCTCGTCTTCGGCGACGGCGACGGGGAGGTCTTCGACCGCTTCACCAAGCCGCTCGACGTCACGGCGCACGAGTTCACCCACGGCGTCACCCAGTTCACGGCAGGCCTGACCTACCAGGGCCAGTCCGGCGCGCTCAACGAGAGCGTGAGCGACGTGTTCGCCTCGCTGGCCAAGCAGCGCTCGCTCGGCCAGAGCGCGGAGGAGGCCGACTGGCTGATCGGCGTCGGCCTGTTCCTCCCCGACGTCAAGGCCACGGCGCTGCGCTCCATGCTCGAGCCGGGGACGGCGTACGACGACCCGCGGCTCGGCCGCGACCCGCAGGTCGGGAGCATGGACGCGTACGTGGACACCGCCGAGGACAGCGGCGGGGTCCACATCAACTCGGGCATCCCCAACCGCGCGTTCGCCCTCGCCGCGAAGGCGATCGGGGGGAACAGCTGGGAGCGGCCCGGGCAGGTCTGGTACGCCGCGCTCACCGGCGGCGGCGTGACCCCGTCGACGGACTTCGCCGGCTTCGCGCAGGCGACCGTCGACGCGGCGACGCGGCTGTTCGCCGACGACCCGTCCGTGGCCGAGCAGGTGACCGGGGCGTGGCAGCAGGTCGGGCTGCTCACCGGAGCCTCGCCCGCACTGGCCGGTCCGGCCACCCCGGCCCGCCCGGCAACGCTGCCGGGCGAGGAGGGTGACGACGTCGTCGCGGTCCGCAGGACCGGCGGCTTCACGGGCGCGACGAGGTCGGCGCAGCTGAGCCTCGGGAACGACCCGGCGGGCGACGAGCTGCGGCGGCTGCTGAGCCAGATCAGCGTGGCCGGCCTGATTCCGTCGGAGCCGCAGCCGGACCGCTTCACCTACACGCTCTCGTGCCGGTCCTTCGAGCTCACCGTCCCCGAGCAGGACCTGACACCCGAGCTGACCCGGGTGGTGCAGATCGTGCTCGACGACCAGCGGGACCGCTGATCGGCGCGGCCGCCTACGTGAGCTGCAGGATCACGATCACCAGGATGATGATGACCAGGATGCCGATGATGGTGCCGATCAGACCGCGGTTCATGACTGCTCCTCGCGTAGGGGTGTGTTGGAGAAGGAATGTAGACCACTGAGGCCGGTGGTTCTGCCGCTTCGACGGATTCCTGCGTGTCGGCCGCGCTGGGCCTGGGCCGCCCGCGGCGCGGCGGAGGGTCAGGCCGAGCGCGTGACCGGCCGGAGCAGCGCCGCCGTCCCCGTCGCGTACGCCCACTCTGCCCAGCCGAGCGGGGTGGCCCGGTGGTCGTCGTCGAGGACCTCCGGATCGGCGCCGCACTCGAGCAGCGCACGGACGAGGTCGACGTCGTCGGCCCACGCCGCGTGGTGCAGGAGCGTGCGTCCGTGGGCCTTCGCGTCGAGCACGCCCACGGCCCCCGTCGCCCGGCTCTCGGCGGCGAGAGCCCGCACGCCGGCGGGTGTGGCCGCCGCCGCGACCGCCGGCAGGGTCCCGCGACCCCGCCAGGGCGACGGGTCGTCGGCGGGCGCACCGTCCACGAAGCCGTACGCCGCCAGCAGCGCGAGGCGGTCGGTCAGCCCGTGGGCCTGGGCCCAGTCGACCTGGAGCGCGAGCATGCGGCCGGGTGTGTCCTGCCGATCACCCAGGAGCCGTCGCCAGGGCCCTCCGTCGCCCCGTCCGAGCCCGTGGGCCAGGAGCACCCGCAGATGGCTGTCGTCGCGGCCGAACATGCGGTTGTAGAGCGTCTGCCCGTCGTTGGGCTCGGCACCGCGATCGAGCAGCAGCCCGGCCACCGTCTCGCCCTGAGGGTGTCGCGGCTGGCGCCCAGGGCCCTGCTCGCCCTCGCCGAAGCACCCGGTCAGCACGGTGAACGGGGGCACGAGGCCTCCGAGCAGCACCCCGGCGTCGGGGTCGGCGCCGGCGTCGAGCAGGAGCCGGGCGCTGCCGTGCGCGTCGCCCTGCGGCACCCGCGCGTACGTCAGGCACATCAGCGGGGTCCAGCCGTCCGGTCGTCGGGCGTCGGCGAGGCGGGGGTCGGTCTCCAGCAGGTCCGCGAGCGCGCCGACGTCGCCGGTCGCCGCGGCGACGTGCACGTCGCGGGCCGGGAGGTCCGGGTGGCGCCCCAGGAGCTCGACGGCCGCATGCCAGCGGTCGGGGCTGTCGTCGGCGTAGGTCAGGCAGGCGAGCGAGAGGAAGGCGCCGGCCTCCTCGGAGCCCTCCTGGACCACGTCTGCTACGCCTTGACGGCCAGCACCGCGTGGTGCGCGGTCAGCAGGATCCGGCTGGCGGCGCTGCCGAGGATGAGCTTGCCCACCGGTGACCGTCGCCGCAGGCCGATGACGATCAGGTCGGCCCCGACCTCGTCGGCGATGCCGTCGAGGTCGTCGGCCACGTCGTCCCAGGTCTCCGGCTGCCGCAGCTCCGCCTCCACGTCCAGCGCGTCGAGCTCGGCCCGCAGCTCCGCGAGCCCGGCGCCGACCAGGTAGCGGTCGTCGACCAGCGCGTCGCCGCGGGTGGTGTTGACCACCACCAGCCGCGCACCGCGCAGCCGTGCCTCCGCGATGCCGGTGTCCAGCGCGGCGCGACCCTCCGGGCTGGGGACGTAGCCGACGACGACCGCGCTCTGCCCGGCACCCGTACCGGCACCCAGGTCGGCACTCATACCGCTACTGCCTCTCGTCGACGGAACCGGCGCAGCACGGGCGGCCCGACCACCGCCAGGACGGCGACGAGCAGCACGACCACGCTGAAGGGCGAGGAAACCAGGGCGCTGAGGTCCCCGTCGCTGATGGCGAGGGCCCGCCGAAGGTTCGTCTCGGCGACCGGGCCCAGGATCAGCCCGATCACCGCCGGCGCGACCGGCCAGCCGAACCGGCGCATCGCGAAGCCGAGCAGGCCGATCACGAGCAGCAGCACCAGGTCGAGCGGGTCGGCGTTGACCGCGTACGAGCCGAGGGAGGCGAACATCAAGATGCCGGCGTACAGGTAGGGCCGCGGGATCTTGAGCAGCTTGACCCACACCCCGACCAGCGGCAGGTTGAGGACGAGCAGCATCGTGTTGCCGATGAACAGCGACGCGATCAGCGTCCAGACCAGCGACGACTCGGTCGTCAGCAGCGTCGGCCCCGGCTGGATCCCGTAGCCCTGGAACGCGGCCAGCAGGATGGCCGCGGTCGCCGACGTGGGCAGCCCGAGCGTCAGCAGCGGGACCAGCACGCCGGCCGCGGCGGCGTTGTTCGCGGCCTCCGGTCCGGCGACGCCCTCGATCGCACCCTTGCCGAACTCGCCGTGCCTGCTCAGCCGGCGCTCGGTCGCGTACGAGAGGAACGTCGGGATCTCGGCGCCACCGGCGGGCAGTGCGCCGAACGGGAAACCGAACGCCGTGCCGCGCAGCCAGGGCTTCCAGGAGCGGCGGAGGTCGTCGCGCGTCATGAAGCGGCCGCTGCTGCTCATGACCTCCACCGGTCCGTGGCGGAGCCGGGAGGCGACGTGCAACGCCTCGCCCACCGCGAACAGGGCCACGGCGACGACGACCACGTCGATGCCGTCGGCCAGCTGCGGGACGCCGAAGGTGAAGCGCTGCTGCCCGGTCAGCAGGTCGGTGCCGACCAGCCCCAGGAAGAGCCCGATGCAGAGCGAGGCGAGCCCGCGCAGCGGCGAGGCGCCGAGCACGGTGCTGACCGCGACGAAGGCGAGCAGCGCGAGCGCGAAGTAGTCGGCCGGCCCGATGGCCACGGCCAGCGTCACGACGGCGGGCGCGACGAGGGCCAGCAGCAGGGTGCCGATGGTGCCGGCGACGAACGACCCGATCGCCGCGGTGCCCAGGGCTGCGGCCCCACGTCCGGCCTTGGCCATGAGGTTGCCCTCGAGCGCCGTCATGATCGAGCTCGACTCGCCCGGGGTGTTGAGCAGGATCGAGGTGGTCGACCCGCCGTACATGCCGCCGTAGTAGATCCCGGCGAACATGATGAACGCACCCGTCGGCTCGAGGACGTAGGTGATCGGCAGCAGCAGCGCGACCGTCATGGCCGGGCCGATGCCGGGCAGCACGCCGACGGCGGTCCCGAGCAGGGTGCCGATCAGCGCGAAGAGCAGGTTCAGGGGCGTGATCGCCTCGGCGAAGCCGTTGAGGAGCTGCTGGAGGGCGTCCATCAGCCGATCCACTCCGTGGCGAGCTCGAGCAGGATCCCGCCCGGCAGGGTGACCCCCAGGGCCTTGACGAAGAGCAGCCACACGACGACGGAGACGATCCCACCGGCGACCAGCGGCCGGACGACGCCGCGCGAGCCGAGGGACCAGGCGACGGCACCGAACATGAGGGTGACGGCGAGCGGCCAGCCGATGACGTTGATCAGCAGCGCGTGGGCGAGGAACGCGAGGGCGATGATCCCGACCGCGCGCCAGGAGGTCTTCGCGTCCGGGTCGACGTCCTCGCCCCCCTCCTCCGGGCCCTGGTCGCCGCGGAGCACGCGCAACGCGAGCACCCCGCCCACCACGATCGTCGCCGCCCCGACGAGGTAGGGGAAGAAGCGGGGCCCGACGGTGTTCGACGAGCCGGGGACGGTGATCCCGGTGGCCCCGATGACGAGGTAGACCCCGAGCAGCAGGAGCAGGGTGCTGAGCGCGAGCTCACCGTTGTTGCGCGGGCGCTGCGGCGACGCCTCGACCTCCCACGGCTCGGGCGTGCGCGGCCGAGCGTGCTGGGGCGCAGGGGTCTGGGGCGGAGGGGTCTGCGGCGAGGCCGGCGCCTGCTCGTGCGTGCTCACACGAGCCCGATGTCACGCAGGATCTGGGTCACGCGCTGCTCCTCGTCGGCCACGAAGCGGCCGTAGTCCGAACCGGTCTGGAACTCGTCGTCCCACCCGTTCTTGGCGAGCACGTCACGCCACTCCGGCGTGTCGTGCGCCCGGGTGACCAGGGCGACGAGGTCCGCCAGGGCCTGCTCGCTGATGCCGGGGTGCGTCATCAGGCCGCGCCAGTTCGACACGACGACGTCGAAGCCCGCCTCCTTGATGGTCGGGACGTCGGGCACCTGCCCCGAACGTTCCTCGCTGGAGACGGCCCAGCCCTTGAGGTCGCCCGACAGCACCTGCTCCCCGTACTCGCCCACCCCGGAGATGCCGGCCGCGACCTGGTTGCCGAGCAGCGCCGCCAGCGACTGGCCGCCCCCGGAGTAGGCGATGTAGTTGATCTGCTTGGGGTCGACCCCGCCCGCCGTGGCCAGCAGGCCGGCGAGGACCTGGTCCGTGCCGCCCGCCGACCCTCCGGCCACGGGCAGCCCGCGCGGGTCGTCCTTCCACGCCCGGACGAAGTCGGCGAGCGAGTCGTACGGGGAGCTCTTGGGCGCGACGATGATCTCGGGCTCGCCGAGCAGCCGGGCCACCGGGGTGACGTCACCGAGGCCGACCGTCGCCTTGTTCGTCTCGACCGCCCCGACCATGACGAGGCCCATCATCATCAGCAGCGCGTCGTCGCTCTCCCGGGAGAGCTGGCCCAGCCCGATGGTGCCGCCGGCACCCTCGACGTTGAACACCTGGACGTTGCGGGCGAGCCCGGTCGAGCGGATCACCCGCTGCAGCAGCCGGGCGGTGGTGTCCCAGCCGCCACCGGGGCTGGCCGGCGCCATGACGCGCAGCCGCGACAGGTCGCCGGGTTTCGCCACCGTCCCGGCGCAGCCGGTCAGCGCGAGGGCCGACGTGCTCACCGCCCCCGCCAGAAAGCTCCTGCGGCTCAGGCCCACGTGTGCGCTCCTCGACGTCGTCGTCCGGGAAACCGTTGGCAGTACAGGCTCTGCGTGAGCGACGACCATACGCGGTCACCTCCGCGGGCGACCCTCGAGGGGGCGGCGCGCCGTACGACGTCACCTACCCTGGATGTTCTCGCCCGTTCCCGACGAAAGCGCCTCGAATGGACGTCACACCTCTGGCCTGGATCTTGACCATCGTCTTCGTGGTCGGTCTGCTGGTCTTCGACTTCGTGTTCCACGTGCGCAAGGCGCACACCCCCACGCTCTCCGAGGCGGCCCGCTGGTCGGCCGTCTACGTCGGCATCGCGCTGCTCTTCGGGGTGGGGGTGCTCGTGCTCGGCGGCGCCGAGGCGGGTGGTGAGTACTTCGCGGGCTACATCACCGAGAAGGCGCTGTCGGTCGACAACCTCTTCGTCTTCCTGATCATCATGACGAGCTTCAAGGTGCCGCGCGCCGACCAGCAGAAGGTCCTGCTCTTCGGCATCGTGTTCTCGCTGATCGCGCGGACCGGCTTCATCTTCCTGGGCGCAGCCCTGATCAACAGCTTCGCCTGGGTGTTCTACCTGTTCGGGCTCATCCTGCTGATCACGGCGGGCAACCTCGTCAAGCCGGAGGGCGAGGACAGCCACGGCGCCGACAACGTCATGATCAGGTTGGCCCGGCGCCTCTTCAACACCTCCGAGCACTACGACGGCGACAAGCTGTTCACCCATCTGGACGGCAAGCGCGTGATGACGCCGATGCTGCTCGTGATGACCGCCATCGGCGGCACGGACATCCTCTTCGCGCTCGACTCGATCCCGGCGATCTTCGGCCTCACGCAGAACGTCTTCATCGTCTTCACCGCGACCGCGTTCTCGCTGCTGGGCCTGCGCCAGCTGTACTTCCTGATCGACGGCCTGCTCGACCGGCTGATCTACCTCACGTACGGGCTCGCGGTGATCCTCGCCTTCATCGGCGTCAAGCTGGTCCTGCACGCGCTGCACGAGAACAACGTGCCGTTCATCAACGACGGCGAGCACGTGAACGTGTTCGAGATCAGCACCGGGCTGTCGCTGACGGTCATCCTCGGGGTCCTGGTGATCACGGTCGTCGCGTCGCTGGTCAGCCCCAGGGGCCGCGCGCAGAACGCCGTCTCCAACGCCCGCCGGCACGCCTCCCAGTACCTCGACACCAACTTCGAGACCGACCCCGGGCTGCGCTCCAAGATCTACGACAAGCTCGTGGGCGAGGAGGAGACGATGCGGGGGCTGCCGGAGAAGTACCGCGCCCGGATCCGCGAGGAGGACAAGCTGATGCGCCTCCTGGCGGAAGCCCACGCCGAGCACGAGGCGTACCTGGCGCAGCGCTGAGAGCTGCCCCTCCTGCGAGTGGCGCCAACCGCGACGCGACACGCCGCTGGGGCGTCACCGGTGGCGCCACTCGCGCCGCGGTGGGAGGGAGGAGGACGATCAGCTCATGGAACGTCCCACCACCGCCAACCCGCTGCTGATCCTGGCCATGGACCAGCGCGAGTCGTTCGCCAAGCTCTTCGGGACCGAGGAGGACGAGGCGACGCCGGAGCAGGTCGAGCAGATGCGCGCAGCCAAGACGTTGGTCTACCGCGGGGTCGCGGCGGTCGCCGACCAGGTCCGGGGTGCGCAGATCGGCGTGCTGGTGGACGAGGAGTACGGGCCGGCCGTGCTCACGGAGGCGCACACCGACGGCCGGATCCTCGCGTACCCCGTCGAGAAGAGCGGGCAGCCGCTCTTCGACCTCGAGTACGGCGACGAGACCCCCGCGCACATCCAGCGGTGGGACCCCGACTACGTCAAGGTGCTCGTCCGGATGAACCCGGCCGACGACGCCGCCGACACGCGGGGTCAGCTCGACAAGCTCGCCGCGCTGTCCGCCTCGCTGCACGACTCCGGGCTGCCGTTCCTGCTGGAGCTGCTCGTCCCCGCCTCCGACGACCAGCTGGCGTCGGTCGACGGCGACAGCACGGCGTACGACCGTGACCTGCGGCCGGGCCTCGTGGTCGAGGTGATGGAGGCGGTCCAGTCGGCGGGCGTCGAGCCGACCCTGTGGAAGATCGAGGGCCTCGAGACCCCCGAGGCCGCCCGGACCATCGTCGCCGGGGCCAGGGCCGGCGGGCGCGACGCGGACTGCATCGTGCTCGGCCGCGACGCGCCGCAGGACGAGCTCGACCACTGGCTGCAGGTCGCGGCGGGCACGGAAGGGTTCGTCGGCTTCGCGATCGGGCGCTCGATCTGGAAGGAACCCCTCGAGCAGTACCTCACCGACCACGACGAGGCGACGTTCCTGGAGACGGTCGGGGCGAACTACCTGCACTACGTGCACACCTACCTCAGCGCCCGCTGACCCCGCCCCGGCACTGACTCGCGCGGGGCTGTCGGTTTACCACGCTGACCTGGTAAACCGCCCGTGACCGCGGCAGATTTGCCGTGGTCACGGGCAGAACACCACGTTGACGTGGTAAACCGACCGGCCCCCGGGCCCCGCTGAGGCGGAGGGTTTGCTCGCCGGCGGTGAGCCCCGGGGCGAGACCTCAGCTGGGCCAGGTCCAGCTGGAGACGGCCGGGTCGTCGATGCCGTGCTCGCGGGTGTAGGTCCGGGCCCGAAGGCGCTCGTCGACCATCTCCTGCCGCAGCCCGGCGCAGCTCGCGCCGAGCGAGGGCACGCGGTCGATCACGTCCATGACCAGGTGGAAGCGGTCCAGGTCGTTCAGCATGACCATGTCGAACGGCGTCGTGGTCGTGCCGCGCTCCTTGTAGCCGCGCACGTGGAACTGGCTGTGGTTGGTCCGCCGGTAGGTGAGGCGGTGCACCAGCCACGGGTAGCCGTGGAACGCGAAGATCACCGGCTGCGACGCCGTGAAGAGCGTGTCGAACTCCCGGTCCGGCAGCCCGTGCGGGTGCTCGGCCTCGGGCAGCAGCCGCATCAGGTCGACGACGTTGACCACGCGGACGCGCAGCTCCGGCAGCCGTTCACGCAGGATGGCCGCCGCCGCCAGCACCTCGAGCGTCGGGATCTCCCCGGCGGCGGCGAGGACGACGTCGGGCACCGTGTTGATGTCGTCGCGGTTGGACGCCCAGTCCCAGATCCCCGCGCCGCGGGCGCAGTGCAGCGCCGCGTCCTCGACCGACAGGTAGTCGAACTGCGGCTGCTTGCCCGCGACGACGACGTTCACGTAGTGCCGCGAGCGCAGGCAGTGGTCGAAGGTCGAGAGCAGCGTGTTCGCGTCCGGCGGCAGGTAGATCCGCACGATCGACGGGTCCTTGTTGAGCACGACGTCGAGGAAGCCCGGGTCCTGGTGGGTGAAGCCGTTGTGGTCCTGGCGCCACACGTGCGAGCTCAGCAGGTAGTTCAGGCTCGCGATCGGGCGACGCCACGGGACCTGCGCGCTGGCCTGCAGCCACTTCGCGTGCTGGTTGAACATCGAGTCGATGATGTGGATGAACGCCTCGTAGCAGGTGAACGCACCGTGCCGCCCGCTCAGCAGGTAGCCCTCGAGCAGGCCCTCGCAGATGTGCTCGGACAGCACCTCGATCACCCGGCCGCCGCGGTCGAGGCGCTCGTCGTACGGGCCCTCCTCGATCTCCCACTTGCGGCCGGTGACGTCGAGGATGTCCTGCAGCCGGTTGCTCGCGAGCTCGTCGGGCGCCAGGGTCAGGAAGCTCGTCGGGTTGGCCTTCGTCACGTCGCGCAGCCACCCGCCGAGCACCCGGGTCGCCTCGTGCGACTGCGTACCCGGGACCGGCACGTCGACGCCGTAGTCGCGCCAGTCCGGCAGCTGCAGGTCGTGCAGGACGCTGCCGCCGTTGGCCAGCGGGTTGTCGCTCATCCGGCGCGGGCCGGTCGGCACGAGGTCGAGCAGCTCGGGGACCGGGCGGCCCTCGTCGTCGAACAGCTCCTCGGGTCGGTACGACTTCATCCACTGCTCGAGGACCGCGCGGTGCGTGCCGTCGGTCCGGGCGCCGGGCAGCGGCACCTGGTGCGACCGGAACGTCCCCTCGACGCGCTGGCCGTCGACCACGGGCGGGCAGGTCCAGCCCTTCGGCGTCCGCATGATGATCATGGGCCAGGCGGGACCCGAGTCGTCCGGGCCGGGCTCGGAGGTCGCGGTGCGGGCGCGCTGCTGGATCGCCGCGATCTTGTCGAGGCAGGTCTCGAGCGTCTCCGCGTACGCCTGGTGGACGGTCCCGGGGTCGTCGCCGGCGACGACGTGCGGGTCGTAGCCGTAGCCGCGCATCAGCTCCAGCAGCTCGGACTCGGGGACGCGCGCCAGGATCGTCGGGTTGGCGATCTTGAACTCGTTGAGCGCCAGGATCGGCAGCACCGCACCGTCGCGCGCCGGGTCGATGAACTTGGCCGCGTGCCAGCTCCCGGCGAGCGGGCCCGTCTCGGCCTCGCCGTCGCCGACGACGCAGAAGACCGTGAGGTCCGGGCTGTCGAGCGCGGCGCCGTACGCGTGGAGCAGCGAGTAGCCGAGCTCGCCGCCCTCGTGGAACGAGCCGGGCGTCTCGGGTGCGCAGTGGCTCGGGACCCCGCCGGGGAAGGAGAACTGGTGGAAGAACGCCTGCATGCCGCGCTCGTCCCGGGTGATGTGGCTGTAGAGCTCGGAGTAGGTGCCCTCGAGCCAGGCGCAGGCGTTCGGGCCGGGGCCGCCGTGCCCGGGACCCGCGACGAACACGGCGTCGAGATCACGGGCCTTGATCGCCCGGTTGGCGTGGACGTAGGCGAGGTTCAGCCCGGGCACGGTGCCGAAGTGGCCGAGCAGCCGCGGCTTCACGTGCTCGGCCTGCAACGGTTCGCGGAGCAGCGGGTTGGCCAGGAGATAGATCTGGCCGACGGCGAGGTAGTTCGCCGCCCGCCACCAGGCGTCGACCAGCCGCAGCTCGTCGGGCGCCAGGATGCCGGGCGGGGAGCCCAGCTCGTACGGGGTCGGGGCGATGGTCGGACCACCGACCGCGTCCTCGTTGTCCGCCGCGGTGTCGCCACCCATGCTCGCCAGCTGCGTCATGACCACACGTTAGGGCCGTGGCTCCCTTCTGTCGTGGCCGCCCGGGTGAACCTGCGGCGAAGCCTCGGGGCGTACGCGCGAGGCGAGGACCGCGTGCGCCACCTCGGCCACGTCCAGGTCGGCCAGGCACGCCGGGTCGCCGCCGGTCAGCGGGCAGCGCGCCGACCACCAGCACTCCTGCTCGGTGATCGCCAGCGGACGCCGGACCTCGCACCCGGGCAGACCCTGCAGCGAGGTCCCGGCGCGCGGGTCGAGGCCGTAGCGGCCGACGACGGTCGGACCGAAGAGCCCCACAGCGTACGCGCCGACCGCCGTCGCGAGCCGCACCGGGCCGGTGTCGCCGCCGACCACGACGCCGCCGCGCTCGCCGACGACGGCGAGGTTCGCGGCGAGCTCGCGCAGGTCGCCGGGCGGGAGGAGCGAGGTTCCGGGAACGGGTGCGCTGCCCGCCACACCGACGGTGAGGACCGGGAGGCCCGCGGCCGCCGCCCGGGCCGCCAGCTCGACCCACCGCCCGGCCGGCCACTCCTTGACGCGCATCCCCGACCCGGGCACGAGCACGACCGGCGAACTTCTCACCCTGGGACCACCTGTGAGGTGGTCGATCGGCAAGAAGTTCGCAAGCCGCGCCCGGGCGGCAGCGCGCTCCCGCTCGGTCAGCGTGACGGTGAGTGGCTCGTCGGCGTACACCGGGTCGACGAGGCCGTCGGCGACGAGCAGCCGCAGGAACCGGCGGTCGATGTGCTCGTCCGCGGGCGGTTGGCGCCAGAGGTTCGTCACCGCGCGCGGGACCCGCGCCGCGCAGAGGTCTCCGATGCCGTCGTACGTGGTCGTGGTGACGGCGAGGTCGTACGGGCGCCCGTCCCGCTCGGCCGCGTCGAGCTCGGCCTCGACCGCGCGGCGCGGCGCCCCGTCCGTGTGGTCGCTGGTCCCGACGACGCGCGCGACGAGCGGGTCGTGGGCGAGCAGGACGTCGCCGGGGGTGAAGGTCAGCACGGTCAGCTCGGCGTCGGGATGGCTGCGGGCGAGGGCGTGCACGGCGGGCAGGACGAGGAGCACGTCGCCGAGGCCGCCGAGCAGCTCGACGACGAGGATGCGTCGGGTCCCGGACGTGGCCACGACGCTCACGGGCTGAGGACCGACGCGTAGACGGCGCGGTGCATCGCGGCGATCGTCGGCCAGCTGCGCCGAGCCGCGAGGGCCTGGCCCCCGCGGGCGACGGTGGACGCGAGCGCCGGTTCGTCGAGCAGGCGCAGGATCGACTCCGCGATGGCCCGCGGGTCACGCCGGGCGGCGACGTCGAGGACCGTGACCCCGTCGAGCAGCTCCGGGTCGCGCTCGTCGGCGACGGTGGCCAGCACCGGTGCGCCGTGCTCGAGCGCGGCGAGCAGCGACCCGCTCTTGGTTGTCACCCCGGCCGTGAACGGCAGCACGACGGCGTCGGCCGCGGACAGCAGCTCCGACACCTCCGCCCCGTCGACCCACCCGGTGAGGTGGACCCGGTCGCCCACGCCGCGGTCGGCGATCCGCTGCTCGACCTCGGCCCGGAACGACCGCGCCTCCTCACCGGGCAGGGCCAGCGAGGCGAACCCGCCGGCCACCTCGACGTGCACGTCGACGCCGCCGTCCCGCAGCAGCGCGGTGGCGTCGATCAGCTCGCGGACGCCCTTGACCGGGTGGACGAACCCGAAGAACACCAGCAGCGGCACCCCCTCGGCCAGCCCGAGCCGGGTGCGGACGCGGGCCCTGGCGTCGGGTCGCGTCATGGGGTCGTCCCGGCCCGGTCCGGGGACGTTGGGTCCGATCGGGATCAGCGTCGGCTGCCGGCGAAGCCTCTGCTCGACCACGCGCGCGTGGCCCGGGTTCGTGACCACGAGCGCCCGGCTCCGCGCGCCGAGCAGACCGGACTCGCGGTCGTAGCGACCACCGCGCTCGAGCGCCGGCCACAGCCGCGGCGGCACCCACGCGGGCCAGCCCCACCAGCCGTACTCGTGCAGCGTCGTCACCACCGGCGTCCGCAGGAGCGCGGGCAGCCAGCCGACCGCGCCCGACCACCCGTACGCCGACGGCGCCCACTGCACGTGCACCAGGTCCGCGTCCAGCGCGTCGAGGGCGCGTGCGGCGCGGCGGAGGTTCCGGGGGGCCCAGTCGGGTGCGAGCGCCACGACGCCGTCAGCGGCAGGCGCGCCGCGGTCGTCCGCCCGGGCCGCGACCACGACGTCGACGCCTGCGTCGCCCGACCGGAGCTCCCCGGCCAGGCGCCGGACGTAGTCGGCGACCCCGTCGCGCTCGGGCGCGTACGTCCCGCAGACCAGGGCGACCCGCACCGTGCTCCCTCCCGATGTCCAGACGCGCAGCAGCGCGTGCGACCGACGTGCCACGATGCGCGACGTGCCGGCCCCCGATCCTGCCCCGTCCGCCACCCGAGCCGCGGCGGGGACCGCGTACGGAGCCGTCCCGCACCGCGACGACCTCGACGTGCTCGTGCCGACCCGCGACCGCGCCGCCGCCCTCGCCGTGACGCTCGCGGGTCTGCTGTCGCAGGACCTGTCGGCCCGCCTGGTGCTGGCGGACCAGACGCCCGGGTCGAGCTCGGTGGAGCAGCCGGAGATCGCCAGCCTGGTCTCGGTGATGCGGCTGCGCGGCTGGGAGGTCGAGGTGGACCACCGCACCGGCCCCGGGCGCGGGGTGACCGAGCAGCGCCAGCACCTGCTCGACCGGGCGAACCGGCCCTACCTGCTCATGCTCGACGACGACGTCCTGCTCGAACGCTGGGTGCTGCGCCAGCTGATCGAGGCGATGGACGTGCTCGGGTGCGGGTTCGTGGGCATGGCGCACGCGGCGGCGTCGTACCTCGACGACGTCCGGCCGGCCGAGCTCGAGACCTTCGAGCTGTGGCCCGGCGGTCGGGTCGAGCCCGAACGCGTCCGCAAGGGCGACCCCGGCTGGGAGCGCTGGCGCCTGCACAACGCGGCGAACGTGCAGCACCTGCTCGACCGCCTCCCGCCGGGGGCGCTCGACGCGCGCGGCTGGGCGGCGTACAAGGTCGCCTGGGTCGCCGGCTGCGTGCTGTTCCGGACCGAGGCGCTCCGCGAGGTCGGCGGGTACGGCTTCTGGGCCGACCTGCCCCACAACCTGCGCGGCGAGGACGTCGTCACCCAGCTCCAGGTCGCGGAACGGTTCGGCGGCGCCGGCCTGCTGCCGTCGGGCGCCTGGCACCTCGAGCTGCCGACCTCGATCGAGGACCGCGGCGTCGACGCGTACGCCGCCGTCCTCGAGCCCGACCCCACCCAGGTGCGCGACTAGCCTGGCGGCCCGGTCCAGCGAGGAGGTCGCAGCGTGCTCGAGGCCCTCTCGCCCCAGCGTCGGCGGCTGGTCCTCGGCGTCCTGGTGGCCGTCGGCGTCCTGGTCCTGGCGCTCGTGGCGACGTTCGTGATCCGGACGGTGACCCGCGACCGTCCGGTCCCGCAGGACCAGCCCGGACCGGTGCTGCTCGTGCCCGGGTACGGCGGTCGTACGGCCTCCCTCGACCCGCTCGCGGCCGCGCTCCGCGCGCAGGGCCGCTCCGTGACCGTCGTGGAACCGCTCGGCGACGGCACCGGTGACCTCGACGCCCAGGCGGCCCATCTCGGCGACGTGGCCGACTCGGTGCTGCAGACGAGCGGGGCGGCGTCGGTCGACGTGGTCGGCTACTCCGCGGGCGGGGTCGTCGTCCGCCTGTGGGTCCGCGACCACGGCGGGGCGACCCGGGCGCGGCGGGTCCTCACTCTCGGGTCACCGCAGCACGGGACGAGCGTGGCCGCGCTCGGGGCCGAGGTCGCCGGCGGCTGCCCCGAGGCCTGCGAGCAGCTCCTGCCCGACAGCGCGCTCCTGCGCCGCCTCAACGCGGGCGACGAGACCCCCGCCGGTCCGGCCTGGGCGACGGTGCGTTCCGACGACGACCAGGTGGTGACCCCGACGGGGTCGGCCACGCTCGACGGCGCCCTGAACCTGCGCGTCCAGGACCTGTGCCCCACCGCGACGACCCCGCACGGCGGGCTGCCGGGCGACCCGGTCGTGCTGGCCGCCCTCACCACCACCCTCGGCGTCGGCGCACCGACCTCTCCCCCACCCGGGTGCGGTTGACCGGCGACGCCGCATCGGGCCGGGACCCCGTCGCTCGAATGTGACGCACGTCTCAGTACGAGTCGGTAATACCGCCGACCGCAGGGGCGATGTCCTCCCCGAGAGCCAAGGTCCACCTGACCCCCCGAGCAGGCGAACCTTGGCTCTTCACACGCCCGAATGTCGCCGCAAGCGCCTCGCACCAGACCTCAGATTACACAAGACCTCTTGTGCAACAGTTCTTGCTGGTCTACGTTCGTCCGCATGGCTCCTCGCGACGTGCAGACCCTGACCGAGGCCCGCGCGCTCAGCGCGATGGCCCACCCGCTCCGGGCCCGGATCCTCGACGCCCTCGCGGTCGACGGGCCGTCCACCGCGTCGGCGCTGGCGGCACGGACGGACCAGGCGGTCGGGAACGTCAGCCACCACCTCAAGATCCTGGCCGCCGCCCGGCTGATCCAGGAGGCGCCGGAGCTCGCCCGGGACCGGCGCGAACGCTGGTGGCGCCTCAGCGCACCCTCGACCCGGTGGTCCTCCGCCGAGCTGGTCGACGACCCGGCCGCCGTGGACGCTGCGCTCGCCGCGGAACGCCTGCACCTGACCCGCCAGTACGACCGGGCCCGGGACTGGCTCGACACCGGCGCGCCAGACGACCCGTGGGCCGACGCAGCGTTCGCGCTGCAGCGCTGGTTCCGGCTCAGCCCCGACGAGCTGCGCGGCCTGAACGACGAGCTCCTGGCCGTGCTCGACCGCTGGGCCGCTCGCGACGTCGAGGAGGGCGAGGAGGGCGAGCAGGACCCGGGGCGAGAACCGGTCCTCGTCTTCGCCCGGGGCTTCCCGGCGCAGCCGTGACCAGCGCGACGCCGGTCGACACCGACGACACCCCCGCGGGTCGCGGCTTCGGCCTGCTCTGGCTCGGCGAGGGCGTCAGCCTGCTCGGCGGCGCGACCGCCGGCGTCCTGCTGCCCCTGCTGGCCGTGGTCGAGCTCCACGCGGGGCCGCGGTGGATGGGCCTGCTCGCGGCGGCGACCTGGCTGCCGTGGCTGCTCATCGGGCTGCCCGCGGGAGCGTGGGTCGACCGGCTGCCCGCCCGGGTCGTGATGATCGTCGCCGACCTCGCGGCCGCCCTGACCGTGGCCAGCGTGCCGGTGGCCTGGTGGCTCGGCCTGCTCGCGCTGCCGCAGCTGCTGGTCGTCGCGCTGCTCAGCGGGGCCTGCGCCGTCTTCTTCCGCACCGCGTACGCGGCCCTCGTCCCGCACGTGGTGCCGCGCGCCCGCCTCGAGACCGCGAACGGACGCCTCGTCGGCACGGAGTCGTGCGCCCAGATCGCGGGCCCCGGGATCGCCGGGCTGCTCACCCAGGTGACGTCCGCGGCGTCGGGCCTCGTCGTCGACGTCGTGTCCTACCTCGTCTCGGCGGTCTGCCTGTGGCGGGTCCGGCCCGCGGCCCGCCAGCAGCCCGTACGGGTGGTCGAGCCGCTGCGCGCGCAGATCCGGGTGGGACTGCGGTTCGTGGCGCGCGACCGCTACCTGCGCTGGCTGAGCGGTCTGGGTGGGTTGTCCAACCTCGGCCTGACCGGCTACCAGGCCCTGCTGGTGCTCTACCTCGTCCGTGAGCTCCGGGTGCCCTCGTCGGCCGTCGGGCTCGTGCTCGCGCTCGGCGCCACCGGTGGTGTGCTGGGCGCAGCGCTCGCCCCGACCCTGTCCCGAAGCTGGGGCTCCGGCCGGGCGTCCACCTGGCTGCTCGTGCTGAGCGGCCCGCCCGCGCTGCTGCTGCCCCTGGCCGCACCCGGCCCACGGGTCGCCCTGGTGGTCGTGGCCACGTTCGCGATCGGGGGGTGCGTGGTCGCCGGGAACGTGGTCCGGGCCGCCTGGCGCCAGCGCTACGTGCCGACGGAGGTCCTCGGCCGCGTGATCGTCACCATGCAGGTCGTGAACTACGGGACGATGCCGGTCGGCGGGCTGCTGGCCGGGGTGCTCGCCGGCTCGCTGGGCACCCGCACCGCGATCGGGATCCTGGGCGGCGTGCACCTCGTGGCGTGCCTGGGCATGCTGGTCAGCCCGTTCCGGGCTCTCCGGGTGCTGCCCGCACCCCCGGCGTGACAGTGGGCCCTGCTGGTTTTCGGCACCTCGACGCGCCAGGAGCGGCCTCGAAGGCGGTTCTGGCCCGACGAGAGCCAGAAAACCATCAAGAAGCGCGGCGACTAGTTGTGATGTCCAGGGAGGTTGTTGAGCCTGCTGGCCGGGACGCCACCGATGGCGGA
>CAXULL010000040.1:0-19380 GCA_964251895.1 uncultured Friedmanniella sp.
AGGTGGTTGGTGGGCTCGTCGAGCAGCAGCAGGTCGGGCTGCTGCAGGAGCAGCTTGCACAGCGCGACCCGGCGGCGCTCACCGCCGGAGAGGACGTCGACGTCGGCGTCCGGCGGCGGGCAGCGCAGCGCGTCCATCGCCTGCTCGAGCTGGGAGTCGATGTCCCACGCGTCGCGGTTGTCGAGCTCGGCGTGGACGTCGCCCATCTCGGCCATCAGCGCGTCGAAGTCGGCGTCGGGGTCGCTCATCGCCTCCCCGAGCTCGTCCATCCGGCGCTGCAACGCCTTGACGTCGGCGACGGCCTCCTCGATGTTCTCGAGGACGGTCTTGCCCGAGGTCAGCGGCGGCTCCTGCAGCAGGATCCCGACGGTCGCGTCCTTCGCCAGGATCACGTCGCCGTTGTTGGCGTTCTCCAGCCCGGCCATGATCTTGAGCAGGGTCGACTTGCCGGTCCCGTTCGGGCCGACGACGCCGATCTTGGCGCCGGGGTAGAACGAGAGCGTGATGTTGTCCAGCACGAGCTTGTCGCCCAGGGTCTTGCGGACGTTGTGCATCGAGTAGATGAATTCAGGCATGGGTGCTTTCCGGCTCGGGAGGCTTCGGGCGCGCACAGTCACGTAGCGGCGCAGCCGACCCCCCAGTATGCCAACACTTCTCGCCGGAGGGGCTGGAGGTCGCTCCCCTTCCGCCCGTCGGTGCCGGCGGAGCAGCCTGGGCCACGACCACGGCACGCGGCCCTACCCGGACTCGGCTGACTCTGGGCGGCGCTGGTTTTCCGACCCTCGTGACGCGAAACGGCCCTTCAAGCCGCAAACAGGTGAACGAGCGGCAGAAAACCGGCAGCCCCTAGACGATCAGCCCCGCGCACGCAGGATCGCGGAACGTGCGGTCTCGTAGCGTTCGAGCTCGGCGCGGACCGGCGCGACCACCTGCTCGGCGCTGACCCGGGAGACGGCGGCCAGCAGCCGCTGCCGGGCGAGCCGGGCCCGGCGGCGAGCGCCGACGGCGACGCCGATCCGGGCGAGGGCCGCGACGAGCAGCCCGGCGACGACACCGCCGACGACCAGGACGGTCGGAGCCGGGAAGCGGAACCAGACGACCTTCGGCAGCGGCGGCAGCTGGAGGTAGGCCAGCAGGAACGCGGCGCCGAGCCAGCCGAGACCGGCCACGACGCCCGCGACGAGCACCCACTGCAGCACGCGTACGGCGCTCCACCAGCGGCGGTGGCGGTCGACGTCGAGGTCCGTGGTCGCGACGGCGCGGTCGAGCCCGTCGGCCAGGCCGTCGCTGGACTGCCGGGTGGTGGTCCGCACGGCGTCGGACCAGCCGCGGCGCAGCCCGACCGACGCCTCGTCGGCGAGCGTCCGCAGGGCGGTGTCGACGCGCGCCTGCTGCACCCCGGAACGTGCGGGCAGCGAGGTCCGCGACGTCGACGTCGGCGAGGCGATCTCCTTGCGGCTGCGGGTGCCCAGCCGCAGCCGGCGCAACGGGTCCGGCTTGAACTTCGCCACCCAGGCGAGCACGGGCCACCCGGTCGCGAGGCCGCCGCGGAGCCGCCAGGCCTGGTCGACGGCCTGCGTCACCACGGGGACACCGGCCGCCTCGCCCAGCGAGGCGTCGAGCGTGGCGACGGTACGGCGGGAGAGCTCGGGCGCGGGGTCCGTGCCGGAGGCCGCCTCGAGCCGGGTGGCGACCGTGCCCACGTCGGCGGCCAGCCGGGCGGCTGCGGCACGCTTGCCGGCGACGACCCGGGAGAGCCGGGTGAGCAGGGCGTCCAGCCCCTCGCCGGTCACGGCGGAGACGCCGAGCACCTCGACGCCGCCCAGCCCCTCCGCGTCGAGCAGGCGGCGCAGGTCGCGCAGGCACGCGGCCCGGGCGTCGGGGCTGAGGGTGTCGACCTGGTTGAGCACCACGAGCATCACGGACGCGTGCGCGGCGAGCGGGCGCAGGTAGCGCTCGTGCAGCGCCGCGTCGGCGTACTTCTGCGGGTCGACGACCCAGACGAGCACGTCGACGAGCGCGACGAGCCGGTCGACCTCGGTCCGGTGCTCGGCCGCGGTGGAGTCGTGGTCGGGCAGGTCGAGCAGGACGAGGCCGTCGAGCGCGACGCCCCGACCCGGTGCTCCGTCTGCGTCGGGGTCGACCACGTGCCGACGGCGGACCTGCAGCCAGTCGAGCAGCTCCTCCCCCGCGTCCTCGCCCCAGGTCGCCGCCATGGTCGACGAGGTGGTGGGTCGGCGGACGCCGACCGTCGCCAGGTCCGTGCCGGTCAGCGCGTTGAACGTGCTCGACTTCCCCGAGCCGGTCGCCCCGGCGAGCGCGACCACCGTGGCCCCGCCGGACAGCGCGAGACGCGTGTCCACCTGGAGGCTCACCCGGTAGGCCTCGTCGACCACCTCCGTCGACACCCGTCCCTCGCAGGCGTCGGCCGCCTCGCGCAGGGCGCGGACCCGGTCGGTCAGCGCGAGCGTGGGGTCTTTGCGGTGCAGCAGGTCGCGGCCGCGGGTCACCAGCGAACCGGTCATCAGCGCAGCTCGCGGCTCAGGTCGGGCTCCACGAGCTCGGCGTCGACCACGTCTCCGTCGCCGTCGTCCAGCCCGGCCCGAGGCCCGACGGTCAGCGCCGGCACCTCCTCGGGACCCCGCAGGGCAGCGTGCGCGTCGGCACCCGGCAGCACCGAACGGGCGGCCTCGACCGCCGCAGCCGCCTCGCGCAGCGCGGGCCCGAGGCCGGCGTCCACCCCCAGCCCGTCGAGCAGGGCGTGGTAGCGCAGCAGCTCCTCCGACATCAGCGCCTCGACCCGGGCGTCGAGCTCGCCCTTGGCCGTCTCGGCCAGGCGGCGTACGGCCTGGTCCCCGAACACCGCCTCCAGCACGCGCTGGGCGAGGATCGCCGTGCCGCCCGCGACCCCCACCTCCGCCCCGACCAGGCCGCCGGTGTGCGCGAAGACGAGGATCATCAGCGCGACGCCGACGCCGTTGACGCCGAAGGCCAGGAACCGGGCCCGCGAGCGCTTGGTCATCCCCTCGTCGGCGACCAGGTTCAGCACGGCGCCCTGCCAGTCGCGGATCATCTGCTCGGCGGAGCGCCGGAGCTCGGGCGAGCTGTGGGAGAGGTCGAGGGGCGTCCGGCCGAGCACGTCGCGACCGGCCGCCGTCGACCGCCAGGACGACTCCGCGCGCTCGGCGGCCGCGTCGGCCTCCTGGACGAGGAGCGACTCCAGGCCCGACTCGACGGCGACCTTGAGGTCCCGCGCGCCGGCGGGCTCGCCCTTGATCGCCGCGACCACCCGGTCCCGGAGCCAGCCGACCTTCGACTCCAGCGACCGGAAGAACTCGCCCGTCCCGACGAAGTCGTGCCAGCGCGCCAGCACCTCACCACGCAGCAGGGTGCCGTCCTCGGTCTGGACCCCCACCGTGCGGACGGCCTCGGCGTACGAGCGGTCGACCTCGGAGCGCAGCTGGTCAAGCGCCTCGGCCTGCTCATCGGCGGCCCGGGCGACGGCGGGCGTCCGGGCGACCAGCGACCCGACGGCACCGTCGAGCGTCTGCTGCACCACGGCCGCGCGCCGCGACCGGTCCTGCGCCAGCGCGCTCAGCCAGCCGCGGATGGGGGCCACGGCCGCGTCGGGCAGCAGACCCTCGGCGTCCACGGCGGTCTCGGGCACCGCGAAGAGCGGCGAGTCGGCCAGCCCGCGCTCGCTCATCATCTGGCCGAGGTGCGGCGGCACGTCGCGCATCGCCCGCGGCGGGACCCGGTCGAGCACGACGGCGACCGCAGCGCTGCGGGCGGCCGCGGCGGCCAGGTAGTCCCACGGCACGGCGTCGGCGTAGCGGGCGGCCGACGTCACGAACAGCCACAGGTCGGCCGCGTCGAGCAGCTGGGTGGCGAGCTGCCGGTTCTCCGTCACGACCGAGTCGACGTCGGGGGCGTCCAGGATGGCCAGCCCCCGCGGCACCGCGTCGAGCGGCACCAGCTGGAGGTCACGGGCCCGTCGTCCCGAGCCCGTCGATCGCGCCAGGCCGGGCAGGACGCGGTCGTCGGCGAACCAGTGCGCGTCGTCGGGGTGGTGCACCAGGACGGGTGCGCGGGTGGTCGGGCGGATGACCCCGGGCTCGGTGACCCGGTGCCCGACCAGGGAGTTCACGAGCGTGGACTTGCCGGCGCCCGTGGAACCGCCGACGACGGTCAGCACCGGGGCGTCGATGGACGCCAGCCGCGGCAGCACGTAGTCGTCGAGCTGGAACCCGATCTGGCTCGCGGCGGTCTGCTGGAGGGCGGCGTCCGGGAGCGGGAGCGGCAGCCGCGCCCGGGTCACGACCGCCTGGAGCCTGAGCAGGGCCAGCTCCAGCGGCGTACGCGCGTGCTGGGGGACGTCCGCCAAGGCCGTGGCTCCTACTCGCCGGGAGGCTTCCAGCTGGGGTCGACCTCTGAGTAACGGGTAGCAGTCTGCCCCAAGGGGCCCGGCGCTCCGGTCGACGCGCCCGGAGCCGGAAAGCTGCCACCCAGCCCGGCGGGGCCGGGGAACGCGGGCGGCGCGTACGCCGGGATCGCCACCTGGGCTCCGGAACGACGCCGGAGCCGGTGCCAGGGGTACGCCGCACGCCCGACGGGCTCGATGACCGCGCGCGGGTGCAGCTCGCGCAGCCGACCGAGCAGGACACGTTCCCGGCGCTGGCCGGTGGCGTCGATCAGGCCGCGGTCCATGGAGTCGCGCAGGTAGGCGAGCTCGGTCACGGCACGCTGGAAGCGGAGCGTCGCGAGGAACGTCGCCGGCCCCAGGAACAGCGCGTGCCACAGCGCGCGCGTCCGGGTGCGCAGCCGGGAGAGCGGCTGCGGGTCGTCGGGCTCGAGCCAGCCGACGCGGACGTAGTCGCCCAGCCGCGTCCGGATCAGCCGGCCCTCCTTGAGCAGCTGCCGCACGATGAAGCCGACGAGGCCGAGCACCAGCGGGACGGCCACGAAGATCAGCACGAAGAGCTGCTGCGTGGTGGAGAGCAGGCTGGCCGCGGTGTTGAACGACATGTGGAGCAGAGCGGCCACCAGGAACCCGGCCAGCGGGGCGACGACGCGCACCGTCTTGGACTTCGAGCGCAGCGCGACGGCCAGCCCGATGCCCGTCATCGACGTGAAGAGCGGGTGGCCGAAGAAGGTCAGCAGGCCGCGCAGCACGAA
Source organism: uncultured Friedmanniella sp. (assembly GCA_964251895.1). Taxonomy (GTDB): domain Bacteria; phylum Actinomycetota; class Actinomycetes; order Propionibacteriales; family Propionibacteriaceae; genus Microlunatus. The sequence goes on from CAXULL010000040.1 coordinate 5,176, forward strand.
GGTCTGGTGGAGCGCCTGCTCGGGCGAGACCGAGCCGATGGTGCGCGCGGCGTAGCGGTAGGCACGGCCGTAGTAGAGGATGTTCTCGACGAACGCGAACGCCGCGCCCGACAGCCCCGCGAGGACGATGCCGCTGAGCCGGCTGACCCAGGCGTTCCGCATCAGGATGGCGAGCCAGAAGAGCACGCTCCCCTTGGCCGCCTCCTCGACGAACGGGGCCACGAAGATCGCCGCACGGGCCCCGGTGGCGGGGTCGCCGTCGCCGATGATCGACAGGTGGCCGGCGGCCCAGGTGTTGATGCCGGCAGCCACGTACGTCGCGACGCAAGCCCCCCAGCCGAACGTCATGATCCAGACCCAGAAGCGCTGCGGGCGGAAGCGGTCGGCCCACAGGAAGAGCAGCGACAGCGGGATGGCCGTGATCGCCGCGTACTTCGCCGCGATCGGCACCGCCTCGCGACCGAGACCCGGCAGCACACCGCCGGGCACCTCCTGGTCGGGCACGACCTGCCGGTAGAGCAGCACCAGGCAGACGGCGTACGCGATCGCCATGACCAGCGTCAGCCAGGCGAGGCGGGAGTGGAGCAGCCGCTGCGGCAGCGGCAGGGTGAGGTCGGGCTCGACCGGGAGACCGTTGCGGGCCTCCTCGCGGTCACGGCGCGGGGCACGTCGCAGGGCACGCACGGCGGCCGGGGCGGACATGGCATGAAGGATAGGCGGCGGCTGGTGCGCGCCGCCCTCGAACGCGGGGCTACTTGGCGAGCGGGGCGAGGAACGGCAGGACGACCTGGAGGAACGCGCTCGGTCGTTCGGCGTGCGGCCTGTGCCCGAGGTCCACGCTCACGAACGTCGCGTCGCCCATCGCATGGGCGAGGTCGCGCACCCGGCTCTGGTCGAACGGCCCGCCGGTGCCGGCGATGACCAGCGTGGGCACGCGCAGCCCGTTCGCGAGCTGCCACCAGTCCGGGTGCCCGGCGTTGAGCCAGCGCCGGATGGCGATCACGGCACGCCAGTCGTAGCGACCCTCCGGGTCGGGGCCCAGCGGCAGCTCGAGGGGCGGCTTCACCGCGTCCGGCGGCGGCATCTCCTCCAGCACGAGCATCCGCAGCCGGTCCGGGTGCCCGGTCGCCACCAGGAACGCGACGAGCGCCCCGCTGGAGTGCCCCACGAGCACCGCGCCGAGGATCCCGAGCGCGTCCATGAACTTGACCACGTCGTCGGCCATCAGCGGCAGCGAGTACTCGTCCGGCCACTCGCTGTCGGCACGTCCCCGCAGGTCCAGCGCGATGACCCGGAAGTGCTCGCCCAGCGCCGGCGCCACGTGCTGCCAGGTCGTCGAGTCCGACGTCGTCCCGTGCAGCATCAGGAGCGCAGCACCGTCGGGACGTCCCCACTCGCGGTAGCGCAGCGTAGGACCGTCGGCCAGCTCCACGGTCGGCATGCCCGGAACCCTAGCGGAGCGACCTCCTCGCCTCGCGGGGCGGAGCGTAGCGAGGCCGGGATCTGCACGCCTGGAGGGACTCGAACCCCCAACCGGCGGGGTAGAAACCCGCTGCTCTGTCCAGTTGAGCTACAGGCGCAAGGCCTTCATCGTACGGGTGACCAGTACCTTCGACCCAGTGAGCCGGCCAGGAGAAACCGTCAGCTGGCGCAGCATCGCCATCCCCGCGTACGGACCGACCATCCTGGTCTCCGTCGGTCAGGGCGCGACGCTGCCGCTGGTGGCGCTGTCCGCCCGTGACCTCGGCGCGAGCCTCGGGGTCGCCGCGTTCGTCGTGGCCCTCATCGGCATCGGCCAGCTCCTCGGCGACCTGCCCGCCGGCGCCCTCGCCGCCCGGATCGGGGAGCAGAAGGCCCTCGTCGCCGCCTGCACGGTCGACGCCCTCGCCCTGCTCGGCGCGTTCCTCGCCCACTCGCTCTGGCTGCTCGCCCTGGCGATCTTCGTCACCGGGCTGGCCGGCTCGGTCTTCAGCCTGGCGCGGCAGGCGTACCTGACCGAGACCGTCCCGCTACGGATGCGGGCCCGGGCGCTGTCGACGCTGGGCGGGACGTTCCGGGTGGGCCTGTTCCTCGGTCCGTTCGTGGGCGCCGCCCTGGTCTCGCGCAACGAGATCGGCACCGCGTACGCCTTCGCCGCGGCGATGAGCCTCTCCGCGGCCGCGCTCACCGCCTTTCTCCCCGACGTCACGCGCACCCGGCGGGCCGAGCGGGCGGACACCGGCGTCGCGCACGCGTCCGTCGTGTCGGTGCTGCGGCAGCACCGGCGCACGCTGCTGACCCTCGGCACGGGCGTCCTGATCATCTCCGCCGCCCGCGCGACGCGGCAGACGATCGTCCCGCTCTGGGCCGCCTCCCAGGGGCTCAGCCCGAGCACGGTCAGCCTGGTCTACGGGGTGTCGGCGGGCGTCGACATGCTTCTCTTCTATCCCGGCGGCGCGATCATGGACCGCTACGGCCGCGTCTTCGTGGCCGTGCCTTCGATGGTCGTGCTGGGTCTGGGCTTCCTCCTGCTGCCGTTCACCCACGTCACCCCGGCCATCGCCGCGGTGGCCGGCCTGATGGGCCTGGGCAACGGCATCTCGGCCGGCGTGGTGATGACGCTCGGCGCGGACGTCGCGCCGGCGGAGGCGCGGACGCAGTTCCTGGGCGGCTGGCGGCTGTGCGCCGACGTCGGGAACGCGGCCGGTCCGCTCATCGTGAGCGCTGTCACGGTGGTCGCGCCGCTCGCGGCCGCCGCGGTGACGATGGGGCTGCTGACCTGGACCGGTGTCGCCTGGCTCGCACGCTGGATCCCCCGCCGGCCGGGTAGTTCACTACAGTGACGGCGGTGAAGGCACAGTGACAGCGGCGAAGGACTACCTCGTCTGGATCGACTGCGAGATGACCGGGCTCGACCTGGAGCACGACGAGCTCGTCGAGGTGGCGGCGCTGGTGACCGACGGCCAGCTCAACGTCCTCGGCGACGGCATCGACGTGATCATCAAGCCGAGCGCGGCGGCCCTGGACCAGATGGGCGACTTCGTGCGCACCATGCACGAGCACTCGGGCCTGCTGCCCGAGCTCGACGGGGGCACCACGCTGGCCGATGCCGAGGAGCAGGTGCTCGCGTACATCCGGACGTTCGTCCCCGAGCCACGGCGTGCGCCCCTGGCCGGGAACTCGATCGGCACGGACCGGGCCTTCCTGGCCGTGGGCATGCCGGCCCTGGAGTCGTACGTGCACTACCGCAACGTGGACGTCTCCAGCCTCAAGGAGCTCGCGCGGCGCTGGTTCCCGCGGGCCTACTACGCGGCGCCGGCGAAGACCGGCAACCACCGTGCCCTCGCCGACGTGCAGGAGTCGATCGAGGAGCTGCGCTACTACCGCGACGCGGTGTTCGTCCCGCTGCCGGGGCCGGACTCGGCCAGCGCCCGGACGATCGCGGCGAAGCACCAGGCGGCGATCACCGGTGCGGCGGCCGCCGGCTCTCCTGCGCCCGGCAGCGCCCCCGGGAGCGCACCGGCGGAATGATTTCCGCGCCCGGGCCGCGGGCCACTATGCTCGTCGCTGCGCAGCGAGCCGCCCGTACGGAGGGGCTCGCCACGTCTTGGTGGGTGTAGCTCAGTTGGTAGAGCACCTGGTTGTGGTCCAGGTGGCCGCGGGTTCAAGTCCCGTCACTCACCCCACGTCGTCGAACCGCCTGCGGGCGGGCGGCCTGGCCGTCAGGATCTGCACATGAGCTACCAGCAGCCGTACGGCTACCCGGCGCCCGTGAACCAGACGCAGGTCCTCGTGCAGCCGTACCGGTGCTCGACGGCCCACGTCGTGATCGCCTGGATCTGCGCGGTGCTCACCGCCGGCTACCTCCTGCCCTGGGCCATCGCCGCGACCCGCAACCGCAGGAACGTCGCGTCCGTCGCGCTGATCGACCTGTTCCTGGGCTGGAGCCTGATCGGCTGGGTCGTCGCGCTCGTCATGGCGTGCGGCAACGACGCCCCCGTCGTCGTGGTGCAGCACACGTACGCCCCGCCGCCGCCGCTCTGGCACCCGCAGCAGCAGCCGTGGGTCCAGGCGCAGCCCCAGCAGGGGTACCCGGCACCTCAGCGCCCTCCGGCCCAGCCCCCGGCTCCTCCCGCGCTGCCCGCGGGTCCCGCCTACCCGTCGTACCCCGCGGAGTCGACTGGGCCGACTGAGCCGACCAGGGTCGACCCCCTGGGCAGCGAGCCCACCCAGCAGCTGCCCCGCTCGCCCTGGGAGCCCGACCATCGGCGCTGACGTCCTCGCGCCGGCACGGCCCCGTCGAGCCCTCCCGCCGCTGAGCCGCGCCCGGCTGCGGGGAGCGATCTGGGCCGGACGGGCGGCCTCGGTCGCCTCCCGGCTCGCGGGCCGTGGTTCCGGGGCGTCGATCCGGGGCCAGGTCATGCTCCGGCTCGACCCGGACGCGCTCGGCCAGCTCGTCGCCGGCCGGCGCGTCGCGATGGTGTCGGGGACGAACGGCAAGACGACCACCACGCACTTCCTCGCCGCGGCCGTGCGTGCGGCGCTGGGCCCGGACACCGACCGGCTCGTGCACAACGCGGACGGCGCCAACCTGCACGGCGGCATCGCCTCCGCGCTGGGCGAGCACCCGCGCGCCGACCTGGCGATCCTCGAGACCGACGAGCGCGTCGTCGCCGACCTCGTGCGGCTGGGCCGCCCGGAGGTCCTCGTGCTCCTGAACTTCAGCCGCGACCAGCTCGACCGCAACCACGAGATCAAGGGCCTCGGCCGGAGCTGGCGCGAGGCGCTGGCCGCCGCCGACGCGGACGGCCCCGTCGTCGTGGCCAACGCCGACGAGCCGCTGATCGTCTGGGCCGCCCAGACCGCCCGCCGCGTCGTCTGGGTCGATACCGCGACCACCTGGAACCAGGACGCGTCGCTCTGCCCGCAGTGCGGCTCGCCGCTGGTCCGCGACGCCGCCGGCTGGCGCTGCACGGGCTGCGACCTCGCCCAGCCGGCCTCCACCTACCGGGTGGCGGGCGACACGATCGTCCGGCCCGACGGGTCGGTCGTCACGCCCGCCCTGAACGTCCCCGGCGGCTTCAACGTCTCGAACGCGGCCTGCGCGCTCGCCGCCGCGGAGCTGCTCGGCGTCGACGCCGAGACGGCCCTGACCGGCATGCGGACGGTCACCTCCCCGGCCGGCCGCTTCGGCACCGTCAACGTCGCGGGCAGCCGCGCCCGGCTGCTGCTGGCCAAGAACCCGGCCGGCTGGGCCGAGGCGCTGCCCCTGGCCACCTCCGCGACGGTCGTGCTGGCCATCGACTCGGCCGCCGCGGACGGGCGCGACGTGTCGTGGCTGTGGGACGTCGAGTACGAGCAGCTGGCCGGACGGTCCGTCGTGGCCACCGGTCCGCGCGCGGCCGACCTGGCGGTCCGGCTGGCGTACGCCGGCGTCGAGCACCGTACGGTGCCCGACCTGGCCGAGGCGCTGCGCGGGCACCCCGAGCCGGTCGACGTCGTCGCGACCTACACCCCGTTCCAGCGCCTGCGAAAGCTAGGCGGGCTGTGACCCGTACCGACGGAGGGCACCGATGAGCACGGTCGACGTCGCCGGGGAGTACGGACCGGTCGACGGCCCGCGCGTCGAGATCGTGCTGGTCTACCAGTCGCTGCTCGGCATCTACGGCGACCGCGGCAACGCCACCGTGCTGGCCCGACGGCTGGCGTGGCGCGGCTTCGACGCGGTCCTGACCGTCGTCGAGCCGGGCGAGCCGCTGCCCGACACCGGCCAGGTCTACCTGCTGGGTGGCGGCGAGGACGCGGCCCAGATCTCGGCCGTCCGCGCGCTGCGGGCCGACGGCGGGCTGCACCGGGCCGTCGACCGCGGAGCCGTCGTCTTCGCGGTCTGCGCCGGCTACCAGATCGTCGGGCGCACCTTCACCGTCGGCGACCCCAGCGTGCCGGGCGGCGAGGACCAGGTCATCGAGGGGCTCGGGCTGCTCGACGTGACCACGACCCGCGGGCCACGGCGGGCGGTCGGGGAGATCCTCAGCCGCTGGCGGGGCCGCGACGGCGAGGCGTCGTTGCTCACGGGCTTCGAGAACCACGGCGGCTGGACGCGGCTCGGTCCGGACGCCTCTCCCCTGGCCGACGTCGAGGTCGGGATCGGCAACTGCGACGACGGCACGGAGGGTGCGGTGGCCGGCACGGTCGTCGCCACCTACCCGCACGGCCCGGTCCTGGCCCGCAACCCGGCCCTGGCCGACCACCTGCTGACCCTCGCGCTCGGTGAGGACCTCGCCCCGCTCCCCCGCCCCGAGATCGACACGCTGCGCACGCAGCGGCTGGCGGCGGTCCGCGGCCTGCGCTGACCCCGGGGCTGCACCGGGGCAGGGCAAGCCGCTCGGTAGGGTCCGACGGTGCAGACCAGAAAGCTCGGCCCCTTCACCGTCTCGGCGATCGGGCTCGGTGCCATGCCGATGTCCATGAACAACGACAGCGTCTACCCCGACCACGAGGACGCCGTCGCCACCGTGCAGGCCGCCCTCGACGCGGGGATCACCTTCATCGACACGGCCGACGTGTACGCCCCGACCTGGGACACCATGGGCCACAACGAGCGGATCGTCGGCGAGGCCGTCCGGACCTGGAGCGGCTCGACGGACGACGTCGTCATCGGCACGAAGGGCGGCATCGTCCGGGGCGAGGGCGAGACCCGGCGCCGCGACGGGTCCCTCGACTACCTGCGCGCTGCGGTGGAGAAGTCGCTCGCCGCGCTCGGCGTGGACCGGATCGACCTCTACCAGTGGCACCGGCCCGACCGGTGGATGGTCTACGGCCAGGTGATCGAGAACTTCAGGACGCTGCAGGACGAGGGCCTGATCACGGCGGTCGGCATCTCCAACGCCAACGTCGAGGAGATCGAGGTCGCCCTCCAGGTGCTGGGCGAGGGTGGTCTGGCCAGCGTGCAGAACGAGTTCTCGCCCCGCTTCCGCTCCAGCCAGGACGAGCTGGACCTGTGCGCCGAGCACGGCATCGCCTTCCTGCCGTGGAGCCCGTTGGGCGGCACCGGCGGCGGAGCGACCGGGATCGGCCGCGAGTTCGCCGCGTTCGCCGAGATCGGCGAGGCGCACGGCGTGAGCGCCCAGCAGGTGGTGCTCGCCTGGGAGCTGTCGCTCAGCGACGTCGTCATCCCCATCCCGGGGGCGAGGCGGGCCGCCTCGATCACCGACTCCGCCCGGGCGGCCGACCTGCGGCTGACCGAGGACGAGCTCGCCCGGTGCACCGCCGCCGGACGGCCGTGAGTCGACGGGTGACCGCCGGGGCCGAGCCGGACGTCGTCGTGGTCGGCGGCGGGCACAACGCCCTGGTCGCCGCTGCGTACCTCGCGCAGGCCGGCCGGCGGGTCGTGGTGCTGGAGGCGCGCGACGAGCTGGGTGGTGCCGTCGCCGGGGCCCGGCTGTTCCCCGGCGTCGACGCCCGCGTCTCGCGCTACTCCTACCTCGTCGCGCTGCTGCCCGACCGGGTCGTCGCCGACCTGGGCCTCGACCTCGAGCTGCGCTCGCGCCAGGTCGCCTCGTACACCCCGACCCCGCACGGCGACCTGCTCGTCGAGCGTTCCGAGGGTGCCGCCACCCGCCGCTCCTTCGCCGCGCTGACCGGTGACGACGCCGCGTACGAGGCCTGGCGCGACTTCTACGCCCGCGTGAGCGAGCTCGCGGCCGTGGTCGCCCCGACCCTGACCGAACCGCTCCCCCGCGCCGCCGACCTGCGCAGCGCCGTGCCGGCCGACGTCTGGCGCGACCTCGTCGAACGACCCCTCGCCGAGGTCGTCGAGCGCACCTTCCTCGACGACACCGTGCGCGGCGTCGTGCTGACCGACGCCATCATCGGGACCTTCGCCCGGGCGTCCGACGCGAGCCTGGTGCAGAACCGGTGCTTCCTCTACCACCTCGTCGGCAACGGCACGGGCGAGTGGCGGGTGCCCGTCGGCGGCATGGGTCGGGTCGCCGACGAGCTCGCCCGCGTCGCCCGGCGGGCCGGTGCGGACCTGCGCACGGACGCGGTCGTCACCGGGCTCGAGCCGATGCCCGGCGGTGGGGCCGACGTCACGCTGGCCGACGGGTCCCGGCTGTCGGCGCCGACGGTGCTGCTCGGCTGCGCCCCGGCGGTCGCGGCGCGGCTGCTGGGCGACGAGGCGGCGCCGACGGCCGAGCCCGAGGGCAGCCAGCTCAAGGTCAACCTGCTGCTGCGCCGGCTGCCCCGGCTGCGGTCCGGCGTGGACCCGGCCGTCGCGTTCGCCGGGACGCTGCACCTCGGGCAGGGCTACGCCCGGCTCGACGAGGCGTACGCGGACGCCGCGGCGGGGGTGCTGCCCGACCCGCTGCCCGCCGAGGTCTACTGCCACACCCTGACCGACCCCTCCATCCTCGGGCCCGACCTCCGGGCGGAGGGCTACCAGACGCTCACCCTGTTCGGGGTGCACGCACCCGCGCGGCTGTTCCGGTCCGACCCCGACGGGATGCGGGACGCGGCCCGCGACGCTGCGGTGCGCGGGTTGCAGGCGGTGCTCGCCGAGCCGATCGAGGACTGCCTGGCCACCGACGCCCAGGGCCGACCCTGCGTCGAGGTGGTCACCCCGGTCGACCTCGAGCACGAGCTCCGGATGCCGGGCGGCCACATCTTCCACGGCGACCTGGCCTGGCCCTGGCTCGCCGACGGTGCCGCACCCCGTACGCCGGCCGAGGCCTGGGGCGTCGCCACGCAGCACCCCGGCGTGCTGCTCTGCGGCTCCGGGGCCGTCCGCGGCGGTGCCGTGAGCGGGCTGGGCGGGCACAACGCCGCCATGGCCGTGCTCGGGGGCGGCTGAGTCGGGACCGATTCGGGGTCTGGGCCAGGTCGCTGGTAACGTTTGTCCTCGCGCGCCGCTAGCTCAACAGGCAGAGCAGCTGACTCTTAATCAGCGGGTTGGGGGTTCGATTCCCTCGCGGCGCACCAGCACCACCCGGACGACTGAGCTGACGTCGTCGGGTCGCACGCCAGTCATCCCTTCAAAACTCCTCAGGTCTGTTCAGTCGTCCAGACGACGTGTCGTCCGAGGATGTGGCCGAGCCGGTCGAGCTCGGGACGGACGGCGAGCAGGTCGCTCGGCGCGATGCCGGGTGCGTGCGTCCGGAGACGGACTCAGGCGCTCGCCTGAGCGCTGACCACCCTGAAGATCGACGCGTCGATCGCCTCGACGCCTGGCACCCGCGCTCGGAGCGCAGCTCGAGCACCGCCGACGGGTCAGATCTCAGGGCGTCAGACGCCGAAGAGGTGCGGCTACAGCCCGGTGACGCCGGTGACGGTCGCGTCGCCGCCGGAGCGGCGGACCTCGCAGTCGTAGTAGCCGCGCTCGGGTGCTCCGGACCGGGTGAAGTCGACCTCCCCGGCGACGTGGAACGTGCCCGAGCGGTTGCTCCCCGCCGCCCGGGTGACCAGGGGCGGGTACTTCTCGAGATCGACGTCGGACGTGCCGGTACCGAGCGCGGTCCGCACCGCCGTCCGGCACGCCTCGGCGACCTGCCGCTCGGCCGACGCCGCGCCCAGCCCGGTCAGCACCGCCCAGGTCACACCCGCCATCGCCAGCAGCACGACGACGATCAGCGCCACCGCCCAGATCGGGAACCGGCGGGCACGGGCGGGGGCGGCGGGGGTCGTCACGCAGCCAGGTTGGGTCACCCCGGGCGACGGTGGAGCCGGCGCCCGCGAGACGTGCCCCGATCGTTACCCCGAGGTCCCGGCCGAGCGCCCTCCGACCGCGGAGACGCTGCAGGCCCGGCCACCGAGGTGACCGAGCCTGCGGACCAAGCTGTCGTGCTGGTGGTGCTGGAGCTACTTCACGCCACCCGCGGTGAGGCCGGCGACGATGCGGCGCTGGAAGAACAGCACCGCGATCAGCAGCGGGACGGTCACGATCACACCGGCGGCCATGATCGTGCCGTACGGGGTGTCGAAGCCGGTCGTCCCGGTGAACTTGCTGATCGCCACGGTGGCGGTCTGCCGGTTCTGCTGGGTCAGGAAGGTGAGCGCCACGAGGAACTCGTTCCACGAGCCGATGAACACGATGATCGCCGTGGTGAAGACGCCGGGTGCGGCCAGCGGGAGGATGACCTTCCGGAACGCGACCCCCGGGGTGCAGCCGTCGACCATCGCGGCCTGCTCGAGCTCGACGGGGAGCTGCTTGAAGAACGCCGTCAGGTTCCACACTGCGAGCGGCAGCCCGAAGCTCAGGCCCGGGATGATCACCGCCTGGTAGGTGTTGATCCAGTTGGGGAACCACCCGAAGGGCGGCGTCGACGAGAACATCTTCAGCAGGGCCGGGATGAGGATGATCAGCGGGAACATCGAGCAGGCCATGATCACCCAGAGCACGGCGCCCTTGCCCTTGAACTGCAGCCGCGCCAGCGCGTAGGCGGCGACGATGCCGAAGAGCAGCGTCAGGACCGTCGTCGTGCCCGACACGATCACCGAGTTGACCAGCGAGCGGCCGAAGCCGTTCTGACCTCCGAAGACGGCCCCGAAGTTCTCCACCGACACGGGGTTGGGGATGAAGGCGACGCTGCGGCCCTGGCTCGGGTCGCGCAGCGACGAGACCACCATCCAGTAGAACGGGATGATGCAGTAGATGACGATGAGCGCCATCCCGACGTAGGACGCGACCATCCCGACGACGGCCTTCGGGCTCTGCTTCTCACGCGCGAGCTCGGCGACCTCCGCCTGCGACAGGTGGGTCTGCTGCTCCGGTGGTGTGGTGGCGATGGCCATCAGTGCGCCCCTCCTGCCATCTCGAGGCCGGGAACGGCCGCTCCGGGCGCCGGACCGTCGCCCAGGTCAGACTTCTTGCCGCGCCTCTTCTTCTTGGGCATGCCCGTGTCACCGATCACGTCGGCGCCGAGGACCTTGACGAAGAGGAAGGCGATGAGGAGCACGTAGAGGAACAGCACGATCGCGTACGCGGCCGCCTGCCCGTAGCGCGTCGCCGCCGCCTCCTGGTAGGAGAAGATCGACAGCGTCTCTACGTGGTACTTGCCTGGGCCGATCATGCCCCAGGGCAGGTCGAACATCCGCAGGGTGTCGAGCGTGCGGAAGAGCACCGCCACGACCAGGGTCGGCTTGACCAGCGGCAGGGTGATCCGGGTGAACTGCTGCCACGTCGTGGCCCCGTCGACCTTGGCGGCCTCGTAGACCTCCGCCGGGATCGTCTGCAGGCCCGCCAGCGTGAGCAGCCCGATGAACGGGGCGGTCTTCCACACGTCGGCGATCACGATGGCCCAGAAGGAGGCCCCGTTGTCCGCCAGCCAGAGGATCTGGCTGCCGAGCACCCGGTTCATCACGCCGGCCGAGTCGAAGATCAGCTTCCACATGAGCGCCGACACGATCGTCGGGATCGCCCAGGGCACGAGGATGCCGGCCCGGACGATGCCGCGGCCGCGGAAGGCCTTGGACATGATGATCGCCATGATCACGCCGAGCACCGTCTCGAGGACGACGCAGACGACGGTGAAGGCCGTGGTGTTCCAGAAGGCGTTCCAGAACCGGTCCATCGTCCCGAACGTGCCCGTGACGGTGTTCAGGCCGGCGAAGATGTCGGTGAAGTTCTGCAGACCGACGAACGTGTCTCCGCTCGCGATGAGACCGGTGTTCGGGTCGACGCCGGTGTTGGCCCGGAAGAAGGACTCCCGGATGGAGATGATGACCGGGATCCCCGCGACGACGGCGATGACGATCAGGGTCGGGGCGAGCAGGATCCAGGCCAGGCGCTGCTGGCCGTCGCTGAACGCGTTCTTCTTGGGCTTGTGACCGTCGCTCGTCGCGACCGTCGCCGTGCTTGGTTCCGCCGTGGCAGTGGCCATGCGGTGACCTCCTTGGTGAGAAGACCCGCGAGTCCCCGGTCCGGGCTCGGCCGGACCGGGGACACGTGGACGAAACCGATGGTTACTTGATCAGCGTCGACAGCTTGGTCTGCAGACCCTGCAGAGCGGCGGTCGCGTCGGCCGTGCCGCCGTTCGCGCCCGTCTGCAGCGCGCCGTAGGCCGCGTCCTGGATGGCCAGGGTGACGTCGCCGTACCCGACGACCTTGGGCCGCGGGACCGCGGTCTGGATCGACTTGAGCTGCGTCGGCATGAACGGGAACTTCTTGACCAGGTCGGAGTCGGTGTAGAGCTTCTCGATCGTCGGGCTCGCCGAGGTGGCCAGCGTGTTCGACTTCTGGACCTCCTCCGAGCTCATGAACTTCAGGAAGTCGACCGCGGTGCCCTTGTTCTCGGCGTTGGCGGCGATGGCGAAGTTGTGACCGCCGAGGCTCGAGACGCCCGGGCCGGTGATGCCCGGCAGCGGGGCGACGTCGAACTTGCCCTTGACCTTGCTGTCCTTGTCCTGCTGGGCGAGGTTGTACACGTAGCCCCAGTTGCGGTGGAAGATCAGCTGACCGGCCTCGAAGGCCTGCCGGCCGTTCTCCTCTTTCCAGGTGATGGCTTCCTTGGGGATGTCGCCGCTCTTGAACCAGTCGGCCAGGGTCTGCAGGCCCTTCGCCGCCTCCGGCGTGCCCACGTTCGCCTTGCCGTCGGTGCCGACGGTGACACCGCCGGCGCTGTGCACGGCCTCGTCGAAGTTCACCGTCAGGCCCTCGTACTTGTCGTACTGGCCGGCGAAGCAGCCGAGGGCCTTGTCGTTCTCCCCCGCGCGGACCTTGTCGCAGTCCGCCTTCATCTCGTCGAAGGTCGTCGGCGCCGCGGTGATGCCGTACTTGTCGAGCAGGTCCTTGCGGTAGTACAGCAGGCCGCCGTCCGAGGTGGACGGGTAGGCGTAGAGCTTGTTGAAGTAGGTGGCGCCGTCGACGGCGGACTTGAGGAAGCCGTCGGTCGGGAACTGGTCGGCCGGCAGCGGGACGACGTAGCCGTTGGCCGCGAACTCCGAGGTCCAGACGACGTCCATGCTGATGACGGCCATGGCCGGGTTCTTGATCTGGGTGTTCTGGATCATCTGCTGCCGCTGCTGGTCCGCGGAGTCGGGCAGCTCGTGGAACTTGACCTGCCCGTTCGGGTGCTGGCTGTTGAACTGCGCGATCAGCTTCGGGAGGTTCCCGGAGACGTCCTTGCCGTTCCAGAGCTCGATGTCACCCTGCTTGGTGAAGTCGACCGCCGGAGCGGAGGATCCGGTACCAGGGTTGGCGCTGCCGCCACCACCGCAGGCGGCTGCGACCAGCAGCGCACCGAGGGAGGCAGCCGCGACCGCGACCCGACGCCCGTTGCGAACGAAAGTCATACATTCCTCACTTCATTGTTGAGAACGCACCTGTTCCGGTTGGTGCTGTCGGGACACACTAGGGGCTCCGTGTCACACCAGCACAAGACGTGCAGCGGTCTCGTCAAGATCGTTATGAAGTGCGTAGCACGCTTCGCGAAGCATGTGAAGGGGCAGCGACTAAGGGCGGCCAGCGAAAGATTTCGGCCTCAGAAACGGGTCCAGCCGGCTGAATCCTTCTAGAAGGACCCCGTGGCGGACCGTGCTCAGCGCTTGCGGCGCGCCAGGAGAGCGCGCAGGGCGAGCACCGCGGTGAGTGTGCCGGCGACGACCGAGGCGAGCTTGACGACGTGGTCCGTGCGCACGTCGCCCCGGGCGTTGAAGAAGTAGGCGCGGACGTCGTCGAGGCGGGCCTGGAGCTCGGCCCTGATCCGGCCGACCGTGCGCTCCTTGATCCGCTTGGGGTGCACCACGTCGATGAGCTCCGACACGGACGCGGCGAGGCGGTCACGGTTGGCGCCGAGGTCGGCCTCGATCTCCGACTTAGACCGACCGGTGAGGCTGGGCTCGCTGGCCTGGATCGCCACCTGTCCTCCTGACTGCTCGCGCGGACCTCCCGCGTTCCCGCGGGGGCTCGTCGCAGCCTAGTGCCCCCGATCAGCCGTTGGGTACGCGTCTCCGAGTTCTCGCTGAGGGGGCTCGGCGGAGGGGCCCGGTGGCCGTCCGCGGGCTGTCGGCGGACGCCACTAAGGTTCCGGGCATGACGCGACTGGACGCCGGCGCAACCGCCCCCGCCTTCACCCTCCCCGACGCTGACGGGCGCAGCGTCTCGCTCTCCGACTTCGCCGGCCAGCGCGTGATCGTGTACTTCTACCCGGCCGCGCTGACCCCGGGCTGCACGACCCAGGCCGTCGACTTCACCGCGGCGATGGACGAGCTCAACCAGGCCGGCCTGCACGT
>CAXULL010000041.1:0-19350 GCA_964251895.1 uncultured Friedmanniella sp.
CATCTCGGCGTAGCCGCTGTCGCCCAGCACGCTGAAGGAACCGCCGCTGTCGGTGCCCGCCCCTGTGGAGGTGGTCTTGGACCAGGGCCCGTTCAGGTTGATGGCGTCGTCGTCGTTCTCGTAGGTGCCGGCCGGCATCGCCTTCATGGTCACGGTCGTGTCAGCGACGGCGGACTTCGGGGACTCGTTGCCGAAGGAGTCGACCGCGGCCACCTGGTAGCGGTAGCTCGCACCCGGCTGCAGCCCGTCGTCGAGGTAGGTGGCGCTCGCCACCGGGGTGGAGTTCACGGCGGTGGTGGGACCGGTGGTGGTGGCCGAGGAGCTGGAGCCGGTGAGAGCGGTGCGGTAGACGCGGTAGCCGACGACGTCGCTCTCCGGGCTGGCCTTCCAGCCGAGCTGCACGCTGCCCGTCTTCGGTGCGGCGACCAGGCTGGCCGGTGTGGACGGCGGGTAGATGTCCGGGGCGACGAAGGAGTCGACGATGATCGTCTTGCCGGTCGAGCTGGCGTTCTTGTTGTCGGTGCGCACGATCCGCAGGGTGTGGCTGGTCTCCGGCAGGCCCTTCACCTCGTACGCCAGCTGCTGGTACTTCGTGGTCGCGGAGTAGAGGTCGACGCTGGCCTTCTTGACCCCGTCGAGGTAGACGTCGGCGATCCCGGAGTAGCCGTTGAGGCGGGTCATCCAGCGGATGCCGGAGGTCTTGAAGGAGATCTCCGCGTAGCCGGCGCTGGTCAGCTGCGAGTACGAGCCGCCCGAGTCCATCGTCGAGCTGACCGCGCCCCAGGTGCCGTTGTAGGTGATCGCGTCGTTGTCGTTCTGGTAGGTGCCGGCCGGCTGGGCCGCGATCGGCATGGTGACCGTGGCGGCGGTGGAGTAGCCGGAGGCGTTGTCGGAGGTGTCGACCGCGACCACGTCGTAGGTGTAGCGGACGCCCGGGTTGCGGGCGTCGTCGGTCACGGTGGTCACGGCGTCGGTGGTGGTGCCGATCAGGGTCCGCGTCGTGCTCGTGCCCTCGCGGCGGTAGACCTTGTAGCTGTCGATGTCGCTCTCCGCGTTCGGCGTCCAGCTGACCTTGACGTCGGCGCCCGACACGACGGCCTTGACGCCGACCGGCGCATCCGGTGCGTGGATGTCCGGGGCCACGAAGGCGTCGAGCTGGATGGCGGCGCTGGTCGAGCTCGCGTTCTTGGTGCCGGTCCGCACGACGCGGATGGTGTGCGTGGTCTCGGAGAGCCCCGTCACCTCGAAGACGACCTGCTGCGTCTTGGTGGTCGCGGAGTAGAGGTCGACGGTCGTCTTCTTGACCCCGTCGATGTACACGTCCGCGATACCGGAGTAGGCGTTCCTGCGGGTGATCCACTTGACGCCCGAGGTCTTGAACGACAGCTCGGCGTAGCCCGTGGTGTTCAGGCTGCCGGTCGAACCGCCGGAGTCCTGGCTGGAGGCGATCTTGGTCCACGTCCCGTTCAGGGTGATCGCGGCGTCATCGTTCTCGTAGGTGCCCTGGCCGACCGCGGTGGTCGCGGCCTCGGCCTGCACGGGCACCAGCATCCCGCCCAGGATGCTGAGCACGCAGGCGGCACCGGTGCCGGCGACAAGGGCAGCCGTGGAGATTTTGGGCAGCGCAACAACAGCAGAGCTCATGATGGGGCCTCTCGATGACCGAGCCGCGGTGCGGCTCATGACCAAATTCCTTGCCCCCGAGGACGCTGCTGGCCCGGTGTTCCGGAAGCCCGTCCAGCGCCTTCACGACGTCCATCGCGACGAGATGGACCGGTATGTCACGAATTCCGGCACTTCAGGAATGAAGCGCGACTTCAGGTTCGAAGGGCCATTCATGTCTGAAGAAAGGTCGATCAACGCCCTCAGGAAGGCGCCCTGATCACGATGTCAGCAGCGATTGCCTGGGAATGTCTCAGTGACACTCAGAAAGGCAGAATTCCACTTCTTAGGTTCCAGGCCTTGCGGAGAAGTGCCTGTCCGTGCATCACGCGCCGATCGAACGATCGGCCGGGGCCACTGCTTCCCGGACCGGCAGCACGCCCGTCGAGCGTTCCGCCGACGCGGTCGCCGCCGCCGCCCGGGATCAGCTCGTCAGACCTTCGGTCTCCCGGGTCGCCGCGGTCATCCGGCTCGGCTGCACGCGCGCCGGCTCGCCCGGCATCTTCGGGTGGTCCGGCGGGTAGGGCATCTCCGCGCCCCCGTACGTCCCGGTGCCGAGCTCGGCCACGTCACGGGCGTACAGGTCCAGAGCCGCGTCCAGGGTCCCGGCCGCCTGGGCGTAGAAGGGGGCCCACACGTCCCCCGCGGCGGCGAAGCGGGCCGGCACGGACCGGACGGTGAAGTCCTCCGGCGCGACGTCCGCCAGCTCCTCCCACGCGAGCGGCGCCGACACGCGCGCGTCGACCGTCGGGCGGATGGAGTAGGCCGAGGCGATGGTGCGGTCGCGGGCCATCTGGTTGTAGTCGACGAAGATGCGCTCCCCGCGCTCCTCCTTCCACCAGCTGATCGTCACCTCGTCGGGACGACGGCGAGCGAGCTCGCGGCCCAGGGCGATGACGGCGTGCCGCGCCTCGACGAAGCCGTACGTCGGCTCGACCGGGACGAACACGTGCACCCCCCGGCCGCCGCTGGTCTTGGCGAAACCGGTCAGCCCGGCGTCGGCCAGCACCTCACGCAGCACGAGGGCGGCCCGCGCGGCGTCCGCGAAGTCGGTGCCGGGCTGCGGGTCGAGGTCGATGCGCAGCTGGTCGACGAGGTCCGGCGCCGCCCGGGTCACGGGCCAGGGGTGGTAGCGCAGGGTGCCGAGGTTGGCCATCCACGCGACGGTCGCGAGCTCGGTCGCGCAGACCTCGTCCGCCGTCCGGCCGGAGGGGAACGTGACGGTGCACGTCTCCACCCAGTCCGGCATGCCCCGGCTCGGAGCGCGCTTCTGGTAGAAGGCGTCGTAGCCGCCCTTCGGCGGTGGGCCGCTCCGGGTGCTGAGCTCGATCTCGGGCCGGTAGCCCCCCGGCCACCGTTCCATGGTCACCGGCCGGTCGCGCAGCGCGGCGAAGATGCCCTCCCCCACCGCCAGGACGTACTCCACGACGTCGAGCTTGGTCAGCCCCACCTCGGGGAAGTAGAGCTTGTCGGGGCTGGTGACGCGCACGACGCGCTCGCCGACCTGCAGCTCGACCGCGGGTGTCGTCGACCTGCCAGCCATCACGGCAGCATAGGAGGGTGCCCGATCGGGGCGGAGGCGCCCCGCGTCCGGGGAACAGCAGCCGCCGGAACTCCGTTGGACGCAACGAACCAGGAAAAGAGGACATCGTGAGCGATCTCGACAACACCCAGACCAGCGCCGCCGCCCAGGTCGGCAAGGTGGTCAAGTCCGAGGACGAGTGGCGCGCCCAGCTGAGCCGGGCCGAGTTCCACGTCCTGCGGGAGGCCGGCACTGAACGAGCCTTCACCGGTGAGTACACCGACACCAAGACCGACGGCGTCTACCACTGCCGGGCGTGCGGCACGGAGCTGTTCCGCAGCGACACCAAGTTCGACAGCCACTGCGGCTGGCCGTCCTTCTTCGCCCCGCTGGCGGAGGAGCGCGTGCGCTACATCGAGGACACGACCATGTTCATGAAGCGGGTCGAGGTCCGCTGCGCGGCCTGCGACTCCCACCTCGGGCACGTCTTCCCCGACGGCTACGGCACGCCGACCGGTCAGCGCTACTGCATCAACTCGATCAGCCTGACGCTGGAGCCGAAGCAGGCCTAGTCAGGCCACAGCACCAAGATCGGGGACGACGCCCCCTGAGCCCTTCGACAGGCTCAGGGGGCGTTGACCGTCTCACCAGCGTTCGAGCAGCTCCGGCAGCTCCAGACGGCGCCCGGTGTAGAAGGGCACCTCCTCACGGGTGTGCCGGCGGGCCTCCGCGGACCGGAGCGCGCGCATCAGGTCGACGATGCGGTGCAGCTCGTCGGCCTCGAAGGCGAGCATCCACTCGTAGTCGCCCAGCGCGAACGAGCTGACGGTGTTCGCCCGGACGTCCGGGTAGGGCCGCGCGAGCATGCCGTGCTCGGTGAGCATCCGGCGTCGGTCCTCCTCGGGCAGCAGGTACCACTCGAGCGAGCGGACGAACGGGTAGACGCAGAGGTAGCCCTTGGGGTCCTCGCCCGACATGAACGCCGGGACGTGGCCCTTGTTGAACTCGGCCGGCCGGTGCAGCGCGAGCTGCGACCACACGGGCTCGAGGCTGCGCCCGAGGTCGGAGCGGCGCAGCGCGTGGTACGCGTCCTGGAGGGTGTCCGAGCTCTCCGCGTGCCACCAGACCATCAGGTCGGCGTCCGCCCGGAGCCCGGACACGTCGTACCAGCCGCGGATCTCGAAGTCGCGGTTGCGGTGGTGCTCGGCGTCGCGGGTGCCGCGCTCGATCGCCCGCAGGGCGCCGTCCGCGACCTGCTCGGCCGCGTCGTCCAGGGGCCGGGTGGCCCGGAACACCGACCACATCGTGTAGCGGATGGTGTCGTTGATCTCCCGCGCCTTCATGCTGCTCCTGCTTCTCCTGCCGTGCTCCCCGCCGGACGGCGGGGACCAATCCTGCCACCCGCCGCAGGACGTGGTCGGGAAGCGGTCAGGACGCCGTCAGGTCGGCGACCAGCTTGTGCGCGGCCGCGTCGGCGCTGGCCAGGCAGGCGGGCACGCCGACCCCGTCCAGGTAGGCCCCGGCCACCGCCACGCCGGGCACCTCGGCCACCGCCCGGCGGAGCCGCTCGACCAGCGGCCGGTGTCCGAGCCCGTACTGCGGCAGCCCGCCGCCCCAGCGCGTGACCGTGGCGTCGAGCAGGTGCGCCCGGTCCCAGCCCGGCAGGGTCGAGGTCTCCGCGAACGTCCGGCGCACGAGGGTCGCGTCGTCGACCTGGAGCACGCCGACGTCGCCGGCCCGGCCGACGCTGGCCCGCAGCGCCGCCACGTCCTCGCCGTACGCCGCGCGGACCTCCTCGCCCACCCAGGCCCACTTGGCCGAGGAGTAGGTGAGCGCCTTGACGCTGGGCAGCTCACCGGGCGGGACCAGCAGACCCGAGTCGGTCGGGACGAGCCCGCGCACGAGCATCGTCACCACGGCGACCGACGCGTACGGGACCTCCGCGAGCTCGGTGAGCACCGGTGCCGTGGGCAGCCCCTGCGCCAGGCCCGCGAGCAGCCGGGCCGCCGCCGGGGCCGGCACCGCGAGCAGCACCGCGTCCGCCGCCACGTCGCCGGTCGGGGTCGTCACGACGAGACGGTCCCCCGCCCGGCGCAGACCGGTGGCGGTGCTCGTCGTCCGGAGCTCGACCCCGGCGTCGGCCAGCCGCGTCACCAGGGCGTCGACGACCCCGTGGACCCCGCCCACCAGCCCGGCGAACACGGGCCCGGCGCCCGGACGCAGGGCGGCGCGGGCGTGCCCGGCCAACGAACCACCCGCGCGGGCCGCCGCGTACAGACCGGGTGCGACCGCCTCGAACGACAGCGCCCGGGAACGTCCGGCGTAGACGCCGCCCAGCAGCGGCTCGAGCAGGCGGTCGGTCACCTCCCGCCCGAAGCGCTCGTCGACGTACGAGCCGATGGTCACGTCGTGCGCCAGCGGCGGGGCCTCCCGGTCGGCCTCCTGCTCCGCGTACGCCGCGGCGTCCGGGGTGAGCAGGGGGCGCAGGGCGGCGGGGTCGGTGGGGATGCCCTGCAGCGACGGGGGCAGCCGGCGCGGCTCCCCCTCGACCAGGACCCGCGGCGACACCGCCGTGGGGGTGGTCCGGCGGGCGGCGAGCCCGAGCGTCTCGACCAGGCCGACCGCCTCCGGCCGACGCGCCAGCAGCGACTCGGCACCGCCGTCGAGGACCAGGTCGCCGACCCGGACCGGTGCGAGCTTGCCGCCGAACCTCGTGCCGGCCTCGAGGACCGTCACCTCGAGCCCCGCCTCATGCAGCCGGAGGGCGGCGAACAGCCCGCTGACGCCGCCGCCGACGACGACCGCGCTGCTCATCGGCGCACCCGGGCGACGCTCACGGCTCCAGCGCGTCCGCGCGGATCCCCGGTCCCTCGGCGTGGACGAGGTCGACGACGCGGGCCAGGACGTCCGGGTCGGTCTCCGGGGGCACGCCGTGACCCAGGTTGAAGATGTGGCCCGGCGCGGAGGCGCCCGACCGGATCGCCTCGCGGACCCTTTCCTCGACCACGGACCAGGGTGCGCCCAGCAGCGCCGGGTCGAGGTTGCCCTGGACGGCGTACGACGGTCCGAGCCGCTCGCTCGCCGTGCCCAGCGGGATCCGCCAGTCGACGCCGACGACCTCGGCCCCGGCCTCGCCCATCAGCCCGAGCAGCTCGCCGGTGCCCACCCCGAAGTGGATGCGGGGGACGTCGGCGACCGCCGCGAGCACCCGCTCGGAGTGGGGTTGCGCGGAGGCCGTGTAGTCGGCGGCGCTGAGGCTGCCCGCCCAGGAGTCGAAGAGCTGCACGGCCGCCGCCCCGGCGTCCACCTGGGTCCGCAGGAAGTGCGCGGAGAGCGTCGCGAGACGCTCGCACAGGTCGTTCCACAGCCCGGGGTCGCCGACCATCAGCGCCTTGGTCCGGGCGTAGTCCTTGCTGGGACCCCCCTCGACGAGGTAGCTGGCCAGGGTGAAGGGCGCGCCCGCGAAACCGATCAGCGGGGTCGCCCCGAGCTCGGCCACCAGCAGGCCGACGGCCTCGGTGACGAAGGAGAGGTCGCCGGGCTCGGTCGGGACGAGGCGGTCGAGGCCCGCGCGGTCGCGGACCGGCTCGGCCACGACCGGTCCCCGGCCCGGGACGATGTCGAGGTCGACGCCCGCGGCCTTGAGCGGGACCATGATGTCGGAGTAGAAGATGGCGGCGTCGACGCCGTAGCGACGCACGGGCTGCAGCGTGATCTCGGCGACGAGGTCGGGCCGGGCGCAGCTGTCGAGCATGGCGATGCCCTCGCGGACGCGCCGGTACTCCGGCAGCGAGCGGCCGGCCTGACGCATGAACCAGACGGGCAGGCCGGCGCCCTGCGTCCGGCGGCACGCACGGACCAGCAGCGACTGGTCCTGCTGGTCGGCGACGTCGGCCGCCGTCGGGGCAGGCGCGGTGGCGATGACGTCGGGCACCCCACGATCCTTCCACGTCCGGCGAACCCGCCCTGGGCTCGTCGAAGGGCCCCTCGGGCACCCGGCGCGTCCGCCGCGGCTCGGGCGGCTGCACTCGTACGCTCCACGGGTGGTCGCGCACACGGAAGCCGTCACCGCCCCGGAGGAGTTCCGGCGGGCGGTCGCCGCGCTCGCGTCGGCGACCTGGCGTCCCGAGCTCGCGGTCGAGGACATCCCCGCCCCGCAGCGCATCGCACCCTTCTCGGCCGCGCTGACCGCCGACGTCCTCGTCGGCGACGACGAGATCGGCAACGGGCGCCTGGTGCTCCTGCACGACCCGGCCGGGAACGACGCGTGGCAGGGGACGTTCCGCTGCGTGACCTTCGCCCGCGCCGACGTCGACCCCGAGATGGTGACCGACCCGCTCCTGGCCCGGGTCGGGTGGTCGTGGCTGCTCGACGCGCTCGAGGCGCACGGGGCGGCGTACACCGCCCCCAGCGGGACGGTGACGTCCGTGGCGAGCGAGTCGTTCGGCGGCATGGCCGACCACGACCCGCGCGCCGAGGTGGAGGTGCGGGCCTCCTGGACCCCGCTGCTCGAGGCCGGCGACGGTCTCACCGCGCACCTCGACGCGTGGGCGGAATTACTCTGTACGACGGCGGGCCTCCCCCCGCTGCCCGCGGGCGTGGTGATGATGCCGCCCCGTCGGGGTACGCCGAGCCGAAGCACCCGGAGACGTTGAGCGCCGCGACAGACCACCCAGCGCAGGACCCGAGCACCGAGCAGGGCGGCGAGCCGGCTGAGGTGGCGGCCCCCGTGGCCGCCGCCCCCGAGGTCCCGCTGCTCACCCAGCCCGCCGACGGGGTGCCCGACGTCGTCGCCACCCCCGAGGCGCTGCTGCGCACCATCGAGGCCCTGGCTGCCGGCCACGGGCCGGTGGCCGTCGACGCCGAGCGCGCCCACGGCTTCCGCTACAGCCAGCGGGCCTACCTCATCCAGCTGCGTCGGGCCGGTTCCGGCACGCACCTAATCGACCCCATCGCGTTCGGCCACACCGACGAGACCGGCTCGTTCGTGGCGGCCGACCTCTCCGAGCTGCGCCGCGTGATCGTCGACGCCGAGTGGGTGGTGCACGCCGCGAGCCAGGACCTGCCGTGCCTGTTCGAGGTCGGTCTGCTGCCGACCTCGCTGTTCGACACCGAGCTCGCGGCCCGGCTGCTGGGCTATCCGCGGGTGGCGCTCGGCACGATGATCGAGCAGACCTTCGGGCTGCGCCTGCTCAAGGAGCACTCGGCGGCGGACTGGTCGACCCGGCCGCTGCCGAAGGAGTGGCTCACCTACGCGGCCCTCGACGTGGAGCTGCTCGTCGAGCTGCGCGACGCCCTCGCCGCCGAGCTCGACGCGCAGGGCAAGCGGGCGTGGGCCGAGCAGGAGTTCGCCGCGCTCGTCGCCGGGGCCGGTGTGCCGGCCCGTCGCCGGACCGACCCCTGGCGGCGTACGTCCGGCATCCACCGGGTGCGGACCCGCCGCGGGCTGGGCCTGGTCGAGTCGCTGTGGAACACCCGCGACGCCATCGCCCGGCGGCTCGACCGCGCCCCCGGGCGCATCCTGCCGGACCTCGCCATCAGCGAGGTGGCCGAGTCCGCCACCCCGGGCCGCGAGGCGCTGCGCGGCATCGCGGGCTTCTCCCGGCGGCAGGCGAAGCGCTTCGAGTCCGACTGGCTGGCCGCGATCGGCGCGGTCGAGCAGCTGCCCGAGGCGGAGCTGCCCAGCCTGCACCTCGCCGCGGACGGTCCCCCGCAGACGCGGGTCTGGGCGTCGAAGAACCCGGAGGCCGCGGTCCGGCTGGGCCGGGTCCGCGAGGCGCTGACCGCCCGGGCGGAGGAGCTCAAGCTGCCCGTGGAGAACCTGCTCACGCCCGAGCACGTGCGGCGCCTGACCTGGACGCCGCCGGAGGAGCTGACCCACGCGTCGGTCGAGGCCGTGCTGGTCGCCTGCGGTGCCCGGCCGTGGCAGCGCGAGCAGACCGTCGACATCCTGACCGCAGCCCTGGCTCCACTCGTCGACGCTCACGAGACGCAGGAAGTTACCGACGAGTAATCTGCGGGCATGCCGCACGTCTCCCGTGACGTCGTCTTCGTCGACGGCGTCCGCACCCCCTTCGGCAAGGCGGGCTCGATGTACGCCGAGACCCGCGCGGACGACCTCGTCGTCAGCTGCATCCGGGAGCTGGTGCGACGCCACCCGGAGCTGCCGCCGGAGCGGATCGACGAGGTCGCCATCGCGGCGACCACGCAGGCGGGCGACCAGGGCCTGACGCTGGGCCGGACCACGGCCCTGCTGGCCGGGCTGCCCCGCAGCGTGCCGGGCTACGCGATCGACCGGATGTGCGCCGGGGCCATGACCGCGGTGACCAGCGTCGCGTCGGGCATCGCCTTCGGGGCCTACGACGTCGCCATCGCCGGCGGGGTCGAGCACATGACGCACCACCCGATGGGCTTCGACGCCGAGGTCAACCCGCGGTTCGTCGCCGAGCGACTGGTCGACCCGTCCGCGCTGGTCATGGGGGCCACGGCGGAGAACATCCACGACCGCTACCCCGCGATCACCCGCGAGCGTTCCGACGCGTTCGCCGCGCTCAGCCAGCAGCGCGTGGGCCAGGCCTACGCCGACGGCGTGATCCAGGAGTCGCTGGTCGGCGTCGCGCTGCGCAGCGCAGAGCTGGGCTGGGGACTGGCGTCGGCCGACGAACCTCCCCGCCCCGGCACCACGAAGGAGGCCCTGGCCACGCTCCGGACGCCCTTCCGTCCGCACGGCCGGGTCACCGCGGGCAACGCGGCCGGCCTCAACGACGGCGCGACGGCGTGCCTCGTCGCGGCGGAGGACGTGGCCGGCGAGCTCGGTCTGCCCGCGGCGATGCGGCTCGTGTCGTACGCGTTCGCCGGCGTCGACCCCGAGGTGATGGGCGTGGGCCCGGTGCCGAGCACGGAGAAGGCCCTGGCGAAGGCCGGGCTGGGCATCGGCGACATCGGGGCCATCGAGATCAACGAGGCGTTCGCCGTCCAGGTCCTCGCGTTCCTCGACCACTTCGGCGTCGACGCCGAGGACCCGCGCGTCAACCCGTACGGCGGGGCGATCGCGCTCGGGCACCCGCTCGCGAGCTCCGGGGTGCGGCTGATGATCCACCTGGCGCGCGCGTTCCGGGACCACCCCGAGGTCCGCTACGGCATCACCACCATGTGCATCGGGCTGGGCATGGGAGGCACCGTCGTCTGGGAGAACCCCGCTCACGCAGCCCAGGCTGCGGGAGCCGGGGCCGCCGCGTGAGCGCAGGGCCGGGTCCGGCCGAGCTCGCGGCCCTGCTCGAGCAGACCGCGGCGGCGACGCCGGACGAGGTCGTGACGCACGCGTTGAGCCGCGACGTGGCGCTCCCCCACGGCGCCGGCACGGGCGTGCTGATCACCCTGGACAACGGTCTGGACCATCGGCGCCCCAACACCTTCGGAGCCCGCGGCCTGGCCGAGCTGAGCACCGCCCTGGAGGCCGCCCTCGCGCGCGAGGACGTGGCGGCCATCGCCCTCACCGGCAAGCCCTTCGTCCTGGCCGCGGGGGCCGACCTCAGCGCCATCCCGCGGATGACCGACCGGACGCAGGCCCTGGCGATCGCCCGGATCGGGCACGCCGTGTTCGACCGGCTGCACACCGCCGCCGTGCCGACGTTCGTCTTCGTCAACGGGCTGGCGCTCGGCGGCGGCTTCGAGCTCGCCCTGCACGCGCGGTACCGCACGGTCTCGAGCGCCGCCGCGGGGCTCGGGCTGCCCGAGTGCTTCCTCGGCATCGTGCCCGCGTGGGGCGGCTGCTACCTGCTGCCCCACCTGATCGGCGCCGACCGTGCGATCAAGGTCATCATCGAGAACCCGCTCAGCCAGAACCGGATGCTCACCGGCCCGCAGTACGCCGGCCTCGGTGTCGCCGACGTGCTGCTGGACGGGGCCGACTTCCTGGAACGCTCGCTGGACTGGGCCGCCCGGGTCGTCACCGGCGAGGTGGTGGTCGAGCGGACCGAGCCCGACCGCGGCGAGGCCTGGGAGGCCGCCGTCGCGCGCGGGCGTGCGTTCGCCGACGCGAAGGTGCACGGGGCCGCGCCGGCGCCGTACCGGGCCCTCGACCTGGTGGCGAGCGCGAGGACGGCCGACCGGTACGCCGTGTTCGCCGCGGAGGACGAGGCGCTGGCCGACCTGATCATGGGTCCGGAGCTGCGGTCCGGGCTGTACGCGTTCGACCTGGTGCAGAAGCGGGCCCGCAAGCCCGCCGGTGCCCCGGACCAGAGCCTGGCCCGGCCCGTCACCCAGGTGGGCGTCGTCGGAGCCGGTCTGATGGCCACGCAGCTGGCGGTGCTGTTCCTGCGCCGGCTGCGGGTGCCCGTCGTGATCTCCGACCTCGACCAGGGTCGGGTCGACCGTGCCGTCGCCGGCATCCACGGCGAGATCGACACGCTGCTCGCCAAGCGCCGGGTGCCGCCGGACGAGGCGAACCGGCTGCACGGGCTGATCAGCGGGACGACGGACCTGGCCGCGTACGCCGACTGCGCCCTCGTGATCGAGGCCGTGTTCGAGGAGCTCGAGGTCAAGCGGGCGGTGTTCGCGGAGCTGGAGCGCCACGTCGGTCCGGAGACGGTGCTGGCCACCAACACGTCGTCGCTCTCGGTCGCCGCGATGGCGGACGGGCTCGAGCACCCGGAGCGCGTGGTCGGGTTCCACTTCTTCAACCCGGTCGCGGTGCTGCCGCTGGTCGAGGTCGCCCGCGCCGCGCGGACCGACGACGCCACGGTCGCCACGGCCCTCGAGCTGGCGAAGGGGCTGAAGAAGAACGCGGTGCTGGTCGCCGACGCCCCGGGGTTCGTGGTGAACCGGGTCCTGCTGCGGCTCATGGGTGAGGTCATGGCCGCGGTCGACGAGGGCACGCCCGTCGAGGTCGCGGACGCCGCGCTGGCTCCGCTCGGGCTTCCGATGTCGACCTTCGCGCTGCTGCAGCTGGTCGGACCGGCCGTCGCGCTGCACGTGGCGGAGACGTTGCACGCCGACCTGGACGAACGGTTCGTCGTCTCGCCCAACCTGCAGGCCCTCGTCGCCGCCGGGCGTCCCGGGCTCTACGACTGGCGGCCCGACGGCACGCCGTACGTGTCGGAGGAGACCGCCGCCCTGCTCACGGTCGGTGACGCCCCGAGCACGGCGGAGCAGGTGCGCGAACGGGTGCTGACCGCCGTCACCGGGGAGATCGGCTCGATGCTGGCCGAGGGTGTCGTCGCCGCCCCGCTGGACGTCGACCTCTGCCTGATCCTGGGCGCCGGCTGGCCGTTCCACCTGGGCGGGATCACCCCGTACCTGGACCGCGAGGGCTACGCCGAGCGCGTCCTCGGGCGCCGGTTCCTGCCCCTTGGCGCAGCGAGCGTCCCGGCCTAGGGTTCGGGCCGGGACGCTCGTGTGCTGCGGGACCCGCTGAGCGCGGGTCGGGGTCAGCGGATGGAGCGGTCGCCCTGGGCGAGCAGCGACTCGATGCGCTCGGCGTCGGCGGGCACGGGGTGCTCGTAGTCGCCGTCGCGGGTGTAGACGCCGACGTACGCGGCCTGGTCCCGCTGGAAGCGCCAGCTGTCGGCGATGCTGCCCGTGTCGTACACGTCGTAGCCGAGGGACTCGATGAACTCGGTGGCGGTGCGCTTCGCGTCCGCGTCGTCGCCGGCGATCATCAGCGTGCTGCGGTCCGGGGCACCGGCGGGGCGCTGCATCGACCCCAGGTGCTGGAAGAAGATGTTGTTGAACGCCTTCACCACGTGCGACTGCGCGAGGTGCTGCTGGACGAGCCCGGTCGTGGTGTTCTGCTTGTCGTCCAGGGCCGCGATGTCGCCGTCGCGCTCCGGGTAGTAGTTGCACGTGTCGAGGACGACCTTGCCGGCCAGCGGGGCCGGGTCGACCTGCTCGATCTTGCCGAGCGGGATGGTGAAGACGACGATGTCGCCGGCCTCCGCCGCCTCGGTCGCCGTGGCCGCACGCGCCTTGGTGCCGAGCTGGGCGACGAGCTCCGTGAGCGTCTCCGGACCCCGAGAGTTGGACACGACGACGTCGTAGCCGGCGTCGACCGCGAGCTGCGCGACGGTCGTTCCGATGTTTCCGCTGCCGATAAACCCGATTGTTGTCATGTCAACCGAACCCCGACGGATAGTTCGACTATTCCGAGTCGCGGGGCGGTGTGACCATGTCGACCCGGGCCGCACGCCGTCGTCGACCGCGACCTGGGTGGGCGTCGCCGCTGCAGTCCCAGGAGTTTCATGGTGGCATGAAAGACCACTGCTCACCACGGCAGATCTGCCGTGGTCGGTACCCGGGTTTCACGAGAACATGAAAGTCCTGGGACTGAGCCGGCCAGGGCTGAGGCGTCGAGCAGCCGTCGGGCTGCGCGCGGGTGCGGCCTAGCGGCGGGGGGCGGGGTCCGAGCTCACGGCGGACTCCTCCGACGCCACGATGGTCTCCACGACCGTACGGGCGATGTCCTGGGGCGCCAGGCCGAGCTGGGCCAGGAGCTCGGCGCGGGTGCCGTGCTCGAGGAACTCCTGCTCGATGCCGAACTCACGCAGCGGCGTGGCGACGCCGGCGCGCCGGAGCTCCTGGGCGAGCCGCGAACCGCAGCCGCCGACGACGCCGTTGTCCTCGATGGTGACGACCAGCTCGTGCTCGCGCGCCATGGTCAGCAGGGCGGGGTTGACGGGCAGCGCCCACACCGGGTCGACGACGGTGACGCCGATGCCGTGGTCCGACAGCCGTCGCCCGACCTCGAGCCCCGTCCCGACCATCTGGCCGAACGCGACCACGAGGACCTGCGGCGGGGCCGTCTCGGCCCTCAGCAGCACGTCCACGCCGTCGACGACGTCGATCGCCGGCAGGTCGTCGGGGACGGCCTCCTTGGAGTAGCGGATGACGGTCGGGCCGTCGTCGACCTGGGAGGCCAGGTCGAGCGCCTCGCGCAGCCGGGTCGCGTCGCGCGGGGCGGCCAGGCGCAGGCCGGGCACCAGCTGCAGCAGCGACATGTCCCACATGCCGTGGTGGCTGGGCCCGTCCGGCCCGGTCACGCCCGCCCGGTCGAGCACGAACGTCACCCCGCACCGGTGCAGCGCCACGTCGAGCAGCAGCTGGTCGAACGCCCGGTTGAGGAACGTCGCGTACAGGGCCACGACGGGGTGCAGGCCGCCCATCGCGAGGCCCGCCGCCGAGGTGACCGCGTGCTGCTCGGCGATGCCGACGTCGAAGACCCGGTCGGGGAAGGCCGCAGCGAACTTGTGCAACCCGGTCGGGTAGGTCATGGCGGCCGTGATCGCGACGACGCGCTGGTCGCGCGCCCCCAGGTGCACCATCTCGTCGGCGAAGACCTCGGTCCAGGTCAGCGGACCGGGCGCACCGAGCGGGCGTCCGGTGACCGCGTCGATCTTGCCGACGGCGTGGAAGCGGTCCTCTTCGTGCGCCTCGGCGGCCTCGAAGCCGTTGCCCTTGCGGGTGAGGCAGTGCACGAGGACCGGCCCGCCGAACTGCTTCGCGGCGACCAGCGCCTGCTCCACGGCGGTGATGTCGTGCCCGTCGATGGGACCCACGTACTTGAGCCCGAGGTCGGCGAACAGACCCTGCGGCGCGAGCACGTCCTTGATCCCGCTCTTGACCCCGTGGAGGACGTCGTACGCGGCGGTGCCCACGACCGGCGCCCGGGTCACGCCCCGCTTGACGAGGTCGAGCATCTGCTCGTAGCGCCGGTGGGTGCGCAGGCTCGTCAGGTGCTTCGCCAGCCCGCCGACGGTCGGGGTGTAGGAGCGTCCGTTGTCGTTGACCAGGACCACCAGCGGCAGGTCGGTGGTCTCGGCGATGTTGTTCAGCGCCTCCCAGGCCATGCCGCCGGTCAGCGAGCCGTCGCCGACGAACGCGAGCACGGTGCCGGGCTTGTGCTGCAGCCGGATTGCCTTGGCCAGGCCGTCGGCGTACGAGAGCGCGGTCGAGGCGTGCGAGTTCTCCACCCAGTCGTGCTCCGACTCCGCCGGGCTCGGGTAGCCGGTCAGGCCGCCCTTCTGCCGCAGCGTCGGGAACGCGTCCTGGCGGCCGGTGAGGATCTTGTGGACGTAGCTCTGGTGGCCCGTGTCGAAGACGATCGGGTCGGTCGGCGAGTCGAACGCCCGGTGCAGGGCGATCGTCAGCTCGACCACGCCGAGGTTGGGGCCGAGGTGGCCACCGGTCCGGCTGACGTTCTCGATGAGGAACGTACGGATCTCGGCAGCCAGCTGGTCGAGCTGGTCGGGGGCGAGGGCCTTGAGGTCCGCCGGGCTCTGGACCTGACGCAGCAGGCCGTGCGGGGCGGGCACCATGCCCCCAGGATAGAGGCCCGGCTACAGGTCCGCGGCGGTACGACCCGTCGTGCCGGCCATGACGGACACCACGTGCGCGAGCAGGCGTACGCCTCTGGCGTGGACCACGCGCCACCGTGCCGGTCTCACAGCCCGCCCCTCCGGCCCCACGTCACAGCCGGGCCAGGAACGTGCGCCCGCGCAGCGCCTCGCCGATCAGGCCGACCGCCCGGCGTGTCCGCATCAGCGCGGCCCCCTGCTCGAGCCAGATCTCGGCCGCCGTCTCGACCACGTCCGGCCGGACCTGGCCGCGCAGCGACGTGCGGACGGCCGCCAGCCCGTCCTGCACGGCGCGGCACTGGCCCTCGACGAAGCGCTCCGCGAACTGGGCGAGCACGAGCGGGTGGTGGCGCAGCACCCGGTAGCCGCGGAAGTCGGCCGGGCAGCAGTCGAACAGGTACGCCACCGCCGTCCTGTCCCAGTCCGGTGCGCCGGGCGGCCGGACGTTGTCGGGCCAGCCGGGTGGGGCGACGGAGACGGGCATGGCCCCACCGTATCGAACACACGTTCGAACGGGCAAGAGCCCCTCCCTTCGGATAGGGTCCGGGCGTGGCCGAGGCAGAGGGCGAGCACGACGACGTCGTCTGCCGGATCGTGCGTGGGACCCTCGACGCGGACGTGGTGCTGCGGACCGACGCGGTCGTGGCGTTCCTCGATCACCATCCGGTGTTCAAGGGCCACACGCTGGTCTCGCCCATCCGGCACGTCGACACGCTGCTCGAGCTGCGCGAGGACGAGATGGTGCCGCTGCTCGCGGCGGCTCAGCGGGTCGCGCGGGCCATCGGCACCGCGCTCGGCGCCCAGGGCACGTTCGTCGCGGTCAACAACGTCGTCAGCCAGTCCGTGCCGCACCTGCACGTGCACGTGGTGCCGCGGACCAGGGGCGACGGCCTGCGCGGGTTCTTCTGGCCCCGCCGGCGCTACGACGAGGGCGAGCAGCTCGCCTACGCGACCCTGCTGCGCGAGGCGCTGGCCGCTCAGGACGACACCTGACCGAGCAGGGTGCGTGCCGCCTCAACGCCAAAGAACTTTTCGCCGTCCGACCACCGCTCAGGTGGTCGGACGGCGAGAAGTCGGGCGACTACTTCAGCAGCGAGCGCAGGACGTACGGCATGATCCCGCCGTTGCGGTAGTAGTCCGCCTCGCCCGGGGTGTCGATCCGCACCACGGCGTCGAACTCGACAGCCTGTCCTGAGCCCGTCGACGGGTCGGCCTTGACGTGCACCGTCGTGGGGGTGCTGCCGTCGTTCAGCACGGTCACCCCGGTGAAGGAGAACGTCTCCTCCCCCGTCAGGCCGAGCGACTCCGCGCTCTGCCCCTCCGGGAACTGCAGCGGGAGCACGCCCATGCCGATCAGGTTGGAACGGTGGATGCGCTCGTACGACTGCGCGATGACGGCCTTGACCCCCAGCAGCGCCGTGCCCTTGGCGGCCCAGTCCCGCGAGCTGCCCGAGCCGTACTCGACGCCGGCCAGCACGACCAGCGGCGTGCCCTGCGCGAGGTAGTGCTCGGACGCCTCGTAGACCGTCGTCACCGGGCTGCCGGGCTGGGTGAAGTCACGCGTCACGCCACCCTCGGTGCCGGGCGCGAGGCGGTTGCGGAGGCGGATGTTCGCGAACGTGCCGCGGATCATCACCTCGTGGTTGCCGCGGCGCGAGCCGTACGAGTTGAAGTCGCGACGCTCGACGCCGTGCGCGGTGAGGTAGTCCCCCGCCGGGCTGTCGCCCTTGATCGAGCCGGCCGGCGAGATGTGGTCGGTCGTGATCGAGTCGCCCAGCATCAGCAGGACGCGGGCGCCCTCGATGTCGGTGACGGGCGAGGGCTCGGCCGCCATGCCGTCGAAGTACGGGGGCTTGCGCACGTAGGTCGAGTCGGCGTCCCACTCGAAGACCGCGCCCTCCGGCGTCGGCAGCGACTGCCACTGGGCGTCGCCGGCGAAGACGTCGGCGTACGAGTCGGCGAACATCTCCGCCCCGATCGAGGCGCTGACGATCTCGTCGATCTCGGCCTCGGTCGGCCACACGTCGCGCAGGTAGACCGGGTTGCCCTGCTCGTCGGTGCCCAGCGGGTCGTTGACCAGATCGGTGTCCATCGTCCCGGCGAGCGCGTACGCGACCACCAGCGGCGGCGAGGCGAGGTAGTTCATCTTGACGTCGGGGTTGATCCGGCCCTCGAAGTTCCGGTTGCCCGAGAGCACCGAGACCACGGCGAGGTCGTTCTCCTGGACCGCCGCGCTCACCTCGGGGATGAGCGGCCCGGAGTTGCCGATGCAGGTCGTGCAGCCGTAGCCGACGAGGTTGAAGCCCAGCTTGTCGAGGTAGGGCGTCAGGCCGGACCGGTCGTAGTAGTCGCTGACCACCTTGGAGCCCGGCGCCAGCGTCGTCTTGACCCACGGCTTGCGGGTCAGGCCCCGCTCGACGGCCTTCTTGGCCACCAGCGCCGCGCCGATCATGACGCTCGGGTTGGACGTGTTGGTGCAGGAGGTGATCGCGGCGATCGTGACGGCGCCGTGGTCGAGCTCGAACGTCTGGCCGTCGAGCGTGACCGTGGTCTTGCGGCTCGGCCGGCCGATGTCGGCCGCCACGTTCTCGCCGAACTCGTGCGGCTCGCTCTCGCCGCTCTCGGACGAGCTCACCGGGTCGGAGGCCGGGAAGGTCTCCGAGACCGACTCGTCGTAGCCGTTCAGCGCCGGGGCGGAGTCGACGTTCGGCGCGGCCTGGTCGGACGTCGCCGACGGCGCGGGCACGGTCTGGTCGTCGTCGACGTACGCGGCGAGCGCCTCGCGGAAGCCCTGCTTGGCCTGCGCCAGGACCACGCGGTCCTGGGGGCGCTTCGGGCCGGCGATGCTCGGCACGATGGAGCCCAGGTCGAGCTCGAGGTACTCGGAGTAGCGCGGCTCGCGGTCGTCGTCGTGCCAGAGGCCCTGCTCCTTCGCGTACGCCTCGACGAGCGCGATCTGGTGCTCGTCGCGCCCGGTGAGGCGCAGGTAGTCGCTCGTCTTGGCGTCGATCGGGAACACGGCGATGGTCGAGCCATACTCCGGGCTCATGTTGCCGATCGTGGCGCGGTTGGCCAGCGGCACGGCCGAGACGCCCGGACCGTAGAACTCGACGAACTTGCCGACCACCTTGTGCTGGCGCAGCATCTCCGTGATGGTCAGCACCAGGTCGGTCGCCGTGGCACCCTCCGGCATCGAGCCGCTGAGCTTGAAGCCGACGACCCGCGGGATGAGCATCGACACGGGCTGGCCGAGCATGGCCGCCTCGGCCTCGATGCCGCCGACGCCCCAGCCCACGACGCCCAGGCCGTTGACCATCGTCGTGTGCGAGTCGGTGCCGACGCAGGTGTCGGGGTAGGCCTGGCCGTTCCTGGTGAAGATCACGCGCGCGAGGTGCTCGATGTTGACCTGGTGGACGATGCCGGTGCCGGGCGGGACGACCTTGAAGTCGTCGAACGCGGTCTGGCCCCAGCGCAGGAACTGGTAGCGCTCGCGGTTGCGGCCGTACTCGATCTCCACGTTGCGGCTGAAGGCGTCCGCGGTGCCGAAGACGTCGGCGATCACCGAGTGGTCGATGACGAGCTCGGCCGGGGCGAGCGGGTTGATCTTGGTCGCGTCGCCGCCGAGGTCGGCCATCGCCTCGCGCATGGTGGCCAGGTCGACCACGCAGGGCACGCCGGTGAAGTCCTGCATGATCACCCGGGCGGGGGTGAACTGGATCTCGTGGGAGGGGTCCGCGCTCGCGTCCCAGCCGGCCAGGGTCCGGATGTGGTCGGCGGTGATGTTCGCGCCGTCCTCGGTCCGCAGCAGGTTCTCCA
>CAXULL010000042.1:0-18763 GCA_964251895.1 uncultured Friedmanniella sp.
GGGACTTAACCCAACATCTCACGACACGAGCTGACGACAGCCATGCACCACCTGTACACCGACCTTGCGGGGCCTACATCTCTGCAGGTTTCCGGTATATGTCAAACCCAGGTAAGGTTCTTCGCGTTGCATCGAATTAATCCGCATGCTCCGCCGCTTGTGCGGGCCCCCGTCAATTCCTTTGAGTTTTAGCCTTGCGGCCGTACTCCCCAGGCGGGGCACTTAATGCGTTAGCTTCGGCACGGAGAACGTGGAATGTCCCCCACACCTAGTGCCCACCGTTTACGGCGTGGACTACCAGGGTATCTAAGCCTGTTTGCTCCCCACGCTTTCGCTTCTCAGCGTCAGGTAATGCCCAGAGAACCGCCTTCGCCACCGGTGTTCCTCCTGATATCTGCGCATTCCACCGCTCCACCAGGAATTCCGTTCTCCCCTGCATCCCTCTAGTCCGCCCGTATCAAAAGCAGGCTCGGGGTTAAGCCCCGAGTTTTCACTCCTGACGCGACGGACCGCCTACAAGCCCTTTACGCCCAATAATTCCGGACAACGCTCGGACCCTACGTATCACCGCGGCTGCTGGCACGTAGTTAGCCGGTCCTTCTTCTGTAGGTACCGTCACTTGTGGCTTCGTCCCTACTGAAAGCGGTTTACAACCCGAAGGCCGTCATCCCGCACGCGGCGTTGCTGCATCAGGCTTGCGCCCATTGTGCAATATTCCCCACTGCTGCCTCCCGTAGGAGTCTGGGCCGTATCTCAGTCCCAGTGTGGCCGGTCGCCCTCTCAGGCCGGCTACCCGTCGAAGCCTTGGTGAGCCATTACCTCACCAACAAGCTGATAGGCCGCGAGCCCATCCCTGACCGCCGGAGCTTTCCACCCACCCCCAGGAAGGGATGAGTGAATATCCAGTATTAGCAGCTGTTTCCAACTGTTATCCCAAAGTCAAGGGCAGGTTGCTCACGTGTTACTCACCCGTTCGCCACTCGTGTACCCCCGAAGGGGCCTTACCGTTCGACTTGCATGTGTTAAGCACGCCGCCAGCGTTCGTCCTGAGCCAGGATCAAACTCTCCGTTGAAAAATATCGGAACACCACAACCCCCAAAAGGATCGCAGCAGAAACCGTCAAAAACAACGAGAATGACCTTGACATTAGACCCAACTGGGTCAATCAAATTCAATCTCAAAGGAACCACACCCAACCACAACCACCCCACCAAAAGACAGGACAGCCACAGCCAGGCACGGGTTCGATAGTGCTATTTGGCATTGACTTTTAAGCACGCTGTTGAGTTCTCAAACTTCGCTCGCACACCGCACCAGGCTTTTCGGCCTGACTTGGGGCAACTCGATAAACACTACCCGGTCTTTCCCAGCAGATCAAATCCGCCGTTATCGACCCCCCGTTCCGCACACACCTGCCCGCTCGTCCCGGAGGACGTGCAGGACCAGAGGTCCTTGGTCTGAGGTTCCCCCGGCCGGCCGCACTCGAAGCGCGTCCTTGACCCGAAGGGGATGTCCCTACTGTAGCCGACGGGGTGAACAACGCAAGTCGGGCTGCCAACTTCTTCGGATCGCCGCGACCCGGACCCGTGCGGGAGCTGCCGCCTCCCTCCCCCTCCCCCGGCTGTCCTCGTCCCTCCCAGGAGCGGTGACCGCCGACCACCGGAGCAGCAGCGCTGCGCGGGGCCCTCAGGACGACGACACCCATGAGCTCCGAATGAGCCGTGCGGTGCCAGGGCACGGCGCCGGCGAGGAGCCACGGTTCACATCAGGTCGCTCTTCCACCGGGGACGCGGCCACCAGCGGAGCGCTCTTCCCCCAGGGGGTGATGTGCGCAGCCCGTCCCGCGAGGCACGGGCCTCGCAAGGCCGAGCGGCAGACAGGCGTGCCCGGCTCGAGGTCAGACGGTACGGCTGACCACCGTGTCGCAGAGCTCCTCGAGGGACGCGCGCGCCGGGCCGCTGGGGAGCCCGTCGAGCAGCAGGCGCGCCGACTCCGCACGACGGCGTACGTCGGCCCGTGCCTCGTCGATGCTGCGGTGCCGGCGGAGCAGGCCGAGGACCTCCGCGAGGTCGTCGTCGGAGGTGAGGTCGGAGTCGAGCAGCGTGAGGAGCCGCGCGTCGGCCGGGTCGGTCGAGGCGCGCGCGAGCAGCGTGGGCAGGGTCGGGATGCCTTCTCGCAGGTCGGTGCCCGGCGTCTTGCCCGTCTCGTCGCTGGTGATGTCGATGATGTCGTCGCTGAGCTGGAAGACCACACCGATCCGCTCCCCGAACTCGGCCATGATCTGCTGCTCGACCGCGGTGGCCCCGGCCAGCTTGGCGCCGAAGAGGGCCGACGTCGCGATCAGCGAGCCCGTCTTGTCGGAGACGACCTGCAGGTAGTGGTCGAGACGGTCCTGACCCTGGGTGGGCCCCACCGTCTCGGCGATCTGACCCTGGACCAGCCGGGCGAACGTCCGCGCCTGCAGCCGGACGAACTCCGGGCCGAGATCGGCGACCAGGTCGGAGGCCCGCGCGAAGAGGAGGTCACCCACCAGGATCGCGACCGTGTTGCCCCACCGGGCGTTGGCGCTCACCGAGCCCCGCCGGAGCCCGGCCTCGTCCATCACGTCGTCGTGGTAGAGGCTCGCGACGTGCGTCAGCTCGACGACGACGGCGGCGCGCTCGACGTCGGCGTCGACCGCGGCAGGCCCGAGGTGCGAGCCGAGGACGACCAGGAGCGGTCGGAAGCGCTTCCCACCGGCGACGATGACGTGCTGCGCGGCCTCACGGACCATCGGGCTGTCCGCCTCGGCCGCGGAGAGCAACGCCACCTCGACGCGGTCGAGCTGGTCGCGGACGCTCGCCTCGAACACGGGGTCCCGGGTCTGACTGGCGAGCACGTCACTCCTTCAGGGGCCCGGCCATCTCCGGACGCGGTCCAGGGTATCGGCTGGCTCAACGCCGGTCAGCGGACGAACTCGCTCGCCTGCTGCGCCAGGGTGAGCAGGGGTCCGGGATAGATGCCGAACACGACGGTCGCGGCGACGCCGACCCCGACGGCGAGCAACGTCGTCCAGCCCGGCCGGACCACCGCAGCCGTCGTCGACTCCGACGTCTGGACCTGCGGGTCGGTGAAGAACATCATCACGATCACCCGGATGTAGAAGAACGCGGCGACGACGCTGATCACGACGGCCACGACCACGAGCCAGTGCAGACCCCCGCTCCACGCGGCGGCGAACACCGACCACTTGCCGATGAAGCCGCTGGTCAGCGGGATCCCGGCAAAGCTCAGCAGGAACACCGAGAACACCAGCGCGGCGAGCGGCGAGCGGCGACCGAGGCCCACCCAGCTCGACAGCTGGGTCGCCTCCCCGGTGGAGTCGCGCACCATCGTCACCAGCGCGAAGGCGCCGATCGTGGCCGCCCCGTACGCGACCAGGTAGAACATCACGGAGGAGACGCTGGTGAGCGCCCCTTCGCGAGCCCCGGTGACGGCCTGGGACGCCCCCACGAAGGCGGTCAGGATGAAGCCGGCGTGGGCGATCGAGCTGTAGGCGAGCATCCGCTTCACGTCGGTCTGCGTAATGGCGAGGATCGATCCCACCGCCATCGTGGCCACCGCGACCACGGCCATGAGCGGCTGCCAGTCCCAGCGGTCGGCACCCAGGCCCACGTAGAACACCCGCATCAGCGCACCGATCGCGGCGATCTTGGTGCAGGACGCCATGAACGCGGTCACCGGCGTGGGTGCGCCCGTGTAGACGTCGGGGGTCCAGGAGTGGAACGGGACCGCACCGAACTTGAACAGCAGGCCGACGGCCATCAGCCCCATGCCGGCCAGCAGCAGGCCCGTGCCCTGCGGCCCGGTCCCGGTGACGCCGTTGCGGATGGCGTCGTCGATCCCGGACAGCAGGAAGGAGCCGGAGTAGCCGTAGAGCAGAGCCGCGCCGTAGAGGAAGAAGGCGGAGGACAGCGCGCCGAGCAGGAAGTACTTCAGCGCCGCCTCCTGCGAGAGCAGCCGCCGCCGACGGGCCAGACCGCAGAGCAGGTAGAGGGGCAGCGACAGGATCTCGAGGGCGACGAACATGGTGATGAGGTCGTTCGCGGCCGGGAAGAGCATCATCCCCGACAGCGCGAACAGCGCCAGCGGGAGCACCTCGGTGTGCTCGCGGCGGTCCTCGATCGCCTCGCGCTCCTCCTGCGTGCCCGGCACCGCCGCGGCCATCGGGGCGAACGCGCTGACCCCGGCCGTCACCTTGCGCTCGGCGAACATGCCGAACGAGACCGCGCCGAAGACCAGCAGGATCGTCCAGATGAACGAGGTCGGTCCGTCGACCGCGACCGACGCCACGCCGACGACCACGTCGCCGCCGGCCGACCAGTTCAGCAGGGTGACGACCAGGGCCACCGCCACGGCGACGAAGGCGATGAGGATCTGGGCCGAGCGACGCAGGTCGCGCGGGACGACCGCCTCGGCCAGCACCCCCAGGCAGGCGGCGGCGAAGACGACGATGAACGGCAGCAGGAGCGCGTAGCCGATCGTCGGTGCGGCGATGGTTCCCATCAGCGGGTCCCTCCCACGATCGGGGCGGGGTCGCTGACGCCCACCGAGGTCTGGAGCAGTGCGGTCGACGGCTCGATGAGCGCGAGCACCGGCTTGGGGTAGACCCCGAGCACGAGGATGAGCACGACCAGCGGGGCGATCGCGAGGCGTTCGCGCCCGGTCACCTCGGTGACACTGTCGGCCACCGCCGGGGCCACCGGACCGGTCATGGTCCGTTGGTAGGTGATCAGGATGTAGAGCGCGGCCAGCACGATCGCCAGCGTCGCGACCGCCGCGTACGCCGGGTGCTTGCCGAACGTCCCGGCCAGGACCATGAACTCGGAGACGAAGCTGGACAGCCCGGGCAACG
This sequence comes from uncultured Friedmanniella sp., assembly GCA_964251895.1. Lineage (GTDB taxonomy): Bacteria > Actinomycetota > Actinomycetes > Propionibacteriales > Propionibacteriaceae > Microlunatus. The sequence continues at coordinate 4,896 of CAXULL010000042.1, forward strand.
ACAGCGTGGACAGCCCCGCGAACAGCAGCAGCCCGGCGGCGACGGGCGCCACCTTCTGGACGCCGCCGAAGTCGTCGATGTTCGCCGACCCGCGACGCTTGACCAGGTACCCCGCCACCAGGAACAGCGCCGCCGTCGAGAGCCCGTGGTTGAGCATGTAGAACGTCGAGCCGGTCAGGGTCTGGCGGGTGAGCACGAAGATGCCGAGCACGATGAACCCGAAGTGGCTGATCGAGGTGTAGGCGACGAAACGCATCAGGTTCTTGGAGCCGATGGCCAGGATCGCGCCGTAGATGATCGACAGCACCGCGAGGACGATCACCACGGGCGTCGCCCACTGGCTCGCCTCGGGGAACAGGCCGAGGCAGAACCGGATCATCCCGAAGGTGCCGATCTTGTCCATGACCCCGACCATCATCGTGGCGCCGCCGGGGCTGGACTGCTCGGCGGCGTCGGGCAGCCAGGTGTGCAGCGGGACGAGCGGCGCCTTGATCGCGAACGCGAACATGAAGCCGATGAACAGCCAGCGTTCCTGGTCCGTGCCCAGGGTCAGCCCGCTGAGGTCGGCCAGCAGATAGCTCGGCGTCCCCACCTGGGCGGAGGCGACGTACAGGCCGATGACCGAGGCGAGCATGACGAAGCCGCCGAGCAGGCCGAAGATCAGGAACTTGGCGGCCGCGTACGAGCGTCGTGCCCCGGGCCCGAAGCCGCCGATCAGGAAGTACATCGGGACGAGGACGACCTCGAAGAAGACGTAGAACAGGAAGACGTCGGTCGCCAGGAACAGGTACAGCGCACAGGTCTGCACCGCCAGCACGAGGGCGTAGAAGATCTTGCTGTCGTAGCGGGCCGGTGCACCGGCGGGACGCGGGCGAGTCGAGGCCGGCTCACGGTCGTAGTCGCCCCAGGTCGCCAGCACCACGACCGGCGTCACGATCGAGGCGAGCAGGACGAGGGTGGCCCCGATGCCGTCCAGCCCGAGCGCGTAGTGCGCGCCGAGGGGCCGGATCCAGACGGCGTCCTCGCTCAGCTGCATGCCGCCACCGGACCGCAGGCCCACGGTCAGCACGACCGCGAGCACCACCGTGACGAGCGAGAAGGCGAGCGCGACGACCTTGGCGGCCCGGCTGCTGCCGATCAGCACGACGACCGCGCCGAGCGTCGGCAGCAGGGCCAGGACGGTGAGCCAGGGGACCTGGGAGGTGAGGTTCATGTCTGCGTCCTCTCTCAGCCCAGCCGGCCGAGCAGGATGATGGCGCCGACCACGGCCGCGCCGGCGGTCATGGTGAGCGCGTACGAGCGGACGAAGCCGTTCTGCGTGCGCCGGAGCTGGCCGGAGAAACCACTGATCACCGTGCCGGTCCCGTTCGCTATGCCGTCGACGACGCCCGCGTCGAAGCGGGTGACGTCCTGCGTCATCCGCAGGCCCGGCCGCATGAAGACGGCCTCGTTGAAGGCGTCGCCGTAGAGGTCGCGCCGGCCGGCCCGGACGAACGGCGACCGGGTGGCGGGCTGCACGTCGGCGATGGTGCGCCGCGGTCCGAAGAAGGCGAAGCTGACCGCGATCCCGGCCAGGACGACGACCATGGTCACGATGCCGATCGGCGTCACGTGGATCAGGCCCTCGGTCTCGGCCGTGCCCTGGACGGCCGGGTTGAGCCACTCGGTGATCCAGCCGTTGAGGACGAGACCGCCGACGACGGACGCGGCGCCGAGGACGATCAGGGGGATCGTCATGACCAGCGGCGACTCGTGCGGGTGCAGCGGCTCGCCCTTGCCGGTCGTCTCGCGCCAGCGCTTCTGCCCCGCGAAGGTCATCAGCATCAGCCGGGTCATGTAGAAGGCGGTGACCCCCGCGCCGATCAGGGCGCACGTGCCGGCGACCGGGCTGGCGTGGAACGCCGCCTCGATGATGTGGTCCTTGGAGTAGAAGCCGGCGAAGAACGGGAAGCCGATGATCGCCAGGTAGCCGGCGGCGAACGTCGCGAAGGTGATCGGCAGGACGCGGGCCAGGGCTCCGTAGTGCCGCATGTCGACGTCGTCGTCCATCGCGTGCATGACCGAGCCGGCACCGAGGAACATGTTGGCCTTGAAGAAGCCGTGGGTCAGCAGGTGGAAGATCGCGAACGCGTACCCCGCCGGCCCGATCCCCGCCGCCAGCATCATGTAGCCGATCTGGCTCATCGTGGAGCCGGCCAGGACCTTCTTGATGTCGTCCTTGGCGCAGCCGATCCAGGCGCCGAAGAGCAGCGTCACGGTGCCGACGATCACGACGACCTCGCTGGCCGCCGGCGCGTGGAGGAAGATCGCGTGGCTGCGGACGATCAGGTAGACCCCGGCGGTGACCATGGTCGCGGCGTGGATGAGAGCGGACACCGGGGTCGGGCCCTCCATCGCGTCCAGCAGCCAGGACTGCAGCGGGACCTGCGCGGACTTGCCGCACGCGCCGAGCAGGAGCAGCAGCCCGAGCACGGTCGCGAGCGGCACGCTCAGCGCGCCCACGCCGGCGTTCACGTCGACGAACGCCGACGAGCCGAACGCGGCGAGCATGAGCATGACGGCGAGCGACATGCCGAGGTCGCCGACGCGGTTGACCACGAACGCCTTCTTGGCCGCGGTCGCCGCGCTCGGGCGCTCCTGCCAGAAGCCGATGAGCAGGTACGACGCGAGGCCCACGCCCTCCCAGCCGACGAACAGCACGAGGTAGTTGTCGGCCAGGACGAGCAGCAGCATGGCCGCGACGAAGAGGTTCAGGAAGCCGAAGAACCGGCGCCGGCGCGGGTCGTGCGCCATGTAGCCGATCGAGTAGACGTGGATGAGGCTGCCGACGCCGGTGATCAGCAGCACGAAGACGATCGACAGCTGGTCGAGCTGCAGCCCGACCCGGATGTTCCAGGCGCCCGAGGTGATCCAGTCGTACAGCGGCACGCTGACCGAGCGCTGCGTCTCGTCGCGCCCCAGCAGGGAGGCGAAGTAGACGACCCCGAGGACGAACGACACGATCGGCGCGAGCGTGCCGAGGAAGTGGCCCCAGCGGTCGCCGGCCCGGCCGATCAGCAGGAGCACCGCGGCGCTCGCCGCCGGCACCGCGATCAGCAGCCAGGCCAGGGTGAAGAGGCCCGTCCCCAGGACAGGCGTCACTGTTTCCACTGGTGTCCAGGCCTTTCTAGAACTTCAGCAGGTTGGCGTCGTCGATGGAGGCCGACCGCCGGGTCCGGAAGATGGTCACGATGATCGCCAGGCCCACCACGACCTCCGCGGCGGCCACCACCATGACGAAGAAGGCGGCGATCTGCCCGTCCAACGCGCCGTTCTTGTGCGAGAAGGCGACGAGCGCGAGGTTGGAGGCGTTGAGCATCAGCTCCACGCACATGAACGCGACGATCGCGTTGCGCCGGGTCATGAACCCGACGGTGCCGATCGCGAAGAGGATCGCCGACAGGACGATGTAGTGGTCGGTCACTTCGTGCCCCCGCTCATTCCGTGCCGCCGTCCGGTTCGGCCCCGGGCCCGGGGGTGTCGCCCCGGTGGACCCTGTCCTCCGCCGGCAGCAGGTCCGCGCGCCGGGTGAGCGCGGCATCGGGCTTGGTGACCTGCGGCAGCTCGCCGTCGGCCTGGAGCTCGGCGACCGTCCGCTGGATCGGGCGGACGAGGTCGCGCCGGTCCGCCTGGCCGCTGCGGTTGCGCAGCGTGGCCGAGACGGACAGCTCGCTGAGGGTGCCGTCCGGCAGCATCGCCGGGGTGTCGACCGCGTTGTGGCGGGCGTACACGCCCGGCGTCGGCAACGGGCCGGGGTGCTGGCCGGTCTCGGCGTAGCGCCGCATCCGCTCGCCCACGAGGTCGCCCTGGGTCTTGCGCTTGGTGAGGCGCTCACGGTGCGCGAGCACCATCGCCCCGACCGCGGCGGTGATCAGCAGCGCGGACGTGGCCTCGAAGGCGATCACGTACTTGGTGAAGATCAGGTTGGCCAGGCCCTGGACGTTCCCGCCGTACGCCTGGTTGTCGGCGCGCAGCCCGATGTCCGGGCCCACCACGGCCCGGCCCACGGCGAGCACGAGCAGCAGCCCGAAGCCGACGCCGGCCAGGACCGCGAGCGGTCGCTGCCCGCGGATCGTCTCGACGAGCGAGTCGGCCGCGTCGACCCCGACGAGCATGAGGACGAAGAGGAAGAGCATGAGGATGGCGCCGGTGTAGACGATGATCTGCACCGCGAACAGGAACGGTGCGTCCAGGGCGGCGTACTGCACGGCCAGCGAGATCATCACCGCGGCCAGGCAGAGCGCGGAGTGGACCGGCTTGCGGGCCAGGATCATCCCGAGCGCGCCCAGCACCATCACCGGCGCGAGCAGCCAGAAGGCGATCTGCGCGCCCATCAGCGACCTCCTCCGTTGCTGGTGTTGGGCTGGACGGAGCTGGCCCGGTCCTGCGGGTCGGGGCGGCCGCCACCGTGCTTGCGCTTGTTCTCGTAGCCGACGTTGACCGGCTCGGGCACGAAGCCGCTGATGTCGCCCGCCCGGTCGTCGGGCATGCCCATCGCCGGCAGGCCCATGAAGTAGACCTGCTCGTCGTCGCCGAGGCGTCGGGGGTGCGGGGCCTCCTCCATGCCGGGCAGGAGCGGGCCCAGCAGGTCGGCCTTGTCGTAGATCAGGTCGGCGCGGTTGTCGTTCGCCAGCTCGAACTCGTTCGTCATCGTGAGCGCCCGGGTCGGGCACGCCTCGATGCACAGGCCGCAGAGGATGCAGCGCAGGTAGTTGATCTGGTAGACGCGGCCGTAGCGCTCACCGGGGGAGAAGCGTTCCTCGTCGGTGTTCTGGGCGCCCTCGACGTAGATCGCGTCGGCCGGGCAGGCCCAGGCGCACAGCTCGCAGCCGACGCACTTCTCGAGCCCGTCCGGCCAGCGGTTGAGCTGGTGCCGCCCGTGGAACCGCGGCGCGGTGACCTTGGGCTTGTTCGGGTACTCCTCGGTGAACGTCTTGCGGAACATGGTCTTGAACGTCACGCCGAAGCCCGCGACCGGGTCGAAGAGACCCATCAGGAACGCCCTCTCTCGTACGAGTCGTCAGGATCGGGCTGGTACTCCCGCGCTGCCGGGTCGGTCGTCGACCCGTCGGACGACGGCACCAGCTGCGCCAGCTCGGGCAGCACCTCGTCTCCCTGCGGTGGCACCGGGAACCCGCCCGCGAAGGCGTCGAACTCCTCCGGGCTCGTCGGTGGGGCCTCCTCCTCGCCCTTGCTGAAGAAGGTCGCGACCAGCAGCACCACGACGACCACCCCGAGCGCGCCGAGCAGGAAGCCGCGGTTGACCCGCAGCGCGGCGATGAGCACGATCCACACCAGCGAGACCGGGATGAGCCACTTCCAGCCGAAGCGCATGAACTGGTCGTAGCGCAGCCGGGGCAGGGTGCCGCGCAGCCAGACGAAGACGAACAGCAGCACCAGCATCTTGACCAGGAACCAGACGATGCCGAGGTAGCCCGCGTCGGCGCCCGGGATCAGGTTGAACGGGAAGATCGCGTGCCAGCCCCCCAGGAACAGTGTTGTGGCCAGGGCGGACACGGTGATCATGTTCATGTACTCGGCCATGAAGAACATGGCGAACCGCATCGAGGAGTACTCGGTGTGGAAGCCGCCGACGAGCTCGCCCTCGGCCTCGGGCAGGTCGAACGGCGCCCGGTTGGTCTCCCCCACCATCGAGATCAGGTAGATGGCGAACGAGGGCAGCAGCTGCAGGCAGAACCAGATCGGGTACTGGTGGCCGAGGATCGACACCCGCGGCACCGCCTGCGCGGCGACGATCTCCGAGGTCGACAGCGAGCCGGCGTACAGGAACACGCCCACCAGCGCGAGGCCCATCGCGACCTCGTAGCTGATCACCTGCGCGCTCGAGCGCAGGGAGCCGAGGAGCGCGTAGGTCGAGCCGGACGACCAGCCGGCGAGCACGATCCCGTACACGCCCACCGAGGCGAGCGCCACGATGAACAGCACCGAGACCGGCAGGTCGGTGACCTGGAGCGGGGTGGTGATGTTCGTGAAGGGGACGCGGACGATGCCCGCGACCGGGATCACCGAGATGGCCACCACGGCGGGGATCGCCGAGACGAACGGCGCCAGGGTGAAGACGACGCGCTCGGCGGCCTTCGGGGTGAAGTCCTCCTTGAACATCAGCTTCATGCCGTCGGCCAGCGACTGCAGCGACCCGAACGGCCCGTTCATCGTCGGGCCCTTCCGGTGCTGCATGAGACCGACGACCTTGCGCTCGTAGACGATCGTGAAGAGCGTCAGCACCATCAGCAGGACGAAGGCGAAAACGGCCTTGATCAGGACGACCCACCAGAGGTCGTTGAAGAAGGGCGTGAGGTCGAGCGCGGTCATGCGGATGCCTCTGCTTCCTGGGCGTCGCCTGTCCTGGGCCCGTCGAAGGATCGACGGGGCCGGTGCTCGACCCCGACCTGCACGAGGTCACCGGGCAGCAGCGCGAGGTGCTCGCCGACCGCGACCCCGGGCGCCTTGGCGGGCACCCAGACCACGCCGTCGACCATCCCGGGCTCGACGACGAGCGGGAGCGTGAGCTCGCCGCGGTCGTTGGTCAGGACCACGTCGACGTCCGCCACCCCGTCGGTCCCGGTCTCGACGCCGAGCGCCGACGCGGTCGCCGGGCTCAGCCGGGCCACCGGAGGTCGTGCCGTCGCCGCGAGGTACGGCTCGCCGGCCAGCGCCCGGCTGTCGTCGAGCAGCATCCGCCAGGTGGCCAGCACCAGCTGGTTGCCGCGTCCGGCCGCCGGTGCACCCGCGCCGAAGGCGGGCGACGGGGCCGGCTTGCCGTCCCACGGTCCGAGCTCGTCGAGCTCGGCCAGCGCGGCGGCCGGGGTCCGGAAGCCGAGCGGCTTGCCCAGCGCGTCGGCCAGGGCGGCGAGCACGCGCAGGTCGGACATGGCGTTCGGGGCGTCCAGGACGGCCGGGAAGGACCGGCGCCGGCCCTCCCAGTCGACGAACGTCCCGGCCCGCTCCGCCATCAGCGAGACGGGCAGCACGACGTCGGCGCGCTCGGTGACCAGCGACGCCCGCGTCTCGAGGCTGACGACGAAGCCGACGCGCTCGAGGCCGTCGAGCGCCGCGGCCGGGTCGGCCAGGTCCATCGGGTCGACCCCGCCCACGACCAGGGCCGAGAGCTCGGCGTCGGCCGCGGAGACGAGCATCTCGTCGCCGTCGCCGCCCTCGTTGCGCGGCATCGAGCCGATGCCCCAGGTGGAGGCGACGTCGACGCGGGCCGAGGGGTCGGCGACCGGCCGGCCGCCGGGCAGCAGGGTCGGCAGGCAGCCGGCCTCCACCGCACCCCGGTCACCGGCGCGACGCGGCACCCACGCCAGCCGGGCGCCGGTGCGCTCGGCCAGGCGCAGGACGGCGCTCAGCGTCCCGGAGAGCGCAGCCGCACGTTCGCCGACGAGGATCACAGAGCCGGGGTCGACGCTCACGCCCGTGACCGCGCTCCAGGCGTCGAGCCAGGCCGCCTCGCCGCCGGGCGCGGTCGGGACCAGCGTCGACCCGGCCTTGGCCGCCCCACGCGTGCGGTACGGAGCGAGCGTCCAGGAGGCGAGGCCCCGCTTGCGGTTGGCCTTGCGCAGGCGCAGGAAGATCGCGCCCGCCTCCTCCTCGGGCTCGAGGCAGACCAGCAGCACCGACGAGGCGGTCTCGAGGTCGGAGTACGTGACGCCGCGCCCCGAGCCGGCGACGACGGCGGCCAGGAAGTCGGCCTCCTCGGCGCTGTGCGGACGGGAACGGAAGTCGATGGTGTTCGTGCCGAGGACGCCGCGCGCGAGCTTGCTGTAGGCGTACGCGTCCTCGAGCGTCAGCCGCCCGCCGGTCAGGACACCGATGCGGTTGCCGTGGGCCCCGGCGCCGGCGGCGCGCAGCCCGTTGGCGGCGACGTCGAGCGCCTCGGGCCACGAGGCGGGACGCAGCACGCCGTCCTCGCGGACCAGCGGCCGGGTGAGCCGGTCGTCGCCGCGGCCGTACGCGAAGGCGAAGCGGTCCTTGTCGGTGATCCACTCCTCGTTGACCTCGGGGTCGTCGCCGGCCAGGCGCCGCATGACCTTGCCGCGGCGGTGGTCGACGCGGAGCGCGGAGCCGCAGGCGTCGTGCTCGCTGACCGACGGCGTGGAGACGAGGTCGAACGGGCGCGAGCGGAAGCGGTACTCGGCGCTGGTCAGCGCACCGACCGGGCAGATCTGGATCGTGTTGCCGGAGAAGTAGGACTGGAAGGGTTCGCGCTCGTAGATGCCGACCTGCTGCAGCGCGCCGCGCTCGATGAGCGAGATGAAGGGGTCGCCCGCCACCTGCTCGGAGAAGCGGGTGCAGCGCGCGCAGAGGACGCAGCGCTCGCGGTCGAGCAGCACGTTCGGCGAGATCGGGACCGGCTTGGGGTAGGTCCGCTTGACGTCGGTGAAGCGGCTCTCGCCGTAGCCGTTGCTCATGGCCTGGTTCTGCAGCGGGCACTCGCCGCCCTTGTCGCAGATCGGGCAGTCGAGCGGGTGGTTGACGAGCAGGAACTCCATGTTCCCGTGCTGGGCCTTGTCGGCGACGGGCGAGGTCACCTGCGTCTTGACGACCATCCCGGCCGCGACCTCGAGCGTGCAGGAGGCCTGCGGCTTGGGGATGCCGCGACCGTTCCCGGCGTCGGGCACCTCGACCAGGCACTGGCGGCACGCGCCGACCGGGTCGAGCAGCGGGTGGTCGCAGAACCGCGGGATGGCGACGCCGATCAGCTCGGCGGCCCGGATCACGAGCGTGCCCTTGGGCACCGAGACCTCGACGTCGTCGATGGTCAGCGTGATCAGGTCCTCGCGCTGGGCGAGCTCGCCGCCGCTCCCCGAGCCGCTCTGCGGCTTGGCCGTGACGGTCATGCCGGCACCTCCTCGCGCACGAGGACCGTGCTGCGCTCGTACGGGAACAGCTCCCAGGCCGGGGTGTGCATCCCGGCCTCGAACTCGGGGCGGAAGTACTTGATCGCCGAGCTGATCGGCGAGGTCGCGCCGTCGCCGAGGGCGCAGAACGAGCGGCCGAGGATGTTCTCGCAGAGGTCGAGCAGCTTGTCGATGTCGCCCTCCTCGCCGTGACCCGCCTCGAGGCGGTGCAGGATCTGCACCAGCCACCAGGTGCCCTCGCGGCACGGCGTGCACTTGCCGCACGACTCGTGCTTGTAGAACTCGGTCCAGCGCAGCACCACGCGGACGACCGAGGTCGTCTCGTCGAAGCACTGCAGCGCCTTGGTGCCGAGCATCGACTTCTGCGCCGCGACGCCCTCGTAGTCGAGCGGGACGTCGAGGTGCTCGGGCGTCAGCATCGGGGTCGACGAGCCGCCCGGGGTCCAGAACTTGAGCTCGTGGCCGGCCCGGATGCCCCCGGCGAGGCCCAGCAGCTCACGCAGGGTGATGCCCAGCGGCGCCTCGAACTGGCCGGCGTTCGTGACGTGGCCCGAGAGCGAGTAGATCGTCATGCCCTTGGACTTCTCGGTCCCCATCGAGGAGAACCAGGCGGCGCCGTTGCGGAGGATGCTCGGCACCGACGCGATCGACTCGACGTTGTTGATCACGGTCGGGCTCGCGTACAGGCCCGCGACCGCGGGGAACGGCGGACGCAGCCGCGGCTGGCCGCGACGCCCCTCGAGCGAGTCGAGCAGCGCCGTCTCCTCGCCGCAGATGTACGCGCCCGCGCCGGCGTGCACGATGATCTCCAGGTCGTAGCCGGTGCCCAGCACGTTCGGGCCGCAGTAGCCCGCGGAGTAGGCCTCGCGCACCGCCTGCTGGAGGCGGCGGACCACGTGCAGGACCTCGCCGCGGACGTAGATGAACGCCGTGCTCGCGCGAATCGCGTACGCGGAGATGATCACGCCCTCGACCAGGGTGTGCGGCGAGGCCATCATCAGCGGGATGTCCTTGCAGGTGCCCGGCTCGGACTCGTCTGCGTTGACCACCAGGTACTTGGGCCTGGGGTTGTCCTGCGGGATGAAGGACCACTTCATCCCGGTCGGGAAACCGGCGCCGCCGCGGCCGCGCAGGCCCGAGTCCTTGACCACCGAGACGACCTCGGCGGGTTCCATGGTGAGCGCCGTCCGCAGGGCCTCGTAGCCGCCGCGACGTTCGTAGTTGCCGATCTTCCAGGCCCGCTCGTCGCCCCAGTTCGCCGTCAGGACGGGCGTCAGCACGCTGGCCGTGCGCTGCATCTCCTCGGTCACCGGGTCTCCTCGTTCTCGTCGGTTCCTTCGGTCACGAAGTCCGCGGGGTCGGGAGCGCTCCAGCCGCGTTCCGCGGCGATGCGCAGCCCCAGCTGCGAGGTCGGTCCGGAGGTCGGTCCCTCGTCGGCGCGGCCGTCCGGGAACCCGGCGAGCACCCGCTCCGCCTGCTGCCAGCTCACGACGCGGGCGCCGCGGGTCGGGGTGACCTCGTCGCCGGCCCGGAGGGCGTCGACGACCTCGCACGCCCGCTGCGGGGTGGTGTGGTCGAAGAACTCCCAGTTGACCATCATCACCGGGGCCATGTCGCAGGCCGCGTTGCACTCGAGGTGCTCGAGCGTGACCATGCCGTCCTCGGTGGTCTCGTCGTTGCCGACGCCCAGGTGGTCCTGCAGCCGCGCGTACACCTCGTCACCGCCGAGCACCGCGCACAGCGCCGTCGTGCACACCCCGACGTGGTACTTCCCGACCGGCTTGCGCTTGTACATCGTGTAGAAGGTCGCGACCCCGGAGACGTCGGCCGTCGACAGCCCGAGGATCTCGGCGCACACCTCGATCCCGGCCGGCGTCACCCGCCCCTCGACGCTCTGCACCAGGTGCAGCATCGGCAGCAGCGCCGACCGCGCCTGCGGGTAGCGCGCCGCGATCTGCGCGAGCTCGACGCGCACGCCGTCGTCGATCAGGGTCTCGGTCAGCTCGTAGTCGAGGCTCGGCTCGTCGAAGTAGGTCTTCATCGGCCCGTGCGAGACGAGCTCCTCGCTCCCGACGTTCCCCCCGGCGTGCCCGCCCGGCGCGCTCGGGCGCGGTTCCATGAGCTCAGCCACTAGCGGTCCACCCCTCCCATGACGGGGTCGAGGCTGGCGACCGCCACCACGACGTCGGAGACCATCGCGCCCTCGCAGAGCGCGGGCATGGCCTGCAGGTTGGCGAAGCTCGGGTCGCGGAAGTGCGCGCGGAACGGCCGGGTGCCGCCGTCGGAGACGACGTGCGCGCCCAGCTCGCCGCGCGGCGACTCGACCGGGACGTACGCCTGCCCCGGCGGGACGCGGAACCCCTCGGTGACGAGCTTGAAGTGGTGGATCAGGGCCTCCATCGACTGGCCCATGATGTGGCGGATGTGCTCGTTGGAGTTGCCCATGCCGTCGCTGCCGACGGCCAGCTGCGCGGGCCAGGCGATCTTGGGGTCGGCGATCATCACGGGCTGGCCCTCGGTGCGCTCGAGGCGCTCGACGCACTGCTCGACGATCTTGAGGCTCTCCCACATCTCGTTCACGCGGATCCGGAACCGTCCGTACGCGTCCGCGGTGTCCCACGTCTGCACGTCGAAGTCGTAGGTCTCGTAGCCGCAGTAGGGCTGCTTCTTGCGGAGGTCCCAGTCGTAGCCGGTCGCGCGCAGCGGCGGGCCGGTGACGCCGAGGGCGAGGCAGCCGGCGAGGTCCAGCTGGCCCACTCCGGAGAGACGGCCCTTGAAGATCGGGTTCTCGTTGCAGAAGGCCGCGTACTCGGGCAGGTGCTTGCGCATCCACGCGACGAGGTCGCGGACCTTGTCGAGGCCGCCGACCGGGAGGTCCTGGGCGACGCCGCCGGGACGGATGTAGGCGTGGTTCATGCGCAGGCCGGTGATGGCCTCGAAGACGTCGAGGACCATCTCGCGCTCGCGGAAGCCGATGGTCATGACCGTCAGCGCGCCGATCTCCATGCCGCCGGTGGCCAGGCACACCAGGTGGGAGGAGATGCGGTTGAGCTCGAGCATCAGCACGCGGATGATGCTGGCCCGCTCCGGGATCTGCTCCTCGATGTCGAGCAGCCGCTCGACACCCAGGCAGTAGCTCGTCTCCTGGCTGAACGGGGACAGGTAGTCCATCCGCGTGCAGAAGGTGACACCCTGGGTCCAGGAGCGGAACTCCATGTTCTTCTCGATGCCGGTGTGCAGGTAGCCGATGCCGCAGCGGGCCTCGGTGACCGACTCACCCTCCATCTCGAGGATCAGGCGCAGCACGCCGTGCGTGGACGGGTGCTGCGGGCCCATGTTGACGACGATCCGCTCGTCGCCACGGTCGGCCTGGTCGTCGGCGATCGTGTCCCAGTCCTGGCCGGTCACGGTGTAGACGTGGCCCTCGGCCGTCCCCGGCTCGGCGGCCGGGCCCGCGGCGAAGGGGTCGTCCCGGGCGGTGTCGGGATCGGCTCCGGGATCGAACTGAGCCTTGCCCTGGGCGAACGGGCCGGTGGTCGTGGTGCTCATCAGGTGTAGCTCCTGCGCTGGTCCGGCGGCGGGACGGTCGCACCGTGGTACTCCACGTCGATGCCGCCGAGCGGGTAGTCCTTGCGCTGCGGGTGACCCGGCCAGTCGTCGGGCATCAGGATGCGCGTCAGAGCGGGATGGCCGTCGAAGACGATCCCGAACATGTCGTACGTCTCCCGCTCGTGCCAGTCCGCGGCCGGGTAGGTCGCGACGATCGAGGGGATGTGCGGATCGGAGTCCGGGGCGCTGACCTCGAGGCGGATCCGACGGTTGTAGGTCATCGACTGCAGGTGGTAGACCGCGTGCAGCTCGCGGCCGGAGTCGGCCGGGTAGTGCACGCCCGACACGCTGCTGCACAGCTCGAAGCGCAGGTGCGGGTCGTCGCGCAGGTGCCGCGCCAGCGTCGCCAGCTGGCCGCGGACGACGTGGAACGTGATCTCGCCGCGGTGCACGACGACCTTCTCGATGACGTCGGAGGTGCTCTTCGCCACCCCGCCCATGCGGTCGTACGCGTCGTCCCACCAGCCGCCGAACGGCTGCTGGGTGCCGCCGGGGAAGTCGATCGTGCGCGACAGGCCGCCGTAGCCGGAGGTGTCGCCGGTGCCCTTGACGCCGAACATGCCGTGCTGGACCCGCAGGACCTCGGACTCCGGCTCGACGGCGGCCACGGCCTGCTCGGTCTCGGCCTGGTCCTCGGCGGCGTCCGTCGAGGCGGTGCTGACGGCGGCGCCGGGCCCGGTCTGCGACTTCGCCTCCGTGCCGGCGTCCGGCCGGGACTCGCCCTCGGGGACCGCGCCCTTGACGGGTGCGTTCGCGTCGGACTCGCCCGTGACCTTCTCGGCCTGCGCGGCGTCGGACGCGGCCTTCGCGTTGTCCGCGTTCTGCCCCCCGCTCACCGGAGCAGGCCCCGGCGCTCGCTGCTCGCCGGCCGCTCGAGCGCCAGCTGTTCCGCCTCCTGCGCGGCGAGCGTGGCGTGGTAGCCGATCGGGGTGTTCCGCACCTTGTCGCGGAGCTTGAACATCGCGTCGATCAGCATCTCCGGCCGCGGCGGACAGCCTGGCAGGTACATGTCGACCGGCACGACGTGGTCGACGCCCTGCACGATCGCGTAGTTGTTGAACATGCCCCCCGTGCTGGCGCAGACGCCCATCGCGAGCACCCACTTGGGGTTGGGCATCTGGTCGTAGATCTGGCGCAGCACGGGCGCCATCTTCTGGCTCACCCGGCCGGCCACGATCATCAGGTCGGCCTGGCGCGGCGAGGCGCGGAAGACCTCCTGGCCCCAGCGGCCCGAGTCGTAGCGCGGGGCCCCGTAGGTCATCATCTCGATCGCGCAGCAGGCGAGGCCGAAGGTCGCCGGCCAGAACGAGGCGCTCCGCATGTAGCCGAAGATGTTCT
>CAXULL010000043.1:0-18606 GCA_964251895.1 uncultured Friedmanniella sp.
CCTCCTCGACACCCTTGGCGATCGCCGCGGGCACCTCCTTGGCCTTGCCGTAGCCCACACCGACGTTGCCGTCGCCGTCGCCGACGACGACCAGGGCGGTGAAGCTGAAGCGACGACCACCCTTCACGACCTTCGCCACCCGGTTGATGGCGACGACGCGCTCGATGTAGTTGCTCTTCTCCGCGGGGCCGCCACGGCCACCGTCACGGCCGCGACGGTCCCCACCGGTACCGCCTCCGCGGCGCTGGGTTCCACTCATTGACTTACCTTCCGTTTCTGGGGACGACGCACGTCAGAAGCCGAGGCCGGCTTCGCGGGCGGCGTCGGCCAGGGCCGCGATCCGTCCGTGGTACTTGTTGCCGGCCCGGTCGAAGACGACCTGCTCGACTCCGGCGGCCTTGGCCCGGCTGGCGACGAGCTCGCCGACCTGGCGCGCCTTGGCCGACTTGTCGCCCTCGACGACCCGCAGGTCGCCCTCCATGCTCGACGCGTACGCCAGCGTGTGACCGGCGACGTCGTCGATCACCTGGGCGGTGATGTGACGGGCCGACCGGGTGACGACCAGGCGCGGACGCTCGGGGGCGCCGAAGATCTTCTTGCGACCCCGGACCTGACGACGCAGACGCGAACGCGTCTTGGCCGCGGTGCCCTTGTGCTGCGACAGCGAGACAGCCATCACTTACCAGCCTTTCCGGCCTTCATGCGGACGTGCTCGCCCACGTAGCGCACACCCTTGCCCTTGTAGGGCTCGGGCTTGCGCAGCTTGCGGATGTTCGCAGCGACCTCGCCGACCTGCTGCTTGTCGATGCCGATGACCGAGAAGCGGGTCGGCGCCTCGACGTTGAACGTGATGCCCTCGGGGGCGGTCACGTGCACCGGGTGGCTGTAGCCGAGCGCGAACTCGAGCTGCGTCGGGCCCTTGGCCACGACGCGGTAACCCACGCCACGGATCTCGAGCTTCTTCTCGTAGCCGGCGGTGACGCCGGCGACCATGTTCGCCACGAGCGTGCGGGTGAGGCCGTGCAACGAGCGGCTGACCCGCTCGTCGTCCGGCCGGCTCACCTCGAGCTCGCCGCTGTCGGCGCGCCCGATGGTGATCGGGCTCGCGACGACGTGGTGCAGGGTCCCCTTGGGGCCCTTGACCTGGACGTTCTGGCCGTCCAGCGTCACCTCCACACCGGAGGGGACGGGGACAGGCAGTCTGCCGATGCGTGACATCTCTTCAGTTCCTCTTCTCGCGTCTCGTCACCACACGTACGCGACGACTTCGCCGCCGATACGGTTGCGGTGCGCCTCCCGGTCGGTCAGCAGACCCTGGGAGGTGGAGATGATGGCGATGCCGAGACCGCCCAGCACCTTCGGCAGCCCGGTCGACTTCGCGTAGACGCGCAGGCCGGGCTTCGAGACGCGGCGCACACCAGCGATGGCGCGCTCACGGTTCGTGCCGTACTTGAGGGTGATCGACAAGGTCTTGCCGACCTGGCCCTCCGCCGCGTCGTTGACCTCGAAGCCCGCGATGTAGCCCTGGGTCGTGAGGATCTCGGCGATGTGGACCTTGATCGTGCTGTGCGGCATGGTCGCCGTGTCGTGGAAGGCCTGGCTGGCGTTCCGGACGCGGGTCAGCATGTCCGCGATCGGGTCTGTCATGGTCATAGGTGCTGCTTCTCTCTCGTGCGGTTTCCCTCTCTCGAGGGACCTGCGACGTCAGTTCGGTGAGGGACCCGGGCTCGGCGGACGAGGTCCGTCGGGCTCAGGCCGCGTTCACCAGGAGGACTTGGTGATGCCGGGCAGCTCGCCCTTGTGGGCCATGTCGCGGAAGCAGATCCGGCACAGGCCGAACTTGCGGTAGATCGCGCGGGGACGCCCGCACTTCTGGCATCGCGTGTACGCGCGGACCGCGAACTTCGGCTTGCGGGCCTGCTTGACCTTGAGTGCTGTCTTCGCCATCTCTACTTCTTCAGTTGGTCCGGAAGGGGAAGCCGAGGCCGCGCAGCAGGGCCCGGCCCTGCTCGTCGGTCGCAGCCGTCGTCACGAAGGTGATGTCCATGCCACGCGTGCGGTCGATCCGGTCGGGGTCGATCTCGTGGAACATGACCTGCTCGTTCAGACCGAACGTGTAGTTGCCGTGCCCGTCGAACTGCTTCGGCGAGAGGCCACGGAAGTCACGGATGCGCGGCAGCGCGAGGCTGACCAGGCGGTCCGCGAACTCCCACATGCGGTCGCCCCGCAGCGTGACGTGCGCCCCGATCGGCATGCCCTCGCGCAGCTTGAACTGGGCGATCGACTTGCGGGCCCGCGTGACCTGCGGCTTCTGGCCGGTGATCGCGGCCAGGTCCTTGGTCGCACCGTCGATCAGCTTGGAGTCACGGGCCGCCTCGCCGACCCCCATGTTCACCACGACCTTGACCAGGCGCGGGATCTGCATGACGTTCGCGAAACCGAACTCGGTGTTCAGCGCGGGCGCGATCTCGTCGCGGTAGCGCTGCTTGAGCCGAGGCACGGTGTGCTCGACGGTGCTCTCCGTCGTGGTGGCGGTCATCAGATCTCCTCCCCGGTCACCCGGGCGATGCGCATGCTGCGCGTCGACTTGTACTCGCTGCCGTCGGGACGGCGCTTGGTCACCTCGACGCGCTCGTAGCCCACGCGGGTCACGACCTCGTTCCCGTCACCGTTCTTGACGACCAGCTGCACGTTGGAGGCGTGCACCGGGGCCTCCGAGGAGACGATGCCGCCCTTCGTGGTCTGGCGGGACTGCGGCTGCGCCGTCGTGTCCTTGAGGTGCCGCTTGACGATGTTCACGCCGGCGACGGTCACGGTGCCACGCTCGGGCTGGGTCGCGAGGACCTCACCGACCAGGCCCTTGTCCTTGCCGGCGATCATCTTCACGCGGTCGCCCTTGCGGACGTGCAGCTTGATGCTCTGGTTGTGCTTGGTCTGGCTCATGTCAGATCACCTCCGGGGCGAGCGAGATGATGCGCATGAAGCGCTTCTCGCGAAGCTCACGGCCGACCGGGCCGAAGATGCGGGTGCCACGCGGCTCGGCGCTGTCGGCACGGAGGATCACCGCGGCGTTCTCGTCGAACTTGATGTACGACCCGTCGCCACGACGGTTCTCCTTGACGGTGCGGACGATGACCGCCTTGACGACCTCGCCCTTCTTGACGTTGCCGCCGGGGATGGCGTCCTTGACGGTGGCGACGATGACGTCACCGATGCCGGCGTAGCGACGACCGGACCCACCGAGCACGCGGATGCACAAGATCTCCTTGGCACCCGTGTTGTCGGCGACCTTGAGCCGCGACTCCTGCTGGATCATCTGCTGTCTCCTGGTTGTCTCACCGGTTCCCTCGCGGGCCTGGTGGAACTCGAAGTTCGGATCTCCCCCAGGGTCTGGCGGCGGGGCCGCCAGCGGGGGTTCACGAGGGCGGAGCCCCCGTGGGTGTTACTTGGCCTTCTCGAGGATCTCCACGAGCCGCCAGCGCTTGGTCGCGCTGAGGGGCCGGGTCTCCATGATCCGGACGCGGTCGCCCACGCCGGCCGAGTTGGCCTCGTCGTGCGCCTTGAACCGCGTGGTGTGACGCAGCACCTTGCCGTACAGGCGGTGCTTCACCCGGTCCTCGACGTTGACCACGATGGTCTTGTCCATCTTGTCGCCCACCACGTAGCCCTCGCGGACCTTGCGGGCGCCACGCTCGTCGGCCGTCGTCTCCACTGCCTCGTTCGTCGTCTCGCTCATGCGTTCACTTCCTCCACGTCAGGATCGTTGGTGATGCCGAGCTCGCGCTCGGTCAGGACCGTGTAGATCCGGGCGATGTCCTTGCGCACGGCGCGCAGCCGGCCGTGCGACTCCAGCTGTCCGGTCGCGTTGGAGAAGCGGAGCCCGAACAGCTCTTCCTTCAGCTCGCCGACCCGACGGTTCAGCTCGCTGCGGGAGAGGCCGCGCAGCTCGGCGGCGGTCGTTCCCTTCGCCATCAGATGTCCCCTGCTTCGCGCTTGATGAAGCGTGCCTTCATCGGCAGCTTGTGGATGGCCAGACGCATCGCCTCGCGCGCGACCGTCTCGTCGACACCGGCGAGCTCGAAGAGCACGCGTCCCGGCTTGATGTTCGCGATCCACCACTCCGGCGAGCCCTTGCCCGAACCCATGCGGGTCTCGGCGGGCTTCTTGGTCAGCGGGCGGTCGGGGTAGACGTTGATCCACACCTTGCCGCCACGCTTGATGTGACGCGTCATGGCGATACGGGCGGCCTCGATCTGCCGGTTCGTCAGGTACGAGGCCTCGATGGCCTGGATGCCGAACTCACCGAACGCCAGCGAGGTGCCACCCTTCGCCGCCCCGGTGCGACCCGGGTGGTGCTGCTTGCGGAACTTGACCTTGCGAGGGATCAGCATGGCTCAGGCCTCCTGCGTCACGGGAGCAGCGTCGGTCGCGGCGCCGGCTCCGGCGGCCACAGCCTCGGCGGGGGCGTCGTCGCGGCGGCGGGCGCCACCGCGCTCGGGACGGTCGCCACGACCGGCCGGCCGCTCGCCGCGGGCCGGACGACCCGGACGGCTACGACCACCGGCGGCGTTGCGGGCCGCCTTCTGAGCGGCGCGCTCCGAGCGGGTGCCCGAGACGTCGCCCTTGTAGATCCAGACCTTCACACCGATCCGGCCGAAGGTCGTCTTGGCCTCGAAGAAGCCGTAGTCGATGTCCGCGCGGAGGGTGTGCAGGGGCACCTGGCCCTCGCGGTAGAACTCTGAGCGGCTCATCTCCGCGCCACCCAGACGACCGGAGCACTGGATCCGGATGCCCTTGGCGGCACCGGAGCGCATGGCCGACTGCTGCGCCTTGCGCATGGCCCGACGGAACTGCACGCGCGAGGCGAGCTGCTCGGCGACGCCCTGCGCGACGAGCTGCGCGTCGATCTCGGGGTTCTTGACCTCGAGGATGTTCAGCTGGACCTGCTTGCCGGTGAGCTTCTCCAGCTCGCCGCGCACGCGCTCCGCCTCGGCGCCGTTGCGGCCGATGACGATGCCCGGGCGGGCGGTGTAGATGTCGACCCGGACCCGGTCACGGGTCCGCTCGATCTCCACCGACGAGATGCCGGCCCGCTCGAGGGTCTTGGTGAGCATGGCGCGGATCTTGATGTCCTCGCCGATGTACTCCTTGTACGACTTCTCCGTGAACCAGCGGGACCTGTGGTCCGTGCTGATGCCCAGACGGAAGCCGTACGGCTGGATCTTCTGCCCCATGCTCAGGCCTCCTTGGTCTTGGGCTCGGTGCTCGCCTGCGAGCGCGGCTCGACGACGACGGTGATGTGGCTGGACCGCTTCAGGATGCGGCTGGCGCTCCCCTTGGCCCGCGGACGGATGCGACGCATGGTCACGCCCTCGTCCACGAAGGCGGCCGAGATGAACAGGTCGTCGCGACGCAGGTTGTGCGTCTGCTCGGCGTTGGCCGCCGCGCTCGCGACGACCTTGTACACCGGGTCGCTCGCAGCCTGCGGCGCGAACTTCAGGGTGTCCAGCGCGTCGGAGACGTCCATGCCCCGCACCAGGTCGACCACGCGGCGGCTCTTCGTCGCCGAGATCCGGACCTGGCGGGCGACCGCGTACGATCCCGGACGGTCGCCGAGCAGCGTCTTGCGACGGCTCGGACGGGAGTCCTTGTCCTTGCTCATGAGATTCCTCTTCTACGTTCTTCCGGTGCGCCTGCCGCGATCAGCGGCGGCGCGCCTTCCGGTCGTCCTTGACGTGGCCGCGGAAGGTACGCGTGGGGGCGAACTCTCCGAGCTTGTGGCCGACCATCGACTCGGTCACGAAGACCGGGACGTGCTTGCGACCGTCGTGCACCGCGATCGTGTGGCCGAGCATGTCGGGCACGATCATCGAGCGGCGCGACCACGTGCGGATCACGTTCTTGGTCCCGCGCTCGTTCTGCACCTCGACCTTCTTGGCCAGGTGGTCGTCGACGAACGGGCCCTTCTTCAGGCTGCGTGGCATCTCTTCCTAGCTCCTGCTCAGCGCTTCTTGCCGGACTTGCGGCGGCGGATGATCGAGGCGTTGCTCGCCTTGTTCGGGTTGCGGGTCCGTCCCTCGGACTTGCCCCACGGCGACACGGGGTGCCGACCACCGGAGGTCTTGCCCTCGCCACCACCGTGCGGGTGGTCGATCGGGTTCATGGCCACACCGCGGACGGTCGGGCGCTTGCCCTTCCAGCGGTTGCGACCGGCCTTGCCCCAGTTGATGTTCGACTGCTCGGCGTTGCCGACCGCACCGACCGTGGCGCGGCAGCGGACGTCGACCAGACGCATCTCGCCGGACGGCATGCGCAGCGTGGCGCTCCTGCCCTCGCGGGCCACCAGCTGGATGCTCGCCCCGGCCGACCGGCCGAGCTTGGCCCCGCCCCCCGGACGCAGCTCGACGGCGTGGATCGTCGTACCGACGGGGATGCGGGCCAGCGGGAGGTTGTTGCCCGCCTTGATGTCGGCGGCCTCGCCGGCCTCGACCTCGGCGCCCTGCTTCAGCCCGTTCGGCGCGATGATGTAGCGCTTCTCGCCGTCGGCGAAGTGCAGCAGCGCGATCCGAGCCGTGCGGTTCGGGTCGTACTCGATGTGCGCGACCTTGGCCGGCACGCCGTCCTTGTCGTAGCGCTTGAAGTCCACGAGCCGGTAGGCCTGCTTGTGACCGCCACCGATGTGCCGGGTGGTGATCCGGCCCAGGTTGTTGCGGCCACCGGTCTTGGGGCTGGGGACGAGGAGCGACTTCTCCGGCGTGGAGCGGGTGAGCTCGACGAAGTCGGCCACGGACGAGCCACGGCGACCCGGGGTCGTCGGCTTGTACTTACGGATACCCATGTCAGATCAGTCCTTCAGCTCGCCGGCGCCGAGAAGATGTCGATGCGCTGGCCGTCGGCCACCGAGACGATGGCGCGCTTGGTGTCGGCACGCTTGCCGGTGCCGTTGCGGGTGCGACGCTTCTTGCCCTGGCGGTTGAGCGTGTTGACGCCCGTGACCTTGACGTCGAACACCGACTCGACCGCGATCTTGATCTCGGTCTTGTTGGCGTCCGGCGCGACGAGGAACGTGTACTTGTTCTCGTCCAGCAGGGCGTACGACTTCTCGCTGACGACGGGCGCCAGCAGGATGTCGCGGTGGTTGCGGATCTTGACGGTGCTCACTTGCCGTCCTCCTCGGTCACGTCGTCGGTGGGCTCCAGCACCTCGGCGACCGACGCTGCGGAGGCCGCGAGGTCGGCGTCGCTGGGCTCCGCGGAGTCCTCGACCGAGGCGGCCGCGAGCTCGTCGGTGCCGGGCTCGGTGGTGACCTCGGCGTCGCTGACGCGGGCCGTGGCCTTCGCCGAGCGGCCCGAGGTCGGGCCGGCGATGAAGGTGTCGAGCGAGGACTGCGTGAAGACGACCTCGTCGGCGACCAGGATGTCGTAGGCGTTCAGCTGGTCGACCGCGATGACGTGGACCGTGACGGCGTTGCGCAGGCTCACCCAGGCGAGCTCGTCGTCGCGCCGCAGGACGACCAGGACCTTGTCGGTCGTGGCCACCGCGGCCAGCGCGGCGAGCGCCCGCTTGGTCGAGGGCACGCCGTCGGACACCAGGTCGCTGACCACGTGCACGCGACCGTCACGGGCCCGGTCGGAGAGCGCACCGCGGATGGCGGCGGCGATCATCTTCTTGGGCGTCCGCTGGGCGTAGCCGTGCGGGGTCGGGCCGTGCGAGATACCGCCACCGGCCCACTGCGGGGAACGCGTCGAGCCCTGACGGGCGCGGCCGGTGCCCTTCTGGCGGTACGGCTTCTTGCCACCGCCGCGAACCTCGCCGCGGGTCTTGGTCGAGTGCGTGCCCTGGCGGGCGGCGGCCAGCTGGGCCACGACGACCTGGTGGATCAGCGGGATGTTCGCCGTCACGTCGAACAGGTCGGCCGGCAGCTCGACGGTGCCCGCCGTGGTGCCCTCAGGGGTGTGGACGTCGATCGTGCTCACTTGACGTCTCCCTTCTTGCTCGCGCTGCGCAGGACGACGAGGCCGCCCTTGTTGCCGGGGATGGCGCCCTTGATCAGGACGAGCCCGCGCTCGGCGTCGATCGCGTGGACGGTCAGGTTCTGCACCGTCACGCGCTCGACACCCATGCGGCCGGCCATCTTGAGGCCCTTGAACACGCGACCGGGGGTCGCGCAGCCGCCGATGGAGCCGGGCGAACGGTGCTTGCGGTGCACACCGTGGCTGGCGCGCAGGCCGTGGAACCCGTGGCGCTTCATGACGCCCGCGGTGCCCTTGCCCTTGCTCACGCCGGTCACGTCGATGACCTCGTCAGCGGCGAACAGCTCCGCCGTGACCTCCTGGCCGAGCGTGTACTCGCTGGCGTCGGCGGTGCGGATCTCGACGAGGTGCTTGCGGGGGGTCACCCCGGCGCGCTCGAAGTGTCCGGCGTCCGGCTTGGTCACCTGCTTGGCCTTGACCGCGCCGAAGCCCAGCTGGACGGCGTTGTAGCCGTCGTTGCTGGGCGTACGGACCTGGGTCACGACGCAGGGGCCGGCCTGGACGACCGTCACCGGAACGACACGGTTGTTGGCGTCCCACAGCTGGGTCATGCCGAGCTTGGTGCCCAGCAGACCCTTCTGGGTGCGTTCGGTCTTGACGTTGCTCATGATCTGTTCGAGGTCCTCAGAGCTTGATCTCGATGTCGACCCCGGCCGGCAGGTCGAGGCGCATCAGAGAGTCGACGGTCTTCGGGGTCGGGTCGATGATGTCGATGAGGCGCTTGTGCGTGCGCATCTCGAACTGCTCCCGGCTGTCCTTGTACTTGTGCGGGGAGCGGATCACGACGTAGACGTTCTTCTCCGTCGGCAGGGGCACCGGACCGGCCACACGGGCACCCGTCCGGGTCACCGTGTCGACGATCTTGCGCGCCGAGGAGTCGATGACCTCGTGGTCGTAGGCCTTGAGCCTGATGCGGATCTTCTGTCCCGCCACCGTTCCCTCTTCTCGTGCTGGTTGCTGCTCTGTCGTCACGGGCTGGTCGTGCACCCGATCCTGGTCCTTCTCCGACCCACGCGGTCGGGCGTGTCGCCCGGCCTCCGGCACACCTCAGCGACGTCTTCCCTGCCGTGGGGGTGTGGCCCGGCTGTCCGGACCGGGGTCCGTACGGCCGAGCGGGTGAGATCTCCTGGTGCGGCGGCGCCAACCCTGTCCGGCCCCGGAGGGCCTGTGGACCAGCGCGCACCCCGGCGATCTCGTCGGAGCAACCTGGCAATCTTGGCAGACAGACGGTGACGGATCAAATCGCGCGCCACATTCTCAGGGTCTGCGCGTCCGCGAACGGCGTGTCGACGGCCCTTAGTCTGTCTCGGTGCCTCAGCCTGCCGTCTCCTGCTGCTTCCAGGTCTGCCCATGAGGGTACCCGGGGCCGTGCCCGTCGGCGTCGCCGCGGGGCACGAGGCCACCGTCGCCGCCGGCCGGTCCGTGCTCGAGGCGGGCGGGGGCGCCGTCGACGCCGGTGTCGCCATGATGCTGGTGAGCTGCGCGGCGGAGACGATCTTCACCGGGCTCGCGGGCGGGGGCTTCGCCACCGTCTACGAGGCCGCGACGCGCTCCGTCACCTGCGTCGACTTCTTCGTCGCGGTCCCCGGGCTGGGCGACCGCCGGGCCGGCCCGGGCACGGCCATCGAGATCACCTTCGTGGGCCAGCGGGTGCCCTACGAGATCGGGCCCGCGACCGTCGCGGTCCCGGGGGTCCCCGCCGGCGCGCTGCACCTCTGGGAGCGCTGGGGACGGCTCCCGTGGGCCGACGTCGTCGCACCCGGGCTGGCGGCCTCGTACGGGACCCCCTTCCCCCGCACCCACGCCGAGCTGCTCCCCCGCATCGTCCCGGCCATGTGCGTGAGCGAGGGCGACCTCGTCTACCGCCGGGCCGACGGCACGCTGCTGCAGGCGGGCGACCCGCTGCGCCACCCCGACCACCACCACAGCTACGAGCTCCTCGCCCACGACCCGCGCGGCTTCTACCGCGGGGCGTACGCCGACGCGCTGCTCGACGCGCTGGCCGAGGGTTCCGCCCTCTCCCAGGCCGACCTGGACGCGTACGAGGTGGTCGAGCGCGCACCGGCACGGGCACGGTTCGACGACCTCGACGTCTTCGCCCGCGGGGACGACCTCGACGACGTGCTGGGCACCCTGCAGGCGGCCGGCGCGGCGGTCGCCGGCGACCCGCACCACGACGTGGCCTCCGCGCTCGGCCTGGTCGCGGCGCTTCGGGCCCCGGACCGCCGGGCCGAGACCACGAACCTCGTCGCCGTCGACGAGCGCGGGGACGCGTGCGTCATCACCACGAGCCTGGGGCTGGGTTCCGGGGTCTGGGTCCCGGGCTACGGCGTGCACCTGAACTCGATGCTCGGCGAGGGCGAGCTCGTCCGCGCGGCGCTCGACCCCGGCGACCGGATGGGGTCGATGATGTCGCCGCTGGTGGCGCTCGACGCCGACGGCGGCCTCGTCGCCGCGGCGGGCGCCGCGGGGGGCAGCCGGATCCGCCCGGCCCTGGTCCAGACGCTGGTGCGCGTGCTCCGCGGGACGCCGCCGCAGCAGGCGGTGGACGCACCCCGGCTCAACGCCCTGCCCGAGCTCGTGCGGCTCGAGCCGGGCTTCGACCCCTCCGTGCTGCGGGGCCTGGCGGACGCCGGGGTGCCGACCGAGGTGGCCCACGGGATCGACCCGTACTTCGGCGGTGTGTCCGCCATGAGCGCGCTGGGCGCCGGCTCGGACCCGCGTCGCAGCGGGCACGTCTGGTTGGAGGCCTGAGAGCTCACGGGCGCACCGGCACGCCGCTCCCGACCTCTAGGGTCGTCGGGTGCCTCGAACTGTGCCCTCGTCGACCTACCGCCTGCAGATCAACGCGAGCTTCACGCTCGACGACGCTGCGGCGCTCACCGGCTACCTGCGCGACCTCGGGGTCGGCGCCGTGTACTGCTCCCCGCTGCTGCGCTCGACGAGCGGCTCGGACCACGGCTACGACACGGTCGACCCGACCGAGCTCGACCCGGCGCGTGGCGGCGACGAGGGCTGGCAGAACCTCGTCACCGCGGCCCGCGAGCAGGGCCTCGACGTGGTGGTCGACATCGTCCCCAACCACCTCGGCGTCGAGAAGGCCGAGGAGAACCCGGCGTGGTGGGACGTCCTGGCGCACGGCCGGGACTCCGCGTACGCGTCCTGGTTCGACATCGACTGGTCCCGCGCTCCCCTGCTGCTGCCGGTGCTGGGCCCGGACCCCGTCCTCGAGGTCGTCGCCGACGGGCTGGACGGCGAGGGCGAGCTGCGCTACTACGAGCACCGCTTCCCGCTCGCCCCCGGCAGCTGGTCGCCCGGCGACGACCCCGACGAGGTCCACGAGCGCCAGCACTACCGCCTGGTGTCCTTCCGACGCGGCAACACCGACCTCGGCTACCGCCGCTTCTTCGCCGTCACGACGCTCGCCGGCCTGCGCGTGGAGGACCCGGAGGTCTTCGCGGCCACGCACGCCCGGGTCCGGGGGCTGCTCGAGGACGGTGTCGTGGGTCTGCGCGTCGACCACCCGGACGGGCTGGCCGACCCGGGGGCGTACCTGACCCGCCTGCGCGAGCTCGCCCCGGACGCGTGGATCACGGTCGAGAAGATCCTCGAGCCCGGGGAGCAGCTCCCGCAGTCCTGGCCCGTCGACGGCACCACCGGCTACGACGCCATGTTCGAGGTCGGCGGCGTCTTCACCGACGACAGCACCCAGGACGAGCTCACCGCGCTCTACCGCCGCCTCACCGGCGACGAGGAGGAGATCACCGACCACATCGAGACCGGCAAGCAGATGGTCGTCGACACGCTGCTGCCCGCCGAGGTGCGCCGGATGGCGGCCCTCGCCCCCGACGTCCCCGACGCGGGCCGGGCGCTGGCCGAGCTCGCCGTGGCCTTCGACGTCTACCGCTCCTACGTGCCCGAGGTGACCGACACCCTGGACCGGGCGCTCGAGACGGCGCGGCGGCGTCACCCCGACCTCGCCCCCGCGCTGGACCGGCTGGCGCCCCGGCTGCACGACGCCGACGACGAGCTGGCCGTCCGCATGCAGCAGCTCAGCGGCGCGGCCATGGCCAAGGGCGTCGAGGACACCGCCTTCTACCGCTACTCCCGCTTCGTCGCGGCCAACGAGGTCGGCGGCGACCCGGCGCACGTCGGCCTCGGGGTCGAGGACTTCCACGCCGCGCAGCGCGCCCGGGCCGACCGGGCGCCCGTGTCGATGACCGGGCTGTCCACCCACGACACCAAGCGCGGCGAGGACGTCCGCGCCCGCATGGCGGTGCTGTCGGAGGTGCCGCAGCGCTGGGCCGGATTCGCCGAGCTCTTCGTCCGCACGGGCGGCGTGCCCGACCCGGGCTTCGCCTACTTCCTGGCCCAGAACCTCGTCGGGGTCGGTCCGGTCGAGCGCGAGCGGGCGCACGCGTACGCGGAGAAGGCGATGCGGGAGGCCGCCCAGCACACCGGCTACGTCGACCCGGACGAGGCGTACGAGTCGGCGGTGCACGCGGCGGTCGACCGGGCGTACGACGACCCCGCCCTGCGCAGCGCGTGGGACGGGCTGGTCGCCTTCGTCACGCCCCACGGGTGGTCGAACGCGCTCGGCCAGAAGCTCGTGCAGATCACCATGCCCGGGGTGCCCGACGTCTACCAGGGCACCGAGGTCTGGGAGGACTCGCTGGTCGACCCCGACAACCGTCGGCCGGTGGACTTCGCGCAGCACCGGACCCTGCTGGACGGGCTCGACGGGCCCCCGCCCGTCGACGTGACCGGTCGGGCCAAGCTGTGGGTGACCCGGCACGCCCTGCAGGCCCGGCGGGACCGTCCTGAGCTGTTCACCGGCTACGCCACCGTCCCGGCGGACGGTCGCCACACCAACCACCTGGTCGCCTTCGACCGGGGCGGGGCGGTCACGCTGGCCACCCGGCTCTCGGTGGGGCTCGCCGGCCACGGCTGGGGTGGGGCGACCGTCGACCTCCCGCGGGCCGGCGTCGACGTCCTCACGGGGCGCACGTTCACAGGCACCGTCGAGGTCGCCGAGGTGCTGGACCGCTACCCCGTCGCGCTGCTGCTCGACGTCTGACCGTCGCCCGACGTCGTGGGCCGCTCGAGGCGGCCCACGGCGGGCGGGGGCTCTGCCGGGGTCGTCGGACTCAGATGGGGTCGAGGACCCGGTGCAGGAACGTCCGCGTCCGCGCCTCGCGCGGGTCGGTGAGGACGGCCTCCGGCTCGCCGCGCTCGACGATCACGCCGCCGTCCATGAACAGCACCTGGTCGGACACCGACTGCGCGAACCGCATCTCGTGGGTGACCACGACCATCGTCCGGCCCTGGTCCGCCAGGTCCTTCATGACGCCCAGCACCTCCCCCACCAGCTCGGGGTCCAGCGCCGAGGTGGGCTCGTCGAAGAGCAGGAGCTGCGGGTCCAGCGCGAGCGCCCGGGCGATGCCGACGCGCTGCTGCTGCCCGCCGGAGAGCTGGTAGGGGTGCTGCTCGGCCTTGCCGGCGAGGCCCACGCTCTCCAGCAGCGCGTGCGCCTGCGCCTCGGCCTCCTCCTGCGGACGCCCCTGCACCACGACCGGGCCCTCGGTGATGTTCCGCAGGACGGTGAGGTGAGGGAAGAGGTTGTGCGCCTGGAAGACCATCGCGCTCTGGCCCCGCAGCGTGGACAGCGCCCGCTTGCCGGGCCTCGTGGCGTAGTCGACGCTCACGTCGCCGATGCGCACGACACCGGCGTCGGCGGTCTCGAGGGCGTTCAGGCAGCGCAGCACGGTCGTCTTGCCGGAGCCGGACGGGCCGATGAGCACGGTGACCGAGCCGGGGCGCACGCCGAACTCGATGTCGCGCAGCACCTCGACACCGTCGAAGGCCTTGGCCAGCCCCGTCACCTCGAGCAGCGGCGGGCCCTCCTGATGGGGCTCGTCCCGGGGCTCTTCCTGGGGTTCGTCGGGGCGCTCGTCGTGCGTGTCCGTCATCGCGCCACGTACCTCTCCAGCCGGTGCTCCAGGCGTCCCTGCACGAAGGACAGCACGAGGCAGATCACCCAGTAGTACGCCGCGGCGACGCCGTACAGCGCGAAGAACTTGAACGTCGGTGCGGCCGCCACCTGCGCGACCCGCAGCAGCTCGGTCACCAGGACCACCGACGCGAGCGAGGTGTCCTTGACCAGCGAGATGAGCGTGTTCGACAGCGGCGGCACGGCGGTCCGCGCGGCCTGCGGCAGGACGATCCGGCGCAGCGTCGTGGAGTAGCCCATGCCGATCGTCTCGGCCGCCTCCCACTGCCCGCGGGGCACGGACAGGATGGCGGCTCGGATGATCTCGGCGGCGTACCCGCCGACGTTCAGGCTGAAGGCGATGATCGCCGCCGTGAACGGGTTGAACGTCAGCCCGATCGCCGGCAGCCCGTAGAAGATCAGGAACAGCTGCACCAGCAGCGGCGTGCCCCGGATGACCGAGACGTAGAAGCGGGCGACCTGCGAGACGACGCCGACCTTCGACAGCCGCATCAGCGCGACGACGAGCGCGATCGCGAGACCGATGACGAAGCTGATCGCGGTCAGCGGGATCGTGCGGTTCAGGGCGGCGATCGCCATGGGGCCGGCCGAGTCCTTGACCAGCTCCCACGTCGACTGCGTCGCGGTGGCTGCGCCCTGCTGCTCCGGCGAGGCCTCGCCCTGGCTGACGTCCTGGCCGAAGTACTTCTGGGAGATCGAGGTGAGCTGGCCGTCCGAGCGCACCTGGCCCAGCGCGGTGTTCACCGCGTCGCGCAGGCTCGTGTCCGCCTGGCGCATCGCGAACACCTGCTCGCTGGTGTCGCCGGTCTTGGCCGCGATCTTGACGGTCGTGTCGCCGGTGGTCTTGCTGTACTCGGCGACGGCGAGGTTGTCGTTGACGGTGGCGTCGACGCGCTTCTGCTTGACCAGCGTCACCGCCTGGGTGAAGCCCTCCACGGCCTCGACCTTGGCGCCCGCGTCCTTGGCGACCTGCGCCCAGTTGCTCGTCGAGCTCTGCGCGGTCGTCTTGCCCTTGAGGTCCGCGAGGCTCGAGATCGAGCTGTCGTCCGTCCGCGTGACGATGACGCCGTCCGAGACCGTGTACGGGGCCGAGAGGGAGTACGTGGCGTCGCGCTGGGCGTTCTTGGTGACCTGGTTGGCGACGAGGTCGAAGCGGTCGGACTGCAGGCTGGCGAAGATCGAGTCGAACGGCGCCTCGACGAACTCGGTGCGCAGACCCATCTTGGCGGCGACCGCGGTGATGACCTCGACGTCGTAGCCGGTCAGCTGGTTGTTCGCGGGGTCGTGGTACGTGAAGGGCGCGTACGTCCCCTCGGTCCCGACCCGCAGCACCCCGGCGGCCTTGACCTTGTCGAGCGTGGTGTCCGAGGCACCGCCGGAGCCTCCCGAACCGCTCGAGCACGCCGCCGGCAGGAAGCACAGCACGAGGGCGACCAGCACCCCGACGACCCGTCTGATGGCGACCTCCTCCGGCTGCGACCATTCCCGGGTCCAGCGACCGGGAATACCGACCCTACGCGACCAGGTACCCCCGCCCCGGCGTCGTCCGAGTCCGGGACGGGACGGGCTGGTCCTCTGTGCGTCTTCGGACCGCGACCTGCTTCTCGTGACCGCACTCCGGCTCGCTGCCCGCGTTTTCAGACCGGTGCGGGGTTCCGCGTCCTGGGGGCGACTCCTTCCGTGCGCCTTCAGACCGGTGCGCCGATCCGCTGGCTGTCACCGCGTGCTTGTCCGCGCCTTCAGACCGGTGCGGCCTCTTGGGAGCCGTCTCCTGGGTGCTGCCCTCGCCGCTTCAGGCCATGCGGCCGGGGAAGTAGCGCTCCCACTCGGGCTTGTACGACCTCCTGACCCGGACCCCGCGTTCGCGGAGCGCGGCCGCTATGCGGTCCAGCGTCTCGAGCGGTCGTTCGTAGATCCCGTCGTGGAGCACGACCAGCAGCCGAAGCCCCAAGCGGTCCAGCGTGTCGCGGCGTCCCACGTCCCGCTTCCACTGCGCTTTGTTCTCGGCGTGCTGACGTCCGTCGTACTCGATCAGCAGCTTCAGCGCGGGGTAGGACAGGTCGAAGCGCAGAAGCGTGGTCCCGACCTCGTCCCGCAGCCGG
The DNA here is from genome assembly GCA_964251895.1 of uncultured Friedmanniella sp. Taxonomy (GTDB): domain Bacteria; phylum Actinomycetota; class Actinomycetes; order Propionibacteriales; family Propionibacteriaceae; genus Microlunatus. The sequence goes on from CAXULL010000043.1 coordinate 16,146, forward strand.
TGGTCGACCTCGGGCTCCGGCAGCCCGGCAAGGACGATCAGGAGCCTGAGCCGGGACTCCATCGCCGAGTCGACGCCCTCCCGCGCCAGCCGCACCGCCCGGCGACCCAGGCGGGAGCCGCGCCCGGTCCAGAGCGAGGCCGCCACCACGAGCTCGTCGAGGTCGAGCGCACCCGCCCGGAGCAGGCTGTCCGCAGCGACGACCAGGTCGACGAGATCCACACCGTCGGCCGCCATCTCGAGCAGCGCCTGAGCCGGGACAGAGACGCGTACGCCCGAACGCGTCCGGACGTCCGGCCGCGGCAACGCGCGATGGGCGCGGATGCCCTCACGCTCGGACCGCGGCTGACCGCCGGGCACGGAGACGTGGACCGGTTCGCGTCCGGGTACCACCGCACCCCAGATCTGGGCGGCGGTCGCATGGCTGGCGTACGAGCCGCGGGCGTTGAGCCCGACCGCCGCAGCCGCGCGGACCCGGACGTCCAGGCGCACGCCGGACCTGACGTGCACGTCGTGGAACAGGCGTACGTAGCGCCGCGTGAGCAGCTCGTTGATCGGCAGCCCGGCCGCACGCGCATCGGCGCGGGTGAACGGTCGCGTGTCGTCGAAGGGCTGGTCGCGCTGGAGCCGCATCCCAGCAGTCAAGGACGTCCGCACGGCTCCTGACCCGGTCATCCACAGGCCGACGGCCGACGGACAACACCTCACCGAGACCGGGAGACGAACGCCCGCCATCGGTCGCTGTGCCACGGGTCCGGCGACCCGCCCGGACCGTCCCTTCTTCAGAGCTCGGAGCCGCACCGGTCTGAAGGCGCGGCAGCTACGAACCGCTGACGCGCACCTGAGCCCGCCGCGGTCTGAAGACGTGGCTCGAGGCCAGCTCAAGGGCAACCAGATCCCGCACCGGTCTGAAAACGCCAGGACCGCGCTGCCCGGGCCGAGAGGCAACCGGCCCCAGGACGCAGCAAGGCCCCGGGCAGATGCCCGGGGCCTTGCTGACTACTGCTGGGTCAGATCACTTGAGGATCTTGGTCACGCGACCGGCGCCGACCGTACGGCCACCCTCACGGATGGCGAACTTCAGCTCCTCCTCCATGGCGATCGGCTGGATCAGCTGAACGCTCATGTCGGTGTTGTCGCCCGGCATCACCATGTCGGTGCCCTCGGGGAGGTTCACCACACCGGTGACGTCGGTGGTGCGGAAGTAGAACTGCGGGCGGTAGTTGTTGAAGAACGGCGTGTGACGGCCGCCCTCCTCCTTCGACAGGATGTAGACGCGCGCCTCGAAGTCCGTGTGCGGGGTCGTCGTGCCCGGCTTGATCACGACCATGCCGCGCTCGACGTCCTCGCGCTTGGTGCCGCGGAGCAGGAGGCCGACGTTCTCGCCCGCCTCGCCGGTGTCCAGCAGCTTGCGGAACATCTCGATGCCGGTGACCGTCGAGGTCTGCTTCGTGGTGCGGATGCCGATGATGTCGACGGTCTCGTTGACCTTGACGACACCGCGCTCGATGCGGCCGGTGATGACGGTGCCACGACCGGTGATCGTGAAGACGTCCTCGACGGGCATCAGGAACGGCTTGTCGATCTCACGGACCGGCTGCGGGATGGCGGTGTCGACGGCAGCCATGAGCTCCATGATCGCCTCGCCCCACTTCGCGTCGCCGTTCAGCGCCGGGAAAGCCGCGACCTTGACGACGGGGATCTCGTCGCCGTCGTAGTCGTACTCGCTCAGCAGCTCGCGGACCTCGAGCTCGACGAGCTCCAGGATCTCCTCGTCGTCGACCATGTCGCACTTGTTGAGCGCCACGACGATGGCCGGCACGCCGACCTGGCGGGCGAGCAGCACGTGCTCACGCGTCTGCGGCATGGGGCCGTCGGTGGCGGCGACCACGAGGATCGCGCCGTCCATCTGTGCGGCACCGGTGATCATGTTCTTGATGTAGTCGGCGTGACCGGGGCAGTCGACGTGCGCGTAGTGGCGCGCCTCGGTCTGGTACTCGACGTGCGCGATCGAGATCGTGATGCCGCGCTGACGCTCTTCGGGCGCCTTGTCGATCTGGTCGAACGCGGACGCCTGGTTGAGCGTCGGGTACTTGTCGTGCAGCACCTTCGTGATCGCCGCGGTCAGCGTGGTCTTGCCGTGGTCGATGTGCCCGATGGTGCCGATGTTGACGTGCGGCTTGGTCCGCTCGAACTTGGCCTTGGCCACTGCTGGGGCTCCTTCTCGTGGTCGCCCCGCGTTTCGCGTGGCGCTTTCTCTGGGTTACGGACTGGTTGCCGGACGTGACCCGGCTGTCAAGTTTTCCCGCCCGTACGGCTCAGGTCAAACCGAGCCGTACGGAGCGGGAGGCGTCACTGCTGACGCCGGACGATCACTCGCCCCGGGCCTTCTGGATGATCTCGTCGGAGATCGACTTCGGGGTCTCGGCGTACGCGTGGAACTCCATCGAGTACGACGCCTG
>CAXULL010000044.1:0-11646 GCA_964251895.1 uncultured Friedmanniella sp.
GACTGCCCTACAACGAGCTCAACAACATCGTCGGCTGCGACAACACCGCCACCGGCGCCGCCCTCGGCATCAGCAACAAGACCTGCCAGAACTGAGGTCTCGGTCAGCAGGCCCTGGTGCGGTGACGCACCAGGGCCTGCTGGCGTCCTCGGGCCTCAGGCGGCAGCGAGGGCCGCACGGATGAAGTCGGCGACCTCGTCGGCGTAGCGGCTGAACGGGCGGGTCGCGGCGTACGCCACCACCTGCGCCTCCGCCGCCGTGAGCTCCTCGGGCGAGGCGAGCGCACGGTTGACGGCCGTCCGCAGGGCGGCGGGGTCACGAGGCGCGACCATGCTGACGGCGATACCGGTGTAGCCCTCGACCCCGGGGATGTCGGAGGCGATGACCGGCGTCTCCCACAGCGCCGCCGTGGCCAGCCGGACGTGGCCCGAGCTCGCGCCGGTGTCCTGCAGCACCACCAGGGACACGAGCGCGCGGCCCAGCCGGGCGTCGTGGTCCGCGCGGGGGATGTCGCTCAGCACCTCCACGCCGACCTCGGCCGCACGCCCGGCGATCCGGACGGCCTCGGCCCGGGTGCAGACCAGCGTGAGCGGCCAGCCCTGCCCCTCGGCCGCGTCGAGAAGGGTGTCCCAGTCGACCGAGTTCTTCCCGCTCGCGAACACCCCCTCCCGGTCGGCAGGGGCGACGACCTCGACCGTCACGCGGTCGTCCACGAAGTAGAACGGCACGCACCGGAAGCGGCTGGGCGCGATCGCGTACCGCCGGGCGTACTGCTCGATCTCCCCGGGGGTCATCGTCTGCAGGGCCAGGCACACGCGAGGCAGGAGCAGCCGGTAGGCGCGGTCCACGAGCCAGCCCTGCCACCCGGACTTGCGTCCCGGCAGGAACTCGGTCAGCACGAGCTTGCGCTGACCGGTCGCGGCGAGCGCCAGCCCGAGGACGATCAGCCCCGCGGGCCGCATCGTGCCCTCGGAGGTGACGACTCCCGGGCTCCGGCGCGCGGCCCGGAAGGTGGACCAGGCGGCGACGACGGCCTTCCGGCTCGACGCCCCCGGGGCGGGGAGGGGCGTGGCGTCGACCAGCCCGCCGTACCAGGTGTTGCTGACCGCGGGGGCGTCGAGGGGGGTCGGACGGGGCACGGTTGTCGGCCTCTCGGGGGGAAGGGGCTCGCCTCGGACGCCGTTGCTCGGGCAGGGCACGCGTCCCCCCGACTGTGTGCAGATGCACATCGCGCACGGGGCGGGGAGGCGCGTCGAGGCCATATCGTAGCGGCGACGAGCGCAGACGAAGGTGGTGATCCGTGGCAGCCAAGCGTGACGCGGTGACCACCGCGACCGCCATGCTGGCCCTGGCACCGGGTTTCGTGCTGCCCTTCGTGCTGACCCAGCGGCTGGGGCCGGGCCGCAGCGACCTGATCCTGCTTGCCGCCTCGGTCGGCATGACGCTCATGGCGATCCTCGGCAACTCGATCGAGATGAGCACGGTCGCACAGGTGGGTCGGCAGGCGGGGCTCGGCCGGCGGTTCTCGCGGAGCTCGCTGCGCAGCTACGCACGCAGGCTGCTGCTGATCGTGCTGCCCGCGGTGGCCGTCGTCGGGACCGCCCTGATCCTCCTCTACGGCTGGCACGCCGAGGACCGCGACGCGTTCCTGCCCCTCAGCGCGATGCTCTGCGTGCTCCCCGTCCTCGGGACGTTCAGCAGCATCCGCTCGGGTCAGCTCATCGCCCTGGGCCGCTCCGCCACCGCCATCTCCGTCCAGGCCCTCCGTACGGCGGTGCCGCTCGTCCTGGTCCTGTGCTGGAGCCGGGCGCCGCTCTGGGTGCTGGCGCTGGGCTACGTCGCCGGCGAGGTCCTGCGTCTGACGATCCTGGTCCTCGCCGCCCGCAACCTCGGCCGCGACCTCGAGGTCACCGACGACACCGTCGACCACCGCGGCCTGCTCTGGCAGTCCGCCTCGCTCGCCACCGCGCAGTCGGGCCCGGCCACCGACCGGGCGTTCCTGAACGTCGGCCCGGTCGGCTCGATCGCCAGCTACGAGATCGCGGACAAGATCTTCTACGCCGGGCTGCAGGTGGTGAACAGCGGCTTCCTGCTCCGTCGGCTCGGGCAGTGGTCGCAGCTGGTCACGCGCGACCCCCACGCGGTCCGGCCGATGCTGCGCCGCGAGCTCTTCGTCTTCGGCGCCATCGCCACGGTGTGCTCGCTGCTCGGGATCGCCACCTGCTGGTTGGCGCTGACCTTCGCACCCGTCCCCGACGCCTGGCGCACGGGGATCGTCTGGGCGTCGATCATCCTGCTGTCGATGCCGATGAGCGCGATCGGGACCGCCTGCGCGCGCCTGTTCGTGATCGGCGGCCGGGCGTCGCTGCTGGTGCGGTTCTCGATCGGCTTCACCGTCGCGAACGCCGGCCTCGACGCTCTCGGGTTCGCCCTCCTCGGTGTGATCGGGATCCCGATCGCCACCGTCCTCGCTCGGCTGGGCGCCATGGTGTGCTACCTGCTCGTGCTGTGGCGGAGCGTGGTGCCGCGTCTGGAGGCCCCGCCGGTCGACGTGCCGGACCCCGTCGACGACCGGGCCCCGACCACCGTCCAGAGCGGCTGACCGACGACGTCGGGCCCGGCGCGACGGCGCGCTCGGCCCAGGCCCTCCGCTAATGTCTGCCCCGTCCCGCCCGTCCTCCCGTCCCCCGAGGAGCAATGTGTCCAGCCTCGTCGACCGACTACCCCGCTGGTGGCGCTGGCGGGTCCTCAGCAAGATCAAGGGGCCGGTGCAGGCGGCGCGCGAGCTCGGGGTGACCGTCGGCGAGGACTGCCGCATCCTGTCGTTGTCCGTCAGCTCCGAGTGGGAGCTCGTCAGCATCGGCGACCGTGTCACGATCTCGAGCGACGTCCGCTTCATCACCCACGACGGGGTCGGCTGGCTCTTCCACGACGACCAGGGCCGCCGGCACTACTGGCTCGCGCGCATCGAGATCGGGAGCGACTGCTTCATCGGCGCGGGTTCGACGATCATGCCCGGTGTCCGGATCGGCGACCGGTGCGTCGTGGCGGCGGGGTCGGTGGTGACCCGCTCGGTCCCGGACGGGTCCGTCGTGGGCGGCAACCCGGCCAGGCTCATCAGCACGTTCGACAAGCTGGAGGCCAAGGTCGCCACCTGGCCGACCACCCGGGAGGTCTCGGCCGAGTTCAAGCCGGCCCTGGACCGGTGACCTCGGCCACAGCCGGGTCGGAGCCCAGCGGGACCGGCGAGGGCGGGGGCGCGTCAGGTTGACACCCTCGGGCACGCCAGCGAAACTCTGCTGAGCGGCTCCGGGGGGCCAGGTCGCGCCCAGGCCGGCTGTGGAAGCGGTCGTCAGCGGTTGCGTACAACTTCGAACGAAGGCTCCACCCATGTCACACGTCCGTCCTCCGGTCGAGCTGGCCAAGGTCCTCGCCGTCGCCGCGGTCGCCTTGTTCGTGCTCGGGCTGGGAGTCGTCTCGGCGGTGTCCCCGACCGGGACCGTCGTGCTGATGGTCCTGGCCCTCCTCGCCGTGGCCACCTCGCTGCCGCTCTGGGTGCTGCCCAGCGTCGCCCTGTGGCTCTTCGCGCTGCTCCCCGTCGGCTACATCACCGGGGTGCCGAACGTCGTGGGTCGGTTCTGGACCCCGGCAGCGGTCGTGCTGCTGATCTGGGCCGTTCGCGTCGCGCTGGGACGCGGCCGCCGTCCCTTCCTGCGATCGCTGCGGTGGATGGTTCCGCTCGTGGCCCTGCTCATCGCGCTGGGGCTCCAGGGGGTGAGCACCACGCGGAGCGTGAACTGGACCCTGCTGCTCGTCGTGGGCGTCGCCCTGCCGACCGCGTTGATCTCCGCCTTCGACGACCGGGCGACCTCGACCCTGCTGCGGTCGTGGTTCGTGCTCGGGATCGGGCTCTCCCTCGTCGCCATCATCGAGTCGATCATCGGCAGCAACCCGCTGGCCGCCTACTACAACTTCGACCAGCACTGGTCGCTGTACCGGGTGACGACGACCCTGGGCCACCCGCTCCTCAACGGCACGTTCTTCGCCATCACGGCCTGCCTGGCCGCCTTCACCATGGTCCGGCGCGGCGGCCCGCGCGGTGCCGCGTTCGGCTGCTTCGTCCTTGCGGCCTTCGCCGCCGCCCTCACCGGCTCGCGCAGCGGTGTCTACGCCCTCGTCTGCGGGCTCGGCGTGGGGCTGCTCGTGATGCTGGTCTCCGGCCGTACGAGCCTCGCGAACAAGCTGCTCGGGGTCGCTCTCGGCACGGTGGCCCTGCTCGTCCTGCCCGCGCTGCCGACCATCGCCGGCCGGGCGAGCAGCGCGGAGGGCGTGGCCTCCGGTCTCTACCGCGACGAGGTCATCCGGCTGGCCGGCAAGCTCTTCCTCGCCAATCCCTGGCTCGGGTACGGGCCGGGCACCTCGGCCATCGCCACCGCGCGGGCAGGAGCCACGCTGCCGCTGGAGAACTCGGTGCTCGGCTCGCTGGTCAGCCTGGGTGTCGTGGGCTCGCTCGGCGTGCTGTTCCTCGTCGTCCTCGTCCTCGTCACCGTGATCCGCGGCGGACGACCGGACGGCATCGCCGCCGTGGCCGCGTTCGTGGTCGCCGGTTCCGCCTTCCCGCTGTGGGAGTCCAACCCCGCCGCCCTCGTCCTCGTCGGCTTCGTCCTGATCGCCACCCGCGTGCCGCCGAAGCCCAAGGACCTCGACCCTGCCTCGGCCGAGCTCGAACGTGCCCTGCGGACCGTCCCCGACCGGCGCCGCGCCCGGGTCCTCGCCCCGGTCGCGCGGGTCGCTGGTTCCTGACCGGTCAGGCGCGCAGACGCTGGGTTGGTCGGAGCGTTTCCGGCGGTCCTGGGGCGCCTTCGTCGGTCCCGGACGCGACTCACGCCCTAGGGCCGGGCGCAGTCTCTGCCTTGCGTGCCTGCCCGGAGCCGGCTACCGGTGAGGTAGGTCCGCACTGGTCTGAAGACGCACAGCCAGGCAGCCGCCATCGACCCCGTACGCCCGCAGCGGTCTGAAGACGCACGGACCGCAGCAGCTCACGCACCCCGGACGGCCGCACCGGTCTGAAGACGCACGCAGCGGCAGCCACCACCGTCCGCGTACGCCCGCACCGGTCTGAAGACGCACACCCAGGCACCCACCACCGCCCCGAACGCCCGCACCGGTTCGAAGACGCACGGACCGGGGGACGAAGGTCAGGCACCGGGAGACGAGAAGAGGTCCGGTGCCGCACGGCACCAGACCTCTCGTCGCTGCAGCAGCGTCACGCAGGCAGCGCGGTCAGTACGCGCCGCTCTTGCCGAGGACGGCGCTGACGGTGCGCCAGATGATGACCAGGTCCTGGAAGAGCGACCAGTTCTCGACGTAGTAGAGGTCGAGGCGGACCGACTCCTCCCAGGAGAGGTCGGAACGTCCGCTCACCTGCCACAGGCCGGTGATCCCCGGCTTGACCAGGAGCCGCCGGTGCACCATGTCGGAGTAGGTGTTGACCTCGTCGCGCAGCGGCGGGCGAGGGCCGACGATGCTCATCTGGCCGGTCAGCACGTTGAACAGCTGGGGCAGCTCGTCGAGGCTGAAGCGCCGCAGCACCTTGCCCAACGGGGTGACCCGGGGGTCGTCGCGCATCTTGAACAGCGGCCCGGCGCCCTGGTTGAGGTCCAGCAGCCCCATCCGCACCTTGTCGGCGTCCTGGCGCATCGAGCGGAACTTGAGCATGCCGAACGGCTCGCCGTTCAGCCCGATCCGCTCGGAGCGGTAGAAGACCCTGCCCGAGCTGGTGAGCTTGACCAGGACGGCGATGACGATCATCACGGGCGACAGGAGCACGATCGCCACGGCGGCGCCGAGGGCGTCGACGGCATGCTTGCCGAACTTGCCGGCCCCGCGGTACTGCGGCTTGTCCACGTGCAGCAGCGGCAGGCCGGCGACGGGGCGCACCTGCAGCCGGGGGCCGGCCACGTCCACGACGCCCGGCGCGACCACGAGGTCGGTGCCCGTCGCCTCGAGCTGCCAGGCCAGGGCCCGCATGCCCTCGTTGCCGAAGAACTCGGTGTTGCTGACCGCGACCATGTCGGCCTGGGTCGCCTCCACGGCGTCGATGACGGTCGACTCGTCACCCAGCACCGGGATCTGGTGACCCTCGATGTCGAGCACCCGGCCCGCGTGGCCCCAGCCGGGCTCGCAGACACCGACGACGCGGAACCCCGCGTTCGGGTCGCGCTCGAAGACCTCGGCCATCGCCACCGCCGCGCGGTGCGAGCCGACGACGAGCACGCTCGACAGGTAGCGACGCTGGGCCCGCTGCTTGTGCAGCCACCCGCGCCACGCCTTGCGCTGCAGGAGCAGCAGGACGAGGCCGACCGGCAGGGCGACGAGCAGGTAGCCGCGGGCCAGGTCGAGCTTCAGCAGGTACGCGAGGATCGCGATGGAGCCGAACAGGGCGAACGAGGCGTGCGCGATCCGGCGGTACTCCTCCGGGCCCGAGCCGACGATCCGGCTCTCGCGGGAGTGGAACAGGCTCAGGGCCAGCACCCAGAGGGCGACCAGGATGGCGGAGACCCCGGAATAGCTGACCAGCGACGTGGGGAGCAGGACCGAGTCCCCGGGGATCCCGAAGCGGACGAGCTGGGCGGCCACGACGGCGACGAGCACGACGGCGAGGTCGCCGACGGCCAGCCGGGCGCGGTAGGCGTCGATCCAGCGCGAGGCGGGAGGGGACGTGCTGAAGCCGGTACGGGCGAGGATGTGGTGAGGCGCGAGGGGCCTCGGGTCGACCTGGGTCACGTGATCAGCACTTCTCCCCGAGATGGTGCCCACGAGTCATCCCTAACTCGTGCTGGTCCTCGGACTCACGCACGCGGTGACTCTCGGGCTCCGGGGTAGGCCCGTACCGGTGACAACGAGGTCATCGCCGGTAGATCCTTACCCTAACGGGGCTCGGAGCGGGCGACAAACAAATCAGCGGTGACGGCGGTCATAGCCGCGAGCCACGTGCAGGCTCGACTCGTGGGCTACCCTGCCGCGCCCCGGCGCGGGCGCCCGGGCCGGTCACGTCACGCCGGGGTCAACGTCGAGGCGTCGCGACGCGGGTGCGCGAGGTCGCCGGAAGCCCGTCGGGCCGCCTGCGCGTAGAGCGGGCGCAGCCGCTCGGTGGCGTGACCGTCCTGCAGGGCGCCGAAGGTCTGCTGGAACCTGCGGTAGCGCCGCCGGTGCGACGCGTGCCCTGCGTCCAGGTTCCGCAGGGCGTCGAGCAGCTCCTCCGGGCGGTCGACGACCGGGCCCGGCGCGACCGGCTCGAGGTCGAAGTAGAAGCCGCGCAGCGAGTCGCGGTAGGCCGCCAGGTCGTAGGTGTAGAAGACCATCGGCTTGCCCGTCGCGGCGAAGTCGAACATCGTCGAGGAGTAGTCGGTGACCAGGACGTCCGCGGCCAGGAACAGCTCGGCGACGTCGGGGTAGTAGGAGACGTCGACCACGCCCGGGGCGTGCCGCTCCCTCCGCAGGTGGGTGACCTTGTAGTGCAGCCGGGGCAGCAGGCAGAAGCCGGGACCGAGCGACGCCGCGAGCTCGTCGAGCGGCAGGGCGAACTCCAGGCCCCCGGCCGGGGGCTCGAAGTAGTCGTGGTCGCGCCAGGTCGGGGTGTAGAGCACCGCGGTGACGCCGTCGGGCACCCCGAGCGCCGCCCGGACGCGGGCCCGCGTCATCGGTGCCGCCGGCGAGGACAGGATGTCGTTGCGCGGGTAGCCCGTCTCGAGCACAGAGCCCGAGTACGCGAACGCGGCGCGCAGCCGCGGGGTGCTGACGGGGTCCGGCGAGACGAGGTGGTCCCAGCGGGCGACGTCGCGGTCGAGCTCGGCGAGCCGGCCCTCCGGCGCCCAGAGGACGTCGTGGTGGATCCGCTTCAGGGGCGTGCCGTGCCAGGTCTGGAGGTAGGTCGTCCCCGGGGCCTTGTCCCAGTCCATCTCGAGGTGGGTGTTGGCGACCACGAGGTCGGCGGACTCGAGCGCGTCGACCGCGGCCCGGCTGCTGATGGGGACCGTCGACGTGCCGGCCGGGAAGCCGTGCAGGTGGTCGGGGTCCGCCAGCCACAGGTGCTCGCCCGGGTACTGGTCGGCGTACGCCTCGTGCAGCACCCGGGGGCTGTCGCTGTACCTGCCGTCGAACGAGTTGTAGACGACCAACATGAGGAGCCTCCGTCGCGTGTCGTCGACACACCCGTGCGACGGCACGCGAGGACGTGGAGCCTCGCCCTCTTCGTGATGGCTGCTCGCTGACCCTCCGTGTGTCTCACCGGGTTCGGTGTCGATCTCTCGGCGGGTGAGTTCCCCGTCGGAGCCGGCTCAAACGGGTGGCGCACGGTGCCCGGTCAGCCGGCCACGCCGTCGAGGCCGACGTGGAGGATCGTCTCCGCGCTGTTGCCCCCGACGCTGTCCTTGTCCCCGCGGGTGGACGTCGTGAGCCACAGCCCCCTGCCGGCGGCGTCCGGCTCGACGGTGCGCAGCCGCCCGTACGTGCCGGCGAGGTAGGCCGTCGTCGAGGTGAGCGAGGATCCCACGATCACCTCCCGGTAGAGCCGCGTGCCCCGCAGGCACGCGACGTACAGCACGTCCCCGACCACCGCGACGCCCGAGCAGGACGCGAGGTGGACGGGGTAGGTCATCTTCGGGGCGACGAACGAGGTCGACGAGCAGTCGCCCACCGTCCCCTCGCAGGCCGGCCAGCCGTAGTTCCCGCCCTTGACGATCAGGTTCGTCTCGTCCATCCGGGAGTTGCCGAGCTCCTGCTCCCACAGCCGGCCCTGCGCGTCGAAGGCCAGGCCCTGCGGGTTGCGGTGACCGTAGCTCCAGACGTAGGTCCCGAACGGGTTGTCGTCGGGGACCGAGCCGTCCGGGTTCAGCCGCAGGATCTTGCCGCCGAGGACGGAGAGGTCCTGGGCGTTGGCCTCGTTCTGCCCGTCGCCCGCCGTGGCGTAGAGCTTGCCGTCCGGCCCGAAGCGCAGCCGGCCGCCGTCGTGGAACTTGTTCCTCGGCAGCCCGGCGACCAGGACCTGCTCGCTGGCGAGGTCGAGCCGGGCGCCGACGAGTCGTACGCGGACGATGCGGTTGTCGGTCGCGGAGGTGTGCATGACGTAGACCCAGTGGTCGGTGGCGAAGGTCGGCGAGACCTCCAGCCCGAGCAGCCCGCCCTCGCCGTCGGTGCCCGCAACTTCGGGCAGGGTGCCGGAGACCACGGTCTGCCGGCCCGTCGCCGGGTCGAGGAGCACGAGCTGGCGCCGGTCGCGCCGGGCGTACAGCACCGAGCCGTCGGGCAGCGTCGCCAGCCCCCAGGGGATGTCGTCGTCCGTGGCCACCGCGCGGGCCGAGCAGACCGCGCAGCCGCTCGCGACGGTGACGCTGAGCGGCCGGCTCGGGGTGGAGGTGTTGCGCTGCGCGTCCTGCGCCAGCACCCGGTAGACGTGCGTCGTGCCCGCGCCCAGGCCGGAGTCCACGAACGCGGTCTCGGCCGGGACCTGGGAGGTGCCGGTGAGCCGACCGACCGTGACCCCGTCACGCTGCACGAAGTAGCGGACCTGGTTGGCGTCGGTCGACGACTTCCAGGCCAGCCGGACCGTGGTGCCCGTCACGGCCGCGGTGACGCCGGCCGGCTCGGTCGGCGGGCTGTCGTCCGGGACGCAGACCGGCGGCGTGACCTGCACCGTCCGGCTCGCCTGGGACACGTTGCCCGCGGCGTCGCGCGCGTTGACGTAGAGACCCCACGTCACCCCCGGGCTCACGTCCAGCCGGAGCGTACGGGTCGCGCCGTCCACAGCCTGCACGAGCTGTCCGTCGTGGTAGACCGTGTACGCGGTGACGCCCACGTCGTCGTTCGCGGGCGACCAGGAGAAGGTCACGCCGGAGCAGCCCAGGTCGCTGACCCGGGGGTCGGGCGCCGCGCCCGGCGGCGTGGTGTCGAGCGGAAGCACCGCCGAGGACCACCGCTGGTTGAGCTGCGGGGCGCACGCCCAGAGCTGCACCCGGGTCCCTGCAGCCGTACGGCTGCCGGCGACGTCGGCGCAGCGGCCGGACTCGACCCCGACGAGCGAGCCGTCCGGCCGGGCGCGCCAGCGCTGGTCCGCTCCCCCGTTGCAGCCCCAGATCTGCAGCCGCGTCCCGGGGGTGGTGCCGTGGCGCTCGACGCCCAGGCACCGCCCGCCACCGAACGTGCGCAGCTCCCCGAGCGCCGTCAGCGTCCAGGCCTGTCCGGCCCGGCCGTCGCAGTCCTGGATCGACACCCCGGTCCCCCACGCGCCGGACCCGTCGTCGACCGTGAGGCAGCGGCCCGATCCACGGCTGACCAGCGGAGCCGCGCCCGCCGCCGACGCGGGCACCGGTGGGCTGCCGAGCAGGACCAGTGCGCCGAGCAGGACGGCGAGCAGCGGGGCCAGGAGCTGGGCGCCCCGCGGTCGGGCAAGCGGCACGTCAGGACCTTTCGGCGGCTCTGCTGCCTGGGGCGCCGCCGGGGGCGGGCCCGTCGGCCGGGGTGCCGGTCACGCTAGACCTGCCCGGCCCGACCCCGATGCGGTGCCGCCTCGCACGGCCCTTAGGTTGCTGGCGTAGCAGACGAAGCAGCCTGCACAGACGTACGAGAGGACGGCCTCCATGACCCGACCGATCACCCTGTTCACCGGCCAGTGGGCCGACCTGCCGTTCGAAGAGGTCTGTCGGCTCGCCTCGTCCTGGGGCTACGACGGCCTCGAGATCGCCTGCTGGGGCGACCACTTCGACCCCTGGGCCGCGGTCGAGGACGACGCGTACGTCCCGGCCAAGCTCGAGACGTTGAAGCGCCACGACCTGCAGGTGTTCGCGATCAGCAACCACCTCAAGGGCCAGGCCGTCTGCGACGACCCGATCGACGCCCGGCACCGCGACATCCTGCCCGACCGGATCTGGGGCGACGGCGACGCCGAAGGGGTCCGTCAGCGGGCGGCCGAGGAGATGAAGATGACCGCCCGGGCCGCGCGCAAGCTCGGCGTCGACGTCGTCGTCGGCTTCACCGGGTCGTCGATCTGGAAGTACGTGGCCATGTTCCCGCCCGCGTCGCAGTCGCTCGTCGACGCCGGGTACGAGGACTTCGCCAACCGGTGGAACCCGATCCTCGACGTCTTCGACGCCGAGGGCGTCAAGTTCGGGCACGAGGTGCACCCGAGCGAGATCGCGTACGACTACTGGACCACGACCCGGGCGCTGGAGGCGGTCGGGCACCGGGAGGCCTTCGGGCTCAACTGGGACCCGAGCCACTTCGTGTGGCAGGACCTCGACCCCGTCGGGTTCCTGTGGGACTTCCAGGACCGCATCGTCCACGTGGACTGCAAGGACGCGAAGCTCCAGGTCGGCAACGGGCGCAACGGGCGGATGGGTTCGCACCTGGCCTGGGCCGACCCGCGCCGCGGCTGGGACTTCGTCTCCACCGGGCACGGCGACGTCCCGTGGGAGCGCTGCTTCCGGATGCTCAACACGATCGGCTACACGGGGCCGATCTCGGTCGAGTGGGAGGACGCCGGGATGGACCGGCTCGTCGGCGCACCCGAGGCGCTCGAGTTCGTCCGGCGCCTCGCCTTCGACGCCCCCGCAGCCGCCTTCGACGCGGCGTTCAGCAACAAGGGCTGAC
>CAXULL010000044.1:11746-17849 GCA_964251895.1 uncultured Friedmanniella sp.
GACGCGGAACGGGTCGTCCTGGTGGCCGCCGAACGGCTCTCGGGCTGGCTGGCGCGCTTCGAGGCCCGACACGGGCCCGTGTCGACGACGGGGACCGACGCCGTGCTCACGCTGTCCGCCCCGGACGGGGCGCAGGCGGTCGTGGAGGTCCCCTTCCCCCCGCTCACGGCCGGACGAGACCCCGGCTCGCTCGTCGAGCACGCGCTGGTCGAGCGCACGGTCGGGGCCGTCCTGGTCCGTCGGGGTGGCTACGCCGTCGGCTGGTTCACGGGCCGCCGGCTGGTGGGCTCGAAGGTCGGCACCGCGTACGTGCAGGGCACCACCAAGGCGGGCGGCTGGTCGCAGCAGCGCTACGCCCGGCGCCGGGCCAACCAGACCCGTGAGGCGTACGCCGAGGCGGCCGAGGTCGCAGCCACCCTGCTGCTGCCGCACCTCGCCGGGCTGACGGCGGTCGTCGGCGGTGGGGACACGGCGGGCGTCCACGCCGTCCTGGCCGACCCTCGGCTGACCGGGCTGCGGACTCTGCTGCAGCCCCGCGTGCTGCCCACGCCGGACCCCCGGCTGCGGGTGCTGCAGGCCTTCGGCGACCAGCTGCGCGAGGTCCGGATCGTCCTCAACGGCGCCGCCTGACGCCGTCTCCCTGCCGGGCTCGCGTGACGGGCTCACGGCGCGTCGTCCGGGGAAGCGTGGGCGGTGGTCCGCGTGACCGCCAGGTGGAGGCCGGTGCGGATCTCGAACAGCAGGAGGGTGTAGACGGCCACGCGTTCGATGAGCCCGTTCGGGGCCGAGGTGCTGGTGGCGGTGACGAGGAGGGTGGCGGCGGCCAGGAGCCCGAGCGCTCCGAGGACAGCGGCTGCGCGCCCGAGGGATCGGGTCCCGGGTCGTCGCCACCAGTGGACGCCGAGAACCAGGGCGAGGGTGTTGCCGCCGAGGATGGCGAGGAACGCTCCGGCGAAGTGCAGGACGATCGTCCCGTCGGCGGCTGCGGCGGTGCTCGTGTGGGTGAGCCCCACGAGGACGTAGCCGATCCCCGCGGCCACCCCCAGGACGCGTGCGGCGGTCCGGGTGCCGCTTCGTCGCAGGCGTCGGGTGACGGCGAGGACCCCGAGCAGGAGCGCGAGGCCGCCGAGGACGAAGCCGGTCTTCATGACCGAGGCGAGCGGGGAGTCGATCACACGGCCCTGGAACGTCCCGGGGTCGGGCACGCCGAGGTCGCTGATCCAGTTCCTGGTGTAGCTGTAGGCGGGGTCCCGCCAGGCCGAGGCCGAGATCGCCTCGAGCGTGAGGAACAGCACCGGGCCGGCGACGAGCGCGACGGCGCCGACCCGGGTGGTGACGGTGGCGTGGGGGGTGGCGCTCGACGAGGTCGGGGTGGTCACGTGCATCACTTAACAGCGTTTATTTACGGCAGTCAAGTCACCGACTACGGTGGGGGTCGTGACGTCGGCCCCCTCTCCCTCGGCCCCGCGGGCGCGCAACCCTCGCGGCGCAGGTGCCGCGCTGGGCCTGGAGATCGTCGCCGCCGCGCTCGACGCCGTCGACGGTGGCGGCGTCCGAGGGCTCACGCTGCGCGGTCTGGCCCGGAGCATCGGAGTCAGCGCCCCCGCCATCTACGCGCACTTCGCCGACGTCGACGCGATCCTGCTCGCGGTGTCGGAACGTGCGTTCGCCGACCTCTCCGGAACCCTGGCCGCCGCCGCCGACCAGACCACCGAGCCCTCGCGGCGGCTGCGCGCGGTCTGCCGGGCCTACCTCGACTACGCGCAGCAGCACCCGGGCCGCTACCTGGTCATGTTCGGCGGTCAGTGGGACGCGACCTCCGCGGTCGAACGCAGAGCCGTCGAACGCCACGCCGTCGAGGACCTCGGCTCGAACGTGATCGCGGTGTTCCTCGACGCCGTGCGGTCCGGCGGGAGCGGCACGGGCGAGGGTGACGTGCCGGCCACGACGACCGCCGTCACCGCCTGGGTGCTGCTCCACGGCTACGCCCACCAGCGGCTCGTCGCCCGCGCTTTCCCCTGGCCCTCGGACATGACCGAGCACGTGCTGGACAGCGTGGTCGCCGCCTCCGCCAGGTGAGGGGTGAGCTTTGCCCGGAGGGGGCCGGCGGCAGCCACGGGGAGCTCTGCCGCTCCGTGCACGACGGGAAGGCCTGGCCGGTGCCCAGGTTCTCGCGCTTCTCGTCGCCGACGTGGGCGGGCGGCAAGGGGCTCATCGGCGCCTGACGCCTCAGGCGAAGCGCCGCACGAAGGTGAGAGCCGCGTCGGCCACCTCCTGCCATCCGTCGTCGATGGTGAGCGCGTGGCCGCGGTCGGGGATCTCGGCGAACTCGGTGACCCCGGGGTTGTGGAGCTGCTTCTGGTACTGCGCGTGCGAGAGGACGCGCGGGACGGTGTTGTCCTTCTCGCCGGACAGGATCAGCAGCGGGCCCCGGTCGGGGTTCTTGGTGTCGACCTTGGCCTCGGTGCGTGGGTCGAAGTTGGCGGTGGCGGCCTGCCAGAGCGGCGCGCCGGAGGCAGGGACGGCGAACGTGTCGTAGAGCCTGTGGGCCTGGTCCTCGTCGACGGCGTTGGCGAAGGAGTAACGAAACTGGGGGTAGGTGAGCGGGACCGCGCGGTGCCGGGTGGAGGGGTGGCCGAGGACCGGGCTGCCTGCCTTCAGCGAGGACAGCGGCAGCTGCAGGATCCCGCGATAGGGGGCGGCGTCGATCGCGACGGTCGCTGCTGAGAGGCCGCGGCCAGCGGTGATCTGGGCGAGCAGGCCGCCGAAGGAGTGGCCGACCACGGCGGGCTTGCGGTCGAGCCGGCCGATGACGGCGGCGTAGTGGTCGGCGACCTGGCCGATCGTCTTGTCGGCGAACACCTCGGGGTCGGCAAGAGCTTGTTCGACGGTGTCGGGGTCGTCGGGCCAGCCGGGGCTGAGGGGTGCGTACCCGGCTGCGGCGAAGTGGCCGGCCCACCGGTCCCAGCTGCTGGGCAGCAGCCAGAGACCGTGGATGAACACGACCGGGGTCTGGCCGCTGGCGTTGGCCTGGTCGATCTGCTCGGTCAGCGACCGGTGGGCGCTGGTGGCTGGCTGGGTCATCGGGTCGTCCTTCGCTGGTGGCGAGCAGGTGGCATGACGAGGTCGTGGACCGCGCCGCGGCAGCGGACCGCGGGGACGGGGACGTCGGCGGCGCGGAGGTCGGCGGCGCAGGCCTCTCCTTCGCCGCGCAGCACGTCGGCTTCGTCGACGAAGGCATGAGCGGCCGGTTCGAGGACCGGGTCCGTTCTGCTGCCGGCAGTCATGGCGCCGACATTGACGGAGTGGGGGGCTCGACGACCAGAGCGCGGCGGGCGCTGTGCAGCGACCGCCAAGGGATCAGCCGTCCGTGCAGGAACAGACAAATCGCCGTCGTCGCCGTGATCAGCCCTGTCGAGCTGGTTCCTGCTCGCGTCGGGGCTCCCCCAGGAACACGGCGGGCGGAGGCGCACGGCACAGACGCGCGTTCGACCCTCTCTCTTGCTGCCGGTCGTCTTTCACGGAAGTCTTGTCCCGCGACCCTGAGGGGGGTGAAGCCCAGGTGCCGGTCACGCTGCAGCTCGAGGATCTCGAGCCCACCGACCGCCTCGACGTGCTGAGCGGACGCATGAGTGACGCTCCCGTGCCGCTCGAGCTGCGGCCCTTCCAGCCGTTGGACGTGCGCGCCACGACCCGGGTGGCCGACTTCGGGCTGGTCCACCTGCTCTCGACCGAGGCGACCGGCGCCTGGGTCTGCCGCACCGCGCGCCTGACCCGCGACGCGACCGAGCCGCAGATCATGATCAGCGTCCTCGAGCGTGGCGCGACGTCGATCGCGAGCCGACGGGGCACCGTCGCGGTCCAGGCCGGGGAGGTGGTGGTCAGCTCGACACTCGTGCCCTACGCGGTGGCCTTCACCGGCACGGTCAGGCACACCTTCAGCGTCCCGTACGCCGACCTGGGACTGCCACGCGCCGCCCTGCACGCGGCACTGGGTCAGCCGCTCGGCGCGTCCCATCCGCTCGCTCCCGGGATCGGGGCGTTCCTGACCCATCTCGCCCGCGCACCGCGGCCAGGAGACACCCAGCTGGGCCAAGCCCTGCAGGAACCGGTCGTCGCCCTGTTCCGCGCCCTGCTGACGACGTCGGCCGGCGACGAGTTCCGAGCGCGCAGACCCCTGGCGGAGACGGTGGGGCAGCGAGCCGAGCAGTACATCCGGATGCACTACACCGACCCGGCCCTGACACCTGCGCGGGTGGCTGCGGCGCACGGCATCTCGGTGCGCTACCTCTACCGGGTCCTGTCCGACCTCGGGTTCTCGCCGGCAGGCCTCGTCCGCGACCTGCGGCTCGACGCGTGCGCGCGGGTGCTGGCCTCGTCGGGCTCGACACGGGTCTCGGCCATCGCCCACAACCACGGGTTCGTCGACCAGGCCCACTTCACCCGCGCCTTCAAGCAGCGCTTCGGCTGCACCCCCACGCAGTGGAGACACGAGAGACACGGCGGAGGCACGACCGACAGCGGAGACGAGGGACCCGGTTCCCCGAACCTCTGACCGCAGCCAGGTGTCCGACCTCGACGGCCATCGGATCCAGCCCCAGGTGGCGCACCCTCGTGCCGACGCACGGGCGTCCTCCCCGCCTGTTCGCCCCCGGCGGACGGCGGGAAGAAACGAGCGGGTTCCAGCCTTGAGTCGATGTCGCTCAACCACACCTGAGCGGCCCCGAACGGAGGCTTGACCCAGTGACGACCACAGAACTCCCCATCCTCTTCCTGAACGACCTGGTCGTGCTCCCCGGCATGGTGGTGCCGGTCGAGCTCGACGACGCGACGAAGGCCACGATCGACGCGGCCCGTGCGCACAGCGACGACACGCTGCTCGTCGCCCCCCGTCTGAACGACCGCTACGCCTCGTACGGCGTGGTCGCCTCGATCGTGCAGCTCGGTCGCCTGCAGAACGGCGACCCGGCCGCGGTCCTCAAGGCCGACCGCCGCGTGAAGATCGGTTCCGGCGTCTCCGGTCCCGGCACCGCCCTGTGGATCGAGGCCGAGGAGCTCGACCCGGTCTTCGAGACCGACGAGATCCGCGCGCTGGCCGAGGAGTACAAGCACCTGCTCGTCGCGACCCTGCAGCGTCGTGACGCCTGGCAGGTCATCGACACCGTGAACAAGGTGACCGACCCGAGCGCCCTGGCCGACCTGGCCGGCTACGCGTCGTGGCTGACCGACGAGCAGAAGCGCGAGCTGCTGGAGACCCCGTACGTGGCCGACCGGCTGCGCGTGCTCGTGGAGTGGGTCAAGTCCCACATCGCCGAGACCGAGGTCAACGACAAGATCTCCGAAGACGTCCGCGAGGGCATGGAGAAGAGCCAGCGCGAGTTCCTCCTGCGCCAGCAGCTCAACGCCATCCGCAAGGAGCTGGGCGAGGACGAGCCCGAGGGGGCCGACGACTACCGCGGCCGCGTCGAGGCCGCCGACCTGCCCGACGACGTGCGCAAGGCCGCCCTGCGCGAGGTCGGCAAGCTCGAGCGGGCCAGCGACCAGAGCCCCGAGTCCGGCTGGATCCGCACGTGGCTGGAC
This sequence comes from uncultured Friedmanniella sp., assembly GCA_964251895.1. Lineage (GTDB taxonomy): Bacteria > Actinomycetota > Actinomycetes > Propionibacteriales > Propionibacteriaceae > Microlunatus. Next base: position 17,327 of record CAXULL010000044.1, read on the forward strand.
ACCGTCCTCGACCTGCCATGGTCGGTCAAGACCACGGACTCCACCGACATCGGCGCGGCCCGCGAGGTCCTCGACGCCGATCACCACGGCCTCGAGGACGTCAAGGACCGCATCACCGAGTACCTCGCCGTACGCGCCCGTCGCGCCGAGCGCGGGCTCGAGCTCGTCGGTGGTCGCGGCTCCGGCGCCGTCATGGTGCTGGCCGGACCTCCCGGGGTGGGCAAGACCTCCCTCGGCGAGTCCGTGGCGCGCTCGCTCGGGCGCAAGTTCGTCCGGGTCGCCCTCGGCGGCGTCCGCGACGAGGCCGAGATCCGCGGGCACCGGCGTACGTACGTGGGCGCGCTGCCCGGCCGGATCGTGCGCGCCATCAGCGAGGCGGGGTCGATGAACCCGGTCGTGCTGCTGGACGAGATCGACAAGGTCGGCTCCGACTACCGGGGCGACCCGTCCGCCGCGCTGCTCGAGGTCCTCGACCCGGCGCAGAACCACACGTTCCGCGACCACTACCTCGAGGTCGACCTCG
>CAXULL010000045.1:0-12809 GCA_964251895.1 uncultured Friedmanniella sp.
ACGTCCACGGTCACCTCGGTGGTCATCCCGCACTCGATGGCCGTGCCCCCGACCTTGCCGTCGCCCTGGGCGGCGTGGCCGTCGCCGAGGTAGAGCAGGGCGCCGGGGACCGCCACCGGGAGGTAGAGGGTCGCCCCCGCCACCAGGTCCTTGCAGTCGATGTTGCCGCCCGAACCGGCCCGGGGCGGGATCGTGGAGTGCTCGCCCGGCTCGGCCGGGGCGACGCCCATGACGCCGAGGAAGGGGGCGAGACCGCGGACGAAGCCGCGGGACTCGGTCCCGCGGCCCGCGTCGGCGTCGAGGTCCCAGAGCAGCCAGGCGGGCGGCGCGTCGATCAGGCCCAGGCGCTGGGTGACGGGGGTGTCGAGCATGCCGGCGACCGTCCAGCCCCACGGGTCGGGCCGCAACGACCGCAGGCGCAGCGCCAGCATCTGTCCCGGCTCGGCCCCGCGCACCTCGATCGGCCCGGTCAGGCAGTGCCCGCGGCTGTCGGCGATCAGCGTGGGTCGCCTCTCGCCGGGCACGGTCTGGGGCTCGACGTAGCCGGAGGCGTCGAGCGAGCGGGCGACGACCGTGTCCCCCGGGTCGATGCTCAGCACCGGGGTGTGCGCGCCCGAGAAGACGTCGGCCGTGGTGTCGGTGCTCGGGTCGATGCGGACGGTGGTCACCGGCGCTCCATCCCCTGCGTCTGCAGGTCGAGGTGGGGTCCGACCGGACGTGTGCCGGTCAGCGGGTGGTGGCAGGCCACCGCGTGGTGGCCCTCGTCGTCGGGCAGGAGCAGCGGCACCTCGTCGGCGCAGCGCTCGGTCGCCAGCGGGCACCGGGTGCGGAAGCGGCAGCCGCTCGGCGGGTCGACCGCCGAGGGCAGCTCTCCGCCCAGCACGGCGGTGCTCCGCTCCCGCGTGGGGTCCGGGAGCGGGATCGACTGGATGAGCCCGGCGGTGTACGGGTGCCGCGGGGCGGCGTAGACCTCCTCGCTGGTCCCGAGCTCCACCAGCCGGCCGAGGTACATCACGCCGATCCGGTCGGCCAGGTACTTGAGCAGGGAGAGGTCGTGCGAGATCACCACGTACGTCAGCCCGAAGCGGTCCTGGAGCGACCGCATGAGGTTGAGGATCTGCGCCTGCACCGAGATGTCGAGGGCGGAGACGGGTTCGTCGGCCACCACGACCTTGGGCCGCAGGGCGAGCGCCCGGGCCATCGCGATGCGCTGGCGCTGTCCCCCGGAGAACTCGTGCGCGTAGCGGTCGGCCGCGTCGGCGGGCAGGCCGACGGCGTCGAGCAGCTCGACCACCGTCGCCCGGCGTTCCGCGCGGGTCCCGACGTGCTGGGCGACCAGGGGCTCGGCCACCAGCTCGGCGACCGACATCCGCGGGTCCAGCGCGGCCGCGGAGTCCTGGAACATCATCTGCAGGTCGCGGCGCCGCCGACGGAACGTGAGCCGGCCCATCCCGTCGTACGAGCTGCCCTCGAAGGAGACGGTGCCGCTGCTCGGCTGCTCGAGGCCGACCAGCATCCGCCCGATCGTCGTCTTGCCGCACCCGGACTCGCCGACGATCCCGAGGGTCTCCCCGGCGCGGACCTGGAGGCTGACCCCGGAGACGGCGTGCACCGCGCGTCGTGGCCCGAGCAGCGTGCCGGCCCGCAGCTCGAAGCGCTTGTGCACGTCCGCCACCTCCAGGACGGTACCGGCCGACGTCGCCGCCCGGTCGTCCGCACGGCGTCGCCGCTCCGGTCCGGCCGCGGCCGCCGGCCCGCCGGCGCCACGGGGGTGGAAGCAGGCGTGCTCGTGGTCGGGCGCCACCTCGACCAGCGGCGGGTCCAGCGTCCGGCAGTCCTCCCCCGCGAACCGGCAGCGCGGGGCGAAGCGGCACATCGCCCCCAGCCCGACCAGGCGGGGCGGGGTCCCCGGGATGGTGGCGAGGTCGACCTGGCGGTCGAGCTCGAGGTTGGGCATCGACTCGAACAGGGCCTCGGTGTAGCGGTGCTGGGGGTCGGCGAACAGCGTCCGCGTGCTCGCCTGCTCCACGATCCGCCCGCCGTACATCACCGCCACCCGGTCGGCGTGCCCGGCGATCACCCCCATGTCGTGGGTGATCAGGACGACGGCCATCGACAGGCGCTGCTTGAGCTCGTCGAGCAGCTGGAGGATCTGGGCCTGGATGGAGACGTCGAGCGCCGTGGTCGGTTCGTCGGCGATGAGCAGCTTCGGCTCGCAGACCAGCCCGATCGCGATCATGACCCGCTGGCGCATCCCGCCGGACAGCTCGTGCGGGAAGGCGGTCAGCCGCTCCCGCGGCCGGGGCATGCCGACGAGGTCGAGGACCTCGACCGCCCGCCGGTCGGCCTCCTGCCGCGAGCCCCGCCGATGGATCCGGTACGCCTCGCGCAGCTGGCTGCCGATGGTGCGGGTGGGGTTGAGCGAGGTCATGGGGTCCTGCGAGATCATCGCGATCTCGTTGCCCCGCAGCCGCCGCACGCCGGCGTCGTCCAGGCGCGTCAGGTCGACGCCGTCGAAGGTGACGGAACCGCTCACGACGGCGCCGCCCGGCGGGAGCAGCCGGATGATCGACATGCCCGTCATCGTCTTGCCGGAGCCGGACTCGCCGACCAGCCCCAACGTCTCGCCCGCCTCGACGTGGAAGCTCACGTCGTCGACCGGGGTGACCACGCCCGTGCGGGTCGCGATCTCGGTCCGCATCCCGCTGACCTCGAGTAGGCTCATCAGGCCGCCTCCCTCTCCGTGTCCTGGACCCGGGTCTCCGGCACCACCGAGCGCACCGCGCGCGCAGGCCGTCGGCCGAGGAGCCGCGGCAGGCTCTGCCGGAGGCGGATCCCCTCCCGCGGGTCGAGCAGGGTCATCAGCTGGTCGCCGGTGAAGTTCGCCAGCAGGATCGTGAGGGTGATGGCGGCCCCCGGGAACGTCGCCAGCCACCACGACGTCGCCAGGCTGGTCGCCCCCGCCGCGAGGTCGCTGCCCCAGTCGGGCTGCGGCAGCTGGACGCCGAGCCCGAGGAAGCTGAGGGTCGACGCGGTCAGGACCGCCCAGCCGACGGCGCTGCTGGCCAGCACCACGACCTCGGTCATGAGGTTGGGCAGCAGGTGGCGCACGGACGTGCGCAGCGTCGTCGAGCCGAAGACCTGCGCGGCCTGCACGTACTCGGCGGAGCGGAGCTTGCGGACCGAGGCCTCCACCACCCGGGCGAAGCCGGGGGTGAAGGCGACGCCGAGGGCGATGACGATGCTGCGGACGCCCGAGCCGGCGGTCGCGATCAGGATCAGGGCGATGAGCAGCACGGGCAGGGCGAGCAGGACGTCCACCGCCCGCATCAGGACGGCGTTCAGCCACCGCGGCGCCACGCCGGCGGCGACCCCGAGGGCCACGCCGGCGACGACGGCGACGACCACGCCGAGCAGGCTGGCCGCGAGCACCGGACGGGCGCCGAAGACCGTGCGGCTGAAGACGTCACGGCCCAGCTGGTCGGTGCCGAACCAGTGCTCCCCGCTCGGGGCGGAGAGGAAGGCGTCGGTGGTGTCGATCGGGCCGATGCCGCTCAGCAGGCCGGGGACCAGCAGCAGCACGAGGATGAAGAGGACGGTGACCGCGGGGACGACGACCCGGGCGAACCCGCCGTGCGCGGGTGCGGTGGGGCGCGCGGTCGCGAGCAGCGGGACGGTCACCGGGCACCCGCCAGCCGCGTGCGCGGGTCGACGGCGCCGACCACCAGGTCGACGGCGAGGTTGATCAGCACGTAGCCGATCCCGATCACCACGATGGCCCCCTGCACGACCGGGATGTTCTTGGTGCTGATCGAGGTGGCGAGAAAGCTGCCGAGCCCCGCCCGACCGAAGATCACCTCGGTGATCGCCGCCCCCGTGAGGATGTTCCCGAACTGGAGCCCGATGGTGGTGATCGCGGGGATCGAGGAGTTGCGCAGGGCGTGGGCGAGCAGCACCCGCCACTCCCCGCAGCCGCGGGCCCGGGCCGAACGGACGTACTCGCTGCGGTACTCCTCGATGATCCGGCCCCGGACGAGCCGGGTCAGGATCGCGGCGTAGCCCCAGCCGAGCGAGACCGCCGGCAGGATCAGGCCCTTGGGGGTCCCGTCGTCGATCGCCGGCAGCCAGTTCAGCCGCACGCTGAGCAGCAGCACGAGCAGCAGGGCGAGGAAGAAGTACGGGATGGCCACCCCGAGGAACGAGATGCCCCGCGCCACCTGGTCCACGACCGTGCCGGGCCGCGCGCCGGCGGCCAGGCCGAGCGGGACCCCGACCACGACGGCCACGACGATGGCCGACACCGCCAGCACGATCGTGCTGGGCGCCCGGCTGAGCAGCTCGTGCGCCACCGAGTTCGAGGTGAGGTACGACGTGCCCAGGTCGCCGTGGACCAGCTGGCCCAGGAAGTCGAGGTACTGGGTCGGCAGCGGCCGGTCCAGCCCGAGCTGGGTGCGCAGCGCCGCGATCTGCGCCGGGCTCGCGTTCGAGCCGAACAGGATCACCGACGCGGGGTCGCCGGGGATGGCGTGGATCAGCAGGAACGCCACCAGGGTGATGCCGAGCACCACGGGCACCGCCGACCCGAGGCGTCGGAGCACGAAGCCCACGCGATCAGCTCCCCGTGGTGGCCGAGTGGAAGGTGATGTACCCGTTGAACGTCGGGTGCAGGCCCTGGACCGCGGTCGGCGTCGTGAAGGCGCCGTTGACGTCCCACAGCGGCAGGTAGATCGCGTCGGTCATCAGGGTCTGCCCGACCTTCTCGTACAGCGCGTCCCGGGCCGCGTCGTCCGCCGTCGCGTTCGCCTCGGCGATCGTCTTGTCGACGGTCGGGTTGGCGTAGTGCGACCAGTTGAAGCCGGACTTGATCGCGTCGGAGTTGACCCAGATGTTGAGCAGGTAGGGGTCGGCCCCGTAGTAGCCGAACGAGCCGAGGTTGTGCTCGCCGGAGTTGTAGGAGACCTGGGCGGTGGTGAAGGGCTGGACGTCCGTCGAGGCGGCGAAGCCGACCGCCGCGAGCTGGGAGACGACGAACTGCGTCGGCAGCTCGAACCCTCCGCCGGAGAACAGGATGATCTTGAGCTCGAGCTTCTCGCCGTTCTTCGCGCGGACCTTGTCCGGGCCCATCACCCAGCCCGCCTGGTCCAGCAGCTGGCCGGCCTTGACCGGGTCGTACGCGTACGTCGCGCTCGCGGGCTTGCTGTAGCCGGGCGTGATGGGGGTCAGGACGTTGTGCGCCGCGGTGTTGACGCCGAACTGGACGCTCTTGACGAGCTTCTCCTGGTCGACGGCGTACATGATCGCCTGCCGCACCAGCGGGTCGTCGGTCGGCGGCTTGGCGACGTTGATCGGCATGCCCGACGGGGTGCCGATCGAGGGGATGGTCAGCTGCGTGAACTTCTGCGTCTTCGCCGCGGCGGCGATGCTGTTGGGCGGCAGGTTCATCGCGACCTGCAGCTGACCCGACTGCAGCGCGTTGTAGCGCCCGCTGTCGTCGGCCACGATCCGGAACACCAGCGAGTCGAGCTTGGCCGGACCGCTGCCCAGCACGGCCGGACCCCAGACGTAGTCGGGGTTCTTCACCAGCGTGAGCCGGTCGCCCGTCGCGTAGCTGTCGAACTTGAAGGGTCCGCTCCCGACCGGGTTGTTCCCGAAGCCGGTGGGCCCGTACTTCTCGAGCGCGGCCGGTGACGCGATGCCGAAGTTGCCCGCCGCCTGCTGGTGCAGGAAGCCGGCGTTCGGCTCCTTGAAGCTGATCTCGACCGTGTGGTCGTCGATGATCTTCGTCTGCTTGTAGGGACCGAGGGCACCGAGCCCGCTCTTCGACTTCGTGGCGGGGTCGACGACGTGGTCGTAGGTGGCCTTGACCGCGCGCGCGTCGAACTTCGTCCCGTCGTGGAAGACGACGTCGTCGCGCAGGGTGAAGGTGTAGACGGAGGCGTCGTCGGACACCTTGTAGCTGGAGGCGAGACCCGGCACGAACTCGCCCTTGCCGTCCGCGGTGGGCAGCCACCAGACCAGCGGGTCGAAGACCGCCATCGAGATCAGCAGGGTCAGCGCCAGGCCGGTCGCGCCGGGGTCCAGCGTGTCGGGCGTGGAGGCGATCCCGACCGTCAGGGTGCCGCCCGCCTGGCCCGCCGTCCCGGGCGCCGAGGTGGCCGGGTCGGCGTCGGACGAGCAGGCCGTCAACCAGGGGCTGACGGCGAGGCCGCCGCCCATCGCCGCGGCCAGCGCGAGGAGGTTGCGCCGGGAGAGAGCGGCCCGGGGACCACCCGGGACGAGGGCCGAGGCCTGGGCGGTCTGGGGGTCAGCTGCTGGCACCTGCATGGTGCGCTCCTTGTCCGGACACGAACCCCGACGGTTCGGAAGCGAGAGCGGACCGGGCAGCCCGCCGCAGGCTTCATCCTGGCGTTCGTATACGAAGGGCACATCACGGAGGTGTTTCACCCCGGTAAAGGCGGTCTCGGCAGAAATTGACCCCGGGCAGCCTCAGCCCACGCCGGGCCCCTGGACACGGGCGTCGAGCCGGAGCTCGTGCCGCATGGTGAGCACGTGGCGACGCGCCTCGGCGTCGGCCAGCTCGGGGTCGCCCGCCTCGATGGCCGCGATCAGGCCGTGGTGCTGCTCCCACGCCCGGGGGTCGCGCAGCGGCGACCGCTGCCGGAGCAGCCACTGGCCCCGCTTGACCATCGGGATGGCGATCGCGACGAGGTAGGCGTTGCCCGTCATCTCGAAGATCAGCGAGTGGAGGTCGCTGTGCAGGTCCGCGAGCTGGTCGAGGTCGCGGTCGGCCGACTGGTCCTGCGCCTCGCTCAGCACCCGCTTCATCTGCGCGACGAGGGCCGGGTCCTCACGTCGGGCGGCGAGCCTCGCGCCGAGCGGTTCCAGCGCGAGCCTGACCTCGAAGATGTCGTCGGCCTGCTCCTCGTCGAGGGTCGCGACCAGAGCGCCGCGGCGGGCCGCGGTGTCGACGAAGCCCTCGGCCTCGAGCACCCGGATCGCCTCGCGCACCGGGTTGCGCGACACCCCGAGCAGCTCGGCCAGCCGGTCCTCGACCAGCCGCTCGCCCGGGACCAGCCGCCCGCCGAGGATCATGCTGCGCAGCTCGGCGGCGACCACCTCGCGCAGTCGCGGCGGAGCCTCGCCTGGTGGGACCGGCGGCACGGTGCTCATCGCCGGACTGTATACGAAGGGCTAGCGGTCGGTCCCGTCCGAGACCGGTCCCGTGTCGTCCCGACCGACCTCGTTCGGGACCGCACCGCCGTAACGGCGGTCACGGTCCGCGTACAGCTCGATCGCGTGCCACAGGTCGCGCCGGTCGAAGTCGGGCCAGAGCCGGTCGAGGAACACGAGCTCGGCGTACGCGCTCTGCCACAGCAGGAAGTTCGACGTGCGCTGCTCGCCGGAGGAGCGGACGAACAGGTCGACGTCGGGGACGTCGGGCTCGTCGAGGAAGCGGCGGAACCGTTCCTCGGTGAGCTTGGCCGGGTCCAGCCGGCCCGCGGCGGCCTCCGCCGCGATCGCCCGCGCCGCGTCGACGATCTCGGCGCGGCCGCCGTAGTTCACGCAGAACTGCAGGGTCAGCACGTCGTTGTCGACCGTCTGCGCCTCGGCGCTCTCGAGCTCGGAGATCACGCTGCGCCACAGCCGAGGTCGCCGGCCCGCCCACCGCACCCGGACCCCCATCGCGTCCAGCTGGTCGCGGCGTCGCCGGATCACGTCGCGGTTGAAGCCCATCAGCCAGCGGACCTCGTCGGGCGAGCGGTTCCAGTTCTCGGTGGAGAACGCGTACGCCGAGAGGTACTTCACGCCGATCTGGATGGCCCCCGAGATCACGTCGAACAGGGCGTCCTCGCCCCGGGCGTGCCCCTCGGTGCGCGAGAGCCCGCGCTGCTTGGCCCAGCGCCCGTTGCCGTCCATCACGATCGCCACGTGCTGCGGGACCTTGCCGGCGGGGACGGCCGGCGGGAGCGCGCCCTCGCGGTGCGGGGCGGGCGGCCCGGGCGGACCCGAGCGCCGGGACCCCTCGGACACGCTGGCGTTCCTGCGGGACAGTCTTGGCACGCTTGGGACACTAACGGTGTGCCCACCTACCGCGACCACGCCGTGGTGCTGCGGACGCACAAGCTGGGCGAGGCCGACCGCATCATCACCATGCTCAGCCGCGGCCGGGGCAAGGTCCGCGCGGTCGCCCGCGGCGTACGCCGGACGTCGTCGAAGTTCGGCGCGCGGCTGGAGCCGTTCAGCCACGTCGACGTCCAGCTCGCGACCGGGCACTCCCTCGACGTCGTGGCGCAGGTCGAGTCCCTGGACGCGTTCGGTGGTCCGCTGAGCGCCGACTACCCGGCGTACACCGCAGGGCAGGTGATGCTCGAGACGGCCGACCGTCTCGTCGTCGAGGAGGGCGAACCCGCCGTGGCGCACTACCGGCTGCTCGTGGGCGCGCTCCGCGCCCTGGGCTCGGGCACCTCCGACGGACCCCGGCCCCCGACCCTGGTGCTCGACTCCTACCTGCTGCGGGCGCTGTCCGTCGCGGGCTACGCACCGTCGTTCCGCGACTGCGCGCACTGCGGGCTGGAGGGCCCGCACGCCGCCTTCTCACCGGCCTCCGGCGGCGCCGTCTGCGAACGCTGCCGTCCGCCGGGCTCGGCCCGGCCCTCGACCGACACGCTCGAGCTGCTGGGGGCGCTGCTCGAGGGCCGCTGGGCCGCGACGCGCGACGTCGCCCCGCGTGCGGCCCGCGAGGCCAGCGGGCTGACCTCGGCGTTCACCGCGTGGCACCTCGAACGTTCCCTCCGCTCGATGGCGCATGTCGAGCGTTGACCCGCGCTGGCCACCGCCGGCCGGACCGCCCCGGCCGCGGCGTCCCGCGTACGTCTATCCCCTCGCGGCCGTCGTCGTCCTGGCCCTCGTCGCCGTCCTGCTGCTGCCGCTCGGCCTGGCCGCGGTCTGGCGTCGCGTGGCGCCGGACCTGCCGCTGCCGGCCGTCGCGCAGGCGGACCGCTCCGCCGTCGACGGGTCCCGCGGCCTCGGCGACCCCTACTACCCCGACGCCGGCAACGGCGGCTACGACGTCTCGCGCTACCGGATCAGCGTCAGCTGGGACCCGCGGACCGAGATCCTCAGCGGCACCACGACGATCTCGGCGCGCTCGCTGCAGGGCCTGCACAGCTTTTTCCTCGACCTCCGGCTCAACGTCACCGAGGTGGCGGTCGACGGCCAGGACGCGGGCCTGGCCAAGGACGGCGACTCCGACTGGCGGGTGACCCCGGCCGTGCCGGTCGAGGCGGGGCAGGACTTCACGGTGGTGGTCGCGTACAGCGGCCGGCCCGGCGACATCACCGACGCCGACGGCGGGCACCCCTGGAGCCGCAGCGGGCAGGAGTGGCTCGTCTCGGGCGAGCCGGAGAGCGCGGCATGGTGGTTCCCCTCGAACGACCACCCCTCCGACCCCGCGCTGATGGACATCTCCGTCCGCGTCCCGCGCGGCCTGCAGGCCGTCAGCGTCGGTCGCCTCGTCACCGCCGACAGCGGCGACGAACCCGACTGGGACACCTGGCACTGGGTGTCGCGGCAGCCGATGGCGACCTACCTGACCTTCGCGGCGATCGGCCGGTACACGCTGCGCCAGGGCGTGGTCGACGACCTGCCGTACGTCTACGCGGTGAGCGACCAGCTGTCCGCAGCCGACCAGAAGGCGGCCTTCGCTGCTCTGATGACCTCCGCGGCGAAGGTCCGGGTGCTGGCGACCCTCTTCGGTCCCTACCCCTTCACCGAGCTGGGCGGGATCGTCGTCGCCGACGCCGGTCTGCCCTTCGACGGGCTGGAGGCGCAGACCCGCCCGGTCTACAAGGCGCGGTCCATCGTCGACCCCGACTACGCCGACGAGCTGGTGACCCACGAGCTCGCGCACATGTGGTTCGGCGACCAGGTGACGGTCCGGCAGTGGAACGACGTCTTCGACTCCGAGGCTTACGCGTCCTGGGCGGCCTGGGCGTGGGCGGAGAAGACCGGCGGCCCGACCGCGCAGAGCCAGCTGACGCGGACCTTCGGCCGGGCCCGGGACGTACGCGACTTCTGGCGCGTCAGCCTGGTCGACCCGGGTCGGCGCAACATGTTCAGCCAGGCCGTCTACGTCCGCGGGCCCATGGCCCTCCAGGCGCTGCGCAACGTGATGGGCGAGGAGGCGTTCACCCGCCTCAACACGGAGTGGGCGCAGGACCCCGGGACCCGGAGCCTCGAGGACTGGATGGCCAGGGCGCAGTCCCTCACGCCGACCGACCTCCAGCCGTTCTTCCAGGCGTGGCTGAGCGCGACGAGCGCACCCGCCCAGACCGCGGCCAACGGGCTGGGCTGAGGCCCGTCCCGCGTGGGGCGACGAGCCGCGACGCGTGCGTACGTTATCGTCCAGCCTCCGACGCAGAACGTCTGCCAGACCCGGACGGCGTGACCTGACGGTCTGCGCCGACGGGCGCGAGCCGGGGATGGAGTGATGACGAGCTCGCCGATCGACCCACCCACGTTGCCGCGGTCCCCGGTGTTCACGGCCGGGATGCTGACCACCGGCGGCTCCGTCGTGTGGATCGGCGGCCAGAACGGCTTCGGTGCGGACGGGGTGATCCCGGGCGACCTGACGCAGGAGTCCCGGCTCGCCACCGAGAACCTGCTCGCCGTGCTCGCGGAGGCCGGCGGCACCATCGAGCACCTCGTCAGCGTGACGATCCACTTCGTCGCCGGGCTGGACCTCAACGCGGCCTTCGCCGGGGCCGGGCCGGTCCTCGCCGGCCACCGCTGCGCGGTCGTGGCGCTCGGCGTCGTCGCCCTGGCCCGGCCCGAGGCACACCTCGAGATCAGCGGCATCGGGGTCGTGCCCGACCTGGTGCCCTGACTCGCCCAGCCCGGGGACGTCAGCCCAGGGACGTCAGCGCAGCACGAATCCGGGCAGCGTGTCGCGCGGGTCGACGACGAACTCGTGCTCGCCCGTGCGGTGCGCGGTGCCGGTGACGGACGGGACGACGGCGGGGAAGCCGTGCGCCGTCGTGCGCGCCAGGACGCGGGCGACGAACCGGGAGCCGACGATCGAGTCGTGGGTCAGCACCTGGTCGGGCCCCAGCTCCCCCGACGCCGCCAGGCTCGCGACGCGGGACGCGGTCCCGGAGCCGCAGGGCGAACGGTCGACCTCGCCGTCGGCGAAGATCGTCACGTTGCGCTGGTGCGGTCCCTCGGGCAGCGCCCCGAGGTCCTCGAAGAGGATCGTCCCGTAGATGCCGCTCAGCCGCTCGTCGCTCGGGTGCCGCGCCGCGGGGTGGTCGGCCAGAGCCCGTTTCACCTCGCGACCCAGGGCGATCAGCTCGGCGTGGCTCTCCGGCACGACGCGCAGCCCGACGCGGGCGACGTCCAGGCTGGCGTAGAGCGCTCCCCCGTACGCGACGTCCACCGCGACGGTCCCGTACGCGGTGGGCACCTCGACGCCCGTGGCGACGACGTAGCTGGGCACGTTCACGAAGTCGACCGACGCGACGAGCCCGCCCACCGTGTGCACCCGCGCGGTGACGCGGCCGGACGGCACGTCGACCACCACGTCGGTCACCCCGTCGTCGGGCGCCTGGACGCGCCCCGACTCGACGGCCCAGATCGCGAGCGCGATCGTCCCGTGGCCGCACGCGGTCGAGAAGCCGTCCTTGTGCCAGAACAGCACCCCGAGGTGCGCCCCGCGTTCGTCACCCACGGGGTCGTCCGGCGGGACGAGGAACCCGCCGTACATGTCGGCGTGCCCGCGCGGCTCGTAGCAGAGGAACCGCCGCAGCCCGTCCACGGCCGGGTCCCCGATCGCCCGGGCACGCCGGTCGGCGACGTCGGTCCCCGGGATGTCCACCGGCGGGTCGACCACGATCCGGAAGGGTTCGCCCCCGGTGTGGTAGTCGGTCGTCCGGACGGATCGGACGTTCCCTGAGCTTGTCGAAGGGTCAGCGGGCACGGGAGCACGGTAGTGGCCGGGCCGACCGCCCTTCGACAAGCTCAGGGAACGTCCGCGGGGTGGGTCACGGCACGTCCGCGGGGTGGGTCAGCCGACCGCCCGGTCGACCGCCGAGGTGACCGCCTTGAGGGAGGCCGTGACGATGTTCGCGTCCGTGGCCACCCCCCACGCGACCACGCTGCTCTCACCCTGGCCCACCTCGCACTCCACGTACGCCGCCGCGAGGGCGTCGCCCCCGGCCGACAGCGCGTGCTCGGCGTAGTCGAGCACCCGCACGTGGTAGCCGAGGCCCGAGAGCGCGTCGACGAACGAGGACACCGGGCCGTTGCCCTCCCCGCTCACCTCACGCTCGCTCCCGCGGTCCTGCACGCGCGCGGTGATCGAGTCGCGCCCGCCCGCCCTGCTGGCGGAGACGACCTCGGTCAGCTCGAGCGGAGCGGTCCGGGTCAGGTACTCCGCGGAGAAGATCTCCCACAGCCGGTCGGGCCCGATCTCGCCGCCCTCGCCGTCAGTGTGGGTCTGCACGGTCCGGGAGAACTCGATCTGCAGCCGCCGGGGCAGCTCCAGCTGGTGCTCGGACTTCATGATGTAGGCGACGCCGCCCTTGCCGGACTGGCTGTTCACCCGGATCACGGCCTCGTAGCTGCGGCCGACGTCGTGCGGGTCGATCGGCAGGTACGGCGCCTCCCAGTCCAGCTCGGCGACCGGTACGCCGGCGGCCTCCGCCTTGCGGTCGAGGTCCTCCAGGCCCTTCTTGATGGCGTCCTGGTGGGAGCCGGAGAAGGCGGTGTAGACCAGGTCCCCCGCGTACGGGTGGCGCGGGTGGACCGGCAGG
>CAXULL010000046.1:0-12486 GCA_964251895.1 uncultured Friedmanniella sp.
CTGGTCACGGCGGCGTCGCCCGGCGTGGTCGGCACGCCGCACGACGACGAGGGGTTCGGCGACAGCCTGGCCAGCGGCGACTTCGACGGCGACGGCTTCGCCGACCTTGCGATCGGGCGGCAGGTCACGGACGAGGGCGGCGCGCTGACGGTCCTGTACGGATCGGCGAAGGGGCTGACCGGCGACCGGTCGCTGGAGCTGGTCGAGCCGGGGGTGGGGCACACGTACGGAAGCTTCGGCGTCACGTTGGCTGCTGGTGACCTCGACGGAGACGGTCGCGCGGACCTTGCCGCGGGGATGCCGTACAGCCCGGAGCCGGACGGCCAGGGGTTCGGGGAGGTGGCCCTCTTCCGCGGCTCCGGCACGGGGTTGTCCCAGCGCCGGTCCTCGCTGCTGCACGGGGTCGGAGGGGCGCACGAGGACGTCTACTTCGGGTCGACGCTGGCCGTGGGCGACCTCGACTCCGATGGGCGCACCGACCTGGTCGTCGGGTCGACCGGCTCGTTCGGCGACGACGTGCCGACCGGCTCGGTCGGCGCCTGCTACGGCGCCCCGGGCGGTCCGACCAGCTGCACCCAGCTGGCCCACGACGTGGCGCTGTCGGACTCCCGCTCGATGGTGGTCGGCAACTTCTCCGGGACGTCCCGCCCGGAGATCCTCCTCAGCGTGTCCGACGAAGAGACGCACGGCGCGGTCCAGGTCCTCTCCCTCGCCGGCCCGCGCGCCTCGACGACGGTGAGCCGCGTCGAGCTGACCGAGAACAGTCCTGGGGTGCCCGGCACGGTCGAGGACGACGACGACTTCGGGTGGGACCTCGCGCTCGGCGACCTCGACCACGACGGGTTCGGCGATCTCGTGGTGGGTGCCCCGGGCGAGGACGACGGCGCGGGCCGGGTCGTGGTCGTCTACGGCGGCGCTGCGGGCTACCGGACCACCGGGGGCCGGACCTATGCCCAGGGCCTGGCCGGCGTACCCGGCAAGGCGGAGGAGCTGGACCGGTTCGGCGAGAGCCTCGCCCTGCTCGACCACGACCGCGACGGCCACCTCGACCTCACGGTCGGTGCGCCGAGGGAGAACGACGACTCCGGTGCGATCACCATCGTCGACGGCGCTGGCACGGGCTTCACCACGAAGGGCTCGCGGACCTTCGGGCTCAGCCTGCTGGCCGACCCGACCGCGGGCGCCGCCTTCGGCGAGGCGCTCGGGCGCTGAGCCCGGGCGCTCAGCCGAGGCGCTCGAGCAGCGCCGCGCCCAGTGCCCGGCCGGACAGGTAGGCCGACTCGACGCGGGGCTTGTCCGACCAGGCGTCGCCGCAGACGCCGACGAGCTGGTCGTCGAGGAAGAACGACCGCTCCCGGGTGCCGGACGGCTTGCCGAACGTCCAGCGGTGCACGTGGGTCGACGTCGGCTCGGTGTCGATGCCGAGGGCGTCGCGGAGCGCGGCCGTCATGGGACCGGCGGCCTCGCTCGGCGCGGCCAGGTGCTCGGCGGCGAACGTCGGCGTCGAGTGGGCGACCAGCACCGGGGCACCGTCACCACGCCGCCGACCGTCGTCGGCGACCCAGCTGAGGATGGGGTCGTCCGCGACGAAGGCTCCGTCGACGTCCGCCCAGGAACGTGCGGGCCAGGTCGCCGTCAGGGCGAGCACCGGGTCGAACGGGTCGTCGAGCGCCTCGACCACGGTCGCGTACGCGGGGTCGAGGAGGCGTACCGCCTGCGGGTCGGGCATGGCGAGCACGACCGCCGACGCCGGCAGCCCGTCGACGACCCGGCCGGGACCGATGTGCTCCACGGTCGTCTCGCGCACGTCGAGGCCGGCCGCCAGGTCCTCGACCAGGCTGCGCAGCCCGCCGGCCGCGGCCCAGCGGACCGGGCCGCTCTTGGGCGACAGGTCGCCGTCGTGGGAGACCGAGAAGGTGTCGGTCCAGGGCCGGGCCAGCCCACGGGCCTCCCAGTCCGCGACCTGCGCGCGGAAGGTGTCGTCCGAGACCGTGAAGTAGGACGCCCCGGTGTCGACCATCCGGCCGTCGGTGCGCCGGCTGGCCATGCGCCCGCCGATCCGCCTGCCCCGGTCGAGCACGACGACCTCCCGGCCCCCGTCCGTGAGGGCGCGGGCGGCCGCGACCCCCGAGATACCGGCACCGACGACGACGACTGGGTCCACCCGACCATCGTGGCCTACAGGACCCAATCGGTCCGGGCTACAGCCGCTGGCCGCCGGACAGCTCGATGACGGTCCCGTTGGCCCAGGCGAGGTCGTCGGAGAGGATCGCGGCGACGCCGGCGCCGATGTCGTCGGCCTCCCCGGGACGGCCGAGCGCGATCATCGAGGACACCGCCGCGTTGTACTGCGCGTTGTCGCGCACCGCGCCGCCGTTGAAGTCGGTGGCGATGGCACCGGGACGCAGGACGTTCACCCGGATCCGGCGGGAGCCGAGCTCCTGCGCCTGGTAGCGGGTGAGGACCTCGATCGCACCCTTCGCCGCGGCGTACGCGGAGCTGCCCGGCCCGGCGAAGCGGGTGAGCCCGGAGGAGACGTTGAGGACCTGCCCGCCGTCGACCAGCAGCGGCAGCAGCCGCTGGGTGAGCAGGAACGGGGTCTTCAGGTGGATGTCGACCAGCGAGTCGAGCTCGGCCTCGGTGGTCTCGACGTACGGCTTGCTCAGCCCGGTGCCCGCGTTGTTCACGAGCGCGTCGAAGTCCGACCGTCCGAACGTCGTCTCCAGCTGCGTGCGCAGCGCCTCGGCGAACGCAGCGGTGGAGGAGGGGTCGGCGGCGTCGAACGGCAGGAACGCGGCCCGCCCCCCGGCGGCCTCGATCCCGGCGACGACCTCGTCGGCGGCGTCGCGCCGGCTCTGGTAGGTGCCGACGACGCCCCAGCCGCGACGGCTGAGGTGCTCGGCCATGCTGCGGCCGAGGCCGCGGCTTGCTCCGGTGATGACGGCGATGGGGTTCGTGGTGTTCGTGTCCATGGCTCGAGCGTGCGCCCACCGGCGTCGCCGGACCACGCCCACCTCATCCCCGGATCGGCAGGGCGGGGCTCCGGCGGAGAGGGCAGGGCAGGCTGGAGCCATGGACAAGAACGCGCTCGGGGACTTCCTGCGCTCCCGCCGCGAACGGCTGCGCCCCGAGGACGTGGGCCTGGTGCCGGGTCCCCGCCGGCGTACGCCCGGCCTGCGCCGCGACGAGGTGGCCCTGCTCGCCGCGATGTCGACCGACTACTACGAGCGGATCGAGCAGGGTCGCGGCCCGCAGCCGTCGCCGGCGATGCTGGGGGCGATCGCCCGCGCGCTGCGCCTCACCCGCGACGAGCGTGACCACGTGTACGTGCTCGCCGGTCACCTGCCGCCCGCGGCGCACGTGTCCCTCGGCTACGCCGACCCGGGTCTGATGACCATCCTCGACGCGCTCGCGCCGACCGTCCCGGCGATGATCACCGACGACCTCGAGGGTGTCCTCGCGCAGAACCCCCTGAACGTCGCCCTGCTCGGCCGGCTGACCGACCTGGGCGGTTTCGAGCCCAGCTTCTTGTGGCACTGGTTCACCGACGAGCGCTACCGGCGCCTCTACGCGGAGAACGACCGCGAGCAGCTCACCCGGGGCTACGTCGCCGACTTCCGCGCCGCCGTCGCCCGACGGGGCCCCGACGCCGAGGCGACGGCGCTCGTCGACGCGCTGCTGGGCGCGAGCGAGGAGTTCCGGGCGGTGTGGGCGCTGCAGGAGGTGGCGACCAAGCGGGTCACGCGCAAGGTCCTGCACCACGAGCAGGTCGGCCGCCTCGACCTGGAGTGCGACGTCGTCGTGAGCCCGCCGTCGGGCCAGCACCTCGTCCTCTTCCGGGCCCGGCCGGGAACCGGCACGGCCGAGCGGCTCGCCATGCTCGCGGTGGTGGGGACGCAGGAGTTCGCGACGTCCGACTGAGAGACTCTCGGTATCGTCTCCGGGAACGTTCCGGAACGGCTACGGTGACGCGACCCCGCCGACCCCCGCCGCCTGGAGCCCCCGATGCCCCGCACCCCTCTGCTCTTCCGCTGCGCCGTCCTCGGCGCGCTCGCGCTGTCGGCGGCCGCCTGCACGACCCAGCCGGCGGGCGGAGGTGCCCCGGCCGACGCGCCGGCCGCGGTACCGGCGAGCGCTGCTCCCTCGGCCACCCCGGCCGGCGTCGCCCTGCCGCAGGCGGCGACGCCGCTGCCCGACGACGAGATGGTCTGGCGCTACGCGTCCGGCACGAGCAGGACCATCTCCACGGTGGACACGAACGGGCTGACCGGCGCCGACCTCGTCGTGGGTGAGAAGAACGTCGGCGCGTCTCTGTCCCTGGACCGTCGAACCGTGCTCTACCTCCGCCACGAGGGCGACGACCGCATCTCGCTGCGGGCCGTGTCGGCCGACGGGCAGTCCGACACGCGCCTGTTCGCCGACGGGTCCACCGACTGCCCCAAGCTGCGTCGCCCGGCCCTCGGTCCCGACGGGACCATCGCAGTCGTCTGCTCCGCCTTCGACGAGGGGGACGACGACTTCCTCAACATCATGCGGACCGACGGCAAGCTGGTGAAGCGGCTCGACGAGGGCCAGATCGGTGACGCGACGTTCAGCCCGGACGGCAAGACGCTGGTGTACGCGCGGGACCGGTACCTGCCCTACAAGGCCGGTGGCGCACTCTTCTCGATCCCGGTCGACGGGTCGACCTCGGCCGTACGCCTCGTCCCGGGCCTCAACGTCAATCCCGTCTGGTCGCCGAAGAGCGACGAGGTCGCGTACGTCCACCTGGACGGCAAGCGGCGCAGCATCGACGTCGTGCGCGTCCAGCCCGACGGTCGGGCTGGTGGGACGCGGGCGCTGACGACGGGCGACGCCTACGACCAGGACCCGTCCTGGTCGCCGAACGGCAAGCAGATCGCGTTCCGCCGCGGCTCGGACGAGCCGCACCTGTTCGTCATGAAGTCCGACGGGAGCTCGGCGCGTCGGATCGTGCGGAGCCCCGGTGCCGTCAATGCTCCGGTGTGGACCGCCCGCTGAGCCTGCCCGTCCGAGCGCCGCGCCGCTGGGGCGCGGTCGGTCTGGCCCTGGCGCTCCTGCTCCCTGTCCTCGTCGCCGGTCCGGCGGTCGCCGCACCTGTGCCCGGGCCGTCGGACGGCGTCGTGCTCAGCGGGGAGGCGCGCTTCGAGGTCGTGACGCCCACCCTCGTGCGCCTGCAGCACGCCGTGGGCGGGCGCTTCGACGACCGCCCGACGACGACGACGGTCCCGCGTACGGGGGCACCGCCGGCGTACACCGTCGACCACGTCGACGGCTGGCTCGTGCTGCGGACCGACCGGCTGACGCTGCGCTACCGGGAGGGTTCCGGGTCGTTCACCCCGGACGACCTGTCCGTCGCCCTCGACGTGGCCGGGACGCCGACGACCGCGCGGCCGACCTGGCGGCGCCCGCCGGGGACGTGCGCGTACGGCACCCGCTGCGAGGCCGAGGACGGCCGGCTGTCGGGCGGGCAGAGCGTGCACCACACCCACGACGGCGCGTCGGGCCGCGGCTACGCGTCAGACCTCGGCCAGCACGGCTCCACGGACGCCTGGACGATCACCGGCGTCCCGCGACCGGGCCGCCACACCCTGCAGGTTGCGTACGCGAACGGCTCGTCGCGGACCCGCTCGCTCGACCTCCTGGTGGGCGGGCGACGTGTGGGTCGGCTCGAGGCGCCGCCCACGGGCGGCTGGTCCACCTGGCGCACGACGTCCGTGGACGTCGACCTCGAGGCCGGCGACGCGGTGGTGGCGACGCGCTGCTCCGCCGACGTGACCTGCGGGGTCGACCTCGACGCCGTCGCCGTCACGGCGCGGGACGCGACCTACCCCACCGAGGTCACGACCCAGCCGCCGGCCGCCGACGAACCCGGCCAGCTCGGCGGCTGGACCCGCGGGCTCGACGTCTACCCCGACCAGGCCGGGCCCGCCGTCGACGCGGTCGCCCTGCACCCGGGCGTGCTCAACCGGCAGGGCTGGTGGCTGCTCGACGACAGCTGGGCCGCGGTGCGGACCGCCGACGGCTGGATCACCGGCCGGCCGACGAACGACCCGACGTACGCCGACGGGTACTTCTTCGGCTACGGGCACGACTACGCGACCGCGCTGGCCGACCTCCGCGTCCTGACCGGCCCCGCCGCGCTGCCGCCGCAGTGGATGTCCGGCGTCTGGTACTCGGTCTACGACGCGGTCCCGGCCCGGACGTACGAGCAGGACCTGCTGCCGGCCTTCGCCGCGCACGACGTGCCGGTCGACGCGCTGAGCGTCGACACGGACTGGAAGGCGCCGGTCCGCTGGGACGGCTGGGAGTGGAACGCCGACCTCTTCCCCGACCCGTCCGCGTTCTTCGCCTGGGCGCGGACGGAGCAGCTCGCCGTCGTGCTCAACGTGCACGCGGGGCTGTCGGGGCGGGACCCGGCACTCCGCACCGTCGAGCGCGCGAGCGGTGCGGACCTCGTGCGGGCGGGGCAGTGCTTCTCGCCCGACTGCCACGCCCTCGACTTCGGCGACCGGGCGCAGGCGCGGGCGTGGTTCGCGCTGCACACGCCGTACGAGCGCGAGGGCGTGCGGCAGTGGTGGCTGGACTGGTGCTGCACGAGCTCGACGGTCGACGTGCCCGGCGCGACCCCGGACAGCTGGCTCAACGAGCAGTACGCGCGTCGGCTCTCCGACGCCGGCCGGCGCGGCGTCGTGCTGTCGCGGCTCGGGGCGTCGCTGCAGGACTTCCGCGGGTCCTACCCGAGCGGTCCGTGGGGCGAGCACCGCAGCACGGTCCACTTCACCGGCGACACCGCCCCGACGTGGGAGACGCTCGCCCTCGCCGCCCGGCTCACCCCCGCCGAGGCGGCGATCGGGGAGCCGTGGGTCAGCCACGACATCGGCAGCTTCCTCGGCCGGCACCTGCCCGACGACCTGTACGCACGCTGGGTGCAGCTCGGCACGTTCTCACCGGTGCTGCGGCTGCACTCCCACCACGGCGACCGGCTGCCCTGGCAGTACGCGGCCGGCGCCGGCCCGGCGGCCGACTTCCTGCGGCTGCGGGAGGCGCTCAGCCCGTACACCTACTCCGCGGGCTGGGAGGCCACGCAGACCGGGCAGCCGGTCTGCCGGCCGCTCTACCTCGACGACCCCGAGTCGCCGGAGGCGTACGCGCACCCGGACGAGTACCGGTACGGCCACGACCTGCTCGTCGCCCCTGTGGTCACGGCGGGGGCGACGGCGAGCCGGGAGGTCTGGTTCCCGCCGGGACGCTGGGTGGGCTGGTTCGACGGGCGCACGTACACCGGGCCATCGACTCAGACCGTGGACGTCCCGCTGGCGCAGATGCCGGTGTTCCTCCGGGCGGGCGGCGTCGTCACCCAGATCCCCGGGGCGCGCCGCGTCGAGCCGAGCCCCACGGCCGTGACGCTCACCGTGGCGAGCAGCGCACCCGGCTCGGTGACCTCCTCCGTGCTGCACACGGACGCCGGGGACGGGCTCGGCTACGCGCAGGGGGAGTCGGCGGACACGACGCTGACCTACACCTCGCGCCGCGGGCCGTGGTGGTGGCCGAAGACGTCGAGCCGGCTCGAGCTCGGAGCCGCGAGCGGGACGTTCCCGGGGGCGGCCGCCGAGCGTTCGTACGCCGTCGACCTCCGCGCGCTGTCGCGCCCCGACCGGGTGCGGGTGGACGGGTCCGACCTGGCCGAGGTCGCTCCCGGTGGGGACGGCGTGGGCTGGTGGTACGACGACGCGGCCCGGACCCTGCACGTGCGGACGGCGGCGCTGGCGACCGCGCGCGCCCACACCGTCGAGCAGCGCGGGGGCGAGGTCCGCGACTAGCGTGGGGCACGTGATCAGCTCCGTGAAGTACCCCTACGACGACACCGTCGTCCTCGTCACCGGCGCCGGCGACGGCATCGGCCGGGCTGTGGCGCAGGCGTTCGCCGAGCAGGGCGCGCGCGTGGTCGGCCTCGGCCGCCACGTCGAGACGGTGACCGACGCCCTGTCCGGCTTCGACGCCGACCAGACCCTGGCGCTCCAGGCCGACGTCTCCTCGCGTGCCGACGTCGAGGAGGCCGTGGCTGCCGCGGTCGAGCGGTTCGGCAGGCTCGACGTCGTCGTGCCCAACGCGGCGGTGTACGAGAACACCCCGCTGCTCGACCTCACCGACGAGCAGTGGCGCCAGCTCCAGAGCGTCAACGTGGACGGCCTCTTCTACGTGCTCCAGACGACCGTGCCGCACCTCAAGGCGTCGGGCGGCAACGTCGTCGCGATCTCCTCGGTGTCGGGGATGCGGGGTGACTGGGGCCAGTTCGCGTACAACGCGACGAAGGGCGCCGGAGTCACGATGCTGCAGTCCCTCGCCCTGGACCTCGGGCCCGACGGCGTCCGGGTCAACCTGGTCGCACCCGCGATGACGGTCACACGGATCACCGAGGGCGCCACGCGGGAGCCCGGGTTCGAGGACGCGATCCGCAACCGGGTCACCCTCGGCCGCCCGGGCCGGCCGGAGGACGTCGCACGAGCGGTCCTGTTCCTGGCCAGCCCGGACGCCGCGTACATCACCGGCGCCCTGCTCCCCGTCGACGGCGGCACCACGGCCGCCACCGGCCAGGTCCACTGACAGAAGACTCAGTCCAGACCGATGTCCTCGTTCCAGAGGGCGGGGTTCGCGGCGATGAAGTCGGTCATCATCGCCACGCAGGTCTCGTCGTCGAGCACGACGACCTCGACGCCGTTCTCGGTGAGCCAGTCGTGGCCGCCGTGGAACGTCCGGGCCTCGCCGACGACCAGCCGGCTGATGCCGAACTGACGCACGAGCCCGCTGCAGAACCAGCACGGCGAGAGCGTGGTGACCATGGTCGTGCCGCGGTAGGTGCGCTGGCGTCCAGCCCGGCGGAACGCGTCGGTCTCACCGTGGACCGAGGGGTCGTCGTCCTGGACGCGGCGGTTGTGGCCCCGCCCCAGCAACGTCCCGTCCGGGGAGAACAGCGCGGCCCCGATCGGGATGCCGCCCTCGGCGAGCCCGGCGCGCGCCTCCTCGAGCGCGACCGCGAGCAGCTCGGTGTCGGCCGGGCGGCTCACACCGCGCTCGTCGGGGATGACGACCTGCGCGACAGCGGCTTGTAGAGCACCGCGTAGAGGACGGCGGCGATGACGAACCCGACGAGTGCCGTCAGGTCGCCGAAGTTGCCGTTCGCCTTCGGGACCGCCCCCTCGTACGCGGTCTGGTTGGCGAACAGCGGCACCGAGACGAGCAGCCCGACGAGCATCGCGATC
This sequence comes from uncultured Friedmanniella sp., assembly GCA_964251895.1. Lineage (GTDB taxonomy): Bacteria > Actinomycetota > Actinomycetes > Propionibacteriales > Propionibacteriaceae > Microlunatus. The sequence continues at coordinate 9,282 of CAXULL010000046.1, forward strand.
AGCCCCGCGCGGCCGCTGTGGCGCCGGTCCTGGGCGAGCGCTCCGTAGTCCTGGCCGCGCCGCAGGTAGCGGTCGACGAAGACGACGCCGAGCCAGGGCGCGATCCAGTAGGCGATGATCAGCAGGAAGTTCTCGTAGCTCTCGCCGGCGTTCTTGAGGCCGAACGACGCGAGGACGAGCCCGAGGATCCCGAAGGCGACCGCGACGATCGCGCGGGCCCTCGACAGCGGGACCTTGATGCCGAGCGCCATGAAGGACATCGCGCCGGAGTAGACGTTGAGGACGTTCGCGGCGACCGCGCCCAGGCAGACGGCCAGCAGCGTGGCCTTGCCGATCACGGTGGGCAGCAGGTCGGTGAACGACGTCGGGTTGACCTCGGTCTTCCCAGCGGTGACGACGGCAGCGCCGGCGATCTCGAGGAGGCAGCAGGACAGGAAGCAGCCGAGGCCCGCGAACAGCGCGATCGGCAGCTTGCGCGTGCTCTTCGGCAGGTAGCGCGTGTAGTCCGAGGCGTACGGGTTCCAGCCGGCGGCGTAGCCGAACGCGGCGCCGGCCGTGATCAGGAACCCGCCGATCGGGGGCGGACCCTCGCCGGCGGGAGCGGAGGGGTTCGCCTGGGAGAGGACGATGATCGAGCCGACGACGAAGATGATGGCCAGGACCGGGAACGCGTACTTCTCGAAGGCGTGCACGAGGTTGTGCCCGAAGAACGCGATCACCAGCTGTGCGGCCACGACGACGAGCAGCGCCAGGAACGCGGGCAGCCCGGTGAGGGCCGCCAGGGCGAGCGCGCCGCTGATGCTGTTGACCGCGAACCAGCCGATGCCGGCGGTGAGGGCGTTGAGGCCGGCCGGGAGGATGTTCCCGCGGTAGCCGAACGCGGTCCGGCTGAGGACCATCTGCGCGAGGCCGTCGCGCGGGCCCCAGGTCGACAGGACGCCGAGCGAGACCGAGCCGAGCGCCGTGCCGAGGACGATGGCCGCGACGGCCTGCCAGAACGTCAGCCCGAAGGCGAGGACGCTGAGGATGCCGACGGCGATCGTCGCGAACTCGAAGTTCGGCGACGCCCACGTCCACAGCAGCTGGAGCGGTCGGCCGTGCCGTTCACCTTCTCCGATCGCCTCGACGCCGCCCGGCTCGACGGCGACCACCTTCGTGCCGTACGCGAGCTGGGCCTGCGTGATGTCGGGATCGGTGACCGTCATGGTCGGCATTCTCCTGGTCCGACGCGCCGATCAGCCACCAGGCGCGAGTTACGGATTGTTAAGCCGTGCTCTGCACCTGCGAACGTGCATCCGCGAGCCGGGCCTACCCGTCGGCGGAGAACTGCTGAGGCAGCCGTGCCAGCGCGACCTCGTACTCGTCCAGGTGGAACTCGACGACGCGATCCGCGATCCCGTCGTCCGGACCGTTCCCGCGGAACGCGAGCAGGGTCTCGGCCGACTCCCACCGCTCCAGCACGTTCACGCGGGTGGGGTCGAGCGGGTCCGCCGACACGGAGAAGTCGTGGCACCCCGCCGTGCTCCGGGCCAGCGCGACCGAGGTGGCCGCGTCCGCCACGAACGCGTCGCGGTCCTCCGGCTCGAGCTCGAGGTGTCCCGCGACGATGATCATCGGTGTTCCATCGCCCCATCGTGCTCCTGGCGGTCCGGCCCGTCTAGGCGTCGCGGCCGATCAGCCGGTCGCAGGTCGCCGCCAGCTCGTCGGCGTACGCCTCGTCGCGCAGGTGCTTCGGCACGGTGATCGTCCGCCTGCCCCGCCAGTAGAGCCCGCTCGACAGGTCGGCCTCCGTGCAGAGGTAGGTCAGCGAGTCGGCCGAGGTGTCGACCGTGCCGGGTGCGCCCGACGACGCGAGCTTGGTCTTGACCCACCCCGGGTCGACCGCGACCGACCCGACCTGCGGCAGCCGGCGCCCCCAGGCCCCCGCGAGCAGCACGTCGCTCGCCTTGCTGTCGGCGTACGCGCGGCTCGGGTCGGTCTTCGCGCCCGGGTCGGCGGCGTCGGGGTGCCCGCTGCCGGCCATGCCGGAGCCGAGCCAGACCAGCCGGCCGGTCAGGTGGTCGGCCAGCCGGGTGGTGAGCAGGTGCGGCGCCAGGACGTTGACCGCGAACGTCGTCTCGAACCCGTCGACGCTGGTCGGCGGCACGTCCCCGCGCACCCAGACGCCGGCGTTGTTCACCAGGACGTCGAGCGGCCCGTGCTCGAGGACCTGCCGGGCCAGGTCCTCCACCTCCGCGATCGAGGCGAGGTCGCCGGTGACGAGCACGGCGTCCCCGTCCAGCCGGTCGACGACCGCTCGACCGCGTTCGGGGCTGCGCGCGTGGACGAGGACGCGGTGCCCCGCGGCCAGGAGCCGCTCGGTGGTGGCGAGCCCGATGCCGTCGGTCGCGCCCGTGATGCAGATGGTGGCCATGCCCCGAACCTAGTCGCCGAACTTTTCGCCGTCCGACCACCGTGGAGGTGGTCGGACGGCGAGAAGTTCGTCAGGCAGGCTTCAGGCGCCGGCCTTCTGGAGCGTCACCGTCAGGGGCTGGAAGCTCTTGCCCTCGACGTCGACCCCCTCGGTCTTGAGCTCGCTCAGCGCCTTCTCCACGTACGTCGTGTTCTTGGCGGTCTCCGGCGGGTCGGCGCTGATGATCGTCGCGCCGGTCTCGTTCTTGGTGCCCTTCGCGATGCCGACCGTGCGCTGCCACGCGACGTCGGAGATCATCCCGATCCCGCCGCTGGTGGAGGGCCAGATCAGCTTGTTCACCTCGTTGGTCTGCCACTGCTGGTGGCTCGCCCCGAGCTGGGAACCGGCGTTCGTCACGATCGTCGCGGCCTGCTCGGCGTTGTCGCGGGCGTAGACCCAGCCCTTGATCGAGGCCTTGATGAACTTCGTCGTCTGGTCCTGGTAGGCGGTGTCGCTGCTGAGCTTGTCCGAGTTGGCCCAGATGGCGTCCTGGAGCATGTTCGTGCCGACGTCGTTCCAGCTGATGACGTTCAGGTCGTCGGGGGTGAAGAGCTGCCCCGTCTTCGGGTTCTCCGACTCCAGCACCTGGGCGTACTCGTTGTAGGTCATGGCCTGGGCCGCGTCGATGTCGCCGGCCAGGAAGCCGTTCATGTCGAACGCCTGCTGCACGAGCTTGATGTCGCCGACGGCGACGCCGGCCTTCTGCATGCCGGCGAAGAGCTCCCACTCGTTGCCGTAGCCCCAGCTGCCGAC
>CAXULL010000047.1:0-11882 GCA_964251895.1 uncultured Friedmanniella sp.
ACGGCTACGACACGGTGATCGACGAGGAGGGCAGCAACGTCAGCGCCGGCGAGCGTCAGCTGATCACCATCGCGCGGGCGTTCCTCGCCGACCCGACGCTGCTGATCCTCGACGAGGCGACCAGCTCGGTCGACACCCGTACGGAGGTGCTCGTGCAGCACGCGATGGCCGCGCTCCGCTCGTCACGGACGAGCTTCGTCATCGCCCACCGGCTCTCCACCATCCGCGACGCGGACGTGATCCTGGTGATGGAGGCGGGGGCGATCGTCGAGCAGGGCAGCCACACCGAGCTCCTCGAGCGTCGCGGCGCCTACTGGCGCCTCTACGAGGCGCAGTTCGCGGCGGCCGCCGAGTAGCGGCCGCACCATCAAGCGCCGGTGGGGCGGGCCGCCTCCCCACGCTGCAACGCGCCGCGGGCGACCAGCCGGTCGAGCCGTCGCTGACGGTGGCGGTAGAAGACCTGCGCGAACGCCCACGCCACCGGGGTGAGCAGCCCGGCCCGCACCTCGACCACGTCGGTGCAGCGGGTCATCCCGTAGAAGTCCGTGAGCTCGACGCGGTGGTCCCACACGCTCACCAGGTCGCTGTGCCCCGCGTCGTGCCAGACCTCGTCGCGGCCCTGCGGCGGCCGAGGGTCGATCGTGTGCTCCCCGAGCGAGAGCCGACCGCCCAGGCGGAGCGTGAAGCGGTAGGGCTTGTACGCCCACCGTTCCTCCAGGACGGGCGGGTCGACCGGGGTGAAGGTCAGCAACGGCCACGCGATCCGGCAGAGCAGCACGGGGCGGGTGAGCCCGGCGGCGAGGCGGTCGCGGTCGCAGGCCTGCAGGGAGGAGCACCGCAGTCGCATGCCGGTCACGCTAGCCCGCGGACCCCTGTGACGGACCGATCCCGCGCGGCCGTTGTGAACGGGTCGTGCGCGACGGACCATGGTCTCGTGCTACGCCCGATGCCGACCCGTACCCAGACCACGTGGGCCGCCCTGTGCGGCGTGGTCGCCGGCGCGGCAGGCATCGGCATCTCCGACCTCGCCGCCTGGCTCGTCAACCCTGCGGGCTCGCCGCTGGCCGCCGTCGGCTCGGTGATCATCGGCCTGCTGCCGGCCGGGATGGTCAACTTCGGCAAGGACACCCTCGGGACGGCCGACAAGCCGATCCTGCTCACCATCGTCGCCCTGGGCGTGATCGTCCTGGCGGGCCTCGGCGGGGTGGCGGAGCTGCGCCGGCGCGGCGCCGGCGCCGCGGTGTTCGCGGTCGTCGCGGTGATCGGTCTGGTCTGCGTCGCGCTCGGCTCGGGCGCGGACGTGGCCGCGTACGTCCCGACGGTCTTCGGCCTGCTGCTGGCCTTCATGCTCCTGAGCACCCTGGTCACCCGGCTGCGTCGTTGGCAGCCGGCCAGGGCCGCCTCCTCCGTCGGCGGGCCCGCGGACCCGGCTCGTCGCAGCTTCCTCGTCGCGGCCTCGGTCTTCGGCGTGCTCTCGGCCGCGGCCGTCGTCGGCGGCCGGCTCCTCGTCGGCGCCGCCAACCGCGTCAGCGCCGCCCGGACGGACCTCCGCCTGCCGGCGCCCGCCACCCCCGCGCCGGCCGTGCCGGCCGGGGCGGACCTCGGGATCAAGGACCTGTCGCCCTACCTGACCCCGAACGCGGACTTCTACCGTATCGACACCGCGCTCCAGGTGCCGGTCATCGACCCCGCGAAGTGGTCGATCCGCGTCGTCGGCATGGTCGAGCAGGAGGTGTCGATGACCTTCGAGGAGCTCCTCGGCCTGCCGCTGGTCGAGCACGTCGCCACGCTGACCTGCGTCTCCAACGAGGTCGGCGGCAACCTGGTCGGCAACGCGACCTGGCTCGGCTACCCGATCCGCGAGCTGCTGGCCCGCGCCAAGCCCCTCGCGGGGGCGGACATGGTCCTGTCCCGCAGCGAGGACGGCTTCACCGCCGGCACCCCGCTCGACGTCCTCACCGACACCAACCGTCAGTCCCTGCTGGCCGTGGGCATGAACGGCGAGCCGCTGCCGCTCGAGCACGGCTTCCCCGTCCGGATGGTCGTGCCCGGCCTCTACGGCTACGTCTCCGCCACCAAGTGGGTGGTCGAGCTCAAGCTGACGACGTTCGCGGCCGACGAGGGCTACTGGACCCCGCTCGGGTGGGCGGCCCGCGGCCCGATCAAGCTCGCCTCGCGGATCGACGTGCCCGGCGGCGACGTGCCCGCCGGGACCGTCGCGGTCGCCGGCGTCGCCTGGGCCCAGCACACCGGGGTCGGCGGGGTCGAGGTGCAGGTCGACGACGGACCCTGGACCAGGGCGGACCTCGCCGAGACCACCGGGCCCGACACGTGGCGCCAGTGGCGCTACGCCTGGGACGCCCCGTCGGGCGACCACCGGCTCACCGTCCGCGCCACCGACGCGAAGGGGACCCTCCAGGACGCCGCGGAGGCACCGCCCGCGCCGGACGGCTCGAGCGGCTACCACTCGGTCCGCGTCACCGTCCGCTGAGCCGGGCCCGGCTGCCCTGGCTGCCCGTGCCCGGGGCGTGCGCCGGGGGTTGGCAGGATGGTCGGGTGCGCATCGCCACCTGGAACGTCAACTCCGTCGGCGCCCGGCTCCCCCGCCTGCTCGACTGGCTGCAGACCCGCGAGCCGGACGTGGTCGCGCTGCAGGAGACCAAGACCAACGATGCGGGCTTCCCGACCGCCGAGGTGGAGGCGCTCGGCTACCAGGTGATGCACGTGGGTGACGGCCGCTGGAACGGCGTCGCCGTCCTCTCCCGGGTCGGGCTCGAACCCGTCTCGCGTCAGCTCCCCGGCCTGCCCGAGCCGACCGAGCCCCGCTACGCCGTGGCCGACTGCGGCGGGCTGCGTACGGTCAGCGTCTACGTCCCGAACGGTCGTTCGGTCGACGACCCGCACTACGCGTACAAGCTGGACTGGTTCACCGCGCTCCGGAGCACGCTCGACGACGCCGACCCGGCGCAGCCGCTGGTGATCATGGGCGACTTCAACGTCGCGCGGACCGACGCCGACGTGTGGGACATCGCCAAGTTCGCGGGCAGCACCCACGTCACTCCGCCCGAACGCGCCGCGCTCGAGTCGCTGGTCGACTGGGGGCTGGTCGACGTCACGGCGCGACCGGGCAAGAACGACCGGCCCTTCACCTACTGGGACTACCGCGCCGGGATGTTCCACAAGGACCTGGGCATGCGGATCGACTACGTCCTGCTCAGCCCGTTCGTCACCGTGCAGGACGCGTACGTCGACCGCGAGGCCCGCAAGGGCACCGGCCCCTCCGACCACGCACCCGTCGTGGTCGACCTGACCCTGCCCGGCTGACCTGTTCCGTCAGCGCAGCCTTCTGCCTGAGTGAGTGCTCACTCAGGCAGCCGAGCCATCGCTGGTGCCGCGTCTCCCCGCCTGGGTGAGTGAGAACTCACTCACGACAAGGTCAGGCGGCGGCGAAGACGGAGGCGGCGAGGAGCTCGAGGGTCGCCTCGCGGCCCGGGTTGCGGTCGATCGGGTCCTGCGCCAGGGCGCCGGCCACCGGGTGGACCATGACCTCGTCGACGCCGAAGTGCGCGGCCAGCTCCTCGAGCTGGATCCCGGCGGTCTCGGGCGTGCCGATGACCCAGCGCTCGCTCATCGAGGCGGCGAGGGCCACGTGCGCCTCGGGCAGCCGGACCTCGGCCGCCTCCTCGACGCTCAGCTGGGGGCCGAGCTCGCCGCCGGTGCGCAGGGCGACCATGGCCAGCACGTACGGGCGGGCGAGGCGTTCGGCCTCCTCCTGCGTCGGCGCGACGACGACGTTCACCGTGAGGAACGTCTGCGGTGCGGGGCTCACGTCCGAGGCCTGGAAGGACGAGCGGTAGAGGTCGAGGACCGAGGCCGTGCTGTCGCCGGAGAAGTGGTGCGCGAAGACGTACGGCAGGCCCTTCTCGGCGGCCAGGCGCGCGGAGTAGTCGGACGAGCCGAGGAGCCACGGCGTGGGCCGGCCGACCGCGCTCGGCGTGGCGCGGAGGGCGTACGAGCGGCCCTGCAGGTTGAGCCCGACGCCGGCGGGCTCCATCATCGCGACGAGGTTGTCGACGTGCTCGGGGAAACGGTCGGCGTCGCCGGTCTGCGGGCCGCCGTGGCGCAGGGCCCAGTTCGTGACGGGGTCGCTGCCGGGCGCGCGGCCGATGCCGAGGTCGATCCGGCCGGGGTACGCGGCCTCGAGCAGCGCGAACTGCTCGGCGACGACGAGCGGGGCGTGGTTCGGCAGCATGATGCCGCCGGAACCGACCCGCAGCTGCGAGGTCGCGCCCGCCAGCATGGCGATGACGACGGGCGGGTTGGTCGAGGCGACCGAGGGCATGTTGTGGTGCTCGGCCACCCAGTAGCGATGGAAGCCGGCCGCCTCGGCGCGCTGGGCCAGCGCGACGCTGGCGGCCAGCGCCTGCCCGGTGCTCTGCCCGTCGCGGACGGGGATCAGGTCGAGGACGGACAGCCTGCGGATGCTCACGTGAGGTGCAACCGCTCGGCCCGCCCGACCATTCCGGCTCCGGGCAGGGTCGCCGGGAGGTCCCGCGCACCGAGCAGGTGGTAGACCCAGCGCGTGGACGGACGCGTGCTCGGGGTCGACGGCTGCCGGGACGGCTGGGTCGGGATCGTGCCCGGAGGAGACGCACCCCGCGGGTACGCGGCGGCCGACCTGCCGACGCTGCTCACGCTCGTCGAGGCGGACGGGGCCCTCGTACGGGTCGGGATCGACATCCCGCTCGGGCTGGCCGACGAGGGCTGGCGCGACGCCGACGGGCTCGCCGCCGCGCTGCTCGGGCCCCGGCGGGCGTCGATCTTCCGCACGCCGGTCCGGGCCTCGCTCACGGCACCCGACCACGCGACCGGGGTCGGGATCAGCCGGGCGCGGAGCGGTGCCGGCTTCTCGATCCAGGCGTGGGGGCTGCGGACGAAGGTCCTCGAGGTCGACGCCGTGGTGCGGGCGGGCGAGGCGCGGGTGTTCGAGGTGCACCCGGAGGTGTCGTTCACCGCGCTCGCCGGGCAGCCGCCCGCGTACGCGAAGAAGACCTGGGCGGGCCAGCGCGAGCGCCTGGCCCTGCTCGCCTCGGCCGGGATCGATCTCGGGCGCCTCGTCGGCGACGTCGGGCTCGCGGCCCCCGACGACGTGGTGGACGCCGCGGCCTGCGCCTGGACCGCGCTCCGGCTGGCGGAGGGGACGGCGGCGAGCCTCCCGGACCCGCCGCAGGAGCTGCCGCACGGGCTCCGCGCAGCGATCTGGGCCTGACGCCTGAACGGCTGCTTTCCTGCTGGGGCACAATCACGACCGTGATCGAGTACCGCACCCCCACCGAGATCGAGCAGATGCGCCCGGCCGGCCGCTTCGTGGCGGACGTCCTGACGGCCCTCGTGGAGCGGGCCGACGTGGGGGTGAACCTGCTCGAGCTCGACGCCCTGGCGCACCGCATGATCGACGAGCGCGGAGCCGAGTCCTGCTACATCGACTACCACCCGTCGTTCGGGGCCAGCCCCTTCGGCAAGGTGCTGTGCACCTCGGTGAACGACGCCGTCCTGCACGGGCTGCCGCACGACTACACGCTGGCCGACGGCGACCTGCTGAGCGTCGACTTCGCGGCGTCGGTCGACGGCTGGGTCTCGGACTCGGCGGTGAGCGTCGTGGTCGGCACGGAGCGTGACGAGGACCGACGCCTGATCGAGACGACGCAGGAGGCGCTCGGCGCCGGGATCGAAGCCGCCCAGGTGGGTGCCCGGGTGGGCGACATCTCGTTCGCCATCGCCCGGGTCGCCCGGCACGCCGGCTACAAGATCAACACCGACTTCGGCGGGCACGGCGTCGGGCGCACGATGCACGGCGACCCGCACATCGCCAACGACGGCCGGCGCGGCCGCGGCCTGGTGCTGCGTCCCGGGCTGGTCATCGCGATCGAGCCCTGGTTCTGCGAGAGCACGGACAAGATCTACACCGACCCGGACGGCTGGACGCTCCGCAGCCGCGACGGCTCCCGCGGTGCGCACTCCGAGCACACGATCGCCATCACCGACGACGGTCCGGTCGTCTTCACCGCGCGCAGCTAGAACTTCTCACCGTCCGACCACCCACAGGGTGGTTGAACGGCGAGAAGTTTTCCCCAGGAGGTCGGGAGCGGGCGGCACGAACACGCACCGCGTCCTTACAACCTCGGTGTGAACGATGTCGTACGCCGCCACCTCCTCCGTCAGGCCGGGACCATCACCCGGACCCAGGCTCTCGCCGCCGGTCTCAGTGCCCGGCAGATCGAGCACCTGCTCTCGACTCGTGAGTGGCTGGTCGCCTTCACCGGCGTCTACCGCCTGCACGCGAGCGTGCCGCTGCCCGAGACCAGGCTCGTCGCCGCGTCACTCTGGCTCGGGCCGTCCGTCCTGCTGGCCGACGAGGGTGCGACCTGGTGGTGGGGTGTCCTCCCCGACCCGCCGGCGCGCTGGACGTTCGTCGGTCACAGCCGTCGGCGTCCGCCGGCCGACGTCCGCGTCGTGGACGCCTTCGTCGACCCGCAGGACCGCTGGACGCACCGCGGGCTGCCCGTCCTGAGCCGGCCCTGGTCGGTGCTGAGGGCGGCTGCAGCCCTCGAGAAGACCCGGGCCGGGAGCGGGATCGCCGTCATCGACCGCGCCAAGCAGACCCACGCGGTGCAGCAGCGCGAGCTGCAGCGCGCCCTCGACCGGCACCCCGGTTGCTGGGGCAGCTCCACGATGCGCACCCTGCTGGCCCGGACCGGTGACGGTGCCCACTCCGAGCTCGAGCGCGTCGCCGTGGCCACGCTGCGCAGCGCGGGCATCACCGGCTTCCGACCCAACCTCACGGTGCGTCTCTCCGACGGGAGCGTGGCGGAGATCGACATCGCGTTCGTCGACCGCCGCATCGCCATCGAGCTCGACGGGTTCGCCTTCCACTCCAGCGCCTCGTCGTTCCGCCGGGACCTCCGTCGGTCCAACCGGCTGATGGCCGACGGGTGGACCGTCCGCCGGTTCAGCTGGGACGACGTCGTCGGTGATCCACAGGGCTTCATCGACACCGTCCTCGAACTTCTCGCCGTCTGACCACCGCTCAGGTGGTTGGACGGCGAGAAGTTCAGCGGTAGACGATCACCTTGTCGCCGGTTCTCGCCTGGGAGAAGAGGTTGGAGATGCCCGAGAGGTTCCGCACGTTCACGCAGCCGTGCGAGGCCCCCGCGTAGCCGCGCGCGGCGAAGTCAGAGCTGTAGTGCACGGCCTGGCCGCCCGAGAAGAACATCGAGTACGGCATCTTCGAGTGGTAGATCGTCGAGGTCCAGGTCCGCTCCTTGCGCTGGATCGAGAAGCTCCCCTCGCGGGTCGGCGTCCCGACGGCGCCGAAGCGCACGTCCATCTTGAGCTGCGGCTTGCCGTCGACCACCCAGGTCAGGCTGTTGCTGCTCTTGCTGATGCAGATCGCCCGGCCGGTCAGGCACCGCTTGTCCAGGCCCGACGCGGACGGCTTCGGCGTCCGGTTGTGCTTGGCGTCGTCGCTCGGCGTCCGCGTCATCGCGACCAGCCGGCTCCACGTGCGGGCGTCCACCTGACCGGTCTCGGGGATGGCGCGCTTGTCCTGGAACCCGCGCACGCTGCTGGCGGTCGCGCTGCCGTACGTGCCGGTGACCGATCCCGAGAACCAACCGATCTGCTTCAGCCGCGCCTGCAGCTCACGGACCTTGTCGCCGCTCGAGCCCTGACGGTAGATCGCCGGGCCCGCACGCAGCACGTTGTGCCGCTCGTCCTTGGTGGGCGTCTTCGTCCGCTTCGTGAGCTGGGTCCAGGTCGTCGCGTCGACGTTCCCGGTCTTCTTCAGGTCGCGCTTGCCCTGGAAGCCCTGCACCGCCTTGACGGTGCTCTTCCCGTACGTCCCGGTGATCGTCCCGGCGTACCAGTCGAGGTCCCGCAGCCGCACCTGGAGGTCGCGGACCTTCTCGCCCTTGGCGCCCTTGGCCAGGACGAGGGCCGGCTTGGCCGGGGTCGAGACCTTCTTCGTCGCGGTCTTCGCGGGCTTGGTGGACGGCTTCGCGGTCGGAGCCGGCACCGAGCCCGCTCCGGTGGGCGAGCTCGCCGCTGGAGCCGGCTCGCTGATCGCCCCGCCGGGCTCGCCCGCCGGCACCGACCCGCAGCCCGGCAGGACCAGCGCGGCCGCGAGCAGCACGCCGGCCCACCCCGTCTTCGTGGCGATCCGCACGTGGCCCCCTCGTGTGTCCCCTGCGCACCGAGACCGGCGACGCCTTCGTCGGGCTCACGCTAATTCACACGCCGGCCGTCGTCACCACCTCGACGCAGGACGACGCCGGGACGTGACCGCAGCGGTCGTGAGGGTCCGGGGCGACGACGGGCCGAGACCGGCTCGTGACCGCATCTCCCCGGTGGGTCCACCGGGAGACCTGCGCCCGCACCCCTGGACCGTCACACTGCGGTGCATGAGCTATCCGAGCAGCCCGGCCGGCCCCGACGACCGCGGGTCCGAGCCGCACGGCTACCCGGTGCCGCTGGGCGACCTGCCGCCACGCCCGCCCGTTCCCGGCGCACGGATCGGTCGCGCCAGCGGCGTCGAGCTGCGCCAGGAGCTGCTGCCCGGCGGCGACAGCACGGCGTACTCCGCGACGGTGCTGGCCTTCCGGCTGCTGGAGCCCGGGAACCCTCAGCCGCTCGACGTCGAGCTGCGGGGCCGTTCGCTCAACGGCACCGTGCGGGAGGGCGACTGGATCGAGGTGGCCGGGCCCCCGGACGCCCTGGGCCGCTGGAGCAAGGCCAAGCTGGTGAACCTGACCACCGGGGCCACCGTGGTCATGATGGGTGGACGGAGCAAGGTGGGCACGGTCGTCGGCCTGGTCGTGCTCAGCGTCGTGGCGCTGATCGTCCTGCTGATCGGGGCGGCCGTCGTCGCGGCGCTCGCCAGCAGCTAGCGAGCCCGACGACCGCCGCGGGCAACGGGCTCAGCGGCGACGGGCCTGCTTGGCCAGCTTGCCGAGGCCCTCCTTGAGCTTGCGCTGGTTCTCGGGCTTGGCGAGCTCGCGCGAGACGGTCTGCACGACCTTGGCGGCGATAGCGGTCTTGAGGATGGACTTGAGCATGCTCATCGGGTTCTCCTGAGGTGTGCGCGATCCGAACTGCAACGGTAGCCGGGACCGCGACGGGCGCACCGGGCCGGAGCCGGTCCTCGACACCTGAACTTCCGCTGGAAAAACCCTGATTCGATGACGGGCAAGGAAACTTCGCTCTACCGTGGCAGTGCTGAGCAGGAGCAAGCAGCTGGACCCCGGTTGGGGGAGCGTCCCGCGGGGGACCTGCTGCTCCAGCCGGTCGCCCGTGGGTGACCCGCTGGACGAGCACCCGGGGAGCTTCGAGAGCGGGTCGCCCACGGCGTTGTCGCCGCCGGACCCACGACGCCCGACCCAGCAGCGCAGGACTCAGCACGGCTCGACTCAGCAGTGCTCGACTCAGCAGAGCCCGACTCAGAAGAGCGTGTAGCCGCCGTCGGCCACGAGCACGCTGCCGGTCATGAACGAGGCGGCGCTGCTGGCCAGGAACACGACCAGCGGAGCGACCTCCTCCACCGTCGCGTAGCGCCGCATGGGCGCGTCCTCGATCCAGTTCGCGCGGAACTGCGGCTCGTCGACCGGGGCCATGTCGGTCTTCACGTAGCCGGGGGCGAGCGCGTTCACCCGCACCCCGTACGGCGCCCACTCCGCCGCCAGGCTCTTGGTCAGCTGGTGCACCGCGGCCTTCGACGCGTTGTACGCCGGCTGCCACTGCGGGCGGTTGACGATCATGGCCGAGATCGACCCGATGTTGATGATCGTCCCGCCGCCGGCCTCGATCAGGTGCCGCCCGAAGACCTGCGAGCAGGTCCACAGCGCGTCGACGTTGGTGGTCATCACCGAGCGCCAGTCCTCTCCCGTCACGTCGAGGGCCGGGGTGTGGACGCAGGTGCCGGCGTTGTTGACCAGCACGTCGACGCGACCGAACCGCTCCAACGTGGCCGTCAGGACGGTGTCGACCTCGGCCGCGACGGTGATGTCGGCGGGCACGAAGACCGCCTCGACGTCGCGCTCGCGGAGGTCGGCGAGCACCTCGCCGGCCGCTTCCGGGTCGCGCCCCACCACGACCACCGAGGCGCCCGCCTCGCCGAGCGCGGTGGCGAAGCCCCGCCCCAGCCCGCGGGTCGCGCCGGTCACGACGGCGACCTGTCCGTCCAGCCGGAACCGGTCGAGCACTCCCATGACGGCCTTCTCTCCCTCGGACCCCGTGGCCTGGTCCCACACCGTAGGCCGACGGACTAGCGTTCCTGGTGCCGGTCCCGACGGAGGGACCCACCAGCCCAGGAGTCAGCTCGTGACCACCACCGCCCCGTCCGCCACGCCCAGCACCGGGGGAGGCTCAGCCGCCCGGACCAACCGCAGCGCCGTCCTGCGCGGCGAGCGTGACCTCGTCCTCGAGGACCGCCCGGTGCCCGAGCCCGGTCCGGGCGAGGTGCTGGTCGAGGTCGGCGCGGTGGGCATCTGCGGCTCGGACGTCCACTACTACGAGCACGGCCGGATCGGGTCGTTCGTCGTCGAGGCGCCGATGGTCATCGGCCACGAGGCCGCCGGCGTCGTGGTCGGGGTGGGCGAGGGCGTCGACCCCGCGCGCGTCGGCCAGCTCGTCGCCCTCGAGCCCGGCGTGCCGTGCGGGCACTGCGAGCAGTGCCGCGCCGGGCGCTACAACCTCTGCCCCGACGTCGTCTTCTTCGCCACGCCTCCCGTCGACGGGGCCATCGCCCGGCTGGTGACGCTCGACGCCGACTTCGCCTTCCCCGCGCCGGAGGGCCTGGACGCGGAGCAGGCGGCCATGGCCGAGCCGGTCTCCGTCGGCGTCTGGGCCTCGCGCAAGGCCGGCGTCTCCCCCGGCGACCGCGTCCTCGTCACCGGGGCCGGACCGATCGGGCTGCTCGCCGGTCAGGTCGCCCGCGCGTTCGGCGCCGCGCAGGTCACCGTGACCGACGTCAGCGACTTCCGGCTGGGCGTGGCCGCCGAGCTCGGTCTCGACGCGCACCGCGCGGACGAGCCGCTGACGAGCGAGTACGACGTCCTGCTCGAGTGCTCGGGGGCCCCCGTGGCCGTCCGGACGGGCCTGGCCGCCCTGGCCCGCGCCGGCCGCGCCGTCCTGGTCGGCATGGGCCCGGACGAGGTCGGGATCAACGTCCCGCTCGTGCAGAGCCGTGAGCTCGTCATCACCGGCACGTTCCGCTACGCCCGGACCTACCCGCTCGCGCTGCAGCTCATCGCCTCCGGCGCGGTCGACGTCCGCCGCCTGATCACCCACCGCTTCGGCCTCGAGGAGACCGAGGCCGCGCTGACGGCCGGACACCGCGAGCCCGAGGCGATCAAGTCGATGGTGCTGCCGCAGGGCTGAGCGGCGCGGTCGGCGACGCCGAGGCTCGGGGCGGTCGGCCTGCCGGTGGTCGGGGTGCTCACGGGACGGTTCCTGCTCGTGTCACGTCCGTCGGCGTGACGGCGTCAGGGAGGGTGGCGCGACACGCGACACGTGACACGCGGCACGGGTGTGACGAGAGCGGGGACGATGACGGCGTACGAGCAGGGCGCAGGCCTCGCGCAGGAGTTCGAGGCCGAGCGGACGAGGCTGACCGCGGTCGCCCAGCGGCTGCTCGGCTCCCGCGCCGACGCGGAGGACGCCGTGCAGGAGACGTGGGTCCGGCTGCAGCGCGTCGGGCAAGCCGGCACCGCCGGCACCGCGGACCCCATCACCAACCTCGGCGGCTGGCTGACGACCGTGACCAGCCGGGTCTGCCTCGACGTGCTGCGCGCCCGCCGGACGCGTCCCGAGCTGCTGACCGACGACGC
>CAXULL010000048.1:0-9642 GCA_964251895.1 uncultured Friedmanniella sp.
TCCACCAGGAGTGCGTCTTCTCCGCCGGCGGTGGCGTCGCGTGCGGTCCGGGGTGGCGGGCCGGGTGCGGCTCGGTGCCCTGCATGAGCCAGGTGCGCAGCCCGGAGACGTGCGCGTCGGGCGGGTGGGTGGTCAGCACATCGACCAGTAGACCCATCGGCGCCCGCGTACGGCAGCGACTTCTACGCGATCTTCACGCGCTCGCGGCGGGGCCGCCCGTGAGCCCGTGGTCGTAGGCGTAGATGACGGCGTGCACGCGGTCACGCAGGCCCAGCTTGGCCAGCACCCGGCCCACGTGCGTCTTGACCGTCGACTCCGACAGGTGCAGCCGCTCGGCGATCTCGGGGTTGGACAGCCCCGCCGCGATGGCGACGAGCACCTCCCGCTCCCGCTCGGTGAGCCCGTCGTCGGCGTCCGCGGACGGTCCGGCGGGCAGGCGGCCGCGGGTCAGCTCCAGCATGCGGCGGGTGACGCGCGGCGAGATGATCGCGTCCCCGGAGGCGACGGCGCGCACGGCGCGGACCAGCTCGTCCGCGGGCACGTCCTTCAGCAGGAAGCCGCTCGCTCCCGCGTTCAGGCCGCCGAACGCGTACTCGTCGAGGTCGAACGTGGTCAGCACGATCACCCGCACGTCGGGGAACGCGTCCGTGATCGTGCGCGTCGCCGCCAGGCCGTCGACGCCGGGCATCCGCACGTCCATCAGCACGACGTCCGGGCGGAGCTCGCGGACGCGCCGCACGGCGGTCGCGCCGTCGCCCGCCTCTCCCACCACGCGCAGACCCGGTGCGCTGCCGAGCACCATCGCCATCCCCGCACGCACGAGCTCCTGGTCGTCCACGATCAGCAGGTCGATGTCACTCATCCGGTTCCCTTCTCCGTCGCGGCGCCGGGGTCGATCCGCAGGCGCGTGCGCCAGCCCCGGCCACCGAGGTCGTCGCGCGGGCCGGCCGTCACCGACCCGCCGTACAGAGCCGCCCGCTCGCGCAGCCCGACGAGGCCGCGGCCGGACCCGACCGACGGCTGGTGCCCGGCGCCGGCGTCGGGGCCGGCGCCGTCGTCGGAGACCTCGACCTCGACGACGTCGTCGAGGCGCAGCCGCACCAGCACCGTGCTCGGCGACCGGGCGTAGCGGAGCGCGTTCGTCAGCCCCTCCTGCACGGACCGGTAGACGACGAGCTGGGTCGCCCGGTCGAGCGGCGCGTCGCCCCTACGCTCCACGACGACCGGCAGCCCGGCCGAGCGGTAGGTCTCGACCAGCGCGCCGAGGTCGGCGAGGCCGGGCTGGGGGGCCAGGTCCGGCCCGGTCGCCTCACCGCTCAGGACCCCGAGCATCCGGCGCATGTCCCGCAGCGCCTCGCGCCCCACGCGACCGACCTGGCGCACGGCCTCGCGGGAACGCTCCGGGTCCGTCTCCACCACCGCGTCGGCGCCGTCGCTGAGGCGGACGATGACGCCGAGGCCGTGCGCGACGACGTCGTGCAGCTCACGGGTGATCCGCGCCCGTTCGGCCGCGACCTCGATCTGGGCCCGCTGCTCCTGCTCTGCGGCCAGCTGGGCGGAGCGGGCGATGACCTCGGCGAGGTAGCGACGCCGGTCTCCCACGCTCGCGCCGACGAGGAGGGCGAGCACCATCGCGACGACCGCGAAGGACGGCGCCGGGCCCAGCACGGACTGCGCCCAGTACTCGGTGGCCAGCACCTCGATGGTCAGCACGGCCGCCGCGGCCGCCGCGGCCCGCGTCGACCGGTGCACGGCGAGCGAGTAGACGCACACCGCGAGCGGGACGAGCAGCGGTCCCCGGTCGGAGAGCAGCACGGGCAGCACGCCCAGCCCGGTGACCACGAGCGTCACGGCGGGCCTGCGGCGCCGCAGCAGCAGAGCCCCGGTGGTGACGACGACCACCACGACCCACCAGCCGCCGAGCACCGTCCAGAGCGGGCCGCGGGTGCCCACCCGGTCCGTCTGCACCCAGCCGACGAGCAGGGCGAGGGCGACCAGGACGACGTCCACCGACCACGGGTGGGTGGTCGTGAACCCGCGCAGCACGCCGGGCGGGCGAGGCAGCCGCAGCTGTCCCTCGCCCACCGGGGGCGCCGTCGGTGCCATCTCGGTCAGACGTCCCGCCGGACCAGGGTGAGCGCGGCCGCCACGCCGGGGACGACGAGCCACACGACGGTGACGACGACGTCGCTCACCAGGGCGCCTGCCCCGTCGGGATCGTGCAGCGCGAGGGCCATGGGGGCAGCGTAGGTGAGGAGGAACGGGACGAGGTCGACGCCGAGCGCGCGGTCGAGCAGGCCCACCGCCACGGGCACGACCAGCAGCACGGCGAGCACGATCGTGATCCCGGCCGCCGTGCTGCGGGTGAGCGCGGCGACGGCGAGGGCGAAGAGGGCGTAGGCGAGGAGGACCGCGAGGTCGCCCAGCGCCGGCCCCAGGGCGGCGACCGACGGCCCGCCCAGGTGCGCCGAGGTCATGACCGGCGACGTCAGGGCCGTGCCGGCCAGGAACCCGACGGCGCTCAGCACCACGAGCGGCACCAGCACGACGACGACCTTGGCCGCCAGCACGCGCAGCCGACGGGGTTCGGCGGTGAAGGTCGTGAGCGCGACCCGGCTCGTGTACTCGGAGCCGACGGCGAGCCCGGCGAGGACGACGGCAGCCAGCTCGCCGGCCTGCGTGCCGACGTCCAGCACGTCGGTCCAGGCGGCAGCGGGGGAGACCCCCACCGGAGCCACGGCCGCGGTCTGGACGTAGGCGAAGGCCCGCAGGAGCATCCCCGCCACCACGAGGAGAGGCACGCAGAGCGCCGCGACCCGGGTGGACCGCAGGGAGGTGAGCTTGCCGAGCTCGGAGCGGAGCACGCCGCCGAAGGACAGCCGTGACCCGGCCGGCAGGGTTCGGGTGTCGAGGACGGTCATCGGTGCTCCTGGGTGCGGCTGGCGGTGTGGCTGGCGGTGTGGCTGGGCGTGTGGCTGGGGCTGGCGATCTGGGCGCCGGACGGCACGAGGGCCGAGCGGTACTCGGTGGACGTGGCGGTGAGGGCGAAGTAGGCGTCCTCGAGCGAGCGCTCGAGGGTCGTGAGCTCGGAGAGGACGACGCCCTGGTCGGCCGCGAGGCGGGCCACGCGCTCGGCGTCGAGTCCGAGCACGTCGGCGTGGTGCTCGTCGGACCCGGTGACCACGGCGCCGGCGGCGGCCAGCGGCCCGACCAGGCGCGCCAGCTCGGTCGAGGCGATCCGGACCGTCGGTCCTCCGGTCGCCGCGATCACCTCGTGCAGGGGCCCGTCCGCGAGCACGCGACCCGCGCCGAGCACCACGAGGTGGTCGGCGGTCTGGGCGACCTCGCTCATCAGGTGGCTCGAGACCAGCACCACGCGCCCCTCGGCGGCCATCCGCCGGGCGAGCGAGCGGACCCAGATCACGCCCTCCGGGTCCAGGCCGTTGACAGGCTCGTCGAGCAGCACGTTCTCCGGGTCCCCGAGCAGGGCGGCGGCGATGCCCAGGCGCTGGCCCATCCCGAGCGAGAAGGTGCCGGCGCGGCGACCGGCGACGGCGGTGAGCCCGGTCAGCTCCAGCACCTCGTCGACCCGGGAGCGGCCGATCCGGTGGGTGTCGGCGATCGAGCGCAGGTGCGACCGCGCGGTGCGACCCGGGTGGATCGCCCGGGAGTCGAGCATCGCCCCGACGCTGCGCAACGGGGCCTCCAGCTCCGCGTACGGACGACCGTCGACCCAGGCGTGGCCGGAGGTGGGCCGGTCCAGCCCGAGGACCATCCGCATGGTCGTGGACTTGCCGGCGCCGTTGGGGCCGAGGAAGCCGGTGACGCGACCGGGCTCGAGCCGGAACGACACGTCGTCGACCGCGGTGGTGCGGCCGAACCGCTTGGTGAGATGGCTGACTTCGATCACGGGAACGACGTTACGAAGCGGGCGCCGTCGGCACATCGCCTCGCGGTGCCGACCTTCGTGGTACCGCGGTACCGCCGGCGGACGCGGTCGGTCAGGGCTGGAAGCGGTAGCCCATCCCGGCCTCGGTGATCAGGTGCCGCGGCCGGCTCGGGTCCGGCTCCAGCTTGCGTCGCAGGGTCTTCATGTACTGACGCAGGTAGTGCGTCTGGTCCACGTACGTCGGTCCCCACACCTGGAGCAGCAGCTGGCGCTGGCCGACCAGCCGTCCGGGCTGGCGGACGAGCGCCTGCAGCAGCTGCCACTCGGTCGGCGTCAGGTGCAGCCGCTCGCCGTCGGTGGGGCTGCCGTCGGCCCCGGCCGGGCCGTCGGCCGGACGCGCCGTACGGTCCTCGACGTCGACGAGCCAGCTGCCGATCCGGACCGGTGCGGGGGGCTCGGGCTCGCCGAGGCGGCGCGTCACGGCCCGCACCCGGGCGAAGAGCTCGTCCACGTTGAAGGGCTTGGTGACGTAGTCGTCGGCACCGGCGTCGAGCGCCCGCACCTTGTCCTGGCTGTTGAGCCGCCCGGACAGGATGAGGATCGGCACCGGGGTCCAGCTGCGCAGCGAGCGGACGACCTCGACGCCGTCCATGTCGGGCAGCCCGAGGTCGAGCACGACCAGGTCGGGGTGCGACTCGCTGGCCGCCTGCAGGGCACCGCGACCGCTGCTGGCCGTGACGACCTCGTAGTCGCGGGCCTGCAGGTTGATCCGCAGCGTACGCAGGATCTGCGGCTCGTCGTCGACGACCAGGACGCGGGTCATGCGGCCGCCCCGCGGACGTCGGCGGCGCACGCCTCCGGCCCGTCCGGGCGAGGAGCGACGGGGAGCGAGATGGTCATGGTCAGTCCGCCACCGGGGGTGTCCTCGGGGGTGAGGGTGCCGCTCATCGCCTCGACGAGACCGCGGGAGAGGGCCAGGCCCAGGCCGACCCCCGTGCTGTTGTCGTGGTCGCCGAGCCGCTGGAAGGGCAGGAAGATCTGGTCCCGGTCGTCCTCGGGCACGCCGGGGCCGGTGTCGGTGACGCGGACCTCGACCCGGTCGCCGTGCGCGCTGGCGGTGATCCACGGCGCGGTCCCGGGCGGGCTGAAGCGGGACGCGTTCTGCACGAGGTTGGCCACGGCCCGCTCGAGCAGCGCCGGGTCGGCGCGGACCTCCGGCAGGTCGTCCGCGATGCGGATCGTGACGGGCTGCCCGGCCGGCCCCAGGCTCGCCACCGCTCCGGACACCACGTCGGCGACGTCGACCTCCTGGACGAGCAGCGCCAGGGCACCGGCCTGCAGCCGGCTCATGTCCAGCAGGTTCTCGACCAGGGCGGCCAGGCGGTCCAGCGAGCCCTCCGCCGTGTCGAGGAGCTCCTCCTGGTCGTGGGCGCTGAGGTGCAGGTCGGGGGAGCGGAGCGTCCCGACGGCCGCCTTCGCCGACGCGAGCGGCGTACGGAGGTCGTGGCTGACCGCGCTGAGCAGCGCCGTCCGGACCCGGTCTACCTCGGCGAGCGAGTCCGCGGAGGCCGCGGCCTCCTCCAGGCGCTCGTGCTGCACGGCACCGGCGGCCTGCGCGGCGAACGCCTCGAGCACCCGGCGCGCGTCGGCCTCGAGGGGGTGCCCGACGAGCACCAGGCTGTAGCGCTGGTCGACGTGCACCTCCGCGTCACCCTGGCTCGGGGTGCGCGACACCGGGTCGCCGACCGAGGCGACGACCTGCCAGGCGTCGTCGCTGCGCTCGACGTCGGGGCCCTGGCCGGCCTCGTCGCGACGCTCCAGCAGGGTGACGCCGTCGAGCGCGAAGGTCTCCCGGACCTGGTCGAGCAGGGCGTGCAGGGGTCGCGAGCCGCGCAGCACGCTGCCGGACAGGGTGAAGAGCGTCGCGGCCTCGGCCCGGGCGCGCAGCGCCTCGCGGGTGCGGCGGGCCGACGCGTCGACGACGGTGCTCAAGGAGAGCGCCACCACGAGGAAGGCGACCAGCGCGACGAGGTTCTCGCGCTCGGCGACGGTGAACAGCCGCAACGGCGGGGTGAAGAAGTAGTTCAGCAGCAGGAACCCGCCGACGGCGGCGACCAGCGCCGGCAGCATCCCGCCGAGCAGGGCCACCGCGACGACGAGCAGCAGGAAGAAGACGAGGTCGGTGGCGAGCGACGCGTCCCCGGCGAACTGCTGCAGCAGCGCGGTGAACAGCGGCAGGCCGAGCACGGCCACGACCAGACCGGCGAGGCGCCGACCTCGGCTCAGGGCGCTCGACCGTCCGCCGCGCAGCCAGTGCAGCAGCACCCGGTTGCGGCGCGCGGTCTTCTCGTGGGTCACCAGGTGCACGTCGAGCGTGCCCGACTCCGCGGTCGTCGTCATCCCGACCCCGGGCGCGAGCAGCTGCGCCAGCCGACCCCGGCGGCTGACCCCCAGCACGAGCTGGGTGGCGTTGACGGCCCGGGCGAAGGTGAGCAGCGCGTCCGGCACGTCGCTGCCGACGACCTGGTGGTAGGTGCCGCCGAGGTCCTCGACCAGCTCCCGCTGCAGGGCGAGGTGGGCGGGGTTGCCCGCGCTGAGCCCGTCGCTGCGGGCCACGTGCACCGCGAGCAGCTCGGCGGCGGTCGCCCGGGCGGCGATCCGGGCGGCCCGGCGGATCAGGGTGTCGCCCTCGGGGCCGCCGGTCAGCGCCACGACGACGCGCTCGCGGGTCTCCCAGGGCGAGCCGATGCCGTGCTCGGCGCGGTAGCGCTCGAGCTGCTCGTCCACCTTGCCCGCGACCCAGAGCAGGGCGAGCTCGCGCAGGGCCGAGAGGTTGCCGATCCGGAAGTAGTTGCCCAGGGCCGCGTCGACCCGGTCCGCGGGGTAGACGTTGCCGTGGGCGAGCCGGCGGCGCAGCGCCTCGGGCGCCATGTCGATCAGCTCGATCTGGTCGGCCTGCCGGACGACGGCGTCGGGCACGGTCTCGCGCTGGCGTACGCCGGTGATGTCGCCGACGACGTCGTTGAGGGACTCCAGGTGCTGCACGTTGAGCGTGGTCACCACGGTGATCCCGGCGTCGAGGAGCGTCTCGACGTCCTCCCACCGCTTCTCGTGCCGCAGGCCGGGGGCGTTGGTGTGGGCGAGCTCGTCGACGAGCACCACGTGGGGTCGGCGCTCGAGCACGGCGTCGAGGTCGAGCTCGACGAGCTCGGACCCGCGGTAGGAGACCGTCGTCCGGGGCACGACCTCGAGCCCGTCGAGCAGGTCCGCGGTGTGCGTGCGGCCGTGGGTCTCGACGATGCCGACGACGACGTCCGTGCCCCGGGCGAGCCGGCGGTGGCCCTCCTCGAGCATCTTGTAGGTCTTGCCGACACCCGGGGCGGCGCCGAGGTAGACCCTCAGCTCACCTCTGGCCACCACCTGATCATCCCTCCTGCGGCCCCGCCGCTCATCCGCGCACGCCGAAGCGGTCGTCCAGGTCGAGGTTGAGCTCGACCACGTTCACCGTGGGCTCCCCGAGGAAGCCGAGCGTCCGGCCCGACGTGTGCCGCGCGACCGCGGCGGTCACGTCGGCCGGGGAGATCCCGCGCGCCGCGGCCACCCGGGCCACCTGGAGGGCGGCGTACGCGGGGCTGATGTGCGGGTCGAGCCCGGACCCGCTGGCGGTGACCGCGTCCGCCGGGACCGCCGGGACGGCGGGTGCGTCGCCCCGCACCGGCGTGGTGACCGACCCGGTGAGGTCCTCGCCCGGCGTCGCGCACTCCACCTTCACGCCCTCGTACGCGGTCAGGAACGGCTTCGCGGGGCAGGCCTGGTTGGCGCTGACCACCCGCACCACGGGGCCGGCGAGCCCTTCGGCGTGGAACACCGAGAGGACCGCCCCGACGCCGTCGCTCGTGCAGAACGGACGGCGGCCGTCGACCCCGTCCTCCTGGCCCACGGCCACGCTGCGGGCGCAGACCTGGGTCAGCAGGCTCGGCGAGCCCTCGGCCTCGTCGGAGCCCGCGGCGGCCGCGGGGTCGGGGAGCGTGTCGACGACGTCCTCGGGCCCGAGGTTCGAGGCGCTGGTCGCCGTCGGGTCGTAGCCGTCGCCCGCGGCGGACGGCCGGGTCTGGAAGTACGGCGCCAGCGCCTTGCCGTCGGCGTCGGTGAACGACTGCCCGATCAGCCGGCTGCCGACGGGGGCCGTGCTGGTCGACGAGACGGAGGAGGCGCGGTGGACGAAGGACCCGTCCGCCCGGCTCTGCAGCCCGGGCAGCTGGGCGACGGCGAGGACGGCGAGGGGATAGGCGAGACCGACGAGCACGGTCAGGACCAGCAGCGCCCGGAGGGCGGCGAGGTGGGTGGACAACCAGGACGGACGACGCATCAGGACAACCCGGGGATGAGAGTGAGGAGGAGATCGATGATCTTGATTCCGACGAACGGGGCGACGATGCCGCCGAGGCCGTAGACCAGGAGGTTGCGGCGGAGCAGGGTGCTCGCGCCGCCGGGGACGTACCGGACGCCGCGCAGGGCGAGCGGGACGAGGGCGACGATGATCAGCGCGTTGAAGATCACGGCCGACAGGATCGCGGTGGTGGGGCTGTGCAGCCGCATCACGTTGAGGGTGTCGAGACCGGGGTAGACGACGGCGAAGATCGCCGGGATGATCGCGAAGTACTTGGCGATGTCGTTCGCGATCGAGAACGTGGTCAGGGCACCGCGCGTGATCAACAGCTGCTTGCCGATCTCGACGATCTCGATCAGCTTGGTCGGGTCGGAGTCGAGGTCGACCATGTTGCCGGCCTCCTTGGCGGCCGAGGTGCCGGTGTTCATCGCGACGCCGACGTCGGCCTGGGCCAGTGCGGGCGCGTCGTTGGTGCCGTCGCCGGTCATCGCCACGAGCCGCCCGCCGGACTGCTCCGCCTTGATCAGCGCCATCTTGTCCTCGGGCGTGGCCTCGGCGAGGAAGTCGTCGACGCCGGCCTCCTCGGCGATCGCGCGGGCGGTCATCGGGTTGTCCCCGGTGATCATCACCGTCCGGATGCCCATCCGGCGCATCTCGTCGAAGCGCTCGCGCATCCCGGGCTTGACGACGTCCTTGAGGTGGATGACGCCGAGCGCGCGGGCCGGTTCGTCGCCCCGGCGCTCGGCGACGACGAGCGGCGTGCCGCCCGAGGCGCTGATGCCGTCCACGACCTCGCCGACCCGTGCGTCCGGCTGACCGCCGTTCTGACGGACCCAGGCGAGCACGGCCGCCGTGGCGCCCTTGCGGACCTGGAGCGTCGTGCCGGTCCCGTCGGGGTCCGGCAGGTCGACCCCCGACATGCGGGTCTGGGCGGTGAAGGGGACCCACGTGGCCCCGTCGAGCTCGCCGGCCCGGCGGGCGCGGAGGCCGTACCCGTTCTTGGCCAGGACGACGACCGAACGCCCTTCCGGGGTCTCGTCGGCCAGGCTCGACAGCTGCGCGGACTCGGCCAGGCGCAAGGCCTCGACCCCGGTCGCGGTGACCAGGTCGACGGCCTGCCGGTTGCCCAGGGTGATCGTGCCGGTCTTGTCGAGCAGCAGCGTGCTCACGTCCCCGGCGGCCTCGACGGCCCGCCCGGACATGGCGAGGACGTTGCGCTGCACCAGCCGGTCCATGCCGGCGATGCCGATGGCCGACAGCAGGGCGCCGATGGTGGTGGGGATCAGGCAGACCAGCAGCGAGACCAGCACGATGCCGGTCACGCCCCCGGCGCCGAGGACCAGCGAGTCGCCGGACACGCCCT
>CAXULL010000049.1:0-9424 GCA_964251895.1 uncultured Friedmanniella sp.
TCCGCCATCGGTGGCGTCCCGGCCAGCAGGCTCAACAACCTCCCTGGACATCACACCTAGCCGTCGCTGCTGAGACGCTCCGGGGTGACGAGCGGGAGCCGGACCTGGAAGCGCGTGTCCCCCGGCACCGACTGCACCCGTAGGTCGCCGCCGTGGCGCTGGGCGACGACCCGGTAGGAGATGTCCAGGCCCAGCCCGGTCCCCTCGCCCACCGGCTTGGTCGTGAAGAACGGCTCGAAGATCCGCTCCTGCAGCTCCTCGGGGATGCCCGTGCCCGTGTCGCCGACCTCGATCAGCACGTCGTCGGGCTCCAGGCGCGTCCGGATCGTCAGCGTCCCCCCGTCCGGCATCGCCTGCACGGCGTTGTCGATGAGGTTGGTCCACACCTGGTTGAGCTCGGCCGGGTACGCCGGCACCTTCGGCAGGTCGGTGGCCAGGTCCTTGACGAGGGTGATCTTGCCGGAGGCGGTGATCTTGTGCTTGAGCATCATGATCGTGCTCTTCAGGCCCTCGTGCACGTCGATGTCGGCGTGCGTCGCACGATCCATCTGCGAGTACTGCTTCGCCGCGCCCACCAGCGTCGAGATCCGGGTGGTCGCGTCCTCGATCTCGTTCATCAGCTGCTCGGTGTCGAGCGCGTACGCCACCCAGTGCACCGCGTCGCCGAGGACCTCCGGCGACACGTGGTCGGCCAGCTCCTCCAGCCAGGCGAGGTCCGCACCCGCGGCGACCAGCACGGGCGCGACGTCCCAGCTGCCCTGCACGTCGTGGTCGTCGAGCCAGTCGCCCAGCTCGTCCTCGGCCTCCGAGGTCTCCATCGGGCTCAGCTCACGGGTCACCTTGGCCATCCGCTCGACGGCGGCCTCCTGCAGGTCCACCATCGCCGCGAACTCGTGCCCGTCGATGTCGGCCGAGGCGAGGTGGCTGAGCTTGCCGCGCATCTTGCTGACGCGCTCGCGCAGGCTCGCGGTGGCGCGGACGGCGGCCGAGGCCGGGTTGTTCAGCTCGTGGGTGAGGCCGGCGGCGAGCCGACCGAGCGACAGCAAACGTTCGCGCTGTCCCACCACGAGCTGGCTGTTGCGCATCCCAGTGGCCAGGCCCTCGAGCATGTGGATGGCCATCGGGAACCAGGTGCGGATCTTGTCGCCCCACAGGACGGCGTCGATCACCCAGAAGCGGCAGTCGGTGACGGCGACGAGGCTGTTGGCGTAGCGGTGCCCGGCCTCGGCCTTGACGAACGCGGCGGTCGCACCCGCGTACACGCCGCGGTGGTCCGTCCGGTTCACCTCGACGTTGGTGCCCTCGACCCAGCGGCGCATGGCCACCCGGCCCTCCACGAGGACGAAGAAGCAGGTCGCCGGGTCGCCCTCGGAGTAGACGGCCTCACCCTCGGCGCGCGTCTCGACGTAGCCGTTCTCGCTCAGCCACGTGAGCTGGTCGGGGGCGAGCGCCTCGAAGAGGAAGAGCGTCTTCAGCTCGTCGGGCTCCAGCCGGAGCACTTCGCCCCCGCCGTCCGTGCCCGGCCCTGCTGCCTGTGCTGTCGTCGTCTCGGTCACCGTGTCTCCTCCACCCCGTGCAACGTGCCCGGCGTGCGTCGTCTTCCATGGTGCGCCCGCCCGGGCGTCTCGCAGGAGCGGATCACCGCTCGGCCAGGTAGCGGTGCACCAGCGTCACCGCCAGCGCGCCCTCGCCGACGGCCGACGCCACCCGCTTGACCGAGTCGGCCCGCGCGTCCCCGGCCACGAACACCCCCGGCAGGCTCGACTCCAGCAGGTACGGGTCGCGCTGCAGGTCCCAGCCGTCGGGCCGTCGGCCCTCGACCAGCAGCTCGGGTCCCGTGACCACGAACCCGCGCGGGTCGCGCACGACCTCGCCGTCCAGCCAGTCCGTGAGCGGGGCCGCGCCGATGAAGACGAACAGGTGCTCGGCGTCGACGACGTCGCGCTCACCGGTGGTCTTGTCGAAGAGGGTCACGCTGCGCAGGTGCTCCTCGCCCTCGACCCGCTCGACCTGGGTGCAGGTGCGGACCTCGATGTTCTCCCGGGACTGGACCTGGTCGATGAGGTAGCTCGACATCGACCTGGTCAGCGACTCGCCGCGGACCACCAGCGTCACCTGGGCGGCGTGGGTGGAGAAGAAGACCGCCGCCTGACCGGCCGAGTTCGCGCCGCCGACGATCACGACGTGCCCGTCCTTGCACGCCGACGCCTCGGTGGAGGCCGAGCCGTAGTAGATGCCGCGACCGAGCAGCGCGTCCGCGCCCTCGGCGTCGAGCTGGCGGTAGGACACGCCGGTCGCCAGCACCACGGTGTGGGCCAGCAGCGTCTCGCCGTCGTCGAAGGTGATCTCACGGGCCGGTCCCTTGGCCTTCAGCCCCACCACCGAACGTGCCGTCAGCAGCTCGGCGCCGAGGCGTACGGCCTGGCGGCGCGCGCGGTCGGTGAGCTGCGCGCCGGCCACCCCGTCGGGGAAGCCCAGGTAGTTCTCGATCCGCGAGCTCTGGCCCGCCTGCCCGCCGGCGGCGGAACGTTCCAGGACGACGGTCTTGAGGCCCTCGGACGCGGCGTACACCGCCGCCCCCAGCCCGGCCGGCCCGCTGCCGACGATGACGACGTCGTAGAAGTCGCCGCGCGGCGTGGTGTCCAGCCCGACCGCGTTCGCGAGGTCGGTCAGGCTCGGCCGGGAGAGCGCCTCGCCGGAGGTGGTGACGACCACGGGGACGTCGGCCGGGCCCTTGCCCGCCGCGGTCAGCAGCCGGGCGCCGTCAGGGTCCTCGACGTTGTACCAGCGGTACGGGACGAGGTTGCGGGCCAGGAAGTCCCTGACCTCGTACGACTCCGGCGACCAGGGGTGGCCGAGGATCTTGGTCTTGTGCTCCGGCGGCCTCCCCTCGCGCTTCCAGCTGGTGAGCATGTCGTCGATGACCGGGTACAGCTTCTCCTCCGGCGGCTCCCACGGCTTGAGCAGGTAGTGGTCGACGTCGACGACGTTGATCGCCGCGATGGCCGCGCTCGTGTCGGCGTACGCGGTCAGCAGCGCCCGGCGCGCCTGCGGCACCAGGTCCATCGCGGACTCGAGGAACTCGACCCCGTTCATCTGCGGCATCCGGTAGTCCGCGAGCAGCACAGCGACCTGCTCGCCGCGCAGCACGACCTCCTTGATGGCGTCGAGCGCGTCGGACCCGGTCTCCGCACGCACGATGCGGTAGTCCTCGGCGTAGCGCCGGCGCAGGTCGCGAGCGACCGCCCGCGAGACGCTCGGGTCGTCGTCGACGGTGAGGATCACGGGCTTCGCGTCGCGCGGCGACTCCCCGTCACGGCGCGGCCGGCGGGCGGGTGCGGGTGCACCGTCGGTCCCCCGGCTGGGTCCTTCGGTCAGGTCGAGCGGGGTCAGGGGGGCGGGATCGGTCACGCGGTCTCCTTGTCGATGAAGCACCAGCGCCAGCTCTCGCCCGGTTCCGCGGAGGTCATGACCTCGTGCCCGGTCGACGCGTGGTGGCGGGTGGCGTGCTGGCGGTCTGAGTCGTCGCAGCAGGCGACGTGGTCGCAGGTCAGGCAGCGCCGCAGGTGGACCCACTGGTCGCCGGTGAGCGCGCAGTCGGCGCAGTAGGGCTCGAAGCCGGCGGGGAGCGGGGTGAGCGGCTGGGCCAGGAGATGGGCACAGGGCACGAGAGGTCCTTCCGTCAGCCACCATCTTGCTCCGCGACGGTGACGGTCCTGCAACGCGCGGACGAACGATCGGCTTCCCGGTCCCTCACCCCGCTCCGTCCCTGCAGAAACCGCTGACTCCCGTCAGCTCGGTCGGGCGTCCGGAGGTCGGGAGTCAGCGTTTCCAGGACGAGGGACGCGAAGCGGGTTCAGCGGGCTCAGGGGGTTCAGGGGGTTCAGGGGGTTCAGGGGGCCAGCCGGGAACGCTTGCGGCGGCGCAGGCCGGCCGCGTGCAGCGCGACGACTATCTCGCGCGAGGTCACCGCCCGCGCCCCCGCGGCGAGCGCGTCGGCGTAGCGGTCCTCGACGACGTCGTAGTGGTCGCCGTCGAACGCGCGCGGTGCGAGCCCGAGCCGGGCGGCGAAGGCGTGCAGCTCCGCGTACGAGGTGTCGCTCGCCAGGTGCGACCACAGACGCCCGTGCGCGGGCCAGGTCGGGCTGTCGACCAGGATCAACGCTGGCCGTCCCGCCCGCCCCCGGACCCGCTGTCGAGCAGCGCCCGCCAGGTCCCCACGAGGTCGGCGTCGACGTACGCCTTCCACGACCCCAGCGGCCGGACCTGCGTCGACACCTGGAACATCGTGACCCCGGCTCGAGCGAGCCAGGGGACGTGCTCGGGGCTCAGCCCGCCGGCCGCCATGATCACCTTTCGCGCCGCCGGGTCGGCCTCGGCGCGGGCCACGAGCTCGTCCAGGCCTTCGGCGACCCCGCGGGCCGAGCCTGCGGTGGCGACGGCGTCGAGACCCGGCAGGTAGGGCAGCGCACGCCAGGCCCGGTCGGTGGAGATGCAGGAGTCGACCGCGCGGGAGAACGTCCAGCGCAGGCCGCCGTCCCCCGGCTCGGAGGTCGCCTCCCCGACCAGCTCGCCCACCACCTCGAGGTCGATCTCGGTCAGCGCGTTGAGGAAGCCGAGCACCACCCCGTCCGCGCCGGCAGAGCGGTAGGACGACAGCAGACCGTGCAGGTGGGCGACCTCGCCGCCGTCGGTGCCGTAGCCCTCGCGCAGGCGCAGCAGCGGGCGCACCGGCAGCCCGGTGGCCGCCCGGACCTGCTCCACGAGGGCCGGTGCGGGAGACAGCGCCCCCGCCTCCCGTTCGGTTCCGGCCAGCGGGTCGCCGACGAGGCTCACCCGGTCGGCGCCGCCGGCCTCCGCCCGGACGGCGTCCGCGGCGTGGGTGACGACGACCTCGAGCAGACCGGTCACACCGGCTCCTCGCGCGCGTCGGCCTCGGCCGCCGTGCGCGGACCGACGTGCGGGTACGGCGCCCCGTCCAGCTGCTCGATGGTGGCCACCGACGGACCGCGGACCGTACGCAGCCCGGCGGCGACCGCCTCGGCGTCGCGCAGCACCCGGGAGACGTTGCCGTGGGTCAGCGCGACGAGGTCGGCCTGCGACCAGCCGCGCTCGCGCAGCGCGTCCAGCAGCACGGGGTAGCGCGAGACGTCCTCCAGCCCGACCGGGGTCGACGCGGTCCCGTCGAAGTCGCCGCCCAGACCGACGTGCGCCACCCCGGCGACCTCGCGGACGTGCTCGACGTGGGCGACCACGTCGGCCAGGGTCGCCGGCGGGCAGGGGTGCGGGTAGGCGTCGCCGAACGCCTCGAGGGCCTCCAGGTCGCGCGGGTCGACCCCGGCCGCGAGCGCGGCGTCGTGGACGTCGGCGGACCAGCGGGCCGCGGCCGGGCTGACGAACCTCGGCACGAACGTCACCATGCACACCCCGCCGTTGTCGTGCAGGCGGCGCAGGACGTCGTCCGGCACGTTGCGCGGGTGGTCGGCGACGGTCCGGGCGCTGGAGTGGCTGAAGATCACCGGGGCCTCGGTCACGTCGAGGGCGTCGTGCATCGTCGTGACCGCGACGTGGGAGAGGTCGACGAGCATCCCGAGCCGGTTCATCTCGGCCACGACCGCCCGCCCGAACCGGGTCAGCCCGCCGTGGCGGGGCACGTCGGTCGCGGAGTCGGCCCAGCCGGTGTTCGCGTTGTGGGTGAGGGTCAGGTAGCGCACGCCCAGCCGGTACAGGTCGCGCAGCACGCCGAGCGAGCTGTCGATGCTGTGGCCGCCCTCTGCCCCCAGCAGGCTGGCGACCCGGCCGGAGGTCAGCGCGTCGTCCAGCCCGTCGGCGTCGGTGACCAGCACGAGGTCGTCGGGGTAGCGCTCGACCAGCAGGTGCACGGCGTCGACCTGCTCGAGCGTCGCGGTGACCGCGGCCGCGCCCTGGAAGCTGCACGGCACGTACACCGACCAGAACTGACCGCCCACGCCGCCGGCCCGCAGGCGCGGCAGGTCGGTCTGCAGCTGGGGCTGGGGCTGCGCGACGTCGACCAGGTCGAGGTCGTAGCCGCTCTGCCGCAGCGCCCAGGGCAGGTCGTTGTGCCCGTCCACCACGAGCGGTCCACCCTCGACCGTCACCGGCTCCTCCTCGTGGTCGGCCCGACGACGGACCGTGCGCTGCGAACCCTAACGGTCGAGACGCTCCCCGGGCTGGTCAGCCCGACGGGGTCCCCGGGGTCGTCGCTACTGCGTCAGCCTCAGCTCGAGCCGGTCGAGCAGGCTCTCGAGACCGACCTCGAACTCCTCCGTGCTGCGGTCCTCGCTGAGCAGCGCCCGGAGCCGGATCACGGTCGGGTTGGCCGAGGTGTCGGCGGCCGCGTCGGTGGTGGGCACCGAGGCACCGCCCTCGTCCAGCGGCTCCTCCACCGGGCCGGTCTCGGCGCCGCGGGCGGCGGACTCGAGCAGCAGCTGGCCGAGCAGAAAGCTGGTGAAGGCCCGGTAGGTGTCCACGGCCTGGTCGTCGTCGAAGCCGTGCGACAGCAGCGTCGACAAGAACTGCTCCACGAGCTCGAGGCTGCGCAGCGGGGGCCGCAGCCACGGTGCCGCCGGGTGTCGGGTGGCCACGAGGGGAAAGGCGGCGGGGTGCTCGACGGCGATCCGGCGTACGGCGTGCGCGAGGGCCTGCAGGTAGCCCTGCCACGTGCCGGCGATGGTCTCGTCGAGGTCGCTGCGGAAGTTGTCGAGCAGCAGGGCCACGACGGCCTCGAGGAGGTCCTCGCGCCCCGACACGTAGCGGTAGAGCGACATCGCCTCGACGCCGAGGTCCTGACCGAGCCCCCGCATGGTGAGGTTGTGCGGACCACGCTCGTCGATCGCCTGGAGCGCGGCGCGCACCACGACCTCGCGGTCGAGCCCGCGGGTGGCGCGCACGGTGTGCGCCCTGGGTGCCTCGACGTCGGTCACCAACAGCCTCCAGAGGTCGAGTTCCACGTCGCTCCAGACCCTAGTAGGTGTCTCCGGACGCGGTCGACCGCGGCCCGGACGACGACAGGGCGGGCACGCCGGACCGAGGTCCGGGTGCCCGCCCTGCTCGTGCGGAGCTGACTGGACTACGAGCTCTGCCTGGCCTGCTGTGCGGTGTCGCGCACCTCGCCGGCCGCGGAGGTGCCCTCGTCCTTGACGTTCTGCTGAGCGTCCTGCGCGGTGCCCTTGACCTCGGCCGCGGAGCCCTGCGCGGTGCCCTTGACCTCCTGCGCGGAGCTCTGGCCCTGCTCCTTGACGTTCTGAGCCGCCTGCGTGGCCGTGTCCTTGAGCTCGGCCGCCGCCTGCTGCGCGGGCTCCTTGAGGTTGCCGGCGACCTCCTTGGCGGCGTCGGTGATCTTGGAGGTGATCGGCTCGGCACGCTCCTTGAGGTCGACGGCCGCCTGGCGCTCGCGCTGCGACGCCGGGATGAGCGACGACACGAGCAGACCGGCACCGAACGCCACCAGGCCCGCGGCCAGCGGGTTGCCCTGGCTGCGGCGCTTGATGGTGGCCGGCACGTCGGACACGGCACCCTGGGCGTCGCCGGCGGTGGCCCGCAGGTTGTCCGCGGTCAGGTGCGCGTTGTCGCTGGCGTCGGACGCGACACCCATGATCTTGTCCTTCAGGTCGTTGCCCTTGTCCTTGATCGAGCCCTTCACGTTCTCGACCTGACGACGGGCGATGTTCTTCGGGTTGGCCTGGTCGGCCAGCGCGTCGACGTCACCGCTGAGGTTGGCGCGCGTGCGCTCGATCTCGCGACGGATCTCTTCGGGGTCGCTGCTCGTGGTCATCGGTTGTCCTCTTCCTTGCCTTTGACTGCATTCGGGATCTTGCCCAGGGTGTCGACCGTGGTCGGAACTCCGCGTACGCGCTTGAGCTCCTTGCGACCGACGGACAACAGGATCGCGGCGATGATCGCCCAGACGACCGCCACGATCAGCGCGGCCCAGCCGCGGCCGGTCGCGTTGCCGATCGCCCACCACAGGGAGATCGAGAGGAACAGCAGGACGAAGAACCCGCCGATCCCCGCGCCGACCAGCATGCCGATGCCCTTGCCGAGCTGGCTCGTGCTCTGCTTGACCTCGGCCTTGGCCAGCGCCACCTCCTGCTGCATGAGGGTGCTCAGGTCACGCGTGACGTTGCCCAGGCGCTCGCCGAGCGAGATCTCCTGCTCGCGCCCCTGCTCGGCGCCGCTGTAGCTGACGCCGGGGTCGGGTCCGGTGTAGCCAGTGCTCACCGGGTCCCACCCGTCCAGGTCTGCGGCGCGGGGCTCTCCGGCAGGTCGCCGGCGACGTAGCCGGAGGTGTAGCCGGCGACCGGCGTCGTCGGCTCGTACCCGGTCTGCTCGTAGCCCGTGGACTCGTAGCCGACCGTGGTCGTCGGGGCTGCGTAGTCCGGACCCGTGACCGCGGGGGTCGTCGGGGCGGAGCTGGTCAGCTGCTGCGCGTCGTGCTCGTCCTTCTTCTCCGCGGCGAGGCTGCGGGTCACCCGACCCACGACCACACCGGTCAGCAGCGAGGCGCCGAGGAAGGCCCACGGGCGACGACGCGCGAAGCTCGTCACCTCGGCCAGGACGTCGGACGGCTCGTGGTCGGACAGCCACTTCGAGAGCTCGCCGCCCGTACGGGCACCACGGTGCGCGAGGTCGGCCAGCGGGCCGGTCCCGTCGCCGCCACCGGAGGCCAGCGTGCCCAGCTCGTCGGCGAGCGAGTGCACGTACTCGGCGACGCGGTTCTGGGAGGTGCCGATCTGGCTGGTCAGCTCGGACCGGCCCTGACCGACGATGTCCTTGATCGAGCTGACGGCCTGGTCCTTGACCTGGACGGCCTCGTCCTTGGCCACCGCGGCGACCTGCTGCCCCTGCTCGACGGCGGTGTCCTTGACCTGGCCCGCCTGCTCGACGGCGGTGTCCTTGACCTGGCCGGCCTGCTCCTTCGCCGTGTCGGCGACGCGGCGACCCTGGTCCGTGGCGGTGTCCTTGACGTCGGAGGCGCCGGTGCTGCTGGTCGCCCCGCCGTCACCGACCGGTGCGTACAGGTCCTCGACGGGCGCGGCGTAGGTCTCGGTGTAGGTCTCGGTGTAGGCGGTCCCCGGAGCGACGTCCGCGCCTGCCTCGTAGACGGTCGTCGAATCCGGGTCCACTGCGCGACCGGCGCCCTCAGGCTCGTACGGCGAGTGCGACATGTGCATCTCCTTCACTGTTTCCGGGCGCCGGTCTGAACCCGGCAATCCCTTGGTGTCTTCTAGCCCGATCCGAGATGTTTCACACACCTTCATCCCGGCTATTCACTCGAAGCCTAGGCCCTTCCTTACAGCGTAAGGCGTCACCCCGTCCGGGGTCGACGACGGGGCTTACGCTGTAAGTCAGTCAGGCCCACGACCGTGGGCCGCGAGAGGACACAGCATGAGCATCACGGCCG
>CAXULL010000050.1:0-8623 GCA_964251895.1 uncultured Friedmanniella sp.
CGAAGAACTCCATCTCCATCTGCTCGAACTCGCGGGTGCGGAAGATGAAGTTGCCGGGCGTGATCTCGTTGCGGAAGCTCTTGCCGACCTGGCCGATGCCGAACGGCGGCTTCTTGCGCGTGGTCTGCACGACGTTGGCGAAGTTCACGAAGATGCCCTGGGCCGTCTCCGGGCGCAGGTAGTGCAGGCCGGACTCGTCCTCGACCGGGCCGAGATAGGTCTTGAGCATCATGTTGAAGTCCCGCGGCGCGGTCCACTGCCCGCGCGTGCCGCAGTTGGGGCACGGGACCGAGGTCAGCTCGACGGTGTCGGGGTCGGCGACGCTGTGCTTCTCGGCGTAGCCCTCCTGCAGGTGGTCCGCCCGGAACCGCTTGTGGCAGTGCAGGCACTCGACCAGCGGGTCGGTGAACACGCCGACGTGACCGGAGGCGACCCAGACCTGGCGGGGCAGGATCACCGAGGAGTCGAGGCCGACGACGTCGTCACGGCCCTGCACGACGGTGCGCCACCACTGGCGCTTGATGTTCTCCTTGAGCTCGGTGCCCAGCGGCCCGTAGTCCCACGCCGACCGCGTCCCGCCGTAGATCTCGCCCGAGGGGAAGACGAACCCCCGGCGCTTGCACAGGCTGATGACGTTGTCGAGGGTCGTGGCGGCCACGAGGCGAGCTCCAGACGTGCGGTCGTACGCCGTCCCCGGCTGGGACGGACGCGACGTCCAATCCTAGTGGACCGACCCGGTCTCGCTCCTCGGTCGACCCGCGCGACGCCCGGTCGCCGACGTCCCCCGGCGCATCTTTCGGCCGCTCTTTGCCGCGAAGCCGGTCCCGAGGTCGATCGTGCGCGATGATCCTTGTCGTGACGGGGGTCCAGACGCTGCCGCCTGCGCGGAGGCTCTCCGCCCGGGCAGCCGGACGCCCGCGATGACGAACCTCGGCCCCTCGCGCTCCGGGACCCGGCGTCCGCGCCTCACCACGCCGAGGGAACCCGGGCTCAAGCTCGCGCTCGTCGTCGTCGCGGCGGTGCTCGCCGTGGCCCTGGTCGCCGCCGCCGTCGTGATCACCACGGGGCACCGGCGCGCCGGGCGCGGCACGCCCGCCGAACGCAGCGCCTGCGCCGCGATGACCCTGCCGGTGCGCTACCAGATCGACCCGGAGGCCCGGACCGGTCTGTTCACGACGACGGCCGACGCGGCGTCGACCGCCGCCGGCGCGGGCTACACCCGCGACTACGGGGTCGTCTTCCTCGCCGCCGCCCAGCCGGCCGCCGGTCTGGTGGGGGTCCACCAGCTGCGCCTCGGCACCGGGGACCAGCTGTGGACGACCGACGCCGCCGAGGTGCGCGAGGCGACGCAGGACAAGGCGTACGTGGACCAGGGCGTCGCCGCGTACGTGTCGCCGGTGCCCGCCCCCTGCACCGTGGAGGTCGCGCGCTACCAGCTGCGCGGCCTGCACCGCTACGCGACCACGCCCGGCCAGCAGGAGGCCCTGCGCGGTTCCGGCTGGACCCCGGAGGGCTCCTTCTTCGCCGCCCGGCCGACGCCGGACCAGACGGTCCCGGTCCGCACGCCGACGTCGTCCCCGTCGCCGACGTCCACCCCCGGGCCGGACGCGCAGGCGGAGCCCGGGACCGCCATCGACGCGCGCTTCGACGACGTGACCCCCGGGCCGGTGACGCCGGACTCGTTCATCCGGGCCGTGGGCGCGGTCAACCACGACCCGGCGGCGTACGACTCCATGACCTACGTCAAGCAGGGCGACGGGAGCGGCAGCAGCTTCGTCCGGACCCGTCTCGCGGCCCACCGGGTCCTCGGTCGCAACCAGGCGAAGGGCGACGGGAACGTCCTGGTCGTCCCGCTGGAGGACCAGAGCCGGGACGCGGCGTGCATCTCCTACGACGTGCGCTTCGCGCGGGGCTTCGAGGTGTCGGCCGGCGGCAAGCTGCCCGGCCTGCTCGGCGTGGCCCCCGGGGTGTCGCCCGGGTCACCGACCGGTGGCGGCTCGACGGCGCACGGCTGGTCCGGACGGGTGATGTGGCTGGGCCCCAAGCTGGCCAAGGCCGTCCGCACCTCCGGGCTGCCGGACCTCGCCGTCACGTACCTCTACCACCCGGGCCAGGACGGGGCGTTCGGCGACCAGATCAGCTGGGGTCGCGGGATCGTCGACGGCGGCTGGCACGAGGTCCGCCAGTGCTACACGCTCAACACGGTCGGGCAGTCCGACGGCGTGCTGCAGGCCTGGGTCGACGGCGTCGAGGTCCTGGACCTGACGGACGTCGTCTACCGCAACGACCCCGCGGTGCACATCACCCACCTCGACTGGGCGGTCTTCCGCGGCGGGGACACCGCCGACTGGGCCGCCGACTCCGCCGGTGACGTCGACCTCGACAACCTCAAGGTCACGGTCGGCTGAGGGACCGCGCCCTCAGAGCGGCGGCACGGACCCCCGGGCCACGTTCGGCCCGACCAGGTCGGGGTCCTCGTACGCGGTCGGCTCGTCGATGGCGCGCGACAGCAGCGGGACCACGACCGACCGCGACTCGATCCCCGACAGCGCCCGGCGGTAGGACCCGACGTCGTCCCAGCGCGCGGTGATGGTCCAGAGGTCGGGCTCGTCGAGGTTCCGCGCGAAGTCGAGCGAACGCAGCCCCCCGCGCTGCCGCAGCACCGCGATCGCCGTCCGAGCCTGCTCGACGAACGCCTCGGTGTCCGCCTCCGGCACCTGGAACCGCGTCACGACGATCATGGGAGCAGTATCCCGTCCCCGCACCGAGCGCTGGTCACGTCCCCGGGACCGGGCAGAGAGCGCTCCACGTTCCCGGAGCCCGTCGAAGGGTGCGCGGAGCTCACGCCCGGGCAGCGCAGCGATCACGGCCCCCTCGAGCTCCTGAGCTCGCGCGCACGCACAGGATGCGCGCCCTTCGACAAGCTCAGGGAACGTGCGCGGGTCGTTGAGCGGGCACCCTCAGCGGAACGTGGAGCGGCTCCCGCGGCGTGAGGTTGTCGTAAGCGGAACGACGGGAAAGCGTCACCTGTGCGAAACCCGCTGGCCATGCGCGGGCCCTACCCTCAGTGGACTCGGGAACGCTCTGCTCGTTCGTACGCACACCTCCGCCGCACCACCCTTCCCGCTCCTGCGACCTGACGGAGGCACATGATCGAGCACGTCGACCCCTTCATCGGGTCGTCGGCCACGGACCTGCCCGCCCCGGTCGGTCTGGCGGCGTCGTGGTGGTGGCCCAAGCCGCAGGTCGGGAACACGCACCCGGGCGCGACCTACCCGTTCGGGATGGTCTCGGCCTGCGCGTACTCCGGGGCCTACCCGACGGGCTACGGGCTCTACGAGCTCAACACCGAGGGCGTGCCGCCGCGGCTCCACGACGAGCAGCAGGCGTCGGGCTTCACCCACTTCCAGCAGTCGGGCACCGGAGCGATCCGCAAGTACTACAACTACTTCCGCGTCACCCCGATGCTGGAGCCGCTCGACGCCCTCGGCACGAGCTGGCTGATCACCGACGAGGAGGCCGAGCCCGGCTACTACGCCTGCACCCTGGGCTCGGGGAGCGGACCGAGCCGGCAGGGCATCCGCTGCGAGCTCACGGTCGGGCCCAAGAGCGCGGTGCACCGCTACACGTTCCCGGCCCACGCGGACGCGCGGCTGGTGATCGACTTCTCGATGGGCGGGCTGGTCATCCCGTACGGCGCGACGGTGCCGCTGCGGGCGCACCTCGGCACGGTGAGCCCCGGGGTCGCGGAGGCCGAGATCGTCGTGGAGGGCACGCCGCTGGCGACCCACGTCGAGTTCGACGGCGGCGACTGGCCCCAGCTCCTCTGGTACGACCGCCGTCTCATGCAGGGCGGCACCCGGATGGACTTCGACCGGATCCGGCCGACGACGCTGCGTCCGTTCGGGCTGATGTGGCGCGGCCGGTCCGAGCCGGGCCAGGTCGTCGAGGTGCGCTTCGGCTTCTCGATGCGCGGCGCGGCGCAGGCCCGGGCGAACCTGCGCCGCGACACCGCCGCGCGCGACCAGGTGGAGGTACGGCGTCCGGACCTCCCCGAGGACCCGACCCTCGCCGTCGCCGGCCCGTCCTCGTTCGAGGAGCGCCAGGCGCACACGGCCGCCACGTGGCGCGAGCACCTCGGCCGGATCAAGGTCGAGACCCCCTCCGCCGCCCGCCGCACGACCTTCTACAGCGCGCTGTACCACGGGCTGGTCAAGCCGTGCTTCGCCGTGGACGAGAGCCCCTTCTGGCCCTCGAACGGCCCGTTCGTCTTCGACATCTGCACGATGTGGGACATCTACCGCACGCAGCTGCCGCTCATGACGGCGCTGTTCCCGGCCCGCGCGGTCGAGCTCGCGAACGCGCTGCTCAACGTGTGCGAGGAGGAGGGGAACCTCCCGATCGGCTACCGGATGGCCAAGGGCGTGGACCGCTTCTCGCGGCAGGGCAGCGCGCTGGCGCAGACCTTCCTCGCCGACCTCTGCACGCTCGGGGTCCCCGGCATCGACTGGGACTGGGCGCTGGTGCACATGGACAGCGACCTGCGCCGGGCGTACGGGGAGGAGTTCCTGCTCCGCGGGGTCGCGCACCCGGTCACCCACACCCTCGACCTGGCCTTCGGCTACCACTGCACGGCCAAGGTGGCCCGCCACGTCGGCGACGCGGCCCTGGCCGAGCAGCTCGAGGGCCTGGCGACGCGCTGGGTCAACGCGTTCGACCCCCGGGACGGGCTGCTCGTCGACTCCTCGTTCTACGAGGGCGGCAAGTGGAACTACTCCTTCCGCGTCCTGCACGACATGGCCGCCCGCATCGACCTCGCCGGCGGCGAGGAGGCGTACCTCGCGATGCTCGACGCGTTCTTCGGCTTCGGGGCCGAGCCCGTCACCCAGGTCGGCGAGCGACCCAGCGTCGCCGAGCTCGCCGCGGGGTACGCGCTCAACCGTTTCGAGGGCCTCAACAACGAGCCGGACATGGAGGCCCCCTGGGCCTACCACTACCTCGGTCGACCCGACCGGACGGCGGAGGTCGTGCACGGCGTCGTGGAGAACATGTTCGGCCTCGGGCGCGGCGGCCTGCCCGGCAACGACGACTCCGGGGGCCTGAGCTCCTGGTACGTCTGGGCCAGCCTCGGCCTGTTCCCGGTCGCCGGCCAGGGGATCTACCTGATCAACGCGCCGTCCTTCGCCTGGTCGCGGGTCCAGCTCGGCCGCGAGCAGCTGGAGATCACGACCACCGGGTTCGTCGAGCCGTCGGCCGACGGCGGGCCGCAGTACGTGCGGTCGGTGCGGTTCAACGACCAGCGCTGGGACGCCAGCTGGATCTCCACCCGCGACCTGCACCGCGGCGGCACCCTCCAGATCGACCTCGGTCCCACCCCGTCCGACTGGGCCACGACCAGCCGGCCCCCGTCCGTCACCGCCACCGGAGCCGGTCACCGCGAACCGTCGGCCGCTCCCGTCCCCCTCACCACCGCCGGTTAGCAACCGCCGGCCAGCCAGCACCACCGCTCAGCACACGTCGATCAGCAGATGGAAGGAGCCGACATGACCCCGCCCCCAGAAGGTCCCCGCCCGTCGCGACGACGCCGGCCCCGGGCCCGGACGCGGCGCCGCCTCGTCATCGTGGTGCGCGCCGACCCGGTGATCTGCGGCCACTCGGGCGAGGCCCGCAACCTCGCGGAGGCCGCGCTGACCCGCGGCTTCAGCGAGGTGAAGATCGTGACGTGGCCGGTCGAGCGCCTGATCGCCGCCGGCCTGCCCCTCAAGCCGCTGGAGAGCGTCCAGCCCTACAGCGACGGCATCGAGGTCGAACGGCCCGAACCGGTCGGCGACTACCGGGTGCCCGACGGCCGCTACCTGTCGGGCCTGGTCGGTCGCCTCGTCGAGCTGTTCACCGACGGCGTCCCGACGGTGGCGATGTCGCTCTACCTGAGCCCGCACACCCTCGCGGTCAGCGAGGCGGTCCGCGTCGCCAAGGAGACCGGGCTGCCGGTCAACGTCCTGACGATCGCCGAGGCGGTCGGCTCCGACGTGACGAACGTCGTCCGCACCTGCGTCGAGAAGGAGCAGTTCGGCGCGGCCGCGCAGGTGCTGACCGCGTTCCTCGGCAGCGACGTCCCGGTCGCCGTCTCCGAGTACACCCGCGACCTCGTCGTGTCCTCCGCGGAGGCGATCGACGCACGGCACGGCACCCGGTTCGCCGAGCGGTGCCGCGAGCGGGTCGCCATCTCCTACCCGGCGATCAACACCGCGGACTACCTGAACCTCGACCCGGCGGTCACGGCCGAGGTCCTCGCCGCCCGCGGGCTGACGCCCGGCTCGTACGTGCTCTACCTGTCCCGGCTGGCCCGGGCCAAGGGGGTCGACGACCTGATCGCCGGGTTCGCGGCCAGCGGGGCGGCGGCGGGCCACACCCTGGTCATCGCGGGCAACGGTCCGCAGGCCACCGAGCTCCGGGCGATCGCCGCCGCGTCCAGCGCCGCCGACCGCATCCGCTTCCTCGACGACGTCACCGACGACGAGAAGCCCGCGCTGATGGCGGGCTGCGCGACGTTCGTGCTGCCGAGCAAGCCGCGCCCCGAGTTCGTCGAGACGTTCGGCATCGCGC
The DNA here is from genome assembly GCA_964251895.1 of uncultured Friedmanniella sp. Lineage (GTDB taxonomy): Bacteria > Actinomycetota > Actinomycetes > Propionibacteriales > Propionibacteriaceae > Microlunatus. The sequence continues at coordinate 6,607 of CAXULL010000050.1, forward strand.
TGGTCGAGAAGATGCTCGCCGGCGGCGGACCCGTCATCACCTGCGACACCGGAGGCATCGGGGAGGCCGTGGGCGAGACGGCCCTGATCGTGCCGGTCGAGGACCCGCAGGCCATCGCCCGCGCCCTCGACGAGGCGCTCGGGCTGCCCGACATCGAGCGCGAGATGATGGAGCTCGCCGCCCGCGACCACGCCCGACAGTTCGACCGGCTGATGGTGTTCGACCGCCTGCTGGCCCGGCTGCCCAGCCCGGAGGTGGTGTCGCTCACCCCCTTCTGACCCCTCGCCTTCCCCTCACCTCCTCCGGCAAGTGGTCGCTCCGAGGCCCGGGAACGGCCGGAACGGGCTCGGGGCTGACCACTTTCCGGCGGCGTCGGGCCACACTGGTGCGGTGCCCGACACCGCCCCGACCCCGCTGCGCGCCCGCCTCGAGGTCGTGAGCAGGCCCCTGCTCGTCCGCCTGACCGCTCTGCCCAAGCAGGTCGTGCCGCTCGCCTCGGTGGTCCTGCTCGCCGTCGCCATCCTGGCGCCCGCACCGCTCGCCGTGGCCGCCCTGGTCGTCATCGGGCTGTTCCTGCTGTGGCTCACGTTCCTCGCCTGGCCGGCCATCGGCGTCGGGGGCAAGCTGATGCGCGTGGTGATGGTCGGGCTCGTCGTCGTGGTGGGCCTCAGCCGCTTCTGACCGCGCGCCCCGCGGCGGTCAGGCGTCGAGCCAGGCGTGCACCTCGCGCTTCAGGAAGGCCAGGTCCTCCGGGATGGTCTGCGGGCTGCCCGCGCGGTGGCCCCAGATGCTGGGGATCGGGGCGAGCCGGCCGTGGCGGAGGAAGGGCAGCTCGGCCTCGTTGTCCGCCACCCGGAAGTACAGGTCGGTCTCGCTCGGCAGCAGCAGGACCGCGGCCTCGATCGCGGCGAGGGCCGCCGGCAGGTCGCCGCCGTACGCACCGCGGCTGATGTCGGCCTCCTGCCAGGTCAGCGCCTGCGCGTACAGGTTGGCCGCACGGTTGCGGGCGAAGGAGTCCTCCCAGTCGGTCTTGAGGAACGTCTCCAGGTCCGGCGCGCCGAGCGCGGTCTCGAACAGCCGCTCCCGGTAGAAGTCCTGGCTCAGCCCCCAGCCGGCGTAGACGTGGGCGAACGCACGGAGCGCCGCCGTCGGCTCGGAGGAGAACCGGCCGCCGCCGAGGTGCTCGGGGGCCGCCTCCAGGATGCGGAGCAGGCCGGACAGGAAGACCCGGTTGTGCAGGGACGTCCGCGCGCTGCCGCACACGATCACGGCCCGGCGTACGAGGTCGGGGTAGAGCGCGGCCCAGTGGTAGGCCTGACCGGCCCCCATCGAGAAGCCGTACGCGCACGCCACCTCGCGTACGCCGAGGTGCTCGGTGAGCAGCCGGTGCTGGGCGCGCACGTTGTCGGCCATCGTGACCAGCGGCGGGAAGTCGTCGTCGTCCGCCGCCGAGGACGAGCGACCGTTCGAGAACATGTCCGGCACCACGACGAACCAGCGGGTCGGGTCCAGCACGCCGTCGGGCCCGATCAGCCAGGCGAGGTCGTCGCTGGTCGCCCCGTAGCTGCAGGGGTAGACGATCACGTTGTCGCGGTCGGGCGCGAGCGTCCCGTGCGTCTGCCAGGCGAGCCCGGCGTCGCGGATGGTGCCCCCGCGCTCGACCGCGAGGTCGCCGAGCGCGAACCGGCCGCTGTCGGTCGGCCAGCTCACGACAGGCTCCCCTCGGGGAGCAGCGCGTGCACGCCCCACGTCTGGTTGGCCACCTGCGTGACCCGGAGGTCGACGCACGTGCTGGCCAGCGCGAGGGCCTCGGCCTTCTCGAGGGAGAAGAGCTGCTGCATCCAGACCACCATGGCGTCGAGGGCGTCGCCCGTCGCGACGTTCAGGTCGGCGTCGAAGCCGAAGGTGATCCGGCCGGCGGGTGCCTCCGCGTGGACCGTGGCCAGCGGCCGGTCGGTGACCACGTCCACGGTCACCTCGGTGGTCATCCCGCACTCGATGGCCGTGCCCCCGACCT
>CAXULL010000051.1:0-8030 GCA_964251895.1 uncultured Friedmanniella sp.
AGATCGACTTCGGGGTCTCGGCGTACGCGTGGAACTCCATCGAGTACGACGCCTGTCCCGACGTCTTCGACCGCAGGTCTCCGACGTAGCCGAACATCTCCGACAGCGGCACCAGGGCCTCGACGACCTTGTTGCCGTGCAGGTCGTTCATGGCCTGGATCTGGCCGCGGCGCGAGTTCAGGTCGCCGATCACCGTACCGAGGTAGTCCTCGGGCGTGGTGACCTCGACGGCCATCACGGGCTCGAGCAGAGCCGGGTCGGCGCGACGAGCGGCCTCCTTGAAGACCATCGAGCCGGCGATCTTGAACGCCAGCTCCGAGGAGTCGACGTCGTGGTAGGCGCCGTCGGTCAGGGTCACCTTGATGTCCTCGACCGAGTAGCCCGCCAGCACACCGAACTGCATGGCGTCCTGGATGCCCTCGTCCACCGCGGGGATGTACTCGCGGGGGATGCGGCCACCGCTGACGGCGTTGACGAACTCGTAGCCCGACCCCGCCTCCTGCGGCTCCAGGTTGATGATCACGCGGGCGTACTGACCCGAGCCACCCGACTGCTTCTTGTGGGTGTACTCGACCTTGGTCACGGCCTTGCGCAGCGTCTCGCGGTAGGCCACCTGCGGCTTGCCGATGTTGGCCTCGACGCGGAACTCGCGCTTCATACGGTCGATCAGCACCTCGAGGTGCAGCTCGCCCATGCCCGCGATGATGGTCTGACCGGTCTCCTCGTCCGTGTGGACGCGGAAGGTCGGGTCCTCCTCGGCGAGCCGCTGGATGGCGGTGCCGAGCTTCTCCTGGTCGGACTTCGTCTTGGGCTCGATCGCCTGCTCGATGACCGGGGCCGGGAAGTCCATGGACTCCAGCTGGACCGGGTTGGCGATGTCGGACAGCGTGTCACCGGTGGTGGTGTCCTTCAGACCCATCACGGCGACGATCTGCCCGGCGCCGACCGACGCGATCTCCTCACGCTTGTTGGCGTGCATCTGGTAGATCTTGCCGATCCGCTCCTTGCGGCCCTTGATCGTGTTCAGCACCGTCGAACCGGCCTCGAGCTTGCCCGAGTAGAGCCGGATGTAGGTGAGGCGACCCAGGTGCGGGTCGGCCGCGATCTTGAAGGCGAGCGCCGCGAACGGGTCGTTGTTGTCCGGGTGCCGCTCGATGACGACCGACTCGTCGCCGGGCTTGAACCCGTCGATGGCCGGCACGTCCAGCGGGGACGGCAGGTAGGCGATGACCGCGTCGAGCAGGGGCTGCACGCCCTTGTTCTTGAACGCGCTCCCGCACAGGACGGCGGTGAACTTGGCCGCGAGCACGCCGCGACGGATCGCCGCCTGCAGCAGCTCCGGGGTGACCGCGTCCTCGAGGTAGGCCTCGGCGAGCGCGTCGTCGTGGTCGGAGACCAGCTCGACGAGGGCACGGTGGGCCTCGTCGGCCGCCTCGACCATGTCGGCCGGGATGTCCTCGATCGTGTAGTCGTCACCGATCGTCGTCTCGCCGCGCCAGGTGAGGGCACGCATCGTGACGAGGTCGACGACGCCCAGGAAGCCGCCCTCGGACCCGATCGGCAGCTGCAGGACAGCTGCGACGGCGTTCAGGCGCGCCTTGATCGTGGAGACGCAGAAGTCGAAGTTGGCGCCGGTGCGGTCCAGCTTGTTGACGAAGCAGATGCGCGGCACGCCGTAGCGGTCGGCCTGGCGCCACACGGTCTGGGTCTGCGGCTCGACGCCCGCGACACCGTCGAAGACGGCGACGGCACCGTCGAGCACCCGGAGCGAACGCTCCACCTCGACGGTGAAGTCGACGTGCCCGGGGGTGTCGATGATGTTGATCTGGTGGTTCTTCCACTGGCAGGTCGTCGCGGCGGACGTGATCGTGATGCCGCGCTCCTGCTCCTGCTCCATCCAGTCCATCGTGGCGGCGCCCTCGTGGACCTCACCGATCTTGTAGTTGATGCCGGTGTAGAAGAGGATCCGCTCAGTCGTCGTGGTCTTGCCCGCGTCGATGTGCGCCATGATCCCGATGTTGCGGACCTTGGACAGGTCGGTCTTGATGTCGACAGCCATGAAGGTGGCTACTCAACCTCTCGTGTGCTCGTGTACGTAGTTACCCGGGTACAGCAACGCCGGAGCGCTGCTGATTCCCGGGCACCACGAAGAAGAAGGGGCGTGCGGACGTCCCGCTGCTACCAGCGGTAGTGCGCGAACGCCTTGTTGGCCTCGGCCATCTTGTGCGTGTCCTCGCGGCGCTTGACCGCGGCGCCGAGACCGTTCGACGCGTCCAGGATCTCGTTCATGAGCCGCTCGGCCATCGTCTTCTCGCGACGGGCGCGGGAAAAGCTGACGAGCCAGCGCATGGCGAGCGTCGTCGACCGGGCCGGCTTGACCTCGATCGGCACCTGGTAGGTGGCACCGCCGACGCGGCGGCTCTTGACCTCCAGCGCGGGGCGGACGTTGTCGAGCGCGCGCTTGAGCGTCTGCACCGGGTCGATACCCGTCTTGGTGCGGGTGCCTTCCATGGCGGTGTAGACGATGCCCTGCGCGACGGTCTTCTTGCCGTCGAGCAGGATCTTGCTCACCAGCTGGCTGACCAGCGGGGAGCCGTAGACCGGGTCGGCCGGGAGCGGCCGCTTGGGGGCGGGACCCTTGCGAGGCATTACTTCTCCTTCTTGGCGCCGTAGCGGCTACGAGCCTGCTTGCGGTTCTTGACACCCTGGGTGTCGAGCGTGCCGCGGATGATCTTGTAGCGGACACCCGGCAGGTCCTTCACACGGCCGCCGCGCACGAGCACCATCGAGTGCTCCTGGAGGTTGTGGCCGACGCCGGGGATGTAGGCCGTGACCTCGACCCCCGAGCTCAGGCGCACGCGAGCGACCTTGCGAAGCGCCGAGTTCGGCTTCTTCGGGGTCGTCGTGTACACCCGGGTGCACACACCCCGGCGCTGGGGTGAACCCTTGAGGGCCGGGGTCTTGGTCTTGGAGACCTTGTCCTGCCGGCCCTTGCGGACGAGCTGCTGAATGGTGGGCACCGCGTCGTTTCTCTTTCTGTCCAGCGAAGTGGTCTGTGCTCCTCGCGCGCCACCGAGATCGGCCGTTGGCACGGGTGCGGTCACCGGCACTGCTCGACCACTCCGATGAGACCCTGCTGGGCCGTCGGAGCGGGAGTCGCAGACGCAGATCTCGCGCAAGAGGTCGGGCACGCCCGAACACACAAGCAATCAGGCTATCTCGCCCACGCAAGGGGGTCAAAAGCATGACCCGTCGATGCACTCCCGCGGGCACCTCGGCAGCTGGTCGTCGAGCCGTCCCGCGCGGGTCAGGAGCGGTCCCGGCAGCGCGGGGGCGCTCAGGCGTCGTCGAGGACGAAGGTCGTCCGGGTCTCGACGAGCGCGACCGTCTCGGCGTCCAGGTAGGCCCGGGCCGCGAGCAGCCGGGGCAGCAGCTCACGCTGCGTCGTGGTGGCCCGGAACAGCAGCCCGATCGTCACGTCGTGGTCGGGCACGAACGAGCGCCGGATCTCGTCACCGGCCCGGACCGCCCCCGCCCGGACCACCGAGAGGTAGGTGCCGGGGCGGGCGTCGAGGGTGAAGCGCTTGACCCAGCCGCGCTCGGCCAGGAACCCCGAGAAGGTGCGGCACGGGATCCGCGGGTCGGTCACCTCCAGCTCGAGCGGCTCGCCGTCGTCGGCGTCGCCCACGGTCCAGCGCTCCCCCACCAGGACCTCGGCGAGGTCGATCCCGACCGTCGTGAGGTTCTCGCCGAACGAGCCGCTCGGCAAGGGCCGTCCGAGCTCGCCCTGCCAGTGGTCGAGGTCCTCGCGCTGGAACGCGTACACGGCCTGCCGGTCGCCGCCGTGGTGCCGCGCGTCCCCGATGTAGTCGCCCGCCAGCCCGCTGACGCCACGGCGGGGACCCGGCGGCCGCACCGTGACCGGCCCGTCGGCCGGGCGCTTGTCGATCCCGGTGAGGCGTACCTTGGCGTACGGCTTCTCCGCCCCCGCACCGACGTTGACCGACAGGACCTGAGGCACGAGCGCAGCCTAACGGCCCGGACCCCCGCGACGTCCGACCAGGACCTCCCGTTGTGTCGGGAAGCCGACAGACGGGGGCTGCCGACGCTGCCAGAGTTCGTCCTGCCACGGCGCGGCAGCGGGCGGACGGGGGGACGTCCGCTGCCGGCCGGGGCCCACCTCCGGGTGCGCGGCGGGAGACGGTAGGAAGGTCTCGTGCCTGCGCCCGTGAAGAGCGGCCTGCTCGCCGGCCTGCCGGCGCCGGGCCGCGACGCGGTGCTGGCGAACGCGACCGCGCGGACCTGGGCCCGTGGCCAGCTCGTGACCCGCGACGGGGACGACGCGGCGTCGCTGATGGTCGTCACCGAGGGACACCTGCTCGTGCGGCTGGTGACGCCGACCGGGGAGCAGGTGGCGCTCTCGGTGCTCGGGCCGGGAGACGTGCTCGGGGAGGTCGGGCTGGCCAGCCGGCGCCGGGAGCGCACCGCGGACGCGGTGGCCCTGGACCCGGTGACCGCCCTCGTCCTGGGTCGGGCGGACTTCGACCGCGTACGACGGGGTGCTCCCGAGGTCGACGACTTCGTGATGGAGCTGATGGCCCGTCGGATCGACCGGCTGAGCCACCGGGTCGCCGAGGCGCACCACGTCGACGTCCCGCAGCGCGTGGCGCGCCGGCTGCACGAGGTGGGCCGGCTCTACGCGACCGGCCCGGGGCCCGTGCAGGTCCCGCTGAACCAGCAGGACGTGGCCGGGCTCACCGGCGCCACCCGGCCGACGGTGAACGCCGCCCTCCGCGCGCTCGAGCGCGACGGCGTGGTCCGCCTCGGTCGAGGACGCATCGACCTCCTCGACCTGCCCGGCCTGCGTCGTCGGTGCACCGACCCGGGTGACGACCCGATGAGTTCCGGGCCCGGCCGCGGTCGAGACGTCGGTCGGCTCCGCGGGAGGGCCCGGATCTGTCAGGGGAGGTCGTTACCGTCATGGACATGGGGCTGGCGATCGAGGCGCAGGGGCTGACCAAGCGCTACAAGGACGTGGTGGCCCTGGACGGTGTCGACCTGGCCGTGCCGCGCGGCACGGTGCTGGGGCTGCTCGGGCCCAACGGCGCGGGCAAGACGACCACCGTCCGGGTCCTGACCACGCTGCTGACGCCGGACGCGGGCGAGGCCCGCGTCGCGGGCGTGGACGTGCTGGCCGACCCGGCGGGCGTCCGCAGCCGGATCGGGCTGTCGGGGCAGTACGCCGCGGTCGACGAGTACCTGACCGGCTACGAGAACCTCGAGATGGTCGGTCGGCTCTACCACCTGGGCCGACGCCGCAGCCGCGACCGGGCGCTCGAGCTGCTGGGCCAGTTCGGGCTGGGCGACGCGGCCAACCGGCCGGCCAAGACGTACTCCGGCGGCATGCGGCGGCGCCTCGACCTGGCCGGTGCGCTGGTCGCCGACCCCGAGGTCATCTTCCTCGACGAGCCGACCACCGGGCTGGACCCCAAGGCCCGCCTCGACATGTGGGAGGTCATCGCCTCGCTCGTCGCCGGGGGGACGACGCTCCTGCTCACCACGCAGTACCTGGAGGAGGCCGACCGGCTCGCGGACGACATCGTCGTGATCGACCACGGCCGGGTCATCGCCCGCGGCACCGCCAGCCAGCTGAAGTCCCAGATCGGCGGGGAACGCATCGAGCTCACCGTCGTCGACGGTGCCCGGCTCGAGGAGGCGCTGTCGCTCCTGACCGACCTCACCTCGGGATCGGCGGGCGTGAACCGTTCCGCGCGGAGCCTGGTGCTGCCGGTGACGGGTGGTGCCGGTGCCCTCTCCGAGGCGCTGCGCAGGCTGGCCGACGCGGACGTCGCGCTCGAGGACGTCGGCCTGCGGCGCCCCACCCTGGACGAGGTGTTCCTGACCCTCACGGGTCACGCGAGCGAGGAGGCCGAGCGGACGAAGGAGACCAGGCGGACGAAGGAGACCCGGGCATGAGTGCTGCCACCACGCTGACCGACGGGCTCGTCGTCGCCAAGCGCAACCTCATCAAGATCCGACGGGTGCCGGAGCTCCTGGTCTTCACCACCCTGTCCCCGATCATGTTCGTGCTGCTGTTCGCGTACGTCTTCGGCGGCGCGATCGCGGGCGGCGACCCGCTGCAGTACCGCGAGTTCCTGATGGCGGGGATCTTCGCCCAGACGGTCATCTTCGGGGCGACGACGACCGGCGCCGGCCTCGCCGACGACGTCCAGAAGGGCATCATCGACCGGTTCCGGTCGCTGCCGATGGCGCCGTCGGCCGTGCTGACCGGGCGCACGGTGTCCGACGTCGTCAACAACGTGATCGTGCTGGTGGTCATGTCCCTGACGGGGCTGATCGTGGGCTGGCGGATCCGCACCTCGTTCCTCGAGGCGCTCGGGGGCTACGTGCTCCTGCTGCTGTTCGCATACGCCATCTCGTGGGTGATGGCGTGGGTCGGGCTGCTGATCCCCAGCGTCGAGGTGCTCAACCAGGCGTCGTTCATCGTGATCTTCCCGCTGACGTTCCTGGCCAACACGTTCGTGCCGCTGGAGTCGCTGCCCGGACCGCTCGAGACGTTCGCGGCGTGGAACCCCGTCTCGGCCATCACCCAGGCGGCTCGCGAGCTCTTCGGGAACACGGCCCTGGTCGCGCCGAGCGAACTGTGGCCGCTGCAGCACCCGGTCGTCTACACCCTCGTCTGGGTCGTGATCATCCTGGCCGTCTTCGTGCCGCTGACGAACCTGCAGTACCGCCGGGCCGCGAGCCGCTGAGCACGGACCAGCCTCAGCCGCCCGGGCAGCGGGTGTCCCCTCCGCTGTACTCCTGGCAGGCCCCCTGGTGGCTGGCGGACCTCGCGGGGACGGGCACCGACGGCTTCGGCAACGTGCCGAGCCACAGCAGCGCGAGGACCGCCGTGGGCACCACCAGGAGGGCGAAGACCCACCCGCCGCCGGTGCTGCGCCCCCAGACCGAGAGCGCGAGGCCCACCAGCACCAGACCTGCGCTGAGGGCGAGGACGTGCCCGAAGAGGCGGTGCTGCTCGAGATGGTCTGCCGCGCTCGGCTGCTCACCGAGGAACGCCATGGTGGACAGCAGGGCCTGCGCCGACAGGACGGGGACGACCGCGCCCCAGGCGAGACCCAGGAGCAGGAGCGGCAGCCAGACCAGTCGCCGAGCGGCGAGGGGTGCAGGCTCCGACGCATCGACGAACGGTTCGGACACGCGGACGACGCTACAAAGGGCCAGGCAGGAGGTCGCCAACCCTGGGGATGACGACGGTCGGCCTTCAGTGGCCGCTGACGCGCTCGTAACGCCCGCGCAGGAAGGGCGTGGCCTCCTGACCGGTGAGCGCGACGTCGATGGCGTACGTCAGCAGGTCCGCCCCGAGCTCGAAGCGGTGGTGCGCGCTCCCCCGCGGCGTCGTCCGCGTCAGCGCCAGCGTCGAGCCGCTCCATGCGCCACGGCCCGGCTCCGGCGCGTGCCCGACGGAGTCGAACAGCCACCACAGGGCGGCGCCGGGCTCGTCCTCGTCGGCCAGGAACACGCCGTGCGCCAGGAACTCTCCCCCGTCGGCACGGACCTGCCGGTAGTCCTGCACCACGGCCGTCCCGGCCAGGTCCAGCTTGAAGGTCAGCGCCGCCCGCGTCTGCGCCGCCGGAGCCCAGGCCGACGCGGACTGCTCCTCCACCCCCGACCAGCTCCCGAGCAGGTCCCAGAACTGTTCCGCGAGCGTCACGGGACCACGCTAGCCAGGTCCGAGAACGTCCGAAGGGCGGGCCCGGCCTGAGCCGGACCCGCCCTCCGCGGTTGCTGCAGCGACTAGCGGTAGTCGCCGAGGTCGAACTCCTCCAGCGGCACGGCCGCACCCGACGCCTGGCCGAAGTCGTAGTCGAAGGTGTCGTACCCGACCATCGAGTACGCCTGCGCCTTCGCCTCCTCCGTGGCCTCGACCCGGATGTTGCGGTACCGGTCCAGGCCGGTGCCGGCCGGGATCAGCTTGCCGAGGATCACGTTCTCCTTCAGCCCCA
>CAXULL010000052.1:0-5955 GCA_964251895.1 uncultured Friedmanniella sp.
TCGAAGACCCGGACGACGTCGCGGGCCAGCCGCGTGGGTTCGTCCGTCTCGACCCAGACGACCAGGTCGAGCAGGTCGAGCACGGACGGCTGGCTGGCCCCCACGCCCTCGACGACCAGAACCTCCAGCCCGCCGGGCAGCTCGACCGCGCCCTCGCGGTCGTGCACCACCCACCCGGGCGGTCGGTACGACACAGGGCGTCCTGCGCGGACGTCAGGCAGGACGTGGTCGCGGAGCGACGAGTCCCAGGAGAAGACCCCGTGGTTTCAGGCGAGGTCGTCGGTGTGCAGGACCGCTGCCTGCGGGAGCGCACCGGCGAGGAGGGGCGCGACGGTCGACTTACCGCTCGAGCTGTGCCCGTCCACCGCGACGACGGCTGGTCGCCGTCCTCCGCCGGCACGGCGGACCCGGGCGCCGAGCTCGGCGATCCCGATCACCTCCCAGTGCCAGGGCGGGACCGGTCCGACCGGGACCGTCACCAGATGCGGACCCGCTGCGTGTCGTCCAGCCAGAGCCGGTCGTCCTCGGTCACGTCGAACGCCGCGTAGAACGCGTCGAGGTTGCGCACGATCTGGTTGCACCGGAACTCGGCGGGCGAGTGCGGGTCGGTCGCGAGGCGCTGGCGGACGAGCTCGTCACGACCCTTGCTCTGCCAGACCGCGGCCCAGGAGAGGAAGAGGCGCTGCTCGGCACTGAGGCCGTCGATCTCCGCCTGGTCCTCGTCCCCCTGAGCGATCTGGTGGGCCAGAAACGCGATCGAGAGCCCGCCGAGGTCGCCGATGTTCTCCCCGATCGTCAGGGCGCCGTTCACGTGCATGCCGGGCGTCTGCGCGGGCGACAGGGCGTCGTACTGGGTGATGAGCACCGTGGTGCGCTCCTCGAACGCGGCGCGGTCGGCGTCGGTCCACCAGTTCTCCAGCCGGCCGTCCCCGTCGCAGGTCGAGCCCTGGTCGTCGAAGCCGTGCCCGATCTCGTGCCCGATCACCGCCCCGATGCCCCCGTAGTTGACGGCGTCGTCGGCGTGCTCGTTGAAGAAGGGCGGCTGCAGGATCGCGGCCGGGAAGACGATCTCGTTGCGCAGCGGGTGGTAGTAGGCGTTCACCGTCTGCGGGGTCATCAACCACTCTTCGCGGTCGATCGGCGCGCCGATCTTGGCGATGCTGCGCTGCAGCTCGAACTCGGTCGCCCGCACCACGTTGCCCAGCAGGTCCCCGGGCACGATCTCCAGCGAGCCGTAGTCGCGCCACTGGGTCGGGAACCCGATCTTGGTCCGGAACTTCCCCAGCTTGTCGAGGGCGCGGGCCTTGGTCTCGTCGGTCATCCAGTCAAGACCCGAGATGGAACGGCGGTAGGCCTCGATCAGGTTGGCGACCAGGACGTCCATCCGCTCCTTGGCCACCGACGAGAAGTGCCGCTCCACGTAGACCTGCCCGACGGCCTCGCCGAGCGCGCCCTCGACCAGGTCGACACCGCGCTTCCACCGCTCCTTGAGCACAGGCGTGCCCGACAGGACCGTGCCGTAGAAGCCGAACCGCTCCTGGACGAACGCCGACGACAAGTACGGCGAGCGCGAGGAGACCAGGCTCCACGCCGCCCACGAGCGCCAGGCCGGCAGCCGCTCGTCGGTCAGCAGGGCCGCCACGTCGGAGAAGAAGGACGGCTGCGTCACGACCAGCTCACCGACGGCGTCCTCGGACATCCCCAGCCCCGCCAGCCAGGTCGAGAACGGCAGGGCGGGGGCGGACGCCTCGAAGTCGGCCAGCGGCATCAGGTTGTACATCTCGCGCAGGTCGCGGGTCCGCACCTTGTCCCAGTGACAGGCCGCGACCGCCGTCTCGAGCTCGAGGACGGCGTCGGCCTGCGACTCGGCGTCGGCGAACCCCGCGAGCGCGAGCGACCCGGCGACGTGCGTCCGGTAGGCCGCGCGGATGTCGGCGTACGCGGGGAGCCGGTAGTACTCCTCGTCGGGCAGCCCGAGGCCGCCCTGGCCGACGAACATCACGTAGCGGTCCGGGTTGCCGGGGTCGGACTCGGCCTCGATGTCGAACAGCCCACGGACGCCCTGGCGGGTGTGCAGCCCCACCAGGCCGACGAGCTCGTCGACGCTGGACACGGCCGCGATCGCCGCCAGCGGCTCGGCCAGCGGGGTGGCCCCGGCCGCCTCGACCGCCTCGGCGTCCATGAAGCTCGCGTACAGGTCGGCGATCTTCTGCGACTCGCTCCCGGGCGCGCCGGGCTCGAGGGTGGTGATGATGTCGCGGACCGCTGCCTCGGCGGCGTCGCGGAGCTCGATGAACGCGCCGACCATCGGCTTGTCCTCGGGGATCTCCGTGCGCGCGGCCCACGCGCCGTTCACGTGGGAGTAGAGGTCGTCCTGCACCCGGACCGAGTCGTCGAAGTCGGAGAAGTCGAAGGCGGGAACGGTCTCGTCGGTGGTCTGCGTCACCCGGCCGATGCTACCGAGCGGCCCTGACACGACGCTGTGCCGAGCCGGGCGGACCGCCGCGGGCGGAGAGCGGCCGTCCGACCGTGCTCAGACCAGCCAGTCCACCGTGATCTTGCTGCCCGAGAGGCGTGCCTCCACCTGGACCTTGCCGCCCTTGAGGGTGCCGGTGCAGGTGCCCGTCCGGCCGCTGGCCGTGCAGGTGCCCTTCAGCGCGAGGTCGCGCTTGACCAGGTACTGCACCGTCGTCGCGTCGACGTAGGAGGGCTTGATCTTCTTGAACGGGTCCGAGCCCTTGCGCGACCAGCGCACCGAGCTGTCACGGAAGTTGAAGTCCTTGTAGCGGAACTAGTTGGGACAGCCCTTCGGCGTCTGCGCGTGCTTGTCCAGGCAGCTCGACCAGCTCTTCTTGACGGCGGCCAGGGCGCTCTTCTGCCCCGCGCTGCTCACCCGCGGCGCGACCCGGGTGCTGTCGGGGAAGTCCGACGGGTAGCGCACGACGAGGGTCGGGTCGGTGCCGTAGTCGAAGTTCCGCTGGCCCGTCGTGATGCGGTACGTCCCCGGCAGCACGCTGAACGGTCCCGGCTTGACCCGCAGCCCGTTGACCAGCATCGGGACCGCGTCGTCCTGCACCGCGCTGAGGTCCAGGATGCTGGCGACCTGGATGAGCTTCCAGGTGCCGTCGCTCGCCTTGAGCACGTCGTACGACGTGTCGACCCGGGTCGATCCCAGCCGGTAGGTCACCGGGACGGTCGTCGCGTCGGGGTCGGAGGTCCCGACCTGGATGTCGGTGAGGGGAGCCAGCTTGGCCGAGGCGGCGAGGACCGCGGGGGTCATGTAGGTGGTCTTCACCGACGTGGGGTCGACGGCGTACGCCACGGCGGCCTGGGCGTCCCCCTTGGCCACGGCCTGGAGATAGCCCTGGACCGCGTCGGAGGCGGTGGCCGCGGCCGGCGCGCTCGACGCGCCACCGCCGCCCGTGCCGCCGCCCGACCCGCCGCCGGCGCTGTCGCTGCGACCGGCGAGGTTCACCCCCACGGCGACCACCGCGAGGATCAGCGCGAGCGCGCCCACGCCGATCAGGACGAACAGGCCGGTGCGCTTCTTCTTGGGCTGCTGCCCGGTCTGGCCGGGGACCGGACCGTACGGGCCGTACGGGTAGGGCTGCGGACCACCCGGGGGGACGCCGTAGCCGGCGCCCTGCGGGCCGGGGGCGCCGGGGTACGGCTGCTGCGGCGGATACCCCTGCTGCGGGTTGCCCTGCGGCGGATACCCCTGCTGCGGGTTGCCCTGGGGCGGGTAGCCCTGAGGCGGTCGAGCGCCGGCGGGCGGGTAGCCCTGCGGCGGGAAGGGGGGCTGCCCGGACGGACCCGGCTGTGAGGGATAGCCCTGCTGGCTCGGTCCCTGCTGACCCGGTCCCTGCGGGGACGCCCCACCGGGACGGCCCGCGTCGCCCGGCCCCTGCGGCGGCTGCCCGCCCTGCGGTGGTTGAGTCATGCCCCTCGTGCCTTCTCGCGCGTTCTCCGGCGTCGGCTGCCGACGTCGCGGGCGCCACTCTAGGGCGCGCCCGGCTCGTCGGAGCGTCTTTCGGCGACCCCGACCTCGGTGGAACGGTCGCCGCAGAAACATCTCCGTCACACCACCGACACCACGCCGCCAAGACGTCTTGAGACGGTATGGCCGCGTCCGTCGATGGCGCGCCCGCCTGATGACGTCCTGCCCTGGAGGCCCCGTGTCCGCGTTCACCTCGAAGTCCACCCGCCGGAGCTTCCTGGCCGCCAGCGGCCTCGGCGCGCTGAGCCTCGGCGCTCTGGCGGCGTGCGGCAGCAGCGCGGCCCCGGGCGGTGCGACCAGCAGCAGCGCGGCCGCGGCCGGTCCGAGCTCGGTGGCGCCCGGCACGTACGGCAAGCTCTCGCTCCAGCTCTCCTGGATCAAGAACATCGAGTTCGCCGGCGAGTTCTTCGCCGACTCGAAGGGCTACTACAAGGACGCGGGCTTCGAGAGCGTGGACCTCGTCACCGGACCGGTCGACAGCGCCGACGCGCTCGTCGTCGCCGGCACGATCGACGTGGGCCTCTCGGCGCCCGACGCGACGGCCCGGCTGGTCGCCGAGCAGGGCGCGCCGCTGAAGATCATCGGCGCGACGTTCCAGAAGAACCCGTTCTGCATCCTCTCGCTCGAGGAGGGCAAGCCGATCCGTACGCTCGCCGACCTCGCGGGCAAGACGATCGGCATCCAGGCCGGCACCAACCAGTCGATCTTCGAGGGCCTGCTCAAGGCCAACAACATCGACCCGGCGACGATCAAGACGACGGTCGTGCAGTACGAGCCGACGCCGCTGACCGAGAAGAAGATCGACGGCTTCATGGCCTACCTCACCAACGAACCCTTCATCGTGGCGTCCAAGGGCTTCACCCCGGTCACGCTCTCCTTCGCCGACAACGGCCTGCCGCTGGCCTCGGAGACCTTCGTCGTCACGACGGAGACGCTCGAGAGCGACCGGGACAAGCTCAAGGCCTTCCTCACCGCGGAGATCAAGGGCTGGAACGACGCCGTGGCCGACCCGGCCGCGGGTGCCGCGCTCGCCGCCGACACGTACGGCAAGGGGCTCGGCCTGGACGTCAAGGGCCAGACCGAGCAGCTCGAGGCGCAGCTCAAGCTGATCGTCAGCGACGACACGAAGGCCAACGGGCTCTTCACCCTGACCGACGACTTCCAGGCCAAGATCGTCGCGGCCATCGGGGCGCTGGGCACGCAGATCACGGCGGCGGACCTCTTCGACATGAGCCTGCTGTCCGAGATCTACGCCGCCGACCCGAGCCTGATCGTCAAGGGCTGAGCCGTGACCTCGCCGGTCCAGGCGCAGGATGTCGGGGTGCTCCCACCCTCCTCCGCCCCTGCCGCACGCCTGCTCGCCACCCGTGACCCGGCCGGGGCCCCGCAGGCGGCGACCGGGCTCAACCTGCAGGGTCTGAGCAAGACGTTCACGCTCGGGCGCAACCAGGTGCAGGCGCTGGCGCCGACCGACCTCGGGACCGCGCAGGGGACGTTCCTGTCGCTGCTCGGACCGTCGGGCTGCGGCAAGTCGACGGTCCTGCGCATCCTGGCCGGGCTGGAGGAGCCGACCGCGGGCACGGCGCTGATCAACGGCATGTCCACCGGCGAGACCCAGCGCGAGCACCACCTCGGCATCGCCTTCCAGGACGCCGCGCTGCTGCCCTGGCGGACGGTGGAGAGCAACATCCGGGTGCCGCTCGAGGTGGCCGGCATCCGGCCGGAGCCCGGTCTGATCGAGGACCTGATCGCCCTGGTGGGGCTGCAGGGCTTCGAGAAGGCCAAGCCGGCGCAGCTGTCCGGCGGCATGCGCCAGCGCGTCGCGATCGCGCGGTGCCTGGTGGTCAAGCCGTCGGTGATGCTGCTGGACGAGCCGTTCGGCGCGCTGGACGACATGACGCGCCAGCGGCTGAACGTCGAGCTGCTGCGGATCTGGACCGAGAAGCCGGCGACCACGC